>NZ_LMMP01000052.1:7500-231586 GCF_001422815.1 Methylobacterium sp. Leaf91 | reverse complement strand
GAGAGCGACAAGCTTGGACATGACGCTGGCCGTATCCTGCCCCGGCAATCACGGCAACAATTTCCACCAGATCGTTGAATTATTGCTCCTCCTCAAGGGTGCGGTCGCGTCTCCGTCTGATTCACACGCTCGCGTCGGCCATCGGCCCGCTTGATCCAAACCTCAGTAGCGTCGAGGGCGAGCTCTGGCGCATGGGCGTAATCCCACCTCCAGCTCGGGTCTGCGGTTGGCCCCATCTCAGATCGACACCCTCTCGAAGGACCAGGCGCAGGCGGAATTCCCCCTCATGCTTGCGAACCAATAGGACCCTGAGGGTTTCCGAAGAAGCGATCCAAGCTTCCGAAGCCCCCAGATCCGTGAAAAGGCAGGGTGCATAGTCATCCGTCATGATCTCGCGCCAGGGCGGGAGTTCGTGCGTCATCGATGGCCTATTGCTTCTCATTCCAGGTCGGCACGGCTGGCTTCGAAGAGCGTTTATATCACCTATCTATTTCTCTATCCGATAATAATGCTATTGAGAACGCCTCGAAACATTGCTCTATGGGGGTTCCACGGCTCCTCTTGAGAACAACGATATGACAGATCAGACTCCCGAACTGCCGACCAGCCATATCGAGCTTACGGCTGACATCGTCGCCGCCTACGTCTCCAACAACTCGGTTCCGGTAGGATCATTGGCCGACTTGCTGAGCAGCGTGCACGCCGCCATCAGCGGCCTTACCAGCGGTGGATCTAGCGCGCCGGAGGTGGACAAGATCGAGAAGGCGACGCCGGCACAGATCAAGAAGTCGATCACGCCAGACCACCTCATCAGCTTCGAGGATGGCAAGCCCTACAAGACGCTGCGCCGGCATCTAACGCTCCGCGGGCTGAGCCCTGAGGCTTACCGTGCGAAGCATGGCCTACACGCCGACTATCCCATGACCTCCGCAAGCTATTCGGCGCAGCGCTCGGAGCTTGCTCGGTCCCTTGGCCTTGGGCAGCAGCGCAAGGGTGCAGCCAACGCGAAGATAGCCGCTCCTGAAAAGGCCGTCGTTGAAGAGGCCGCTCCGGCCCCTGAGAAGCCCAAGAAGGCCGGGCGGCCACGCAAGGCTGCTGTCGCTGCCTGACGAGCCTTGAAGGGCGCCGGGCGCATGCTAGGCCCTACCCGCGGTTGGACAGAGGAAAGCGGGAGAAGGTCGAACTGCATCGAGAATAGCAGCTACCCGAAAAGCTAACGGCCACGGACACCGAGCCAAGGTGCGCGTACATCCGGCGTCACCCTGTCCCGGCATCGTGGCCGTCTCCGATCAAGCGACGTGGGTCGCGATCGACCTAGCCCTCATGTGGGGATCATATGGTTAACGATCAATGAGCATGCCTAATCCGCTACTCCGTAGCTTCGGCCTTTGCGTCGCCCTCGGCAAGGATGCTTTGTAGATCGCTTTTGAGCGCGTCGAACTGCTCGGCGGTCGCCACGATCTTGAAGTTGGTCCCGTTCTCGGCTTCCACCGCGAGCTTGATGTGGTCGCCAACCTTCGCCGCGAAAGCGGGTTTCAGGGTGTAGCTAGTGACATTGTCATTCGCTGCCACGAGGGTCGCCTTGTTCGGCAGCAGCCAACGCCAAGAACGGCGCGAGGGGGATGCGACAGAACCTCTCGCTAGCATCCATGAGAGGGCCTGCTGTTGGTGTGCACGAGGCTACGCCCCTATTTGGGTCGCCCAGTATCCGAATTGGCTGCGGCAATGGGCCGGACAACGAATGCGATGCTCTACGTCAACGATTTGAGGGTCATCTGAACGGTCGCTGCCATGGTGCATTCGGCTCCCTCGACATCCCGCAACCCGGCCCAGACCTTCCAATCCTCCCAAGCCTCACGCATCTTGAATGCCGCTTCGTCGGCAGAGCCAGCGTTTCCGCCTCGCCGGAACGGTGCCACACCAATATCGAGGTGCATCGCCCATGCCCACTGCTGGTCCGCCACAGGTTCGGCTTGAATACAATCGATCCTTCCGACGATCAGGGCCGCGCTGGTGACAATGTATGTCTCACGCGGCTCCTCCAGCATCAAATTGAAAGCTAGCTTTGCCATGGACTGTCACTGTGCGAGAGTTCGATCTGATCCGTGAGGCAACTCGGCGGAGGCTCGCCGGGTGGTCGGGCTCGTCAATCGCCGCCTTCGCCACCCGCTTGTGCTGGATCAATACGCCGGGGCTTCACTGCCCGAGCCTTGCGTGGCTCCTTCTTCGCAGCGCGCCCAGACGGATCGAACGGCACGACGCCACCGCCGCATCCGATACAAACGGACTTCGATAGACGGTCGGTGCGGGCGTCGCGGTCCTTGTCCTTCTTTGCCTGGCTGGCCGAATTCTCCACTTGCTCTTGGTGCATGGCCTCCATCCGCTTCTCCCGATCAGCGTCTGACACGCTTGATGACGGTTGGGACGAAGCGGTGCCAGTGGGCAGCCACAAGCATCCCACGGCAAAGGCCAGGATCGCAGAGCGCTTTAGCAGGGTCGTTCCGCACGGCATGGAGTCTTCCTTCCTCGCCTACCCCTACACCTCAATTAGAAATGCACCGAATGATGCGTTGGCAGCGAGCCGCCTTTCCCCAGGTCGGCCAAGATTGCTGAGGAAAAGGCATGTGACAACGTGTCGACCGGAATTTCAAGCTTCGAAAATTTGTCATTTGATTAGTTTTTTTGATCGGTGGTTCGTACGTCCTGTTGTAAAATCAGTCTTATAGAGCAAATGCACCAAGGGGAGCGTGCTACCTCAGCAGCGAAAGCCCCGAATAGCTTAACGTAGCGGAGTAGACAGGACGACTATCCATATCTGTCACAAAGACGACAATCGACATGCGATCTCCATCTGCGGGGATTTCCTCGTATCCGATCGCGGGCAGGAGCTTCTGTGCTGCCCTACGCACCTCCGCCATCGTCTCCAAAATCACCCCCGTATCATCACGCTGGGCTTTGCCGTCGATGTGGAGATCAAAGAAGTAGCGGGGCATAGGCTCTCCCTGTTCGGTTTGCTAGGCCAACCGCGCATCTCCAGCTAGGGTTTCTGTCTGGGTTCATACAGAACTGCTTAGACCAGAAAGGGCCAAATTATGAGAAGTTCCTAATCTTGCCACAATTTGACATATGTGGCTGCGACCGTATTGGGTCGTTGATATCGTTTCTAATCAGCTAGCGAATCAGGCGGCGACTGCTGAGATTAGAATGCTCCCGCCATAGAAGGAGCAAAGCCGTGTCGGGCTCAGCTCAACTCCATCTTAGCGGTTTAGGTGATCGGCAATCGGCGGTTTACCGTGCCATCGTGGTAGCCAAGAGCGGGACGGTCGTGAACGCGATGCGGCTCGCAGCCGACAATGAGGAGCGCGCCGTTCAGCAAGCTAAAGCGATGGTGGGCGATGAGACCGTCGAGCTTTGGGACGGCTTGCGCTTTATCGAGAGATTTTCGCCGGTTGATTGAGGCTGGCGCTAGTCGAAGTTCGGCCTTAGATCCGGCATTTTGCGGAGGATTTCCTTCGTTTCGCTCAGAAGGGCACGGCTTCGGGCGATCTCGGCTTTCATCTCCTGCACCAGTCGAACCGAATGGCGGACGCGCTCGGGATCTGACAGAGGGATATACCTACTGCTCAGGTTAATAATTTGCGCCATTAACTTCCCATAGCAGATTAAGAGCGAGGGCATATCGTGCCGATCGCTGGATTGCTGGGGGAAAAGCTCAAGGCTGAATTGCTGCATTGGCCTTTGATGCCCTGCATTTACTTGTGTTGGGTCTGCAAAGATTATCCGTGGCCCAAACAGAAACAGCAGCACCTGAGATGCCGGCGAGCCTTCAGTTTTTAAACTGACCCACTACCCCATCTCGCCTATTCTCACGCCGCCATCGGGACGTTGAGCACGTCCATAAATCCAAGGGTCATCACGTGCCGGCCGGCGCCATCGTGAACGTCGACGACCCAATCCGACCAGTCGAGATTGCGCCCGGTCAGCTCCATCACCCGCCAAGCCGCGCGCTCCGCGTGGTGCCAGAGCAGGCCGGTGTTCGGCAGCTTCACACCCGTCTCGTCGATGATCGCGGTGTGTCCGTCGGTGCAGTGAAATCGATATGTCTGGCGCGCCATCCACAGCTCTCCACAGGCTCGAATAGGCCGCATACGGCTAAGATTGACCTGGAACCGCCAGCCTGTTTGTTCTCTTTTTGTTCTAACGGAGAGGGCCATGGGCGTCTATCGAATCGACGAGCTGACGCCGGGCGGTACCGACGTTGTCCACATCCCCATCATGGGGCCGACACTCTGCGCTGGCTTTCCCTCGCCTGCTGACGATTTCCTCGAAGGCTCGCTCGAACTGCCGCGGTGGCTCGCACCGAACCCGCCGGCTACGTTCGCCTGGAACATCTCCGGAGATTCCATGCGCGGCGCCGGCATCTTCGACCGCGATCTTGCCGTCGTGGATCGGAGCCTCAATGCTGTGCACGATAGCGTCGTGGTCGCTGCCATCGATGGCCAGATGTCGATCAAGCGTTTCCTCGTGGACGGGAACGTGGCGCGGCTCTCGTTCGAGAACCCGGACCTGCCGGCCTTCGCGGTTGAGGAGAGCGGCGAGGCCGAGATCTGGGGCGTCGTACGGTTTTCGATTCGCTGGCACATCGCCCGGGCCGGCCTGGTTCGATGAGCCGTGCCATCGCGCTGATCGACGGCAACAGCTTCTATTGCTCCTGCGAGCGGGTGTTCGACCCGAAGCTCGCCCGCGTCCCGGTAATCGTGCTGTCCAACAACGATGGCTGCGCGGTGGCCCGCACCGCCGAGGCCAAAGCGCTCGGGATCAAGATGGGCGAGCCCTGGTTCAAGATCCGCGACCTGTGCAAGCGCGAGGGCGTGCGGGCGTTCTCGTCGAACTACACGCTCTATGGCGACATGAGCGCCAGGGCGAACGCGGTCTATCGCGACTTCTCGCCGGCTGTGGAGATCTATTCCATCGATGAGAGCTTCCTCGATCTGTCGGACGTGCGCGAGGATCGGCGCGTCGAGCTCGCGCGTGACCTGCGTGCGACGGTGCGCGCCTGGACCGGCATTCCGACATGCGTGGGGATTGGGCCAACGAAGACGCTGGCCAAGCTCGCCAACCACATCGCCAAGACGATTCCGGATCTCGGCGGGGTGTGTGACCTCTCGGACGAGGACGAGCGGGCGGCTTGGCTCTGTCGCATCCANCAAGCTCGCCAACCACATCGCCAAGACGATTCCGGATCTCGGCGGGGTGTGTGACCTCTCGGACGAGGACGAGCGGGCGGCTTGGCTCTGTCGCATCCACGTCGGCGAGGTCTGGGGGATCGGCCGGGCCTCGCTGGCGAAGCTAGAAGCCATGGGCGTCGATTCCATCGCCGATCTGCGCGACCTCGACCCGCGTCCGGTCCGTAAGGCGATGACGGTGGTTGGCGAGCGCATCATCCATGAGCTGCGCGGCGTGTGCTGCCTGCCGCTCGAACTGATGCCGGCCCAACGGAAGGGGTGTGCCGTGACGCGCTCGTTCTCCAGCCGGATCGAGGACCGAGCCACGATGGAGCAGGCGGTGTCCGCTCACGCGACCCGATTGGGTGAGAAACTGCGCCGGGGTGGGCTCGGCACGAACCACGTCTCGGTTTTCTACCACACCTCCGAGCACGACCGCGGCGACCCGATGCGCTCGGTCTCGACGACTGTCACGTTACCGGAGGCGACGAACGACACATTGGCGCTGATCAAAGCGGCGCTCGAGGGTGTGACCCGCACTTGGCGCGAGGCACCAGGCGACCGGCCGTGGCGCTACAGCAAGGCTGGCGTCATCACCACCGACCTCAAGCTGTTGGAGGAATCCCAGCGCGCCCTGATCGGCCAGCTCGACCGTGAGCGCAGCGCTCCGTTGATGGCCGCGATGGACGAGTGCAATCGGCGCTTTGGGCTCGGTGCCGTCGTGCCGGCCCGGGCGGGCCTGGAAACGAAGCGGACCTGGTCGACGAAGTTCGAGATGCGGAGCCCGCGCTACACGACACAGATATCAGAGCTGCCAACGGCGCATGCGTGAGAAGAGGCGACAATACCGTTGATGCACACGGCATTTGGCCCATGCCCTTCCGCCTGCAGAGCACCAAGCGCTGTTCATCGGTACCACGTAATCTTGGAGCGGAGGCGCGCAAAACACGATCAGATTTGATCGGAAGATTTCCAATCTTCACTACCGGTCAGCGGATTGACGCCAACTGCTTTTGATGCCCGTCGTCACTTGTAAAGTTTTTAGTGGGCGCGACCACGATGCGGTTACGGCCCGCCGCCTTGGCACGATAGAGTGCCTGATCTGCTTCAATGAATAGCGCCTGAAAGGGCTGATCTGGCGTGCGGGTTGCAACACCTGCTGAGATGGTAACTGATACGACGGCCGAGCCAGCATGGACGAGTGTTCGAGCTATGGTTTCCCGAAATTCGTCAAGTCGCTGAAGCAGGCTTCGTTCGTAGCAACCGTCGGTGATCAGCGCGAACTCTTCGCCTCCAAGTCGCCCAATTCGTCCAATGGCGCCGAGCTCGCGCTGCATAATTTCGGCTACGACACGAAGAACTTGATCGCCGACCAAATGGCCGTGATTATCGTTCACTGATTTAAAATGATCTATATCGACGATCATAAGTGCCATCAGCGTCGAGCGCTCCTCAACATCTTCGAGAAGGGCCCGCCGATTTAGCAGCCCAGTTAACGGGTCAGTCTGGCTTGCCCTGAAAAGTGCTAAGTGCGCTTTGCCGATAGCTCTAGTGACGGGAGCGGCAACGACGATTACAACTACAACGGTGATGACCCAAGACCGAACTGCGGATGTCCAGCTCTGAAAAAATACAAGCTGCTGAACCACATCGAAGAGAAGCGCGACGCCAATGCAGAAGGCTGTCGTTCGGATCATATAAAATTGAAGATCACGCTTCGACGCAATGCGTAGCTTTTTAAGAGGGTTGCGGATAAGCGGCATGACATACATACACTTTGGAGCGGTACGGCGCTTACGCCTAAGGCGACAGGCTGAATCAATACCTCAGATTTAGCGTCAACGTTCAATTAATGTCCTCCCCGCTTGTCTGGTTTCTGGCGCCTCTCTAAAGGCGGTTCAGAAGCTCGATGACTGGCCTCACGTGGGATGGGGGTAGACTTACCGTGTCCTTCGTTCCGGTTTGAGAACGCAAACGAGTGGCGTGCCGCAATCCGTCCGGGCCATACTTCTTTGCTTCAACTATCAAATCTTGGACTTGTCCGCTCGCTCAGCAGCAAGCGTTTTCACCATCAGTTCCCGGATAACCTTAGACCGGCTCAGCCAGAGCGGGCAGGCCCAGCCATTCCAACGCCGCGTCGAACGATCTGAAAAGACGCTGCCGGATCGTCCCGGCGTCCTCAAGCAGCGACACCCGCCAACTCGACTTGCCTTCCTCTCGCGCCAGATTGCCGACGACCTCGCCAGCCTGGATTAGGTGATGCTCGTCAGGTCCAATGCGGTAGAGGGTCTGGGACATGGCTTCCTGACCGGCACCTCGATCGTCACCAGCTTGCCCGAGATCGGATCGAAAACGGTGAGCGTCATGGTGGCCTCCGGGTGTAGTCCGAAAGATGCCGGGGGAATGGTTAACGAGGGCTTAAGCGCGTTCCTGAACGACCGGCGGCCGGGCGTAATGCTGAGACGCTGAGATTGGGAAGTTGATTGGTAAAGGGGCGTTCGTAACGCTACCTCAGACCTCGGACGCGCTGCCAATCACTCAGGGCACGGCTTCGGGCATCGTAAAGCGCGCGAAGTCTGGTTCCCTCTTCCCCACGGCCCTCTGTTTGGGCCGAGATTGCATTGACCATCTCGTCACCAAACCGTGCCGCTAGCTCTGTTGCCCAGGCTTCGTCAGCGGCATAGAGGCGACTAGCTGTAACCGATAAGAAAGGGACGGGCCTCGGGCGTGCTTTCGCATTCATCATGCGCGCTGGTACGGCAGACGGATCATCTAGGTTTCAAAAGTGAATACAATATTTCAATCTAGTTATGGCATCGCTTGTGCGTACGCCTTCGGTGAAGGCCGCGTTCGTGGTCCCGGCGGGGTGTCAGGCGGCGATCTGCCGGCGCTGAGGCTGGGTCCAGTTCCACGGCAGCAGATCGTCGATACGCCTGGCGGGATGGTCGGGTAGCCGCGTGAGCACGTCGGCGAGCCAGGCCTGGGGGTCGATGCGATTGAGCTTGGCGGTTTCGATCAGCTTGTAGAGGGCAGCGGTACGATGACCGCCCGCATCCGATCCGGCGAAGGTCCAGTTGCGGCGGCCCACCGCGATGGGACGGATGGAGCGTTCGGCAGCATTGTTCGACAGGCAGATCCGTCCGTCGTCGAGGAACCGGGCGAAGGCGGTCCAGCGCTTGAGCAGGTAGTCGATCGCCGCTGCCGTGGGAGCCTTGGCCGAGAGCTTGGCGCGGTTCTCCCGCAGCCACGCCTCCAGGTCGGCAACGAGGGCGGCCGAGCGAATGCTTCGGTGCGCGCGGCGCTCATCGGGGGCAAGACCGTTGGCGGCGCGCTCGATGGCGAAGATCGCATCGATCCGCGTCACGGCCTCGATGGCGATCGGAGCCTTCTTTAGATCGGCCAGCTCGAAGAACTTGCGTCGGGCATGGGCCCAGCAGGCCGCCTCGCGGATCGGACCCGGCTTGCGGCCTGGGTCGTACAGCCGGCCGAACCCCGAGAAGGCGTCCGCCTGCACGATGCCGTGGAAGTCGCCGAGCCAAGTCTCGGCATGCGCGCCGGAGCGGTCGGGGGAGTAGAAGTAGGCCGCGGCCGGCGGCTCGGGTCCACCGAAGGGGCGGTCGTCGCGCACCACCGTCCAGAGCCGGCCGGTGCGGGTCTTCCCCTTGGCCAGGACCGGCACCGGCGTATCGTCGAGATGGAGGCGGTCGGCTCCCCGGACATGGGCCTCGATCCGAGAGACTAGGGGCGACAGGGCGGTGGTGACGGCTCCGACCCAGCCAGCCAACGTCGAGACGTCGACCGGCACGCCTTCATGGGCGAAGCGCTGGCTCTGGCGATGCAGCGGCAGATGCAGGCCGAACTTGGCCATCATCACCTCGGCCAGGAGGTTCGGCCCGGCCCGCCCCCGCGGGATCGGATGGAAGGGGGCCGGGTTCTGCGCGATGGTCTCGCAGTCGCGGCAGGAGAAGCGCTCGCGCACGTGCTGGATCACGACCCAGCGCGCCGGGATCCGCTCCAGAGTCTCGGTGACGTCTTCGCCGAGAGGGCGCAGGCGTGCCCCGCCACAGCAGGCGCAGGTCGTCGGGCTGGGATGGAGAATGCGCTCGCGCGGCAGATGCTCGGGCAAGAGCCTACGAGCGGGCTTGCGCTGGGAAGAGGTCGGGGTGGTATGCGGCTCGGGCTCAGCCGCTTGCGCCTCCGTCTCGGCGAGCGTCTCCTCCAGATCCTCCAACGTCAGTTCGAGCTGGTCGATCCGGGCGCTGCGTTCCGAGGAGGCCCAGAGCGCTCCCGTCGCAGCCGGGCGACCTCCAGCTTGAGCCGTTCGACCGCGATCTCGGACACGAGCCGCGCCGCTCGCTCGGCCAGGATCATGGCGTGAGCGGCAGCGAGATCGGTGGGAAGCGGCGGGGGCTCAGGCGCGTTCGGCACACACTGAGAAGAGCATATTCCTCAGCCTCTGTAACGCGTTATCCTCAGCCGACGGCGCTCGGACGCCAGCTTGTCCGCGGCATCCGCCAGTCGATGCCCGAGAGCAGGTAGCCGAGCTGCGCCGTCGAGATCGTCACGGCTCCGTCCGCCACCGACGGCCACAGGAAGCGGCCGCGGTCGAGCCGCTTGGTGTACAGGCACGCGCCCTGGCCATCGTGCCAGATCACCTTGATCAGGTCACCGCGCCGGCCGCGGAAGACGAACAGGTGTCCGGAGTGGGGATCGCGCTTGAGCGTTTCCTGGACGATCATCCCCAAGCTGGAAAAGCCCTTGCGCATGTCGGTGTGGCCGGTGGCCAGCCAGACCCGAACGTTGGCCGGCAGCGGGATCATCGGCCCTCCAGGGCATCGAGCACCCGACGCAGTGCCGCGGCATCGACGTCCCGGTCGACCTTGAGACGCCGACCACCACCGAGATCGATCTCCATGATCCCGGTCTTGCGCCGCGCTCGACGGGGGTGGGCCGCAACATCAAGATCATCCGACTGCAGAACTGGAACCGCCGGCGACGGCTCCGGGGTGATCGCGACGGGCACGAAGACCGGGGCCTGCTCATCCCCGCCCAAACGGCCTTCCCGAGCCTGGCGTCGCCACGTGAACAGCAGGCCCTGGGCGATCCCGTGCCGGCGCGCCACCGAACACACCGACACCCCGGCCTCGTACGAGGCTTCGACGATCCGCACCTTGTCCTCGAACGACCAGCGGCGCCGTCGTTCGGCCCCCTCAAGCACCTCGAGCCGCATCGCCCCGACCCGCTGACCTTGACGCCAGCATTAAGGTCAGGCTTCAGCCGAGTGCGCGATGCTGTCGACCGCGGCCATCACCGGACGCGTACGCTTGTGCCAACCAATCAAATTTGCAGGCAGCCCCGCCCAGGCCGACCCTTAGGGCAGGCGTTCCAGGCGGCGAGAACAAAAAGCCCGGCGCGCCATGACAGCGGCGGGGCTTGAGGAGAAAAATTAAGAGCCGGCTGCTACTGCACTGAACGGATGGTGACCGGATACGACGAAGAGTTGAAACACGCCGCTTACATCGCGGCACTTCACGCCTTTAAGGCATTAGCCGAGAGCCTCGGTGTTTCGAGGGAGAGTTTCGAGGTGATCTTGCGAGAGGTTGCCGCTGAAGGGACGACCTCGACTACCGGCACGTCTGAATCGCAACTCACCGCAATTCGCCGCCTTACCGTCAAGAGAGCGGCACGACAGTTTAAGGCGCCCTAGTCAAAACCAAAAACCACCCGCGGCGTGAGCCGGGCGGGTCAATAACCGTTCTTGCAGAAATTCATCTGCACGCCCCGATCGGGCCGTAAATAGCTAAGTCCCGTCCGAGTTACACTCGTTCTGAGCTTCCTCGTCCGCGCGCTTCGCTTTACGCAATGCTGCGCGAATTTTGGCTCGTCCTTCCTTAATTGCCTGAACTCGCGCGCTTCGCTTCAGCATCAGGTGAACGGACCGGTGGGGTTTGCTCAGTCATCGGCCTAATGCTTCCCGAAAGCAGTCGCGGCGATTGTCAAATGCCAAGGCCCCGACCGAGGTGAATCTTGTGAATTCACGGTGCTTTTCTATCAAGAAGACCGACCGCCGGAAAGGCATGGACCGAATCGAAAGAAAATACCCCGCTCCGGCTTTCGCCGGGCGGAGTCATATTGTGCTCTCGGGACGACCGGCACACGGGGTAGCGCGTCGGGTGGACCAGTGCCGCATGAAAAGCCCCCGCGCGGCCTCAGCCGACGGGTCATGATTACTCAGAGCACTATAGCCCTAACGAGAGCCATTATTTGGGCTTGTCGCCAGGCCCCCATCCCTTCGCTTTGATGATCTGCACGATCTTCGTCTGCATCTCGGGCATCAGGCCCTGCATCCACTGTGTCGTGCCGGCCATCTGAGCCTGAACTAGCTGGGGTTGTGCTGCGGCAAGGCGGCGGCCAGCCGGAGAGGCATAGAACGTCCCCACCGCCTGCAGATCCTCTTTGCTGAGGACACCTGCGAAGCTGCGTGCCTGGATATCGAGGAGCTCGTCGTAATGGGCCGTCAACATTGGAAGTACGGCCTCTTGAACGATGACCTGAGCCCGATCAGCTTCCTTGATTCCCATCTGTTGCATCATGCCGGCCATGGGGGCGGCCATTGAGGATAGCGTAGTCGCGCGATCCCCCTGCATCTGGGTCACGACCTCACGTGCCACCTTTAGCGTCGCCGGATCTTGTGCCGCCATTGCAGCAGGCTTGGCCGCTGGCGCTGCTGCTTGAGCAAGCGCTTCCGATGCGAGCGGAATGCACAGGGAAAGGCCTGCGATTAGGGGGCACAAACGGCCGATACGATTCTGCAAGAGGTTTCCTCCAGTTGTGGAACTGCAGAGGTAGGGCAATCCAAACGAAAAACCCGCCGCGGCGTCAGCCGGGCGGGCAAGGTCGGTCTCCAAGGCCAGAGGCTTGAGGCCATCTAGCATTCGATGCATTGGCACATTGCGGGAACGCGATGGCGTCGCGTTTCAGCAGCCCTTTTTGACGTTTCCTCCCTAGACTCGGGTCGCTCTTCGGGGCTGCCCTTCTTTTTGGGAGCCCCTCCCTAGCAGCATACCCCCTATGCGAAAAGTGGAATCCAGTACTTAGGTATTTGGGTCGCGGGCACCATACGAAAAAAACCGCCGCAGCGTGAGCCGGGCGGGTCAGTTGTTCAGAGGAGCATGAGGGAGGACAAGCTCTCTCAGCGCCATGCACGGGGTGTGCCGGGCGTTGGCGGAGGTCGCTGGCCGGCCGCTTCTTAGCAAAGCACCGGTCGAAGTCCTTCAGCCACCCAATGTAGGTCGGGCGACAAAGCGACCAATCCCGCGACGACGCCGACCGCATTTGCCCAGGCCAGCCCGATCCGGAACCGTGTCCATTTCGGCACGCCGACGCCAATGATGTTCGGTACCGCGACCAGCATGAAGATGCCGAGCGCGATCACCTTCCGATAGTCGCCGTGAAGCTGGACAAGCGAGGCATTGAGGCTGGTGAGCTGCGCCCGATAGGTTCCGCGGTCCGCGGTGGAGGCCAGGGCCGTGCCCAGTCGGGCAACCTCTTTTCGCAGGGAGGCGAATATAGAGGCATTGGCAGTTAGGGTGACAGGGTTAGTCGCCAGATTTTTGATGCCGCTGGCGGTCCCTTCGGCTTAGCCGCGCGTTCGGCGGCGGCGCGGCGGCGCGGCGGCGCAGGCGTTCCTTCGCGATCCGATCGAGCAGCCGGGCGCTGTCGCGATCGAGGTCGCCCAGGGCTTTGGCCTGGATGCGATAGGCCAGGAGCCGCACCATGAGGGTTCGGGACAGGTGCGGGGGAGTGGCCGTTCGCAGATGCTGACGCCAGCGAATGCGCAGGTGGCCCAGATCGAGAGAGACGAGCCCCTCGATCTCACGCTTGAGCTCGGGGCTGATCACGCCGGCCATCACCGGGCCTCCGTCGTGGCATCGTCGGTCAGGCGATAGGCGGTCCAACCCTCGGCATCGCATCCCTTCGTGAGGATCATCCCTCGCTTGCGCAAGCCGGTCAGGGCGGCGCGCGTCGAATGGGCGAGCCAGCCGGTGGCAGCCAGCAGGTCGGCGAGTGTGGCCCCTTCCTCACGCCGCAGCATCGCGATGATCAGCGCCTGCTTCGTGCCGGATCACCTGGACGGCGCAATATCGTGATCGCATTTAGAGTGCGATCCACGGGAGGCTCGCACGCGCAGTTTCAGAGAAGCAGATCTCGTCGTCCCTTCTCTTGAGCATGTTCGCTGAGTTTTACGGAACCGTCATCGTCGGCATGGCAACGCGAGCTCGCGACAATGCCACGACCGATATGCTTCTTTCGACGGTGAGCTTGGCAATTGAACCGCTGGAGATCGACATCTAATAATTAGCGTGGGCTACAAATTCAGGGATCCTCAGGCTGCACTACCAAACTTCGCGGCACGCAATTCCGAATCACCTCTCATAGCCACCACCGCGCCCATTTGCGGCGCCTTGGGCTGCTGGTGCGGCGCGTCTCGCTTTGCCCGTCTCTTTCTCGCCTCTAGGCCACGGCGGGATGACGACGTCGATCGGCGGCGGTGAAGCGATTTTCCTGGCTACTGCTCGTGCCTTCACGTCCTCCTCCAATTCGCGCCACCGCATTGTGGGGGACCGGTCGAAGGCCCAGCATGTGTCCTCGGTATCGTGAAAAGCGTGGGCTGCCGCCCGTAGGCCGTAAGCGATCCAGTCGTATCGCCTCAGCCGATCGACAGCCGGAGCACATGCCGTGATCACATTGGCGACAGCCGCTTCGGCATGCCCATTGGCCTGCATGCGCCGGGCGATCAGGCTGTCGACGCGGGAGGCATTGGGCCAGCGTCCCTCCCAATGCGCGAGGATGTCGGCGCGATGCGCCCAATACACCGGCGCATTCTCTGGTTCAGGCACTCCATCGGAAGGCCATCCGCACCCTAACCGCGAGCCAGCGCCTAGTCCAAGGCGGTTGATGAACGTTATGATCCATTTCTTGATCATGGATTTCAGGCGGCTGCAGAGGGTACCGGCACCGTCCACGATCTGAGCGTAGGCAGGAGACGGCTCAGCCTCTCGTTCGCGTCCTTCAGGTCGCACCCCATCTTTCCGGATTCGCAAACCGTAGCGGCCGCGCTCTGCGCCATAAAACTCACGAAGCTGTTTTGCGGCGGCTGCTACGGCTGCTGCCTCATAGGGCAATCCGAGCTTTTCAGTGGTCAGGACGACCTCATAGCGATTGTCGGCACTTTCGAGCACGAGCGCAGGCGCGTGTTCACGTCCGGCTATGCCCGCGATGCCTTCGTTCACCATGGCCGCCTCGACGAGGGCGTGAACTTTCTCGGCAAGCCCTTCACCACCGATGCACTCGCCGCCAAGATCCACCATTTGCTCGGTGCCGGTGGGCATACTGACTGATCGCCCCTGGCCTCCGTCAGCGTGACGTGAATGGGATCGACGCAGCAGCCAAGGAGGTTTCACGACTGGACACATGCCTTCTGCAGGTGACCGAAGACCTCGCGGCGAGCGGCGGGCCTGTCTGGCTACCGGCTTCGGCCGTTCGTCCCAGCGCTAGAGGAAGCGCTCGGACCCTCAGGTCGCACTGCGCATGCGGCGTTGGCCGCCGTGCGGGTGCTTTACGGCTACCGGCGTCTACACATCCTGCTGCGACGGGAGGGCTGGAAGGTGAACCACAAGCGCACCTACCGGATCTACCGCGACGAGGGACTGTCGATCCGGGCCAAGCTGCCTAAGCGCAAGCGAGCTTGGCGCTATCGCCAGGGGCGACCGGCGATCGCCAGCCCCAACGAGGTCTGGGCCATGGACTTCATGTCCGACCGCATCTTCGACGGACGTCCGTTCCGGATCTTGACCGTCGTCGATTGCCACATGCGAGAGGCGCTCTCGCTCACACCGAGAGCCAACTTCCGCGCCTACCAGGTAACTGAGGCGCTCGACGCTTTGGTCAGGCCGCGAGGTCGACCGAAAAGTCTACGGGTAGACAACGGACCTGAGTTTGCCGGTCGCATGCTCGACCAATGGGCCTACCTGAACGGGGTCAAGATCGACTTCTCCCGACCGGGCAAGCCGACCGACAACGCCTACATCGAGTCGTTCAACGGCCGTCTGGGGGTGGAATGCCTGAACGCTTCGTGGTTCCTGTCGCTGGCTGATGCCCGCGAGCGCATCGAGGACTGGAGGTGCCACTACAACGAAGATCGACCCCACACGGCCCTGGGCGGCTTGACGCCCCGAGCCTTCGCCGACCAAGCTGTCACTGTCCGAGAACTTGCAGCAAGTTCTCGGACNTCGTGGTTCCTGTCGCTGGCTGATGCCCGCGAGCGCATCGAGGACTGGAGGTGCCACTACAACGAAGATCGACCCCACACGGCCCTGGGCGGCTTGACGCCCCGAGCCTTCGCCAACCAAGCTGTCACAGCCCGAGAACTTGCATAGGCCGTGGACCACAAAGCGGGTCAACTCCAACGAAAGGACGGCCTCTAGTTCCAGGTGGATGAAGAAACGGGGGGCACGTCATCTCCTACCGCCTGCGAGAGCATCGTTATGCGACTCTGTCACAGTGCCGAACCCGTACGTCTCGAATCGATGCGAGACGAGTAAAGGGGTCGAGACTGAGCCTGGCGCGCTCGCACTGAGTGAGCGGGCCCCCATTTAGGTTCGCTCCGACGCGAGTGCATCGAGCGGTCAAAAAAGCATCGGTGTAATTTGTCATCGGTGAGTGCCGCCTCGACCGTGACCGGATCATGTCGATGTTAAAGGTGGGCAACGGGGCCGCAGCGACTGTTGCGGCCCCGTTGCCCCGCATGAAGGTTTGCCCAGCAGCTATTCCGCCGCCATATGCGCTACACCGACGGCAGATACTCGAGCCGCACAGAACTTGAACTCCGGAATCTTGCCCATCGGATCAAGTGCCGGATTGGTCAGAAGATTTGCCGCGGCCTCGGCGTAACAGAACGGCATGAAGATCATGCCGACTGGTACGTCTCGGTCGGATCGAACCTTCAAGTGGACAGCGCCCCGTCGCGTTTCCAGTCTCATCGTATCGCCGGGTTCGAGGCCGAGTCGGTAAAGCTCCTTTGGTGCCAGAAAGGCGACCGCCTCCGGTTCGAGTGCGTCGAGGACGCCCGCACGCCGCGTCATCGATCCGGTATGCCAATGCTCCAGCACCCGGCCGGTAGAGAGCACCATCGGGTATTCTGCGTCCGGCACCTCGTCAGGCGGTACGATGGCCGCCGGTACGATCTTGGCCCGGCCACTCTCGGTCGGGAAGCCGGCGTAGAAGATGATCTCGTTTCCGGGCTTGTCTGGCGCGTCGACCGGGTAGGTCACGGCGCCCTCTCGCTCCAGGCGCTCCCAGGTGATGTTGTTGAACGATGGCATCACCTGCGCCATCTCGGCGAAGATGTCGGCGGGCCCGCCGTAATTCCACACAAGCCCCATCCGATTGGCGAGTTCCTGAATGATCCACCAATCCTGGCGAGCGTCACCCGGCGGCGAGACCACGGGTTTGGCGATCTGAACGCGACGGTCGGTGTTCGTGAAAGTGCCGGCCTTCTCGGCGAAGGCCGAAGCCGGCAGAACAACGTCGGCGTGGAACGCGGTTTCGGTCAGGAACAGGTCCTGCACGACGAGGTGGTCGAGCATTGCCAGCGCGTGACGGGCGTGGTTGAGGTCAGGGTCCGACATAGCCGGATTCTCACCCTCAACGAACATGCCCTTGATTTCGCCCGCATGGATCGCGCGCATGATCTCGACAACGGTCAGGCCATTGTTCGGATCGAGGGACTGCCCCCAGAACTCCTCGAAGAGCTTGCGTACCGCCTCTTTCTCGACGGACTGGTAGTCCGGGTAGACCATCGGGATCAGGCCTGCGTCAGACGCGCCCTGGACGTTGTTCTGGCCTCGGAGCGGGTGTAGCCCCGTACCTGGGCGCCCGATCTGCCCAGTAATGAGCGCGAGCGCTATGAGACAGCGTGCGTTGTCGGTACCGTGGACGTGCTGGCTGACGCCCATGCCCCAGAAGATGATCGAGGACTTAGCCCTTGCGTAGAGGCGGGCGACCTCGCGCAGGGTCTTGGCGTCGATGCCACAGACCGGAGCCATCTTCTCTGGCGTAAAGTCGACGATCTTCTCCTTCAGCGCCTCGAAGTTTTCGGTGTAACCCGCGATGTATTGCTCGTCGTAGAGCCGCTCCGTGACGATCACGTTGAGCATCGCATTCAGCATCGCGACGTCGGAGCCCGGCTTGAAGGCGAGGTGTTTAAAGGCATGCCGCGACAAAACCTGACGACGCGGGTCCATCACGATCAGCTTGGCGCCGTGCTGCTTCACGGCGTTCTTCAGGAAGGTCGCCGCGACCGGGTGGTTCACGGTCGGGTTGGCACCGATCACGATGATGACCTCGGCGTCCAGCGCCGCCGAGAATGGTGCAGTAACGGCACCGGAGTTCAGGCCTTCCATCAGTGCGGCAACTGAGGACGCGTGGCACAGGCGTGTGCAATGGTCGACGTTGTTCGAGCCGAAGCCGAGCCGGACTAATTTCTGGAAGAGATACGCTTCCTCGTTCGAACCCTTGGCGGAGCCGAATCCGGCGAGCGATTTGCGCCCGTGCGTGTCGCGGACCTTGGTCAGCCCACCGGCTGCCCGGTCGAGCGCCTCATCCCAAGTTGCCTCGCGAAAATGCGTCCATGGATTGGCGGGATCGACCTGGTCGTTGGCGTCCTTCGGGACATTGTCGAGTCGGATCAGCGGTGCCGTTAGGCGATGGGGGTGGTGGATGTAGTCGAAGCCGAAGCGCCCCTTCACGCAGAGCCGGTTATGGTTCGCCGGCCCGTCCACACCCTCGGCGTAGACGATCCGCTCGTCCTTGACCTTGTAGGAGACTTGGCAGCCGACGCCACAATACGGGCACAGCGAGGTGACCTCCCGGTCGGGATAGACCGTCCGGGTATTGTGTTCGGCATCGAGGTAGGCCGAGGGCATCAGCGCGCCGGTCGGGCAGGCCTGGACGCACTCGCCGCAGGCGACGCAGGTCGAGCCGCCCATGGGGTCATCGAAGTCGAACACGACCTTGGCGTCGGCGGAGCGGTAGGCCATGCCGATAACGTCGTTGACCTGCACCTCGCGGCAGGCCCGGACACAGAGATTGCACTGGATGCACGCGTCGAGGTTGACGCTCATGGCAGGGTGGCTGAAGTCTCCGGTCCAGCGCTCGGCCGCCGGGAAACGGCTTTCCGTGACGTCGAGGAAGTCGGCCTGCACCCAGAAATGCGACGTTGGATCGTGCGAGGTCTCGCGCTCCGGCTGGTCGGCGACGAGCAGTTCGAGCACCATCGCTCGGGCCTTGGTCGCCCGCTCGGATGCCGACTTCACCTTCATGCCGATGGCGGGGGTACGCTTACACGAGGCGGCGAGCACGCGCTCGCCCTCAATCTCGACCATGCAAGCACGGCAGTTGCCGTCCGGGCGGTAGCCTGGGTCGGGCTTGTGGCAAAGGTGCGGGATGTGCGTCCCGATCCGCTTGGCCACCGCCCAGATGGTTTCGCCGGGCTGAGCCTCGACCTGCCGACCATCGAGCTCGAACGCAATCGACGACGGGGCGACCGGGCCGTCCCTCAAGCCGAACGTCCCGGTCGGATCAGGGGCGGCCTGCCCCCCCGATTTCGCCCCTTGCGAATAGGCGCCGCCCGCCTCGGGGCTCGACCCCTGCGTAGGGCCGCCGGCATCCTGCGCGCCGTCGGCCCGGATTTTGTGCCTTACGGACGTATCGTCGTGCGTTTCGGGGGCGTTGCTCATGCGTCCGCTCCTGGCTTGCGCGTGGAAAGGGTAATCGTGACCATCATTCGGCAGCCAGCGCCTTGGGGGCAGGAAAAAGATCGGGGAAGAACCGAATGACGCTGCTCAGGGGGTTCGAGGCCGCCTGGCCCAACCCGCAGATCGAGGCGTCGCGCATGCATTGGGCGAGTTCCCCCAGAAGCTCGGTGTCCCAGATGCCATCCTCCATCAGGATGCGGGCCTTCTGGGTGCCGGAGCGACAGGGCGTGCATTGCCCGCAACTCTCGTCCTCGAAGAATCGCATTAGGTTCAGGGCGGCCCCCCGAACGTCGTCCCGGTCGGACATGACAACGACGGCCGCCGATCCGATGAAGCAGCCGTATTTTTCAAGTGTGCCGAAATCGAGCGGGATGTCGTTCATCGACGCCGGCAGGATACCACCGGACGCGCCGCCCGGCAGGTAGGCCGAGAAGGTATGGCCCTCCAGCATGCCGCCGCAATGCTCATCGATGAGTTCCTGGATGGTGAGGCCGGCGGGCGCCAGCTTCACACCGGGTTCCCTCACGCGTCCGGACACCGAATAGGAGCGCAGGCCGACACGGTCGTTACGGCCATGGCTCTTCCACCAGCCAGCGCCGCGTTCGATCAGGTCGCGCACCCAGAACAACGTCTCGATGTTGTTGATGAGGGTCGGACGATTGAACAGACCGACTTGGAACGGGAAGGGCGGTTTATGCCGTGGCAGCCCTCGCTTGCCTTCGAGCGACTCGATCAGTGAGGATTCCTCGCCGCAGATATAGGCCCCGGCCCCGCGGCGGAGATGGATGCGCGGTCCGCCCGTAGGAAGCCGGGCGATTTCTCGGGTCAGGATCTCACGGGAGATCGGATACTCGTCGCGAAGGTAGATATAGACGTCCGTGGCCTCGACCACGTGGGCGCCAATCAGCATGCCTTCGAGGAAGCGGTGTGGGTCGGTGTTAAGGTAGAGCTGATCCTTGAAGGTGCCAGGCTCACCCTCGTCGCCGTTGACCGCCATCAGCCGCGGCCCAGGTTCGCCGCGCACCGATCTCCACTTGCGCCCCGTTGGGAAACCCGCGCCGCCGAGGCCACGCAAGCCGCCGTCGTCGAGCACCTGGAATATGTCGTCTATGGAAAGGTCGCCGCCTCGGAGACGGTCCAGCGTCGCGTATCCGCCGGTCGCCCAGTACGCGTCGTAGTCGATGTATTGGGGCAGATGGGCGTGGGTGTCACCGGCCTCGACGGCCGCCCGCACGGATGCCAAGTCTGCCTTGTGGAGGAAGTTATGCCCGACCTCGACGGCGGGCGCGTGGTCGCAGAGGCCGACGCATGGGGCACGCACGACACGGACCCGGTCCGACGCAAGCTCCCGCTGGAGCGTTGTCAGCAAGTCGTCGGCGCCGAACATCGCGCAGGTGATGCTGTCGCAGACGCGGACAGTCAGCTGCGGAATGTCAGCGTCGCCCTCCTTCACCACGTCGAAATGGGCGTAGAACGTCGCCGTCTCGAAGACCTCGGCGAAGGCGAGGTCCATCTCGTCCGCCAACGCCGCGAGATGGTGTGCCCCGATCTGGCCGTAGGTATCCTGGATCAGATGGAGATGCTCGATCAGCAGGTCGCGTTGGCGCGAGCGCGTCCCAAGGAGTTGCTCGATCTCGACTTTGGCATTCGGCTCGACCTGACGGCCCTTTGGCACGGCTCGGACCTTGTTGCGTCCCGTGCCAGGATGAGAAAAATTCCTGACTGTCCCTGCTGCCTCACTCATGGGCGATCCGGTTTCCATTCGTTCTTGCGGTGATTGGTGCGAGCGCTGCCTATTGGCCACCAAAGGCCCGTAGCGGCTGACCGGCTTCGGAGCGATGTTCCATCGTCACAGCACCGGTGGACGTCTCCAGCGACGCGACCCGTGGGCCGACGATGGACCGAAGTTCCGACTCGAAAGCGTCCAGGGCAGCGTTGAGACGGTCCGTCGGGCTTTCGTCCGATCCCGACTGGCCTTTTGAATCGAGGGCCTCGGTCAGTACGCTTTGAAGCCGCTCAATCAACTCTTGGGTGAGTGGTGGCTTGGCCTGCTCAACATAGGCTTGCGTCACAGCATGCGCCTGATCGGTCGCCGTGAGGATGGGGAGCTCGGTCATGGTTGGGCTCGCAAGGGTGCAAAAAGGCGGTGCATGGCGTGCCCGTTGTTTCGGTAACTCGGCATTCTGCCTCTGGCTACCCGTTAATACGCGATATATTTCATGTGGTATATCGCTTTTGCAATGGTTTCAAACTGGCGCTGCGTTGCGGGGGCAAGCCCTGGGAGCATGGCTCGGGACCGACCGGGAAGTGACGAGCTTGAGCTTTGCAGGGCGGTGGTGAGCCAGATACTCGTTATCATGGGGCATCACTGGACCGCGGTTCACGAGTTCGACGACGAGCCGGACACGGCTCGGTGAAGCGATTTGGCGGGCAGGCTCATAAAACCTCGCGGTGGTCGAGTGGGCTAGCGTTGGACCAGCCCAGAAATTGGAATCTACTCGCATACGAACGAACGAGGACCGCTGCGTTCCAGCCTTGTACGGATCGTATTGGTCGGTCGTGACGGCCCCTTCGAGCGTGCTTGTACGCCGGTGGTATAATCCGCCGAGCAGATGTTTGCAGGGTGGATGAGTTACTTAGCAAATTCCGATGGGGCGATATTCCATGAAATCGCCCAAGCTGCGCGTTAGAGACGGTCGCAGATCGGAGGAGTTCTTCTCGGCTTCTTGGGAAACATAGCCGACATCGATATACCGATGCACATATCTCGTGTGCCGCGCATCTGCGTCGGCTGAGCGAGCAGGTGTGGACGCATCGATGTTTGAAGGGACGTGGCGCAGCGCGGCCGGTGCCGAGCTCCGACTATGGCAATTCGGGGAGGCGGTATCCGGCACGTATGCTGCTGGCCAAGCGGAGGCGATGCCGCCGCATCGTGGTCGCATACTGGTCGGTATGGCGGAAGGCAACGTGATTGGTTTCGTGACGGCATCAGGAGCATCGCACACAATCAGGAGCTGGGCGGGTCGCATCTATCCGTCTGAAGGAGGAATGGGTTTCGAGCTTCACCTATTGAGCCAAACTGTCGGACAGCAGACGTCGCGGGTTAAGTTTTCGCGGTCGGTCAAGCTTGAGACCGTCGTGTTCACCCAGGTGACCGTCGATTAATTAGCGCCTACCCGAAGCTAGAGGCTTTTATGAACCGTGCCAGTTGAGCGACCTGTTTTAAGCATGAGGCAGACGAAGGCGACGATGTTGATGCTGGGTTAGTACGACAAGAGCGGATGCAGGACTGGCCACAGGAACGTCTGGGACGCGTGCTCGGGCGCTGGGACTCTCATGTTTCCCGCGGGCTTGTCCTTCATCTCTGCCAGGGCAGTGAGCTCGACCTCGACCTGCGCGAACTGGGAACCGACGACGTCCAGCGGACGCTTGCTCGCCTCGGTCGGGAAGACACCGCGCGTGGATCGGTCAGCAGCCGCATCCCGAGCTGTTCATCAAGATCCGTCATGGCGCGGCTCAGGGCCGATTGGGGCACGCCCAGTCGTGCCGCGGCAAGGACGAAGCTGTCCTGCGGCGATACCGTTGCAAAGGACCGGACTTCGGTCAGGTTCTCACGCGCAATCGACGGTCCCCGGCGCGCGCATCCGTAGGGGGTTGATCCTGCAGCTGCGGCGTGCCGAACCGACCCCATAGTCCACGCTCATGACCCTATGTGGGTTTGCAGGGCAAATCGACGAGATCGTGCGCCGTACATTGGAGCCTATCCAAGGTGTGAGTGTTTCCTCCGCACAACCCGCTCGCGCCGGACGGTTCGAAGCGCCGCCCCCGCATCCCTACGGAGGCCGAGATGGGACGATCTGGAGATCATGAATTGAATCGGAGAGACTTGATGGTGGGAGCATCCGCCACGGCGGCCCTCGCGGCCGTACCCTCGGCGGCGGGCGCTGCCCCCGTGAGCATCGACAAGCCGGTGCTGACGAAGGTGTCGTTGACGGTGAACGGCCAGCGCCGCGACCTTGAGCTCGACACCCGCACGAGCCTGCTCGATGCCGCCCGTGAGCACCTGCATCTGACCGGTTCCAAGAAGGGCTGCGACCACGGCCAGTGCGGCGCCTGTACGATGATCGTCGAGGGGCGGCGTATCAACTCTTGCCTCACCCTCGCGGTGATGCACCAGGGCGCCGAGATCACCACCATCGAGGGTATCGGCCAGCCCGAGAACCTACACCCGATGCAGGCGGCCTTCATCAAGCACGACGGTTACCAGTGCGGCTACTGCACCCCGGGCCAGATCTGCTCCGGCGTCGCCGTGCTCGCCGAGATCAAGGCCGGCATCCCCAGCCACGTCACCGCCGATCTCAATGCCACCCTCCAGGTGACAGAGGCCGAGATTCGGGAGCGCATGAGCGGCAACATCTGCCGTTGCGGCGCCTATTCCAACATCGTCGAGGCGATGACCGAGGTTGCCGGGAGGCCCGTATGAAGTCCTTCACCTACGAGCGCCCAAGCTCGCCCTCCGAGGCAGCCGCCGCCGTCGCCCGCACCCCGAACGCGAAGTTCATTGCAGGCGGCACGAACTTGCTTGACCTGATGAAGCTACAGATCGAGACACCGGCGCACCTCGTCGACGTGAACGGCCTAGGCCTGGACACCATCGAACCGACGCCCGAGGGCGGCCTCCGGGTCGGTGCCCTGGTGCGTAACACGGATCTGGCCGCCGATGCCCGGGTCCGCAAGGACTACGCCGTGCTCAGCCGCGCGCTCCTGGCGGGCGCCTCGGGCCAGCTGCGCAACAAAGCCACCACCGCCGGCAACTTGCTCCAGCGGACCCGCTGCCCATACTTTTACGACACGGCTCAGGCCTGCAACAAGCGCCAGCCCGGCTCCGGCTGCTCGGCCCTGGATGGGGTCTCGCGCCAGTTAGCGGTGATCGGCGGCAGCGAGGCCTGCATCGCCACCCACCCGGGTGACATGGCGGTGGCCATGCGGCTGCTCGACGCCAACGTCGAGACCGTGGATGCCAAAGGCTCATCGCGAAAAATCCCGATGGCGGAATTCCACCGCCTGCCCGGCGACCGGCCCGAGATTGACACGACCCTCAAGGCCGGCGAGCTCATCACCGCCGTTACCCTGCCGAAGCCGTTAGGCGGCACGCATGTCTACCGCAAGGTCCGCGACCGGGCCTCCTACGCCTACGCCCTCGTCTCGGTCGCTGCAGTGCTGCAGCCGGACGGCACGGGTCGGGCAGCATTTGGTGGCGTCTCGCACAAGCCATGGCGCGTCGAGGCGGCAGAGGGTGATCTGCCACGCGGCGCCAAGGCCGTGACCGACAAGGCCTTCGCCGGGGCCAAGCCTACTCACCAGAACGCCTACAAGCTGAAGCTCGCCGAGCGTACGCTAATGGCGGCGATCCACGAAGCGAGGGCCTGAGCCATGAAGTTCGACACCCCCGCAGGCCAGAACCCCATCGACCGTCTTAAGGTCGTCGGCCAGCCGACCGACCGGATCGACGGCAAGTACAAAACCACTGGCACCGCGCCCTACGCCTACGAACGCCATGACGTGACGCCGAGCCAGGCCTACGGCTACGTGCTCGGTGCCGGCATTGCCAAGGGCGGCATTCGCGGCATGGACACCTCCATTGCCAGGACGGCCCCAGGTGTCCTCGCCATCGTGACGACGCTCGAAACGCCCCGGATGGAACGGGGCACAATGAACACGGCCTACTTGTTCGGCGGCGACCAAGTTCAGCACTACCACCAGGCCATCGCCGTGGTGGTGGCCGAGACCTTCGAGCAGGCCCGCGCGGCCTCCTTCCTGATCACGGTCGATTATACCCCTGAAACGGGGAAGTTCGACCTGGCCGCCGAAGCGAAGTCCGCGAAGCCGGTGAAGGGCGACAGCGGCGAGGGCAGCGGTGGCAACGGCGAGGAGCGCGTCGGTGATTTCGAGGGCGCCTTCGCAAAGGCACAGGTCACGTTCGACGAAATCTACGCCACCGCCGACGAGAGCCACGCGATGATGGAGCCGCACGCGACCGTCGCGGCATGGGAGGGCGACAAGGTCACGCTCTGGACCTCGAACCAGATGATCACCTGGGCCCATGAAAGCATGGCCAAGATCCTTGGTATTCCGAAAGCGAACGTGCGGATCGATTCTCCCTACGTGGGCGGCGGATTCGGCGGCAAGCTGTTCGTGCGCGCCGACGCGGTCCTCGCGGCGCTCGGTGCCAAGGCGGCGGGACGGCCGGTGAAGGTCGCACTGACCCGTCCCCTTATCGCCAACAACACCACCCATCGGCCCGCCACTATACAGCGCGTGCGCATCGGGGCGACGAAGGACGGCACCATCACGGCCATCGCCCACGAGAGCACTTCCGGCAACCTGCCCGACGGCGATCCCGAGACGGCGGTGAGCCAGACGAAGCTTCTCTACGCGGGCGCCAACCGGCTCACGGCGATGAAGCTTGCCCTCCTCGACCTGCCCGAGGGCAATGCGATGCGCGCGCCCGGCGAGGCTCCGGGCCTGATGGTCCTGGAAGTCGCCATGGACGAAATGGCAGAAAAGCTAGGAATCGACCCCGTGGAGTTCCGCGTTCGCAACGACACCCAGGTCGACCCCCACGCCCCGGATCGCCGCTTCTCGCATCGTGACCTCGTCGGGTGCCTTAAGCTGGGGGCGGACAGGTTCGGTTGGGCGAAGCGCAATGCCAAACCTGGCTCCCTTCGGGACGGGCAGTGGCTCGTTGGCGTCGGGGTCGCCTCCGCCTTCCGCAACAACATGGTGATGAAATCCGGTGCGCGCGTTCGCCTGGATGAACAAGGGACGGTCACGGTTGAAACCGACATGACCGACATTGGAACGGGCACCTACACCATCATCGCCCAGACGGCCGCCGAGATGATGGGCGTCCCGCTGGACAAGGTCGTGGTGCGGCTGGGGGACTCCGATTTCCCCGCCTCGGCGGGATCGGGTGGCCAATGGGGCGCCAACTCCTCGACGTCCGGGGTCTACGCGGCCTGCGTGAAGCTGCGCGAGGCCGTGGCGCAGCGCCTTGGCATCAACTCGGCCGACGCAGTCTTCGAGGACGGCCAGGTCCGCTCCGGAAACCGCGGCGTGCCGCTCGGCGAAGCCGCGCAGGGAGGGCTGACAGTCGAGGACACCATCGAGTTCGGCGAACTCTCGAAGACCTATCAGCAATCAACGTTCGGAGCCCATTTCGTCGAGGTGGGCGTCGATGTCCACACGGCGGAGATCCGGGTCCGGCGCATGCTTGCGGTCTGCGCCGCCGGTCGTATCCTCAACCCGAAGTCGGCCCGCAGCCAGGTCATTGGCGGCATGACTATGGGTGTTGGTGCTGCGCTGATGGAGGAGCTTGCGGTCGACACCAAACGCGGCTTCTTCGCTAACCACGACCTCGCCGGATACGAGGTGCCGGTACATGCCGATATCCCGCACCAAGATGTGATTTTCCTCGACGAGGTCGATCCGATCTCTTCGCCGATGAAAGCCAAGGGCGTGGGCGAGCTCGGCATCTGCGGCGTCAGCGCGGCGGTGGCAAACGCCGTTTACAACGCGACGGGTATCCGGGTGCGGGAATACCCGCTTACCCTCGACAAGTTCCTTGACCGCATGCCCGACGCAGCCTGAGCTACGGGGAACGGCAGGCACAATGTACGGATATGCGACCTTGTTCGGGCTCGCCCCCGTCGCCGGAATGCACAGCATGTCGGCTTGTGCCGCAGTGGCGTGGGCCACCTCGGAGGGCCGGACACGGGGCGCCTCGATCCCGGTCGGCGCGGGAGCACGAGCCATTGTGACGACACTGCCGCGTGGTGAGATGGCAAGGGACAAGATGTCGTTCCCAGCGGATTGCCGCATCCCGCCCTCGTTCGCATTTCGGCTCGCAATCGGCGGATGAGCGTTGGTCGGCCGTCAATCGTCACCCAGGACCGGGGCCCAGGCCGACGCCGTCGCGGGTACACGTATCGGCCGAGCGGCCCGGGGACCGGACTCGCGCAAGTTCCCTGGTCGTGCCCAGGGGCCTTATCGAGGATGCCGCTGCCATAGGGCTTGCGGTTCTCGTCGTTTCTACGGCCGAACGGCATCATGAGCCTATCAGTGCCTATCCCGAAGCTCGTAGTTGGTAAGGCCTTGATGCCCCACTGTAAGGATTCATAGAGACCATCGCGGTCGAAGATGCCCCATCGTGTGGCCGTCATGATGCGGCATGCCGGAACCCGCGTCGCATCTAACCGTGGTGGTTCGCCCGTCCATCGATCTCACGGCCGGATGGCACGCCCCTTCGACGATAGGCCTACTAGGCTGGCCGCCTGCGAACCATCTGCCGTGCCGGAACGGAGAACGGTACGGGCGCCAGGACAGTCCGCCTGCTTCCGGGCGGTCAATTGGTTAAGTAGATCTTATTAGTCGGCCGAAGCTGACCCTTCTCAGACCTTAGGAACGTCCGCTACCGGGCTATTCAATTTATCAGATGGCTATGAAGGGAATGGACAGCTTTCTGCTCATCCGCTTTCAGGCGGATGATAGGCTAATTAAACGTTGGAGGAACCGGTATGCCAATGGTCAAGCTCGCACCACGCATCCTGCGGGAAACATTCACATCCTAGTAGCAGCCGAGGCAGCTGCCCGTTATCCGTTTGGGCCGAAACCGCGCTTAGGCGGGGATCTTCGAACCGTCCCAAGCGAAAACGCTGCCGGTGTCGGCCGCGCTAAGGCCGTTCAGCACGCGCAGGAGATGGGCCGCGCTCACTTCGGGCGAGAAGACGCCGTCGGCCGTCGGGTCCGGCCGGAAGGGCCGCGACAGGCCGGAGGCGACCGTGCCGGGATGCAAGCCCACGACGATCGCCTCCGGTCGGCTTCGGGCGACCTCGATCGCGAGCGTTCGCAGGATCTGGTTCAGTGCCGACTTTGAGGCACGGTAGGTATACCAGCCGCCAAGTCGGTTGTCGCCGATCGATCCGACCCGCGCCGACAGGGCCGCGAACACGCATCGCTCCCGTCGCGCAAGCAGGGGCACGAAATGCTTGGCGACAAGCGCAGGGCCGATCGTGTTGATCGCGAAGATGGTGGCCATCGCGGCGGGGTCGAGCGCCCTGACCGCCTTCTCAGGCGAGACACCCGCCCGGTGAAGAAGGCCGGTAGCGACGATAACCAGACCCACCGGTCCGGCTTCGCCGACCCTGGCCGCCGCCGCAGCAACCGTTGTCTCATCGCTCAGGTCGATCGGGAGGGTTCGGACACCCGCGGGAACAGATGATCCCGAGCGTGAGAGCGCGAAGATCGGCGCGTAGGCTTCGCCCTCGGCGAGCGCGCGGACCACGGCCCCACCGATGCCGCCGGACGCACCGATGACGACCGCGCTGGTCGGGCGTGAAGCGGTCAAGGCGCGGCCTCCCGGTCAACGGCGGAGCCTCGGCGCCCTCGGCGAAAGATCAAACTGAGGTTATTGGCCGGCATCGTGATGCGCTCTGCCAGATGAAGATCATGCGCTTTTGCAGCAGCCACGACCGCCTCGATGTCGCGGACCCCCCAGGAGGCATTCCTCGCGCGCAGGCTGTTGTCGAACGTGGCGTTGCTTGGCGCGGTGTGCGCGCCATGCTCCCGGAAAGGACCGTAGAGGTACAACACACCACCCCCCGCTAGCGCCGCTTCTGCGCCAGCCATCAGCCCGATGGTCGCATCCCAGGGTGCGATGTGGATCATGTTGATCGCGACGACCGCGTCCACCCGCGGCACCGGCCACGGCTGACGAATCGCATCGATCGCCAACGGCGACCGGATGTTGGCCAGCCCGGAGGCGTGGGCATGGGCGACGATGCTGCGACGGGCCACTTCATTGGGATCGCTTGGCTGCCAGTCGAGGGCGGGCAGCGCACGGGCGAAATGGACGACGTGCTCGCCCGATCCGCTCGCGATCTCGAGCACGAGACCGCTGGGCGGGAAGACGCGTTCGAGGACCTCGGCGATCGGGGCGGCGTTGCGGGCTGCGGCCGGCGAGAACAAAGTATTGGGCATGGGTCACTTCTAAGCGCGGCCGATGCCGAGTGCATGCCCTTTCGTGGCAGCGCGCCTACTTCGGGGAAAAGACGCGTCTTCAGCTCATAGCGCGCAGCTGCGGCGCGGGCCGATCGCGATGAGATGCTGATGGCTCCTCAAACGGAGTTCAATCATGACTTCGACCAACGGGAGACGGGCACGTACTTATCGCTGGCGGCGTCGTAGCGGAGCGGGTGTGTCAGGCGGCCCGGCTGTTCGAGGTGGAAATCGTCCCAGCCCCGAAGTTCGGTGACGGTGTGCTCGGCGAAGAACTTCGGCGTGCAGCGATGCGCGGTCAGCTCCCAGGCGACCGCCTTGACACCGTTCTCGCAGAACTCGAACGGCAGGGGGCTCGCGGGCTTCACCCAGGCGCAGCTGTTGCACTGGTAGCCGTCGACCTTGTTGTGGCGGGTCAGCGCGATCGGCACGCTCGCCAGCACCCCTTCGCGCCGCAGGATGTTGCCGACGGAGCGGGCCGAGCCCCATCCCCCTGATGGAAGGCGGTACGGCTTGTAGGTGGGCTTATCCAATGAACGATCTCCGTGCCAATACAGCTGCGGGAACATCGGCCGGCTCGTCAGGTTCTACGTCCGGCCCATGCATCCATGTATAGTTGCAAAATCAGGTGCGGCATTATCGGAGGTTACGATGATGATTGATCGAGATTACCTTCTAAAGAAGCCGGCTGGACCGTCGGCGCCGAAGTTTTTCTTGGATACGACCATCGTGCCGCTTGTCGCAAATCTCGCCGGTGGCTTCGAAGTCGCCTTGGATCGCTCGGCCAGGCGCATGGGAGTCAGACCCTCACGGATCCTGGCGGGGGCAATGAGCCTCGCCGCATTGGGCACTCTTTGTCTGATGCGCCGGCGCAGCGCGACCCGTCATCCTATCGCGACAGCAATGAAACCTGCAGCCTGCGATCTATAAGCTTGGACTTATCGGGTTCGGAGGGGTCGCGGGGCCGGAACACCGAGCAAGCTTCCGTGCCAACGGGCCAGTCCGGTCTCCCGCAACGTCCAGGCTCCGTCGGATACTGGGACTAGACTCAGACTGAGGTCCAAGCCGTGGCCACCTGACCCAGAGTAGAGAGCAAGGCGCAGGTCGGCCGCGACTTTGCCTCCTGATGACATGCGATCAGGACCGGACTTCGTTCTGGTCGCGATCGTGTTTGGGCCGGGCTGCAAGCGCGCTCGGGCGGAGCTCATCGCGGCCAGTGCGACGGCGGCGCCTATCATGTGCGACCTGCCCCGGTCTTCCCGAAAGCCGGTTCCCACCGTTCGGGTCGATGCTGTAGACGGGCAGGCATGACATCCGCCCCTCTCGTCCGCTTCGCGCCCTCGCCCACGGGGTATCTCCATATCGGCAACGCCCGCCCGGCGCTGTTGAACGCCTTGTTCGCGCGGGCGCATGGCGGGCGCTTCCTGCTGCGCCTCGACGACACCGACCGGGAGCGCTCGACGGAGGAATTCGCCAACGCCATCGAGGAAGACCTCGCCTGGCTCGGCATCGTGCCCGATCTCTTCGTCCGCCAGTCGGACCGCTCCGCCATCCACGATGCGGCGGCCGAGCGCCTGAAGGCGGCGGGCCGGCTCTATCCCTGCTACGAGACGCAGGAGGAACTCGAGCGTCGACGCCGGCGCCAGCTCGGCCGTGGCCAGCCGCCGATCTACGACCGCGCCGCGCTCAGCCTGACCGATGACGAGCGTGCGGCCTTGGAGGCCGAAGGGCGCACGCCGCATTGGCGCTTCAAGCTCGACGCCCGCACCGTCGCCTGGGACGATCTCGTGCGCGGGCCGGCGCATGTGGATTGCGCCTCTCTCTCGGACCCGGTGCTGATCCGCGCCGATGGCAGCTACCTCTACACGCTGCCCTCCGTGGTGGACGATGCCGAGATGGGGATCACCCATGTCATTCGCGGCGAGGACCACGTCACCAATACGGGCGTGCAGGTGCAGATTTTCGAGGCCCTGGACCAGCCGGTGCCGATCTTCGGCCACCACAACCTGCTCACAACCGCCGACGGCGAAGGTCTGTCGAAGCGCCTCGGCCACCTCTCTCTCCGGGGCCTGCGCGAGGCCGGCTATGAACCCGGCGCGGTGCGCTCGCTTGCCGTGCTCACCGGCTCTGCCGAGGCGGTGCGCGCGGTGCCTAACCTCGACGAACTCGCCGCCCTGGTCGATCTCTCCCACATCTCGCGGGCGCCGGCGAAGTTCGATCCGCAGGAACTCGACGGGCTCAATGCCCGCCTGATCCATGCCATGCCGTATGAGGAGGCACGCGAACGCCTCCTCGGAATGGGCATCCCCGAGGAACGGGCGCAGGCGTTCTGGGCGGTGATCCAGCCCAACCTCACCAAGGTCGGGGACGCCGCCGAATGGTGGCGGATCGTGGCCGGGGAGGTGACGCCGGTCATCGCGGATGCGGGCTTCGCCGCTGCCGCCCTGGACGTGCTGCCGCCCGAGCCCTGGGACGGCCAGACCTGGAAGGCCTGGACCAATGCCGTGAAGGAGCGGACCGGCGCCAAGGGCAAGGCCCTGTTCATGCCGCTCCGCCTCGCGGTGACAGGGCTGGAGCACGGCCCGGACCTCTCGGGCCTGCTGCCCCTCATCGGCCGGGACATTGTGGCGGCTCGGCTCGGCGGTCGAGGCTGACAGAATCGGCCCGAAAAGCGGATCCCGCTTCTCAGACCAAGCGGCGCTGATCCCGACCGATGGTCGTCTTCAGCGCGTTCGGCGGACGCCCGCCGCCGCGCAGTCGCGCGGGCGGCCGACGATGAGTTCTCCTCATCGTCGGCCGGTCTCAGACCGATGCCGGTCGGCCTCATACCCCCTCCGGTCGGTCGCTTCGGTCAGGTCGGCCGGAGCCGGCCCCCCTTCCTTCCAAGAGAGGGGACCCGCGCTCGCCGGACACCGAGTGCAGCGGCCGGAGACCGCCTCAGGCCGCTCTTACGCTGGCGAGGAAGCGGCGGACCTCGGCGTTCAGGTGCTCGGATTGGCGAGAGAGCTCGCCCGCCGAGCCGAGCACCTGGGATGCGGCGGCCCCCGTCTCTTCGGCGGACCCCGCGACGCCCGAAATGTTGCTCGTCACTTCGCTCGTTCCCGTCGCGGCCTGGGCGACGTTGCGGACGATCTCCTGGGTCGCGGCCCCCTGCTGCTCCACCGCCGCGGCGATGGTGGTCGCCACCGAATCGATCTCGCGGATGCGGGCCGTGATGGAGGCGATGGCCGAGACCGCCTCGTCGGTCGCCCCCTGGATCTGGGAGATCTGACTGGAGATGTCCTGAGTCGCCCGCGCCGTCTGGCTGGCCAGTTCCTTGACCTCGGTGGCCACCACGGCGAAGCCTCGGCCGGCCTCTCCCGCGCGGGCTGCCTCGATGGTGGCGTTGAGGGCGAGAAGGTTGGTCTAGGCCGCGATGTTCGAGATCAGTCCCACGACGTCGCCGACGCGGGAGGCCGCCTGGGACAGTGTCTGCACCAGGGCCGCCGTCCGGTCGGCTTCCGATACGGCGCCCTGGGCGAGATCGGCCGATCCGCTGACCTGCCGTCCGATCTCCTGAACGGAAACGCCGAGCTCCTCTGCCGCCGCCGCGACGGTGTTGACGTTGGTGGCGGCTTCTTCGGCGGCGGCGGCCACGGTCATGGATTGGCTCGCCGTTTCCGTGGCGGTGGAGGTCATGGTCTGGGCAGTGGCCTGGAGTTCGGTCGCCGAGGCCGACACCATCTGGATGATGCCGCCCACGGCGCCTTCGAAGCTGTCGGCCATGGCGATCATCGTGCGCTGGCGCTCCGCCTGGGAGACCTCCTCGGCGAGACGCCGGATGTCGGCTTCCTCGGCGGCCTTCCGGGCGACCATGGCCTTGATGCCTTCCACCGCCTTGCCCACGGCGCCGATCTCGTCGCCGCGCTTGGCCTCCGCGATCTCGGCGTCGATGTCTCCCTTAGCCATACGCTGCAGGACGAGGACGAGGCTCGCCAGCGGACGGGTGATGCCGAAGGTGACGATGAGGCCGGCCAGGATCGCCGCGACCGTGAGGCCGAGGGCCGCGGTGGCGATCAGGCGCTGAATGGTCTCGGCCACCTCCGCTTCGAGGGCGCGCTTGCCGGCCTGCATTTCCTCCGTGATTCGCTGGGTGCGCTGCTCGATCAAGCCGTTCAGTTTCGTCCGAGCCGGCTGGCCTTCCTGCTGCACGACCTGCAGCGCCTTGGCGATCTCGTTCTCCAGGGCGAACGCCGTCGAACGGCGTAGAATGTCAAAATACCCCTCGGCCAGCTGCCGGACGTCCTGGCCGATCTTGCGACGTTCCGGGGTATCGGCCAGGAGGATCAGCCTGTCGATATGCTCGAGCGTTTGCTTGGCGGCTTGTTCATACCGATTCTTGTAATCGGCAATCTTTTCCGGCCGCTTCTCCAGCAGGATGTTGCGGCTCAGCAGTGCTGCTTCCGCGAGTTTGAACTGAGCCCGCAGATAGACTTCCTGGCGAACGGACAGAACGTCGGCGTAGGTCTTTGTCTGTTCCGCGACGCTGTTCAGGGCCATGCGCGAATAGAAAACCAGCCCGACCGCCATCATGCCCATCAGAGCAAGCGGGACGGCGATCTTCAGCATCACGCTGGCTTGCCTAACGACCTTCATCTCGAACTCCAGAATAGTATTTGCCCAGACGCAAAAATTTGCAGATGAGTATTACAAAAGATAGTATAAATATATTATTAAGATTGAATTCTCAGGTCAAAAAGTTGTTTCTATTCATGACAATTAATGAAGGGTGAACGAAGTACGGCAATGATTAGAAATATCATGCTGGATTTCAAGGTCGTGATATGGTGAGACTTGAATGTGATACGAGTAATCTTGCAGTTCGGGCGAACGTCATCGAGCAGAGCTTGGCATTGGCCGGAGGTCATGGGGGCTTGCTCGCGAAGCGGCGGCGCGGTCCGTCGCGCCGACTGTCTTCACGTCGGCGTGGCGCTTCCCTGCTCAATCGGAGCAGACGCGTGAGATCGAGGGCGACCCGGTCCTGACCGGCAGGACGGCGCCGGTGGCCCCGTCCCGATCCGGCGCGGCTCGGGTTCAGTCGCCTCCGCCGACCGCCTTCGGCACGAGCGCGTCCCGTTCCCGGAGGAGATGTCTCACGAGCCGTTCCGCCGCCTGGCCCGGCGGTCGGCCCGCCGGGCGGATCAGCAGCGTCTCGATGGGCAGGCGCGGCCGGAACGGTCGCAGCACGATGGGCAGGTTCGCGAGCGCGCGGGCGGGAAGCGGATCGACGATGGCGATCCCAAGTCCTTCGGCGACGAGGCCGCAACGCGCCGCCGTGTACTGAGCCATGAGGCCGAAGCGCGGGACGAGGCCGATCGCCGCGAAGGACGCTTCGATGGCCTGTTGGAACACCCCCGTCGCACCCGCGATCAGGGGCTCTTCGGCGAGATCGCCCACCTCGATCACCCGCCTGGCCGCGAGGGCGTGCCCCCGGGGCAGGGCACAGACCGCGTCGATGGCGAGGAAGGGCTCGCAGATCACCCCCGAATAGCCGGAGCGAGGCCGCACGAGGCCGAGATCGCATTGCCCGGAGGCGGTCCAGGACCAGATCGTCTCCGGCGCGGGCACATGGACCGAGACCCGGATACCCGGGGATTCCTCGCTCAGCCGCCGGATCGCCCGCGGCAGCAGCCGCGAGGCCAGGGACGGTTGGCAGGCGACGCGCAACGGCCCCGTGCCGAGGTCGCGAATCTGGCGGGCCGCCTGGGACAAATGGTCGAGCCCCGCGTAAGTCCGCTCGACCTCGCGGGCGAAAGCCTCACCCTCCTGCGTCGGCAGCACGCTGCCATGGCCGCGCACGAACAGGGCGAAGCCGAGATCGGCCTCGAGCTGCGCCATCGCGCGGCTGACATGGGGTTGCCCGATGCCGAGAGCCGCAGCGGCCCGCGTCATCCCGCCATGGCGCAGGACGGCGCGGAAGAGATCGAGATGAGCCGGGTTCATCATGCCTGTTTCGCATGGACATCGAGGGGGAAAGCATTTGACGGCATGGGCGCGGGATGATTGTCAAGGCGCCTAAGCCGGGTCCTGTGCGATCCCGCGACACCAACCGGGACGAGACGACGCGATGCAGCGGAATGCGGCGGGGTGGGGCAACGGCCTCGTGGGCGTCATCATCTTCAGCGCCTCGCTGCCGGCGACGCGGGTGGCGGTCGGCGGGTTCACGCCGCTCTTCCTGACCTCGGCGCGGGCGGTGATCGCGGCCCTGCTCGGCGCGACGATGCTTCTCGCCCTGCGTCAGCGCCGTCCCGCAATCGGCGACCTCGTTCCGCTCATCATCGTCGCCCTTGGTGTCGTCGTCGGTTTTCCCCTCCTGACGGCGCTGGCGCTCCAGCACATCACCTCTGCGCATTCCATCGTGTTCATCGGCCTCCTGCCGCTCGCCACCGCCATCTTCGGCGTGATCCGGGGCGGTGAGCGTCCGAGCCCAGCCTTCTGGCTGTTCTCCGGCATCGGCAGTCTCACGGTGGCGGGCTTCGCGCTGTTCCAAAGCGGGGGCGGCTCGCTCACCGGCGACCTCCTGATGCTGGCCGCGATCCTGCTCTGCGGCCTCGGCTACGCGGAGGGCGCCACCCTGTCGCGTCGCCTCGGCGGGTGGCAGGTCATCTCCTGGGCCCTGGTCCTGTCGTTGCCGGTCATGGCCGCCATCGCCCTGATGAGCCTGCCCTCGGCATGGAGCGATATCGGCCTGCCGGCCTGGATCGGCCTCGCCTACGTCTCGGTCTTCAGCATGCTGGTGGGGTTCGTGTTCTGGTATCGCGGGCTCGCTTTGGGCGGCATCGCCGGCGTCGGGCAGCTGCAGTTGCTGCAGCCGTTCTTCGGCCTGGCTCTCGCGGGATTGCTGCTCCACGAGCCCGTCGCCCCGAGCATGCTGGCCGTGACCGGCCTCGTCGTCCTCTGCGTGGCGGGGGCCAAGCGCTACGCCTGAGCGCGCCCGCGGCTTTGGGGGAGGGGCCCCGCCCTGGAGGTCAGGCGATCCGAGACACCAGGATCTTGTCCACGCGGCGACCGTCGAGATCCACCACTTCGAAGCGCCATCCCGCGATGTCGCAGGTCTCGCCCGTCTCCGGCAGGCGCTGCAGCTTGGCGATGACGAGGCCGGCGGCGGTCTCGTAGTCGCGGCTCGATTCGAGCTTGATGCCGAGCTGGTCGGCCATCTCGTCCACCGGCATCCAGCCGGCGATGAGCCAGGACCCGTCCTGGCGCTGCACCGCCTCGGGTTCCGAATCCTCGGAATGGAATGCGCCCGCGATGGCGTCGAGGATGTCGGCCGGCGTCACGAGCCCGTCGAAATGGCCGTATTCATCGTGGACCAGGGCCATCGGAACGTCGGCCGCCTGAAGGGCCGTGAGAGCGTCGAGAGCGTCGAGCGTATCGGGCAGGACGGGGGCGCTGCGGATATAGGCGCGCAGGTCGAACCGCTCGTTCTCGATGAGCGCTTTGACCAGTTCGCGCACCTGCACGACGCCGAGCATGTTGTCCGGGTTGCCCTCGCCGACCGGGATGCGCGAATGCGGGCTCGAGACCAGCATGGCGCGGATCTCCTCCGGCGCCTTGTCGAGGTCGATCCAGTGGACGTCGGTGCGCGGAGTCATGACGCCCCGCACGGCGCGGTCGCCGAGGCGCAGCACGCCGGCGATCATCTTGCGCTCGTCGGTCTCGATCACGCCCGCCGTCTCGGCCTCCGCGACGATGGTGCGGATCTCCTCTTCGGTCACCGCGCTGGCGCTGGAGGCTTCCTGGCCGAATAGCCGAAAGACCGCGCGGGTCGAGGCGTCGAGGAGCCAGACCGCCGGAAGTGCGATCCGCGAGATGAGACGCATCGGGCGCGCGACGAAACAGGCGATGCCCTCAGGGTCGCGCAGGGCCACGTGCTTGGGCACCAATTCGCCGATGATCACCGAGAGGTAGGTGATGATGGCGATGACGATCCCGTATCCGAGAGGATCGGCCACGGGTTTCGACAGGCCCGCCTCGAACAGGATCTCGGTGAGGCGCTCGCCCAGGGCCGCGCCGGACACGGCACCCGACAGGATGCCGACGAGGGTGATGCCGATCTGGACGGCGGAAAGGAAGCGCCCCGGATTCTCGGCGAGGGTGAGGGCGGCCTGGGCGCCGGGCCGGCGGGCCTCCACCATCATCCGCAGCCGCGACTTCCGCGACGAGACGACGGCGAGTTCGGACAGCGCGAAGGCCCCGTTGAGGGCGATCAGAGCGACAGCGACGGCGAGCTCGAACACGTTCGGTTCCGTAAGCCGGAGCCGCTTGGACCAAGCGAGCCGGACTTCCTCAGTTGTCGGCGATCGCTCGCCTGTTGCCCTGTCGGCGGCGATTGCTCGCCTGTCGCTCCGGTGAGCGACGACGATCGCCTAGATGGGCCGTCGCGGCGGGCGGGTCAACGGTCGTGGCCGGAGGATGTGGCCGGGACGAGGGGCGGCAGGCGCGAAAGACGGAGCGCGATGGCCAGCGCGAGCCCGTAAAGCCCGCCGAAGAAGGCGACGACCCCCGTCCACCCCGCATGATCGAAGAACCAGCCTCCCGCCGTCCCGAGCACCGACGAGCCCAGATAATACAGGGACAGGTAGACCGAGGAGGCCTGCGCCCGGTCGCGCAGGGCGCGTCGCCCGATCCAGGAACTCGCCACCGAATGGGCGCCGAAGAAGCTCACCGTCACGACGACGATGCCGGCGATGATGACGGGAAGGTGCTCCGACAGGGTCAGGAGAATACCGACGATCCCGAGCAGGATGGCGAGCCACAAGACCCGGCGGCGTCCGAGCCGGCTGGCGATCTCTCCGGTCACCGCCGAACTGAACGTGCCGGCGACATAGACCACGAAAATCGCGCCGATGGCCGACTGGCTCAGGTTGTAGGGCGGATCGAGCAGGCGGAAGCCGATGTAATTGTAGACGCTGACGAAGCCGCCCATGAGCAGGAACGCCTCCGCGAAGAGCCAGGGCAGGCCCGGATCGCGGAAATGCTGGCCGAACGTGCCCGGCACCTGGCGCCAGCGCATCCGGTTGGCGAGGAAGCGCCGCGATGGCGGCAAACCGCGCCAGAACAGGATGGCGGCGACGAGCGCCAGGATTCCGATGGTGCCGAGACCCACGCGCCAGGACACATGATCGGTGACGATGCCGGCGATCAGCCGCCCGACCATGCCGCCCATGGCGTTTCCGCCGATGAGGAGCCCCATGGACAGGCCGATGGCGCGGGCATCCATCTCCTCGCTGAGATAGGCCATGGCGACGGCCGGCAGGCCGCTCGCCGCCAGCCCGGTGAGCGCGCGCAATGCCAGGAAGCCATGCCAGCTCGGCACGACCACGGCGATGAGGGTGAAGATCGCCGACGCGAAGAGGGAGGCGACCATGATGGGTTTGCGCCCCCAGACTTCGGAGAGCGGGCTGACCACGAGGAGCGCCAGGGCCAGCATCGCGCAGGGGAGCGACAGCGACAGGCTGCTCTCGGCCGGCGAGACATGGAACTCGTCGGCGAAGACTGGCATCAGCGGCTGGACGCCGTAGAGCACGGCGAAGGTGGAGAAGCCTGCGGCGAACAGAGCGAGGGTGGTCCGACGAAAGATCGGCGTTCCCGCCGTGATCAGGCGGTCGCTCTCCTCGGCCATGGTCGCCGGTCTCCTCGATGTCGCGCGCTCGCGGGAGTGTTGGAGAAGCACGGAACGGCGCGGGCCGCACCCCTCTTTCGAGACATGCGGCCCGTGACGTCACGACAATGCGGCCAAGCCGCCTTACTTGCCCGACTTACTTGGGCGGAGCGTCCGCAGCCTCGCCCTGCTGCTGGATCAGCGGGGTGATGCGGCGTACCGTGACCCGACGGTTCTCCCGCGAGGCGTCCTGGGTGTTCACCTTCAGAGATTGCTCGCCATAGCCCTGGGTGGTCAGGTTCTCCGGCGGCACCTGGAAGTTCTGGCTGAGTACCGTCGCTACCGACTGGGCGCGACGATCCGAGAGCGACAGGTTGTCGACCTCACTGCCCACTGCATCGGTGTAACCCTCGATGAGGAACACTTCCTGCGGGTTGGCCTTCACCGCCTGGTTGATCGCCGCCGCAATGTTGCCGAGCCGCGAGGCCTGATCGGGTGTGACGTCGAACGATCCGGTATCGAAGGTGATCGTATCGATGTCGACGCTGCGCATCCGTGCCCGCAGCTGCGGGCTGTAGCGCACCTGATCGAGCGTGTAGCGGCGGTCCACCGCCACCACCGGCGGGGCGGACAGGGCCTCGTAGACCTGCCGCTCGTCGGCGCCCTCGTAATTCACCACGTAGCGGTCGCGGGGAATGCGGATGTCCGGCGGCGGCAGGTCGACGACATCCTCGTAGATCGGACGCTGGGGACCGCCGAAGCCGTTGTCGATGATCACGACCTCGCGGCCGTCGCGGAAGCGGCGCGAACGGCGCACGAGGCGGCCGTCATCGTCCACCACGGTGACGATCTGAATGCCGCCCGGACGGTCGAGATAGGTGATCGTGTCGCCGCCACGACGCTCGCTGCGGTAGGCACCGCGGTCGAGGTACCGGAAGCGCTCGTTCTCGTCGTGCCGGATGAAGTAATTGTCGCGGTCCCGCACGATGATGCGGCCAGGCTCGCGGATATAGGTCCGGCCGCCCTCGTTGAACTCGCGCCGGTCACGGCGGACTTCGTCGTAGCTGCGGACATCGTTCCCGCGGAACCCGCCCTCGACATAGCCGGGCCGGCCTGGACGGTTGAAGACGTCACGGCGATCCCGCTCGTCCTTGCGCTCGAACGCTTCGCGGCGTTCACGGTCGCGGCGCTCGATCTCGCTGCGCCGATCGGAATCGCCCGCTGCCGGGGTGCGGTCGGTATTTCCGGGACGGTTGGGCGTGCCGGGCCGGTTGTCGTCCGATGTGCCGCGCCGGTCATCCGGGCCGCGCCGGTCGTCGGAGTCACGCTTGTCATCGGAGCCACGCCGATCGTCAGGACCCCGCTTGTCGTCCCCCCGCCTGTCGTCCCCCCGCCTGTCGTCACGGTCGTTCTTGTCCTGCGCCTGACCCGGCGGGACGAACGGCTTTCCCGGAACCCCGGGACGGGCATTCGGAGCAGGCTTCGCGTCCGGCGCCTTGGTGTCAGGAGTCCTGGCATCAGGCGCCTTCGTGTCAGGCGTCTTGGCATCCGGGGTCTTGGCATCCGGGGTCTTTGCATCAGGCGTCTTGGCATCCGGCGTCTTGGCATCCGGCGTCGCGTCCGGTCCGGTGCGGCGGCCTGGCTCGGGCTTCTCGTTCCGGTCCGGCCTTTCATTCCGGTCCGGCTTGTCTCCGCGCTCCGGCCGGTTCTCCCGGTCGGGCCTCTCGGCGCGCTCCGGCTTGTCGCCGCGCTCGGGTTTGGCGCCCGTATCGGGTTTCTCGTTCCGGGCAGGACGGTCCGGGCGGGCGGGACGATCGGGTGTCGCGTCGCGCTCGGGAGTGGCGGGGGCACGCTCGCGGGGCGCCGGAGCCTCCTTGGGTGCCGGACGGGCGGGGGCCGGGTCCGCATCGCGCTCACGCGCGGCGGGAGGGGTCGGCCGTTCGGCCGGCGCACGGTCGGGCTTCTCGGGACGCTCAGGGCGCGCGGGCCGCTCGGCCGGGGCGCGTTCCTCGCGGGCAGGGGGCTTCTCCTGGCGCGGCTCGGGACGTTCCGCCCTTTCAGGACGTTCGGCCCTCTCAGGACGTTCGGCGCGCTCGGGACGCTCCGCTTTCTCAGGCCGCTCCGCCCGCTCGGGACGCTCGGCTCTCTCGGGCCGGGCCGCGCCGCCACGGGGAGCATCGCCGCCTCCGCGCGGATCACCGCGTTCGGCTCCGGGACCCGCCTGCGCGAGCAGCATCACGCCCGGCCCACCATTGTCGGGGCTGGCCGAAAGGGGGCCCGATAGGATCAGGGCCGGCAGCATGGTGCCGGTCAGAAAGAGCAGGCGGAGGTTCCGCATGGATGGTCACTCACAAAGGTTGATGTGGCCATCGGAACCGAATGGAGCCGGGATGGTTCCAAATTCATTCCCGGATCATTCGCCCGTACTCTGCCGCCCTGCGCGGCCTCAAAGTCGTGGCAGGCAGAGAAAACCGTTCACCGTCAGCGAGTTGCGTCCATGGCGCTTGGCGCGATCGACGACTCCGTGGGGGAATGCTCCCTCGTTCGTTCGGCGTTTCGGCGATGGCCTCTAGGGCGCTATGGACCGAGCCGGCGTCGCGATCATGTTCGGCGCGATAATGCGGATATTGGCGCGCTCTTCGCCGCTAGGGGGGGGCGTCTGAGCCGTGGCTCCGTCGCGAACCGAGCCGGATTCGGACAGGATGGCCCCGTTCCGGGTCGCCGCATCGGCGGCGATGGCGGCCACGGTCTTGTCCGCGCGGCCCGCGAGGGTGACGCGCACCTTCGGCCGCGACATGGCCTCCGCCTGCATCGGCGTCACGAAGATGTCGCCCTTGTGCCGGACGAGCATGCTCTCGGCCTTCACCAGGGACTGAGCCCAGGTCTGGTTCGCCTTCTTGCACGAACAATCGGGCGTGAAGCTCTTCTGGAACTTGAACGCGTTGGCGAGGGAGACGTAGGCACGGCTGCCCCTGATCGACGCGGCCTGTTTCAGGCCATCATCGCCATGAGGCATCGAATAGGCCACCGCCTCTGTGCCGGGGCAGAGAGCCTGGCACAGTTCGTTGGCCCCTTCGCGACCGTCGGGCAGATTGTTCATCGGGAAGTAGGCGCCGTCGCAGGTCCGGACACAGACGACCTGCGCCCCGCCCCGTCCGCGCTGCTCGCCCACGGGGCCGTCCACGACCTTCTGCCCGGTCTCGGCGCAGGAGGATGCAATGGCCGCCGTGAGTTGACGCCGCCGGGCGGCGGTGACTTCGCCGTTCTCCGCGCCGTACCCGGCCTGGAGCGCCCGGATGCGCTGCTCCACCGCGCCGCATTGCGGGGGGCGCGAATCGAAGAACAGGAACTTGCCGCCCTCGCAGCTCAGCGTCCGGTAATACGCCTCCAACCGGCCGATCTCGTTCTGCAGGGCGCGGGCGGTGTTGGCGCCGTCGCTGAGATTGGCGAGCTCGTAGCGGTATCGCTGGCACTGGGCGTTGGGTGCCTGTGCCTGCACGGCTGTCCCGAACGCGATGGCGGCCATGGCGGCGCCGAACGTTGCGACGAGCTTGCGGATCTGTGGAGGGATCAGCGGCATGACCTGTCAGGAACGGGTGTGAAGCTGGGCGGTTCCGGCCCTCGGACAGGGTACGGAAGAGCGCTTTAGCAAAGGTTGTCTAACCGCCCTCGCGAGAGCGGGACAGTGTTCCCACATGCCCATCGACAAACTTGAGGGGAATGGTGTGATGATGTGTCTTCGGAGTCTCACAAGCAGGGCGGTGGCTGTGGGGTTGGCCGGGCTGGCGATGGGCGGAGCGGTGGCCCGCGCAGACGATACGGACCGGATCTTCGACAAATCCACGGTGTGGCGTCCGCTCACCCCCAACGACAAGCTGGTGGTCTACGGCATCGACGACCCGGAGGTCTCCGGCATCGCCTGCTGGTACACGCAACCCGAGAAGGGCGGCATCAAGGGCACGCTTGGCCTCGCGGAGGACGTCTCCGACATCTCCCTCGCCTGCCGGCAGGTCGGGCCGGTGGCGTTCAAGAACCCGAAGGACAAGCTGAAACAGGGCGAGGTGGTCTTCAGCGAGCGACGGTCACTGATCTTCAAGTCGATGCAGATCGTCCGCGGCTGTGACGCGAAGCGTAATACGCTGATCTACATGGTCTATTCCGACAAGGTGATCCAGGGCTCACCCAAGAACTCCACCACGGCGGTGCCGCTGATGCCCTGGGGCACCACCGACGCGCCGCCCCGTTGCGGCGACTTCTTCAAGGGCTGATTCGGCTTTGGAGGCGGCGCCGGCATCGGGCCGGGCCGCCTCGAACGAGCGGGATCGATCCTTGCGGATCAGTCCTTGCCGATCAGTCCTTGCAGGTGATGCGGATCGGCGGCTCGACGGGCTTCGGCGCGGGCGGCTGATCGATGGTGCCGGTATAGTCCTCGGGAGCGGCCACGCCGAAGGAGCCGGCGACGGCGAAGCCTTGGGCCTCGCACCAGGCATCGGCCACGACCTGTCCGCAGGAGCCGCTGCCCGCCACCAGGCATTCGCCGACTCCGTAACCCTCGCCGGCGGGAATCAGGAACGTCTTCTCCACCTGACCGGGCACGCGGGCCGGCTTCTCGCCGTCATCGACGGCCAGGGCGGCGGAGGAAATGAGCGCAAAGGCGCAGAGAGCGCCGAGACCGGCAGCCGAGCGTCGCATGGGCAAGACCTTGATGACGGGATCCACGAAAGGCGGGATTCACCGGATGGGAGGATTCGCGTTTGGGAAAATCTCGGCCTCGTCGGTAAACAAATCCTTTCCGGATCGTCGCGACCTTGACCGAACCTCTCCCGGCGTCGTTCTCGAATTCATCACCGTTTTGGGGTAGCCCAGTTGCTCGGCAGGGTCCGTCGCCTCCGTGCAACACGCAGGGAGCTTGGCATCCGGCCCGTCCGATCACCTCGGTTCGGGGGCACGTGCCTCGCGAATCGTAAAAGTTGATCGGTTCTCGGGATTTAGGGCATGGGGACGGGCGGCCTCCACAGGTGGCGGCACGGTCGCGTTCCAGGGTTACGAAAGACGGTTTCATGGCGCCGATGTTGCGGCTCTACAACACCCTGACCCGCGAGAAGGCGCCGTTCGCGCCGATCGATCCGACGCATGTGCGGATGTATGCCTGCGGGCCGACGGTCTACGACGCGGCCCATATCGGCAATGCCCGGCCGATCATCGTCTTCGACCTGCTGTTCCGGCTGCTGCGCCATCTCTACGGCGAGGCGCATGTCACCTATGCCCGCAACGTCACGGACGTGGACGACAAGATCAACGCCCGCGCGGCCGAGCGCGGCATCACCATCCGCGAACTCACCGACGGGACCCTCGCCGCCTTTCACGGCGACATCCGCGACCTCGGCGTGCTGATGGCCGAGGATGTGAACGTGCCGGGCGAGCGCCCGCGCTTCATCGAGCCCCGCGCGACCGACCACATCACCGAGATGCACACGATCATCGAAGGGCTGGTCGCCTCCGGTCATGCCTATGTGGCGGAAGGCCATGTGCTGTTCGACGTGCCTTCGATGCCCGATTACGGCGCGCTCTCGAAGCGGCCCCTCGACGAGATGGAATCCGGCGCGCGGGTCGAGGTCGCCCCCTACAAGCGCTCGCCCCTGGATTTCGTCCTGTGGAAGCCCTCCAAGCCCGGCGAGCCGTCATGGCCCTCGCCGGCCGGCATCGCCGAGCCGGGGCGGCCGGGCTGGCACATCGAGTGCTCGGCCATGTCGTGGAAGCATCTGGGCAAGACCTTCGACATCCATGCCGGCGGTCTCGACCTGATCTTCCCCCATCACGAGAACGAGGTGGCCCAGTCGCGCTGCTGCTTTTCGACGGACGTCATGGCCAATGTCTGGCTCCATAACGGCTTCCTCCAGGTGGAGGGGCAGAAGATGTCCAAATCGCTGGGCAACTTCGTCACCCTGCGCGAAGTGCTGAAGGATTGGCCCGGGGAGGTCGTGCGCCTCGCCATGCTGAAGACGCATTACCGCCAGCCCATCGACTGGACCGTGCGCGGGCTGGAGGAGGCGGCGAAGATGATCGACCGCTGGTACGGCATCGTCGGCGACGTGACCGCCGGACCCGAGGCGCCGGCCTCGGTGGTGGAGCCACTCCTCGACGATCTCAACACCGCCGCCGCCCTCGCCGAGCTGCACCGCCTCGACGACCCGGCGACGCTGAAGGCCGGGGCGGGTCTCCTCGGCCTGCTCGCAGGCACGAAATCCGCGCGGGAGGATAAAGCCATCGCCGCTGCCGGCGTCGACGTGGCGGCCGTTGAGGCCGCGATCGAGGCCCGCCGCGCCGCCCGCGCCGCCAAGGACTGGCCCGCCTCGGACCGCGCCCGCGACGCCCTCGCCGCCATGGGCGTCACCGTGAAGGACAACAAGGACGGCACGACCACGTGGAGTGTGGTGCCATGATCGCCCCCTCGGACCGGCAGCCCATCGTCGTCGCCGATGCGGGGCCTCTGATCCGGCTCACCGCAGCGGGCATCCTCGATACGCTGCGCGGTCTCAACCGGCGGATCGTACTGGTGGACCGGGTCGAGGAAGAGGTGGTCGGTGACCTCTCCAAGCCCTTTGCTGCCGAGATCGCCGCCTGGATCGATGGCCTCGGCGAAGCCGCGCTCCGGGTGGAGACCGTGGTCGGCATCGGTGTCGCGGCCCTGCGCGCGCGGCCGCGGACTCCAGCGGGGGATGCCTTGCTCAAGTCAGCCCTGCGTGATTCCGGCGAACAGGCTCTGCGCGAGTTCGTGGCGCATTGGCACCCGACCGAGGCGAGTTCGGCGGTCGTGCTCTACGAAGATCGGAAGATCGCGACCCTCTTCCTCGACGTGGAGTTCCCCGTGACGCTGATGACGACACGCGCCTTCGTGGCGACAGTGACGCGCTGGGGCACCAATCAGGACGCGATCGCCGCCCTTGAAGCCATTTCCGGTCTCTATGACTTGAAGCCGGCCCTCGTCGGTGAGATCGACCCGAGCCAGCCCGGCGACCTGCGGACGTTACCGCAGCCGATGCCACCGATCCGAACTTGACCGGCCGTCTCCCCGCCCTTGTTTGGCGGCATGAACCTATACCAGTTCGTTCCCCGTCGAGAGAGACCCCAGATCCCCCCTTCGGCAGGAAAACCGACCCAGAATAGAAAACATACTTTCATCTAAGCTGCCTGAGATGCAAGGATGGCGGCATGACGAACGAACGCTCGGCACATGCGCCCTTCGAGGTTTCGGAGGGTCTTCGCGAGATCGGGCAGGCCATCAGGGCCGCGCGATTGCGCCGACGTCAGCCCGCATCCGACCTCGCGTCCCGCGTGGGGGTCTCCCTCCCGACCTTGCGCAAGCTCGAGAAAGGCGATCCTTCGGTTTCGCTCGGCGTCTTCGCCAGGGCCGTCTGGACTCTCGGCCTGTTCCCGGCCGTGCGGCGCGCGGTCAGCCCCGAGAACGACCATCTCGCCGCTTCCATCGAGACCAGCCGCCTTCCCAGCCGTGCGCGCCGCCCGCGCGACGTGAACCTCGATGACCTCTGACATCTATGTCCATGTCCGCCGCGAGGACGGGGCCACGGACCTCGTCGGCCGCTACCGGCTCGTCATGCCGGCGGCCGGTCGGTCCTATGGCGAATTCGCCTATGTCGGGTCCTGGCTGAAGAACAGTCATGGCCGGGCTTTCGCCCTGGACCCGGAACGCTTGCCGCTTCAGCCGGGGCCATTCAGGAGCACCATCCGTGGCCGACTTCCGGGCGTCCTGGCGGATGCCACTCCGGACCGTTGGGGGCGACGGCTCGTCGAACATCGTCGGCCTCACGATTCTCCCCCGATGATGCCGTCTGACTGGTTGCTTGCCCCCGGGGATGAGCGCGTCGGCTGCCTCGCCTTCTCCGAAACCCCGGCTCCCCCGTCACCGCGTCCGGGCTACGCGGCCACGGCCGATCTCGACGGCATCGCGGACGGGTTCGAGCGTCTCGAACGAGGCGAGGCGGTCGAAGGGCTGGCGGCCCACCTCTGGACGGCGGGCATGAGCATGGGGGGCGCCCGACCGAAAGCCGTCATCGAGTACGAGGGGACCTTATGGATCGCCAAGTTCCAAAGGCGGGACGACACCTACGACCAATGCAGCGCGGAGCACGCGACGATGCGTCTGGCATCCTGTTGCGGGATCGACGCCGCCGAAACTCGGGTTCTCGCCGTCGGGCCTCGCAAGGTCGTCCTGGTGAAGCGCTTCGACCGCGATGCGGCCCCCTACCACCCGACATGCCACTACCTGAGCGGATTGACCGCGCTCGGATTGGATGAAACCTCCGATTCCGGTACCTACCCCGACCTCGCCATGTTCCTCCTCCGGCACGGCGCGCGTCACGTGTCCGACCGCCATGAACTGTTCCGCCGCATGGTGTTCAATGTCCTGTGCGGCAACCGGGACGATCACCTCAAGAACCACGCCTTCCTCCGATGCGGCGACGGGTGGCGGTTGTCCCCGGCCTTCGACGTGGTCCCCCAACCGGATATGGATCCCCAGCAGGCCATCGGCGTCGGTCGATCCGGGAGCTACCCGACCACCGGAAACTGCCTGACACGGGTCGAGGATTTCGACCTCTCGCGGGACGAGGCTCGAGACATCGTCGCCACCCTCGCCATCCGCATGCGCTCCTGGCGTGCCGACTTCGTCGCCGACGGAGTCGACGATGCGACGGTCGAGCGGCTCGCACGCGCATTCTCGAAAGACCTCGACTGACCTCAGGCGCGGCGGGATTCCGCCGAACGCGCTGAGGACGACCATCGGTCGGGATCAGCGCCGATGGATGCAAGTCGATCTCAGCGAGGACCGACACGAGGTCCGGGCTTATCTTCCCGTTCCCGGGATAACCCGCTTCAGCGACAGGGTCGGCCCGGATGGCAGTTCGGGTTCCCGCCCGATGGCGGAGCCTGCCTCTGCTGGCGCTGAGCCGCCTGCTGTTGCTGCTGCATCATCTGTTGCCGCTGGGCGGCCTGTTGCTGTTGTTGCTAGGCCTGTATCTGCTGACGTTGCATCATCTGCTGGCGCTGGTGCATCTGCTGGCGCTGGGCCTGTTGCTGCTGCTGCTCCATCTGCATGCGCTGTTGCTGGCGGTTCTCCTGGATCTGAAGCCTCTGCTGCTGGCGTTGCAGGGCCTCGGAATCGGGGCCGCGTCGCGGCGGCTGGCCGGGCGCCTCGCGATTGGGGTTGGCCGGCTCCCGTCTGGCGCGTTCGGGGCCGTTCGGCTCGAAGCCCGGCCGGGCCACCCGATCACGGCCCGGACGCCCCTCGCGGGCGCGGTCGCTTTGCGGCTGGTCGAGGGTGGGACGCAGCTGCGGTCGTTCGGCTTTGGCGGCGGCGCGGGCCGCCTCCCGGCGCTCGATCCGCTCCCGGCGCAAGGCTGCGCGGTCGGCGGGATCGGCGTTGCCGCGTCCGGCTCCGGGGCCGGCGGAGTTCACCGCATCGGGCGGAGCACGACGGTCGGTGGCGGCCTTCCGGTCGGGCCCGGTCTTGCCGTCCCCCTGGCGCACGCGGTCGGGCGGTCCGCCGACGTCGCCGGACGGGCGCGTGTTCGCGACCGGCCTCGGCTCGGGCAAAGCCTTCGGGTCCGGCCGCGCGGCGCGCGGGTCTGGGACGCTCAATGCGGGGAGCGGGCGGCCGATGCGGGGATCGTTCGGTCTTTCGTCGCGGGCGCCCGGCGGCAGGCCGGGGCGGTCGCGGCGAGGGCCGTCGGCGTTGGGGCCGGCGTCATGACGGCCGGCGCGGTGCGACAGGGAGGGCGGCAGCGCCACCCGGGCGGCCAGGGCAGCAGCGCCGAGACCGGCCGCACCTCCGATGATCGCGGCGGCCGAAGGTCCGCGAGGCCGCTCGATGACGCGCCGGTTGATCTCGTTGATCACGACCGTGTTGTGGATGTTCCGGTAGATCACGTTGTCCGGCGGCGCGACGATGTAGGCGGGGGCGCTCACATAGGCCGGGACCGGCTCGAAGAGGGGGACGGGGAGGGCGAACAGCTCGTCCTCGGGCGGCGGCGCCGCGATGTCGACGATATAGGCCGGGCGGGGTGCCAGCACGCCGGGCGGCGGCGGGGGCAGGGCATAAGCCGGGTCGTCGAAGGCGACGACCTGCCGGTCGAAATGGCTCTCCTCTTCCGGCGGCGGCGGGGGCAGGTCGAAGGAGAGTGCGGTGAAGGCCTCGGGCGGACGCGGCGGGGCGGAGAGGCGGGCGAGGCGGCGGCGCACATCCGCCGCGTGCGGTCCGCGCGGGTAGCGCGAGAGGTAGGACCAGTAGGCGTCCTGCGTGCCCGCAGACAGGGCGCGGCGCCAAGTCGTCGCCTCGCGCCGGGCGGCCACGATGGCGCGCACGCGCTTGGCCATCGGGTCGTCGGGATAGGCCCCGAGGAAATCCTGGTAGCCTTGCAGCGTGTCGCGCTCGACCGCCACCGAATAGGCGTCCCGCGCGCCGATGTCGCCTAACGGCCGGTCGCGGAGGGCCGCGATCGGCTCGGGCTGCGCCGGGGCGGGCGCGTCGGCATTGCGCTCGAAGAACACGAACGGTGCCTCGATCCGGGCGTCGTCCCAGGGCATGGCCGCGCCTTTGGTGGTCTCGTTCACCCGCAGGCGCACCCGGTCGAAGAGGGCCGCCGGCTGGAGGCCGCCCTCGCGGATCATCTCCACCAAGGCCTGCGCATAGGCGCCATAGGCCCCCGTCTCGCCCGGCGCCACGGTGCCGGGCGCCGCGTTGTAGGCGATGAGGCTACCGGGTTCGGCCTCTACCAGGGCGAGACCGCCGGCGAGCGGTTCGCCCGTCTTCAGAACGGGTTGGCGCGGGCCGCATCGAGCACCACGAACCGGGCCTTCAACGGCACGGTGGAGAGGCGCTTGAGATAGTCTGATACCCGCAGGGCCGCGACCGGAACGTCGACGGCGGTGACGATGCGGGCATTCACCGGCGCGAAGAAGGTCTCGCCCTCGAACTGCAGCCCGTATCCGGCGAGATAGACGAAGGCCACCGTGTCCGGCCCCGAGGCCGCCGCCTTGTCGAGGAAGTCGCGCAGGGCTTTGCGCAGGGCATCCTCGTCGAGGTCGCGCGCCCCCACCACGTCGAACTCCGCCGCCGCATCACGCTGCGAGCGACATCATACGGAGCATCGCGGACGACCAGAGCGCGAGCCATCGCACAATCGTGCAGGAGGGGGGCCTCGTCCAGGGATGACCGGAATCGGCCTTACCAAATCCTCGCTCCGAGCGGCGACGATCGCGACTCAGGGATGCGCCTGTCCGCTGGGCCGGTGATCGAAGGTCTACGTTCGATGTCCGCTCTTACTCGGCACGATCGATCGGTGCCCGGAGTGCTTTCGCCACCCTCGGTGACGTTCCGGCGGCACTTTCCATCACTGAGCCGACCGTTGTGCCGAATGTCGTGTTCCTTATCGGCCTACGCGTCCTTTCAACGTACGACATTGTCGGTCATGGAGGTCTTCGCTAGGCAGAGGGCGTCGCGCTTGGTGCCGTTTTTCAGAAAAATATTTACTTATATACTACAATTAACGTCTTTAATTTGTCGATAAGAAATAGTTTGGAGCTTTTCCAGAGAGTAGTGGAATTACAACAGGTGTTTAAGAACTTGATTACGCCCACTCATGATGGATGAGGCGTGCTTGTAGCGAACATCTTTGTCCTTCTACAGATCTCGATGCCGGCCAAGACATGCCGAGACTTGAGACGACGACATCATGAATAAGCTAAAAGAAGAATTATATTGCAGCACAGTGCTGCGCCCGCTCGTCGTTTTGAAGATGACGACCATCCTGGCGATCGGTGTCGTGCCGTTCTCCGGTGCGCGAGCCCAGGTGCTCCCGGCCGAGCAGGCGGTGGTGTTGTCGGAATTGTCGGTGATCGGCAGTGGCGAACGGGCGAACGGCCCCGTCACCGGCTACCGGGCGAGCCGTTCCGCGACCTCGACCCGGACGGACACCGCCCTGCGCGACTCTCCGCAATCGGTCCAAGTCGTGCCCCGTGACGTGCTCATCGACCAGCAGGACGTCCGCCTGACCGATGCGCTCACCAATGTGAGCAATGTCCAGCCCGCCGGCACCATCCAGGGCCGGTCCGACACTTATGTGCTGCGCGGCTTCAACACGCAGACCTACGCGATCGACGGCGTGCTGCTGAACCCGGCCAACACGTTCCAACCGACACAGCGCGACCTCGCCAATGTCGAGCGCGTGGAAGTTCTCAAGGGCCCCACCTCCGTGCTCTATGGCAGGGGCGATCCCGGTGGCCTGATCAACATCGTCACGCGCCAGCCCATGCTCACGCCCTCCGCGGACCTCACCCTGCAGGGCGGGTCTTACGCATTCCGGCGGCTTCAGGGCTCGGTGACGGGGGCCGTTCCCGGGACGGAAGGGCTCGCCGCCCGCTTCAGCTTCGCCACGCAGGACGACCCCACCTTCCGGGATTTCGGTGGCCCTTCCAATTCGCGGCATTTCTTCGCGCCGTCCTTGTTGTGGACGCCCGACGCATCGACGCGGATCTCCCTGAGTGCCGAGTTCTCGCGCCAGCACAGCCAGTATGACGAAGGTCTCACGGCTTTCCAGGGCCGGGTGCCCCTGGACAACATCCGCCGTTACTACGGCGAGTCATGGTCCCGGTATTATGGCGAATCGAACTCCATCACCCTGCGGGCCGAGCATGACGTCAACGAAAGCCTGACCCTGCGGCAGGTGATCAACGGCCAGTGGGGCCAGTTCGATGTGTTGGCCACCCGCGCCACCGGGGTGAGCGCGAACGGGGCGTCGCTGACGCGGCGTCTGTCCGAGGTCGAGTCCATCTACAACTCGATCGACAGCCAGACGGAAGCCGTCGCCCGTTTCGACCTGTTCGGCTTCCGCCACACGGCCCTGTTCGGCGTCGAAATCGTCGACGGTTACCGTCATCCCTATACGCAGCAGGGGACAGCAAGCGCGGTTTCCTTCCTCAACCCGATCCGGGGATCGATCCCGCAGATCGGAACGCTCGCCCTGCAGAGTGACCTGCGGCAGAACCTGTTCATGGTCGGCACCTACATGCAGGACCAGATCGAGCTGGCCCAGGGGCTGCAACTCGTCCTCGGCGTCCGTGTGGATACGGCCAACCAGCTGTATTTTCAGCGCACCCTCACCAACAACACCGTCCCACCCACGCGGGACGTCACCGGAACCTCACCGCGCGTCGGCCTGGTCTGGCGGCCGATCGAGCCGCTCACCGTCTATGGAAGCTACACGACTTCTTTCACCCCACAGACCGCCAACGTCATCGGTGGCCTTACGCCGGCGCCGGAGACCGGCGAGCAGGTCGAGATCGGCACGCGCGTCGACCTGATCCCCAATCGCCTCACCCTGAGCGCCGCCGCCTTCCGGATCGTTCGGGCGAACGTCGCCGCGGCCGACCCAATCAATACCGGCTTCTCCATCATCACCGGCGAGCAGCGTTCGCAGGGCGTCGAGGCCGACATTGCGGGCGAGATCCTGCCCGGATGGAGGATCATCGGCGGTATCGGCTATCTCGATGCAAAGGTGACGCAGGATACGACGATCGCCATCGGCAACCGGCTCCCGGCTGCCCCGACCTTCAGCACCAGCCTGTGGTCGACCTACCAGTTCCAGAGCGGCCCGATGCGGGGCTGGGGCTTCGGCGGCGGCGTCACCTATGTGGGCGAGCGCTTCGGCGACATCACCAACAGTTACAAGGTCGGCGCCTATGCGCGCCTCGACGCGACCTTGTTCTACGAGATCGACCCGACATGGCGTTTCGCCGTGAACGGCCGCAACCTCACGGATCGCCGCTACATCGAGCAGCCCTTCAATCAGTTCAACAATCTCCCCGGCGCACCGCTCACCGTCCTCGCCAGCGTGACGGCCCGCTACTGAGGTAAGCCTCGCTGCCTGCCGCAAGTCACACCTCGCGCCCGGCCGGTCGCGGGATGTGACGCGGTGCGGCGACCGAGATCGGCGGCCCCATCACCGGCCCCGGTAGGGCCGATCCCGCCTCTGGCACTGCGGTCTCCTGCGACGGTGGGGCCTGACGCCGTCGCGCCTATTGCTTGCTCGCCTATTGCTTGGCGCGATTGATCAGCGCCTGGAGCGCTCTCGCCACGGGCTCGGTGACGTTCTTGCGGTACTTCTTATGGACGAGCTGGCCGTTGTGATAAATGTCGTGCTCGACATAGAGCCGCTCGCCATCCCACCGCACCACATTGTCGGTCTCGGAGGTCTCCGTCACCCCGAGATCGTCGCGCAGGGTGATGTTGCTGGGCTGTGTCAACATATCGGGTCCTTTCAAGCGTTTCCGGTGCATCGGGCGCGTGGGATGCGGCTTTGTCCCGTGGATGGCGGAGCGGGCTTTGCGAAAACGGTCCGCGCAATGCCGGTGAACCGGGCTGTCCCTCGCCGAGCCGCCATGGCACGCACCTCACCCATCCGGCCCCGACGCCTCGTTGTCCCTCTGGCGGGTCGCACGGCTGCAACCCACCGTCGTTTCGCCGATCTTACGGAGCGGCGGCGTTCGATGCCAGCACGAAGCCGGCCTCCATCGCTCAACGCACGGTCACCTGGTTCTTGATCCGCTCATAGGTCGACCGGCTGAGGACGCGTTTCGAGAGAAGCTGATCCACCGAGGCGTAGGGCCTGCGCTGGGTGATGGCGCGGCCGATCATGCCGCCACCCTTGAGGCCGTTGAGTTCCGCCACCGAGGCGGTGTTGAGATCCACCACGGAGACCGCCGCCGGCCCCGCATTGTCGATGGCCTGCTGCGTTTCCGACGGGGTCGCGTTCAGCGGAGGGCTCTCGGCCAGGGGCGCCACGGGGCCGCCATAGGGGAGGGGGGGCGGGTTCAGTGTGGAATTCCCCGTTCCTTCCGGCGAGCCGGCCGGTGCGGACTGCCGGGGCAGCGGCCGGATCGGCGAGGGCGGCAGGACGGAGGCCGGTGGGGCTTCCTGCGGGGCGGCGGGTGCCGGTTCCGCGCGAGGTTGCGGCGCAGTCGCGACGGTTCTCGGTGGGCTGGCCTTGGTCGGCTCGGTGCGCTGCACCGTCGGCGCGGGGGGCGGAGCGTCGGCACCCTGCGGCCAGAAGGCCTGGACCAGACCCGCCAGCGCCGCCGCCGCGACGAAGAGCACCACCACCCGTAGAAGAGTCGAACCGCTGAGCATCCAACCCGCCTCACGCGCACAATGCGGCTGAGATTCTAACATGGGACACAAAGCAAAGTCTTGCCGTCATGCCCGATCTCCTCAGGCGCGTGCACAATGAAGCGGATCGACTGAGCCCGCCGGTCGCCTCAGGCTGTCGCGCCGACACCGCGTGGGAATCTTATCGTGCACCCTACGACGCATCGACGGGCGCGGTCGCTCCCGTCATGGTCCGCCGCGATGTCCACCGCCTCCCTCGCCCCCTTGCTGAACCGGTTCGTCGTCGAGCGCGTGGGCGCCCTGCGCTACCTGCCGGCGCTGTTTCGCCTCGTCTATGCCGCGAGCCCGCGCCTGCTGATGGCGAGCATCGCTCTGCGTCTCGCGCGGGCGAGCCTGCCGGTGCTGATGCTCTATCTCGGCAAGCTCATCCTCGACGCCATCGTCGCCGAACATGCCCGTCCCCATCCCGCCGGAACCGGCCTCGCCGGCTGGATGGCGGACCCGGCCCTCGCCCGATTGGCCGGTCTCGTGGCGGTGGAGCTCGGCCTCGCCATCCTGTCCGATCTGCTCGGGCGGCTGAGCACCCTCACCGATGGGCTGGTCGCGGACCGCTACGCCAATGCCGCCACCCTGCGGCTGATGCGCCACGCCGCCGCCCTCGACCTCGAGCAATTCGAGGACAGCGCCCAGCAGGATCGGCTCGAACGCGCCCGCCGGCAGGTGACCGGGCGCTCCAACCTGCTGTTCCAGCTCTTCGGGCAGGGGCAGGACCTCATCACGCTCGTCGCCTTCGGGATCGGTCTGGCCGCCTACGCGCCCTGGCTGATCCTGCTACTCGCCGGCTCCCTCGTGCCGGCCTTCCTGAACGAGCTCTACTTCAACCGGCAGGGCTATCGCCTCGCCTGGACCCGCACCCCCGAGCGGCGGCAGATCGACTATCTGCGCTATCTCGGGGCCAGCGTGGAATCGGCCAAGGAGGTCAAGCTCTTCGGCCTCAACGCCTATATCGCCGAACGCTACCGGATCGTGGCCGCCAAGCTCCTCGACGACAACCGCTCCCTCGCCATCCGCCGGGCCGGCTGGGGCGGCCTCTTCGCGGCCTTGGGCACGCTCGCCTATTACGCGGCCTATGCCACCATCGTCTGGCGCACGGTGGCAGGCGCTTTCTCCATCGGCGACCTCGCCTTCCTCGCCGGTTCGTTCCAGCGCCTGCGCGGCCTGATCGAGGGCCTGCTGCTCGGCTTCTCGCAGATCTCCTCGCAGGCGCAGTATCTCGAAGACCTGTTCTCGTTCTTCGAGGTGGTGCCGCTGATCCGCTCGCCGGAGCGGCCCGTGCCGTTCCCGCAGCCGATCACCGAGGGCATCGTCTTCGAGGAGGTCGGGTTCCGCTATCCCGGCACCGAGACCTGGGCGGTCCGGTCCTTGAGCTTCCGCCTCGCCGCCGGGGAAGTGCTGGCCCTGGTGGGCGAGAACGGGGCCGGCAAGACCACGATCGTCAAGCTCCTGACCCGGCTCTACGATCCCACCGAGGGCCGCGTGCTGCTCGATGGCCGGCCGCTCGCCGATTACGACCTCGACGACCTGCGCGCCCGAATCGGCGTGATCTTCCAGGATTTCGTGCGCTTCGATTTCACCGCCGCGGAGAACGTCGCCGTCGGGCGCATCGAGGAGCGTGAGGACGCCGCCCGCATCGCCCGTGCCGCCGGGCGCAGCCTCGCCGACGGCGTGATCGAACGCCTGCCGCTGGGCTACGACCAGCCGCTCGGCAAGCGCTTCGCCGACGGTGTCGACCTCTCCGGCGGCCAATGGCAGAAGATCGCGCTCAGCCGGGCCTATATGCGCGAGGCCGAGATCCTGATCCTCGACGAGCCCACGGCCGCCCTCGACGCGCGCGCCGAGTTCGAGGTGTTCCAGCGCTTTCGCGATCTCAGCCGGGGCCGCAGCTGCGTGCTGATCTCGCACCGCTTTTCCACCGTGCGCATGGCCGACCGCATCCTCGTCCTCGACGGGGGCAAGGTCATCGAGGCCGGAACGCACGAGGAACTCCAGGCGAGGGGCGGGCGCTACGCCGAATTGTTCGAGCTGCAGGCCGCCGGCTATCGCTGAGGCGCCGGCGGGTATGCTTCCGCGACAACACAGGGGCGACGCGACCTCCCGCGCGGCCCGAGGGCGTTGCATCTCGTCTCCAGAACCATCATTGCACGAAACAGATTTTCGGACCGTTCGGCTTGCCCTCCCCTGGATGAGGCGAAGCCGAAGAGTCGGCAGTTCGACACCGTCCGTGATCGTCCAGACATGAGAATAGAGATATGAAGACGCGCGCTGCGGTCGCGTGGGAGGCCAAGAAGCCCCTCACCATCGAGACCATCGACATCGAAGGCCCCAAGGCCGGCGAAGTCCTCATCGAGCTGATGGCCACCGGCATCTGCCACACCGATGCCTATACGCTGTCGGGCCTCGATTCCGAGGGCAAGTTCCCGGCGATCCTCGGCCACGAGGGCGCGGGCATCGTCCGCGAGCTCGGCGCCGGGGTCACGGACCTGAAGGTCGGCGACCACGTCATCCCGCTCTACACCCCGGAATGCCGCAGCTGTAAGTCCTGCCTGTCGCAGCGCACCAACCTCTGCACCGCGATCCGCTCCACGCAGGGCCAGGGCGTGATGCCGGACGGCACCTCGCGCTTCTCCTGCGTCTCCACCGGCGGCAGCCCGGGCGGCTCGAACAGCCTGTTCCACTACATGGGCTGCTCGACCTTCTCGAACTTCACGGTCCTGCCGGCCATCGCGCTCGCCAAGATCCGCGAAGACGCTCCCTTCGACAAGATCTGCTACATCGGCTGCGGCGTCACCACCGGCATCGGTGCGGTGATCTACACCGCCAAGGTCTGGCCCGGCGCGAACGTCGTGGTGTTCGGCCTCGGCGGCATCGGCCTCAACGTTCTCCAGGCCGCCCGGATGGTCGGTGCCGACAAGATCATCGGCGTCGACATCAACCCGGACAAGCAGGAGATGGCCCGCAAGTTCGGCATGACCCACTTCATCAACCCGAAGGAGGTCGGCAACGATCACGTCGTCTCGGCGATCCTCGACGTCACCGGCGGCGGCGCGGACTTCTCGTTCGACTGCACCGGCAACGTCCACGTCATGCGTCAGGCCCTCGAATGCTGCCATCGCGGCTGGGGCGAATCGATCGTCATCGGCGTGGCCGAGGCCGGCAAGGAGATCTCCACCCGTCCGTTCCAGCTCGTCACCGGCCGCGTCTGGAAGGGCTCGGCCTTCGGCGGCGCCCGCGGCCGCACCGACGTGCCGAAGATCGTCGACTGGTACATGGAGGGCAAGATCAACATCGACGACCTGATCACGCACACCATGCCGCTCGAAGACATCAACCACGGTTTCGACCTGATGCACGAGGGCAAGTCGATCCGCTCGGTGGTGGTTTACTGAAGACGTGAGCATCCCCTCTCCCCGCTTGCGGGGAGAGGGGCGCGACGACCCTGTCGTCGGCGCGTCGAGGCGGCAGCCGACGGTGAGGGGGCGTCGCCGTATGAGTCTCCTCCGACACCGCCCCCTCACCATCGCTTCGGCTTCGCCTCCGCTCGTCGCGGACACGGCAAGGTGTCCGCGATCCTCTCCCCGCGTGCGGGGAGAGGGGGCATGCGCACCTTCCGATGAGCTTCGCTAAATACGATCCACTCACCCCCATCAGGAGATCACCGCATGGAAACCATCTCGAAGGCCCGCGCCCATGGCGGCACGCAGGGCGTCTACAAGCACGATGCCAAGACCACCGGCTGCCCCATGACCTTCGCGGTGTTCGTGCCGCCGCAGGCCGAGAACGGCCCGGTGCCGGTGCTCTGGTACCTGTCCGGCCTCACCTGCACCCATGCCAACGTCATGGACAAGGGCGAGTACCGCCGCGCCGCCGCCGAGCATGGCGTGATCATCGTGGCGCCGGATACCAGCCCGCGCGGCGCGGATATTCCCGACGAGGCCGGCAACTGGCAGTTCGGCTCGGGCGCCGGCTTCTATGTCGACGCGACCGAGGCGCCCTACGCCACCAATTACCGGATGTGGAGCTACGTCACCGAGGAGCTCCCCGCCCTCATCGCCGAGAACTTCCCGGCGGACATGTCCCGCCAGGGCATCTTCGGCCACTCCATGGGCGGCCACGGCGCGCTGACCATCGCGCTCACCTATCCCGACCGTTTCAGGTCCTGCTCGGCCTTCGCGCCCATCGCCCAGCCCTCCACGGCCGGATGGTCGAAGCCCGCCTTCGAGAAGTATCTCGGGACCAACGAGGCGGCCTGGCGCGCGCATGACGCCACCGCGCTGATCGAGGACGGCAAGCGCTTTTCGGAGTTCCTCGTGGATCAGGGCACGGCCGACAGCTTCCTCGATGACGGGCTGCGGCCCTGGCTGCTCGAAGAGGCTTGCAAGACAGCCGGCATCCCGCTGACCCTCAACATGCGTGAGGGCTACGACCACTCGTACTACTTCATCTCGACCTTCATGGCCGACCACATCGCCTGGGCCGCCGCGCGTCTGAAGTAAGGCATCCACCACGCACTCCATCCCCGGCCTGTCGCGCCGGGGGTGGGTTCATCGGCCGTCGTCCGAGACGGGCCGCACTCCGCCACGCAGAGCGTCGCGTCGAGAACGGGCCCCGGCCCTCATCCGGTTCCACCCCTTCGATCCGCTGCCTCACGCCTCGATCCCGCATCGTTGCCGCCACCGACATCTCCAGCAGGCTGAGTGCGCACAAGCATTACAACCTGCGCGGCCTGTGTCGAAGCAGCAACGGCGAGTGACGAAGAGTGTTCGGTATCTTGCCACCGACCGAGCCGAAAGCTACGGCGGAAGGGCGAATACATGTTGTATTACAGTAGTTTATCATAATTCTAAAGAGCACCGCAGGCCACGTCTCGCCACTTGCGCGAGCCCGTTCTGCTGCCCGTCATCCGGAGCCAGGCCGTCCATGCCGTCGTCCCCATTCGTCCGTTCCGCCGTCCTCGCGGCCGGGGTGTCGATCACGGTGCTCGCCCTGACGGGAGCCGGTTCGGCGCAGGAACGGGCCGTGACCCTTGATACGCTGAGCGTCGAAGGGTCGGGCGCGGGGAGCGGCACGGGAGTGGGGAATGGCCGCAGCGCGCCCGAGACCGCCCGTGGCCCGGTGGATGGCTACGTCGCCACCCGCAGCGCCACTGCCACCAAGACCGACACGCCGATCATCCGCACGCCGCAATCGATCAGCGTCGTCAGCGCCGATCAGATCAAGGCACAGGGCTCGCAGACCCTGTCCGAGGCCGTGCGCTACACGCCGGGCATCTACGCCAACCAGTTCGGCCCGGACACGCGCCTCGACTGGTTCCTGATCCGCGGCTTCTCGGCCACGGAATCCGGCCTGTTCCGGGATGGGCTCCAGCTGTTCCAGACCGGCTTCGCCAATTTCCGCATCGACCCGTTCGGCGCCGAACGCATCGAGCTGCTGCGCGGCCCCGCCGCCACCCTTTTCGGCGGCAGCCCCGTGGGCGGCCTCATCAACATCGTCTCGAAGCGGCCGACCTTCACGCCCCTGCGCTATCTCGAGCTCGGCGGCGGCTCGTTCAGCCAGCGCTACGCCGCCTTCGATCTCGGGGGGCCGGTGGACGAGTCCGGCCACTGGTTCTACCGCCTGACCGGCCGTTTCCAGAACGGCGACGCCCAGGTGAATTTCGCGCCGGAGGACCGCTACTACATCGCGCCGAGCTTCACCTATAAGCCCGACGGCGCCACCACCTTCACGGTGCTGACGAGCTTCCAGCGCGACGAGACCGGCGGTGCCGGCCAGTTCCTGCCGTATTTCGGGACCGTGCGCACCAACGCTTCCGGTCTCAGGATCGACCGCAAGCTCAACGCCAGCGATCCGCTGGTGGACCGCTACACCCGTAACCAGGCCAATCTCGGCTATGAGTTCGAGCACCATGTCGACGACGTCTGGACCGTGCGCCAGAACTTCCGGTTCTCGTTCACGGAAGTCTCGGATTCCCGCTACGTCGCCAACGGCTACAACAATGCCGCCCAGACGGAGTTGGCCCGCTACGGCTTCCTGACGACGCCCCGCGCCGGCATCTTTACCGTCGACAATCAGGCCGAGGCCCGGTTCAACGATGGAACGTTCGGGCATACCGTGCTGATGGGCGTCGACTACAAGCGCTACAGCTTCTCGGACAACCAGGCTTCGACCTTCCCGGCCCCGTCCCTGAACATCCTCGCTCCGCGATACTTCCAGGCCGCCGCGGCGCCCGCCCCCTATCGCGTGCTGAACCAGCAGCTCCAGCAGGTCGGCCTCTATGCGCAGGACCAAGTCGCGCTCACCGAACGCCTGACCTTCCTCATCGGCGGTCGCCAGGACTTCGTCGACAACAACATCGACAGCAAGATCCCGTCGGGCACATCGACCCAGATCAGCGAAAGTGCCTTCACCGGCCGGCTCGGCCTCATCTACAATCTCGATAACGGGCTGGCGCCCTACGTGACCTATGGGACATCCTTCAATCCGACGCCGGGCGCCGACGCGCAAAACCGGCCGTTCAAGTCGGAGACGGGCGAACAGGTCGAGATCGGCGCCAAGTTCCAGCCCGTCGGCTGGAACACGCTCTTCACCTTCGCGGCCTTCGATCTCGTCCGCAACAACACGCTGACGCCGAACCCGGTCAGCCTCTTCACCAATCTTCAGATCGGTTCGGTGCGCTCACGCGGCTTCGAACTCTCGGCCACGGCGACACTCGCCGAAGGCCTGAACCTCACGGCCGCCTATACGCTCTACGGTCTGCGCACCATCGAGGGGACGGACCTCGATCTCGGCAAGGTCCCGGTGGGCATCCCGCAGACCCTCGCCTCGCTCTGGGCCGATTACACCATCCCGGTCGGCACCTTCAAAGGCTTCGGCTTCGGTGGCGGCGTGAACTATGTCGGCCAATCCTACGCGGACGTCGCCAACACCCTCGTCGTGCCCGAATACGTGACCTTCGACGCGGCGGTGCATTACGATTACGCCGGATGGCGCGCCGCCGTGAACATGATCAATGTCGGCGACAAGCGCTTCGTCTCGTCCTGCTCGTCCGCGACAGCCTGTTTCTACGGCACGCAGCGCAAGATCGTCGCGAGCGTCTCGTACAAGTGGTGAGCCCGCCCCTCCTGCGATGAGGGACGTTTCGATCCCGATGAGCCTGGCTCATCGGGATTTTTCGTTCGCCGGTCAGGACTTGGTCGGCGCCCAGATGCCGAGCGCCGAGGCATCGACGGCGCGCGGCAGCAGGCCCTCGGCGCGGAACGCATCCGCGATGGTCTGTTGCTCGGCGAGACCGTCCCGGGTCACCGGCTCCACCGCGTAGGTGCGGCGGGCATTGGCCTTCGCGACGATGGCGGGATCGAGCTTCCACAGTGCGCCGAGGCGGTTCGCGGATTCGTCCGGGTTGGCCTTCACCCAGGTTCCGGTGTCGCGCAACTTGGCGAAGACGATGTCGAGGATGTCTCCGTGCTTGGCCGCGTACTCGTCCGAGGCGAGGTAGTAGCGCTTGTAGAGCGACAGGCCGGTTCCGTCCTTCAGGACGCGGGCGCCCGTCTGCAGCTCCGCCGCCGAGAGGAACGGGTCCCAGGCGACCCAGGCCTCGACACCGCCGCTGGCCAGCGCCGTGCGCCCGTCGGCCGGGGTGAGGTAGGCGGGCGTGATCGCCTTGAACGGAAGGCCTTCGGCCTTCAGGGCGGCGAGCAGGAGGTAATGCGCGCCGGCGCCCTTCGTCACCGCGACCTTGCGGCCCTTGAGGTCCGCCACCGTCTTGATGGGGGAATCGGCCCCCACCAGGATGGCCTGCGCGGCGGGGGAGGCGGCCTCCTGCGCCACATAGGTGATCCGCGCATTGGCGGCCTGGGCGAAGATCGGCACCGTGTCGGCCACATCGGCCGACAGGTCGATCTGGCCTGCATTGAGCGCTTCCATCACCGGCAGGCCGCTGGTGAATTCGTGCCAGGTGAGCCCGACCTTGAGGGGCTCCAGCGCCTTCTCGAGGCTGCCATCCTGCTTCAGCAGGGCGATCAGGGTCGAGGATTTCTGGTAGCCGATGCGCAGCGTCCTCGGCTCGGCGGCGAGCACGCGTCCCGGAGCGAGGGCGAGAAGACTCAGCGCGGCGGCGGCCCGCAGCGCGTGGCGACGATGGATCATGGGACGGCGTCTCTCGGTATGGCGCGGAATCAGGGATGCTTGTGGATCGGGTCGACCCAGTGGACCGTCTCGGGACGCTCTACGGGTTCCACATCGGTGATGTTGACCACCACCGCCTCGTTGTCGGAGCGCACCAGGACGCAGTTCAGCGGCTGGTCCGGATCGGCGTTGATCTCCTGGTGCGGCACGTAGGGCGGCACGAAGATGAAGTCGCCGGGTCCGGCCTCGGCCACGAATTCCAGCTTGTCGCCCCAGCGCATGCGGGCGCGGCCGGAGACCACGTAGATGACGCTCTCCAGCGCGCCGTGATGGTGCACGCCGGTCTTGGCGTCGGGGGCGATCGCCACCGTGCCGGCCCAGATCTTCTGCGCGCCGACGCGGGCATGGTTGATCGCCGCCTGCCGGAACATGCCCGGTGTCTGGGCGGTGTTCGAATCGAGCTTGTCGCCCGGGATCACCCGCACGCCGTCATGCTTCCAGCGTTCGGCGGCGGGCGCCGCCTCGTGGTCATGCGCGTGGTCGTGGTCGGAATGGGCATGATCGTGGCTGTGGTCGGAAGGGTCGTGCATGGGTCCGGTCCTCGGCGGCGGTCTGTTCAACGTACCGCGATCGCGGCCGGTTCGAAGCTCCGATCGAGGATGATGTCGGCGCGCGGCGCCCGCGCGGCGGGGATCAGCCCGGAACGGACGTAGAGGTCGATGTTGCGCTGCTCGTCGGCGATCACCGCGTCGTCGATGGGCACCGCCCGATATTCCGCCCGCGAGAACCAGCGCAGGGGCACCGCCTCCGGCAGGCCGATGAGCTTCGACCAGACCGCTGCGTAGGGCGCGGGATCCTTGAGCGCCCATTCGCGCGCGCTCACGAGGCGCCGACCGAAATCGGCGAGCTGCGCGCGCTTGGTCTTCAGGGCGGCGTCGCTCGCTACCGCGAAGCTCAGGCCCGGCGTGATGCCGTTGCCGTCGCGCACGACTCGGGCGAGGCCGGCGAGTTCGGCCGTGGAGGTGTAGGGCTCCCAGGTCGCCCAGGCATCGACGCTGCCGCCCGCGAGCGCGATCTTGGCATCCGCCGGGGGCAGGAAGCGCAGGGTCACGGCATTGGCCGGCAGGCCCGCCTCTTCCAGCGCGGCCAGCACCACCTGATGGCCGATGGAGCCGCGATTGGTGGCGATGCTCTTGCCCTTCAGGTCGGCCACCGTCTTGAACGGCGAATCCTTGGCGACGAGGATCGCCAGGCCGTCCTGCTTGTTGCGGAAGGCGACGAAGGCCTTCACCGGCACCCCGGCGGCGGCCGCGAAGGTGAAGGGGGCGTCGCCGACGCCGCCGGCATCGATCGCCCCGGCATTGAGGGCTTCGAGAAGAGGGGCTGCGGCGGGAAACTCGCTCCATTCGAGCCGGTAGGGCAGGTCGGCGAGGACGCCGGCCGCCTCCATCAGGGCGCGGGCATTGCCGCGCTGGTCGCCGACGCGAAGCACCGTCTCGTCGGCGCGGGCGATGCCGGCGAACGCCAGCACGGCGAGGAGAGTGATAAGGGCGCGCATCAGGCTGCCTCCGCCCGTGTCCCACGCCGGGCGAGGAGCCGCTTGAAGGTGGGGATCAGGTCACGGCCATACGCGATGGCGTCTTCCAGCGGGTCGAACCCGCGGATCAGGAAGGTCCGCACCCCGAGGTCGTGGTAATCGAGAAGGGCGTCGGCCACCTGCTCCGGCGTGCCGACGAGGGCAGTGGAATTGCCCGAGGCGCCCGTCTCCCTGGCGATGGCGGTGTAGAGCCGCTTGTCGAGGCGCGAGCCCTGGGACGCCGCCGCGAGCAGGCGGCGCGAGCCCTCGTTCTCCGGCACCGGCGCCGGCCCGAGACCCCTGGCGGCGCGGGTGGCGCGGGTGCGGGCCAGGATGTCCTCGGCCCTGGCCCAGGCTTCCTCCTCCGTCGCAGCCAGGATCGGCCGGAACGACAGGCTGAACCGGGGATCGCGGCCATGGGGGGCAGCTGCCGCTCGCACCCTGGAGATGGCCTCCCGGACCTGATCGAGGCTCTCGCCCCACAGGGCGTAGGTGTCGGCGTGACGCCCGGCGACAGTGATGGCGGCCGGGGAGGCCCCGCCGAAGAAGACCGGGATGCCGCGCGGGTCCACCGGCTTCACCTCGGAGAAGCCCCGGTCGATCCGGTAATGCGCGCCGGCGAAATCGAACGGCGCTTCGGCGGTCCAGACCTGCCGGGCGATGGTGAGGAATTCGTCGGTGCGGGCGTAGCGCTCGTCCTTGGTCAGGTGGTCGCCGTCCTGCGCCAGCTCCCTGTCGTCGCCGCCGCTGATGGCGTGGATGGCGACGCGCCCGCCGGTCAGCTGGTCGAGGGTCGCGAATTGGCGCGCGGCCACCGTCGGCGCGGTGAATCCGGTGCGATGGGCGATCATCAGGCCGATCCGGTCGGTCACCGCCGCGATCTGGGCGGAGAGCAGCAGCGCGTCGGGCTGGGTCGCGTAGAAGGCCACCAGGATGCGGTCGAACCCGCCCCATTCATGCGCCTGGGCGAGCAGCCGGAGATAGTCCCGGTCGATGGCGGGGCCCGAGGCCGCATGGGTCTCGGAGGTGTAGCGCGGGGCGGCGAAGCCGATGAATTCGACGGCATCCGGCGACGGAAAGCTCATCGCGATCTCCTTGAGTCCGTAACTGGGAAGGGGTCAGAGGCCGAGGGCGGCGCGCCCGGCGGCGATGCGGACCGCATCGGTCTGCGGCCAGTGGATGCGCCCGCACAGGACGTCGCGCAGGTGTCGTTCCAGCGGGTTCGCCCGCGACAGGCCGGGATTGCCGGCGAGTTCGACGGCGCGCTGCACCAGCTGGATCGCGTTCTCGGTGACGGTGGTCTTGAGGAAGCCGGATTCGGCGACCGAGGGGCAGGCGCCTCCGTCGACATCCGCGGCGAAGCTCCGGATCAGGCGGGCATTCACGGCGAGCAGTCGCTCGTTCTCGCCGATGGCCTCCTGGAAGCGCGGCAAGGTCGCGAGGCTCTGGCCGAGGCTTCCGGGTTTGCGGTCTTTCGCGAAGGCAATGAACCAGGCCTGGGCCGAGCGCGCGACGCCGTCATAGAGGGCGGAGAGCATCGCCGTGCTCCAGGCCTGCTGCTGGAGATCCGGCTTGCGCCAGCCCTCGGGCGGGCGAAGGTCCACCGCATGCTCGGCGGGCACCGCCACATCCTCGAAGATCACGTCGTGGCTGCCGCTGGCGCGCAGGCCGAGATGGTCCCAGGTCTCCTCGATCCGCACGCCATCGGAGGCCATCGGCACCAGGATGTTGCCGATGCGCGGCTCCGCCTCATCGGTGCGGACAAAGACGAGGCCATGGGTGAGGGCCGGGCTGCCGGTGGAATAGATCTTCCGGCCGCTGATGCGCCATCCGGTGGAGGTCGCCCGAGCCACCGTCTCCGGCATGCCGCCCCTCGAGGGGGTTCCGAGTTCGGGCTCGACCCGCAGGGCGTTGATGAGCGCGCCGTCCTCCACCGCCGCGCGGCCGAGCCCATCGGCGATCGCCTGGGGCCAGCTTTCCTCCGGCGAGGCCGCGCGCGCATGGATCAGCCCATGCTGGAGAAAGTGCATGGTGAGGACCAAGGCGGTGGAGGGCTCGCCTCGCGCCAGGGTGCCGATCACCATCGCTGCCTGCCCGAGACCGGCGCCGGCGCCGCCCAGCCTGCGCGGCACGGTCAGCCCCGGCAGGCCGGCATTCCGGCAATCGGCGATGTTGTCATGCGCGAATCGACCGGCGCGGTCGTGACCGTCGGCCCGTTCGGCGAAAAGCCGGGCGAGCCCATCGGCGGTGTCGCGCAGAGGCGGGGAGAGGATCATTCGGAAAAGACAGGATTCTTCGGACGCGTCGGATCGCAGGGCTCACGGAATACGCCGCGAAAGCCCCTCACCAAGTGCCGCAATGGTCCTGCCGAAACCCCGTCCTGTCAACGGGAACGTTCTTTTTTAAGAACAAAGGATCGGAGAAGGCCCTTGCCGTTCATCCGTCCCGATAGCGAAAGTCCTTTCCCCTCGACTCAAAGCAGAGGGGGAATGCGAATCTCACCCCCAGTCGGCCTTCATCCGTCCGGCGCTCGTTCGAGCCGGGTCGTTCGACAAAACAAACGTTTCTGCGGCTCGGCGCGGCGGCTCGATCTCATCGCGATCGTCGAGGTCGGGGCTGGCGGCCGAGGCGAACTTGGCGAATTCCCAGCCGTCGATCCAATCCAGTCGGTCGGTAGAATCCTCGCCGCCCGGGGCGTGATCGATGGTCCGGCCCTGCCCGTAGGCTTCGAAACCCATCCAGTAGAAATCCGGCGTCTCGGCGGTCGTCACGGCATTCTCCCTCTCCGGGACGGTCATGCCATGGGACGGGCCGCGCCACATCCTCCGGATGGGGTAGCGCGGTGATTGGTATCGGTCGGGCGTATCGAGATTCAGACGACGACGCCCTCGCGGGTCAACAGGGCGCGCTTGCGTGCGACGCCCCAGCGGTAGCCGGAGAGCGACCCGTCCGAACGGACCACCCGATGACAGGGTATCGCCACGGCGATGGAATTCGCGCCACAGGCCAGCGCCACCGCACGGCTCGCCGCCGGAGCGCCGATGGCTCTGGCGATGTCCGCATAGGTCGCGGTGGTGCCGATGGGGATCTTGCGCAGGGCGTCCCAGACCCGCTGCTGGAAGGCGGTGCCGCCGATATCGAGCGGCAGTCCGAGATCGCGCGCGGGCGTCGCGACGAACCCCACCACCTGGGCCATCCAGGCCTCGAAAGCCGCGTCGCCCCCCAGCAGGTCGGCCTTCGGAAACCGGTCCTGGAGGTCGCGGGACAGTTGGTCGGGATCGTCTCCGAGCAGGATGGCGCAGATTCCCTTGACTGTCGCCGCCACCAGGATGGCGCCGAGGGCGCATTGGCCGATCCCGAACCGGATCGCGACGCCTTCGCCGCCCCGGCGGTAGGTCTCGGGCGCCATGCCGAGGCGGTCCGTCGCCTCCGCGTAGAAGCGGCTCGGCGAGGCGTATCCGGCCTCATAGATCGCCTGCGTGACCGTTTCTGCCCGGCTCAAGCCCGAGGCCAGAGCCTCCGCGCGTCGCGCCGCCGCGTAGGATTTCGGCGTAACGCCGGTGACTGTCTTGAACACACGGTGGAAATGGAACGCGCTGAGACCGGCCGCCTCCGCCAGCGCCCCGAGGTCAGGCAAGGTTTCGGCTTCGTCGATGAGGCGGCAGGCGCGGGCGACCGCCTCCGCCCGGCGCGCGGCGAGGCTGGGCGCGTTGGGGAGGCAGCGCTTGCAGGCGCGAAAGCCGGCTGCTTCCGCCTCGGCGCAGGAGGCGTGAAAGCTCACATTTTCGGGTCGCGGCGCGCGCGCGGCGCAACTCGGCCGGCAATAGATCCCAGTGGTACGCACCGCATAGACGAAGCTGCCATCGGCGGCCTCGTCGCGGGAGGCGAGGGCGGCCCATCGCGCAGCGTCGCCGCCTTCGAGGCGGCATCCTGCAGGATCGGCGATGGATGGGACGTCCTGACGGGCCATCGGTTCGGGGGCGGGCACGGCGTCGATCTCCTGATCGGGCGACGACGGCGCGGGCCGCCGCTTCAGGCCATCATACTGACCCCGAGGCTCGCCGGCCGCATCCCGGTTCTTGCTCCCGCTTTCGTCTCCTTGGTTCAGGCCGTCCTCGGCGCGCCGACGGGGGCGGCTTTCGCACGCTTGCGCGTCTGGAAATGCGCGACCTTGTGGGCGACCAGCGCGAACAGCCCCGCGAGAGCCACCATGGCGGCATCGAACCAGAGGAGGCCCGGATCGTGCCGCAGCAGGGCGCTCGGCGACGGCGCGGCGGCTGCCAGGAGGTCCGCCAGCGCCACGGCGAGGAACAGGATCGCGGTGACGACGGCCATCTCCCGCCAAGCGGCGCGATGAGGCCGGAACAGCGGAACCACGCTCATCACGATCCAGGCGCCGAAAAAGGCCCGGACCTCCCAGTCGAGGCGGCCCTCGAGGCCGGGAGGGAGCACGCGGTTGGCGAGGAAATACACCGCGATCCCCGCCGGCAGGCCGATGACGGTGCCGATATTGAGGGCCTGCACCACGCGAAGGCCGAGGGACGGGGCCTCGCCGGGTTTCGGCAGCCGGGCGACGGACCACAGGATCAGCCCGCTCGCCACCATGACGCATCCCATCAGGCCGCAGAGGAAGAACAGGATGCGCAGGGCCGGCCCGGCGAAATGGGCCTCGTGCAGGCCGACCATGGTGGTGAAGGTCTTGGCCGCCGGCTTCAGCCCGCCCTGCAGGATCTCGACGATCTCGCCGGTGGTGCCGTCGAAGGCGATCTGCGGATGCTGGTGGGCGAGTCCGTGCGGCTCCTCGAAGATCGCGATCACCGTGGATCGGGCATCGCCCGGATTGACGATGGACAGGCGCTCCAGCGGCTCGTGGATCGTCGCCACGGCGCGGGCGACCATCGGCCCGATCGGGGCCAGGGTTCCGGGCTGGCCGAGGGGCGGGCGCTGGGCCGTGATCTGGGCGGTCTCGGCGTAGAAGCGCGTCGCATCGCCGTTATACGCGGCGGTGACGCCCCAGGGCATGTAGATCATCGCCAGGGTGACGATGCCCGTATAGGTGATCATCAGGTGGTAGGGCAGCGCCAGCACGCCGGTGACGTTGTGCGCGTCGAGCCAGCCGCGCTGGGCCGACTTGTCCCGGCGCAGGGTGAAGAAATCGGCGAAGATCCGGCGATGGGTGATGATGCCGCTGATGAGCGCCACCAGCATCACCATCGCGCAGATGCCGACGATCCAGCGCCCCCAGAGCGGCGGCATGTGCAGCTCGAAATGGAAACGGTAGAGGAAGTCGCCGCCCCTGGTCTTCCTGAAGGTCGCCGGCTCTCCCGTCTGCCCGTCGAGCTGGACGATGTTCGGGGGCGTGCCCGGCTTCGTCCGCCAGAACAGGTCGATGATCGGCCGGTCCGGCTGCGGCAGGCCGATGGACCAGGACCGCGCGCCCACGGCATGGGCCTGGAGATGGGCGAGCCCGATCTCCGCCGCGCGGGCGAGGTCGGGGACCGGCTCGGCCCGCGCCGCCTGCCTCAGCTCCGGCTGCATCCAGGCCGTGATGTCGGTGCGATAATAGCTCGCTGTTCCGGTGACGAAGACGGCGAACAGCACCCAGCCGACCACGAGGCCGGACCAGGTGTGCAACCAGGCCATGGATTGGCGAAGGCCGTTCTTCATGCCGCACATCCTTCTGGCATGTCGTTCTCAAGCGGTCTCGGTCGAGGCACCGACGGGCGCGCGGCCATTCTCTACCAGCGATACCGGAGCGTCGCGAGCACGGTGCGCGGCGCGCCATACCAGCACCAGGCTTGGAAGGCGCAGGACTGCACGTAGGTCTCGTCGAGGAGGTTCTGGGCGTTGACCTGCAACTGCATGCCCTTCAGGCTCGGCGACAGGTAGCTGAAGTCGTAGGACGCGACGGCATCCACGACGAGGTTCGCCGGCACCTTGAAGCTGTTGGCGGCGTCGCCCTGCGAGCCGCCGAGATAGCGGAACCCGCCGCCGAAGCCGAGGCCGGCGAACATGCCCGTGCGGACCTGATAGTTGCCGAAGAGCGAGATCGTGGTGTCCGGCACCTGGATCGGACGCAGGCCGACGAGGCCCACGGTCTGGCGGGTCGTCTCGTTCAGCGTCGTGCCGGTGCCGGCGGAGTTGATGGCGTCGATGAGGGAGAAGCCGCCGACGACGGTGAGGTTCTCGGTGACGTTGGCCCGCGCTTCGAACTCGACGCCCTGAACGCTGACTTCGCCGTTCTGAATGGAGAAGCGCGGACCGTTGGCGATATCGGGAGACAGCGAGTTCTGGCGCTTGATGTCGAAGGCCGCCGCCGTCAGCAGGATATCCGTGCCGGGAGGCTGGTACTTCACGCCGGCCTCGAACTGCCGGCTGGTGATGGGATCGGGCAGGCGGCCGAAGCTTGGGTCGCCGGTGAAGATCTGCCCGGAAAATTGCGGCTCGAACGCTTCCGAATAGCTGACATAGGGAGCGATGCCGCCGTCGAAGAGATAGAGCAGGCTCGCCCGGCCCGTGAAGGCTTCGCTCGGCGCATCCTGATCGCTGACGAGCTGACCCGCCATGTCCCGGGTCGGGCCGCTCTGTCTCACCCAATCGTAGCGTCCGCCGAGGGTCAGGGTCAGGCGGTCGACCTTGACCTGATCCTGGAAGTAGATCCCGGTCTGGTGGGAGGTGATGTCGGAATAACCCGAGAAGGCCGGGAAAGAGATATTGGTCAGTCCGTAGACCGGGTTGAGCACGTCGAGGCTCTGGGGGACTGTCGGGAACGGTGTGCTGAACGTCTTCGTATAAAGCGTCTGGTGGTCGAGCCCGACGAGGACAGTATGGGCGAGCGGGCCGGTCTGGAAATCGGCCACGATGTTGTTGTCGTTAGTAAAGGCGTCGATGGCCACGTTGGTGCCGCCGATGGCCCGATTGAGGAATCGGCCACCCCAGGCGAGGTTGTTCGAGGTGGCGTCGTAGAGGCTGCGGTAATCGCCGAGGGTGCGCAGGAAGCGCCCCGACGAGTGGACGCGGATGCCCTCGTCGAAACGATGATCGAAGATGTAGGTCGCGGAAGCCTGTGTCCGGTCGGAGCGCTCGATATTCGGGTCGCCGTCATAGAAGTTGCGCGGCAGGCGGCCGAGCGGTCCGTTGGCGACGCCGAAATTCGAGGGGAACAGCGTGCCCTTGGCGGGCAGGGCGCCGTAATAGCCGGAATAAGGGTCGCGCTGGTACAGGCCGATGACCGTCAGCGAGGTGTCGGCGGACGGGCGCCACGTCACGCTGGGGTTGATGAAGCTGCGCTCGATCGAGGTGGTCTTGGCCGGGCCGTCGGCGTTCCAGCCCGCCGCGATGATGCGGTAGGCGAACTGGTCTGCCAGCACGCCGTGGCCCTCGATCGGGCCGCCGACATCCACGCCGCCGCGCACGGTGTTGTAATCCCCGCCCTGGATGAAGATTTCGCCGTGGCGAACGAAGGACGGAACCTTGCTGACGAGGTTGACGATGCCGCCCGGGCCAGACTGCCCGTAGAGGACCGAGGCCGGCCCCTTGATGATGTCGACGCGCTCCAGCCGGAACGGATCGACGGACGGGCCGGCGTCACGGTTGCTTGGCAGGCGCATCCCGTCGAGGAAGAGGGGGGCCTGGAAGCCGCGGATCAGGAACTGTTCGAGGCGCGTCGAGCCGGAGCCGCCGCGCTGCTCGGTGGTGACGCTCGGCGTGTAGCGCAGGGCCTGGTTGACGGTGAGAGCGTTCTGATCCTCGATCTGCTTTCGAGAGATGACAGAAATCGACTGGGCCGTTTCAAGAATAGGCGTATCCGTCTTGGTGCCGACGACGCTTCGCGTGGCAGTATAGCCGCGCACTGGACCGACGGGACCGCCGGCATCCGCGCCGGATGCGCTCGGACGTCCCGCGACACCATCGACCGACAAGGTATCGAGGGTCACCGCGTGGTCCGCGCCCTGCGCCATGACTGGTTTCGACAGTACAGCCAGTACCGCCACGCTCGATAGCAGGGCAAGGATGATTGGCGCGCGAACGGACGACATCGCAGAATGGCCGCGATAATTGAGCGAGGGCTGATGCACAGCGAAACCCGATTTGCCAGGATTTGATGAATTAGAAGCGTTGCAAAGAAAGACTGCTCTCTAATTCGTGTTGTGAAATCATCTGGCAAAGAAGCTATTCTGCATGCAAGTGCTATCTTCTAGAACTGTTTTAGATAAAAACTCCGATTTTATAATAGGTTACTCCTTCGCGGACGGCGTCGGCAGACGATTTTACCCTTCGCGATGGCGCTTGGCGTGAATCTCGCCCGCCCACGCGGCGCAGTCCCGCAATGGAAGCATGGCCGTTCTGCCCTCCATTCTGGTGTGGATCGCGAGCGTGGCGAGGCGATCGACCCGCCCCGTGGTGGCCCCACCCGCACACAGACTAGCCATCGCGCCATGCGCACGAACGAGCAGGAATTTTAATCCGTGGTATATTGTATGCCTTGAATTTTGATGCATGATGGAGTGGGGATTCAACGACACACCCAAACAAGAATGGATTCAGGGATGGAACGACAGGACGCACCATCCGCCAAATGGCGGCAACTCGCCTTCGGCGTTCTCTGCATGGCGATGATCGCCAACCTGCAATATGGCTGGACGCTCTTCGTCGATCCCATCGACGCCAAGTTCCACTGGGGCCGCGCGGCGATCCAGTTCGCCTTCACGATCTTCGTCGCCACGGAGACTTGGCTGGTGCCGGTGGAAGCCTGGTTCGTCGATCGCTACGGCCCGCGCATCGTCGTCTGTTTCGGCGGCGTGATGATCGCGCTCGCCTGGCTCATCAACTCCCAGGCCTCGTCCCTGTGGATGCTGTACGGCGCGGCGGTGATCGGCGGCATCGGGGCCGGGTCGGTCTACGGCACCTGCGTCGGCAACGCCCTGAAATGGTTTCCACATCGGCGCGGCCTCGCGGCTGGTGCCACGGCGGCCGGTTTCGGCGCGGGCGCCGCAGTGACGGTGGTGCCGATCGCCAAGATGATCGCCAGCAGCGGCTACCAGGACGCCTTCCTGTATTTCGGCCTCGGCCAGGGCGCCATCGTGGTCCTGCTGTCGTTCCTGTTGCGCAAGCCGTCCGTCGCCGTGCCGATCCAACGCAAGAGCCTGCGTCTGCCGCAGACCAGGGTCGACCGCACGCCGCGCGAGGTGGTGCGCACCCCGGTCTTCTGGGTCATGTACGCGATCTTCGTGATGGTGGCCTCGGGCGGCCTGATGGCGGCGGCGCAGATCGCGCCCATCGCCCATGACTTCCGGGTCGCCGACGTGCCCGTCAGCCTGTTCGGCCTGCAGATGGCGGCGCTGACCTTCGCCATCTCGCTGGACCGGATCTTCGACGGGTTCGGGCGTCCGTTCTTCGGTTTCGTCTCGGATACGATCGGGCGCGAGAACACGATGTTCATCGCCTTCGCGACGGCGGCGGCCGCGATCGTCCTGCTGCTGAGCTACGGCACCAACCCGCTGGTCTTCGTGTTCTCGACGGCGATCTATTTCGGTGTCTTCGGCGAGATCTACTCGCTGTTCCCGGCCACCTGCGGCGACACGTTCGGGTCCACCTTCGCCACCACCAATGCCGGCCTGCTCTACACCGCCAAGGGGACGGCCTCGTTCCTCGTGCCGGTGGCGAGCGTCATCTCGGCAACCTACGGCTGGTCGGCGGTGTTCTCGATCATCATCGGGCTCAACGTGGCGGCGGCGGCCCTGGCGATGTTCGTGCTCCGGCCGATGCGGGCGCGCTACCTCGCGCAAGGCCCGGTGCTGGCTTCGGACACGATCGAGGAATCCGGCCCCGCCCGCCTCGCGCGGACACCGGTCTGATCCGTCCGGATCGCGTCACCGGTCCGGCCTTAGAAGGCCCGGCCTCCTCGGGGAGGGGTCGGGAATACCCCCGCCCCCTCGAGGATCGTCATGCACCTTCCCGCCATCCTGGCGCTCCAGACCGTTCCCTTCGCCGGCCTGATTCTGGCCGGCAAAGAGGATAAGGACCTGTTCACGGTCGTCTACATCGCGGCCCTCGGGCTCATCCTGGCCCTCGACTTCCTGCTCGGCGGCACGTTCGAGATCGCCACGGCCTTCGGAGGCGGGGTCCGCTAGGGACACCCGCGCCCGGCCTCTCTCGGGAACGCCGCTCCCGAGTGGATGGGCGACGGTCCGCGTCCGATTCCCGTCGGGTCAGGCGGCGCGGATGGTCGAGAGGAAGCGAGAGACCTCCGCGCCGAGATGCTCGGACTGGCGCGACAGTTCGGAGGCGGCGGACAGGACCTGTCCGGCCGCCATCCCGGTCTCCTCCGAGGCCTGCGCCACACCGGCGATATTGCCGGTCACCTCGTTGGTGCCTGCCGATGCCTGGGCGACGTTGCGGACGATCTCCTGCGTCGCCGCGCCCTGCTGCTCCACCGCAGCGGCGATCGAGGCCGCCATGTCGTCGATCTCGCGGATCCGCCCGGTGATGCCGCCGATCGCCATCACGGCCTGAGCGGTGACGGCCTGCACCTCGCCGATCTGGCGGCCGATCTCTTCGGTCGCCTTGGCGGTCTGGGCGGCGAGGGCCTTCACCTCGCTCGCCACCACCGCGAAGCCCCGCCCCGCCACGCCGGCGCGCGCCGCCTCGATCGTGGCATTGAGCGCCAGCAGGTTGGTCTGGCTGGCGATGGTCGAGATCATGCCCACCATGTCGCCGATCCGGGCCGACGTGGTTTGCAGGGCCTGGACCAGATGCACGGTCTGGTCGGCCTCGCCCACGGCCGATTGAGCGAGCATGGCCGAGCCGGACACCTGGCGACCGATCTCCTGCACCGACGAGCCCAATTCCTCGGCGGCTGCCGCGACCGTGTTGACGTTGGTGGCAGCCTCCTCGGCGGCGGCCGCGACGGTGGAGGACTGAGCCGCCGTCTCGTGGGCGCTGGCGGTCATCTGCTGGGCAGTGGCCTGGAGTTCGGTGGCCGATGAGGACACGGTCCCGACGATACCGCCGACGGCACGCTCGAAGCCGTCCGCCAGCTCGATCATCGTGCGCTTGCGCTCGGCTACCGCAGCCTCGTTGGCCCGACGCTTGATCTCGAATTCCTCGGCGGCCTTGCGGGCGACCATGGCCTTGATGCCCTCGACGGCCTTGCCGACGGCGCCGATCTCGTCACCGCGGGCGGCTTCCTTGATCTCCGCATCGATCTCACCCCGGGCCATGCGCTGGAGAACGCCGACGAGGTTGCCGAGCGGGCGGGTGACCTGCGCGATGATCGTGTAGACGCCGTAGGCAACGGTGAGCGCGGCGAGACCGAGCGCGGCCAGCAGGGTGAGCCGGGTCCAACCGGACGTCGCCTCGGAGCGCCGGTATTCCGCCTCCGCCTCACGCACCTGCAGCGTGGCCAGTTTTGTCAGCATCGGGTTGGTGGCCTGCAAGCCTTTCAGCAAGTCCGCATGCGTCGTCTCGAATTCCGAACCGTCCCCGGCAGCGATGCGCTTGAGGATCTCGGCCATGACGACGCCGTTCCCGTCGATCCGCCCCTGCAGGTCCTTGGCGACGGTGTCCTCTTCCGGTGTCAGGTAGGTCGCCAAATAGGCCGACCATTGCGTGGTGATGTTCGAAAGGTCGCGCTCGATCTTCTCCCTGGCCTGGGCCGGCTCGATCTGCCGGCCGCGCAACGCGCGCGACACGTTGGTCAGGTCGTCATAGGAATCCCGGATGACGATGAATTGCCGGAGGGGGATGACACGATCATCGAAGGTGGTTTTGAGGCTTTGGCTGCTCCAATACAGTGCAAGGTTAGAAATGCCTGATGTTGCGAGGAGAAGTAGGCCGATACAACCCAGAAGTGCTACAATCCTCAGCTTTATCGTCGTCTTCATCAGTAATGCTTTCAAACTATGCAGATGAGGTGTCGCGGATCCATAAATCGGTCCACGTCCCATCATTCAAGACGCTTAATCTTTATGCAAAGTGCTTATAATCTTCTAAGAACTGCCGTTCAGGCGATGAACAATTAGTCTTCTGCGTCAATTTGGCGTCATGGAAAAACAGCGTCGGCACAGCCTGACGCCGTCTCCTTTCGAGCATGCGACGGCGGGGATCGAAGAGGACCGTCACGATACCGATCGAGGACCTGGACGACGCCTTTCAGGCGCCGCTCAAGCCGCGGTGGTCGACGGGTTCGGCGCGACATCGGCCCCGCTCACGGGCGCCCGGCAACGGGCGAGCCCCAGGCGGCGCACCGGTCTCGCTCAGATGGGCTGGTAGGTATGCTCGTCCGCCGGGAAACGGCCGGCGCGGACCTCTTCCGCATAGGCTTCCACCGCGCCCTCGATCTGCCCGCGCAGGGAGCCGAAGCGCTTCACGAATTTCGGCACCCGGTCGCTCAAGCCGAGCATGTCTTCGAGGACGAGGATCTGGCCGTCGCAGGCGGTGGAGGCGCCGATGCCGATGGTCACCGTGGTGATGGAGGGGTTCGTGGCGATGGCGCGGGCCACCGGCTCGACGATGCCTTCGAGCACGATGGCGAAGGCCCCCGCATCGCTGATCGCCTGGGCGTCCTGCATCAGCTTGCGCTCGCCCTCCTCGCCGCGTCCCTGCACGCGGAACCCGCCCATCGTATTCACGGATTGGGGGGTGAGGCCGATATGGCCCATCACCGGAATGCCCCGCTCCACGAGAAAAGCGACGGTCTCGGCGAAACGGGCGCCGCCCTCCATCTTGATCGCGCCGGCGCCGGTCTCCTTCAGCACGCGGGCGGCGCTCATGAAGGCCTGCTGCGGGCTCGCCTCGTAGGAGCCGAACGGCATGTCCACGACGATGAGGGCCCTGGAGGTGCCGCGGATCACGGCCTGCGCCTGGACGATCATCATCTCCAGGGTCACCGGCAGGGTCGTCTCCATCCCGTGCATGACCATGCCGAGGGAATCGCCCACCAGGATGAAGTCGCAATGAGGATCGAGGATGCTGGCGGTATGGGCGTGGTAGGCCGTCAGCGCGATGATCTTGGCGCCTTCGGCCTTGCGCTTGGCGAGGTCCACGGCACGGATGCGGCGTGACTGAACGACTTGCGACATCGATCTCAACCCCGTTTCGCCGGCGGCGCGAAGGCCGGAGGCATGTCGGGGATGTCTATACGCTCGGAATGCTGAAATCACCCGTCGTGATGACGGTCTTCGACGCTTGTAGGGTAAAGAACTGGAGCGGCTGACCGATATCCTGCTGACGATCTGGCGATGGCGTCGCCTGTCGTCGCAACCCTTGCCGGGCGTTTCCTCCCTAGACGTCGGGCCGTCTCCGGTGCCTTTATTCTGCCACAACCGGAGGCTTGTCAACGGGCTACTTCGCTTCATAAGCCCCTGACGTTGCTGATTTCGTCGGCTTTCTTCGCCGCTCAGCCCAATGTCGCTTGGTATACCTTAAAAACGGGTGGTCAGAGCTGTCAGCCAGTCCGGTGAGGCCGAGACGAGAGCCGTCTCGAGACGCTTGTCGAGCCCCGTCAGAATCGCCGATCCGGTGAGGACGAGAACGATTCCGAGCGCCGCTTTGAGGCCCGCGCCGGCCCGCATCATCCGCGACCGCCACGCCATCAGCACCCGGCGCGACAGCAGGCCGAGGCCGAGCAGGGGCAGGGCCGCGCCGAGGCCGAAGACCAGCATGGTGAGGGCGACCTGCGCCAGTTCCTTCCCCTGCGCTGCGAGGAGGGACGCGGCGCCCAGGGTCGGCCCCACGCAGGGGCTCCACACCGCGCCGAGCAGAAGACCGACGGTGAACTGGCCCGCGAGGCCGGTGGTCGCGATGCCCCCGAAGCGTCGCTCCAGCCGGTCGCTCAGGGGCCCGCCCGCGGCGGCGAGACGGACCTGCAAGGCGGGCACGATGAGGACGATTCCGACGAGAACGAGCAGGAGCGCCGCCACCGGGCGGAGGACGTCGCCGTCGATACCGAGGCTGAACCCAACGGTCGCCACGAACAGGCCTAGCGCCACGAAGGACAGAGCGAGCCCGGCCGCCAGGGCCGCCGGCCCCAAACGATGCTCGGAGGCCGCAGCCCCCAAAACGATGGGAAGCAGCGGCAGCACGCAGGGAGAGAGAATCGTGAGCAGGCCGGCGAGGAAGGCGAGGCCCAGCGATGTGTTCATGACAGGGATGCCCGCTGGATTTCCGACGCCGTTCTACAGCGCCTTCTCCACCAGGGATTCGATCCATTCGCCCTGCGTCTCGCCCACGGAACGCCCAATCTCCTGGCCTCCCTTGAAGACGATGAGGGTGCTCTGCATGCGCGCATCGAACCGGCGCATCAGCGCCTTCTGCGTGTCGAAGTCGATCTCGTAGACCGCCAGATCCTTGAAACGCGGCTGTTCGGAGAGAGCCTTCAGGAGGGGCCGCTGCGCCTTGCAGATCGGGCACCAGGGGGCCGTCACCTCCACGACGATCGGCCGGCCGGCTGCTTGGGCAGCGGCGAAGGCCGCCTCGTCGAACGGTTCGGCGGCGAGGGCCTCGCCGGCGATGGCGAGAAGGGCCGTCGTGAGGAGGAGGGCGCGACGGCTGATCATCGGGAATGTCTCAACAGTGAGGTGTAGGCGGCTTGAAGCCGGCCGCGTCACCGAGGCTGGTTACGTCGGTAACTGCTGCTCTATCGCTGGGCCGAGACCCGAATTGGGGCTCATGTCACCTGACCCATGGAAACGTACAAACTGGCTTTGATACCCAAGTCGTCATTCCGGGCTCGCCTTCGGCGCCCCGGAATGACGGTGTGCCCTGTCCATCGTCATGCCGAACCCCTTGACCCGAGTTCGGGCGCTGCCTCGCCGGCGGGCGACTATCTCTGTGCCTCGCCGGCGGGCTTGGCGGCCCAGGCGGCATCGACCTTCAGGATCGTGGTGTCGTGCCTGTCCTGCCAGCCCTCGACCCCGTCGGCGAACCAGTAGACGCGGGTATAGCCGTTCTGGAGCAGGCGCTTGCCGGCATTCCAGCTGCCCCAGCATTCGGGATGGCAGAAGGTGACCACCGGCTTCGTCTTGTCGCCGCCGGTGAGGTCGGCGACGCGGGCGAGGAACTGCGCCTCCCGCGCCGGGGCCATTGGCGCCGCTCCCGCGCCCGGCATCCAGACGCTGCCGGGAATCGAGCGGTGGGCGGGCAGCCAGGGCCGGTCGGTGGGAAAGCCCACCGGCTTCTGGTCGGCCATGGCCACGTCGATCATCACCGGTTTCTCGGCGGCGACCAGCTTGTCGAGGGCGTCGATATCGACCACCGTCGCCCCCGTCAGGGTCTTGGGGGTGTAGGCCTTCGGCGGCCCGGTCCAGAACCCTTCGGGCTCCGGCACGTTCACGGGTGAATCTGCGGGGCTCGCCGCCCAGGCCGGCGCGCCCGACAGTATGGCGAGGGCGATGGAGGCGGCTCCGATCGATCGAATCATGCGCGGCATCCTCATCGTCAGTTGCTCGGGGTCGGCGTGTTGAAGCTGTGTTCCCAGCGGCTCTGCTGGTTGTCCGTGGCCACCACCTTGATCGGGCCCTTGGCGTCGGGCGCGAGGGCGAAATTGATCACCGGGTTCGACGCGATGGAGATGTCGCCGTTCATGGAGAAGACGAGCTTGCCGTTCGAGGAGACGTCGAGCTTGTTGATGTAGCGCGCCGGCGTGTAATCGCGGGTGATCTGGTTCATCTGCATCCCGCTGAAATTCGGGTGACGGACCATCAGCGTCGCCTCCGTGGGCTTGCCCTGGCCGCCCTCGGCGAACTTCATCTTCATGTCGCCGGCGCCCTTCAGGGCCTCCTCGTCGCTCATCCCCATGGGCGCGGAGCATCCGCCCGAGGCTTTGACGAACTTCACGGCCTCGTAGAGCTTGCCGTCCTTGGTTTCGGCCACGGCATGGACGTTGGTGTAGTTGTTGATCCGCACCCGGAGCTTCACCTCGCTCGGGTCGGCGGCGGGGCCGAAGGTGATGTGGGCGGCATAGGGCGACGGGTTGTCGTCGATGATGAGATGAACGGCGGCGATCCTGTCCTTCTCCGGCATCATCAGGGTGATCGGCACCAGGGAGGCGTCGAGGGCGCGCGGCGGGGCGTCGACCTTGATGAGCGCGTCGGTCGGCTCGATAATGCGGTCGCCGAAGATGGATTTGGCAATGTCCTGCCAGCGCTCCAGCCGCTCCGTATCGGTATCGCTGGCGCCGGCGGCGAGGGCGGAGCCGCCCATCAGCATGGCGGCGGATAGGCACAGGGCGGCGGTGAAGGACCGTTTGGTCGCGGAGATCGGTGTCGGCGCGTAGGTGGTCATGGCGTCTCTCCTCGTCGTGATGATGTGGCGCTGGCTCATTCCCACTCAAGCTCCTTGTAGGCCTGAGTGACGTTGCGGCCGTTATAGGTGTCGAACAGGACCCATTTCTCGCGCTCCGACTGGCCGATACTGTCGATCGCCTTGTCGATGGGCTGATCGGCGGCGATGGCCTTGCGGGTCTCGTCGCGGAGCGCCGTGAGGTAGCGCGTCAGGTCGGCGAAGGCGGGCGCGGCATCGACCAGGGTCGGGCCATGGCCGGGCACGGCCTTCGTCGCACCCAGTCCGGTCAGTGTCTCGACCTCCTTCAGCCAGCCGAGCAGGCTGCCGTCGAGGGACGGGACCCTTGTGACGAACAGGAGATCGGCCGGGAACAGGATGCCCGTCCGGGTATCGACCATGGAGAGGTCGCAATTGGTATGGGCGGTGCCGTGGGCGGTGAAGCGCAAGCTCCGTCCGCCGAGGTCGATCTCGGCCGTGTCGGCCACCTCCATCGTCGGGTAGACCACCGATCCGGCCTTGTCGGCCCCGAGGATTTCCACGAGGCGCGTCCTGTAGAAGTCGCCCCGCGAATCGAGGGCGGACCGCAGGGCGTGGTGGCCGACGAAGACCGGCTTGTCCTGCACGAAGGCCTGCGCGCCGAAGCAATGGTCGGGGTGGACATGGGTTAGCACCACGTGGCTGACCGGCTTCGACGTGCGTTTCTCGATCTCGGCGCGCAGCCATTCCCCATCGGCGAGGCTGCCGCCCGACTCCGTCACGAGCACGGATGTCTCGCCTACGACGAAGCCGATATTGGCGATGGCGTCGCCGTTCTCGGGTGTCGCCTCGGCATCGAGGCCGCGCCGCATGAAGATGCCCGGCCCGACTTCGTCCATCGTGAAGGATTCCGCCGCCCGGCCGAGGCTCGGCAGGCAGCACAGGCACAGCCCGCCGAACAGAGCGGCGCGGCGCGTGGCCAAGCTCCGCAGAGGCTGCGGGTTCATGGCATATCCTGCGAGGATCGCCCGGCGAAGCGACCTTTCATGAATTATCCTCCCGTTTTTATGGCTACCATCTAGTAGGTAGATTTTTGCTGCCGTCAACGGCATAAGTGCTGACGCGCGGAGTTGCGCATCACACCTTCGTGCCTCCCTCCCCGGTTTCGCGAAGCCCCCGACCATGATCGACCGACCATGAGAGACACCAGAGCGGAGCTGCTGGCCCAGGCCGAGATCCTGGTACGGGGCCGGGGCTATTCCGGTTTCAGCTACGGCGACCTCGCCGAGGCGGTGAGCATCCGCAAGGCGAGCATCCATCACCATTTCCGCACGAAGACCGACCTCGCCCTCGCTCTGGTGGAGGCCTACGACGCCCGCTACGACGCGGCGCTCGCCGCCATCGTCGCGGCCCAGCCGGACGCGATCGCGCGGATCGAGGCCTATGGCCGGCACTATCTCACCGGGGTCGAGAATGGGCTCGGCTGTCTCTGCGCCGTGCTCGCCATCGAGAGGGACACGCTGCCGGACGCGCTGCGCGCCGAGCTCGCCCGGTTCTTCGACAAGCACATCGCCTGGCTGGAGCGGGTTCTGGCCGAAGGGTGTGCCGACGGGAGCCTGCGCCCCGGTCTCGATCCGGCCGCCACGGCCCGGATGGTGGTGGCGACCCTGGAGGGCGCGCTGATGCTGGAGCGGCTGCTCGCCGGATCGGCCGGCTTCCGCCTCACCCTGGCGGCGTTGTGCGAGAGTCTCAGGCCAGCCCGGACGGGGTGAGGAAACGCCCTTTCATCGCAGGGCGATGATACAATATAACAGGCGCCACACAGCCGACGCGGCCGATTACGCGAACCTGAAGAGCCTTTCATGTCCGACAGCCCGACACCCGCCTCCTCGAAGATCCCCGTGACCGTGCTCACCGGCTATCTCGGAGCCGGCAAGACCACGCTCCTCAACCGCATCCTCACCGAGAACCACGGCAAGCGCTACGCCGTCATCGTCAACGAATTCGGCGAGATCGGCATCGACAACGACCTCGTCATCGGCGCCGACGAGGAGGTGTTCGAGATGAACAACGGCTGCGTCTGCTGCACCGTGCGCGGCGACCTCATCCGCATCATGGACGGGCTGGTGAAGCGGCGCGGCAAGTTCGACGCGATCATCGTGGAGACCACCGGCCTCGCCGACCCGGCGCCCGTGGCCCAGACCTTCTTCATCGACGAGGATGTCGGCGCCGCCGCCCGCCTCGACGCGGTGGTGACGGTGGCGGATGCCAAATGGCTCGCCGACCGCCTCAAGGACGCGCCGGAGGCCAAGAACCAGATCGCCTTCGCGGATGTGATCCTGCTCAACAAGGCGGACCTCGTGGAGCCCGCCGATCTCGACCGGGTCGAGGGCCTGATCCGCTCCATCAACCCCTATGCCAAGGTCCACCGCACCAGCCGCTGCGACGTCGCGCTCGATCAGGTGCTCGACCGCAACGCCTTCGACCTCTCGCGCATCCTCGATATTGAGCCCGATTTCCTGGAAGAGGGCCACCACCATCACCATGACGACGAGATGCAGTCGGTCTCGGCCAGGATCGACGGCCCGGTGGACCCGGAGAAGTTCATGCCCTGGATCTCGACCCTGACCCAGGTCCAGGGGCCGGACATCCTGCGCTGCAAGGGCATCGTGGCCTTCCCGAACGAGCCCCAGCGCTTCGTCTTCCAGGGCGTTCACCAGATCCTCGACGGCGATCTCCAGGGGCCATGGAAAGAGGACGAGGCCCGCGTTTCCCGCGTCGTCTTCATCGGCCGCAAGCTCGACCCTGAGGCGATCCGCGAAGGATTCTACGACTGCAAGGCGGCCTGACGGGCTTTGTCCGGAATCGAACCGCTCGGAGGCAGGCGCATTGTCCGCCTGTCGTCCTTTCGTCCGGATGTCCCGATGATTCTGCGGCTCGCCTTCGCGTCCCTCCTCGTGCTGACGGCGGCGGCCCCCCTCGGGAGCATCGCGTTCTCCACGTCGGCGCAAGCGAAGTACACGATGGATCGCGAGAAGCGCTTCGGCGGCCTCTGCAAGCCGCCGCTGAAATTCGCGGCCGGGGCCTGCGTCAAGCGCTGCCCCGCCGGATATCGCGATACCGGCCGGGGCTATTGCCGTTTCAAGAACATGAACCGCTGAGATCCCGCCGTCATATCGATGAAGCGGCCTTGACCGAATCGGCGAGGTCGCGGCGGGATACGCTCACGTCTCGTCCATCGGAAACCGCCATGATCTCGCGTCTCGCCCTTCGCGCCGCCCTGTTGCTCGCCGCTTCCTTCACTCTCGGTGGAGAGGCGATGGCGGGTCCGGCACAGGATTACGAGTTCCGGCCGCGGAGCGTCCGCAATGCCTGCCGCCCGCCGCTGAAATTCGCGGCCGGCGCCTGCGTCCGCCGCTGCCCCGCCGGCTACCGCGACAACGGCCCCACCTGCGGGTTCAAGTCGATGAGGCGGTAAGCGCGGCGCGTCCCGCCACGACCCAGGTTCGGCGACGCATGGCTGTCGTTCAGTCGAGCGTCGTGAAAGACTTGGTTTACCATTCCGGCACAGGATCGAATCCGAGCCGGCTTGATGCTGCCGGCGGCTGTCGGCTGCTCTTTCCGGGCGCCGTAAGGCTCACGGAGAGCGACGCCCCATGATGTCCCGCGCGGAACGCACGCCCCTGACCGACTGGTGGTGGACCGTCGATCGCGGCCTGCTTGCCGGCCTCACCGCCCTGATGGTGGCCGGCCTCGTCTTCCTCATGGGCGGCGGACCGCCGGTGGCGGAGAAGATCGGCCTGCCGACCTTCCACTTCCTCAACCGCCAGGCGATGTACCTCGCCCCGACGATCCTCATCATCGTCGCGGTGTCGTTCCTGTCCCTGCGCCATATCCGCCGCGTGGCCCTGGCCACCTGGATCGTCGGCGTCACCCTCTGCATCCTCGCCGGCAAGTTCGGACCGGAGATCAAGGGCGCGCATCGCTGGATCCAGTTCGGCCCGTTCGGCCTGCAGCCCTCCGAATTCGTGAAGCCGGCCTTCGTGGTCGTCGCAGCCTGGGCCTTCTCGGAAGGTGCGCAGCGCCGTGACATGCCCGGCGGCCTGCTGGCGATCCTGCTCCTGCCCGTCACCATCGTGCCGCTGATCCTGCAGCCGGATTTCGGCCAGACCATGCTGATCACCATCGTCTGGTGCTCGCTGTTCTTCGTTGCCGGCCTGCATTGGTTCTGGGTCGCGGGCCTCGGTGTCGCCGGCCTCGTCGGCGTCGGCTTCGCCTACCAGTTCCTGCATCACGTGCGCGAGCGCATCACCCGCTTCCTCGACAAGGATTCCGGCGACAGCTTCCAGGAATACTGGGCGCGGGAATCGTTCAATTCCGGCGGCTGGTTCGGCACCGGCCCGGGGGAGGGCGTGGCCAAGCGCCACCTGCCCGACGCCCATACCGACTTCATCTTCTCCGTCACCGGCGAGGAGTTCGGCGTCATCGTCTGCCTCGGCCTCGTCTGCCTCTTCGCCTATATCGTCATGCGGGGGCTGAAGCTCGCCCGCCGCACCGACGACACCTTCTCGCGCCTGGCCATCACCGGTCTCACCACCCTGTTCGGCCTGCAGGCCTGCATCAACATGGCGGTGAACGTGCGGCTGATGCCGGCCAAGGGCATGACCCTGCCCTTCGTCTCCTATGGCGGCTCGTCGCTGATCTCGCTGGCATTGGGCATGGGCTTCCTCGTGGCGCTCACCCGCAAGCGGCCGCGCATGTCGACCCTGAGCCAGAAGCCCCCTGGCACCGCGCCCGCCACCGTCGCCGGAGTGATGCGGTGACCGTGATGACGCCGACGATCCTGCTCTGTGCCGGCGGCACGGGTGGCCATCTCTTCCCGGCCGAGAGTTTGGCCCATGCCCTGCGCGCGCGGGGCGTCCGCGTGGTGCTGGCCACCGACGCCCGCGTCGATTCCATCGCGGGTGAGTTTCCGGCCTCTGAGATCGTCACCATCGCCTCGGCGACGCCGTCCGGCCGCTCCATCGTGAAGCGGGCGGGGGCGCTCCTCACCCTCGGGCGCGGCTTCGGCGTGGCCGCGCGCGAGATCCGGCGGATCAACCCGGCCGCCATCGTGGGCTTTGGCGGCTATCCGACCGTGCCGCCGGTTCTCGCCGGGCAGATCCTGCGTGTTCCGACCATCCTGCACGAGCAGAACGCGGTGATGGGGCGCGCCAACGCCTTCCTCGCGCGGGGTGCGCGCGCCATCGCCACCGGCTTCGCGGAGGTGCGTGGCATCCCCCTGAAGGCCACCGCCCCACGCACCCATACCGGCAACCCGCTCCGTCCCGCCGTGCTCGCCGCCGCGCGGACGCCCTACCCGCCGGTGGGCGAGGCGGATGAGCGCCATCTCCTCGTCTTCGGCGGCAGCCAGGGCGCGGCGGTGATGGGGCAGGTGGTGCCGAAAGCCATCGCCCAGCTGCCCGCCGACCTTCGCGCGCGGCTGATGCTGGTGCAGCAGGTGCGGGCCGAAGACCTCACCGAGGTCCAGAACCTCTACCTCTCCCTCGGCCTCGCCGGTCTCGAGACGGCGCCGTTCTTCAAGGACCTGCCGGCCCGCATGGCCCGCAGCCATCTGGTCGTCGGACGCTCCGGCGCGTCCACCGTGTCGGAACTCGCCGCGATGGGGCGGCCGTCGATCCTGGTGCCGTTGCCCGGCGCCCTCGACCAGGACCAGGCCGCCAATGCCGCGACGCTCAGCCGGATCGGCGCGGCGCTCGCCATCCAGCAGAGCGCCTTCACGCCGGATCGCCTCACGGCCGAGCTCCTCGACCTGTTCACCGATCCGGCAAAATTGACCGCGGCGGCCGCAGCCGCCAAAAGCGCGGGCATCCACGACGCCGCCGAGCGGCTGGCCGATGTCGTCCTCGAGACGGCGGCCCGCACCTGATTCCGAGCCGGGGCGCCCTCACGCGCTCCGCGACACGACGAGACTGAGTCACACCATGAAGCTGCCCGACAAGCTCGGCCCCATCCATTTCATCGGCATCGGCGGCATCGGCATGTCCGGCATCGCCGAGGTCATGTCGAATCTCGGCTACACGGTGCAGGGGTCGGACGCCAACGACAACGCCAATGTGCGGCGGCTGGCCGAGAAGGGCATGAAGACCTTCATCGGCCATGCGGCGCAGAACGTGGAGGAGGCCGCCCTCGTGGTGGTCTCCACGGCGATCCGGCGCGACAATCCCGAGCTCATCGCCGCCCGCGAGCGCCGCCTGCCGGTGGTGCGCCGCGCCGAGATGCTGGCCGAGCTGATGCGCTTCAAATCCTGCGTCGCCATCGCGGGCACGCATGGCAAGACCACCACGACGTCGCTGGTGGCGACGCTGCTGGACGCCGGCAATCTCGACCCCACCGTCATCAATGGCGGCATCATCAACGCCTACGGCACCAATGCCCGCATGGGCGAGGGCGAGTGGATGGTGGTGGAGGCCGACGAATCCGACGGCACCTTCCTGAAGCTTCCCGCCGACGTCGCCATCGTCACCAATATCGACCCCGAGCATCTCGACCATTTCGGATCGTTCGAGGCGGTCAAGGACGCGTTCCGGCGCTTCATCGACAATATCCCGTTCTACGGCTTCGCCGTCATGTGCATCGACCATCCGGTGGTGCAGGATCTCGTCGGGCATATCGAGGATCGCCGCATCATCACCTACGGCGAGAACCCGCAGGCCGATGTCCGCCTCATCGACGTGGACCTGCGCGGTGGCCAGAGCCGTTTCCGCGTCATGATCCGCGACCGGCGCCCCGGTTTCCGCATGGAGATGGAGGATCTGGTCCTCCCCATGCCGGGCAAGCACAACGCGCTGAACGCCACCGCGGCCCTCGCCGTCGCGCACGAGCTCGGCGTCGAGCCGGAGGCGATCCGCAAGGCGCTGGCCGGGTTCGGCGGCGTCAAGCGCCGCTTCACCAAGACAGGCGAGTGGAACGGCGCGCTGATCTTCGACGATTACGGACACCATCCGGTGGAGATCAAGGCGGTGCTGAAGGCCGCCCGCGCCTCCACCGAGGGCAACGTCGTCGCCATCGTCCAGCCGCACCGCTACACCCGGCTCGCCTCGCTGTTCGACGATTTCTGCACCTGCTTCAACGATGCCGACACGGTCATCGTCGCCCCCGTCTACGCGGCCGGCGAGGCCCCGATCGAGGGCATGGACCGCGACGGCCTCGTCTCGGGCCTGAAGTCGCGCGGCCACCGCGACGCCCTCGCCTTGGAGCGCACCGAAGACCTCGCCGGTCTCGTGGCCACCCGCGCCAAGCCCGGCGATTACGTCGTGTGCCTCGGCGCCGGCAACATCACGCAATGGGCCTACGCCCTGCCGGGCGAATTGGCGGCGTTGCAGGGGTGAGCCCCGCTCAGGTCACCGGTGCGGCCGGGACGAGGTCTTCCACGTCGACGGCGAGCGCGTCGGCCAGCGCCCGAAGGACGACGATGTCGCTCGTCCCGGCGCCGTCCTCGGTGGCCGTCAGAGCCGCATGGGAAATGCCGCTGCGCGCCGCGAGTTCGGTCGTCGACAGGCCACGTCGTGCGCGCCAGAAGGCGAGCGGAGACGGTGCGTGGCGCATGGCATCGAGATCGGCCTCACTCAGCATCTCGTCCTCGCCGGAAGCGAGCCGGGTCTGCGACGTGGCCAATGTCTGCTGGTCCGACGCATCCTCAGCCAAAGCGGCCAGCCGCTCGAACTCGGCTTCGGGCATGATGACGATGGATTCGCCGGACGGCGTCTGCGTGCGCACGATGGTCATGATGCTGGATCCTACCCGTAGATCGAGCCGCGGGGACCGACGGCATGCACAATGACGCGATCCGGCTCGATCGTGAAGATCACGCGCCAATCGCCGATCCGCAGGCGAAAACCCTCGGCCCCTTTCAGAGCCTTGATGTTATTGGACAGAGCCGTGGGATCGTCGGCAAGCGTTCGCAGTTTCTCGCGGATCTGCGCTTCGGTATTGGCCGGCATACGGACGAGCGCCCGAGCCGCGGGACGGGTGTAGACGATCGTACGGCCCATGCCACCACCTGTTGCAGACGCCGACAACTTTCCGTTGAATGCGCCGGAAGGCAAGAGATTCGATGACCGCCTTTCCCGACATCACCCCCGCCATCCGCGCCGCAGCGCCCGCCCTGCGTGGTCGGCTCTTGGCAAATCCGTCGCTCGCCGACCTCACCTGGTTCCGCGTCGGCGGGCCGGCGCAGGTTCTGTTCACGCCGGCCGATGAGGAGGACCTCGCGCACCTCCTTGGCGCCCTCGACCCGGAAACTCCGGTCACCGTGATCGGCCTCGGCTCGAACCTGATCGTCCGCGATGGCGGCATTCCCGGCGTCACGATCCGGCTCGGCGGCAAGGCCTTCGGGGCCGTGGAGATCGACGGCGAGACCCTGCGGGCCGGGACCGCGGTGCCGGACATGCGCCTCGCCAAGGCCGCGGCCGAGGCGTCCCTCGACGGATTGGCCTTCTTCCGGGGCATTCCCGGCTCCATCGGTGGCGCGCTGCGCATGAATGCCGGTGCCCATGGCGGGGAGACGACCGACGTGCTGGTGGAGGCGCGCGGCATCGACCGCACGGGCAAGCTGCGGCGCTTCACCCATGCGGAAATGGGCTTCACCTACCGTCACAGCGCCTCGCCCGAGGACGTGATCTTCACGAGTGCGCTGTTCCGGGGCCGTCCCGGCGACCGCCACGCCATCGAGGCCGAGATGGACCGCGTCACCGCCGCCCGCGAGGCGGCCCAGCCGATCCGCGAGCGCACCGGCGGCTCGACCTTCAAGAACCCGCCGGGCGGCAAGGCGTGGCAGCTCGTCGATGCGGCCGGCTGCCGGGGTCTCACCATGGGTGGCGCCCAGGTCTCGGAGCTGCACTGCAACTTCCTGATCAACCGCGACGGCGCCACCGCCGCCGATATCGAGGGGCTCGGCGAGGAGGTCCGCCGCCGGGTGCGCGAGCATTCGGGCGTCGAGCTGCATTGGGAGATCAAGCGAATCGGTGTCCCGGCCTCGACACCCAGCTAGAGGCGGCCCGAATCGCACGACGATTCTCTGCACAACGATTCTTGGCACAACGATTCTCGGAACCACGAGACCGTCTGCCGAGCAGAACCAAGGGCGAGCGCGTCACGGCCATGGCCAACGACGCGGCATCGGAAGGAATTGGAAATGTCCAAGCACGTCGCCGTCCTGATGGGCGGATGGTCCTCCGAGCGTCAGGTCTCCCTGAACTCGGGCAGCGCCTGCGCGGAAGCCCTCGAAGGGGAGGGGTTCCGCGTGACGCAGGTGGATGTCGGACCGGATATCGCGACGGTGCTCACCGACCTGCGCCCGGACGTCGCCCTCAATGCCCTGCACGGTCCGGCCGGCGAGGACGGCACGATCCAGGGGCTGCTGGAGATCCTGCGCATTCCTTACACCCATTCGGGCGTCCTGGCCTCGGCCCTGGCGATGCATAAGGAACGTGCCAAAACGATCATGAAGGCGGCCGGGGTGAGCGTACCGGAGGGGCTGATCGTTAACCGTCATGATGCCGCGAAGGCACACCCGTTAACTCCTCCCTACGTGATCAAACCCATCGCCGAGGGCTCCTCCATGGGCGTCATCATCGTCCCGGACGGTCGCTCCCATCCGCCCCAGATTCTCGCCTCGGACGAGTGGGTCTATGGGGAGCAAGTCCTTGCAGAGACTTACATTGCGGGCCGTGAGCTCACCTGCGCGGTGATGGGGGACAAGGCCCTCGGTGTCATCGAGATCAAGCCTGCCTCGGGGGAGTGGTACGACTTCGATGCGAAGTACGCCGAGGGGGGGTCGATCCACGTTCTCCCGGCAGAAATTAAACCAAAAATTTACCAGCGTGTCCAAGAGTTGTCGTTAACGGCGCATCAAGCACTTGGATGCCGGGGCATCAGCCGTGCGGACCTTCGATACGACGACACACCGGGTGGAACCGGTGCCCTCGTCGTCCTGGAGGTCAACACGCAGCCCGGGATGACCAAGACGAGCCTTGTGCCGGAGATCGCAGCCTACGCTGGCTTGAGTTTCGGTGAGCTCGTCCGATGGATGGTGGAGGACGCTACTCTGGGTCGTTGAACGCAGCCGGTCAGGCTGGCGTCGACGGAACCCCCGCGCCCGGTCCGGGCTCGCTCGTCGCCGGTCTGGCGGCGCGCTTGCCCCGGCTGGTACGCCCCTTCATGCGGTCGCGCCGTGCGCGGCTCGCCCAGCCGATCGAGCGGCGCATCCCGCGTCATGCGGGCACGCTGACCGTCACGGTGGCCTTCGCCGCCCTGTCGATCACCGGCTTCGTCGCCAGCGGCCGCTACGACCGCTTCGTGCTCGAGAACGGCCGTCCCTCCGACGTCCTCGCCCGCCTCGCCGGTTTCGGCGTCGAGCGCGTCACCATTTCGGGCATCTCCCGGCTCTATGAGCGGGAAGTGCTGCAGGCCGCCGGTATCGACGGTCATTCTTCCGTGGTCTTCCTCGACGTCGCCGAAGCGCGCCAGCGCCTCCTCGACGTGCCGCTGATCGCCAGCGTCTCGGTGCGCAAGGTCTATCCGAACGAGATCGTCATCAACCAGGTCGAGCGCGAGCCCGCCGCCCTGTGGCAGCGCAACGGCGAGATCTCGGTCATCGCCGCCGACGGCACCGTCATCGACGAGATGCGCGACGACCGTTACGCCACTCTCCCCCTCGTGGTGGGTGAAGAAGCCAACGAGCGCCTCAAGGATTACCTCGCCCTCATCGAGGCGGCGGGCGATCTCGGCGAGCGGGTCAAGGCCGGCACCTACGTCTCCGGCCGGCGCTGGACCCTGAAGCTCGACGGCGTCGACATCCGCCTGCCCGAGACCGGCGCCGCCGAGGCCCTGGCCCGCCTCGCCAAGCTCGAGCGCGACAGCCGCATCCTCGAGAAGGACATCATCGCCGTGGACCTGCGACTGCCCGACCGGGTGGTGGTGCGGCTCACGGAGGAGGCGGCCGCCACCCGCGCCGAATCCCAGAAGAAGAAGCCGAAGGGCAAGGGGACAGAGACATGAGCCGTACGATTCGTCCGGCGCCTCTCGCGTCCCGCCAGCCCGCCCTTCCCGCCTCCTTCGCCCGGTAATCCGATGCACGCGCAACACGGCCTGACGCCGCGTATGAAACCGCTCTCCGCGCGCCGGAGCACCATCCTCTCGGTGCTCGACATCGGCACGAGTAAGGTCGTTTGCCTCATCGCCGAACTCCAGCCGGCCGAGGCTCTCACCACCCTGCGCGGACGGACCCATTTCGCCCGCATCATCGGCATCGGACATCAGCGCTCGCACGGCCTCAAGGGCGGTGCCATCGTCGATCTCGAAGCCGCCGAAGGGGCGATCCGCCAGGCGGTCCACGCCGCCGAGCGGATGGCGAAGGTCGAGGTCCAGTCGGTCATCGTCAACATGTCCGGCGGCCGCCTCGGCTCGCAGCATTTCGAGGCGCATGTCGGTGTCCGCACCGGCACCGTCATGAGCTCGGATGTCGAGCGCGCCCTGGAGACGGCGAGCGCCCATGGGGTCAGCCACGGCCGGACCGTGCTCCATGCCCTTCCCACCGGCTACGCCATCGACGGCCAGGGCGCGGTCATCGACCCCACCGGGATGATCGGCGAGTCGCTCGGCGTCGACCTCCACGTGGTCACGGCGGAGGCGGCCGCCGCCCGCAACCTGATGCTCGCGGTGGAGCATTGCCATCTCGGCGTCGAGGCGGTGATCGCCACTCCCTACGCCGCCGGCCTCTCCGCCCTCGTCGACGACGAGGCCGAGATGGGCGTCTGCGTCGTCGACATGGGCGGCGGCACCACCAGCTTCGGCGTGTTCGAGGGCGGGCACCTCGTCCATGTGGACGCCCTGGCGGTGGGCGGCCACCACGTCACCATGGACATCGCCCGCGGCCTCTCCACCCGCGTGGTGGCGGCCGAGCGTCTCAAGACCCTCTACGGTTCGGCGATCTCCACCGCCTCCGACGAGCGCGACATGATCGCGGTCCACGGCGTCGGCGAGGACGAGGGCGACGCACCGACCCACGTGCCGCGCTCGCACCTCGTGCGGATCATCAAGCCCCGGGTGGAGGAGATCGTCGAACTCGTTCGCGATCGTCTCCGCAATGCCGGCTTCGCCGCCCAGGCCGGCCGCCGGGTGGTGCTGACGGGGGGCGCGAGCCAGCTCGTCGGACTGCCCGAGGTCGCCCGCCGGGTGATGCAGGGTCAGGTCCGGATCGGCCGGCCGCTGGGCATCCGCGGCCTTCCCGAGGCCGCCAAGGGCCCCGCCTTCTCCGCCGCGGTCGGCCTGCTGGTCTACCCGCAGGTGGCGCATGCGGAACATTTCGAGCCGCGCGGGCACAGCGCCTTCGCGGGCACCGGAACCGACGGCTACATCCCCCGCGTGTACCGCTGGTTGCGCGAGAGTTTCTAGGAACGCCGGGACCGGTTGCCCGACGCCCCAGAAGGGGATCGGCGCCGGACCCGACACAAGCACATCGGCGGTCTCACCGAGAGGCCGTCAAATGAAACGTGAAAGGCACGAGAGGCTCGACACCATGGCCATCAGTCTGCAAGCGCCGGATATCCGCGAACTCAAGCCCCGCATCACCGTCTTCGGTGTCGGCGGAGCCGGCGGCAACGCCGTCAACAACATGATCGAATCGGGCCTCCTCGGCTGCGAGTTCGTCGTCGCCAACACCGACGCCCAGGCGCTCACCTCCTCCAAGGCCGAGCGCGTGATCCAGATGGGTCTCGGCGTGACGCAGGGCCTCGGCGCCGGCTCGCATCCCGAAGTCGGTTCGGCCGCCGCCGACGAGGTCATCGACGAGATCCGTGACCAGCTCTCCGGCGCCCACATGTGCTTCATCACCGCCGGTATGGGCGGCGGCACCGGCACCGGTGCGGCTCCGGTCATCGCCCGCGCCGCCCGCGACATGGGCATCCTCACCGTCGGCGTCGTCACGAAGCCGTTCCAGTTCGAGGGCGTGCGCCGCATGCGCACCGCCGAAGCCGGCATCCAGGAGCTCCAGGCCGCCGTCGACACCCTCATCGTGATCCCGAACCAGAACCTGTTCCGGGTCGCCAACGAGAAAACCACCTTCGCCGACGCCTTCGCCATGGCCGACCAGGTGCTCTATTCGGGCGTCGCCTGCATCACCGACCTGATGGTCAAGGAAGGCCTCATCAACCTCGACTTCGCCGACGTCCGCGCGATCATGCGCGGCATGGGCAAGGCCATGATGGGCACCGGCGAGGCCTCCGGCGAGAAGCGCGCCAACCGCGCCGCCGAAGCCGCCATCGCCAACCCGCTCCTCGACGACGTGTCGATGAAGGGCGCGCGCGGCCTGCTGATCTCGATCACGGGCGGCAACGACCTCACCCTCTACGAGCTCGACGAAGCCGCGACGCGGATTCGCGAAGAGGTGGATTCGGACGCCAACATCATCCTCGGCGCCACGTTCGACGAGAGCCTCGACGGCATCATCCGCGTCTCCGTGGTCGCCACCGGCATCGAGCCGGCGCTGATCACCGCGCATTCGCAGAACAACCCCGAGATCGTCCAGACCGAGCAGCGGATCGCTGAAGTGGCCGAGCGCCTGCGTGCGGAAGCGAGGGCCAGGGCGGCACAGCCCGCCCCCACCTTTCGTGCCCCCGGACAAGAGCAGCCGCTGACCGGCAACGCCCCCGCGCCCCAGGCGCCGGTCCAGCCGCAGGCCCCGCGCCCGGTGGCGTCCGAGCCGGCGGCCATGGCCCCCGAATCCGTGCGCATGGAAGCTCCCGCCGCCCCGATCGTTCACGACGAGGTCGTCCTGACCCAGATGCCGTCGCGGACGGCCGTGGCCTACGAGCCGGCTCCGGCTCCGGTCCAGGCTCCGGCCCCGGTGCAGCAGGCCGCCGGCCCGTTCGTGCCGCCGCGTCCGGCGGTGGCGGTGGCCCGCGCCCCGCGCATGCCGCAGATCCAGGATCTGCCGATGCCCGGCCAGGCTCAGCTTCGCGCCAGGAACGCCGTGGAGCCGGCCGAGCCGGCAGGGGATTCAAAGCGGATGACGCTGCTGCGCCGCCTTGCCACCGTCGGCTTCGGCGGACGCCGCGAGGAGGCCGAGACCGCTCCGCTGCCGCAGATGCGCGCGCCTGCCCCGCAGCCGGCGCCCCAGCCGGAATACGCCAAGCGGGCACCCGTTGCGGCTCCTCCGGCCTACCGTCCGGCTCAGGGCAACCTCGATCCACAGGGACGTGTGGCTCCCCAGCCCCGTCTGATAGATGACGACCAGCTCGAAATCCCGGCCTTCCTCCGTCGTCAGGCGAACTGAAACGCCACGCTAAGCGTCCGTAGCGGTGTTTATGCAACAAGCCCGGGGTCTCAGGACCCCGGGCTTAACCTCGTTTTAAGTCCTTGACCGAAAACGGTTATCCAGAACGTCTCCGGAAAGCGTGTCTGTAACAGAGCGTAAGAAAGCGTGATTTGGCTAACGCTTCGGGCCCCGCGTATACGATTTTTGGAACGAAAAAGGCGCGGCGGTTTCGCCGTCAGCGCTCGCAGGGGCTTCAAGCAGCGGACGGATCGCAGAGGCGGCGCAATCCCGTAATCCAGGGAGAGCGAGCCTGATCACGGCCGAGGGCTAGGGAATGCGGACGAACCAACAAACAACTCTCAAGGGCCCGGCCACGCTTCGTGGCATCGGCGTCCATTCCGGCAAGCCGGTGGAGATCACTCTCCATCCCGCTGCGGCCAATCACGGAATCTGCTTCCTCCGTACCGGAATGCCCACCGGTCACGACCGGCTCATCAAGGCCCACCACGCCTGCGTCTCCGCCACCGAGTTGTGCACCGTCATCGGTGACGTGGAGAGCGGCGCGGTCGCCACCATCGAGCATCTGATGTCCGCCCTCTACGGGCTCGGCATCGACAACGTCCTCGTCGAGATCGACGGGCCGGAAATGCCGATCCTGGACGGCAGCGCCCGCCTCTACGTCGAAGCCATCGACGCCATCGGCATCACCACCTGTGGGGCGCCCCGCCGCTGGATCAAGGTGCTCCGCACCGTCCGCATCGAGGTAGGACGCGCCTTCGCCGAACTCCGCCCCATCGACCGCGGCTTCCGCCTCGACGTGGAGATCGACTTCGAGAACCCGGTGATCGGCCGCAGCCGCAAGGCGATGGACCTGAACCCCGCCTCCTACCGCCGCGAAATCGCCAATGCCCGCACCTTCGGCATGATGAAGGACGTGGAGCGCTACTGGAAAGCCGGCTTCGCGCTCGGCGCCTCCCTCGAGAACACCGTGGCGGTCGGCGACAACGCCGTCGTCAACCCCGAGGGCCTGCGCTACGCCGACGAGTTCGTGCGGCATAAGTATCTCGATGCCGTCGGCGACTTGGCCCTCGCCGGCCTGCCGATCCAGGGCGCCTACCGCTCCTATTGCGGCGGCCACCGGATGAATGTCGGCGTCCTCGACGCGCTCTTCGCCGACCGCGCCAACTACACGATCCTCGAAGCCGCCGGCGCCCGCCGCGAGACCTCCCGCCCGGAATTCGGCGTCGGTCTCGGCCTCGCCGCCTTCGCCAGCGACCTGTAACCTCTCAGCAACACCCTCGCTTCGATTGCGTCAGCCTCTCGGCCGCCGCTTTCACGCCCAAATCGGACGCCACTGGTAAAGCGTCCGTGACAAGAGGCGAGGTCGCGTGTGCCCCATAGAGGCACATGGGCCGTGGCACCGTGCCGTCAGCCGCTCGACCGACATTTGTATGGCTTGACGATGCGGCCCCCTTGCCGGGCGCATCTGTTGGGGGAACCGGAATGCGTCTCAACGATCGTAACCGCGGGGCGACGGCTTTCGTGCTCCTGGCGCTCTGCGGCCTCGGCCTCGGCGGCTGCGACACCCTCGACTCGATCAATCCCTTCGCCGAGAAGTACAAGCCCGAGGTCATTCCCGACGTCCCGGCCGACAAGCTCTACAGCGAGGGCTTGGCCAAGATGGAAGACAAGGATTTCGAGGGCGCGTCGAAGAAGTTCGGCGAACTCGACAAGGCCTATGCGTATTCGGACTGGTCGCGCAAAGCGCTGCTGATGACGGCCTACTCGAATTACGAGGGCCAGAAATACGACGACGCGATCAACGCCTCGAAGCGCTACCTGCAGCGCCATCCGGCGAGCAAGGATGCGGCCTACGCCCAGTACCTGATGGCGATGTCGCATTATAAGCAGATCCCCGACGTGACCCGCGACCAGGACCGCTCCGAGAAGGCGCTGGCCGGTCTGCAGGAGCTCGTTCAGAAATACCCGACCTCCGAATACGCGGCCGATGCCAAGGCCAAGATCCAGATCACCCGCGACCAGCTCGCCGGCAAGGAGATGGAAGTCGGCCGGTTCTACCTGGAGCGCCGCAACTTCCCCGCCGCGATCAACCGCTTCCGCGACGTGGTGAGCAAGTACCAGACGACCCGCCACGCCGAGGAAGCGCTGGAGCGTCTGGTGGAGGCCTACATGGCGCTCGGCATCACCGCCGAGGCACAGACCGCCGCCGCCGTGCTCGGCCACAACTTCCCCGACAGCCCCTGGTACAAGGATGCGTTCGCGCTCCTCCAGAACGGTGGCCTGGAGCCGCGCGAGGAGAAGTCCTCCTGGCTCAGCAAGGTCTATCGCGGCGTCATCGGCCGCACCGCCGACGCGCGCTGAGCGCTCTACGCCGAAGCGGATACCGGTTCGGCGAAAAACGAGCCCTAGCCGCTCGATCCGGCCCGCGACGACACGCTTTCGTTCACGGGCCATTTTTCGAGTGAAGCCGCCGCCGCTTCGCCGTAAGACGTGGCCACCGTATCCAACGAGGCCAAACCCGCGGCATGCTGAGTCAGCTCGCGATCCGCGACATCGTTCTCATCGATAAGCTCGCCCTGAATTTCCGCGAAGGCCTCAGCGTCCTGACCGGGGAGACCGGCGCGGGCAAGTCGATCCTGCTCGACGCCTTCGCGCTGGCCCTGGGCGGGCGCGGCGATGGCGGCCTGGTGCGCCATGGCGAAGGGCAGGGCGGCGTCACCGCCGTGTTCGATGTGCCCCTCGACCATCCCGCCCGCCGCCTCGCGGCCGAGGCCGATATCGACACCGAGGGCGACCTGATCCTGCGCCGGGTGCAGATGGCGGACGGCCGTACCCGCGCCTTCGTCAACGATCAGGCCGTCGGCGTGCAGGTGCTGCGGGCCATCGGCGCCACCCTCGTGGAGATCCACGGCCAGCACGACGATCGTGCTTTGGCCGATCCCGGCACACACCGCGCCATCCTCGACGCGTTCGGCGGCCTGCACGCCCCCCTGGCGGCGGTGGGGGAGGCGGCCAAGCGCGTGCGCACCGCCCGCTCCGCCCTGGCCGAGCATCGCGCCAGGGTCGAGGCCGCCCGCAAGGAAGTGGATTTCCTGCGCCACGCGGCCTCGGAGCTCGAAACGCTCGATCCCCAGGCCGGCGAGGAAACCTCGCTGGCCGAGCGCCGCATGGTCATGCAGCAGAGCGAGAAGGTGGCCCGCGAGCTGACCGAGGCGATCGAGGCGGCGGGCGGCCCGAATTCGGCCGTGTCCCACCTCTCCTCGGCGATGCGTAAGCTGGAGCGGCGGGCGAGCCAGATCCCGGCCCTGGTCGAGCCCTGCATCGCCGCCCTGGATGCCGCGCTCGCCGCCCTCGACGAGGCTCATTCCGTTCTCGACACGGCGTTGCGCGAATCGGAATTCGATCCGCGCGAGTTGGAGCAGGTCGAGGAGCGGCTGTTCGCCCTCCGTGCGGCCTCCCGCAAGTATCAGGTGCCGGTGGACGACCTCGCCGCCCTGCGCCAGCGCTACGAGGCGGATGTGGCCGCCATCGATGCCGGCGAGGAGGCTCTCACTGGCCTGGAGGCGACCCTCGCCCAGGCCGAGGCCGCCTATGCCAAGGCCGCGACCAAGCTCAGCGAGGGGCGTCGCAAGGCCGCCAAGGCCCTCGACCTCGCGGTGAAGGCCGAATTACCGCCCCTGAAGCTGGAGCGCGCCCGCTTCATCACCGAGATCGTCACCGATCCCGAATCGCGGGACCCGGCGGGCTACGAGCGCGTGGAGTTCTGGGCCCAGACCAATCCCGGAACGCGGCCCGGCCCGATGATGAAGGTGGCGTCCGGCGGCGAGCTCTCCCGCTTCATGCTGGCCCTCAAGGTGGTGCTGGCCGACAAGGGCTCGGCCCCGACCCTGATCTTCGACGAGATCGATACCGGCGTCGGCGGCGCGGTGGCCGATGCCATCGGCGCCCGCCTCGCCCGTCTCGCCGCCGGGGTGCAGGTCGTGGCCGTGACCCATGCCCCTCAGGTCGCCGCGCGGGCCGAGACGCATTTCCTCATCGCCAAGGACCCGGTGAAGGGCCGCGACCGGGTCGCCACCCGCGTCTCGCCCCTCGAAGCCCCGGCGCGGCGCGAGGAGATCGCCCGGATGCTGGCTGGAGCCACCGTGACCGACGAGGCCCGCGCGGCGGCGGCGCGACTTCTTCAATCCACGGATGCGTGAGGCGCGATCTTAACCTTTGGTTAACCATCTTCGCTGATGATGCGAGCACGACGCAGGGAATCTTAGCGAAACGCGTCGGCACATCGGGAGATCGCGTGATGGATCTGGGTGACGGTGAGACCGATCCCCGGCCTGTGAACGAAGCGGATGGGATGCCGATCCTGTCGAGTCCGACCCGTCACCATCTCGGTGGCACTCTTCGGGCGATCTACGAAGACACGTTCGACACGCAGCCGATCCCCGACGGTCAGATCGACCTTCTCCTGCGCCTCCGGCACAAGGAACGCGATCGCCGCCGCGTGGGCTGATCCCGTTCTCCGGAGATCGCCGCTACCAGCGGCGAGCTCCCGGCATGCGCTGATACTCGGCGCCGCGGATCAGGGTCATCACCGCGTCGAGCTCCGCCAGCAGGGCGCGCTCGTCCTGGCCCGCCTTCTCCACCTCGCCCGGATCGGTCCCGAATTGACGGCGCTGCTGGGCGAAAGCGAGGTCGCGTTCGAGGTCCTCCCTGCGCTCGTGCAGGGCGAGGAAATCGGCATCGCCATCACCCCCGGCGGGTGTCATGCTCGATTCGTTCTCCAAGATGCTGACCTTCCAGGACGGCTGGCGAGACGGGCTGCTCCGTCATCGACATCGCCGAATCGTATAACGCACGAGCCCGTCAAACCGTGCCGCGCTCGTTCGAGCCCCGGTCCATACCGTGTTTTCCCCCTGTCCTACAGCGCTCGAGCGGTCGCCGGCCGGCTCCTGTCATCGATCTGTCATGGCTCCGTCATAGAGCCAGCATGATCGGGCGGGTAACGGTGCGCTGCAGCAGGATTGCTCTTGCAGCGCGGCACGTACAGCGCCCGGACAGATTACGGAGAGCCACCGTGAAACCCTTCCATTTCGCCCTCGCCATCGGGCTCGCGACCGCACAGTTCGGCGCCGTCGCCCAGGCCGCCGACATCACCGGTGCCGGCGCGACCTTCCCATTCCCGGTCTATTCGAAATGGGCTGAAGCCTACCGCAAGGATACCGGCACGGGCCTGAACTACCAGTCCATCGGCTCCGGCGGCGGCATCAAGCAGATCCAGGCCAAGACCGTCGATTTCGGCGCCACCGACGCCCCGCTGAAGGGCCCCGCCCTTGAGAAGGACGGCTTCGTCCAGTTCCCCACCGTCATGGGCGGCGTCGTCACCGTCGTGAACATCGCCGGCGTCGAGCCGGGCAAGCTCAAGCTCACCGGCGAACTCGTCGCCGACATCTATGCGAACAAGATCACCAAGTGGAGCGACCCCAAGATCGCTGCCCTCAACAACGGCCTGAAGCTCCCCGACGCGCCGATCACCCCGGTCTACCGTTCGGATGCCTCCGGCACGACCAGCATCTTCACCACCTATCTCAGCGCGGTCTCCGAGAGCTGGAAGAAGGAATTCGGTGCGGCCACTACGGTCAGCTGGCCCGCCGGCCAGGGTGGCAAGGGCAACGAGGGCGTTACCGCCACCGTCAAGCAGGTCGCGAACTCCATCGGCTACGTGGAATCGGCCTACGCCAAGCAGAACAAGCTCAGCCACACCCTGATCCAGAACAAGGCCGGCAAGTTCCCGGCCCCGGATGACAAGGCGTTCCAGGCCGCCGCCGCCTCCGCCGATTGGAAGGCCGCTCCCGGCTTCGGCATCTCCCTCGTGAACCAGGCCGGCGACGAAGCCTGGCCGATCACCGCGGCCACCTTCATCCTCGTCTACAAAGAGCCGGCCGACGCCGCCAAGTCCGCGGAAGTGCTCAAGTTCTTCGATTGGGCCTACAAGAACGGCGACAAGCTCGCCGTCGATCTCGACTACGTGCCGCTGCCCGACAACGTCGTCGCCCTCGTCCACAGCGAGTGGAAGGAAATCAAGGGCAAGGACGGCAAGCCCGTCTTCTAAGGCACGTCCTCACGGACCGAACCACCCTCTCAGGCCCGGCGAAAGCGTCGGGCCTGCTCCACGAGAAGACATGGCGACACACCTCGCCACCCGTCTCCCCACGCGATACGACCCCTCAAGGTGAAGAAGTAGACGTCGGATGGCCGCCTTGACTGAACAGATTTCGCTGGCCCGCACGGGCTCCCCCGCTCGCAAGAAGCCGGGCGGCCTCGGCGACCAGCTCTTCCGCGCCGCCTCCTACGCGTCGGCGCTGCTGGTCCTCCTCTTCCTCGCGGGCATCCTCGCCTCGATCGCCTATGGCGGCTGGCCGGCCTTCGCGGAATTCGGCCTCGGCTTCATCACCTCCAGCTCCTGGAACATCGGCCAGGAGCAGTACGGCGCTCTCGTCGCCATCGTCGGCACCCTGGTCTCGGCCGTCCTCGCCCTCCTCATCGGCGTGCCGATCTCCATCGGCATCGCGGTCTACCTCACGCAGCTCTGCCCCGGCTGGGCGCGCAAGCCCGTCTCGATGACGATCGAGCTCCTCGCCTCGGTGCCGAGCATCATCTACGGCATGTGGGGCCTGTTCATCTTCGCCCCGCTCTTCGCCCATTACGTGCAGATGCCGGTCTCGAGCGTAGTGGAGGGCATGCCCATCGTCGGCACGCTGTTCTACGCCCGCGTCCCCTCGGGCGTCGGCATCCTCACCGCCGGCATCATCCTGGCGATCATGATCGTGCCCTTCGTCGCCTCGATCACCCGCGACATGCTCGACCAGATCCCCACCGTGCTGCGCGAGAGCGCCTATGGCATCGGCTGCACCACCTGGGAGGTCGTGCGCCACGTGCTGGTGCCGCAGGCCTCGGTCTCGATCATCGGCGCGGTCATGCTCGGCCTCGGCCGCGCGCTCGGCGAGACCATGGCGGTGACCTTCGTCATCGGTAACGCCAACCGCCTCTCCGGTTCGATCTTCGATCCCGGCTCCACCATCGCCTCGCGCATCGCCAACGAGTTCAACGAGGCCGACGGCCTGCAGCTCAACTCGCTGATGGCGCTCGGCTGCATCCTCTTCATCATCACCTTCATCGTCCTGATCATCGCACGCCTGCTCGTCCGGCGCGTGAAGGTCGCCTGACCCCGGGAGCCCGAATCATGGACGCCGTCACCACTCTCCCCACAACCGCGGCCCCGGCGCGTGTCAGCCGGGTCCGGTCGAGCCGCCGGGTCGCCGACAAGCTCCTCATCGTCGGCAGCACCGTCGCCACGCTGATCGGTATCGTCGTGCTGGGCTCGATCCTGCTCATGCTCATCGTCGAGGGCATGAAGGGCTTCTCGCCGCTGCTCTTCACTGAGCCGACGCCGGGCCCTGGCTCCGAAGGCGGCGGCATCGCCAACGCCATCCTCGGCAGCCTGGTCCTCACTCTCATCGGCATCGTCATCGCGACGCCGGTGGGTGTCATGGCCGGGACCTATCTCGCCGAGTACGGCCGCAACTCGAAGCTCGCCGACGTGATTCGCTTCCTCAACGACATCCTGCTCTCGGCCCCCTCGATCCTCATCGGCCTGTTCGTCTACACGCTGATGGTGCGGCCGATGGGGACCTATTCGGGCTGGGCCGGCGGCGTGGCTCTCGCCATCATCGCCACCCCGGTGATCGTGCGCACCACCGAGGACATGCTGCGCCTCGTGCCCTCGACCCTGCGCGAGGCCGGCGCGGCCCTCGGTGCCCCGCCCTCCATCGTCATCAAGAGCATCACCTGGCGCGGCGCCAGCGCCGGCATCGTCACCGGCATCATCCTGGCGCTCGCCCGCATCGCCGGCGAGACCGCGCCGCTGCTCTTCACCGCGCTCAACAACAACAGCTGGTTCTCGCCCAACCTCATGGGCGGCATCCCGAACCTTCCGGTGATGATCTACCAGTTCGCGCTCTCGCCCTACTCGAACTGGCAGCAGCTCGCCTGGGCCGGCGCCCTCCTCATCACCGCTACGATCCTCGCCCTGTCGATCGTGGCCCGCTTCGTCATCAAGAGCGAGCGGGCGCGCTGATCCCGCGCCCCCGTCCCACCCCGTTTTCGACAAGGACACGCATCCGATGAACGCCGCTCCCGCGATCACGCAGGCCCAGCTGACCGGTCGCCACCAGGCCGACGATCAGGCCCCCATCCGCATCGCCGTGAAGGACCTGAACTTCTATTACGGCTCGTTCCACGGCCTGAAGTCGGTCAACCTCAACTTCCACGACCGCCAGGTCACTGCCCTGATCGGCCCGTCGGGCTGCGGGAAGTCGACCCTGCTGCGGACCTTCAACCGCATCTACAGCCTCTATCCGGAGCAGCGCGCCGAGGGTGAGATCCTCCTCGACGGGCAGAACGTGCTCGATTCGAAGGTCGATCTGAACGAGCTGCGCTCGCGCATCGGCATGGTGTTCCAGAAGCCGACGCCCTTCCCGATGTCGATCTACGACAACGTCGCCTTCGGCCTGCGTCTCTACGAGAAGCTGCCCAAGGCCGATCTCGACGTGCGCGTCGAGGAATCCTTGCGCAAGGCCGCCCTCTGGGACGAGGTGAAGGACAAGCTCAAGCAATCCGGCATGGGTCTCTCCGGCGGTCAGCAGCAGCGTCTCTGCATCGCCCGCACCGTCGCCCAGCGTCCCGAGGTGATCCTGTTCGACGAGCCGACCTCGGCCCTCGACCCGATCTCCACGGGCCGCATCGAGGAGCTGATCGAGCAGCTGCGCTCGGAATTCACGATCGTCATCGTGACCCACAACATGCAGCAGGCCGCGCGCATCTCGCAGTTCACGGCGTTCATGTATCTTGGCGAACTGGTCGAGTTCGGCCCGACGACACGGATCTTCATGAACCCCGAGAAGCGCCAGACCCAGGACTACATCACCGGCCGCTTCGGCTGAGCCCGCCGGGGCCGCGTTCCGCGGCACCGGTCCCGATCCTATGCGATGCGGGCTGCCAGGGGCGGCCTCGGTCGAGGAGTGCGAGCATGCCCAACCACATCGTCAGTTCCTACGACACGGAACTGGAAAACCTGCGCCGCTCGATTTCCGAGATGGGCGGGATCGCCGAGAAGATGATGACCGATTCCGGCAATGCCCTGGTGCGCCGGGACGTGCCCCTGGCGCAGGCTGTCATCGCCGCCGACAAGCGTCTCGACGCGATCCAGCACGAGGTCGAGGAGCGGGCGATCCTGCTCATCGCCAAGCGCCAGCCGCTGTCCATCGACCTGCGCGAGACGGTATCGGCGATCCGCGTGTCGAACGATCTCGAGCGGATCGGCGACCTGTCCAAGAACGTCGCCAAGCGTGTGGTCGCCATCGCCGATCAGATCCAGCCGCAGAAGATCGTCATCGGCGTCCAGCATATGGGCGATCTGGTGCAGGAGCAGCTGAAGGACGTCCTCGACGCCTATGGCAGCCAGGACGTGAAGGCCGCCCTCGACGTGTGGGAGCGCGACGATTCCATCGACGCCCTCTACAACTCGCTCTTCCGCGAGCTGCTGACCTACATGATGGAAGATCCGCGCAACATCTCGTTCTGCACGCATCTCCTGTTCTGCGCCAAGAACATCGAGCGGATCGGCGATCACACCACCAACATCGCCGAGACGATCCATTATCTCGTCACCGGCACGAACGAGCTCGCCGAGCGGGACCGCCCGAAGAACGACGCGTCGAACTACGCCACCGTGTCGATGCCCGCCAGCGCCTGATCGCTGCCCCTGCCGGCCGCTCCAGCACACGCTCGGCGCGGCCGTCGCGTCCATCCGGGACGGTCGCCATCACCCTGAAAACATCCGCATGAACACGCGCATCCTGATCGTCGAGGACGAGGAGGCCCTCACTCTCCTCCTCCGCTACAACCTGGAAGCGGAGGGCTTCGTCGTCGATTCCGCCGCGCGGGGCGACGAGGCCGATCTGCGCCTTCAGGAGCAGGTTCCCGATCTCGTCCTGCTCGATTGGATGATGCCCGGCCTGTCCGGCATCGAGCTGTGCCGCCGCATCCGCGCACGGCGGGAGACCGAGCGGCTGCCGGTGATCATGCTGACGGCGCGGGGCGAGGAGGGCGACCGCATCCGCGGCCTCGGCACCGGCGCCGACGATTACATCGTCAAGCCGTTCTCGGTGCCCGAGCTCCTCGCGCGGGTGCGTGCGCTCCTGCGGCGGGCCAAGCCGACCCATGTGTCGGACCTGCTGGTGGCCGGCAATATCGAACTCGACCGGGTCAGCCACCGCATCCGGCGGCAGGGCCGCGAGATCCATCTCGGGCCCACCGAGTTCAAGCTCCTCGAATTCCTGATGCAGAGCCCCGGCCGCGTGTTCTCGCGCGAGCAGCTGCTCGACGGGGTCTGGGGCCACGACGTCTATATCGACGAGCGCACGGTGGACGTCCATGTGGGCCGCCTGCGCAAGGCGATCAACCGCCCGCGCCAGAGCGACCCGATCCGCACCGTGCGCGGCTCCGGCTATTCCTTCGACGAGATGTTCTCCACGGACGAGTGAGGCCACGGCCGGCTTCGCGCCGCTCCGTCCGGAACGAGCGTCCCCTTCATGACGACGGCGGGTGGCCTTGCCTCCGGGCGATACTCGCGAACCGATGCCATTCCGGCCGCCACGAGATATCGCGTTCGATCTCGGACGTCTGTCCGTTCCGGCATGTGCTCGCCCCGGGGGGCTCAGGCATTCACCCATCTGGCGGGCAGCATGAGTTCCCCTCCTTTTCCAGGGGACGGGTGGCGGTCGCGCCTGTCGAATCTTCCTGGATAGAGGGAACAGCCGTCGGGCAGATGTCTGAATCCGTCAGACCTGCTGGCGGAACTCCGACGTTTGGTGCCCGCTGCCGGGTCCGCTTTCGACCCGACGTCGACGGGCCCTGCGGCTGCCGCCATCCGCTGAGAGCGGACATTGATCATGGGCGGAAACGACCGCTCCAACATGCGGTTTATCCGCTTTCGACGTCGCTACGTCACCTTGTCAGGTGACGTCGGGCTTCAACACCCGCGTGTCATACCAACCGAGACGACGGTCATCGGCGGATCGCAATACGAGTTGAGCGACCGGAGCCCCGACTTCACGATCGACCAAGCGAGACCGGCGATCGGTCGGCTCATAGAGATGAGCCTCCCCCCATTGTCGAAGCGCGACGATGACGAGGAAAAGGCCGCGCCCCTTCTCGGTCAGGACGTATTCCCGGTAGGCGGTCCCGTCCGAGGCGGGCGCCGTCTCCAGAATTCCCCGTTCGGTCAGGTCGCGAAGGCGGGTCGCCAGCATACCCTTGGCGATGCCGAGACCAGTCTGGAACTCACTGAAGCGCCTCACACCGTCGAAAGCATCGCGGATGATGAGGAGCGACCACCAGTCGCCAATGACATCGAGCGCGCGCGCAACCGGGCACCCGGCGTTCCAGAGGCTGACGCGCTTTGCCACGAAGGTACGCTCCCGTTCCAAACTAGTCTCAATTTAGAACTGGAATGGGCCGGTCACAAGTGGTCTCAAGATGAAACCAGATTGGATGTCATCGACAGGACCGCCATGCCGCACGGAAAAGATGAGCGAACCTCTACCGAGCCGGAGGGGGCATTGCCCAGGACAACGATCCTGATTTTCGCCGTCGCCGCCGGCTTGAGCGTCGCGAACATCTACTACGCCCAGCCCCTGCTCGATGCGATGGCGCAGGAGTTCGGCATCTCGCCTGCCGCGATCGGGCTCGTGGTGACCCTGACCCAGGTCGGCTACGGGCTGGGCTTGATCTTCATCGTGCCGCTCGGCGATCTCATCGACCGCCGTCGCCTCATCCTCGGCCAGGGGCTTCTGTCGGTGCTCGCGCTGGTGGCGGTGGCCACGGCCGAGACCGGAGCGATTCTGTTCACCGGCATGGCGGCGGTTGGGTTGCTCGCCGTCGTGGTTCAGGTCCTGGTCGCATTCGCCGCGACGCTCGCGACACCGACCGAACGAGGTCGCGTGGTCGGTACGGTCACGAGCGGCATCGTGATCGGCATCCTGGCGGCGCGCTTCGCGGCCGGGATACTGGCCGATATCGGTGGCTGGCGAGCGGTCTATCTGGTCTCCGCGATCCTGTCGCTCGCCCTCGTCGGCCTGCTCGTGCGCGTCCTGCCACGGCATCGGATCCCGGCCGGAACCGGCAGCTACGTCGCTGCACTTCGCTCGGTCCCCATCCTGTTCCTCAGCGAGCCGGTCTTGCTGGTTCGCGGTGTTCTGGCGCTTCTGATCTTTGCGTCGTTCAGCACATTCTGGACCGCGCTGGTGCTGCCGCTCAGTGTGCCGCCCTTCTCCTATTCCCATACCTGGATCGGCCTGTTCGGCCTCGTAGGCCTGGCGGGAGCGATGGCCGCGACGGGGGCCGGGCGGCTCGCGGACAGGGGCCACGGTCAATGGACGACAGGCTTAGCTCTTATGCTCCTGCTCGTATCGTGGGCGCCGATTGCGCTGCTGCCGGTATCGATTCCGGCCCTGATCTTTGGCGTCGTCCTGCTCGATCTCGCCGTGCAGGCCGTTCATATCACGAACCAGAGCCTCATCGTCTCCCTGCGTCCCGAAGCCAGCAGCCGGCTCATCGGCGGCTACATGGTGTTCTATTCAGTGGGCAGCGCCCTCGGCGCCGCTGCCGCGACGTCCATCTATGCCCGGGCTGGCTGGCCCGGTGTCTCGGCGCTCGGAGCGACGTTCAGCGCTGCGGCCCTGCTCGTGTGGCTGTTCACCTTGCGCGCGGTGCGGACATGTCGAACGTAACTCGGTGATCCAACCGAAACGGCAGCTCCATCCTCGATCATCGCGGAGAACTGCCGGTCCGCCCATCACCCATCTCGGACGCTCGGGGCGGGTACCAACCATCAAAGTTTGATGACGACAGGGCGCGGGTAACGGAGGAAGGCGCCAAGTTGCCGTCGATGCCGGCTCAGCGGTCGAGGCGGCGCATCGAACGGCTGTCCCGCTCGGCGTTGCGCCGGGTTCTGTCCTCCGCTCGGGCCCGGTCGCGCTGGACCGTCTCCATACGCCGGAGCGTCTCCGTCTGCTCGCGGTGGGCCCGCGCCAGGTCGCTCACCGCGTTCATCGCACGCACCCGGTTCGCATCCTGTGCTCGTGCGTCGAAGGACCATGCCGCGAGAAGTAGGGCGACGAGGGCTGTGGTGGGGCGGGGCATCGGGCTGGGACCTTCGGGTGGGGGAGGGGCGGATCGAGCTTGCGGCTCAGCATGCACCATAGTGCGTTAAATGCAGGGCTTCGCAGGATATCGTGCATTCCATGCGCGGACTGCATGAGTGGTATTTGGCGTTTGGTATACCAGCTCGGCGGGCGGGCTGTCATACATGCTGCAACGCAAACGCATCGCTTCGAGGAACACCGATATGACCGCTCTCATTCTCACCGCCGTCGCTGTCGCCGCTGCCGCCAACATCTCCCTGGTGGCCTTCGTCGCCGATCGCCTGACCCCCACGAACAGCCCCTCCACCATCACGGCGGGCGAGCTCGTTCTCGTCAACGACAACGCTCCCGAAGCCCTGAAGCTCGCAGCCTAATCGACGTCTCGCAGCTTCAACGCCACCGCCATCGGCCCCGCCTTACCAGGCGGGGCTTTTTCACGTCGCGTACCGCCATAAACCCCTGTCCCATGGCGGTCGAAACGGGGGCCGCGTGGCGGTCGATCCGCCCGTCTCATCCGACGGGTTTCTGGGCCGGCGCTCCGCTCTCCCGCGCCAGCGAGGCGGCCTCGGCGAACCGGGCGCGGACCGCCTCGCTCATCCGGCCGAGGCCCAGCTGCGCGGCCATCCGCCCCTCGACGCCGGGTGCCGGATCGAGGTCGCGGGCGAGGCCGGCGAGTTCCTGGAGCGGGATGTCGGCGGGCGCTCGCCCATCCCCTTGAGCCGGCCGGAACCTCACCGGCCCGGCGGGTGCCACCCCCGGCCAGAGAACGATGCGCTCACCCTCGCTCGTATGGGGGCAGTGGGGATCGACGGCCCCTAAAGCGCGCTGGCGCAGGCGGGCCGTGATCCGGGCAAACCCGTGGGCGCGCAGCAAGCGCTCGGCGAGAATGTCAGCGAAAACAGGACCTTCGCGCAGGACCACCTCGCTCGCCATCGCCGCCAGCGTGGCCTCGTAACCCACCTCGTGGAACCGCGCGGCATTGGGAGAGAAGCCCGACAGGTCGGCGGGTTCATAGAGGCCGGGGGGCTCCACCTGCGGGATATCGGGAGTGTCCGGCTCGGTCGCGACCGGCTCCGGCTTCGCCCTGTCGGCGTCGAGATCGGCCCGCAACGCCGTGTCGAGCCGGTCGAGGGCGCCTTGCGGATCGTTCCACCAATCGGTGCTCCAGACCCGGTGGATGCGCCATCCGAGATCGGTGAGCACCCATTCGCGCAGACGGTCCCTGTCCCGCGCCGTCGCCGCCCGGTGATAGGTCGCCCCGTCGCATTCGACGCCCGCGAGGTAGCGCCCCGGAGCGTCGGGATGGACGATGCCGAGGTCGATTCGAAAGGCGGAAACCCCGACCTGAGGTACGATTGTCCAGCCTCGTGCGGCCAAAGCCGCCATCACCGCGCCCTCGAACGGCGATTCGATGTCTCTCCCCGTGGGAGCAGCCGCCGTTTCGAGAGCGCCGGCACCGTGTTCGGCGAAGGCGAGGAAGTGCTTGAAATCGCGCACTCCACGGGCGCTGCCACGGCCGAGATCCACCTGGTCGGCCCGCATCGACGCGAAGACAACGAGCTCCCGCCGGGCCCGGGTGATCGCCACGTTGAGGCGTCGGTGACCGCCCTCGCGGTTGAGCGAACTGATCTGTCCGGTGATCCGGCCCGTGGCATCCGGCCCTGCCGCCACCGAGAACAGGATCACGTCGCGCTCGTCGCCCTGCACGGTCTCGAGGTTCTTCACGAAGACCGGCTCTTTCCAGATCCGCCCGTCGAAGAACCGCTCTAGCTCCAGCCTTCCCCGCCTCTCGGCATCGAGCAGGTTCTCGATCAGGCGCTGCTGCTCGCCGTTGAAGGTGACGATGCCGAGCGAGCGCTCCTCCGCCGCGAAGGCGGGGTCCGAAAGGCGGGCGACCACCTCTGCCACCAGGGCGCGCGCTTCCGGCCGGTTCACCCGCGCCCCGCCGCGCTCGTAGAGCCCATCGGCCACGTACTGGAGCCGCACCGCCCGGTCCTCGGTGACGGGGGAGGGGAAGGTGACGAGCCCGCCGCGATAATAGTGGCGGTTCGAGAAGGCGATGAGGCTTTCGTGCCGGCTTCTGTAGTGCCAGGCGAGGCGCCTCTGCGGCAGGTGCGCGGCCAGACACTCGTCGAGGATGCTCTCCTGGTCGGCGACGTCGAGGCCGTCCGAGATCTCGTCGACGCCGCGATCGCCCACATTGGTGGGCGGCAATTGTTCGGGATCGCCGACGATCACCACCTGCCTGCCCCGCGCGATGGCACCGATGGCATCCCACGGCGCGATCTGCGAGGCCTCGTCGAAGATGACGATGTCGAACGGCTTCGCCTCGGCCGGCCAATATTGGGCGATGGAGAGCGGGCTCATCATCAGGCAGGGCGTCAGGCGGGTCAGCGCGTTCGGCATGCGCGCGAAGAGCTGGCGCAGGGGTATGTGCCGGGCGCGCTTGGTGATTTCCCGCGCCAGGGTGCCCCATTCGGGATCGGTGCCAAAGGCGTCGGCGAGCGGCACGCCGCCACCGATACGGGCACGCACCGCCGCCCCGGCGAGGCCGGAGAGCCGGGAATCGGCCTCGCCGAAGCCCCGGATCGCCTCTTCGTGGCGCTGGCCCATGAAGTCGCGCAGGCGGATGTCATCGGTCGCCGCGTGGTCGATCCACCAGCGCGCATAGGCGCCCTCGAAGGCCGGGAGGATGGCGTCGTCCTGCAGCGTTCCCACCTCGATCGCGGCGACGAGCGGGCCGGGCCCGGCCCTCGTCGCCTCGCTCACCGCCCTCTGCCAGCTCGCCCAGGCCTGCGCCTTGGGCAGCGCCTTCTGCCAGCGTTCCGCAACCGCGAGGGTGCCGGCCACCCAATCGCCCTCCGTCTCCACCGGGCGGTCGGGCTTGGCCCTGCCGGCCAGACGCCCGAGCGTCTCGATCGCCTTCACGGCGGCGCTTCTCCGCGTCGTGAAATCCTCTTTTGCCAAGGCCAGGCTGCCGCCAGGTTCGAGCCTGCGATCCTCTGTGTCGAGGAACGCGGCGAGCCTCGCGCGGACGATGTCCGGGCCTCCGACGAGCGGCGCCATGGAGGTGATGACCGGTGCGAGCCGCGTCGCCCAGGCCATCGGAGCGGTGAACAGGTCGGCGGGGGCCGCTGGATCCGACCAGGGATGCCCGAGTTCCACGGTGGCGCTCTCCAGAACTTCCGTCGGAGCGGGTCTTGTCGCCTGCAGGGCCTTGATCTCGGCGAGGGTGACGAGGTCTGGCCCGATATCCTCCGGTGCGCACCCTTGCGCGAAGGGGGCGAGGAGGTCGCGAACCCGGCCGAGGCGCCGCCCCCGCAGGAAGAAGTTCGAGGCTTTCGCTTCGCGCCAGTCGGCCAGCAGGCGGTCGAGGTCGTTGCCGAACACAGAGGAGGCGTAGGGGACGAAGAGCCGGGCGTTCAGCCGGGCGAGCTCGTGCTGTCGGATGCGACGCGCCTCGACGGCCTGACGCAAAGCCGCGCCTCCGGGGCCGAGGAAGCGCAGGCCCATCCGCGCCTCCGGCCGGAACAGGGCAATGGCGAGGGAGGACAGCGCGCGCAGGCCGTCATAGGTCTGGCCGAGGGGCGTCAGGCCCATCGCCTCGGCGAGACGCTGGCCGGATGTCGCAAAGTCCGGCAGGGTGCGGGCGAGTTCGGGAACAGCCTGCTCCATCTCGGCCCGCCACAGGGGCGACCATGCGATGGCGCCGATGCCCCGGAGGGGATGGTTCGCGATGTCCCCGACGATGGGGCGAAGGGCGGCAAGCTCACCGCACTGGGCGCGCAGGCTATCCCGGTGGCCGGGCGCTGAAATCGCGTCCTTCGGCCAGACGAGGCTGAGAACCTCCCGGTCGGCCTGCCGGTCGGCGATGACCCGCGCCATGGCCGTATGGGCGCTGAGGCCGTTCGCCCGTGTGGTGTGCAAGCTCTCAACCACGCCGTTCAGGCCCTCTCGGCGGCGCTGAAGATCGGTGGCCGCGTCCTCCCAGGGGACGTTCTCGCCGCCCCTCGCGGTCCAGGCCTCGCGTAGCTGCGCGATGACGTGCGTCTTCTGGGCCTTGGCCGCATGGACTTCGAGGCAGCAGGCGCCCAGCCCCACCGCGTCGAGGCGCCGGCGCACCACCTCCAGGGCGGCGCTCTTCTGCGAGACGAACAGCACCGTGCGCCCGAGCGCCAGGCACTGCGCGATCATGTTGGCGATGGTCTGGCTCTTGCCGGTGCCAGGGGGGCCGAAGAGCACGAAATCCTTGCCCGAGGCCGCCGCGAGGATCGCCGAGAGCTGAGAGGAATCGGCGAGCAGCGGCGTAAAGATGCCGGAAGGCGGATGCTCCGCGTCGAGACGTTCCGGCACGGGAAAGCCCATGCCGTCGCCGTAAGACTGTTTCGGCGTATCGAGGAGGTGGCGCACCACCGGGCTGCGCTTCAGGAGGTCCGTCCGCTCGCTCAGATCCTTCCACATCAGAAATTTGGTGAAAGAGAAGACCGAGAGCACCACCTCGGTCGTGACCTCGAACCCCTTCAGGTTGCGGATATGGGTGCGCACGATGCGCCAGACGGCCTCGACATCGATGCCGGATTCATCGCCCGGCAAGCCCTCGGCGAAATCCGGCATGTCGAGGTCGAAATCCTGGCGCAGCATCTCCAGTAGCGTCGGGTTGAGGCGCGCCTCCTCGTCGTGCCGGACGAGACGGAAGCCGGCGCGGACGCTCGCGCGGGTCAGGGCCGCCGGTACCAGCAGCAGCGGTGCCCGGGCAGGCGGCATGCCGTTGCCACGGGTCCAGGTGAGGAAGCCGAAGGCGAGGAAGAGCACGTTGGCCCCGCCCTCTTCGAAACTGCCGCGGGCGAGCCGGAACAGGTCGGTGAGGCGCGCCTCCACTTCCTCCGATCCGACATCGACGGTGATCTCGCCGCGTTCCTGCCCCGACCCGTCGATTGGCGCCTCGGGGGCGGGCCGAGCGACGAGGCGGAAGGCACGGCCCGTCGTGAGGGCATCCTCGAAAGCGCCCGGCTCGGGACAATCGAGGGTCAGCGAGCCCTTGCCCGGTTTGAAGTTGAGGAGCTTGTTGCGCAGGGTCAGATCGAGGAGCCGCAGCTTCCAGGCTTCCAGCCGGTCGCGGGGCTCGCGACGGGGCAGATCGAGGCGGGGAGCGGGGATATCCTCGACGAAGGATGGGGGCGCGCCGAGCGCCTGGACGAGCGCAGCCGCCATCTCCGGAGCCGGCGCCTGTGCGCCGGGCTCGCCTGTGTCGAGGGGAGAGATGCCGGATAGACGGGCTCGCCGCAGATCGAGGACCATCTCCATGGGGGACTCGGCATCCGCATCGATCAAGCGCGCGCCGGCCGCCACCGCATCCGCGAAACTCCCTGGCGGATCGGCGGTGAGTACGGTGGTCTCGATCAGGATCAGTTCCTGCAGGTCACGGCGTTTCCGCAGGGCCTGGGCGTCGTCGCCGACCCTTTCCGGCAGGGTCTCGTCCACGAGCCACAGCCCGAGCAGCGCGTGATCGCGGGTGAGAACCAGGAGCGGATGGAGCCCGGCCTGTTCACAGCAGGCGGCCCAGAGCAGGGTGAGGTCGAGGCAGGTGGCGAGCCGTCGCTCGACGATGGCTCCGGGCTCGCGGACCTTCTGTCCCGAGCGTTCGAAGCTCGCGGGCGGTAGGATGTAGGTAATCCGCAGGGCCGCCATCGCCGCGTGGATCGCCTCCGCCATCTCCCAGGCCCTGGCCTTCCTTCCGCTGCGATAGCCGTCGAAGGCGGTGCTCCGCCTTGCCCGCTCCAGGATCGCCGCAGCGGAGCGCAGGATGCCGTCCACGGCCGGGTCGTTGGGCCTGACGAAGGCCGCGAGCAGTTCGGGCGCCGCATCCGCGCCTCCCCAATGCGAGGGCGGCAGGAGCCGCAGGTCGAACTCCTCTCGGGCTAACTCGCTCTCCTCGCCCGAGCTCATTAGTGTCAGCGTCACCGTACAGGACCGGCTTTCCAGTAGTCCGGCCAGGATCGCTCCATCGATCCGCAGACCCGGTGCATCGATGCGCTGCACGCCCCCTGCGGTTATCCGCTGGATCGTCAGGGTGGTAGGTCGGAACAGCGGCGGCGTCGCGCTGATATGGAGGGTGACATCGGCGAGATCGGTATCACCGCCATTGGTCAGAGTGATGTCCCGGATGAGTGGAACCCCATTCTGCCAAAAGGCGACGCTGGCATGATCGACCACCGTGCAGGCGAGAGCACAACGCGTGCGGACCCTATCGGAAGCCTCGAGCGTATCGGTCATCGCGCCCGGTTCTCCGTCACCGCCAGCGTTCTACAAGCGCGCCGCGCGTGCTCGCAAGCGCCGCCTGCCCGTCGCTCGCGTGTCTGCAGGCTCGTCCAGGCATCGTACTTGGAATCATTCCACAACATAGCGATTGCCCGCGGAAGACGAGGCTTTGTATAGCGTTCGGTGTTCGGCGTTTCAGCAAAGATGCCGACTGTCGTGACGCCGAGGCCATCGGTTCTGCTGGCGCTGCGTTGCTGAGCCCATTTGTCATTCGCTCCTCGACCGGGAGCGCCCGCTTCCTCGCAAACCGGGGCCGACCGCCGATGACGGATATGACCAAGCCGAGTATACCGCCATCGCAGGGTCGCTACCGCCTGATAGTGGCCGGCCGGACCCTCCTTGCGATCTTCGGCGGTTATGCCCTGGCGGCCGTTGCCACGGCCTTCTTGTCCCTGACCTTGCCCCTCGACCGTTCGGAGGCCGTTGCCGCCGCCACCCTGGCGAGCTTCGCGATCATGGCGGGTGCGGTGATCTGGGTCTTCTCCGCCCGCACCCTCGCCCGTGCGGCGATAGGGCTGGCGCTTCCGGCTTTGTGCCTGGGCGCCGGTCTCTGGCTCGCCCTCGGCAACGCGGTGCAGCCTGCATGAAGCAGAGTTTTCGCCAATCGATGGCATGGCTGCACACCTGGGCGGGGCTCGTGACCGGCTGGGTGATGTTCGCCGTCTTCGTCACCGGCACTGCCACCTACTACAAGTCCGACATCTCTCTCTGGATGCGGCCCGAATTACGCGCGCAGGCGGAATACGACGTGGTTCGCGCGACCGAACTCGGAGTCGCGTATCTCAAGGTCCATGCCCCAAAGGCGATGGCTTGGTATGTGGGCGTGCCGCAGCCCGACAAGCCGTATATCGGCGCCTATTGGATGGTCACGCCGGACGGCGAGTTTGGAAAGGCTCTCCTCGATCCGGATACCGGCGCGCCGACAGAGGCCCGGGCGACACAGGGCGGTGACTTCTTCTACCGCTTCCATTTCGAATTGCAGATGCTCCCAGCAATCGGCCGCTGGATCGTCGGCATCTGCGCGATGGTCCTGCTCGTCGCCCTCATCAGCGGCATCGTCACCCATCGCCGGATCTTCGCCGATTTCTTCACCTTCCGGCGTTCGAAATCCGCCCAGCGCGGCTGGCTCGACGCGCACAACGTCACCGGTGTTCTGGCGCTGCCGTTCCACCTGATGATCACCTATACGGGCATCGTCTCGCTCGCGCTCATGTACATGCCGTGGGGAATGGTGAGCGCCTACAAGGGCGACGAGCTACGCTTCTACGTCGAGTCCGGTCAGATGCCGGCCTGGCGAGCCGCCGAGGGCAAGCCGGCCGAGCCGGCGCCGCTCGGTCCTCTCATCCGCCGCGCCCAGGCCGAGGTGAGCGAGCCGCTCGAGATGGTCTCGATCAACAATCCCGGTGATGCCAATGCCACCGTGGTGGCGGTGTTCGAGGAGCCCCATGGGCTCGCCCATCGCCATCCGCAGATCGCCTTCCACGCGGTGACCGGAGAGGTGGTCGAACGGACCGGGCCGCTGAAGCCGGCGGCGCATGCCTATACGAGCTTCGTCGGCCTGCACGAGGCGCATTTCGCCGGGCCGGCCCTGCGCATCCTGTTCTTCCTGTCGGGCCTAATGGGCTGTGCCGCCATCGCCACTGGCCTCGTCCTGTGGACCGTGGCGCGGGCGCCGAAGGCGGTCGTGCGGCCCACTCTCGGTTGGCGCATCGTCCATTCCCTCAATATCGGTACGATTCTCGGCCTTCCCATCGGCATGGCGGCGCTCTTCCTCGCCAACCGTCTGATTCCTGCAGGATGGGCCGCTCGTGAATCCTGGGAGGGTGGCGTGTTTTTCGCAGCCTGGTTCCTCGCCGCCCTGGTCTCCCACGCTCGCCCACATCGCCAGGCATGGGGCGAGATGAGCTATGCCGCCGCGCTGCTGTTCCTGGCCGTTCCTCTGGTCGATTGGGCACAGACGGGATGGCGCACAGAGTTCCTGGGCTTCAACGCCGCCATGGTGGCGCTCGCACTGATTTTCCTCTTCGGCGCGCGAAAGCTCGGGTGCCATGAGGGATCGCAGAGAGCGGCCCGTACCACCGGAGATTTCGCCCGCGTATGACGCCACTTGCCGTCTCCCTCACCTCCCTCTTGAGCTTCTCCGGCCTCGCCTGCCTCTGCCTGAGCATGGACCGGCATGGCCGGACCTTGTTCCACGGGCGCCCCTCCCGGCGGCGCGACACAGCGTTCCGTGTGGCGGGCTGGCTTTTCATCGCCCTGGCTTTCGCGGCCGCCGTCGTCACGGCGAACTGGAATTTCGGTCCGGTGCAATGGCTCGGCTCGCTCACCGGGGCCGCGCTCATCGTCGTGGCGCTGATGTCTTATCGTCCGGCCTGGATCCGTCCGGCAGCCATCGCCGCTCTTCCCCTCGCCATGGCCACCGCGTTCTTCGTCTGAACCGGGGCCGATTTTCCGAGCGTCCGGATAGGCCTATGTGAAGGGTTGCCCGACAGGCTTTCACGAGGAGTATCCATGGCGCTCGACCCCGCTCTCGCGGATCGCATCTCCGCCTCGGTCGAACAGGGATTTGCCGATCAGGTCGCCCATATCCAGGACCTCGTTCGGTTCGGGTCGGTGCGCGGCGCCGAGCACGCGATTCAGGACCATGTCTTCCGGTGCCTGGAGCAACGCGGCTATGCGATGGAGCGAATCCGCATGGATTCTACGGCCATCGCCGCGCATCCTGGCGGAGGCAGGATTACACCGGGACATTCGGATGCGCCTATCGTTGTCGGCATCCACCGGCCTCGTCACGAGACGGGACGCTCCCTGATTCTGCAGGCACATGTGGACGTGGTGCCACCGGGCCCACTCGACCTCTGGAGCCAGCCGCCCTTCGATCCGGTGATACGGGGCGACTGGATGTACGGCCGAGGTGCCGCCGACATGAAGGCCGGGCACGCGGCCAACCTGTTCGCGCTCGATGCGCTCAGGCGGATCGGCCTTCAGCCGGCGGCGACGGTCACGATCCAGTCCGTGGTCGAGGAGGAATCCACCGGCAATGGAGCTCTCATGGCACATCTGCACGGTTACCGCGCCGATGCCGTGCTGATCCCCGAGCCGGAGGACGAGAAGCTCGTGCGGGCCAATACCGGCGTGCTGTGGTTCACGGTCGAGGTGCAGGGCACGCCGGTCCATGTTCGCGAGATGGGTGCTGGCGCCAACGCCATCGATGCCACCTATCGGGTGATCGGTGCCTTGCGCGAACTCGAAGAGAAGTGGAATGGCCGCAAGGCAGGCCGCCGCCATTTCGAAGGCGAGGCCCATCCGATCAACCTCAATGTCGGCCGGATCGAGGGCGGAGACTGGGCGTCTTCCGTCCCAGCCTGGTGCCGGATCGATTGCCGTATCGCCATTTATCCCGGTGTGAAGGCGGCGGACGCGGCGGAAGAGATTGAATCTGCGGTGGCGACTTTCGCCCGATCCGATCCGTTCCTGGCAAAGTCGCCACCGGTGGTGGCTTTCAATGGTTTCTTCGCGGAAGGCTACGAGTTGGACGAAGGCTCGGATGCCGAGGCCGTACTCGCCGCCGCTCACAAGCGGGCCGTGGGCGTCGATCTTCAGAGCTTCATGTCACCGAGCTATCTCGATACCCGCGTCCACGCCCTCTACGACCGGATTCCGGCCCTCTGCTATGGGCCGATCAGCGAGAACATCCACGGTTCCGACGAGCGCGTGAGCCTCGCCTCGGTGAAGCGCATCACCAAAGCCATTGCGTTGTTCGTGGCCGAGTGGTGCGGGACCGAACCGCTCGAGCATGTGAGGTAGGCGTCGACATCGCGCTCATCGATCCCGCGCGTACCCGATTGTAAGCGCGCGGGCGTTATGTCGTGCTTACCGAATGCCGCCGCTGGCGGTGATCACCTCGCCGGTCAGCCAGCGGGCATCGTCTGAGGCGAGGAACGCGACCACCCCGGCGATGTCGTCCGGTTGGCCCGCCCTGCCTAGCGGCGTCTGCGCGATGAAGCCGGCCTCCATGTCGGAACCGACGACTCCGGCCGTATGGGTGCCTTCGGTCACTACGAAGCCGGGGCTGACCACATTGACCCGGATCTTGCGTGGCGCGAGCTCGTTGGCCAGTACGCCCGAGATAGCGTTCAATGCCCCCTTGGTTCCGGCATAAACCCCTGCGGCCGGTGTATGGACATGGGTGATGGCCGAAGAAATATTGACGATGCTTCCGTTCTCTCCAAGATGCTTCACTGCCGCTTGGGTCGTGAGCAATACGCCGAGCACATTCACGTCAAAGAGACGGCGATAATGCTCTTCGGTCACGTCCTCGATCGTCGCGAATTCGTAGATGCCGGAATTATTGACCAGCACGTCGAGGCGGCCGAACTGATTTACCGCCGCCTCGATCAGCACCTGTGCCTCTTCCGCTTTGGAGACATCGGCCTTCACCGCGATAGCTTTGCCTCCAGCTGACGTAATGGCCTCGACGACGGCGTCGGCACCCGCCCTACTCGAGGCGTAATTGACCACGATCGCGGCACCGTGCTGTGCGAGATTTTTGGCGATCGCGGCACCGATGCCCTTCGATGCGCCGGTCACTACGGCGACCTTTCCGTCAAGCTTCGACATATGTGCTATCCTTCGACGGGAACTGGTTCGGACTGGTTCGCCTCAGTTCCATAGTTCGGAAATTCGAAACTAATGGAGCGAAGGTCAAGCCCCAAATGGATGAAATATGAGGCCGCTGTTTCACCCGGCGATCGAGGACGTCCAGCCCCAGGCAATCCTGCACGCCTTGTCGGATCCCCGCCGGGCAGCGATCTTCGCCGCAATCGCAACGGCAGGCTGCGTTGAGGCCTGCTCGGCGCTGTCGGGCGTCGGGGAACGGACGATTCCGAAATCGTCGTTGTCCAGCCATTTCAAGGTACTGCGCGAAGCCGGCTTGATCCGGTGCGAGCGTCACGGCGTCGAGATGCGAAACCATTCGCGCTGCGCGGAGGTGAACGCACGTTTCCCTGGCTTACTCGCCGCGATCATGGTCGCTTATGCGTCGGGTGGAGAGCCCGGCGCCCATGGGGCAGATGCGTAGGCGCCAGTCAGAATGCTAGCTTCGCCTCGATGATCCATGACGGAACGTTCCTTCGACCGCCGTCTCATTCCGATGCGAGACGCCAATCCGCGCGATCGTGCGCCGACCCGGATTCATCCTATTCCCATCCGGATAAGTATCCGGTGGGATAAGTGCCGTTCGACGGGTTCCGGGCGATCTTGCGAGGCAGCGGCGCGAGATGACAGGCAGACACGCAGTCACACCCCTTGCCGGAACGCTCTACACCTTATATTGCGACGCGATAGCTCGATCCCGTGACCCGGCGCTGCCGGCCGCATTCCTGCGGCCCGTCGCGTGACGGGCTCTACTCGCTTCCGGATACCTTATGAAGCTTCGCAACATCGCCATCATCGCCCACGTCGACCACGGCAAGACGACACTCGTCGACAAGCTGCTGTCCCAGTCGGGATCGTTCCGAGACAATCAGCGCGTCGAAGAGCGCGCGATGGACTCGAACGACCTCGAGAAGGAGCGTGGCATCACGATCCTGGCCAAGGCGACTTCGGTCGTCTGGAAGGATACCCGCGTCAACGTCGTCGACACCCCCGGCCACGCCGATTTCGGCGGCGAGGTGGAACGTATCCTCTCGATGGTGGACGGCGTGATCGTGCTCGTCGATGCCGCCGAGGGTCCGATGCCCCAGACCAAGTTCGTGGTCGGTAAGGCGCTCAAGATTGGCTTGAAGCCGATCGTGGCGATCAACAAGGTCGACCGCCCGGACGCTCGCATCACGGAAGTCGTCAACGAGGTGTTCGACCTCTTCGCCGCTCTCGATGCAACCGACGACCAGCTCGATTTCCCGATCCTCTACGGTTCGGGCCGCGCAGGCTGGATGGCGACGTCCCCCGATGGTTCTCAGGAAGACGGTCTGGCGCCGCTCTTCGACCTCGTGCTCACGCATGTACCTCAGGCCAAGGTCGAAGAGGGTCCGTTCCGGATGCTCGGCACCCTGCTCGAAGCCAATCCCTTCCTGGGTCGCATCATCACCGGCCGCATCGCGTCCGGCACTGTGAAGCCGAACCAGGCCATCAAGGTCATGGATCGCACGGGCAAGCTGGTTGAAACCGGCCGCGTCTCGAAGATCCTGGCCTTCCGCGGCCTGGAGCGCGCACCCATCGACATCGGCGAGGCGGGCGACATCGTCTCCATCGCCGGTCTTGTGAAGGGCACCGTGGCCGACACCTTCTGCGACCCGCAGGTCGAGACCCCGATCCAGGCCCAGCCGATTGATCCGCCCACCGTCACCATGTCCTTCATCGTCAACGATTCGCCCCTGGCAGGCACCGAAGGCGACAAGGTCACGAGCCGCATGATCCGCGACCGCCTGTTCAAGGAGGCCGAGGGCAATGTGACGCTCAAGATCGAGGAAGCGGCCGACAAGGATTCGTTCTTCGTCTCCGGCCGCGGCGAGTTGCAGCTTGCCATCCTGATCGAGACCATGCGCCGCGAAGGCTTCGAGATCGCCGTGTCGCGTCCTCGCGTGGTGCTCTCCAAGGACGAGAACGACAATGTCCTCGAGCCGGTCGAGGAGGTCGTGGTCGACGTGGACGAGGAATACTCGGGCGTCGTCGTGCAGAAGATGTCCGAGCGTAAGGCCGAGATGATCGAGATGCGGCCCTCGGGCGGTAGCCGCCTGCGCCTCGTCTTCCATGCGCCGACCCGTGGCCTCATCGGCTACCAGGGCGAGCTCATGACAGACACGCGCGGCACCGCGATCATGAACCGCTTGTTCAAGGCCTACGAGCCCTACAAGGGCGAGATGCCCGGCCGCCGCAACGGCGTGCTGATCTCGAACGACAAGGGCGAGGCCGTGGCCTACGCCATGTGGAACCTGGAGGATCGCGGCCCGATGATGATCGAGCCCGGCGCCAAGGTCTATCAGGGCATGATCATCGGCGAGCACAACCGCGAGAACGACCTCGAGGTGAACGTGCTCAAGGGCAAGAAGCTCACCAACATCCGTACCACTTCGAAGGACGAGGCCGTGCGCCTCACCCCTCCGATCCGCATGACCCTCGAGCGCTCGCTGGCCTGGATCCAGGACGACGAGCTGATGGAAGTCACGCCGAAGTCGATCCGCCTGCGCAAGACCTACCTCGATCCCAACGAGCGCAAGCGCTTCGAGCGTTCGGGCGGCGTCGCGTAAAACGCTACTCATTCGAAGAGAAACGAAAAGGCCGGGCATCGCCCGGCCTTTTCCGTTCATACTGCCAACAAGGCTCGCCTCGATGCCGTTTCGCCTTCCCCGATCGTGAGGTGGGATCGGACGTGGGCTTCAACATGAGAGGCTGGAGTGGATAGAGGCCTCACTCTTCCTTCGCCCGCTCTCGCAAGAGGTACTTTTGCACCTTGCCGGTCGAGGTCTTGGGGAGCTCGCCAAAAACGATCTTGCGGGGCAGCTTGTAGCCAGCGAGTCGTTCGCGACACCAGGCAATCAGCGCATCGGCTTCCACGGTCGCGCCGGCTTTGAGTTCCACGAAGGCCATCGGGGTCTCGCCCCATTTTTCGTCGGGTCGCGCCACTACAGCGGCGGCCGAGACGGCGGGGTGGCGGAACAGAGCATCCTCGACCTCAATGGAGGAAATGTTCTCGCCGCCTGAGATGATGATGTCCTTCGATCGGTCCTTGAGCTGGATGTAGCCGTCAGGATGCTTCACTCCGAGGTCGCCAGAGCGGAACCAGCCACCGGCGAAGGCAGCCTGAGTGGCGGAGGGGTTCTTGAGGTAGCCACGCATCACCACATTGCCGCGAAACATCGCCTCGCCCATGGTTTCACCATCGGAGGGTACGGATTCGCAGGTCTCCGGGTCTCGGATGTCGAAGCCTTCGAGCACAGGGTACCGCACGCCTTGTCGCGCCATCCTGGCCGCTTTCGCCTCGTCATCAAGAGCGTCCCAGTCGCGATGCCAAGCATTCACGACTGCGGGGCCGTACGTCTCGGTAAGGCCATAGAGGTGCGTGACGTCGAAGCCAGCCTTGCCCATGGCAGCGAGCACCGCCTGTGGCGGGGGCGCAGCCGCCGTGAGGAAGGCGACCCGGCGGGGGAGGGGGCGACGCTCGTCCTCGGACGCATTCAGAAGAAGCTGCATCACGACTGGCGCCCCGCACAGATGGGTGACACCGTGCTCCGCCAGTGCCGCGTAGAGTGTGCCCGCCCTGACCTGCCGGAGGCAGACATGGGTGCCAGCGACGACGGACAACGTCCACGGGAAGCACCAGCCATTGCAGTGGAACATGGGCAGCGTCCAGAGATAGACAGGGTGCTGCCCGAGCTGACCGGTTATGACGTTGCCGAGCGAGAGAAGGGCCGCACCGCGGTGGTGATAGACCACGCCTTTAGGGTCGCCCGTCGTGCCGGAGGTGTAGTTCAGCGAGATCGCATCCCACTCGTCCGCCGGCATGGCCCAGTCCTGTGCCGGATCCCCTTTTTCAAGAAACGCCTCGTAGCCAATCTGCCCGAGGATCGTGCCGTCCCCGGTATAGACCGGATCGTCGACATCAATGACCAGTGGGCTCACTCCCGCCCGTTCCAGGGCGGCACTAACGACGCGACTGAACTCACGATCCGCAATCAATACCTTGGCTTCGCCGTGGTCGAGACAGAAGGCGAGACCTGCAGGATCGAGGCGGGTGTTCAAGGTGTTGAGCACGGCGCCATTCATCGGTATCCCGTAATGACACTCGATCATTTCGGGCGTGTTGGCGAGCATGACGGCGACCGTGTCCCCGCGTCCGATACCGTGCGCCGTCAGTGCGGCAGCAAGTCGTCTGCTCCGTGCATACAGTTCGGCATAGGTTCGGCGCAGAGGGCCATGAATGACGGCGATATGTTCGGGAAAGACACGCGCCGAACGGTCCAGGTAGTTCAGCGGCGTCAGCGGCTGATAGTTCGCCGGATTCCGGTCGAGGTCCCGATCATAGATCGAAAGCTCAACCTGTGAGGCTGTAGTGGTCGCCATGGATGTATCTCCCTGTCGCGCATCGTATCAGGAGATCGACATCCGACAATCGACCGTTCGATACGGCGAGCCGAATTGGATCGCCACACCGAACGAAACCTATAGATCGCTCGTGCTATGCTTTGAAAAGCGGAAGGAAGACACCAACTCTCAACCCCCGCCCGGATCAGTCTCGTCGTCGGGTGTCGTGCCGCCCTTTGAACCTTTGCCGGGCGTGGGCCCTTCACCCGGCTTGCCGTCGGTCTTTTCATTGGGATCCATGACGGCGTCGGGGGCCGAATTGGCTGGCTTACCCGTATTCTTTGCGGTGTTACTCTCGGTCTCGCTCATGGCTGCCCACCTTCTCGAGTGATCTTCAATCCTGCCGGCGATCGGATTGCCCGTTAGACGAGCCGCCTACCGGCGCCGGGTTTCGACCCTTCTGACCGCCGGCCTCGTTCCAGTTCTGATTACGCTCGGCATCTGTGACGCCACCGACCCCCTGATCGCGCGCTGCCTCCTGTTCGGGCGTTTGTCGGCCGCCCCCGACGGCGGGTGCACCCTGCGAGCCGACATCGTCGTCGGGCTTGCGCGTCGCTGCATCGGTGGGATTATCCTTCTCGCTCACGCGCCGTCCTCCGAATCTTTGCCGACCGGTGCGGTCGCGCGGTCGAGAGCCTCCGACACGGTGCTCGTCTGGGAAGCATCGCCAATATGGCGCAGGTTCTCTGGTGGCGTCTCGGCCTCGGTGGCCTCGGTGGCGTCCTGGCGCGGTGTGCCGGAAGCGATGCGCGCAGCTTCGGCTTGGCCTGACGGATCACTCTTCAGGTCGTGCTGGGTCCGGGCGGGAGTACCGATGTCGCGGGCATCGTCCTGGCCGAGACCCTGTCCATTGCGATCGCTGTAAGCGTCGAAATCCTTCAGCGAGGGGCGCTCGCGTTGCTCGTTGCTCATGGTTTCCTCCAATGTTGAAGGTTCAACCTGTCGAACGCTCGTGAGGTTGCCTGACGCTTGGAGAGCTCACTCCCTTCGGGGGACGACGCGCAGAAAAAAAGGCGCTCCCGTGAGGGAGCGCCGATGATCGGGATGGGTCCAAGAAGAGGTCAGATCCCTTCGAAGAGCGCGGACGAGATGTAACGTTCAGCGAAGGAGCACGCGACGGTAACAATGCGCTTGCCCTGGAATTCCGGACGTGCCGCCAGCTTCAGCGCTGCAGCGACGTTGCCGCCTGTGGAGATGCCGCCGGGAATACCTTCCAGCTTGGCGAGGAGCCGCGCCGTGTCGAAAGCTTCCTGGTTCGATACGGTGATGACCTCATCGATGACCTCACGGTCGAGATTGCCCGGGATGAAGCCGGCGCCGATTCCCTGGATCTTGTGCGGGCCAGGCTGACCGCCTGAGATCACCGGGGAATCCGTCGGCTCGACGGCGATGACCTTGAGGTTCGGCAGGCGAGGCTTCAGCACGGAGCCGACGCCCGTGATCGTTCCGCCCGTGCCGACACCGGCGACGAAGGCGTCGAGTTGGCCCTGCGTATCGTTCCAGATCTCCTCGGCTGTCGTCTTGCGATGGATCTCGGGATTCGCCGGGTTCGAGAATTGCTGCGGCATGATCGCGCCGGGGATCTCGTTGAGAAGCTCCTCGGCCTTGCTAATCGCTCCCTTCATGCCCTGCGGACCGGGCGTGAGGGCCAGTTCCGCGCCGAGGAAGGCCAGCATCTTGCGGCGCTCCAGGGACATGGTCTCGGGCATGACGAGAATCAGGCGGTAGCCGCGCGCCGCCGCCACGAAGGCCAGGGCGATTCCGGTATTTCCAGAGGTAGGCTCCACCAGCGTGCCGCCGGGCTTCAGCTGGCCGGAGGCTTCGAGGGCGTCGATCATGTTGACGCCGATACGATCCTTAACGCTCGCGATCGGGTTAAAGAACTCGAGCTTCAGCAGGATTTCGGCATCGACGCCGCGCTCCTTGGTGATTCGGTTGAGCCGGACGAGGGGCGTGTTGCCGATCGTCTCCGTGATCGAGCCGTAGATATGGCCGTGGCCGGGTTTGCGGGACTGCGAGGGGCTGGTGTCGGCCATGACGAAATCTCCTGAGCGGCGTTCATGCGTTGTGCAGGCGTCGATCGACCTTGCACACGGTGCGCGCCGGGATATCGCGTCGTCCTAGGCGAAGCAATCGCTCATAGACTTAACGCAAAGACAAATCTTCTCTGTCGTCAAGTGCGAGTGTTGCCAGTAGACATTTTCATTTGCTTGATGCGTTGTCTGTGGGACATTGTTCTCCGGCGCCGCCTTCTATCCCGTCCCGTGAAGTATCTGCTCGGTCGCGCCCCAGCCAAGGCGGCGAAGAGGCGGCGCCTACGAAAATAGGATCATCGCGGAGAGCACGAGAAAAGTCGCACAAAGCGGTGCCGACAATGCGATCCGGAATGCGGCCGGATGCAGGCTCGGCGAGCAAGTGTAGATCATCTCTTCGGAGACGCCATGCCGGACGATACTGCCGGTCGCCCATTCAAGCCGCTTCACCATTTCGCGTCCCCTGCGCTCAGCCGTGATGGGCAGAAAGCGACAGGGGCATTCAACGAGGGGTAAAGCTGAAGCCGCGACCTTGGATCGTCGTCAATGCGATCTTAAAGAGAGGCTGACGATTGCGACGGAGTCGGTACTGGCCCCGGCCCGGCCCGGCCCGGTCTCATTCTCTGCGACGGCTCTTCCAGACCCGAAGACTTCGGAGGTTTAGCCGAGATGCCAAACGACCCGCGCGCCCGGGCCCGTGCCTGTCTGCATGCCGATTCCCGAGAGCATGGGAGGCGCTTCGTCCGGGCGATCCAGTTGCACCGCCGGTGGTCGCAGGGCTCATGGCTCGGCTGTGCGAGGCAGCCGGCATCAGCAGTAGTCGCTGAAGTAGGTCGCAGACTGTCACGACACTGCCAGCCCCGGGGAAATCTCTCATGGCCCGCTCTACGGCCCGTTAGACGAGCCGTAAAAAGTGGGTGTCTTGCCGCCCCGCGTTTTCACGAGGGACGGTATGGTCGGCAATTGCCGGTCAAGCGCAGAGATTTAGAGCGCGCGGTCAAACTTCAGTTCGCCCTTCTGGCTCTTGATCACCAGCTGCGAGCCTACGAGGTCCCATTGGGCAGCGGTTCGCAGGGCGATGAAGAAATCCTGCTCGCTCGCTCCGGTACCCTTGTCGCAAGGCTTCTTCGTCAAGGCGAGGGGGCCGACCGCAAGATGCTGCTCGCGCAGGGGGAAGGCCGTGGCGGCGAAGGTGTTGCACCCGCCGTAGCCGCGTGCGCGATACTGCTTGTCGATGATGAAGCTCGGCCGGTCGGTGCCGTTGAACGGCTTGCCGTTCAGGCTCACGGCAGTCCAAGTCGCGTCGAGGGGAAACATCTTTTCCTGAGCCTTGGCGGCCGGAACATACTGTTTCTTCTCTGGCTTCTCGCGATTGTCCTTGCCGAAACCCGTGACGTTGGATCCCTGCGCCATTGCCTCCGTCATCGGCATCCCTGCCGTCGCGGCAAAAGCCATCACGGCGAACAGCATCGCTCTCATCGTCAGGCCCTCCTTCGTCATCATCAATCGAACTCGCGTCGTCGCGCGCCTCACCCCGGTTTCGAGGCGTGATCATTTGGACCGTGCGCCACACACCAGGGTCGGCGTCGGCCGATGCGTCGCGTGGACAGGGTGCAACCGCCCATCGGATAAGATTCCAGCACAAATATGGTCAAGACTGCGGGCGGCGAGATTTCATGATCATCCCCTCCTAAACGACGTTCCATGCTTGCTGTACGCGAACTATCCCGATGCCAGTCTCGTTAAGCCAGCTTAGAGGCTGCGGCAGGTGGAGCGCCGCCGAGGAAGAGGAGAGTTTCCGTGTCGGGACTGGACGAGAGCGGGCGTGGTGGATCAGGGCTGAATACGATGAGCCCTGCGCAATCGCGGGCCGCCCGCGGGATGCTGGGCTGGTCGGAAGCGGATCTTGCTGGCAGGGTCGGACTCGCAGAGCAGGATGTGAAGGATTTCGAGAGCGGAGCCAACGATCCTGCCTCGGGGCAGATCGAGGCGCTGAGAAGTGCTCTGATGAGCGCCGGCATCGTCTTTCACGAGGGGCGCGAGAACGGCGTCAGCCTACGCGCTAAGGGCGGAGACGAAGGTACGCGGCTCTCCTCGCTGACCACCGAAAACGATCACTGAAGTCCGCAAAGGAAACCTTTGGGGCTCCGGGAATCGGCACTGAGCGAATGCGTTATGCGCCGCCTCGTCCCATGGCGAGAGCCTTCAAATCGAACGTGGGATCGGCGGCCTCATCTGGCGTTGGTGAAAGGCCGCGCGCGATGATCCGGCGGGCGGCCATGTGCTCGGTCGCCGAATCCACCGTCTCGATTCCTGTCAGGTATGCATCGCGATAGCGGAACACCGCGAAGCCTCCGGCGGTCGGGCGCCGTACCGAAACATCGCCTGGCAATGGCAACCCAACCATTTGCAGTTTGTGTCCGCCCTGATCGCTCCAGAACCACGGGACGGCATCGTAGGGCGCCGGGCGTCCGGCGATGCGGGCGGCGACACAACGTGCCTGGTCGATCGCGTTTTGGACGGATTCTACGCGCGCTACGCCATGCGCGGCGAAACGTGTTGGAAACCTGGCGCAATCGCCGATAGCCGAGATCGACGGATCGTCGGTGACGAGGACAGGATCGACGACGATGCCGTCTTCTACACGGAGCCCCGCCTCGGCTGCGAGCTCCTGGTTCGGAAGCACACCGATGCCGATCAGGACCAGATCCGCCGGGCACGCGGTGCCGTCGGACAGGCTGAGGGCCTCGACCCGACCGGTGCGGCCCTCGATGGCCTGGACGCCGCTGCCAAACAAGAAGCGGATACCGGCTTTCTCGTGAGTCTCTCGGAAGAAAGCGGCGACGGGTTCGGACACGGCCCGCGCCATGGGTCGGTCGGCGGCTTCGATGACGGTGACACAAAGACCACGCGCGGCGCAGATACTGGCGAATTCGAGCCCGATGAACCCCGCACCGACGATGGCAATGTTGCGCGCCTCGCCGATGGCCTCCTGGATTCGATCTGCATCCGTGATCGAGCGCAACTGGTAGACGCCCGTAAGTTCGGCTCCCGATACGGGAAGAGGCCGGTTCCGCGAACCTGTGGCGAGGACGAGATGATCGTAGGCAATCTCGCGTCCATCGCCGAGGCGGATTCGGCGCCCTCCACGGTCGATCGAGACCGCCATGGACGAGGTCTCGCAGTCGATGCGGTGCTCCACATAGAACTCGCGTGCACGCAGGAACAGGCCGGCGGCGTCCACCTTGCCAGCCAGATAGGCTTTCGAGAGCGGCGGTCGCTGATAGGGAAGGATCGGCTCGTCGCCAATCATCGTCACCGGTCCGTCGAAGCCCGACTCCCGAAGGGAGGCTGCCGCCTGCAAGCCGGCCTGACCGGCACCGATGATGACGATCCCGCTCTCGTTCACGCCTCGAACTCCGCGGTGACCGGGCTGACGGCTGGCGACAGCGCCAGACGCGGCAGTTTCCGTCCGCCTTCCTTCACCGTGAAATCCCAGAATGCCGCCGCCGCCGGACCCAGCACCTTGTCGGCGCGGCGGACCACGTACCAGTCGCGACGGATCGGCAATCCCTGCACGTCGAGCAGGATCATGCGACCGCTTTCAACCTCGGCCGCTACCGTGTGGGCGGAGATGAGTGCGATACCGAGTCCGGCCATCACCGCCTGCTTGATCGTCTCGTTCGATCCGGAATCGATTCCGAGCTTCGCGCGCTGAATCATGATGCCCGACATGAACTCCTCGAACACCGTGCGGGTGCCGGACCCTTCCTCGCGAACCAGGAAGGATTCCTCGGCCAGATCCGCCCGCGTAAGATTGGTGCGCGTGCTGAAGCGATGGTTTGGCGCAGCGATGATGACGAGCGGATGCGCGCCGAACATCTCGGCCTCGATCGCGAAATCGCGGGGCGGCCGGCCCATGATCGCGAAGTCGATCTCGTAGTTGCGCAGGGCCTCGACCATGGCGCCGCGATTGCCGACAACGAGGTTGATCTCCACCGCTGGAAAGCGCGCGACGAAGCCGGCGATGATCTGAGGCGTAAAGTACTTGGCCGTCGAGACCACCCCCATGGCGACCCGGCCGCCGCTCCCGCCCTTGAGGGTCTGGAGCTTGTCGGCACAGGTCTCGAGCACGGTGTTGATACTGTCGATTGCCCAGAGCATTTCGCGCCCGGCATCCGTGGGTTTCAGGCCCGTCGGCGTGCGGTCGAACAGGAGCAGCCCCGCCTCCTCCTCGAGCTGGCGGATGCGCGCGTAAAGCGCCGCCGAGGTGACGTTGAGTTCCTGGGCCGCGCGGGTCATCGTTCCGAGGCGGGCGACCGCTGCGACGGCCTGGAGTTGCTTGAGCGAGAGGTTGCGCATTCGCCGTTTTTAGTTTTTTTGGAACTGCCCGCAAGTTTTTTCATAATTCCTTCTTTGCACGGGGATTGCCCGTCTGGCGCTCTGGTTGATGGCAGCGCTATCGTGCAAAGGGCGCTATCAGGCCGTGGAAGCTTGATGCCGGGTTAGGCGCTGAATGGCCGGGTTCTCCCGGCAGGTCGATGAAGAGGACGTGAGCCGATGTCGTTGGGGTCTCTGGAGATCGGGTCTCGTCTCGATGCATGCCTCGCTCAGGCCGTTGCGGCCAATCCGGCCTTGACCGATGTGGCGGCCGTGATCGCGGCCTGCGCCGAAGCGGCCGTGGATGTGAGCGAGGTCATCGGTCGCGGCGCCCTGGGCGGTGGCGATCTCGCTGCGCAAGGCGAGCAGAATAGCGACGGCGACGTTCAGAAGGCCCTCGACGTCCTCGCCCACGAGCGTTTCACCGAGGCTCTGCGCGGTGCGCCGGTGGCGGAGGTTGCGTCGGAAGAGGCGGAGGGGATCATGCTCCTGAACGCGGGCGCCCCCCTTGCCGTCGCGATCGATCCCCTGGACGGCTCTTCCAACATCGGCGTCAACATGGCGGTTGGGTCGATCTTCGGCATCCGTCCGGTCGCCGCCACCCCGGATAATCCGGCCGGTTCCTTCACGACACCCGGCACGGCACAGCTCGCCGCCGGCTTCGTCACCTACGGCCCGGCGACGTCCCTTGTCGTTACCCTGGGCTTCGGCACGCAAATCTACACCCTCGATCGGGCAGAGCGCGTATTCCGCCTTACCAGCCCGCGGATCGAAGTCGTGGCGACAGCCAAGGAATACGCAATCAACGCCTCGAATGCCCGTCATTGGGACACGCCGGTCAAGGCCTATATCGAGGATTGTCTGGCCGGCGCTGACGGCCCCCTCGACAAGAACTTCAACATGCGCTGGCTCGGCTCGCTGGTGGCGGACGCCCAGAGGGTTCTCATCCGCGGCGGAGTGTTCCTGTATCCAGGCGACAACCGGAAAGGCTATGCCCAGGGTCGTCTGCGCCTCCTCTATGAGGCAGCTCCCATCGCGATGCTGATGGAACAGGCCGGAGCCTCCGCCACGGACGGTGCCAACCGCATCCTCGACATCAGCGCCACCGGCATTCACGAGCGCGTGCCCTTGGTCTTCGGATCGACCGAGGAAGTCGCCTGCGTCGCGAAGTACTACGGCGGCCGCAATCCCGCTGCCGGCCGTTCACCCCTGTTCGGCCAGCGCGGCCTGATGCGCGGCTGACAGGGCAGAGACTAGAACCGGTCGGGCATCGTTCATGTCGGCGCGTCACCCCATCATCTCGGTGACCGGCTCGTCCGGGGCCGGCACGACGTCCGTACGCAACACGTTCGAGCAGATCTTCCGCCGCGAGGATGTCAGTGCCGTCTATATCGAAGGCGACGCGTTCCACGCCCTCGATCGCAATGCCATGCGCAAGGCGATGGCGGAGGAGCCGACGCTCAGCCATTTCGCGCCACGCGCCAATCTTCTCCCCGAACTGGAGGAGGTGTTCCGCACCTATGGCGAATCGGGCATCGGGCGGACGCGTCATTACGTCCACGACGCCGCCGACGCTCAGGCGTATGGGGCGGAGCCCGGTACGTTTACCCCCTGGGAGGATTTCCAGCCGGGTTCGGACCTGCTGTTCTACGAGGGACTCCACGGTTGCGTGGTCGACGACAATGTCGACATGGCCCGCTACGCCGATCTCAAGATCGGCGTAGTACCGGTGATCAACCTCGAATGGATTCAGAAGCTGCACCGGGACCGCTCGTTCCGCGGTTATTCCACCGAGGCGGTCACCGACGTCATCCTGCGGCGCATGCCCGATTACGTGCAGACGATCTGCCCGCAATTCACCTGGACGGACATCAACTTCCAGCGCGTGCCCACGGTCGACACGTCGAACCCGTTCATCGCCCGCTGGATTCCCACCGCCGACGAATCGATGGTGGTCATCCGCTTCAAGGACCCGAAGGGCATCGATTTTTCCTACCTGATCTCGATGATCCAGGGCTCCTTCATGAGCCGCGCCAATTCCATTGTGATCCCGGGCGGCAAGCTCGATATCGCCATGCAGCTCATCCTCACGCCGATCATCATGCAATTGGTGGAGCGCAAGCGCCGGCTTGCCTGAGACCGCCGAACGTCCGGGCTCATGCTCTTGCCGGACCGACAGAGTGAACGAGATAGTCCGAATGACGACCCGCACGACCGGCCCCATCATCTCCCCGTCGATCCTCTCGGCTGACTTCGCCGCCCTTGGCAAGGAGGTTCGCGCGGTGTCCGAGGCGGGGGCGGACTGGATTCATCTCGACGTGATGGACGGGCATTTCGTGCCCAACATCACCTTCGGGCCCGATGTGGTGAAAGCGCTCCGACCCCACAGCGACAAGGTGTTCGACGTTCATCTGATGATCGCGCCGGCCGACCCGTATCTCGCGGCGTTCGCCGAGGCGGGAGCGGATGCGATTTCGGTCCATGTGGAGGCCGGTCCGCACATTCACCGCTCGCTCCAGACTATTCTGAACCTCGGAAAGCGCGCCGGAATCGCGCTGAATCCGGGCACCCCTGCGAGCGCCATCGAACCCTTGATCGACATGGTCGACCTCGTCCTGGTGATGACGGTGAATCCAGGGTTCGGAGGGCAGAGTTTCATCCCTTCGACGCTCGAGACCATCGCCCGGATCAAGGCGATGAGCGCCGGACGCGACATCGATATCGAGGTGGATGGCGGCATCACGCCCGAGAATGTGGGCCTCGCCGCTGCCGCCGGAGCCAACGCGTTCGTGGCCGGCAGTGCCGTATTCAAGGGCGGGCCCGCCGGCTATGCCGGGCGCATCGCCGCCATCCGGGCGGGCGCCAGCGGCACCGTCGCATGCTGAAGGCGCTGATCTTCGACGTCGACGGGACACTCGCCGAGACCGAGGACCTGCACCGACAGGCATTCAACCGGGCCTTCGCCGAACTGGGGCTCGACTGGAACTGGTCGCCGGAGGCCTATGCCGACCTTCTCACCGTCATGGGCGGGAAGGAGAGGCTCGCGCATTACGTGCGGACCGAGCATGGCGAGCCGGATGCGCAGCGTCGCGTCCAGATGAGCGAGATCCACGACCGCAAGACCAGGATCTATGGCGATCTCGTCACGCAGGGAGCGCTCGCCCTGCGCCCTGGCATTGCGCGCCTGGTCGAGGAGGCGAAACGCGCGGGCCTACGTCTCGCGGTGGCCAGCACCACGAGCAGGCCCAATATCGATACCTTGATCGCCGTGAATTTCCCCGAGGGCAATCCGTTCGACGCCATCGCCTGCGGCGACGAGGCCGAGCGCAAGAAACCCCATCCAGACGTGTTCGTGCTCGCCCTGAAGCGCCTCGGGGTCGAACCGGGCGAGGCCATCGCCTTCGAGGATTCCGCTCCCGGCATCCGCTCTGCCCTGGATGCCGGCCTGCCGGTCATCGCCACGCGCAGCCTCTATACCGGTAGTCACAGCCTTGAGGGCGCGTTCTCGGCAGTCTCAGATCTCGGCGAGCGAGAGGCCCCGCATAGCCATCTCGCCGGATCGGCATGGCCCGGCGACGTCGTCACTCTCGCGGCGTTGAAGGACTGGCACGCCCGGCACGCGGGGTGACCCCTTTCGCGGGCCGCGGAAACAAAGTCGAGCCCGCAACGATGCCGAGGCAGGCGGTAAAGGCAAGGCGCCACCAGGGCCGCACCGCGCCGCCGTTTCCTTCGTCTGCCATCGCTTCTGTCCCCGTTGCGAGGAGAGAAACTCCCCTGCCGCATCAACGCCGGGGGCCTCACCGCGTTGCCTCGATGAGCGGACCCGGCCTATAACCCGGCCAACCCCGCTGCGGTGACGCGCGCGCGCACTTCCGCTCCACCTCTGACACGACCCAAGGTCACGCTATGGCCGGCCATTCCCAGTTCAAGAACATCATGCACCGCAAGGGCCGCGTCGATGCGGTCCGTTCCAAGATCTTCGGCAAGCTCGCCCGCGAGATCACGGTTGCGGCCAAGCTCGGCATGCCCGACCCGGCGATGAATGCGCGCCTGCGCGCCGCCATCATCGCGGCACGGGCCGAGAACGTGCCCAAGGACAATATCGAGCGCGCCATCAAGAAGGCCTCGGGCGCCGACGCCGAAAGCTACGACGAGATCCGCTACGAGGGCTACGGCCCGGGGGGCGCTGCCCTCATCGTCGAGGCGCAGACCGACAACCGCAACCGTACCGCCTCCGACGTGCGCTCGGCCTTCACAAAGTCCGGCGGCAGCTTGGCCGAGACCGGCGCGGTCTCCTTCATGTTCGACCATGTCGGCGTGGTGGAGTTCGATGCCAAGGTGGCGGATGCCGACACGATGCTCGAGGCTGCCATCGAGGCGGGCGCCGACGACGTGCGCTCCTCCGAGGACGGCCACGAGATCATCTGCGCCCAGGATTCCTACGGCGAGGTCTCCAAGGCCCTGGAGGCCCGCTTCGGCGAACCGCGCCGCACGGCCCTGATCTGGAAGGCCCAGAACACCATCGAGGTCGATGACGAGACCGGCGAGAAGCTGATCCGTCTCGTCGAAGTCATCGAAGACCAGGACGACGTCCAGAACGTCTACGTCAATTTCGCTCTCTCCGACGCTCTGGTCGCCAAGCTCGAAGGGTGAGCGGCCCGGAGCCACAAGCGATCGTTCCAGATCCGATAGTCCCCTTCATGATGGCGGATCCGGGATTCACTCTGGTGCCGCGCGTGCTCGGCTGATCCGGCATCCGCTTCGTTCGAGCGGAGCCAGGATCAGGCTGCTTTTACGGTGTCGAGGAAGCGGTTGACCAACGCCAGCGCGTCAGCGTTCCGAGTCCCGCCATAACGGTTGCCGCCAGGATCGGCCCTGCCGGAACGTTCCCGCTGAACTGAGCTCCGAGCCCGGCGATCGGCAGGATTAGCCAGAGGCAGATGCTCAGGAATCAGTCGGAGCTCCGCCGGCAAGTCTCGATATCCGCCATCGGAATTCTGATCTTTCGGATACGCCGGACTCGTGGCACCGGAGCTTACGTGCGCGTCGCCGGTATCCGCGACGAGCTATGCGCTGGAGACGTAGAGACGGGCGACGAGATCCGGTGGGACGACCGTGACCGCGACGCTGTGGGTCCGTCCCCCATGGATAGGATCGTCCCGCCAGTTCGGGCGACGAGGACGGCAATGTCTTGCCCGTGCCATTGCCCATGTCTTGGCACAAGACTTCGTTCACGATATGTCCTTATCGCTCAGATCGGCGCGGCGCTCGCGCCCGGAGCTATCCAACCCATGATTTTGTCACCTCTGGTTTTGAGGGCATGACCGGCTCCGTCCGCATCCTCGGCATCGATCCCGGCCTGCGCCGGACCGGCTGGGGGCTGATCTCCGTCGTCGGGACGAAACTGACCTATGTCGATTGCGGCGTGGTGACGTCGGATGGGGACCTGCCTCTCGCCCTGCGCCTTCGGGAATTGCACGAGGGCATCACCCGCGTCGTGTCGGGTTTCTCGCCCGACGAGGTCGCCGTGGAGGAGACCTTCGTCAACAAGGACGCGCAGGCGACCCTGAAGCTCGGCCATGCCCGCGCTATCGCCCTGCTGGTGCCGGCTCTGGCGGGTCTGCCGGTCTCCGAATACGCCGCCAACCTGGTGAAGAAGACCGTCTGCGGCTCGGGCCATGCCGAGAAGGTGCAGATCCAGGCGATGGTGAAGTTTCTGATGCCCAAGGCCGAGTTCAAGACGGCGGATGCCGCCGATGCCCTCGCCATCGCCGTCACCCATGCCAATCATCGCGGTGCGCATGCGCTGAAGAAGCTCCACGCTCCCGTCGCCGGGGTGAGCGGGCTTGCCGCCGCACGGATCGCGGCGGCTCTGGCGAAGAGGTGAGCATGTCCTCTCCCGGCGCTGGGCGCGGGGAGAGGGGGCTTTACGTCCTGGGCGGGTTTACTGGGCCTTGAACTCGCCCTCTAGGCGCAGGCTCACTTCGTCGCTCACTGCCGGCACGAAGGCCGAGACACCGAAATCCGAACGCTTGATCACGGCCCAGCCATCGAAGCCCACGGTGTAGCGCTTGTCGACGGGGTTGGTGCCGGCTTGGTTGAACGTGGCGTCGAAGGAGACGGGTTTCGTCACACCTTTCAGGGTAAGAGTGCCGGTGATCCGCGCCGTGGTCGGGCTGGTGGGCTCCACCAGGGTCGCCGTGTAGGTGGCGGTGGGGAACTTGGCCGTGTCGAAGAACTCGGGGGCCTGGAGATGCTTGTTCAAGGCATCGTTGAGGCCGTTGATGCTGGCCATGCCGATGGTGACGCTGAGCTGGCTCTTTGCCGGCTCCTTCGGATCGAGAACGGCCTTGGCCGCCACATCGGTGATCTGCCCATAATAGGTCGAGTAGCCGAGATGAATCACCGACCAGGTGATCTTGCCGTGTGCCGGATCGAGCACGTAGGTGCCGGGCTTGACCTGGGTCGGGTCGCGCGACGGACCGGCTTCGGGTGGCGTCTCCTGCGCGTAGGCGCAGGGCGAGGCCAGAAGCAGGAGGGCGAGGAGGCGCGTGCGCATCATGCGGTCACTTTCTCTATGGCTGGTCGGACAGGAGGGCCGGTCCCTGATAAGACCCTGTCTCTGATGACGAGATGATGCATGATCGGCAAGCTGAAGGGTGTGGTGGATTCCTACGGAGAGGATTTCGTGATCCTCGACGTGCAGGGGGTCGGCTACGTGGTGCATTGTTCCGCCCGGACCTTGCAGCGGATGCCGGGCGCGGGCGAGGCCGCTTCCCTCGCCATCGAGACCCATGTCCGCGAGGACATGATCCGGCTCTATGGTTTCCGCTCCGATGCCGAGCGCGAATGGTTTCGCCTGCTTCAGACCGTTCAGGGGGTCGGCTCCAAGGTGGCCCTCGGCCTGCTCTCCGTGCTGGAGCCGGAGGCCCTCGCCACCGCCATCGCCATGGGCGACAAGACCGCCATCGCCCGCGCGCCCGGGGTCGGGCCACGCCTCGCCGCCCGGCTCACCGCCGAATTGAAGGACAAGGCCCCCGCCTTCGCGCCGATCGACCCCGCCGTCCTGGCCCTCTCCGGAGCGGTGGAAGATCGAACCGCGCCTCAGCCCGCCGCCGATGCCATCTCGGCCCTGGTCAATCTCGGTTACGCCCCGGTCCAGGCCTCCGCCGCCATCGCCGCCGCGATGAAGGGAGCCGGTGAGGGCGCCGAAGCCAAGACCCTTATCCGCCTTGGCCTGCGCGAACTCGCCCGGTGAATCGGATGGCCCAAGGCGCAAATCCGCGTCCGGCCCGACGCCTGTTTTAACGGTTTATGCTACATAGTTGCCCATCGTCCCACGGGAGAACCAGCTTTCGTCCTTCCGGTAAACTGTCTAATCCGTTATCGACCGGAGCCCCGACTGGGCGGACCGCGCTCCGGGATTGAATATGACGGGCTTCTGGACATTCCTGGCGACCGCGCTGGTCTCCTGCGCGGTAGTGGCACCGGCGCTGGCCGCCGATCCGGCCGGCGTGCAGCCACCCGTTCCGGATGCGCCTTCGCCGTTCTTTCTCTTTACCGATACCCAGGTGAGCTACCATTACCAGTTCCCCGCCGCCGAGCCGGGTATACGGGTGCGGGACGCCGACGGGTCGTTCCGCTCGCGCGGTATCCCCAAACAAATCTTCAATGTCGCGCATGCCAATGCCTGGGCCTACGGCACCAATCTGTTCTCGCTCGACATCCTGAAATCTGGAGCGCAGGAGCGAGCCGGTACCACCAACGCGCCTGGCGGGTTCCTGCTTCGCGATGAGGGTGCGACGGAAGTCTACGGCCTCTATCGCGGCACACTCAGCCTCAACGCGCTCACCGGGACCAAGGCGTTCGTGGTGCCCGGCCTCGTCAAGGACATCTCCCTGTCCTACGGGTTCGACGCCAATACGAAGGATACTGCCTTCGGCCCCCGCAAGCGCAACGTCGTCGGCGGTCTTAACCTTTCCTTCGACGTGCCGGCCGGTTTTCTCAACGCCTCGGTCCATGCCTACAAGGAGTGGAACCGCAACGGCTTCAATCCCTATCCGAACCGGGACATCAGCTACGACACCGTCCCCGAGATCGAGATCGCCTATAGCTTCCCGCTGGCCTTCACCGGCCTGCCGCTCAGCGTCACCGGCATCAACAACATTGTCCTGCCCAAGGGGCGCGGTGTCCGTAATCCAGCGATCTTCGCCTTCAATCGAGAGACGGGGCTCGAATTCGTCTCCCGCACCAATCTGGTGCTCGACCTCGGCAAGCTCGTCTACGACCAGCCCAACCGCGTCGATGTGTTCATCGGCTTCCAGTACTGGCTGAACAAGTTCGGCAATCTCGAAACGGCGACCCTGAAGGGTACGGAAGAGAAGAGCTTCCTCGCTGGCGTCGCGTTCCACGTCTTCTGAGCGGGTTCGTCCCCGCCAGGATATCGCTGCCGCGAGGACGGTCGCGGTACCGATGACCACGGCTGTGTGACCTACCCGACTTCGACCCGAGAGACTGCGCCCCAGAGACGGTGTTGCACGCCCACGGGGCTGGCTCCTGTCGTCGCAGGCAGGTCTGCGCGCCTTGCGCAAAAATCCCATGCCAGTTAAGTTATTGAGAATGCAGTAGATTTTAAGAGTTCTAAAGAGGCGCTCAAGTCGATGCACGAAACGGGGAATCTGCCTCGCGCACGATTCTTTCGTGGTCGATCGAAGCCTCTCATCCCGTCCAGCGAGCTGTCATGATCGTCTGTTCCTGTAACGTGTTGTCCGACGGCGCCGTCCGCGCCTGCCTCAAGGATGGGCCTGATTGTCCGCGCACGCCGGCACAGGTCCAGGCCTGTCTCGGTTGCAGCCCGAAATGCGGTCGCTGCGCCCGGACGATCCGCTCGATCATGCAGGCGGCCCTGCAGGGTGCTCTGCAAGACGCCGTGGCGGAAGCCGGCCATGCGTGCGGAACGGGTTGCGCCAGCGCTTGTAGTTTGGTTCAATTCCAAACTGCGGAGGAGGGGATCGCCGCCTGAGGGCCTGTGCGAGGCTCCACGCTCCCCTTCATGCTCGAGAAGCTGAACGGGAGTGAGTGTTATGAAGGGTGATGTGAAGGTCGTCGAGTACCTCAATCGAGGTCTCCGCAGCGAGCTGACGGCCGTGAGCCAGTACTGGCTCCATTTCCGGATGCTGAACGACTGGGGCTACATCGACCTCGCCAAGTTCTGGCGTAAGGAATCAATCGAAGAGATGAACCATGCCGACCGGTTCATCGACCGGATCCTGTTCCTCGACGGGTTTCCGAACCTGCAGGAGCTCGATCCGTTGCGGATCGGCCAGAATATCGAAGAGATCATTGCCTCCGATCTCGCGGCCGAGACCGAGGCCCGCGCGCTCTATCTCGAAGCCGCGCAGTATTGCGATTCGATCAACGACCGCGTGTCGAAGATCCTGTTCGAGGAGCTGGCCGCCGACGAGGAGGGCCATATCGATTTCCTCGAGACCCAGCAGACCCTGATCGCTCAGATCGGCCTGCCGCTCTACGCCCAGAAGCATATCGGCGGCCTTGAGGCGATCGCTCCCGAAAAGGACTGACATCACACCAACACCCCAGAATGCAGGCGGCATTCCGGGGGCTTTCGTGGGACGATCAAGGAAAGGCCCGCCCCGGAATGGGGCGGGCCTTTTTTGCATTCAGGACATCTGCTGCGTCTGGGCGCCGCTATCCGGGCGTGCCGGACCAAGAACCGGCTCTTCGCCCATGGGGGCGTTCTTGACCACGTTGAACGTGCCCTTTCCGTCGAGTGACGGGCCGCTGGTCCAGCGACCTTCGGGGAGAGGCGAATCGTCGGCGGTGGAGACGAAGAAGCTGTAGCTGTGCTTCTGGCTCTCCTCGCTCTGCGGGAAGCTGTTGGGGATCGGAAGGTTCGCTTCCATGCCGCCCATATCCTCGATGACGGCGAGCCATTGCTGCTGGTGCATCGTGTCGCGCGCGATGAGGAAGCTCCACATGTCGCGCATGCCCGGATCGTTCGTCGCGGTCATGAGGCGCACGGCGAGGGTTCGTCCCGTCGTCTCGGCGGCGACATTGCAATACATGTCCGCCGCGAGGTTTCCGCTCGCGTAGATGTGGGACATGTCGAAGGGAACGCCGTCGCAATTGGCCGGGAAGGCGGCCATGCCGGTAGAGAGGATGTGGCGGTGGAGCATGCCTTCCACCACGTGACGCGGGTTCTCACCGTTCATCACGGCGCCGACTACCGCATCCTTCACGCCCGCTTCCTGCAGCTTGGTCGGAGCTGTCTCCAAGTTGAGGGCGACGGCGGTGGCGAGCATTTCGATATGCCCGATCTCCTCCGTCGCGGTGTTGAGGAGCATATCGCGATACTTGGTCGTCGGTCCGCGTGCGCCCCAGCCCTGGAAGAAGTACTGCATACAGACGCGGATCTCACCCTCGATCCCGCCGATGGCCTGCTGCAACATCCGCGCATAGACCGGATCGGGAGACTCGACCCGAACGGGATATTGCAGACGCTTGTCGAGATAGAACATGCTGGTCGGCCCTTTCGAGTGAGATGATGCGGCCATCGGCGGATTGACCGCCGATGGATCGCTAATTTAAGAAGTTAGTCCTATAAGCGGCCGTAAGGTCGTTCGGCCGGCCCTGGCCCAGAGGTGAATCCGCCAGCCGCGACGCTGCCCGGAGCGCCAACGGTCTCCGGTCACCAAGTCGCGAGCAGATGTGACGGAGATATCGCCGGTACGGCCACGATCTCCAGAACTGCCATGGTTGTTGTAGACAAGACCATGTTGTCTTGCCGCAATCGCCCATCGTCCTGGCTTGATAAATCTCTCTGAAGCGTAGAGTTCCAGAAAATTGTCGTTGTGTCAGGCATAAGACATAGCAAAAATCGGCGTTAACCTGGATCATGCGCTGTGTTTACATAAGATAGTCGCTCCCGCGGTTCGGGCTCGTCATAGGCGTTGCTGATCCGTGACGCTTGGAGCGAGGTCGTGCTGGACCGAGGCCACTCTGCTTTGTTCTTGCGGGAAGAAGGCAAGAGGGTGCCGATCCGTCACGCATTCAGGTGCGCAGGGTCACCATGAGACCCTCGTGCCACGCATCCGCCTTCGTGGTGCCGGGCGCCTGTCGCCGGCCGGCGACGTAGCGCGCGCGGCGGCGTTGTGCGACATCGGGCGAAACGCCCATCCACCGGAGCAGGCCCTGTGCCGGGCCCCGACCGAGAGCCCGTGTGAGCAAGCTCCCCAGATCGCCGAAATCGCCCACCCTTCATCCGCTGCCGGAATCGCTCCTGACGCCGGAGCGGCGGCCGGACGATGTGGAGCAGTCGATCCGTCCGCTGAGCCTTCCCGAATTCATCGGGCAGCGCGCGGCGCGGGCAAACATGCAGATTTTCATCGAATCCGCGAAAAAGACCGGCTCGGCCCTCGATCACGTCCTGTTCGTGGGGCCGCCGGGCCTGGGCAAGACCACTCTGGCGCAGATCGTGGCCCGCGAACTCGGGGTGAATTTCCGCTCCACCTCCGGCCCGGTCATCGCCAAGGCGGGAGACCTCGCGGCGCAGCTCACCAATCTCGAGGAACGCGACGTCCTGTTCATCGACGAGATCCACCGTCTCAATCCGGCGGTGGAGGAAATCCTCTATCCGGCGATGGAGGATTACCAGCTCGACCTCATCATCGGAGAGGGGCCGGCCGCCCGTTCGGTGAAGATCGAACTCCCGAAATTCACGCTGGTGGGCGCAACCACCCGCGCCGGCCTGCTCACCACGCCGCTTCGCGACCGGTTCGGCATCCCGATCCGCCTCGAATTCTACGATGTCGACGAGCTCGAACTCATCGTCTCGCGCGGCGCGCGGGTGCTCGGCATCGGCATGTCGGCGGAGGGCGCGAACGAGATCGCCAAACGGGCGCGGGGCACGCCGCGCATCGCCGGGCGCCTCCTGCGCCGGGTGCGCGACTTCGCCATCGTGGCCGACGCTCCCACCGTCACGCGGGCCATCGCCGACCGGGCGCTCCAGCTTCTCGACGTGGACCCGGCCGGCCTCGACGTGATGGACCGCAAATACCTGACCATGATCGCCACCTCCTTCGGCGGCGGCCCGGTGGGAATCGAGACCATCGCGGCGGCGCTTTCCGAGCCGCGCGACGCCATCGAAGACATCATCGAACCCTTCCTCATCCAGAAGGGCTTCGTCCAGCGCACCCCGCGTGGGCGCATGCTGACCCCGCACGCCTACAAGCATATGGGTTTTGCCGTGCCCCGGCGCGATCCGGCCTCGCAGTTCGGGCTGTTCGGGTCGGAGGATCCCGATGGCTGAGGCAGCCGATGGCGTCTGCGTTCTGTTCCCTGCAAAGACAGTGCGATGACGGATGGGCAGCGTGTTTGAAGTGAGACGATGTGTGCACATCCCCTCTCCCCGTGGGCGGGAAGACGGGGGCTAACGTCGGTTCGAACAGCAAGTCCTCCGCGATAGAACCGGCCGAAAGGCGACTTCCACCCCATGAGTTCCGACCCCGCATCCTCCCCGGTCCGGATCACCCGCCGCACCGTCGTGCTCGGCCTCGGCGCAATGGCGCTCGCGGGCAGCGGTACGGCCGCCTACGGAATCGGTATCGAGCCGATGCGTCTCGCCATCACGCACTACCGGATCACCCCGATGGCGCCGTGGCCGGCGGGACTGTCCCTGCGGATCGTCGCCGTCTCCGACGTCCATGCCTGCGATCCGTTCATGACCCCCGCGCATATTCGGCGGATCGTCGAGGCGGCCAACGGCCTCGGCGGTGACGTGATCGTGCTGCTCGGCGACTACGTGAGTGGCATGGACCGGCTCGCCGGGATCGTGGACTCCGCCGATTGGGCGCCCGTCCTCGGGGCGTTGAAGGCGCCCCTCGGCACCTTTGCCATCCTGGGCAATCACGATTGGTGGGCGGATCGCGCCGCCTGCGAGCGAGGGCACGGCCCGACTTTCGCGGGGGAGGCCCTGACCCGTGCCGGCATCCGCGTTCTCGAGAACGAGGCGCTGCCGCTTCGGAAGGGGGGAAACGAGGTCTGGCTCGCCGGGCTCGGCGATCAACTGAGCTTCGAGCGCACATGGTGGCGCTTCGGTATCCCCCGGAAGGGCAGCGACGACCTGCCGGCCACCCTCGCCGCCATCCCCGATGGCGCGCCCTCCATCCTCCTCGCCCACGAGCCGGACATCTTCCCGCGGGTGCCCGCCCATGTGGCCCTCACCCTCTCGGGCCACACCCATGGCGGACAGGTCCGGTTCCTTGGCTACGCCCCCGTCGTCCCCTCCCGCTATGGGCGTCGCTATGCCTATGGCCATGTGCGCGAGCAGACCGACCTCGTGGTTTCTGGTGGCCTAGGCATGAGCGGCCTGCCGGTGCGCTTCGGGGTTCCGCCAGAGATCGTGGTGGTCGACCTGTCCTCGGAGCCCATGGCATGAACCCGGTTGACGATCGGATCGGCGAAGAGGCTCTGCCCTCCAAGACACAAGCGGTGAGGATCACGCGCCGGACGGTTCTCGCCGGCCTCGGCGGCATGGCCCTCGCAGGAAGTGCGACGGCGGCCTACGGCGTCGGCATCGAGCCCATGCGCCTGTCGGTGACGCGCTACGCCATCACGCCGAAGGGCCACTGGCCCGCCGGGCTGAAGCTCCGCATCGTGGCGCTGGCCGACATCCATGCCTGCGAGCCGTGGATGAGTGCCGCCCGCATCGCCGGCATCGTCGAGACCGCCAATGCGCTCGGCGGCGACCTGACGGTGCTCCTCGGCGACTACGTCACCGGGCAGAACTTCGTCACTCGCACCGTCGAGGCCGCCGAATGGGCGCCCGAACTCGGCCGCCTCAGGGCACCGCTGGGCACCTTCGCCATCCTCGGCAATCACGATTGGTGGGAGGATCGTACGGCACAGGCACGTGGCGCCGGCCCGACCATCGCCGGTGAGGCGCTGACGCGCACGGGCATCCGCGTCCTCGACAACGAGGCGATCCGCTTGGAAAAGGACGGGCGCGGGTTCTGGCTCACGGGTTTGGGCGACCAGCTCGCCCTCCTTCCGGGCGCCAAGCGCCACGGCCATGCCCGTATCGGGGTCGACGATCTCGACAGGACGCTCGCCGCCGTGCCGCAGGGCGCACCGACGATCCTGCTGGCGCATGAGCCGGACATCTTCCCGCAAGTGCCGGCTCATGTGGCGCTGACCCTGTCCGGCCATACCCATGGCGGGCAGGTGCGGTTGTTCGGCTATTCTCCCGTGGTTCCGTCGCGCTACGCCAACCGTTACGCCTACGGCCATGTCCGCGAGCAGGCGGATCTCGTCGTCTCCGGCGGCCTCGGCAACAGCATCGCGCCGGTTCGCTTCGGCGTTCCCCCCGAGATCGTCGTGGTCGACCTATCCTCGGAAGCCATCGCATGACCTCTCATCGCATCGACATCCGCGTCTATTACGAGGACACCGATTTCTCCGGTTTCGTCTATCACGCCAATTACCTGCGCTACATGGAGCGCGGCCGCACCGAGCTGCTTCGGGCCCTCGCCATGGAGCAGGTCGATCTGCAGCGCGATGCCGGGTTGATCTTCGTCGTTCGGCGCATGGTGCTCGACTTCCTGAAGCCGGCGCGGATGGACGACATGCTCGCCATCATGACCACCGTCGTCGAGCTGCGCGGCGCTTCGATGCCGATGATCCAGGAAGTGCGGCGCGGCGACGAGGTCCTGCTGAAGGCCGAGGTCACCGTGGCGGCGGTGCGGGATGGCCGCGCCGTGCGCCTTCCGGACAGCCTCCGCCGGGCCATGTCTCAGCGTTTCGAGAGCCCGTCGCTTTAGGCTCTCGCGGGCCGGCCTGGCTTTCCGTCGGTTAAGCGATGTGCCCAGGACAGCGAGACGTCCGGCGAGAGAGAATCCGACGCTTCCTCATGGTTCATTAACCTTGACGGACGAGGAAGGTGCGGCGTGCATTTTGCGATGCACCCCATACTTTCGACAGATTCACCAGCGATCTGGGGAACATTCCGCCCGGGTCAGGTGGAGCGCGGGAGTCGACCGCCCGGTCGACCCGGGACGAGGACGAACGCATGAATCCCGCCGAAGCCATGCAGGCGCTGCCGCCGCCGGACATGAGCCTGTTCAACCTGTTCTGGCACGCCCATCTCGTGGTGAAGCTGGTGATGGTGGGCCTGCTCGGCTGCTCCGTCTGGTGCTGGGCCATCATCGTCGACAAGACCCTGCTGTTCCGCCGCACCAAGACCGAGATGGACGCGTTCGAGGAGGCGTTCTGGTCCGGCCGTTCGCTGGAGGAACTCTACCGCTCGTTCAACGACCGGCCCGCCACCAATCTCGGCGCCCTGTTCGTGGCCGCCATGCGCGAATGGAAGCGCTCGTTCGAGGGCTCCGGCCGGCAGATCCAGAGCCTGTCCCAGCGCATCGACAAAGTGCTCGACGTCACCATCCAGCGCGAGGTCGAGCGTCTCGAGTCGCGCCTGCTCTTCCTCGCCTCCATCGGTTCGGCCGGTCCCTATGTCGGGCTGTTCGGCACGGTCTGGGGCATCATGACCTCCTTCACGGCCATCGCGGCTTCGAAGAACACGTCCCTGGCCGTGGTCGCACCCGGTATCGCCGAGGCCCTGTTCGCCACCGCCATCGGCCTGTTTGCCGCCATTCCCGCGGTGCTCGCCTACAACAAGCTGCAGTCGAACGTGTCCAAGGCCCAGTCGCGGCTCGAGGGCTTCGCCGACGAGTTCTCCGCCATCCTCTCGCGTCAGATCGACGAGCGCCTGTCGCTCGCCGCCTGATCCCGACCGACAACAGAGCGAGGCACGATCATGGGCATGGCCCACGGAGCGGCGCAGGGTGGAAGCAGGCGGCGTCGTGCGCGCCGCGGCGGCGCCATCAACGAGATCAACATGACGCCGTTCATCGACGTCGTGCTCGTGCTGCTGATCGTCTTCATGGTGGCCGCGCCGATGATGACGGTGGGCGTTCCCCTCGACCTGCCGCAATCCAAGGCGAGCCCTCTCAACTCTGATTCGACGCCGGTGACCCTGTCGATCCGCCAGACCGGCCAGGTCTTCATGGGCGAGGCCGAACTCACCGACGACACCATCGTGCCGAAGCTGGTAGAGACCTCAAAATCCGGCTTCGAGGAGCGGGTCTTCGTGCGCGGCGACAAGCGGGTCGATTATGGCCGCGTGGCCCAGGTGATGGCGATCGTGACCGGCGGCGGCTTCAAGAAGGTCGCCCTCGTCACCGAGCCGGACCAGAAGTAACGGGCGCGGCGGATCGTGAAGCTTCCCTCCAAATTCCGGGAACCGGGCGTCTGGGTGTCGAGCGGCGTGCATGTCGCCGTGCTCACCGTGGCGCTGATGTCCGTCGCCGCTCCCGCCCTGCCCGACGCCCAGGAGGGTGTGCCGGTGGAGGTGATGACCGAGCAGCAATTCTCGGAACTGACCAAGGGCGAGAAGAACGCCGACAAGCCGATGCCCGACGCCAAGCCCCGCGCCGACAAGGTCGCGGAGAAGGTCGAGGAGCGCGAGCCCGAGAATGCCAAGGTCGATGCGCCCGCGCCGCCGAAACGCCCGGCCGATATGAAGGTCGCCAGCGCCGAGGAGATGCCCCTGCGCATGCCCGACCACGAATCCGAGAAGGAAGCGGCAGAGGCCGCCGCCAAGGCCGAAGCGGCGAAGCTCGCCAAGGAAGCCGCCAAAGCCGAGGCCGCGAAAGCGGCGGAAGCCAAGGCTGCGGCGGAAGCCAAGGCGGAGGCTAAGGCCGCCGCCAAGGCCGAGGCTGCCAAGGCCGAGGCTGCCAAGGCGGAAGCGGCCAAGGCTGAAGCCAAGGCCGAGGCGGTGAAGGCCGCCAAGGTCGAGGCCGAGAAGCGCGAGAAACTCGCCGAGCTCATCGAGCGCCAGGAGGCCGAGGCCATCGCCAAGGCGGAAGCCGCCAAGGCCGAGAAAGCCAAGGCCCTGGCGGAAGCCAAGGCCCAGGCCGAAGCCAAAGCTCTGGCCGAGGCGAAGGCGCGGGCCGATGCGAAGGCCAAGGCCGAAGCGCTCGCCAAGGCGGAGAAGGCCGAAGCCGAGGCGGAAGCCAAGGCCGAAGCGAAGGCGAAGGCCGAGGCCGAACGTCAGCAGGCGGCCGCGGAGGCCAAGGCCGCGGCGGATGCCAAGGCTCAGGCCGAGGCGAAGGCCAGGGCCGATGCCGCCGCCAAGGCCAAGGCGAAAGCCATGGCGGATGCCCGCGCCAAGGCCGATGCGGAGGCCAAGGCGAAAAAGCAGGCCGAGCTCGCCGACAAGTTCAATTCCGGCGACATCAAGCAGCTGCTCGCCTCGCGGGCGCCCTCGCAATCCACCGGCGCTACCGGCCACGAGGTCCAGCGCACGGCCTCGCTGGGAGCCGCCAGCGGCACCTCGCAGCGCCTCTCGCCCTCCATGCGCGATTCGCTGATCGGAATGCTGACCCAGCAGATCGAGCGCTGCTACTCGGCGCCCCCCGGCGCGTCGCAGGGCGTGGTGCTGCCGATGCTCGATATCCGCCTCTCGGCCAACGGTTCGCTGAGCACCGAGCCGCGGATCATGCGCGGTGGCGCCAACGCCGTGGACCGCTCCCTCGCCGAGGCCGCGCTTCGTGCCGTGAAGCGCTGTGCGCCCTACAAGATCCCGCCCCAGTTCGCGCCGTATTATGACGACTGGAAGGCGATCAACGCGGAATTCGAGTTCTCGCGGGTGTGATACAGGTCGGTGATCCTTCCTTCGGATTCGTCCAATCTCTCTCCCTCAACCTGAGGTGCCGAAGCGTGAGCGAAGGCCTCGAAGGAGGCATCCAGGGCCCTCGTGCTGTCTGGAAATCTCCTTCGAGGCCCGCTGACGCGGACACCTCAGGGTGAGGTCGAGGATAGGAAGAACCGACGCTCCCAGAATCCCTGTTCAAGGTTTTCGGAATCTCTTCATGACCGACATTCTCCACCGGCGGCTCGCCTCGCCCCTGGCGTCGCTCCTCGCGGTGCTGGCCCTCGTGCTCGCCTTCGCCGTGCCCGCACAGGCGCAGCTGAACCTGCGGATCGGCGGCGGCTCGTTCCAGCCGATGCCCATCGCGGTGGCCGATTTCTCCGGCGATCCGAGCCTCGGCCTGCTGGTATCGAGCGTGGTCACGAACAATCTGAGGCGGTCCGGCTATTTCGTGCCCCTGGAGAAGGGGAAGTTCCCTGAGAACCCCGGCTTCGATGCGGTGCCGGGTTTCGACAAGTGGCGTGCCGCCGGAGCCCAGGCTCTCATCACCGGCCGGGTCGGGCGTGATCCTTCGGGCAAGCTCAAGGTCGAGTTCCGGCTTTGGGACGTGACCTCGGGCCAGCAGCTCACCGGCCAGCAATACGGCGCGGATGTCGCCAATGCGCGCCGCACCGGCCACCTCATCTCCGACGTGGTCTATACCAAGATCACCGGACTCGGCGGCTGGTTCGACAGCCGCATCGCCTTCGTCGATGAATCCGGATCGAAGGAGAACCGCCGCAAGCGCCTGATGGTGATGGACCAGGACGGCGCCAATGTCCGCGCCCTCACCAACGGCGAATCTGCCGTGGTGGCGCCGCGCTACTCGCCCTCGACGCAGGACATCGCGTTCATGACCCAGTCCACCGGCCAGCAGCCGCGTGTCCAGGTGATCAACCTCGAGACCGGCGCGCGCCAGGCCATCGGCCGGATGGATTCGATGAGCACCAGCCCGCGCTTCGCGCCGGACGGTCACCACCTCGTCATGAGCGTACAGCAGGGCGGCAACGCCGACATCGTCAAGATGGATCTCGGCTCGAAGGCGCAGACGCCGATCACCAACGGCAACGCCATCGACACCTCGCCGACCTATTCGCCGGATGGGCGGCAGATCGTCTTCGAATCGGATCGCGGCGGCTCGCAGCAGATCTACGTGATGGGCGCCGACGGGTCGAACCCGACCCGTATCTCCTTCGGCGAGGGCTCGGCCTCGCAACCGGCCTGGTCGCCCAAGGGAGACCTCATCGCCTTCACCCGCCAGCGCAAGGGCGGTTTCGCCATCTGCGTGATGAAGCCGGACGGTTCGGGCGAGCGCGTGCTCACGGAAGGCTTCCACAACGAAGGACCGACCTTCGCGCCCAATGGCCAGTACGTCCTGTTCTTCCGCGATCCCGGCGGCCAGGGCGGCGGCAAGCTCTACATGGTCGACATCACCGGCAAGGTGGAACAGCCCGTCCCGACGCCGTCCTACGCCTCCGACCCCACCTGGTCGCCGCTGCTGGCGGGGAAGTAGGGGGAGCGGCTGGCGACGATCTCGACCGGCATTCCCGCCAAGCCAAGTGCTTCCGTCGAAAGGCATTATCCCTTGCCGAGCCCTTGCGTGACGGGAAAGGGATAATGCCACCACAGGACGTGGTGGGGATGCGTACCCCGGGGCTACGGCGTCCCGATCACTCCGCCGGCAGCAATCGGTCCCGCGCCTTGAGCGCCGGGAACAAGCGGCCCCACAGCACCGCCACGAGGATCGTCGCGAGCCCGCCCGCCACGACGGCGGGGACCGCGCCGACGAGGGCGGCGAGCGTGCCGGATTCGAACTCGCCGAGTTCGTTGGAGGCGCCGATGAACACCGTGTTCACCGCCGAGACCCGTCCGCGCATGGAATCGGGCGTCTCACCCTGGACGAAGGTCTGCCGCACGTAGACGCTGATCATGTCGGCCGCCCCCGTGACGAACAGGCAGGCCATCGAGAGCGGCAGGGATGTGGACAGTCCGAACGCCGTGATGGCGAGGCCGAAGACGGCCACCGCCTGCAGCATCCGCTTACCGGCATGGCGTTCGAGGGGGCGATAGGCGAGGAGGATGGCGGTGACCACCGCACCGGCCGCTGGCATGCTTCGCAATGCGCCGAGCCCAAGGGGGCCGACATGAAGGATCTCGGCGGCGAAGATCGGCAGCAGGGCGGTGGCGCCGCCCAGCAACACGGCCACGAGATCGAGGCTGATCGCGCCGAGCACCACCGGCTGCGAGCGGATGTAGGACAGGCCGGCCGAGAGGGTGGCCCAGGTCACGGGTGGACGCTCCGTCACGGCAGCGGGGCGAAAGCGGATCGCGACGACGAGGGCGCTCGCCAGGGCGAAGCTCGCCGCCGCCGCCCCGAACACCGCCGCAGGGCCCAGCATGTAGAGGAACCCACCGGCGGCCGGGCCGAGGATCGACGCGCTCTGCCAGAGCGAGGCGTTCCAGGCGATGGCCGATCCGAACAGGGGGCGCGGCACCAGGGTCGGCAGAAGCGCCTGGAGCGCCGGGTTGGCGAAGGCGCGCGACGTGCCGATGACCACGACGAGGGCATAGATGGGCCAGATCGAACCGGTGCCGGACAGGGCAATGGCAACGAGGCCGAGATCGGCCGCGGCCAGGGTCGCATAGGCGATCGCCGTCACCAGACGCCGGTCGTAGGTATCGGCCACGTGCCCGGTGATCAGGGCGGAGAGCATCGCCGGAAGGAAGCTCGCGAGCCCCACGAGGCCGAGGGCGAGAGCCGAGCGGGTCAGGTCGTAGACGAACCATCCGACCGCCACGGCCTGCATCTGGTAGGCGAGGCCGGTGAGGAACCGCGCGGCGCCGTACAGCCGGAAATCGCCGTTGCGGAAGACCGACCAGCGGGGCGCGGCGGATGCTGTCATGAGGGATGGGCCAAGGGCGTGAAGGGAGAGCCGCACCGCATCGTCTCTACAACGCCGAGGGTGCGACAGTGATGCCGCAGCTATGCCGCATGCGAAGTGCGGCCTTGTCGAATTGCTAATCTATCGGCCGAATAATTGCTGGTCGGGACGGAGCGTCATCGGGTTGTGCCAGCATGAACCAAACTAGCCTTGGGCTGAACCCGGAAGGCCAAGCTCAGCTTCCGGCTGACGTTCAAAATATCGTGGCTTCGTCTTCACGCGGCTCGATCCGTGCGTTCCAGAGGAGCGATATTCCGCAGGTCTGTCACCTGTTCTCGCAGACGTTCCGCCTCGGCAAGACTTATCAGGCGGCCAAGCTCGCGGCCTGCCTGGAAGCGACCTATTTCGATTCGCCCGGCTATACCGAGGGCACCGGCTCCATCGTCCATCTGGATCGGAACGGGGCCGTGAACGGTTTCATGGGCGTCATCTCCATGACCATGGTCGTCGGGGAGCGGACCCTGCGCGCCGGCATTCTCAGCGCCTACATGGCCGCCGATCCCGACAACAACCCCGGCATCGGCGTCAGCCTCATCCGGGGCGTCACCGCCCGCGATTTCGACCTCCTCTTCACCGACACCGCCAACCGCACGTCCCTCGATATCGCCCGTGCCACCCGCTTCGTGATCCTGCCGGCGCAGAGCCTGGAATGGGTGAAGATCCACCGGCCCGCAGGGACGGCGGCGTATTTCCTGGGTAAGCGCCTGCCCCGGCTCGCGCGCTGGATCATCCCGATCGCCCGCGTGGCGGATAGCGTGCTCCGGCGATTCCTGCCCTTCGGCTCCCCGCGCCCCGACGGTATCGTCTCGCGCCCCATCACCGCCGCCGATTTCGCAGAGGCCGCGCGTCCCTTCCTCGCTCACTACGATCTCAAGCCGGACCCGGCCGAACTCGGCTGGTTCGTCGAACAGGCCGGTCTCCAGACCAAGTATGGCCCCCTCCAAATCCGCGAGGTGGTGGATCGGATCGGCCGCCGGATCGGGTTGTATCTCCTCTACGGCCGCCGCGACGGCGTCGCCTATGCGCTCCAGATCTTGGCACTGCCCAACCGCGAGGAACTCGTCGTCGGCCAGATGTTCGTTGATGCGGCTGAATTCGGGGCCGTAGCCGTGCGCGGGGCGACCTCACCCGACCTGATGAAGGGGCTCTTCCGCCAGAAGGGCCTTCTTTATCACCACGTCATGGGAACGATCGCCTGGACGCGCGATCCGGAGGTGGCGGCGACACTTCGCGGCGGTAACGTGTTTCTCGGCGGTATCGCAGGCGAGACCTGGGCTCGGATCGTCACCGAAGATTTCTCGTAACGGGGCGGCGTCCCTACGAGGCGTACTTCACCGTGCAGCCATAGGGCTTTGCAGTCCTCACGCTCACCGGCTTGCCGGCGGCGATCTCGGTGAGGGCAAGGTCCACGTAGTTCTTCGCGGTCTTGAGATCGTCGAGATTGGCGGAGGGCTTATCGTCGATGCCGCCCTGGAAGAGCAGGGTGCCGTCTCCCGAGACGATGAACATGTGCGGCGTCGTCCGGGCAGCGTAAGCCCGACCGATCGTGCCGGATGGGTCGAGGATGACAGCGGTGGGGGAGGCGCCGCGGGTCTGTGTCAGACGGTTCGCTGCCTGCCCGTCCACCGCGCCCTGCTCGCCGGGAGCAGACGAGATGACCGACAGCCAGACGATCCCGGCCTCGGTCCACTTCTTCTGCAGGGCCTGCATCGCCTGGCCACCGTAATGCTTCATCACGAAGGGGCAATCGTGGTTGGTCCATTCGAGGACGACGGTCTTGCCCTTGTAATCCTCGAGCCGGACGGTCCGGCCATCGGCATCCGTGCCGGTGAAGAGGGGAGCGGGTTTACCCACCTGTGGGCCTGCCGCCATCGCTGCGTGCATGCACAGTGGACCGGCCAGCGCGGCGGCGATGGCGGCTCCGAGAAACATCCGGCGGGGCAGGGCCATGGCTCTCACCTTTTCGTGGTTTCCAGGGCGGCGCGCTGGTTGGCGGTATTCTCAGGGATCTTGGAGAGTTCGTCGAGGACGATTCCCGATGTCAGGATCTGCGGCAGCACGATGGGCTCGCCCGTCCCGGTGTAAAGCAGGTAGAGCGGCACGCCGCTGCGGCCATGCTTTTCCAACAGGGCGGTGATCTCGGGGTTCTGGTTGGTCCAGTCGCCCTTGAGATAGGTCACGTCACGCGCCTTGAACGCGGCCTCCACGCTCTGCGTGCGGAGCGCCGTGCGTTCGTTGACCTGACAGGTGATGCACCAGGCGGCCGTCATGTTGACGAAGACCGGCTTGCCTTCGGCCACGAGGGAATCGAGGCGGGCCTGGGTGAACGGGGTGATGCCCTCGGCCGTCGCATTCCTCATATCCGCCGAGGCCCGGTCCTGATCGAGGCCGAAGGTCAGCGCGAGGGTCGCCGCCAGGGCCGCAACGGAGGTCAGGCGGGCGAGCCCGGCGCCGATCCCGCCCGCGTGGCGGGCCCGCTCCCAGGCCCAGGCAGCGAGGCCTACGAGAACGAGGCCGGTCAGCGCGGCCAGAAGGCCGGCCGAACCGACCTGCTGGGACAGCACCCAGACGAGCCAAGCCACGGTGGCGTAGATCGGGAAGGCGAGCGCCCCTTTCAGCGTCTCCATCCAGGCGCCCGGACGTGGAAGGCGCCGTACAGCCGCCGGCCATGTGGTGAGGACGAGGAAGGGCAAAGCGAGGCCGAGGCCGAGGCTCGCAAACACCGTGAGGCTCACCAGCGGTGCCTGCGTGAGTGCGAACCCTACCGCAGAGCCCATGAAGGGGGCAGTGCAGGGGGTGGCCACCACCGTTGCCAGGATGCCGGTGAAGAACGAACCTTCGAGCCCCGCCCGCCGGGTCAGCCCATCGCCGAGCCCGGCGATTCCGCCGCCCAGATGGACCACACCGGAGAGGCTGAGGCCCATCGCGAAGAGCAGGTAGGCGAGGCCCGCCACCACGAGGGGTGATTGCAGCTGGAAGCCCCAGCCGATCCCGGCGCCCGCGCCCTTGAGGGCGATGAGCAGCCCCGCCAGGGAGAGAAAGGCGGCGAGGACGCCGGCGGTATAGGCGAGACCGTGCAGGCGCACGCGGGAGGCCGGCTCGCCCGAATGCTTGACGAGGCTCAGCACCTTGATCGACAGCACGGGAAAGACGCAGGGCATCAGGTTGAGGAGGAGCCCGCCGAGGAAGGCGAGGCCGGCCGCACTCCACAGGGTCAGGCTTTCCTCGGGCGACGCCTGTCGCGCCGTGGGCGCTGTCTCCCCCGGAATTGCCCCACCGGGAGACGCCGCCGGCGCGTCGCCGATGGCATAGGAGCGCTGGACCGTGCCATCGGCGGTTTGCTCGTCGAAGGTGAAGACGCCGGGAAGCTCCGTCGGCGCGGGCTCGCCGGGTGTCGCCCGCGCAAGGCTCAAACGGAACCCCTTGTCGTCGATGGTCAGGGTCTGCGGAGCGGCGTTCTCGATCGCCGTCTCGGAATAGGGGAAGAAGGCCGGCTGGCGGATCGCGTCGGGTTTCAGGCCGGGCGCGTCGGCTGTGAGGACCAGCCTGTCGCCCTCGCTCGTGAGTTTCACCGGCCAGGGCGAGGGAACGGGGAGGGCCGCGCGGGCATCCTCGAACAGCAGGATGTTGGTGGCCGAACTGCCGGTGCTGGTTCCTGGAGCGGCCACCGGGACGCTCAGCTTCAGGTCGGCGGACCCCGGAATGCATTCGCGCTCGCAGACGAGGTAGGTGAGCTTGGCCGTGAGTGTCACGGCCTTGCCGGGCGGCAGCACCGCCGGCGGGGTCACCTCGGCCAGCAGCACCGTCTCACCATCGAAACCGAAATTCACCAGGTGAGCCACTGGAATGCGGCTCGGCGTCGGCCACTGGATCGCGCCCGCCGTGAAGCCCTGCGGCAGCGACCAGGCGACTTCCGGCGAAAGACCGGAATCGCCCGGATTGCGCCAGTAGACGTGCCAGTGCGGGCGCATCACCATGCGGATACCGATGGTGAAGGGTTCCCCGGCCCGGATCGCGCCCGGCTCGGCCACGAGGTTCGCCTTGACGAGGTCGGCCGGCGGCTTGAGGCCTTGCGCCGAGGCGCCAGCCGCACCGATCAGCGCGAGGAGCAGGAGGGCGAGGAGCCGGATCATCGAAACCTTGAGGCGGAGGGGGCACCGAACATGGCACCCTGACGCCTAGATATGGCCGTTTGGTGCCGGGGTAAAACCGGCGGCGCGCGATTGCCCGCGACGGAATCGCCGCAATGGTGCGCTTCACGTGAGTCGGCGAGGTTCACAGGAAGCGTCGGGGGTCGAAGGGCGCGAGGGGGATTTCCGGTGTCGCGCCGCCTACGAGCTGGGCAACGAGGCGTCCGGTCCGCGCCGAACCGACAAGACCCACATGGCCATGGCCGAAGGCGTAGACGACATCCGTGGTCTTGCGCGCCGTGCCGATACAGGGCCGCCCATCCGGCATACTTGGGCGGTGGCCGAGCCAGACCTTCAGGCGGTCGGCCGGTATCGGGTTCGGCAATTCGGGAAACATCGAGATCAGGTGGTCGCGCAGGATCTCCGCGCGCTTCCAGTTGGGGGCCGCCGCCAGCCCGGCGAACTCCACCTGACCAGCCGCGCGCAGGCCGCCATTCATGAAGTTCACGATCATCTTGGCATCCGATGCCATGACCGGCGTGCGCGGCCCCGCCTCGGCACCGGTCACCATGACGTGGTAGCCGCGCTCGCTCTCCAATGGCAGCGGATCGCCGAGGGACGCGGCGAGAGGCTTAGACCGGGCGCCCGCCGCGACGACGGCGCGGTCGCAGGGTATCTCGCCCTGTTCCGTCGTGACGGCGGCGAGGCGCCCGCGTTCAAGCCGGAACCCGGTCGCGCGGGTGGCGATCCGGGCGGCCCCGCGCGCCTGTGCCAGATCGGACAGGGCGGCGACGTATCCGCCGGGATCGCGGCAATGGCCGGCCTCCTCGACCACGAGGCCGAACGTGTAGCGCCGATGCAAGGTCGGCTCCCTCTGCCGCAACTCATCGGCCGAGAGTTCGAGCCACGTGACGCCGACCCTGCGCCTGATCTCCCAGGACCGCGCCTCGCGCTCGAAGGCCGCCCGGTCGGGATAGACATGCAGCACGCCGCGCCGCTCGACGAGTTGCGGGACCCCCGCCTCCTCGGCGAGCGTCGCGTGGAGCTTGGGCGCATCGACGAGGAGTGTCCGCAGGGCGCGTGCGGTCCGCTCGATCCGGGGCGTGGTGGAGGCGGCGAGCAGAAACCGCGTGAGCCAGGGCATCACCTTCGGCAGGTAGGCCCACCGGATCGAGAGCGGCCCGAGCGGATCGAGGAGGAAGGACGGCACCCGCTTCCACATGCCGGGCTCGGCCGGTGGGATGACCGAATGCGACGAGAGCCAGCCGGCATTGCCATAGCTCGACGCCTGCTCGCCGCCAGGAGAACCGGGATCGACTACGGTGACTCGGTGGCCCGCCCGCAGGCATTCGATGGCGCTCACCGTCCCGACCGCGCCTGAGCCGATGACGACCACGTGAAGACCCGTCTGGGCGGTCATCGGTTCTGTTCCCGTGCGGATATGTCGATGAGCCTCGTCATCAAGCGCGGCGCCCGTTCGCCTGCAAAGGCCGCGTCGCCGCTTCGAGCCACACCCGCGTCTCGTCGTCGAGATCGGCGTTCAGGGCGTCCCGCACCCGCGCGTGATACGAATCGATCCAGGCGATCTCGGCCTCGTCCAGCAGCGAGAGGTCGATGAGGCTGGCATCGTAGGGGGCGAGCGTCAGGGTCTCGAAGCCGAGCATCGGCCGGTCCCCGCCGGGGATCGCCCGTTCTTCCACGAGGACGAGGTTCTCGATGCGGATGCCGTAGGCGCCGGCCCGGTAGTAGCCGGGCTCGTTGGAGAGGATCATGCCGGGCGAGAGGGCGGTGGTGCCGGTCTTGGCGATGCGCTGCGGGCCTTCATGGACGGAGAGGAATGCACCGACGCCGTGGCCGGTGCCGTGATCGAAATCGAGCCCCGCCTCCCAGAGCGGCGCGCGGGCGAAGGAATCGATCTGGGCGCCCGTGGTGCCCTTCGGGAACATTGCCCGCGCGATGGCGATATGGCCCTTGAGCACGCGCGTGAAGCGGTCGCGCATCTCGTCCGTCGGCGTTCCAATCGCGACTGTGCGGGTGATGTCGGTGGTACCGTCGGCATATTGCGCGCCCGAATCCACGAGGAACAGTTCGCCCTCGCCGACCGTACGGTCTGTGTCGCGGGTCACGCGGTAATGCACGATGGCGCCGTTGGGGCCGCTGCCCGAGATGGTCGGGAATGAGATGTCCCGCAACAGGCCGGTCTCGCCGCGAAAATCCTCCAGAGCCTCCACAGCGGCGATCTCGGTGAGGTGGCCGCCCAGCGCCTGCCGCGAGAGCCAGGCGAGAAAGCGGGTCACCGCGATCCCGTCGCGCTGATGGGCCGCGCGTGATCCGGCGATCTCGCCCGCATTCTTCACCGCCTTCATCAGCGTGATCGGGTCCGGGCCGGGATCGACCCGGCCCCCGGCCTGTTCCACCAGTGTCGCCAGCGCCGACGCGCCGGTGGCGGAATCGAGCCTGATCCTGGACTCTCCGGCAGCGAGAGCGGCGAGGGCGACGTCGAAATCTGTCCGCCCGGCGATGTCCGCGGCGGACGAGAGCGCGTCCCGCAAGGCGGGATCGATGGCGGACGAGGTCAGGTAGAGGGCGGCGCGTCCCGTCCGGGGGACGACGGCATAGCCCAGCGCCAGGGGCGTATGCGCCACGTCGCCGCCGCGCAGGTTGAAGGCCCAGGCGAGATTATGCGGATCGGAGATCACCAGGGCGTCGCAGCCGCCGCGTCCCAACGCTTCGCGGATGCGGCTCAGCTTGGCCTCGACGGATTCCCCGGCGAGTTCGAGGGGATGCGCCACCACCGCGCCCGCGGGAGAGGCCGGCCTGCCGGTCCAGACTGCATCGACGAGGTTCTCAGGGACCGGCGTGATGCGGGCCCCAGCCTTGGTCGCCGCCTTCTCCAATTTGGCGACGCCCTCGGCGGTGTGAAGCCATGGATCGTAGCCAAGTACAGAACCCTGCCTCAGATGCCGGCCGATCCAGGCTTCGAGACTGGTTTCGGCGAGCTGAACCGGGGTGAGGATCGTGGTGTCCACCTGGGCGGGGGCCTGCAGCGTGTAGCGCCCGTCCACCACCAGGGCCGCTTCGCCGGCAAGGATCACGGCAGTGCCGGCCGAGCCGGTGAAGCCCGTGAGCCAGGCGAGGCGTTCGGCATTCGCGGGCACGTATTCCGACTGATGCTCGTCGGCGCGGGGCACCACGAACCCATCGATCCCCGCCCGCCGCATCGCCTCCCTCAGGGCGGCGATGCGCGTCGCGCCCTCCCGGTGGCTCGGATCGTCGAAGGTCTGGAAGCGGGCGCGGCTCATGATGCCGAGAGTTACGCGCCGCCGGACGAGGCGGCAACCGCCCTCAGAGCGGGCGCGGTGCCGCTCCGCCGCGCTTGAGCACGAGCGTCGCCCAGCCTTCGATCAGGCCATGCCGGGCGAGATGGAAGCCGCGATGGCGATAGGTCGAGAGAACGCCGGGGACGTCGCGCTCGATCAGTCCAGAAAGGATGAGCACGCCGTGATCCGCCACCGTCGCGGTGAGGGTCGGTGCGAGGCGCTTCAGGGGCCGGGCGAGGATGTTGGCGAAGACCACGTCGAAGCGCCGGCTCCGGTTCGCGCTCGCATGGCGCACGCCGGGTCCGACATAGAGCCGGACGAGGCCACCGAGACCGTTCAAACGGGCATTGCCCTTGGCGGTGGAGACCGCCTCGGGGTCGAGGTCGCCGGCATGGACCGGCTGGTGCAGGGCCTTGGCCGCCGCGAAGGCGAGGATGCCGGTGCCCGTGCCCACATCGAGCACATGCGCCGGTCGGCCTTTCTTCATGACATCGACCAGGGCCTTGAGGCAGCCCAGCGTCGTGCCGTGATGCCCGGTGCCGAACGCGAGAGCCGCCTCGATCTCTATGGCGAGGTCGTTCGGACGTATCGTGTGGCGGTCATGCGAGCCATGGACGAGAAACCGCCCGGCGCGGACCGGATTCAGCCCCTCCAGGGAGGCTCGAACCCAATCCTGCTGGTCGATCGTCTCGAAGATGGCGGCGTCGGCCTGTTCGCCCACGAGGGGGCGGATCAGGTCGCGGACCATCTCCTCGTCCGGCGCATCGGCGAAATAGGCCTCCAGCCGCCAGGTCTTGCCATCCTCCGCCTCGAAAGCGGCGACGGCCGTCTCCGTCGGGTCGAACATCTCGCCCAGGATATCGGTCATGGCCCGCGCCGACCTCTCGTCGGTGAGGAGGCGCAGCACGTGGGTCGGACGGTTGGGGTGAAGGCCTTCGAGCATGAAAGGGGCTCTAGCATCCGTGAGGATTCCCCGCCACCGTCGCGGAACCGTGCGCTGCCATCGGCGTTTTCCTGCGCTTCTCCTGTCGTCCCCGTGGCGTTCGAGGGTGCGGTGTTGAGTACGAACCAGAAGAAAAACATGACCCGGGCCCCCGTGGCCATCGTCGGCAAGAGGACCGCCAGGCGTCTCCGTCGCAACGGAACGTCGGGTCTCCTGGATTCCGAGCCGAATTTCGAGCCTGTCCCGGGCTCGATGCTGGTGCTTCTCAGCCGGCTGCATCGTGCCGAGCGTCAGGCAGCGAGTGAGGACGACGTATCGAAGCCCTGATCCTGGACAGGATTCCGTGCTATCGACGCCTCCGGCGGATGAGGGAGCGCGCGTCGTCATGATCCAGTGCAGAGGCACCCGGTCCCCCGAGAGCCGGCGCTGATCCGTCGCCGGTGATCGCTCTGACACCCGACGAATGGACAGCCATCGGCCTCAGCCTGCGGGTCGCTGCCGTGGCCACGCTGGCGAGTTTGATCCCCGGTCTCTTCGTCGCCATGCTGCTGGCGCGTGGGCGTTTTCACGGCCGCGCCCTGCTCGATGGCCTCGTCCACCTTCCCCTGATCCTGCCGCCTGTAGTGACGGGATATCTTTTGCTCCTGTCGTTCGGGCGGCGCGGCACCTTCGGTGCGGCGCTCGCCGAGGTCGGGATCGTGTTCTCGTTCCGCTGGACCGGAGCAGCCCTGGCCTGCGCGATCATGGGGTTCCCCCTCATGGTTCGGGCCATGCGCTTGTCCATCGAAGCGGTGGACCGACGCCTCGAACAGGCGGCCGCCACGCTCGGAGCACGGCCGAGCGCGGTTTTCCTCACCGTCACCCTTCCGCTCGCCATGCCGGGGATTCTCGCCGGGGCGGTGCTGGCTTTCGCCAAGGCGATGGGCGAGTTCGGTGCCACCATCACCTTCGTCTCGAACATCCCCGGCGAGACCCAGACACTGCCATCCGCGATCTACAGTCTGACACAGGTGCCGGGCGGGGAGGCAGGTGCTTTGCGCCTCACCCTGATCTCGGTGGCCCTGTCGATGACGGCTCTTCTCGTGTCCGAGCTACTGGCCCGCCGCCTCGCCCGCCGCCTTGGAACCGGGTGAGGCCCTCTATGTCCACGACGCTCGATATCGACGTCTTGCTGAACCGGGGTGCCTTCAGCCTCGAAGTCGCCTTTGCCGCCGGCCCTGGCCTGACCGCCTTGTTCGGTCGCTCGGGCTCGGGCAAGACCACGGTGATCGATCTCATCGCCGGGTTGGCACGACCGGATCGGGGTCGCATCGCGGTGACCGGTGAGACGTTGCTCGATACGGAGCGCGGGATCGCCGTGCCGGTTCATCGCCGGCGTATCGGCGTGGTGTTCCAGCAGGCGCGACTGATGCCGCATCTCTCGGTACGCCGGAACCTCGGCTATGGCCGAGCCTTCGCCCGCGGCCGCAGCGACGGCATCGCCTTCGAGGGCGTCGTCGACCTGCTGGGGCTTGGCCATCTGCTCGAACGGCGACCGGCGGGTCTCTCGGGTGGTGAAGCGCAAAGAGTAGCGATCGGCCGGGCCCTGCTCAGCCGGCCCCGGCTCCTGCTCATGGACGAGCCCCTCGCTGCCCTCGATGAGGGCCGCAAGGCTGAGATCCTTCCCTACATCGAGCGACTGCGCGACGAGGCCGGCTTGCCCATCGTCTATGTCAGCCACGCGGTCTCGGAGGTGGCGCGACTGGCGCGCACCGTCGTCGTGCTCGAAGCGGGTCGCGTCGCTGCCGTTGGAGCGGCTGATACCGTCCTCCGGCAGGCCGATCTTCTCGCTACGCAGGAGGCCGAAGCCGGTGCGATCCTCGACATGATCGTGGAGGAGACGGATTCCGAGACCGGCCTGACCCGTCTGAGCGGACGCGTCGGTCGCCTGTGGGTTCCCCGCTTGCTACGAAGCATCGGCACAGCCGTCCGCATCCGCGTGCCGGCGCGGGACGTTCTCCTCGCGACGCAAGCCCCTGTCGGCTTGAGCGCGCGCAATATTCTGGAAGGGCATGTCGTCTCGATCCATGCCTTCGGGGAAGCGGCCGCCATGGTTCAGATCGATTGCCACGGCGTACTGCTCGCCGCCCGCCTGACCCGCGCCTCGGTGCGCGATCTCGCCCTTGCGCCCGGCCGCGCCGTCTATGCCGTGGTGAAAAGCATCGCTTTCGATCCCCAGGGGGTGGGGACGGCCGGGCCCGCGCCGGTGGAGATCTGATGGCGGGCTGGTAGGATCGTTAAAATTTCATGCTTTCTCTGAACGACTTCTTTGCCGTTCTGTTGAACAGCGGTGAGTAACCGGCCCATCTTAAGAAGCGATTCATCCTCGCCATCGTTTTTGGTTGCATGACACGACCACCTTCGAAAGGGCGTGCAATGACGATCCTGAGTATTTCTTCGGTGTCGACGGCTCCCGTCGCTCCAAATAATCCATCCGTGAATTCACCGACGCCGGTGCCCAAGGCTGCGCCCGTGACGCGCGTCGCCACGCCTCTGGACTCGCCTGTGAAGTTCGATGTTCGCCGGGACGAAACACCCGCCGCCGATGAACCGGCGTCCAAGTCGGATATTGGGCTGCCCACCGCGGATGAGCGTCGGGTCACCGTGGATCAGGACACCAAGAGCATCGTGTATCAGGTAGTGGACCCCGATTCCGGCGACGTGGTCGTGCAACTGCCCGAGGCCACTCTCCTGAGAGCGCGCGCCTATGCGGAAGCGACGGCGAATCGGGCCAGCGCCTTCCGGGCGACGGAAGACGAGCAGCCCGTGGATCGGACCGCCTGATCAGGGCCGACGCATCGCCCCATTCATCGATAGGAAACACGTAAGGCTGGAGCGAAGGCTCCGGCCTTTTGGTACTTACGCAGGACGCCCAACTCAGGCTCGCTGAGCCTGCGAACGATCGAAAAGGCTCCGCTTCGGCCGAGACAAACCCGGTCTCCCAAATGGATGCATTCAGGCGGTGTGAGCGTCACAAGGCGCGGCGGGCTCGCCGCCCGAGCCCGCACTTATCCGGGCTCCGCTGACCTCGTAGCGAGGCACGTTCCGCTGCGACGCCAGTGATGGGCGTTCGCTTCGCGTCGTGAGTGCCCAGCGAGGTGTCAGGTCCGTAGGCCGGCCGCGATCTGGTGGTTGATGTTGATGAGTGCCGTCAGTTTTTCAGCCTTGGGTTCGATCATCGTGTCGATCATGCGTTTGAACACGAAGGTCGAGAGTTCGGCGATGCTCGTCTTGATCGAATCCGGCAACGGATTCTCCGGCGCGGTCGCGGAGCCGGCGATGATGGTCCAGACTTTCTGGTTGAAGTTCAAGGCATCGTTCAAAGCCGGGCGCTGATTGTCCCAATCCGCCTGAATTGCCTGGAGCCTACCTGCCGCCTTGATAAGGACAGCTGCCTCGGCGCCGCGAGGCGTCAACGCGGTCTGCGCGACCCGCGCATAGGCACTGGCTCCATAGGACATGATCGCTCCTTCTCCCGACGCGGCCATGCCGATTCGTGCCGCTCGAATCAGACCGTAGTCGAGGTAAGGTTAAAAGACGGTAAGGCGGCGGGATCGCCCCAATCATGCCGGGAAGCTGGGGGAGGACGGAGCGACGGGGGAGCGACCCTGATCAATCCGGCGGGATCAACCTATACCGATGGCGTGCATTGCAACACATAGTCACCGAGATCCGGCTTTTTGCAACGCATCCGTCAGGTTTTGCGAGCATCCTGGAGATGGGCCGAGTCGGGCCCCCGATGGGTACGCCCCTTCACTGACATGATGAATTTTCTGCTCGGTACGCTCGCCGGAGGTCTCATCGCCGGAATCGTGACCATCGTCGCCGTGCGTCATCCGGAGGTACAGACCAAGCTCGGTCTTCATCCGGTCTCGTCGGCGCTTCTGCTCCCCGCTGCACCGCCGCGGATCGTGCCTCCCTGCAGTCTGGTCCCGGCTCGTCCCCAGGGCGACCAGAGCGTCGGCAACGCGGACATGCTGTTCTCCAGGCGACGGTTCTGGTTCGTCGCCCCGTAGCCGCGGCGCTCGATCAGAGGCTGCTGAGCAGGAACATCACCATCGTCGTGGCGACCGTCGTCGAGAGGAAGCCGCACAAGGCTGCGGCGAAGGACGGACCGGTTGCAGCCGTATGCGTAGCCTGGGACGAAAGCAGGGAGAGATCGCTATGCTGGGCGGATGCGTTCATGGGTTTGGCCTCCCGACGGACAAGTCCTCCGTCGTTCCTTGATCTGTGATGTGAACGGAAAAGCGTGGCTGTGCGTGGCCGCACCGGGTCGGCACGTGCGGAAAATATCCGCATATGGGAAAGTGTTGTCAGATACTGATATTCAGTACCGCGTGGCCGGGAAGGAGTATCGGCATCCCGGCCGCAGAGTTCAGTCGCAGCGATTGACAGATTTTGCTGCGCGCAAAGCCCGCGTTTCGCTGCGTAGGTCGATGGCGACGATGCCGGCACCGCAATCCTCGAACGCGTCCTTGGCCTCTTCGTAGCGATCGCCCACTTCATCGAGCGTGTCGCAGACCCGGTCGCGATTACCGAGCCGCGCTTCTTCACGGGCCTGGTAGCGAAGGGCTGCGGCTTCCTGGACCTTCCGTTCACCCTGGAGGCATGACGGCGCCGCCAGTATCGGAGTGATCATGCACAGCACGAAGCCAAATGCGGCGATGGGCGTTGCAGGAGCGAAGCGCATGGGGAAATCCAATTGTGCGTCTCGTTGAAGGCGGATGTCCGTCTTTCGAGTTCAGTGCCAGAGCAAGGTTAGCGCCAAAGACACGTCCCTATCGTCCAGTCTGCGTCACAAACGGCGAACTCACGGCGAAGGTTCCGCAAGTTTCTTGCGCCTGCGAGAAACCAGAATTTCGTCGAGTCGCACCGGGGCGCAGGCATGAACGTCGACCCCGACATCGTACTGGCGCGGGGCCGGCGCGAGCTTGCCGTGCGAATGGCCGTGTAGGTTGAGTGCGCCCCGCCCAATGCCGTTCCAGGTTCGGAACGCATAATGGCAGAGCACGAGCTGGCGTCCGTCCACGTCGATCTCTGCATAATGGCCCACCGAGGCCCAGGCTTGCAGCGCCAGCGTGCCGGGCCCGTCATTGTTGCCGATGATGAGGTGCTTCACGCCGTTGAGTGAGCCGACGATCTCGGCGATGCGCGTGTCGGAGGGGCCGAGCGCGACGTCGCCGAGATGCCAGACCGTGTCGTCGGGTGCGATCCTCTCGTTCCAGTTGGCGATCAACCCGGCATCATGGGCCGCGAGGTCCGAATAAGGGCGGCGGTCGATATTCAGCGCACGCCGGTCGCCGAAATGCGTATCGCTGGTGAACCAGACTGCCACCGCCCCTCCCGGCTCAGCCGCCTGGCCGGAAGCGCATGGGGACGGTGACGGCGAGGCTGCTCACGGTGACGCCAGGAGGAGCCGCCGGCAGCGATCCGCGCACGGCGGCAAGCGCCGCCCCGTCGATGACGCTGATGCCGCTGCTGCTGGCGAGCCCGGCACTGAGCACCTGACCCGACCGCGAGACGGTGAAGCGCACCACGGCGGTACCGCCCGCCGTCCCCGCCGCCGCGTTACGGTTCATGCGCCCATTGATGGCCGAGGCGAGGGCTCCCTGCCATTGACGCAGGGCGCTGGGATCGTTGCCGGAGGCGGATGAGCCCGTGCTCGCCTGCCTCGCGGACGAGGCCGAGCTGCTCGGACCGCCCTCCTGAGCGGCGCGTCGGCTGGTCTCACGCGCAGCCCTCAGCTTGGCCTCCTTGGCCGCCTTCAGCTTTGCTTCGCGAATGGCCTCGCGCTTGGCTTCCAGTTCCTCCTGACGCTTCGCCTCGATCTTGGGATCGGGCTTCGGCTTCGGTTTGACGATCTCGACGGGCTTGGGCGGCTTCACCGGCTCGGGCGGCTTGGCCACGACGGGCGGCGGGGGAGCGAGGGGCTCGGCCACTTCGGCGGTGGAAGTCACGACCTGCTCCTCCGGCGGTACCTCCGTGATCGTGTCGGGCGTGACGATGGGCTGAGTCTCTTCGGGTGGGACTTCCGCAGTCTCGGGCGGCGTCACCTCCGCCATCTCCGGCGGCTGCACCTCTTCGAGGACGTCCGGCGTCTCGACGGGGGATTCTTCCGCCGGGGGAGGCACCGCCTCCGTCATGGCGGGGGCGGACGGGGCTTCGGCCTCGGTCGATTGCGGCGCTAGATCGATGGTGATCGTGTTCTCGCCGGGTGGCGCCTTGGGTGGCTGGCCGAACAGCATCATGCCCGCCAGAACCGTCAGGTGCAGGACGAAGGCCACGAGGAAGGCCGCAGCGAGGCCCGTGGGACCTCGCTGTCCGGGCTCACGTGTCGAGACGAGGGCGTTCATCGGGTCTACCGCGTCGCTCCGCTCGCCGCAGGGGCCGCCGGAAGCGCTCCGCCCGGGGATTGCGCGATGAGGGACACCTTGGTGAAGCCGGCCTGGCCGACGAGGCCCATCACTTCCATGATCTTGCCGTAGGGCACGTCCTTGTCTCCGCGCACCAGCATGACCTGGGACGGGTCTTCCGCCGCCAGCGCCTTCAGGCGCGGCATGATCGTCTCCGCTGTCAGCTCGTCCTTGGCCAGGAACGGCTTGCCTTCCTTGTCGATGGAAATCTCCAGGGGCTTCTTAGCCTGTGCGACCTTGGCGGCGGTGGTCTTGGGCAATTGCACCGGCACGCCCGTCGTCATCAGCGGTGCCGCCACCATGAAGATGATCAGCAGCACCAGCATCACGTCCACCATCGGGGTGACGTTGATCTCAGACATCGGCGCGGAATCGAGGTCATCCTCGTCATCGCCGCCGCCGCTGGCGCGGACCGAACCCATACCCATCGTTTAGCCCTCCGGGGCTTCGGCGGCCGGCTCGATGGCCCGCCGCATGTCGTCATCGTGCCGTCGCGTCCGCGCCGGCCATGGAATGTTCGTTGCTTGGGAGTCGCCGCGCTACTCGGCGGCCGCGGCGTGCGGCACGCTCTTGCGGTCCCGCGCGAGGCGGTTGCCGAGGGTCCCGATGCTGGCGACGAAGGCGGATTGCACCCGGCCGAGATCGTTCGTGAGCTTGTTGTAGGCCATCACCGCCGGGATCGCGACGATGAGGCCGATCGCCGTGGCGAAGAGGGCCTCGGCGATGCCGGGGGCCACCACGGCGAGCGAGGTGTCCTGGCTCTGGGCGATGGACGAGAACGAGTTCATGATGCCCCAGACCGTGCCGAAGAGACCGATGAAGGGGGCGGTGGAACCGGAGGTCGCCAGGAGCGGCAGGCCCGTCTGAAGGCGTTTGACCCGCAGCGTCAGGGCGGCCCGCATGGCGCGTTCGATGCGTTCGCGCCGCTCGGCGCGGGTCTCGGTGGCGTCCTGGTCGCGCCAGGCTTCGAGCCCGGCCTGCACGATGCCGGCATCGATACCCGATCCCGTCGTCTCGAGGGAGCCGCCCGAGCGCACCAGCGTGTCGAAGGCCTTGGCCTGACGCTTGGCGGCAGCGAAACGCACCAGCTTCTCGAACACCACCGTCCAACAGGCGATCGAGGCGATCACCAGTAGAATCATGACACTTTTGACGATCGGGTCTGCTTGAAGGAACAGGCCGATGAAGGAAAAGTCGTGGGCGACAGCGGCCGGCGCGGAAGTCGGATCCATGGCGGGCTCCTCGGGGTTCGTTGGGTGGTGGCGATCGCCGAGGGGCGACCGGATCGGCAATCAGAAGGTCGGCGTGTCAGCCCGTGGGATCAGCGCGTGAAGCTCGCGCTCGTCTTGCTCTCGGTCTCGATCCGGTCGAGGCATGTCTCGCGGCTGGCCTCGCCGCCTTCGCAGGCGAGCACGTCGTTCAGGAGGACGCGGCCGATCTTCGGGCAGGAAAGGGCCGGGAAATCGAACAGCCGCACCATGGTCTTTCGGTCTTGGATGGGGCCGAGTTCGACGGCGAGGCGCTTCTGCGCGACGCCTTCCGTATCGAACGCGAAGAGGTCGAGCTTGAGGGATTTCAGCGCGGGGCCGCGGCTGTTGTCCACGAGGAGATAGGTGCGGCACGCCTCGCCCGCCGGCTCAAGACGGTTGAGCTCGAGCTTCAGAGGGCTGGGTTTCGCATCCTGGGCGACGGCGGGCGCGCCCCATCCCACCGAAAGGGCAGCGGCGATCAGCGCGGCGCCAATGGCACGGCCGGCCGGGAAGGATGGGAATTCGGTCACGCAGTGCGCCTCGTTCATAACGGTCCGATTCTCCTCGGTTACGGCAGTCCCAAGTCGCATGCCCAAGTTGCCTGCCCAGGTTGCCTGCGTCGATGCGCCTTCGCGAACGGCAATCGCAGAGACCCCCAGGGGGATCGTCTTCGGCGGTTCCTCTGGCATTGAGCGCGACGCTCGCGGTGCGGTGCCGCTCCAACCTGACGCATGACGCCCGGCGCTCGCACCGCCGCATCGTTCGACGTGGCGCGGAGTATCCGAGTTGTTCCTGTAAGATCAAGCTTTGCGCTGAAAATCAGAGCAGTTCCAAACTGTTACTGCGACGCTCGGCGCAGCGAAGGGATTGCCTAATGCTCCCATGTCAATTGCTTGATCATCCCAGGTTTCCCTTTTTGGCGACATCCACAGCCTCTTCCTGTCCGCTCCGCTGATCTTCGGGCTCGACATTTCCGTGCGGTCAGGGAGGCGAGTCGACGCGAGGACCGGTCTGACGGCGGTGCCCTTGATGCCGCTTTTCCACATCTCCATATCGCGGAGACCGGCAGACGACCGCCGGGAGGAGTGCTGCTTCAGGCGGGCTCCGACAGATCGAAGTGCCTCATCTATCGACCCCGGGGCTTCGCCAAGGACTAGATCACGTGACCACACGGCCTTCACCGTTCGGACATCCGTTTCTTCTCGGCTTCGACGAAATCGAACAGGCCCTCGACCGCGTGTCGAAGGCGGCCAATGATGGGTATCCGCCCTACAATATCGAGCGGGTGGCCCGTTCCGACGATCAACCGGAGCGGCTGCGGATCACTCTCGCGGTGGCCGGGTTCACCCGGGACCAGCTCGACGTGATGCTGGAGGAGAACCAACTCGTGGTGCGAGGGCGGCAAGTCGACGACAAGGCGCGGCAATTCCTGCACCGAGGCATCGCCGCGCGTCAGTTCCAGCGTGCGTTTCTTCTCGCCGACGGCATGGAGGTGATGGGCGCGGACCTTTCGAACGGGCTCCTGTCCATCGATCTGACCCGCCCCGAGCCGGAGCGGATCGTCCGCAAGATCGCCATCGCGTCGCGCGACGAGGTCTGAGGGCACACTGAGTTTTCACCCGGGTTACGGGCCGAACGCGGCGCCGATCCTATACGCTCTGCCTCGAAAGGAGGGCATCATGACCGATTTCAATGCGAACCCGATCACCCAGGCCGATCTCGACCCGGCCGAATTCAATGCTGCCGATCTCGCCGCCCTCGGCGAAGGCCACATTGCCTATGTGCGCCCGATCCGTTCCGATGAGGTGAAGCGGCTGTTCCCGCAGGCTCCCGAACTGTCGCCGGGCCTCGACCTGTTCGCCCTGCTCTCGGCCAGCGGAGCTCCGATCCTCCTCGCCGATTCGCGGGATGCGATCGTCGCCAACGCCATGGCCAACGACCTTTTCGCCGTCAGCCTCCACTGAGGCGCAAAGGGGGCGCTCAGGCGATCTCGGCCACCGCTGCCGTCAGCCGGGCTAGATCCTGCGGACGAGACAGCCGGTGGTCACCATCGGCGATGAGGGTGAGGATTGTGCCGGCGGCTGGCAGCCGGCCCACCGTCGCGATCGCGTGTTCGTAAGGCACATCCTGGTCCTTCATGCCCTGCAGGATGTGGATGGGGCAGCCCGGATCGATCGGCGCATCGAGCAGCAGGTGCCGGCGTCCGTCCTCGATCAGCGACATGGTGGTGGGGACCGGGTCGGGTCCGTATTCCGTCGCCCGCCACCAGACGCCGTCCCGTTCCATCGTCGCGCGGATCTCCGGCGGGAAACGCTCCCACATCAGCGTCTCGGTGAAATCGACGGCCGGTGCGATCAACACCATTCCGGCCGGTGCGGCGTCGCCGCGCAATGCTCGGGCTCGCGCGACCAGACAGGCGATCCAGCCCCCCATCGACGAACCGATGAGGATCGGTGGCCTCGTCACGGTCGCGTCCAGCACCGCCATGGCGTCTTCCAGCCATGTGGAGATGGTCGAGGCGGCGAACTCGCCTTCCGATTCTCCATGTCCGGTATAGTCGAACCGGATGAGGGCACGGCCGTGGTCCCGCGCCCAAGCGTCGAGGACTGTCGCCTTGGTCGCCCCCATGTCAGATCGGAATCCCCCGAGCCAGACGAGCGGAGGCCCGTCCCCCTCGCGGATCCGTATCGCGATGCGGCGCGCGGCGTCTCCCTCTCCAACCGAGATGAAGATCGGGTTCTGGCGGGTCGCGAAATCCATGCTTCATCCGTAATCCGAAGAAAACGAGAATTGAATGCCTCGGAGTCGCTTTTCGTTTACCGAGACGTAAAGCGTGCCCCCGATGCTGGAGACCATGATCGAGACACGAGACGAATACCGGGCCTGCGCCGAAAACCAATGTCCGTCGTGTCTCCGGTTCCGAAAAGGATCACTGGAGTGAACGGCGGCGAGCGGTCGGGCGCAGGCTTTCCCGGTGACATCCAGCCTCTGGCGGGCGCAACGATCCTGCAGATCATTCCTGCCCTCGATGCCGGCGGCGCGGAGCGTACGACGGTGGATGTAGCAGCGGCATTGGCCGCCGTCGGGGCCCGTGCCCTGGTGGCGACGGAAGGCGGGCGGCTCGTCGGCGAGATGCAGGCCAAGGGTGGAACCTGGCTTCCCTTTCCGGCGGCCTCCAAGAATCCCCTCGCCATGGCCGTGAATATCGGTCGCCTCGCCAGCCTGTGCCGGCGCGAGGGGGTTCAGATCGTCCATGCCCGCTCACGTGCCCCCGCCTGGGTGGCGCTCGGGGCGGTACGACGGCTGAAGATCCCCTACGTGACCACCTATCACGGCAGTTATTCCGGCCGGACCGGGGTGAAGGTGCTCTACAATTCGGTCATGGCGCGGGGCGACGTGGTCATCGCCAATTCCCACTACACCGCCGACCTCATCCGGATGCTTCATCCCGAGCAGGCCGGTGACCGCGTGCGGGTCGTCCATCGCGGTACCGACCTCGCCCAGTTCTCGCCCGGCGCCGTGGCACCGGCGCGCGTCGAGGCCCTGCGCCGATCCTGGGGGGTCGCCCCGCACCAGCGCGTTGTTCTTCTCGCCGCCCGGCTGACGGCCTGGAAGGGCCAGCGCGTGCTGATCGAAGCGGCATCCGTCCTGCGGGACCGGGGTGTCGCCGATGTCGCCTTCATCCTGGCCGGAGACCCGCAGGGTCGCTCTGCCTACGAACGTGAGCTCGATGCGCTGATCGAGGCCCGCGGACTCCGCGATATCGTGCTGCGGGTCGGTCATTGCACCGACATGCCGGCCGCCTTCCGGGCGGCCTCGGTGGTGGCCGTCCCCTCCGTGGAGCCCGAGGCATTCGGGCGTTCGGCCGTGGAGGCCCAGGCCCTCGGAACTCCAGTGGTGGTCTCGGATCTCGGCGCGGTGCCCGAAACGGTGCTTGCCCCGCCGGAAGTGCCCGCCGCGCAGCGCACCGGCTGGCGCGTGCCTCCAGGCGACGCACCGGCCCTGGCAGAGGCCTTGCTCGAGGCGCTGAATCTCGGGGCCAGTGCGCGGGACGCCATGACCCGCCGGGGACGTGCGCATGTGGAAGCGCATTTCTCCCTCGACGGCATGGTGGGCGCCACTTTGGACATCTATGCGGAGCTCCTTGCGGGCCGCGCGCGATGATGCCGTATCGACGGGTTCGTGAACCAAAGCGGTTCGAGCCTGTTGACACGGGACGCAGTTCGGACATGGTGTCCGCAACCGGATTGCCGGAGCGATTGGTGGCCAGGTCTAGCCCTCGGGGCGATGTCCGCAGGCTGCCGTTTCGTCGTTCACGAGGAGATTGAAGCCATTCGTAGACCAATGAGAGCCATGCCGGCCCCGCAGAAGGACGGGCCGCGCGCCAACAGGGACATCCGTGGCGTCCGCGAAGTGCAGCTCATCGATGATACCGGGCAGAACCGCGGTGTCGTCGCCTTCTTCGACGCGTTGGCCCTCGCCGAAGAGGCGGGCCTCGATCTCGTGGAGATCGCGCCGAACTCCGTTCCTCCCGTCTGTAAGCTGCTCGATTACGGCCGCTTCCGCTTCAACGAACAGAAGAAGCAGAACGAGGCCCGTAAGAAGCAGAAGACGGTCGAGGTCAAGGAGATCAAGCTCCGCCCCGGCATCGACAAGCACGATTACGACACCAAGATGAAGGCCGTCATCCGGTTCTTCGAGGAAGGCGACAAGGTGAAGGTCACCCTGCGCTTCCGCGGCCGTGAGATGGCTCACCAGGATATCGGCCTGCGCCTGCTGGAGCGGGTGAAGAACGAGACCCAGGAAATCGCCAAGGTGGAAAGCGAGCCGATGCTCGAAGGCCGCCAGATGATCATGATCCTGGCGCCGCGCTGAGACGCTTTCCGTCCCTTGACTGGACTTGAGAACATTGAAAGCCGCTTCCCGATCCGGGAAGCGGCTTTTTTATCGCCTCGTGGCCACTCACGGTATCCCGTGATTCGGCACGGCTTTGCATCCGCGGAGAGGGGAGGGGCGGCGTGTGAACCGCCCCCGAGGGTTACTTCACCACCGACACCTGCGCGTCGCCGACACGCCTGAGCACGTTGACCGTGACATCGCTTCCGTAGCGCTGGACACGCAGGTCGATCCGCGATTCGCCCAGCTTGAGGTTGAAGATCGAGACGCCTTCGAGGAAGTCCGGCAGGGTGGGGTTGCGGAGCCGGATGCGGTTGCGGTCGTGCTGGATCTCCAGGCCGATACAGGCGGAGAGGAAGGCGAAGGGTGCCGCCGCGGCCCAGGCCTGGGGCGAGCAGGCCACAGGGTAAGAGACCGGTCCGCGCTGGTTGCGCCGCATGAAGCCGCAGAACAGCTCCGGCAGGCGCTTCTGGTCCTGGTAGAGCGCAGTATCGAACATGCCCTGGAAGATGCGCGACGCTTCGGGCTTCAAGTCGTAGCGAGCGAGGCCCATCGCCACCATGGCGTTGTCGTGCGGCCAGATCGAGCCGTTATGATACGACATCGGATTATAGCGGGCCTCACCACGCGCGATGGTCCGCACGCCCCAACCGTTGAACCCGTCCTTCGACAGAAGATTGCCGGCAACACTGGCGGCCCGCTCCGGCAGGGCGATGCCGGTGAAGAGGGCATGGCCGGCATTGGACGAGCGCACGGCGCATTGCTTCTTCGCTCCGTCTAGGGCCAGCGCGTAGGTGCCGATCTCCTCGCACCAGAATGCTTTGTCGAAATTCTCACGCAGGTGCCGGGCCTCGTCTCCGAGGCGGGTGGCGAGAGCGTCATGGCCGAGCAAGGTCGCGAGTTTGGCCATGCCGTTCTTGGCGGCATAGACGTAACCCTGGACCTCACACAGAGCGATCGGCCCCTTTGCGAGCTGTCCGTCGGTGTGGAAGATCGAATCGTGGCTGTCTTTCCAGCCCTGGTTCTCCAGGCCCTTGTCGGTGTCGCGGGCGTATTCGACGAAACCGTCGCCGTCCCGGTCGCCGTACTTGTTCATCCATTCGACGGCGAGTTCGAGGGCCGGCCAGATCCGCGCAATGGTCTCCCGGTCGCCGGTGACGGCATAATACTCATAGGCCAGCATGACGAAGAGCGGCGTGCCGTCGATCGTGCCGTAATAGTGGCGGAACGGCACTTCGCCGAGCATCGCCATCTCGCCGCGCCGGGTCTCGTGTAGCACCTTGCCCGGCTGGGCATCGGCGGCGGGGTCCACGGCCTTCGCCTGGGTCGAAGCCAAGTAGCGCAGGACGCCCTTGGCGAAATTCGGGTCGATCCAGAGGGCCATCATCGCGGTGATGATGCCGTCGCGGCCGAACACGGTGGAGTACCAGGGGATGCCGGCGAAGGGGTAGATTCCCTCGGGCGTGCGGCTCGCCAGCATGTAGAGGTCCGCGGTGGCGCGGCAGGCCGCTTCGTTGAACTGGTCGTTCGACGAGATGATCGTGGTGATCCCGGCGGTGAGCTGGCGCAGGTCCCGGCGCGCGTCGCGATAGGCGCGGGCGAAGATCACACCTTCGCCGAGACCCTTCGGGTGACGTGCTCCGGCTCCGCTGCCCGCCGCCTGCGACAGACCGGCGGCTGCATCCTCGCCCACCTTTTCGGCGGCCGGGGCACTGGTGAAGGCGCGGTGCGATTCACAGACCACGCGGATGAACAGCGACGTCCGGCCGCCAGGGGGCAGCGAGACTTCGAACTCGGCCCGGCCCGGCTCGATATGTTTCGGCTTCGGCCCGAAATGCAGGCTCGTGGTGCGGACCACCTCGTCGAGACCGACATAGCGGAACTGGACCTCGGTCTCGCTCGCCACCTGGACGCTACGCTTGCCCCGGATGGGACGGTCCATTCCGCGCACCTCGAACAGGTCGCGGTAATCGGCGTCGAAGGTGATGCCGATCTTCAGCTTCCAATGCCGAGAATCGTAATTGCGCAGGCCGATCCGGTCGTAGCAGGCCCCCTTGAACAGGAACTTGGTACGCTCGATCGCGATCAACTCGCGCGGGATCGTGGTCTCGTCGTGCGCGTCGATGCGGATGTCGGGCGTCGTCATGTCGACGCTCAGCGCACCGTTATCGTCCTGCATCACCGAGGAGAGGAGGAGTGGCCGCTGCTCCTCGATGGTGAAGCCGAGGCGCGAGAGGTAGCGGGTATCCTGGAAATACAGGCCTTCTGGCCCAGGCAGCACGCCGATATCGCCGTAGCTGTCGAGGACGGCGAAGGCCTCTCCGTACTTCAGCGAGCGCAAGGGACGCTCCACCAGCGAGGTCTGCGCCTCGATATGATATTGCGGCAGCACCGCGTCGGCATCCTGGAAGCCTTGCCCCAGGCCATTCGCGCTGGAACCGTCCTGTGTCGTCGCCGTGGAAGTGTTCGCCGCCATGCCTGAACGTCTCCGGGAAGTGGGCTGCCGGACCTGCAGCATCGAGGCGAAGCCATACCCGGCCCGATGCCGCAGATCATTGTTTAAGTTCGGACTCGCATGAAACGCGGCCATGCGTTTCGGCCCGATACGCTCGATCGTAGCCCGCGAATCAAAAGGCCGCCGATCGCGACCAGGCGACTCGGCGGCCTTCTGGAACCGGTCTCGGCGGATCCGCTCGAAGCGGCACCGATACGCGGAAGGTTAGCAAGGCTGATGCCCGATGGCATCAGCCTTTCGCTAGAGATTTTCAGGCGGGCATCGCCGCGGCTGAGAGCGAGGGGCGGGCCGAACCGTTCAAGTCGCCATAATGCGGAGTGAAGGCGCCCGCATGCGGCATCGTGATCACGTTGGGCTGACCCGCGATCAACTGCTCGTAGACCGCCACGTACTTCTTCACCATGCACTCGGCGGTGAACTGGGTCTCGAAGTGGCGACGGACACCGGCGCGGCTCATGGTCTTCACCTTGTGCACGGCCGCGATGGCATCATCCATCGTGTCGCAAAGGACACCGCTGACGCCGTCGGCGATGACTTCGGGAACCGAGCCGTTGCGGAACGCGATGACCGGAGTGCCGGCCGACATCGCCTCGATCATGACGAGGCCGAAAGGCTCCGGCCAGTCGATCGGGAAGGCCAGCGCCAGCGCGTTGCCGAGGAAGTCCTTCTTCTGTTCTTCGTTGATCTCGCCGATGAACTCGACGAGCGGGTGATGGATCATCGGCTCGATGACCTCATCCCAGTAATCCTGGTCTGCCTTATCGACCTTCGCGGCGATCTTGAGCTTCACGCCGGACTGGATCGCCATCTGAATCGCGCGGTCGGGGCGCTTCTCCGGAGAGATGCGACCGAGGAAGGCGAGATAGCCACCTTTGGCGTCCGGGTAATACGGGCAGTTCTCGGCCGGCAGGCCGTGATGGATCGTCGACTGCCAGTTCGAGTTGGAAGGCATCGGTTCACGCTGATTGTCGGAAATCGACACCAGCGGCATGCCCGTGAAGGTACGGTAGACCGGCATGAAATCAGGCACGTCGAGGCGGCCATGCATGGTCGTCACGCACTTATGGTAAAGATCTTCGAACATCGGATACTGAAGCAGATCGATGTGAAAGTGCAGCACGTCGAATTCGTGGGCCCGCTTGTGCACGTTGTGCAGCATGGCGAGATGGCTCGCGGTATGGTCCCGGTAGCCGAGAAGGCGAAGGCCCTCCGGCGTGCAGGCCGCCAGCTTGGCCGACGTCTCGGAATCACCGCTGGCGAACAGCGTGACGTCATGGCCCTGGCGGACGAGTTCTTCCGTGATCCACGATACGACGCGCTCGGTGCCGCCATAGAACTTGGGAGGCACGGCCTCCGAGAGCGGAGCAATCTGGGCAATGCGCACGAAACGTCTCCTGTAAGGTCGAATGTTGCGACGACCTAACGCCAACCGGCCTGAGTGGGACATGAACGGAACTCACGGCCAAGGTTATGGTTCCGAGCGCTTGCCAAGCGCCATGTTTACCTTTGCGTTAACCTTGGATGTCCCCGGTATCCTCGTTTCCACCCGGCCCATCGACCCGGTCCGGCGAGGCGCGGTGCCATGCAGGAAGCCGGCCAGAACTCCCGGTCGGTAGGCCCGGTGAGGCCCATCTTGGCGGGGCCTGCGCGGATCGGTCGTGTTGAAGGATGCGATCCTTGGCATACCTCCGTGTCATGCCTGGATTTGTGCGACGCAGGACGCCCTTGTTTCGCTCAAGGGGGTCGTCTAAGCCTCGCGCCTGCGCAGTCTGGCATTGGAGCAATTCCATACCATCCCGGCGCTCGCGAGGCGTTTCGCACGCCACGAACACGAGAGGTGTCGCATGACAGGCCTGTTGGCGGATTATCTGCCCCTCATCGTCTTCATCGGCGTGTCGCTCTTCATTGCGGTGGCGTTGCTCGTGGCGCCCTTTCTCGTGGCCTATAATAGCCCCGATCCGGAGAAGCTTTCGGCCTACGAGTGTGGCTTCAATGCCTTCGATGACGCCCGCATGAAGTTCGATGTGCGGTTCTACCTCGTTGCTATTCTTTTCATCATCTTCGACTTGGAAGTGGCATTCTTGTTCCCCTGGGCGATCACCTTCGGTGAGCTCGGCTGGTTCGGGATGTGGTCGATGATGGCCTTCCTCGGCGTGCTCACGGTCGGGTTCGTCTACGAGTGGCGCAAGGGCGCCCTCGAATGGGACTAACTATCCCGTCGACCTGACAATCGCATTGCCCGAAGCCTGATCCCGAGAAACCGATGGCCTTCAGCCCCGATATCACCCGGATCCCTGCCGTTGCACCGGCACCGAAAGGGATCATCGACCCGAATACCGGTCGCCCTATCGGCGCCGACGATCCGACCTTTCTGTCGATCAACAGCGAACTCGCCGACCGTGGTTTCCTGATCACCTCGACGGACGACCTCATCAATTGGGCCAGGACCGGCTCGTTGATGTGGATGACATTCGGCCTCGCCTGTTGCGCCGTCGAGATGATGCAGATGTCGATGCCGCGGTATGATTGTGAGCGCTTCGGCTTCGCTCCGCGCGGTTCGCCCCGGCAATCCGACGTGATGATCGTCGCCGGCACGCTGACCAACAAGATGGCTCCGGCCCTGCGCAAGGTCTACGACCAGATGCCCGAGCCCCGCTACGTGATCTCCATGGGCTCCTGCGCCAATGGCGGCGGCTACTATCACTATTCCTATTCGGTGGTGCGCGGCTGCGACCGGGTGGTGCCGGTGGACATCTACGTGCCTGGCTGCCCGCCCACGGCGGAGGCGCTACTCTACGGAGTGCTTCTGCTCCAGAAGAAGATCCGCCGTACCGGCACGATCGAGCGCTGAGGATCCGCGATGAGCAACGGCATCTCGATCCTCGCGCATACGGCCGCCCCCGCCGACGGTTCGCTCCAGGCGCTCAGCGACCATGTGGGCGCGGCCCTCGGGCCGGCCATCGTCTCGCGCGCCATCGCCTTCGGTGAGCTGACGTTGAACGTTCAGGCGAGCGATATCGTCTATGCGCTCACCTATCTGCGCGATGACCCGACCTGCGCGTTCCGCTGCTTCATCGATATCTGCGGCGTTGATTATCCCAACCGGGCCAAGCGCTTCGACGTGGTCTACCACCTGCTCTCACTGCGCCATAACAGCCGCATCCGGGTGAAGGTGCAGGCCGACGACCAGACCGCCGTACCCTCCGTCATCGAGGTGTTCCCGGCGGCAAACTGGTTCGAGCGCGAAGCCTACGACCTGTATGGAATCCTGTTTTCGGGACATCCGGACCTGCGCCGGTTGCTCACTGATTACGGTTTCGAGGGCCACCCCCTGCGCAAGGACTTCCCGCTCACCGGCTTCGTCGAGGTCCGCTACGACCAGGACGAGGCCCGTGTCGTGTACGAGCCGGTGAAGCTGACCCAGGAATTCCGGAACTTCGACTTCCTCTCGCCGTGGGAGGGCACCGAATACGTGCTCCCGGGCGATGAGAAAAAGTCGGCTTGAGCAGCGGAGCGAGGCCATGACCGAGCACAATATCCGCAATTTCGCGATCAATTTCGGGCCGCAGCACCCGGCGGCACACGGCGTTCTGCGTCTCGTGCTGGAACTCGACGGCGAAATCGTCGAACGCGTCGACCCGCATATCGGCCTGCTCCATCGCGGCACCGAGAAGCTGATCGAGCACAAGACCTACCTGCAGGCGACGCCGTATTTCGACCGGCTCGACTATGTCTCGCCGATGAACCAGGAGCATGCCTTCTGTCTCGGCATCGAGAAGTTGCTCGGGCTCCAGGTGCCGCGCCGGGCTCAGCTGATCCGCACGCTGTTCTGCGAGATCGGTCGCATCCTGTCTCATCTCCTCAACGTCACCACGCAGGCCATGGATGTGGGCGCACTGACGCCGCCGCTCTGGGGCTTCGAGGAGCGTGAGAAGCTGATGATCTTCTACGAGCGCGCGTCGGGTGCTCGTCTCCATGCCAATTACTTCCGGCCCGGCGGCGTGCACCAGGACCTGCCGCCCGCGCTGATCGACGATATCGAAGCCTTCATCGACCCGTTCCTGCAGGTGGTCGACGATCTCGACGACCTCGTCATGTCGAACCGCATCTTCAAGCAGCGCAACGTCGATATCGGCATCGTCACTGTGGACGAGGCCATGGCCTGGGGGTTCTCGGGCGTGATGGTGCGCGGCTCCGGCATCCCGTGGGACCTGCGTAAGTCGCAACCCTATGAATGCTACGAGGAGATGGAATTCGACGTCCCCGTGGGAAGGAACGGCGACACCTACGATCGGCAGGTCATCCGCATGGAAGAAATGCGGGAATCGGCCAAGATCATGCGCCAGTGCTGCATCAAGCTGCGCGAGCCGGCGGGAATGGGGGCGATCGCCGCCACGGACGGTAAATTTGCACCGCCGCCGCGCCGGGAAATGAAGCGCTCGATGGAAGCGCTGATCCATCATTTCAAACTCTACACCGAGGGCTTCCACGTGCCGGCCGGCGAAGTCTACGCCGCCGTCGAAGCGCCCAAGGGCGAGTTCGGCGTCTATCTCGTGGCCGACGGCACCAACAAGCCCTACCGCTGCAAGATCCGCGCTCCGGGTTTCGCCCATCTCCAGGCCATGGACTGGATGTGCCGCGGCCACATGCTGGCCGACGTGTCCTGCGTGCTCGGCACGCTCGACATCGTGTTCGGCGAGGTGGACCGGTGACGGTATTCGAGGTTTCGCACTAATGGCCAATCGCAGACTCGCCCCCGCTTCCGAGCAGCCGGCCAGCTTCGCTTTCTCGCCCGAGAACGCCGAATGGGCCAAAGGACAGATCGAGAAGTATCCCGAAGGCCGTCAGGCCTCCGCGGTGATCCCGCTGCTGTGGAAGGCGCAGGAGCAGAATGGCGGCTGGCTTCCGCAGAAGGCCATCGAGGCGGTGGCCGCCGAACTCGGCATGCCGCATATCCGCGTGCTCGAAGTCGCGACTTTCTACACGATGTTCGCCCTTGAGCCGGTGGGCCGGTTCTGGATCCAGCTCTGCGGCACGGTGCCGTGCGATTCCTGCGGTGCGCGCGAATTGAAGGGCTATCTGCAGGAGCGCCTCGGCGCACCCGGCCACGTCAGCGCAGACGGGAATTTCTCCTGGCTCGAAGTCGAGTGTCTCGGCGCCTGCTGCAACGCGCCCATGGCCCAGATCAATCAGGATTACTACGAAGACCTGACGCCCGAGCTCCTCGGCAAACTGATGGACGACCTCGCGGCTGGACGCCCGGTCAAGATCGGTTCGCAGGTCGGGCGCACGTCATCCGAGCCGATGGGCGGGGCCGACACGCTGAGCGACGAGACCTTGTTCGACGGGTCGCGCGTGGGCGCATGGCGGAAGCGGTTCGAAGATCAGGCCGCGAAATCCGACGATGCAGTTGGCAAGTCCGAAGCTGTCTCGTCCGAGCAGCGCGCGGCGTCGGACCCGAAGCCGGCCAAGCCCGATTCGGGCCGCGCCGTGGAGGAGCCGCCGACCGACGCCCCAGCTCAGCTTAACGCATCCGGCGAGACGCCGGTGAAGCCGGGCGACAAGGCCGATGCGGCCGACCCGAAGGAATCGACGGCCCAGCCGAACAAGCCGGCTCCGTCCGCGCCCGAGACGATCGCCGAGGCCGAGGCCGCTGGAGCCGAGGCGGGGACGCAATCCGATCTGCCACGCGATGAACCGCCGCCGCAGCCGGTCGCCTCCGGCGCGAGCGCGGACGAATCGTCACCGAAACCGACCGAACCGAAGACGCCGTCCGCCAACGCGAAGGAGATCTGACATGCTCTCCGATCAGGATCGCATCTTCACCAATCTGTACGGTCTGCATTCGCCCGGTCTGGAAGAGGCCAGGAAGCGCGGCGCGTGGGACGGCACCAAGTTCCTGCTGGAAATGGGCCGCGACTGGATCATCGACGAGATGAAGGCGTCCGGGCTGCGCGGGCGCGGCGGTGCCGGCTTCCCGACGGGCCTGAAATGGTCCTTCATGCCCAAGAAGTCAGATGGGCGTCCGCACTACCTCGTGGTCAATGCCGACGAATCCGAGCCGGGGACCTGCAAGGACCGGGAGATCATGCGGCACGATCCGCATCTCCTGATCGAGGGCTGCATGCTGGCCTCGTTCTCGATGGCCGCCCATGCCTGCTACATCTACATCCGTGGCGAGTACGTTGCCGAGAAGCACGCCTTGCAGAAGGCGGTCGACGAAGCTTACGCCGCTCGTCTCGTCGGCAAGGACAATGTCCACGGCTACCCGTTCGACATCTACGTCCATCACGGTGCCGGCGCCTACATTTGCGGCGAGGAAACCGCCCTGCTGGAAAGCCTCGAAGGCAAGAAGGGCATGCCGCGGCTGAAGCCGCCCTTCCCCGCCAATATGGGCCTCTATGGTTGCCCGACGACCGTGAATAACGTCGAGTCGATCGCGGTGGCGGGGACCATCCTGCGCCGGGGCGGGGCCTGGTTCGCCGGGTTGGGGGGCAAGAACAACACCGGCACCAAGCTGTTCTGCGTCTCCGGCCACGTCAACAAGCCGTGCAACGTCGAGGAAGAACTCGGCATCACCTTCCGCGAGCTGATCGACAAGCATTGCGGTGGCATGCGCGGCGGCTGGGACAACCTGCTCTGCTCCATCCCCGGCGGCTCTTCAGTGCCCCTGGTGCCGGCTGAGCAGATCATCGACGCCAAGATGGACTTCGACACCCTGAAGAATCTCGGCTCCGGTCTCGGCACGGCGGCGGTCATCGTCCTCGACCGTTCCACCGACATCGTGTCGGCGATTGCCCGCATCGCCTATTTCTACAAGCACGAATCCTGCGGCCAGTGCACGCCTTGCCGCGAGGGCACGGGCTGGATGTGGCGTGTGATGCTGCGCATGGCCGAAGGCCGCGCCCAGCGTCGCGAGATCGACATGCTCCTAGACGTGACGAAGCAGATCGAGGGCCACACGATCTGCGCGCTCGGCGACGCGGCGGCCTGGCCGATCCAGGGCCTCATCCGCCATTTCCGTCCCGAGATCGAGAAGCGCATCGACCGCTACAGCGCCAACCCGCACAGCGATCCTGTGCGGATCGCCGCGGAGTGATCGACATGTCGTTCGGACCGAAATTCGTTACCGAGAAGCACGCATGACCAAGCTCATCGTCGACGGCACCGAGGTCGATGTTCCGGCCGAGTACACCCTGCTCCAGGCCTGCGAAGTCGCGGGCGCGGAGATCCCGCGCTTCTGCTTCCACGAACGGCTGTCCATCGCGGGCAATTGCCGGATGTGTCTCGTCGAGCTGAAGGGGGCGCCTAAGCCCGTCGCCTCATGCGCCTATGCGGTGAAGGATTGCCGACCCGGACCCAACGGCGAGCCGCCAGAGATCCTGACGCGGTCCGGAACCACGAAAAAGGCCCGCGAGGGGGTGATGGAGTTCCTCCTCATCAATCACCCGCTCGATTGTCCGATCTGCGACCAGGGCGGCCATTGTGACCTGCAGGATCAGGCGATGGCCTACGGCGTGGATTCGACCCGTTACGGCGAGAACAAGCGCGCCGTCGAAGAGAAATATATCGGCCCGCTGGTGCGGACCGCCATGAACCGCTGCATCCATTGCACCCGCTGCGTCCGCTTTCTCGCGGAAGTGGCCGGCGTGCCGGATCTCGGCGCCATCGGGCGTGGCGAGGACATGGAGATCACGAGCTATCTCGAGAGTGCCATGGGCTCCGAGCTTCAGGGCAACGTCGCCGATCTCTGCCCCGTGGGCGCCCTCGTCCACAAGCCACAGAGCTACGAGGTGCGGCCCTGGGAGCTGTCGAAGACCGAATCCATCGACGTGATGGACGCAGTCGGCTGCGCCATCCGTGTGGACGCCCGTGGCCGTGAGGTCATGCAGATCGAGCCTCGGGTGAACGAAGACATCAACGAGGAGTGGATCTCCGACAAGACCCGCCATGCGGTGGACGGGCTTCGGGCGCAGCGTCTCGACCGGCCGTACCTGCGTGAGAACGGCCGCCTGCGCCCCGCCTCCTGGGGCGAGGCGTTCGCCGCCATCGCCGCCCGGATGAAGAGCGCCGACCCGAAGCGTGTTGGCGCCATCGTCGGTGACCTTACCGCCGTGGAGGAGATCTATGCCCTGAAGACCCTGATGGGGTCGCTCGGCGTGACCAATCTCGATTGCCGTCAGGCCGGCGAGGCGATCGACCCGGCTTGGGGGCGCGCCGCCTACACGTTCAATCCCACCATTCCGGGTATTGAGGAGGCGGATGCGATCCTGCTCGTCGGGACGAACCCGCGCCTGGAAGCCTCGCTTCTCAACGTTCGTATCCGCAAGCGTTGGCGCATGGCGCCTCTGGCGGTGGGCCTGATCGGCGAGGCGGCGGATCTTACCTATCCCCATACCTATCTCGGCGCCGGCCCCGAAACCCTGGCCGATATTGCCGCCGGAAAGCATAGCTTCGCCGAGGTGCTGAAGAGCGCAAGCCGACCCCTCGTGATCGTGGGAACCGGTGCGCTGACCCGGCCCGACGGCGCTGCCATCCTCTCGTCGGCGGCGGCGCTCGCCAAGGATATCGGTGCGGTCACCGCCGAGTGGAACGGCTTTGCCGTACTCCAGACCGCGGCGGCCCGCGTCGGCGCGCTCGATCTCGGCTTCGTGCCGGGGGAGGGGAGCCTCGGATTCGGGCGGATGGGGGAGCCGGGCGCCCTCGACGTGCTGTTCAACCTCGGTGCCGACGAGGTCGAGATCGGCGCAGGCGCGTTCGTGATCTACCAGGGCACCCATGGCGATCGCGGCGCGACCCGCGCGGACGTGATCCTGCCGGGCGCGGCCTATACCGAGAAGAACGCCACTTTCGTCAATCTCGAAGGCCGTGTTCAGACGACCAACCGCGCCGGTTTCCCGCCGGGAGACGCCCGCGAGGATTGGGCGATCCTGCGGGCGCTCTCCGATGTCCTCGGCAAGCGCCTTCCCTTCGATTCGCTCGGGGCCCTGCGTCGCGACCTCTATGCGGCGTACCCGCATCTCGCTGCCCTCGACGCGATAACCACGAGCGACGTGGCCGCCACCGTCGACACGCTTGCGGGGCTCGGAGGCGAGCCGGGCCGTCCGGCCTTCGTGTCCGCGGTTCCGGATTTCTACCTCACCAACGCTATCGCCCGCGCTTCGCGGGTCTTAGCCGAATGTTCGAGCCTCGCGCAGACGCGCGGTCTCGAAGCGGCGGAATAAGGGCTGCCGACCATGCTGGAAATCGTCGGCACCGTCCTACTGCTGATCCTGAAGAGCTTCGTGCTCCTCGCCTTGCTGCTGGTGTTCATTGCCTATGCGCTGCTGGCCGATCGTAAGATCTGGGCGGCGGTGCAGCTGCGGCGCGGCCCCAACGTCGTCGGACCATGGGGCCTGTTCCAGTCCTTCGCCGATCTGCTGAAGTTCGTGCTGAAAGAGCCGGTGATTCCGGCAGGCGCCAATAAGGGCCTGTTCTTGCTGGCACCGCTTGTCTTCGCCACCTTGGCTCTCGCCGCCTGGGCGGTGATCCCGCTGGCGGAAGGCTGGGCCATCGCCGACCTCAATGTCGGCATTACCTACATTTTCGCGATCTCGTCACTCGGCGTCTACGGCGTGCTGATGGGCGGCTGGGCCTCGAACTCGAAATACGCATTCCTCGGCGCGCTCCGCTCTGCAGCGCAGATGATCTCGTACGAGGTCTCCCTCGGATTCGTCATCATTTGCGTCCTCCTTTGCGCCGGGTCGCTCAACCTCTCGCGCATCGTGATGGCGCAGGACACCTCGCTGGGCATCCTCGGCTGGTACTGGCTCTGGCTGTTTCCGATGTTCGTGGTGTTCTTCGTCTCGGCGCTCGCCGAGACCAACCGCCCGCCCTTCGATCTGCCGGAGGCCGAATCGGAGCTCGTGGCGGGCTACATGGTCGAGTATTCCTCGACGCCCTACCTGCTGTTCATGCTCGGCGAGTACGTGGCGATCATGACCATGTGCGCGTTGGGAACGGTGCTGTTCCTCGGCGGCTGGCTCTCGCCGATTCCCTTCGCGCCCTTCACCTGGGTGCCGGGCCTGATCTGGTTCGCCCTGAAGGCCAGCTTCCTCTTCTTCATGATCGCCATGGTGAAGGCCATGGTGCCGCGCTACCGCTACGACCAGCTCATGCGCCTCGGCTGGAAGGTGTTCCTTCCGCTTTCCCTCGTCTCGGTCGTGGTCGTCGCCTTCGTCCTCAAGCTGACCGGCCTTGCGCCGGGCGTCTGACAACCCCTCACGGAGATCCGAGCCATGAAGCTCGATCAGGTCGCAAAGGGTCTGCTGCTGAAGGAGTTCGTGTCGGGGTTCGCCCTCGCCATGCGCTACTTCTTCAAGCCCAAGGCCACGATCAACTACCCCTTCGAGATGGGGCATCGCGGGCCGCGCTTTCGCGGCGAGCACGCGCTGCGCCGCTATCCGAACGGTGAGGAACGCTGCATCGCCTGCAAGCTGTGCGAGGCGATCTGTCCCGCGCAGGCCATCACCATCGAGGCTGGCCCGCGCCGCAACGACGGCACGCGCCGCACCACACGCTACGACCTCGACATGGTGAAATGCATCTATTGCGGCATGTGCCAGGAGGCCTGTCCGGTGGATGCCATCGTGGAGGGGCCGAACTTCGAGTTCTCCGTGGAGACCCGCGAGGAGCTTCTCTACGACAAGGAGAAGCTTCTCCTGAACGGTGACCGTTGGGAGCGTGAGATCGCGCGCAATCTCGCAGTGGACGCACCATACCGGTGATGACACGCCGCTCCGGCGGTTGTGCGCCGCAGGGGTGGGTTCTATAGACGGGCGGCCTGCACGGGCTGGTTTGAATTTAGGCAGAAGGGGCCGTCCTCGGGACGGCTGATCTCCATAATCGCATGAGTGCAGCCGCAGCCTTCTTCTACCTGTTCGCCGGTGTCGCGATCGCGTCCGCGTTCATGGTCATCACCTCGCGCAACCCTGTCGCGTCGGTGCTCTTCCTCATCCTCGCCTTCGTCAACGCGGCCGGCTTGTTCGTGCTGATGGGGGCCGAGTTCCTGGCGATGATCCTGGTGGTCGTCTATGTCGGCGCCGTCGCCGTACTGTTCCTCTTCGTCGTGATGATGCTCGACGTCGATTTCGCGCAGCTGCGCCAGGGCTTCCAGCAGTACCTGCCGATTGGCGCGCTAATCGGCGCGATCTTCCTCATCGAGCTCCTGCTGGTGGTCGGCTCCTGGACGATCGATCCCGGCCTGATGCAGGCGCCGCTCGGTCCTCTCGCCAGTGTCGAGGGTGTCACCAACACCCAGATGCTTGGGCGCGTGCTGTACACCGATTACGTTTTCTTCTTCCAGCTGGCCGGTCTGATCCTGCTGGTGGCGATGATCGGGGCCATCGTGCTCACTTTGCGTGACCGGCCCGGCGTGAAGCGCCAGAACATCGCCGTGCAGAATGCGCGGACGCAAGGGATGGCGGTGGAAACCCGCAAGGTGCCGTCTCGCCAGGGCGTCGAGGTCTGATGTCGGCTCAACACAAGGATCAGCGCTCATGATCGGCTTGAGCCATTACCTGACGGTGGCGGCGATCCTGTTCACGCTCGGCGTGCTCGGCATCTTCGTGAACCGAAAGAACATCATCGTCATCCTGATGTCGGTCGAGCTCATCCTACTTGCGGTGAACATCAACCTCGTCGCGTTCTCCACCCATCTCAACGACATCACTGGCCAGATCTTCGCCCTGTTCGTGCTCACGGTGGCGGCGGCGGAGGCAGCCATCGGGCTCGCTATCCTCGTCGTGTTCTTCCGAAACCGCGGCTCCATCGCGGTGGAGGACGTGAACATGATGAAGGGCTGAGCTTCACCCAAGCCGAGCCGCGCGGCTTACCGCGCGATCCCATTGACGAGAATGGAGCGAGGCCGGGTATCCGGCACGCTTCCGGAGGCCGGGCCAGCCAGCGATGTATCACGCGATCGTCTTCTTCCCGCTCATCGGCGCCCTGCTCGCCGGCCTGTTCGGCCGGCAGCTCGGCCCTCGCATGTGCGAGTACATCACCACTGGCTTCCTGGCCTTCTCAGCGCTCCTGTCCTGGGGCGCGTTCTTCGAGGTTCCGGGCTCCGATCATGCCACCCGCGTGCAGGTGGCGACGTGGTTCACCGCCGGTGACCTCGTGGTCGATTGGGCCTTCCGCATCGACACGCTGACCGTTGTGATGCTGGTGGTGGTGACGACGGTCTCCACTCTCGTCCACCTCTACTCGGTGGGCTACATGGAAGAGGATCCGCACCGGCCGCGCTTCTTCGCCTATCTGTCGCTGTTCACCTTCGCCATGCTGATGCTGGTGACGGCCGACAACCTCGTGCAGATGTTCTTCGGCTGGGAGGGCGTCGGCCTCGCCTCCTACCTGCTGATCGGGTTCTGGTACGAGAAGCCTTCGGCCAACGCGGCGGCGATGAAGGCCTTCATCGTCAACCGGGTCGGCGATTTCGGCTTTTCGCTCGGCATCTTCCTCGTCTTCGTCCTGTTCGGTTCGGTGGCCTTCGACGGCATCCTGCCGCGCGCCGCGGAGCTCAAGGACGCCACGTTCCACTTCCTCGGCTATGACTGGAACGCCATGACCCTGGCGTGCCTGCTCCTGTTCATGGGCGCCATGGGCAAGTCGGCGCAGTTCCTGCTCCATACCTGGCTGCCGGATGCCATGGAGGGACCGACACCGGTCTCCGCCCTGATCCACGCCGCCACCATGGTGACGGCGGGCGTCTTCATGGTGGCGCGCCTGTCGCCCCTGTTCGAAGTGGCGCCGAACGCCCTCATTGTCGTCACCATCATCGGCGGTATCACCGCGTTCTTCGCGGCCACGATCGGCATGGTGCAGAACGACATCAAGCGGGTCATCGCCTACTCGACCTGCTCGCAGCTCGGCTACATGTTCGTGGCGCTGGGCGTCGGCGCCTATTCGGCCGCCGTGTTCCACCTCTTCACCCACGCTTTCTTCAAGGCGCTTCTGTTCCTCGGCGCCGGCTCGGTCATCCACGCGATGCATCACGAGCAGGACATGCGGAACATGGGGGCGCTCCGCCGCTACATCCCCTTCACCTCCGCGATGATGACCATCGGCACCCTAGCGCTGATCGGCTTCCCTTTCACTGCCGGCTACTATTCGAAGGACGCGATCATCGAAGCGGCCTATGCCTCGACGCGGCCCGGCCACACGCTCGCCTTCCTGTGCACGGTCGTCGCTGCATTGATGACCTCGTTCTATTCCTGGCGCCTGTTCTTCATGACGTTCGAGGGGCCGGCCCGCTGGGCGGGCCACGGCGCCGCGCACCATGACGATCATCACGCTGCACCTGCTTTGGCTCACGCCGCCTCTGCTGCCGCCGACGGCGCACCGGGACACCACGAGGGTGTCGCGCACGACGACAAGGGCCATGACGTAGAGCCGGCGTCTCACAGCGCCATCGAGCATCACGACCATGCGCACACGCCGCATGAGAGCCCGCTGGTTATGACGATTCCCCTGGCTATCCTGGCCTTCGGTGCCCTGTTCGCCGGTCTGCTGTTCAAGAACCGCTTCATCGGCGAGGGCATGGAATCGTTCTGGGGGCACGCCCTCGGTCATGGCCCCGACAACCACATCATGCACGACATCCATTCGGTGCCGGCTCTTGTGGCCTACTCGCCCTTCATCATGCTGGTGATCGGCTTCCTGTTGGCCTTCTGGATGTATATCCGCCGGCCCGAACTGCCGGGCCGGCTCGCCGCCCAGCAACCGAGCCTGTACCAGTTCCTGCTCAACAAGTGGTATTTCGACGAACTCTACGACCGGATCTTCGTGCGCCCGGCCAAGAACTTCGGCAAGTTCCTCTGGAAGGAGGGCGACGGCCGGGTCATCGACGGGCTAGGCCCCGACGGCATCGCCACCCGCGTGCTCGACGTCACCCGCGGGGTCGTCCGACTGCAGACCGGTTACGTCTATCATTACGCCTTCGTCATGCTCATCGGCGTCGCCGCCATTGTCAGCTGGTACATGCTCACCGGCCTGCCCAAGGTCGGACACTGATGTCTCGCGCAATGACGGCCGCCAACCCGTATCGGAGTGCCCGCTAGATGTTCGGCCTCGGCATTCTTTCCGGCCTGCTGATCGTGCCGCTCTGCGGCGCGGCCTTCGTCCTGACCCTCGGCAACGAATCCGAGAGCGTGAAGCGCAATGCCCGCTGGGCCGCGCTCGCGACCACCATCGTCACCTTCCTCCTCAGCCTCGTCGCCTGGGGCCGGTTCGACCCATCGACATCGAGCTTCCAGCTTGTCGAGACCCATGGCTGGCTCGCCGAGACGATCAAATTCAAACTCGGTGTCGACGGATTCTCGATGCCGTTGATCCTGCTCACCACGTTCCTGATGCCGTTCTGCATCGGTGCGTCGTGGCTCTCGGTGAACACGCGGGTGAAGGAGTATTTCGTCGCGTTCCTCGTCCTCGAGACGACGATGATCGGCGTGTTCTGCTCCCTCGACCTCGTGCTGTTCTACCTATTCTTCGAAGCCGGCCTGATCCCGATGTTCCTCATCATCGGCATCTGGGGCGGCAAGCGCCGGATCTACGCGAGCTTCAAGTTCTTCCTCTACACCTTGCTCGGCTCGGTGCTGATGCTCCTCGCCATCATGGCGATGTACTGGCAAGCCGGCACCACCGACATCCCGACCCTGCTGCAAACCCGCTTCCCGGTAGGCATGCAATACTGGCTGTGGCTCGCCTTCTTCGCCTCCTTCGCGGTGAAGATGCCGATGTGGCCGGTCCATACCTGGCTGCCCGATGCCCACGTGGAGGCGCCCACCGCCGGTTCGGTGATCCTGGCCGGCATCCTGCTCAAGATGGGCGGCTACGGCTTCATCCGAATCTCGCTACCGATGTTCCCGGATGCCAGCGCCTATTTCGCTCCGATGGTCTTCGCCCTCTCGGTCATCGCGATCATCTTCACGTCGCTGATCGCGCTGATGCAGACCGACATCAAGAAGCTCATCGCCTATTCGTCTGTGGCGCATATGGGCTTCGTGACGCTGGGCCTGTTCACCCTCAATGAGCAGGGCATCCAGGGCGCCCTGTTCTTGATGATCTCACACGGCATCGTCTCGGGCGCGCTCTTCGTCTGCGTCGGCGTGGTCTACGACCGGATGCACACCCGCGAGATCGCGGCCTATGGCGGTCTCGTGAAGCGCATGCCGCTCTATGCGGCAGCGATGATGGTGTTCACCATGGCCAATGTCGGCCTGCCCGGCACGTCGGGCTTCGTCGGCGAGTTCCTGGCCATGATGGGGGCCTTCAAGGCCAACCCGACGGTCGCGTTCTTCTCGGTCTTCGGCATCATTCTTTCGGCCGGCTATGCCCTCTGGCTTTATTCCAGGGTGATCTATGGCAAGCTCGAGAAGCCCAACCTGCAGGGCATCCTCGATCTCGACCTGCGGGAGAAGCTTATCCTCGCGCCTCTCGTCGCCCTGACGATCTATTACGGCGTGCATCCCGCGCCCATCCTCGACACCTTCGCCCCCTCCACGGAGGCGCTGATGCAGAGCATGAAATCCGCGCTCTCGAACACGCAGACCGCGGCGGTTCTTCCGCCCGTGGCGCGCTGAAGGTCGACGTAAGATGACCGCTATCCAGGCTGTCCTGCCCTCTCTCTCGCCGGTAATGCCCGAGCTGATCCTCGCGATCGGCGTGCTCGGACTGATTCTCTACGGCGCCTTCCGGGGTGAGCGCTCGGTGGAGAGCATCAATGTCGGCGCGCTCATCCTGTTGATTCTCGCCTTCTTCGTGGTCGTGTCGCAGTCGGGTGCCAAGATCACGACCCTCAACGGGTCGTTCATCATCGACAACTTCTCGAAGGTGATGAAGGCGCTGATTCTGCTCGGCTCGGCCGCCACGATCCTGCTCTCGCGCGACTATTTTCAGCGCGAACGCATCGACCGGTTCGAGTTCCCGATCCTGATCGTGCTCTGCACCATCGGCATGATGGTGATGGCCTCCGCCAACGATTTGATCGCCCTCTATCTCGGCCTCGAACTGCAGTCGCTTGCTGCTTACGTGATCGCCGCCTTCCACCGGGACAACCTGAAATCCACCGAGGCCGGGCTGAAGTATTTCGTCCTTGGAGCCTTGTCTTCCGGCATGCTGCTCTATGGCTCGTCACTGGTCTACGGCTTCACCGGCACCGTCTCCTTCCCCGGCATCGTCTCGGCACTGAACGACAATGCCGGTTTCGGCATCGTGCTGGGCATCGTGTTCGTCGCTGCGGGCGTCGCCTTCAAGATGTCTGCCGTGCCGTTCCACATGTGGACACCGGACGTCTACGAAGGGTCGCCCACTCCTGTGACGGCGTTCTTCGCCTCCGCGCCGAAGATGGCCGCCGTCGCCATGACCGTGCGGGTTTTCATCGGCGCCTTCCCGGACGTGACCGCGATCTGGCAGCAGATCATCGTTTTCGTCGCCATCGCTTCGATGACGCTCGGTTCTTTCGCGGCCATCGGCCAGCGCTCGATCAAGCGCCTGATGGCCTATTCCTCCATCGGCAATATCGGTTACGCCCTCATCGGTCTCGCCGCTGCCTCGGAGGAGGGGATCCGAGGCGTGGTGATCTACATGATCATCTATCTTGCCATGACGCTCGGCGCCTTCGCCGTGCTTCTCTCGCTGCGTCGCGGCGGCCAGATGTACGAGACGGTCGACGATCTTTCCGGTCTTTCCCGGACACATCCGGTCATGGCCTTCTGCCTCGCCGCGATGATGTTCTCACTCGCCGGCATCCCGCCGCTCGCCGGCTTCTTCGGCAAGTTCTATGTCTTCGCCGCCGCCATCAAGGCCGATCTCGTGGGCCTCGCGGTGATCGGCGTCGTGACCTCGGTGGTCGGCGCGTTCTATTACCTGCGTCTGGTCAAGGTGATGTATTTTGACGAGCCGCAAGCTCCCTACGAAGTGATGCCGCCCGGCCTGCGCATCGTGCTCGGTCTCTCGAGCGCCGTCGTGGTCCTGTTCTTCCTTGTGCCCTCTCCCCTTGTCAGCGCGGCAGGTGCCGCGGCCAAGTCGCTGTTCTAGGATTTTGTCTCTCGAAAGGCCGGATTATCGGCTCGGCCCGGCTGCGAGAGCAGCCGGGCATCGGCTTCACGTTTACGAGAGCCTCGGCTCCACCAACACTCGGGCGATGGAGCTGTCACGCGAGGGTGAAAGGGGCCCCCTGTGGGTTGTCGCGCTCCGGCAGGAAGCGGGGCGTGGCCGCAGGGGGAGCGCATGGACGTCGTTGCCGGGCAACCTCAGTGCCAGCTTGCTCTGGCCGGTTTCGGACGTCGATCCGGAACAGGTTCCGAGCTTGGGCTTCGTAGCGGGTGTCGCGTTGATTTCCGCCTTGAAGAGAACGATCGGGCCACGCCACCTCGAGGCGGCCGGCATGGCACCTCAGGATGGGATCGAGGATCGGACGTCCGGTCGGGCAAGCCCCTTCCGCCTCAAATGGCCCAATGACGTGCTGGCATCGGGTGCCAAGCTCGCGGGCCTTCTCCTGGAGGCGGAAACTCATCCGGGCGGGCGTCGCTCGGCGGTGATCGGGTTCGGCGTCAACGTCGCCGCGTCACCGCAGGACTTGCCTTATCCCGCGACAAGCCTCAGTCAGATAAAGCACGAACCGCGCGCCGAGGATCTGTTCGACCATCTGTCGGATGAGATCGTCGTTGCAGCGCGACGCTGGAATCGAGGCCGCGGGTTTTCATCGATCCGTGAGCTTTGGCTCGATGACGCCGCCGGGATCGGCGCACCGGTCTCGGTGCGAACGGGCGGCGAGATCGTGCAAGGAATTTTCGAGACGATCGACGAGGCGGGGCGGCTCGTCGTCCGATCGGATGATGGGACGCGACGGACCGTGACGGCGGGCGAGGTGCATTTGGGTTCGGCCGCGACGGCGGCTTGAGGTTGAACAGTGATGACGACAGGGCAAGACGAACTCGTCTTCGTGCCGCTCGGCGGCGTGGGCGAGATCGGCATGAACGCGGCGCTCTACGGCTTCGGGCCGGAAAAGCGCCGGAAATGGATCATGGTCGATTGCGGAATGGGCTTTGCCGGGGAAGAGGGCTTCCCGGGCATCGACCTGATGTTTCCCGATCTCAGCTTCATCGAGGAGCGCAAGGACGATCTCCTCGCCATCTTCATTACCCACGCGCACGAGGATCATATCGGCGCGATCGGTGAATTGTGGCCCAAGTTGAAGGCTCCGGTCTACGCCACCCGCTTCGCCAAGAACCTGCTCGAGGCGCGTCGCCTGAGTGAGCCAGGCGCCCCGAAGGTGATCCTGCGCGAGATCGCCGCGCACAAGCCGGTGACCGTCGGTCCGTTCGAGATCGAATATGTTCCGGTCTCGCATTCGATCCCGGAATCGAACGCTGTCGCGATCCGCACGGCGCATGGCCTCGTCCTGCATACGGGCGATTGGAAGCTCGACGCCACGCCGATCCTCGGCGACGTCACCTCGGAAGCCTCGTTCCGCAAGCTGGGCGACGAGGGCATCATCGCCATGATCAGCGATTCGACCAACGTCGTGCGCGAGGGCCGCAGCCCGAGCGAGGCCGAGGTCGCCGCCACCCTGCGTGAGCTCATCGCAGAGGCGCCTCACCGGGTCGCCGTCACCACCTTCGCCTCCAACGTCGCCCGCATGCGGGCGGTGGCGGAAGCCGCGCGTGATTGCGGCCGCGAGGTCGTCGCCGTCGGCAGGGCCATGGACCGGGTGATCGGTGTCGCCCGCGAATGCGGCTTCCTCGACGGCCTGCCGGATTTCCGCTCGGCCGACAGCTACGGCTACCTGCCGCGCGACAAGGTGGTCTGCCTGCTCACCGGGTCGCAGGGCGAGGAGCGCGCTGCGCTCGCCCGCGTCTCCCGCGACGACCATCCCGACGTGACGCTGGCCGCCGGCGACCGCGTGATCTTCTCGTCTCGCGCCATTCCGGGCAACGAGCGGGCGGTGGGCGCAATCATCAACGATCTGGTCAATGCCGGCATCGAGGTGGTGACCGACCGGACGAAGCTCGTCCACGTCTCGGGCCATCCCCGCCGCGACGAAATGGCTGAGATGTATGCCTGGACCCGGCCGAGGACGGCGATTCCCGTCCACGGCGAGGCGCTCCATCTCGACGAGCATGCCCGCTTCGCCCTGGCCCAGGGTGTCGGCAACGTGGTCAAGGCCCGCAACGGCAGTGTCGTGCGCCTCGCCCCCGGCACGCCGGAGATCACCGACCACGTGAAAGCCGGGCGTCTGTTCAAGGATGGCAACATCCTGATCGATGCGAAGGATCGCGCGATCCCCGAGCGGCGCAAGCTGTCTCAGGCCGGTGTCGTCTCGGTCGCCATCGCCATCGACGTCCAGGGTGAGGTTCTCGGTGAGCCGGCCATCGACATCATGGGCCTGCCCAATCGCGGCAAGAACGGCCAGCCGATGCTCGACGTCGCCGTCGAAGCCGTGTCGCGGACCCTCAGCGGCCTGTCGAAGCAGAAGCGTAAGGATGCCGAAGCGGTCGAGAAGGCCGTCGATCGTGCGATCCGCTCGGCCGTGAACGAAGCCTGGGGCAAGAAGCCCGCCTGCCACGTGCAGGTCGTGGAGGTGTGATGCCGCCTCCCTCCCCCTTGTGGGGAGGGAATGAGGGTAGGGGTGGTTCAGGACAGGGCGCAACCTCTTCGGAGCCACCCCCACCCCTAACCCCTCCCCGCAAGGGGGAGGGGAATGCGCGCACAGATGACGCACAGAAGGGAGCAGACCATGATCGGACGCCTGAACCACGTGGCCATCGCCGTGCGCGACCTCGACGCGGCCTGTGCCATCTATCGTGACACCCTCGGCGCCACGCTCACCGAGCCCCTGCCGCAGCCGGAGCACGGCGTCACGGTGGTTTTCGTGAACCTGCCAAACAGCAAGGTCGAGTTGATGTCGCCGTTGGGCGAGGGTTCGCCCATCGAGAGCTTCGTGGAACGCAACCCCAATGGCGGCGTGCACCATGTCTGCTACGAGGTCGACGACATCATCGCCGCCCGTGACAAACTGAAGGCTCAGGGTGCCCGCGTCCTCGGTACCGGCGAACCGAAGATCGGCGCTCACGGCAAGCCGGTGCTGTTCCTCCACCCCAAGGATTTCCTCGGCACCCTGGTTGAACTGGAGCAGGTGTGAGCGGCGTGAGCGCCCTCGTTCAGACTGTCTCGGCCACGATCTGGCGGACGCTGGCCACCATGATCGTCATCGTCTCGGCGGTGGCGATCCTCTCCGTCGTGTTGTTCAAGCTGACGGTGTTCGGAGCCTTTGCCCTCTATTTCGTGGTCTGGTGGACGCTGCTCTTCGTCATCCTGCCCATCCGCAATCAGGTCGAGACGGACCCGTCGCTGATCGTGCCGGGACAGGACCCGGGGGCGCCCGCGGCGCCGCGGCTGCGCGAGAAGGCGATTTGGACGACGCTCCTCGCCAGCGTCGTGTTTCTCGTCGTCATCCCGATCTTCGAGTTGTCGGGGCTCTAGCGCCGCGATCCGGCGAGGTGTCGGATCGTCCTGCGTCCACACCCGGAGAGCCACGTCGGCCATAAAAAAAGCAAGGCTCGCGCCTTGCTTTTTGAGACGACAGATGACGTGTCAGCCTATTTTATCTCACGCATTTCTGACGGCGTGGCGGCTGAAATTTCCTCCCGAGACTCGGACCTCGCGCTGCCTCTCCGGGCGTCGCGACCATCACGGTGGCGCTTATAGGAACTGGATTGCGCATTGTCACGTCTCCGGAGATGGTTCCTGGCGTTTTTTTGCAAGAGTTGAGCGTTTTTCGCTCTCGTTTCGCGGAATGCCCGAGTTTCGGACCACCCGGCGTTTTTCTCGACGCCGCAGGACGCTTGTATTTTCCCAACGCAATGTGTTGTGTGCCCCGCAACGATGCGCGGTACGATCGCGCTCCAAAACGATCCAGGGCCCCCGATGCGTCTCTCCCGCTATTTCCTGCCGACCCTGCGCGAGACGCCCAAGGAGGCGGAGATCGTCTCCCACCGCCTGATGCTGCGGGCCGGCCTGATCCGTCAGGAAGCGGCGGGCATCTATGCCTGGCTGCCCTTGGGGCTGCGCGTGCTCAACAGGGTCTGCGCGGTGGTCCGCGAGGAGCAGGATCGGTCCGGCGCCATCGAACTGCTGATGCCGTCGATCCAGTCGGCGGAGTTGTGGAAGGAATCCGGCCGCTACGAGGCTTACGGCAAGGAGATGCTACGCATTTCCGACCGACATGACCGCGAGATGCTGTTTGGCCCCACGGCCGAGGAGGTCATCACCGAGATCTTCCGCGGCAGCGTTCGCTCCTACAAGGACCTGCCGAAGAACCTCTACCAGATCTCGTGGAAGTTCCGGGACGAAGTACGCCCGCGCTTCGGCACCATGCGCTCGCGCGAATTCCTGATGAAGGACGCCTATTCGTTCGATCTCGACCAGGCCAACGCCCGGCACGCCTACAACAAGATGTTCGTCGCCTACCTGCGCACTTTCGCCGGCCTCGGTCTCAAGGCGATCCCCATGCGCGCCGATACCGGACCGATCGGCGGCGATCTCAGCCACGAATTCATCATCCTGGCCCAGACCGGCGAGAGCGAGGTGTTCTGCGACCGGCAGTATCTCGATTTCGACGTCCCGCCGGTGACTACGGATTTCGATGATGTCGCCGGCCTCCAGGGCACTGTCGACCGCTGGACCTCGCTCTACGCCGCCACCTCCGAGATGCATGAGCCGGCGGCCTTCGCCGAGGTCGGCGAGGACAAGCAGATGGCCGCGCGCGGCATCGAGGTCGGGCACATCTTCTATTTCGGCACCAAGTATTCCGAGGCCATGGGCGCGAAGGTGACCGGACCGGACGGCGTCGACCGCCCCGTTCATATGGGTTCCTACGGCATCGGCCCGAGCCGGCTGGTGGCCGCGATCATCGAGGCCTCGCATGACGAGGCCGGCATCATCTGGCCGGATTCCGTGGCGCCCTTCGACGTCGCTCTCATCAACCTGAAATCCGGAGACGCGGCGACCGATGCCGCTTGCGCCGAAATCCAGACCAACCTCGAGGCCAGCGGCCTGACGGTGCTCTACGACGACCGCGACGAGCGTCCGGGCGCGAAATTCGCCACCGCCGATCTGATCGGCCTGCCCTGGCAGGTCGTGGTGGGCCCGCGCGGCCTTGCCGAGGGCAAGGTCGAGATCAAGCGCCGCGCCGGGGGCGAGCGTGAGAGCGTGGCACCGATCGACCTGATTTCGCGCCTGAAGCGGAACTGAGGCCGGCATGGCTCTGGCAGAGACGGTGAAGGAACGGCTGGCGGGTCTCTCCGGCCTGTTCAAGCGCGGCAGCACGCCGCCCTTCGCGGCCTTCGAATGGATCATTGCCGGGCGCTACATGCGGGCCCGGCGGCGCGGCGGCGGCGTCTCCGTCGTGGCCTTCTTCTCGGTCCTGGGCATCGCCCTCGGCGTCGCCACCCTCATCATCGTCCTCTCGGTGATGAATGGGTTCCGCACCGAACTGCTCTCCAAGATCGTCGGTATCAACGGCCACGTCTTCGTCACGCCGATCGACAAGCTGTTCACCGATTACGTCGACCTTTCCGACAGGCTCTCCAAAGTGGCCGGCGTCCGCTCGGCGATCCCGCTGGTGGAAGGGCAGGCCTTCGCGTCCTCGCCTTATGGCGGCAGTGGCGTGCTGGTCCGGGGTATCCGCGGCGAGGACATCGGGTCCATCGGGTCCATCGCCAAGACCATCCGGGGCGGCACCCTCGACGGATTCGACGACGGAACCGGGGTCGCCATCGGCCGAAGGCTCGCCGAGTCCCTCGGCGTCCAGGCCGGCGACCAGATCACCCTATCCACCCCGAAGGGGGCGACGACACCGTTCGGCACCGCGCCGCGCACCAAGGCCTATACGGTGAAGGCGATCTTCGAGATCGGCATGACCGAGTTCGACGCCACCTTCGTGTTCATGCCGCTGGCCGAATCCCAGGCCTTCTTCAACCGTGACAGCGATGTCAGCCTCATCGAGGTCTATCTCGACAACGCCGATGCGGTGGCGCAATTGCGGCCCGACCTCGAAATGGCGGCCGAGCGGCCCGTGCTTCTCACCGACTGGCGCCAACGCAACCGAACCTTCTTCGGGGCGCTGGAGGTGGAGCGGAACGTGATGTTCCTCATCCTCAGCCTGATCGTTGTGGTGGCGACCCTCAACATCGTCTCCGGCCTGATCCTGCTGGTGCGTGACAAGTCCAGCGATATCGCGATCCTGCGGACGATGGGCGCCACGCCCGGCACGGTGATGCGGGTCTTCCTCATCAATGGGGCGCTGATCGGCGTCGTCGGGACGCTGAGCGGCCTCGCACTCGGTGTCCTCATCACCATCAACATCAAGCCGATCCAGCGGGTCCTGTTTCCCTCCGCCTGGGATCCAACCGTGCGGTTCCTCGCGGAGATTCCGGCCGAGATGAATTCCAGTGAGATCACCGTGGTGGTCCTCACCTCCATCGCCCTGTCGCTCGTGGCGACGCTCTATCCCTCCTGGCGCGCCGCCCGGCTCGATCCGGTCCAGGCCCTGCGTTACGGCTGAGGGGAGATTCAACCATCATGACCACCTCTGCCGACGAGGCCGGCGCGCCGCCGGTCCCGGCCCTGTTCTTCGCCAAAGTCGAACGCCGCTACGCGCAAGGAACGGGAGCCCTCGACATCCTGCGGGGGGCCGATCTCGCGATCTGGCCGGGCGAACTCGTGGCTCTGGTGGCACCCTCAGGGGCCGGAAAATCGACGCTTCTGCATCTCGCGGGCCTGCTGGAGCGACCCGATGGCGGCGAGGTCTATATCGGCGGCCAGCCCACGGCGGCGATGCCCGATGCCGAGCGCACGCGGTTCCGCCGCGAAGAGATGGGCTTCATCTATCAGTTCCACCATCTCCTGCCGGAATTCTCGGCCCTGGAGAACGTGGTGATGCCCCAGCTCATCCGTGGCCTCGGCGCCAAGGAGGCCAAGGCGCGCGCCACCGAACTTCTGAGCTTCCTCGGCCTGAAGGAGCGCCTTGTTCACCGCCCGGCCGAATTATCGGGCGGCGAGCAGCAGCGCGTCGCCATCGCTCGTGCGGTCGCCAACGGCCCGCGGCTGCTGTTGGCCGATGAGCCCACCGGTAATCTCGACCCGCACACGGCGGCGCATGTGTTCGGCATTCTTGTCTCGCTGGTGCGTGCCTCCGGCCTCGCGGCCCTCGTCGCCACCCACAACATGGAACTCGCCGCCCGCATGGACCGGCGCGTCACCATCCGCGATGGCATGATCGAGCAGTTGGCCTGAAGCCCAATCTGCAGCTGCATTTGTATAATGGAGCTGCCCCTTCAGCGACGGCGGGGCGCCATTTGTTCGATCGCGTCGCAGGCGACCGACACGCCGTCCTGCCCGTTGAAGCGCAACCTCAGCTCCTGGCAGGCCTGGGCCACCTCTGGCGATGCGAGGAGGCGGCGGAGCCGGCGCGCGCCGCGCCCGGGCGTGAAACGCCGCCGGCTGAGGCTCGTGCCGGCACGAAGGTGTTTCACCCGCGCCGCCTCGTCGAAATGGTCGAACGCCACCGGGACGATCATCTGCGGCGTTCCGGCGGCCAAAGCCTGCGCCACGGTGCCGATGCCGCCATGATGGATCAGCGCCGCCGCGTGCGGCAGCAAAGCGCTGAGCGGCGCGTAGGGGACATGGATCACGGTTTCCGGGAGGATCTCGGGCACCTGTCCCTGTTCCGGTGCGAGGAACACCCCGCGCCGTCCCAGGCGCTGGCAGATCGCGAGGGCAATGCGGAAGAAGGCGGTCGCCTGGCGCATCGCCGATCCATAGGTGAAGACGAGCGGGGGATCACCCGCCTTCAAGAACCGTGAGAGATGGAGCCCGAGGCGATCCGTGTCGCCGAACCGGTCGGCGATGGGAAAGCCCACATGCACGGCCTGCTGCGGCCAATCCGGCTGAGCACGGGCGAACCAATCGGGAAACAGGAGCAGGATACGGGAAGGGCTATTCCACCAGTATCGCAGCCGTCGCACCGGGTTGAGGCCCAGTTCCTGCCGGAACGCGTTGATGGAGGGCAAAGCGGCCGGGCCGATCACGTATCTGTCTGCGCCCCGGCCGATCCAGTGCCGCAGCCGGGATGGCGCCCAAGAGGGGAGCGGTACGCCCGGTAAGATCGGGGAGGCGTAGCGGCTCTCCATCAACATGGGCATCGCGTGGATCGTGATGACGGGGAGGCGCAGCTTCTCCTGCGCTACCCGCGCCCCGAAGGCCAGGGTCGATGCGACGACGATCGAACGGCCCTTGCGCGCATTCTCGGCGATCCAGCGATAGGTCTGCTCCGTCGCTGCCGCCATGCTGCCGAACAACGCGGCCGCCCCCTGCCTCGGATGCCAGAGCCGGGGATCGGATACAATCCGACGGTAATCGTCAGAGTCACCCAGGGAGTGGAACGGCAGACCGATGCGCGTTGCGTGGTCGGCAAAGGGGGCAGGGGCCGCGAGGATGACATCGTGCCCGCGACGCAGGCATTCGGCACCGATGGCGAGAAACGGAAGAACGTCGCCATAAGAACCAAGGGCGATGAGATGTATTCGCATCCGGCCATTCACATTTGACAGAAAAATCAGCCGAAGATGAAGTAGCGCCAGAGATTTTTCGCGCTGATTGTTCTGTCAATTGCTTCGCCGGCCACGGAGTTGCCGTGCGATCGCTCTTGGTAAGATTTCGGACAGACTCGGAATCGTTCGCCAAGACTGCGCGGTCGAAACGATATCGGCGTCTGAGAGCGTGGTTCGACGACGCCGTTGGGAGAGCGAATCGCGTTAGGGAAGACGTCTGAGCTTTGTTAAGGGCCCGGTAACCCTGTTTCGAACCGCCTCGAATGCCCGCTTTACACAGAACAAAACAAGAACAAAGATCGTCGCGTCAACGAGAGGCGATCACAATGCTCAAGCGGATGATCCTGACCGGCGCGGTGGAATTCATGGCCTTCGGGTTGCTCTCCGGCGCGTTCGTCGTCTGGGCGGTGGCGCTGGCGCCCCTGCGGTAGGGGCCCTGCCTTAACGTTCGGTGAGCTTCAGCTCGATGCGGCGGTTGCGGGCGTAGACGTCGTCGCTGGTGCCGGCCTCGATGGGTTGGAATTCACCGAAAGCAGCGGCGAGCAGACGTTGGGGCGGGATGCCCTTGCCGGCCATGTACTGCACCACCGCGATGGCGCGCGCCGCCGAGAGCGACCAGTTCGACGGGAATTGCGAACTGGCGATGGGACGGGCATCGGTATGCCCGTCGATACGCAGGACCCAAGGAATGTCCGCCGGGATCTGCTTCGACAGATCGAGGATGGCCGTGGCGATCCGGTCGAGTTCGGGCGCCGCCTCGGGCTTCAGGCTCGCCGAGCCCGCCGGGAACAGCACCTCAGATTGCAGGACGAAACGGTCGCCGACCACGCGGATATCGCTGCGGTTGCCGAGAATCTGGCGCAGGCGGCCGAAGAAGTCCGAGCGATAGCGTGCGAGTTCCTGCACCTTCTGGGCGAGGGCCACGTTGAGGCGGCTGCCGAGATCGGCGATGCGGGCCTGGCTCTCGCGGTCGCGGCTTTCGCTCGCGGCCAGCGCATCCTCGAGGGCGGCGAGCTGGCGGCGCATGGCGCCGATCTGTTCGTTGAGGAGATCGATCTGCGACGCGGCGCGTGCATTGGTGGCACGTTCGGCCACCAGCTGCTTGTCGACTTCGCCCTGGCGGCCGTCACTGCTCGCAGCAGCGCCCGCCTGTTCCTTCAGCTTGTCGCGCTCGGCCTCGGTGCCGAGAAGCGTCGTGCGCAGGTTCGAGGCCTTCTCCTCCTGCGCCCGCCGATTGGAGCGTTCCAGGGCGAGAAGATCGGTGAGATCCGCGATCTGCCGGTTGAGCCGGTTCAGCACCGAATCGCGGCCGGTGATCTCCTGGGACAGGAAGAACTGTCCGACCACGAAGATCGTCAGCAGGAAGACGACGGCGAGCAGCAGCGTCGCCAGGGCGTCGACATAGCCCGGCCAGACGTTGAGGCTCCGGTCCCGGCGCGTGCGCAGCGAAGCCATCAAGCCTTCTCGCGGCCGAGCCGGTCGAGCACCTGCTTGAGTTCACGTTCCCGCGTCGCCTGCGCCTCGACCCAGTCGCGGATCATCTGCTGCTCGGCCCGCATGTGCTGGACGAGACCCTGGATACCCTCGGCGAGGTTGGTCATCGCCTGAGTCGCCACGCGGCCGTTGGCGCCCTCCGAGATGATGGCCGACAGCCTGTCCACAGCCTCGGTCAGTTCGCGGGCCGAGGCCGGCTCTTGCGCTGTCACGGGACGCGCCACCGCGGCCTGCTCCTCGCCGGAGACCAGCCAATCCTCCAGCTCGTTGTGGAAGCGGGCATGGGCCTGGCCTGCCTGTAGGTCGAGGAAGCCGGTGATGAGCGAGCTCGCGAGGCCGAACAGCGAGGCCGAGAAGGCGAGGCCGATGCCGGAAAGCGGTTTGGCGAGGCCGCTCTTCAATTCGTCGAACATCGCGCTGGCTTCGCCGCCGCCGCGCATGCTCTGGATCACGCCGCCCACCGCGCCCAGCGTGTCGATGAGCCCCCAGAATGTGCCGAGCAGTCCGAGTAGGATGAGAAGCCCGGCGACGTAGCGCAGGATCTCGCGCCCCTCGTCGAGGCGGGCGGCCACGGTGTCGAGATAGGAGCGGACGCCGGCCTGAGTCGTCCCCTCACGGCGCGCCAGGATCGCCGGGGAGAGCGGCGCCAGCAGCGAGGGCGGCTTGGCCGATCCCTCACCGGCTGCGACCGCGTTGACGTAGGCGACCTCGCGGAAGAGGCGGATCACCTGGCCGAAGGCGAGCAGAATGGCGATGAGGAGGACGCCGAGGATCAGCCCGTTCAACCCGGCATTGGCCAGGAAAGCCGGCGTGATCTGCCGGAACAAGACGAAGGCGAGGAACCCGACAAGGGTCAGGAAGACCAGCATCCGGACCAAGTAGATGCCCGGGCGGCTCAGGGGGGCAGTCGCGGAGCGGGTCGCCATGGGTTGTCTGGGACTCTGAGGACGCCGGTCTCAGACCATGCGTCGAGCTGCGGAAACGGAAAGCACTGCGCGTACGCTCGAGCTGAAGTGGACACACATTCGATGCATAGCCGTCCGCGATCAAGCGGCACGACTTCCTCGGATCGATCAAACGGCGTCTATGCACGGAATAGCGTGTGCGGCACGCGGGGGCGATCATTGCGGATCGCGACAGGCGTCCCATGGCCCATACCGATTGGAAGGCCGGCTGCTACGCACACCGAATCGGTACCTCAATGATGCGGTACGGGGTCGAATCCCAGGGTCGTTTTTGGACGAGGCGGACAGTCGTGTCCCCGGGCTGCTCCAGGCGAACGCGAAAGACCTTGTCTCGCGTAGCCCCGACTCCTTCAGCCGCCGGACCCAGGGCCTCGCTCACGATCGTGGCGGCTTGGTGTGCGACCTCGGCATACCAGAGGAACCCCCCGATTCCTTCGCCCGGAGCGGATACCTCGATCGTCTCGCCAGAACAGGCCTTTATGGGGCCGCGACGCTCAAGCTCCATTGAGGTTCACTCCAGTACGATCCTTTATCGCGTACCGGCGCGCCCACAGACAAGTCCTTCGGTCGAGCCGGAGGCCTCATCCCCCGGTCTTCATGCTGAGACTTTCGAACGGCGCCGAGGGGGTGTCGATGCCAGAATGTCAGTTTTGAGAAGAGCAATCTCCGGATCATAGAATAGCACTTCGGAATCGATGCCGCATTCACCAAAACCAATACGGAAGAATCCCTGTTCGCCCCAGCCAGTTCCCCAGCTGTTCTTCGCGATCCAGCATTGGTGAATGTCATCGTAGCCGATGATGCAGACGGCATGCCATCCGAGGAAGTCGCCGGTGACATGGGTATAGATGCCGCTGCGATAGGTGTAGAAATCCTGGTAGACGCGGAAACCTCCGATGACAGGTCCCTTCTGCAGCGCTTGCTTGCGAGCGATCTGAGATGCCGCTGTCTGATAGCGCGGCACGGTCACAACGGGTCGAATGTTGCGGCACGGCTGGTCGCCCGCCACGTAGGGAAAATCGACTTCCAGACCGATCCCGGGCTTCTTCGCGAAGGCGAGGGCCTTGGTGTAGAACCATCCCACGCCACAGGAGTTCGGCGCGCCGCAATAGAACAAGTGTGCTTCGGACAGATCAATGGCACCGTCGGGACGACCGGTTCCAATCAGCATTCGGCTCTCGACGGAGGCGCATGTCGCGAAGGCGACGCAGGAGCCGCAGTGCGACTGGTCCCTAATGGGCGTGACGTAATTCTTCCCGCTTACGTTCCGCCAGTCGAGATGCGCCGGGGGAGGGGCGACAACTTTGAACAGCGCCGATTCGGCATTTCTCGTTTCGAGGACGTCTTGCTTCGCGCGCTCTGGATCGAAGGACAGGCCGAACCGTTCGGTCGCCGGGCCACTTGCGTCGTAGTACTCGCTGAGAGCTGTGGGACCCGAATCCCACTGGGCACCTGCCCGCTGGATCGCTGCATTGATGCGGAAAAAATCGGGTTCGGCCAAGTCTACAACCTCCAGGGGAGATCCGACGAATCTCTCCTGTAGGTTGTGTTTGGGGATGAGGTGATAGTCAAGGTTGTCTTTCAGGCGCAGGCCCTATCAGCGGGGCCGAGTTGCGCCTGCGCGCGTGGCTTAATCCCAGGCGCGAGGCCAGGTTTCTTCCAGATGAGGGCCCAGGCGTACTGCCGAGACCATGGTGGCGAGCCCCGTGGCATTGTCGGTCTCGACGGCGATCCCGCTTAATGTGCCCTTACCCTGCGCCGCTTCCAGGCGCGCGCCGGGGGTCTTCTGCAGGAAGCGCCGCAGGGGCTCATCCTTCTGCATGCCGAGGATCGAATCGTAATCGCCGCACATGCCCGCATCGGACAGGTAGGCGGTGCCGCCGGGGAGAATGCGGTGGTCGGCGGTGGGCGTGTGCGTATGGGTGCCGACGACGAGGCTGGCGCGGCCATCGAGGAAGTGGCCGAAAGCCTGCTTCTCGCTGGTGGCCTCGGCATGGACATCGACGATGACGGCGTCCGCCACCTCGCCGAGGGGGCAGGCCGAGAGTTCTCGCTCGGCGGAGGCGAAGGGATCGTCCAGCGCATCCATGTAGATGCGGCCCATGACGTTGAGAACGAGGACGCGGGCGCCGCCCCGCGTCTCCACCACGGTAGCGCCGCGTCCCGGCGTGCCAGGCGGATAGTTCGCCGGGCGGACGAGGCGCGTCTGCCGCTGGATGAAGACGAGGGCTTCGCGCTGGTCGAAGGAATGGTTGCCCAGCGTCACCGCATCGGCGCCCGCCTGGAGGAGTTCGTCGCAGATCGCCTCGGTGATGCCGAAGCCGCCGGCCGCGTTCTCGCCGTTGATGACCACACAATCGAGGCGCCAGCGCTCACGCAGCTTCGGCAGCCGGTCCATCACCGCATTGCGGCCGGGGCGGCCCACCACATCGCCGAGGAAGAGAAGTCGCATGCGTCGCTGTCAGTCCCGGACGAGCGGGACCGGTCCCGCTTCCGTAATGAGGTGGTCGAGGGGTTGGTCGTGCGGCTCGGAGGGCACGGTCTCCACCTCCTGCACGGAAAAGGCGATGCCGATCGTCAGGACGGGGCCGTTGCGGGAGAGCCGATCGATGGCCTGATCGTAATAGCCGCGTCCGTAGCCGATGCGGTGCCCGCGCCGGTCGAAGGCGGCGAGCGGAACGATGAGGGCGGTAGGATCGAGGGGGGGCAGGTCGTCGCGCGGTTCGCTGAGACCGAAGGAACCCGGAACCAGCGCCTCACCGGCGCGCCATTCGCGGAAGACGAGGCCCTCCGGCGTCACCTTCGGCAGGGCGACTCGCTGGCCGCGCGCGAACAGCATCCCAATGAGAGGTAGGGGATCGACTTCGCTGCGGATCGCCCAGAAGGCACCGACGATGGGAGCCTGGGCGAGGGGCTCGACCTGCATCACATTCTCGGCGATCCGTAATCCGCCGACCCGGCGGGTCTCGGGGGCGAGGCCATCGCGGCGGGCGAGGGCATCCTTGCGAAGGGCGGCCTTCAGGGCGGGGAAATCAGAGTGCGGAGCCACGTGAGCCGTTGGAGTTGCGATCCCGGGAAACCTACAGTGTAGGTGGGCGCCGTGTTGGCCAAGTCCAGGGACAGGGCCAGGGACAGCTCCCTGGGGAGTCGATAAGGCCCCGGGGAAAAGTACTCCTGACGAACCCCGCAGCACCGCATCACTCATGTAGCGTCGGCCGGCCGTGGGCGCCAGGGGGGAACGCGCGCAATCATGCGCCAGAGGCCCTCATCCCGCCGCCAGCGCGTGAGCCAGACGTTCGATCCGGTCCGCCGCACGGCCGAGCCCGTCCGCGATACGGGCCTCTTCTTCGGCACGGAGGGAATCCGCACTCTCGACGCGGTCCCGGAGGGCCGCCGTCTCTGTCTCGAGGTCTGCGAGACGACGCTTCAGTTCCGCCAATTCGTCCGCCTGAGTCAGGGCGGCCATGACGTGAAGACGCATGTCGCCGATCTCGCCGAAGGATTTCCGCATCCCGGTCACGCGGGTGTCGAGTTCCGCGGCCAGCGCCGAGAGATGCGCCTCTTCGCCTTCGGCGCAGGCCATCCGGTAGCTCTTGCCGTCGATGGTGACGCTGATCTGAGGCATGTCCGATAGGGTTGGTGTGAGAGAGGCGGGTTTAACGCGCGGCGCGGGGATGGGCCAGCACGCCCTCCACCGCTTCGATCGCCCGGCCGAGGCGGTGGCCGACATCGCTGGTCGTCGCCTCCACCGTGGCGAGGCGGGCGCTGGCAGCGTCGAGCTCCGCCGCGAGGCGCGCCCGGTCCTCCGCCATGATCGCGAGTTCCGTCTCAAGGTCGCCGGGCTCGCGCTCGGCTTCGAGGCGATGGGTCACCGACGCTTCCAGCCGGGTCAGGGCCGTCTCCAGCCGGGCAAGGGCGTGGTCGACGTTCGGCCGCTCGGGCGTCGGGATCATCGTTGTACCTTCCGCCGGGTCATGGATCTGCCCGTCCACTTGTTTCGGAAAATCGGATTTGTAGCCAAATCGCTACCGATACGCGCGCGAAATCGCTGCTTTGCCATCATATGCGGGGAAGGAGAACGAATCGATCAGGCAAAACCTTTGCCAGCGGTTTCCCTCATGTTAGAGACCGCGCGCTCCTCGAACCGACCGTCAGATTGGGAATTCGAGCCCGTGACCCGTTCAATACTCGTTCCCGCATCGGTCCATTCATGGGCGCATGAGGGGGCGAGGACGGGCGATGCGGTTCATCTGACGTTCAACGGTGCACATGACACAGCGACGCCGAATGGCGGCTCCGCCCCTCCGGCCCGCTGTCTCGCTCTTGCTGCTTACGGGTTCCGCGAGGTCGGCGCCCGGTACATAGAAGGATTCACGCCGTGTCGGTGAAGGTTGCCATCAACGGGTTCGGACGCATCGGCCGCAACATCCTGCGCGCCATCCACGAGGCCGGCCGCAAGGATATCGAAGTCGTCGCGATCAACGATCTCGGCCCCGTCGAGACCAATGCCCACCTGCTGCGCTTCGACTCCATCCACGGCCGTTTCAACGCCAAGGTCGAAGTGGATGGCGAGTTCATCGTCGTCGACGGTCAGCGCATCAAGGTCACGGCCGTGCGCAACCCGGCCGAGCTGCCGCACCGCGAGCTCGGCGTCGACATCGCGCTGGAATGCACCGGCATCTTCACCTCGAAGGACAAGGCCAAGGCCCATCTCGATGCCGGCGCCAAGCGCGTCATCGTCTCGGCCCCCGCCGACGGTGCCGACCTGACCGTGGTCTACGGCGTCAACCACGACAAGCTGACAGCCGACCACCTCGTCATCTCGAACGCCTCCTGCACCACCAACTGCCTCGTGCCGGTGGCGAAGGTGCTCAACGATCTCGTCGGGATCGAGCGCGGCTTCATGACGACGATCCATTCCTACACCAACGATCAGCCCTCCCTCGACCAGATGCACAAGGACCTGTACCGGGCCCGTGCCGCCGCGCTGTCGATGATCCCGACTTCCACGGGGGCCGCCAAGGCCGTCGGCCTCGTCCTGCCGGAGCTGAAGGGCAAGCTCGACGGAACCTCGATCCGCGTGCCGACCCCCAACGTTTCGGCGGTCGACCTCGTGTTCACCGCCAAGCGCCAGACCTCCGTCGAGGAGATCAACAACGCGATCCGCGCCGCAGCCGATGGTCCGTTGAAGGGCGTGCTGGCCTATACCGACCAGCCCAACGTCTCCATCGACTTCAACCACGATCCTCACTCGTCCACGTTCCACCTCGACCAGACCAAGGTGATGGACGGCACGTTCGTGCGTATCCTGTCCTGGTACGACAACGAGTGGGGCTTCTCGAACCGCATGGCCGACACGGCCGTGGCGATGGGCAAGCTGCTCTGAGAGCGGCGCTCCGGGGCGGCCTTCGGGCCGCCCGACAAGCCTCGCCAACGATATCCTGTGATCGACCAGCAACGGTGCGTCTGAAATGACCGAGCCTTCGCCGACCCCGTCCACCGGAAACACCTTCATCCCGGGCGCCAAGCCGCCCGAGAATAATCCGCCCCCGTCGACGGCTGTCGTGCCCGAGACCCAGGCCATCGCCAACCAGAAGGCGACGCCGCCCGCCATCGTCGGCAACGCCGAGCCTGTGTCCTCCTCGCCCGGCAGCGATCAACTCGCGCGGATCGAGGACAAGTGCGCGCGGATCGAAGACAAGTATGCCCGCTCGGAGGCTCTGCTCTCCCGCGTGGAGGAGAAGATCGAAGGTGCGACCACTCGCATGAGCGAGGCGGCGCGCCAATCCGATTTGGCCGCCCTGCGAAGCGAAGTCCGCGCCGTCGCCGACAGGACCCGCCGGCTGCCCGGTTCCGGCGCGCTGGTGCTGACTGCGGTCATCACGGCCGTGCTCACCGTGGCGTTGACCATCGCCGCACAGCGCTTCCATCTCGACGGGCTTCTCCCTCCGCGCTGATAGTTTCCTCAACGACATTGAAGGCCAGGATGACCGCTTTCCGCACCCTCGACGATGCCGGCTCTCTTCAGGGCAAGCGCGTACTGCTCCGCGTCGACCTGAACGTGCCGATGGAGGGGGAGCGCGTCACCGACGCGACCCGCATCGAAAGGATCGTCCCGACGATCCGGGAGATCGCCGATGGCAGCGGGCGCGTGGTGCTCCTGGCGCATTTCGGTCGCCCGAAGGGTAAGCCGGTCGAGCGTGATTCGCTCAGGCAGGTGGTCTCCGCGCTATCCCAGCATCTCGGCCGCCCGGTCGCCTTTGCGGAGGATTGCATCGGGGAGACGGCGTCGTCGGCCGTGTCGGCACTGAAGGATGGCGACGTCCTCCTCCTGGAGAACACCCGCTTCCACACCGGCGAAGAGAAGAACGAGGCCGGTTTCGTGGCGGCGCTCGCCGCCAACGGCGACGTCTTCGTCAACGAGGCCTTCTCGGCCGCGCATCGCGCCCATGCCTCGACCGAGGGCCTCGCCCATGTACTGCCGGCCTATGCCGGCCGGCTGATGCAGGCGGAGCTCGACGCTCTGACCAAGGGGCTCGAGTCGCCGACACGGCCGGTCATCGCTCTGGTCGGCGGCGCCAAGGTGTCGTCGAAGATCGATCTCCTGCAGAACCTCGTCGCCAAGGTGGACATGCTCGTCATCGGCGGCGGCATGGCCAACACCTTCCTGCACGCCCAAGGGAAAGCCGTCGGCAAGTCCTTGTGTGAAAAGGATCTCGCCGAGACGGCGCTCCGCATCCTTGACGCCGCTGCAGCCGCCAAGTGCCGCATCATCCTGCCCGTCGACGCGGTGGTCGCGACCGAGTTCAAGGCCAACGCGGCGCATGAGACCGTGGGTGTCGACGCCGTGTCGGAGACCGGCATGATCCTCGATGCCGGCCCGGCCTCGGTCGCCGAGATCGACGCCGCCATCGACGAGGCTGCGACCCTGGTCTGGAACGGCCCTCTCGGCGCCTTCGAACTGACGCCCTTCGACGCCGCGACGGTGGCGGCGGCGCGCCACGCGGCCGAGCGTACCAAGGCGGGCAAGCTCGTCTCGGTGGCGGGCGGCGGCGATACGGTGGCCGCCCTCAACCATGCCGGCGTCGCCGACGATTTCTCCTACGTATCCACCGCCGGTGGCGCGTTCCTCGAATGGCTGGAAGGCAAGGTCCTGCCCGGCGTCGAGGCCCTGCGCGTCAAGGGGTGATCGGTTCCATCTCAGGTCCCATCACCTCGCGCTGAGGCGTCCGCGGCATCGGGCCTCGAAGGAGGGCTCCGGCATCCGCCGGGCGAACCAGAGGGTTCCTTCGAGGCCTGCGCTCCGCTTCGGCACCTGAGGATGAGGTGTTTGGGTGGGATTTTGGGATGACGACACAGCGTTCTGTCGCCGAAGGCTTCGGGATGGAGTTGCGACGGACCCGGTAAGGTTCGACAAGGCAGGCATATTTCAGTGGATGGCGGCCCATCGCGTGGGCCCCATCGTTTGAGGAGACACCAATGGCACGCATCACCCTGAGGCAGCTCCTGGATCACGCCGCCGAATACGAATACGGCGTGCCGGCTTTCAACCTGAACAACATGGAGCAGGGCCTCGCCATCATGGCAGCGGCGGATGCCACCGATTCGCCGGTGATCCTGCAGGCGAGCAGGGGCGCGCGCGCCTATGCCAACGACGTGGTTCTCGCCAAGCTCATCGACGGCCTCGTGGAGATCTATCCCCACATCCCCGTCTGCATGCATCTCGACCACGGCAACAACGAAGCCACCTGCGCCACCGCCATCCAGTACGGCTTCACCTCGGTGATGATGGACGGCTCCCTGAAGGCCGACGGCAAGACCCCCGCCGACTACGCCTACAATGTCGAGATCACCGGCAACGTCACCCGCATGGCCCATTGGGCCGGCGTCTCGGTGGAGGGCGAGCTCGGCGTGCTAGGTTCGCTGGAGAGCGGCCAGGGCGAGGCCGAGGACGGCCACGGCGCCGAGGGCGTGCTGAGCCACGACCAGCTCCTCACCGACCCGGAAGAGGCGGTGAAGTTCGTCACCGCCACCAAGGTCGACGCGCTCGCCGTCGCCATGGGCACGAGCCACGGTGCCTATAAGTTCACCCGCCAGCCCGATGGCGACGTGCTGGCCATGAACGTGATTGAGGAGATCCACCGCCGCCTGCCGACGACCCACCTCGTCATGCACGGCTCCTCCTCGGTGCCGCAGGACCTGCAGGACATCATCAATTCCTACGGCGGCCAGATGAAGCCGACCTGGGGCGTGCCGGTGGCCGAGATCCAGCGCGGCATCAAGCACGGCGTGCGCAAGATCAACATCGACACCGATAACCGCATGGCCATGACCGGTCAGATCCGGAAGGTGCTCACCGAGAACCCGGCCGAGTTCGACCCGCGCAAGTATCTGAAGCCCGCCATGGACGCGATGACGAAGCTCTGCCGCCAGCGTTTCGAGGAGTTCGGCACCGCCGGCCAGGGCTCGAAGATCCGCCCGATCTCGGTTTCCGAGATGGCCAAGCGTTATGCCAACGGCTCGCTCGACCCGAAGATCGGCGCCGCCTGAGTCCCTGTTTCATGCTTTCGGATCGCATCCGGAACCATGCCGTGACGCGGTGATCTCGCATCGCCTGTCCCCGAGACGCGGAGCCCGCGTCTCGGGATGATGCTGTTAGGACGAGAAGAATGGCCGAACCCCGCACCCGCCTCGCCCTGCTGTCTCCCCATCGGGTGGATACCGACCGGGCCGATGCCCTCGCCGAAGCGCTGACCGCCGCCTGTGCGGCCGGAGACGTGGCGGCGGTGCTCCTGCGGCTCGCCCCGGCCGACGAGCGCAGCCTCGTGAACCTCGTCAAGCGGCTCGCTCCGGCGGCGCAGTCGACTGGCGCCGCCCTGGTCATCACGGTCTCCGACTTCGCCGGCGATGTCGTCAGCGTGGCCGCGCGGGGCGGGGCGGACGGCGTTCACCTCGACAAGGCGCGGGATGGTGCCCTGCAGGATCTGCGCGAACGCCTCAGCGACGGTCGCATCCTCGGGGCCGGCGGGCATGAGCAGAAGCATGCGGCCATGGAGGCTGGCGAGGCCGGTGTCGATTACGTGATGTTCGGGGGGATCTACTCGGACGGGATCGCGCCCGATGCCGATACCGTGCGTGAGCGCGCGCAATGGTGGGTCGAGATCTTCGAGACACCGTGCATCGCCGTTGCCCATGACCTCGCACAGGTGGAGGGGCTGCTGGCGACGGGAGCGGAATTCCTCGGGCTCGAGAGCCATCTGTGGATGGGAGAAGGGGCCGATATCCGCGCCATCCAGGCACAGGTCGCAGCTTCGGAGGCTGATACGTGAGGGCGCTTCGCAAGCTCGCCCTCGCTCTCGCCCTGGCCGAGGCTTGGTCGTCCGCCGCCTCGGCAGAAGCGCCGAAGGTGATGCCGACCGATCCGGCCGTGCCGCAATCCCTGACATCTCGTCCCAAGGAAACTCTGAAGGGGCAGTTGCGGGACCTCCCGACCCCGTATTCCATCGGCGCGGCTGGCGCCGTGCCACCCCGCTCGAAGACGGAGCCGGATATCGCGTTCGGCGCTTACCAGCGCGGGCAATATACCACCGCCTTCCGCGAGGCGACGAAGCGGATCGCCGCCGACAATAAGGACGCCGCGGCGATGACGCTGCTCGGCGAACTCTACAACCAGGGCCTTGGGGTCAAGCAGGACCCGGTGAAGGCGGCGGAATGGTATCGCCTCGCCGCCAATCAGGGCGACACCCACGCCATGGCCTCTCTCGGCCTGATGTCGATCGATGGCCGTGGCGGCACGAAAGATCCGAAAGCCGGGCGACGCTGGCTCGAACAGGCCTCCCTCAAGGGCGACACCACGGCCGCCTACAACCTCGCCCTGATCCTGATCGGGACGGGAACCGAGCCGGACGAGGCCAAGGCCGCCGACTTGTTCCGAAAGGCGGCCGAGGGCGAGATCGGCCCTGCCCAGCACGATCTCGGTGTGCTCTACCTCCAGGGGAGGGGGGTGCCAAAGGATCCCAAACAGGCGGCCGAGTGGTTCCGACGCGCGGCCGATAACGGCGATCTCGCCGGCGAGGTCGAGTTCGCGATCCTGCTGTTCAACGGCATCGGCGTCGAGAAGGACGAGGCCCGCGCGGCCCGCTACTTCCTCCACGCCGCGTCGCGCGGCAACGCCATCGCGCAGAATCGCGTGGCCATCCTCTATGCCCTGGGACGGGGTATCCAGAAGAACCCTGTCGAGGCGGCTGCCTGGAATCTCGCCGCCGCAGCCCAGGGGCGCTCCGACCCGAAGCTGGACGAGACCCTTGCCGGCCTCACCGCCGAAGAGCGAAGCCGGGCCGAGCGACTGGCTGAGGCGCGGATGAAGGTGGAGTAAGCCCGCACAACGCGGGCAAGTGGCAATTCGGCATCCATGGGAGCCTGCGCGCGTTTCTCCTCTGCCCCGCATCGGCCAGGGGTGAGACGCGCCGCAAACATGCTATGGCCGCGCAAGACCGTTCTTTGAATCGACCCGGACCTTTGCATCGATGATCAGCTCACCCCTCATGACCGTCATGGTCGACGCCGTCCGCAAGGCCGCCCGCGGCCTCAAGCGCGACTATGGCGAGATCGAGAACCTCCAGGTTTCGCGCAAGGGCCCCGGCAACTTCGTCTCCGCCGCCGACCGCAAGGCTGAAGAGGTGCTGCGCGATGCCCTGATGAAGGCGCGTCCCGGCTATGGCCTGATTCTCGAGGAATCGGGAAACATCGAAGGGCAGGACAAGAGCCACACCTGGCATGTCGACCCGCTCGATGGCACCACCAACTTCCTCCACGGCATCCCCCATTTCGCGATCTCGGTGGGTCTCGAACGCGAGGGCCAGATCGTCGCCGGCGTCATCTACGATCCGGCCAAGGACGAGCTGTTCGTGGCCGAACGCGGGAAGGGCGCCTATCTCAACAACCGCCGCCTGCGCGTCTCCGGCCGGACGGACATGGCCGACGCCCTCGTGGCCTATGGTTCGCCTTATCTCGGACGCGGCGACCACCCGAAGCTCCTGCGCGAGGTCGCGGCCGTGATGGCGGTGACCGGCGGCGCCCGCCGCTTCGGCTCGGCTGCTCTCGATCTCGCCTACGTCGCCTGCGGTCGCTCGGACCTTTACTGGGAGCGTGACCTGCAGACCTGGGACATCGCGGCCGGCATCATCCTGGTGCGCGAGGCCGGTGGCTTCGTCACCAGCGCGGATGGCGGCGCAGAGCCTCTTGCCGCCCGCTCGGTGGCCGCCGGCAACGAGAGCCTGCACGGCGACCTCGTGAAGATCCTGCGTCGCGCCAACGCGTGAAGGTGCGAAGCCGGGCCTTGGTCATGTGCTCGGGCGCCGGGCTCCGTGTCTGACTGTCAGGATGACGACCGCGTCCGCGCGCTCGTCGACCGTGTAGTAGATAAGATCGGGCAAGCGAGGCACTGCGAACCGGCGCACGCGCTTCGGCAGACGCCGCCTCACCTCCGGATAGCGGCCGACGAGGTCGAACGCATCTTCGATGGCCCTACCGACGCTTCGCGCGGCAGCGGGATGCCGTTCATGGATATAATCCGCGATCTCTCGCAGCCTCCGCGTGGCCGTTGCGGAGACGAGGAGCTTCACCGTTCGAAGCTCCGAAAAGCCGCTGAGACTTCTTCGGCCGAGGCGTATTCACCGCGGCCGACCTCCGCCATGGCGTCCAGCACGTCTTGGAGATGGTCCGGGTCGATATCGTCCGCGCCGCCGATCTCCGTCATGCTGATGATGGCCTGTGCAATCGTGTCCTGATCTGCAGGCGGCATCCGCCGGACTGCTTCGACCGCCTTCTCCAGTAAATCCGTCATGTTTCACCTCGCTGGCGCATCATAGTCAGTTCCAACTGTCCACGAGAAGGGGGCGAGGGCCGGGAACACTGACCGCGATGGCGCCATGCGGCGCCGGGATCGGCGACCGGACGGGTATGCCCCTCTGGTCCCGGGGCACCGCATCTGATCTAAGCCGCGACAGAATTTGCTGAAGAGAGCCACCCGAATGGAAGCCCGCCGCCACTCCGCGCTGAAGGATTCGATCCGCTCGATCCCGGATTACCCGAAGCCCGGCATCGTCTTTCGCGACATCACCACGCTGCTGAGCGACCCGCGTGCATTCCGCCGGGCCGTGGATTCGCTCGTCCACCCTTTCGCGGGCGGGCGGATCGATCAGGTGGCGGGAATCGAGGCGCGGGGCTTCATCCTCGGCGGCGCGGTGGCGCATCAGCTCTCATCGGGCTTCGTGCCGATCCGCAAGAAGGGCAAGCTGCCCCACAAGACCGTCTCCATCGCCTACGCCCTGGAATACGGCACCGACGAGATGGAAATCCACGTGGACGCCATCAAGCCGGGCGACAAGGTGCTGCTGGTCGACGACCTCATCGCCACCGGCGGTACGGCCTGCGCGGCGGTGAACCTGCTGCGCCAGATCGGCGCCGAGGTGGTGGCTGCCTGCTTCGTCATCGACCTACCCGAGATCGGCGGAGCGCAAAAGCTGCGCGACCTCGACGTTCCGGTGCGGACGCTGATGGAATTCGACGGGCATTGAATGCGCGACGCTTCCTTCTCTTCTGTGCGGGAGAAGGTGGCCCGCGCCGGCGGGTCGGATCAGGGAAGTGCCATCTTCGGAAGAAGTCTTCCCCTCTCCTGCCTGCTTCGCAGGCACCCTCTCCCGCAAAGGGGAGAGGGGCTCTCGCACTAAGCCGCGAGGCTCTCGAACAACCCGCGCCCGTCGACCCCGCCGATGAGACCTTCGACGAAGTTCTCCGGGTGGGGCATCATCCCGAGCACGTTGAGCTTTTCGCTGTAGATGCCGGCGATGGAGTTCAGCGAGCCATTGCGGTTGGCATCCACGGTCAGCTCGCCAGCCGCATCGGCATAACGGAAGGCCACGCGGCCTTCGCCTTCGAGCCGGGAGATGGTCTCGGGATCCGCGAAGTAATTACCCTCGCCATGCGCCACGCAGACGTCGATCACCTGTCCCTTGGCATAGGCCGAGGTGAAGCGGGTATCGGCGCGCTCCACCCGCAGCATCTGGCGATGGCAGATGAAGCGCCGGTCGACGTTGCGCATGAGCACGCCGGGCAGCAGGCCCGATTCGCACAAGATCTGGAAGCCGTTGCAGATGCCGAGCACCAGCCCGCCGCGCGCGGCATGGTCACGAACGGCGTCCATGGCGGCTGCGCGGCCAGCAATGGCGCCACAGCGGAGATAGTCGCCGTAAGAGAAGCCGCCGGGCAGGACCGCGAGATCGGTTCCGGCGGGAAGCGCCGTATCGGTGTGCCAGACCTTGACCACCTCCGCGCCGGCGAGGCGCAGGGCGCGGGCGACGTCACCGTCGCGGTTGGAGCCGGGAAAGACGACGATCGCGGCGCGCATCAGACGATCTCGATCTCGTAATTCTCGACGACCGTGTTCGCCAGCAGCTTTTCGCAGGCGCTCTTCAGAATCGCTTCGGCGCTGGCAGGATCGGTGTCGGCGATCTCGACATCGAACACCTTGCCCTGGCGGACACCTTCGATCCCTGAAATGCCGAAGGACGAGAGCGCGGCTTCGATCGCCTTGCCCTGAGGGTCGAGCACGCCGGTCTTCAGGGTGACGATGATGCGGGCTTTCATGGGTTCGGACTCGATGCTGTGGCTCGGCCCGTCAGGCGATAGTCGGGAAATGCCGACCATGCAACGCGGCGGGGCCATCGTAGCGGTGGTGCGCAGTCCAGCCCGAGACGCAGAGCGGACCCGAGTTCGAGATACGACGCGTATCGCCCGATCAGCGGCGTGCTGCGGGCGCGGCGTTGCGAATCGGTTCGATGCTCACCGCCCGGCGCCAGAGCTGCAGCATGATCCAGGCGGCGATCGAACTGAACAGGACCATCAGCACATGGCCAACGGTGTCGCCGAGATCGAACAGACCGGCCAATGCCCAACCGGCAGCGATAGCCACTGCGAAAACTTCGGTGCCCACCAGCACCATCATGCTGACGATCGTGATCAGGTTGCGCGTGTTCACGGGGATACGTCTCCGTCGGCCCCGGTGCAGCGATTGCGGCGGGAGACCGGTGCTTTACAGCGCCGGTCCGGTTCCACGCAACATCACGCCACCGAGCCCGTCGTCGGGGTTGGATCAGCGCGGCGCGCGCTTGGCCAGGATGCGCTGCAGCGTGCGACGATGCATGTTGAGCCGGCGGGCAGTCTCGGAGACGTTTCGGCCGCACAACTCGTAGACGCGCTGGATATGCTCCCAGCGCACGCGATCGGCCGACATCGGGTTTTCCGGCGGGTCGGCCCGCTCGCCCGGCTGGGCCATCAGCGTACCATGGATTTCATCCGCATCGGCCGGCTTGGCGAGATAGTCGAACGCGCCGAGTTTCACCGCCGTTACGGCGGTGGCGATGTTGCCGTAGCCGGTCAGGATGACGCCCCGCGCTTCGGGGCGCTTCTCCTTCAGCCGCGCGATCACGTCGAGGCCGTTGCCGTCGCCGAGCCGCATGTCGATGACCGCGAATGCGGGTGCGCGGTTCTCGACGAGTGAGACGCCTTCGGCGACGCTTTCGGCCACCTGCACGTCGTAGCCCCGCGCTTCCATAGCCCGCGCCAGGCGGGTCGAGAACGGCCGATCGTCATCCACGATCAGCAGCGAACGGTCGGAAAAAGCCGCCAGCGGATCGGATTCCGAAGTCTGCAGCACATCGGCGGCAGGCGCCGGACTTCCACTCTGCGTCAGCATCTGACGCTCCTCCATTTTCCAAGATCGAATTGTTAGCAACTTATATAGGGGCCGTACTGCGTTCCGTCAGGGGCACCTGAGCGCTCATTTCGGTACCGCGCCTCGGAATCGTGTCACGCTCGAAGATGTGGCGCGCCCAGGATACGCGGACTACGGCTCCGGTTGCTTGGTGCCCGGATACGTTTGAGAGCGTAAGCTGTGCGCCGGAGCGTTCGATCAGTGTCTTTGCAATGAACAATCCAAGGCCGAGGCCGGCGCCGACGCTGTTCCCGCCACGCGTTTTGTCGGGGCTGCGGGTGGTGACATAGGGCTCGCCCGCCCTCAGCAGGATCTCGCTCGAGAAGCCCGGGCCGTCGTCGCTGATCTCCAGGGAGACCCTGTCGAGGGTCCAGCGCGCTTCGATGACGACGCGGCTGGTGGCGAAGTCCACGGCGTTGTCGACGATGTTGGCGAGCCCGAACAGGACCCCCGGATTACGCCGGCAGGCAGGTTCGACCCCGTCGCCCCGGCTGGTGACGTCGAGCGCGATGCCCATGGCGCGCTGGGGCGCCACCAGTTCCTCCACGAGATGGCTCAGCGTGACGGTCTGGAGGATGCCGGCTTCGTCGCCATCGAGGGATGTCAGTTTCGACAGGATACCGCGGCAGCGGTCCACCTGATCGCGCAGGAGGTTGAGGTCGTCCTTCACTGCGGGGGACGCCGTGGGGGCGAGCTGGCGCGTGAGTTCCTTGGTGACGAGCATGATCGTGCCGAGTGGCGTGCCGAGTTCATGCGCGGCCGCTGCCGCCAACCCGTCGAGCTGCGACAGGTGCTGTTCCCGCGCCAGCACGAGTTCCGTGGCCGCGAGGGCCTGCGCGAGCTGCCGCGTCTCGTCGGCGACCTTCCAGGCATAGACGCCGGTGAAGGCGGTGCCGAGGAGGATCGCCGTCCAAACCCCCGAGACGTAGAGGAAGGGGAGTTCGAGCCGCCCGTCCGCGAACCACGGCAATGGCCGGTGGATCAGCGCCAGCATGGTGGCGAGACCCACTGCGAGAAGTCCGAGCGCCAGGGTCCGCTCCGGCGGAAGGGCCGTCGCCGAGATCAGGACCGGGGCGAGGAAGAGCAGCGAGAACGGGTTCTGCAAGCCGCCGGTGAGGAACAGGAGGGCGGCGAGCTGAATGATGTCGAAGGCGAGGAGCAGGGCCGCCGAATCGTCGCTCAGGCGGTAGCTCGCGGGAAACCGGATCCTCAGGGCGAGGTTCAGCCAGGACGACGCCGCGATGACGAGGAAGCACCAGCCGAAAGGCAGAGGCAGGCCGAGGCCGAACTGCGCCCCGACCACGGCCGCACTCTGCCCGGTGATCGCGAGCCAGCGCAGGCGCACGAAAGTGTCGAGACGGAGATGCCGGGCATCGCGAACGAAGCCGTTGGTGCTCATGTCGATCATGTCTGCTCAACGATAGTGCTCGGCTGGCGGGAATCCATGGCTCGCCCTCCGATTGCACCCGTCCCTGCGCAATCATGCCCCGCGCGGTCTCACCTCGCACACGCGTCGATCCGAACGTTTCCCGGCGCGCGGCGTTCTCTAGCGCGCCCGGTCGCGAGGGACGACGCGACGCGGGACGACGAGGAGGGGCGGATATGAGCTTGGCCTACACTTGGTATGAGTTCGGGCGGATGATGACGGCGCCGGCCCGTCTCACCGCGGACATGGTCAAGCACAGCCTGCAGAATCCCGCCAACCCGCTCGCCTACTCGCCCTACGCGAAGTCCATGGCCGCCGCTTGCGAGATGTTCGAGCGCGGAACCCGCCGTTATGCCAAGCCGGCCTTCGGCCTCACCGGAACCTGGATCGACGGCGCCAGCGTGCCGGTGAGCGAACGGGTGGTGTGGGAAAAGCCGTTCTGCCGGGTCCTGACCTTCGACCGCTCGTTCGCGCGCGGTCCCTCCGAGCCGCAGCCCAAGCTCCTGATCGTGGCACCGATGTCCGGGCACTACGCCACGCTCCTGCGCGGAACCGTGGAGGCGATGCTCCCCAACCATCAGGTCTTCATCACAGATTGGACGGATGCGCGCCTCGTGCCGATCACCAGCGGGCGGTTCGATCTCGACACGTATATCGACTACCTGAAGGAGATCTTCGTCGCTCTCGGGCCGGACCTTCACGTCATGGCCGTCTGTCAGCCGGCGGTGCCGGTGCTCGCTGCCGTGGCACTGATGGAGGCGCAGGGCATCACGCCGGTGCCGCGCTCAATGACCCTGATGGGCGGCCCCATCGATACCCGCCGGTCGCCCACCGCCGTCAATGGCCTGGCGCAGGAGCGCGGCACGGAATGGTTCGAGCGCAACTGCATCACCATCGTGCCGCTAACGTATCCGGGCGCCTTGCGGAGCGTCTATCCCGGCTTCTTCCAGCTCGGCGGCTTCATGGCGATGAACCTCGATCGCCACGTCAACGCCCATACCGAGATGTTCGACCATCTCGTGACCGGCGACGGCGATTCCGCCGAGAAACATCGAGAATTCTACGACGAGTATCTCGCGGTGATGGATCTCACGGCCGAGTTCTACCTGCAGACGGTCAAGACCGTCTTCGTGGACCACGCCCTGCCCAAGGGTGAGATGCTCCATCGCGGCGAGCGAGTGGACCTTGCTGCCATCCGGACCTGCGCGATCCTCGCCATTGAGGGCGAGAATGACGATATTTCCGGCGTCGGGCAGACCAAGGCCTCCCTCGACCTGACTCCGAACCTGCCGCCCGAGCGCAAGGCTTATCACCTGCAGGAACGCGTGGGGCATTACGGGGTGTTCAATGGCTCGCGCTATCGCACCATCATCGCGCCGAGGATCGCTTCCTTCATCCGCGACATGCAGGCCCTTCCGGCCATCGAAGAACGCCCGGCAGCGTGATGCGGGCGGGGCGCGCGAAAGTTCTGGACGTGAACCACGCACAGATGGCGGTGGCGGGAGGCTGCCGTTAAGCTGACCCGATGAGAGTCGCCCTGCTGCGCGGGTCCGATCCCGACCATATCGACATCCTCCACGAGGGCGTTAAGTTCCGTGTCGTCCTGCGCCGCCGCCCGACGGCGCGCAGGCTGACATTGCGCGTCTCGAGCGCCACCGGCGAGGTGGTGATGACCTTGCCGGCGCGGACCTCCTTGGCCGTGGCCCGCACTTTCGCGGTGAGCCATGGCGGCTGGATCGCCATGCGGCTCGCCAAGGTTCCGGATCGGGTGGCGTTCGAGGCGGGGGCCGAGCTTCCCTTGCGCGGCGTGCCTCATCGCATTCTCCATCGCAGCGAGCGCAGCGGGGTAACGCTCGTGACGGAGGCGGAGAACGGACCTGCGCTCTCCGTGGCGTGCGAAGCTCCTCACCTGCCGCGCCGTGTCAGGGATTTTCTCGAACGGGAGGTGCGCAAGGATCTAGCGCGGTCGGTCTCCCACTATACCGAAAAGCTCGGGCAGGGGCCGAAACGGATCACCGTCCGCGACACCCGCTCGCGCTGGGGATCCTGCACCGCGCGCGGCGAGCTGAACTTCTCATGGCGCCTGATCCTGGCGCCACCCCTGGTGCTCGATTACCTCGTGGCGCACGAGATGGCCCACCTGCGCGAGATGAACCATTCCTCACGCTTCTGGTCCCTGGTGGGATCCCTGTGCCCACATGTGGAAGAGGCCGAGCGCTGGCTCAAGCGCAACGGCGCCAGCCTCCATCGCTACGGCTGAGGCGCAACTCAGTTCGAAGCAGCTCCGCATCCGCACGCCAACGCCTCGCCTCGCCGAGGCCCTGGGGGTGTCGCAGGTTCTCTTGAGCAGACCAGGACTTGAGCAGACCAGGAAACGATCTTTGCGAGACCCTCGGGAGCGCTCTTCGCCGACGTGGATGCCGGTTCGGCGAAAAGGTGTTCGGTACAACAAAGGTCCCGCGATGTGTCCCGACCCAGCGTGATCGGGCGCCGCTCTACCCGCGAGCGCGCAAGATCCGGCGTCGCTCGACCTGCTCGACCGGCCAGGTCGGGCGGGCGTCGACATCGCCCGGTCGCATGGTGCGAGGGGCGACGCTGTCGCAGACCTCACGCTGGCGCAGGATCGTCGGGTTGCCGAACTCGTCGAGGCGGCGGACATATCCACCATCACGGCAGAAACCGGCGATCTCGGCCGAATTGCTGTTCACGCGGCCGCCCGGCATGCGCCGGATCGGCCGATGCTCGACCACGAGCGGACCGTCGCGGTTGAGGGACCGCTCGACATAGGTGGTCTCGTCCACCGGCAGCGACTGAGCCGCGGCGGAAGTAATGCCGGCGAAAGAGCCGCCGGCCAGACAGGCACTGGAAAGGATCAGGAACGCGGCGGTAGCAGGATATCGCATGGGCTCGGTCCGTTGGAACTGGTGGCTTTACCCTCGGAACTAGGGCGTGTTCCCGCGAAACGATAGTCCGTGTTCGTAAACTAGTGGTCACGCTTGACACAGAATAGCCGCGCATGGTCGGAACACCGCTGGTTTCATCCGGTGCCCCTGGCCAGAAGGGGTGAGGCGAGAGGGATCGGCGCGTGGGTTTTCGAGGAATGCTGAGGCGCGCAAGGCGGGTCGCCAAAGGGCGGGCGACCGATGCGGGGCGTCTCGCACGGATCGGCCTCTTTTGCCTGGCTGGATTGGCCGGTGCGATGCTGGCGGGGAGCGACCGCGCCGAGGCGCAGGGCATGGTCCGCAACACATTCGGTGATTGGCAGCTTCGCTGCGAGACGCCGGCGGGGGCGAAGGCCGAGCAATGCGCCCTGGTCCAATATCTGGCGGCTGAGGACAGGCCGAACCTGACCCTCGTCGTCATCGTCCTCAAGACAGCGGACAATCGCGGGTACCTGCTGCGCGTGGTGGCACCGCTCGGCGTGCTGCTGCCCTCGGGCCTCGGGCTGAAGATCGACAAGACCGATGTCGGGCGGGCCGGGTTCGTGCGCTGCCTCACCACTGGCTGCGTCGCCGAGGTGGTCATGGACGAGAACCTCATCAAGCAGTTCAGCGCCGGGGTGCAGGCCACGTTCATCGTGTTCCAGACCCCGGAGGAGGGGGTCGGCATCCCCCTTTCGATGAAGGGCTTCGGCGACGGGTTCACCAGCTTGAAATAGGTCTGTTCCGGCGCCCCGCGCCGGCAATTCAGCGGGATCTGAGGATGCGGACACGCGCGAAAACGGTAGGCATCGCCCTGATGGCGGTCCTCCTGCCCTGGTCAGCCAAGGCCGAGGACGGCAACTGGTTCACCAATATGCTGAAATACGGTGGGACCACAGTCCCGCCGTCGCAGCCGGCCGACCTCGGCGAGGTCTATTGCCCCACGGTCGATGTCGCGGAAAACGGTGCCGCTCTGCGCAGCTATGGCGGCCGGGCCGACGACAATGCGGGCCTGCGCAGCCAGATCACCTTGGGACGACTCGCCCGCGAATGCGTGCGGCTGGCCGATGGCTCAGTGAGCGTGAAGGTCGGTGTCGAGGGGCAGGTCCTCCTCGGACCGGCTGGCCGACCGGGGCGGTTCGAGGCCCCGGTCTATTTTACCATCAAGGCCGGGGACCAGATCATAGCGACCAGGGCGCGCAAGGTGTCGGTGTCGATCGGGCCGAATGAGGCGCAGGGGCTGTTCACGGTGATCGAGGAAAATCTCGTGGTCCCGCGCCCCTTGAGCGAGAGCTACGACATCGGCGTCTCACTTCACGGTGCGCCGGGCAAGGCCGCGGTAAAGCGCAAGCGCAAAGCCACGCCGGCTGCCGCCCAGGCCGAGACCAGTCCCGAAGCGGCGCAGTAGCTTTCGGCCACGAGCTTCAATCGATCGCGCATGGAAAAAGGGGCCACCGCTCGCGCGGGGCCCCTTTTTCATACCGTTCCGGTAGAGGCTTCTACTGAACCAGGCGTGGACCGCCCGACTGAACCTTCTCGTTCTCGGACATGATGCCGAGACGCTTGGCCACTTCCGTGTAAGCCTCGATCAGGCCGCCGAGATCCTTGCGGAACCGGTCCTTGTCGAGCTTGTCCTGGCTCTTGATGTCCCACAGCCGGCACGAATCCGGGGAGATCTCGTCGGCCACGACGATGCGCATCAGGTCGCCTTCCCAGAGGCGGCCGGTCTCGATCTTGAAGTCCACGAGGCGGATGCCGACGCCGAGGAAGAGGCCCGACAGGAAGTCGTTGACGCGGATGGCCAGGGCCATGATGTCGTCGATCTCCTGGGGCGTCGCCCAGCCGAATGCGGTGATGTGCTCTTCCGACACCATCGGGTCGTTGAGCGCGTCGTTCTTGTAGTAGAACTCGATGATCGAACGCGGCAGCTGCGTCCCTTCCTCGAGGCCGAGGCGGGTGGCGAGCGAGCCGGCGGCGACGTTGCGCACCACGACTTCGAGCGGAATGATCTCGACTTCGCGGATCAGCTGCTCGCGCATGTTGAGCCGGCGGATGAAGTGGGTCGGCACGCCGATATCGTTGAGGTGCTGGAAAACGAACTCGGAAATCCGGTTGTTCAGCACGCCCTTGCCGTCGATGACCTCGTGCTTCTGCGCGTTGAAGGCGGTGGCATCATCCTTGAAATGCTGGATGAGCGTTCCCGGCTCGGGTCCTTCGTACAGGACCTTCGCCTTGCCCTCGTAGATGCGACGGCGGCGGTTCATAGGCGTATACCGTGGTTTGAGGAAGTCCATGGCCGTGACTCCTTCGGACAGTCGATGTGCGGAATCCGCGGCGTGGCGGTCTCGATTGAGACCGGGCCGCGAGAACACATCGTTTGTCGAAAGCCTCGACGACCGTGGCGCAAACTACCCGAAGCGGGTTTGCAGTACAACGCGTCCGCCCGCAGCCCGGCCCTGCAGGGCGAGCCGGATGTGTATGGCGGTGGGCGACCACGCAGTCCCGCGAATCCCACGGCCGATGGATGAGCCAAACCCCTCAGGCGACGACGGTCTTGCTGGGATAGCGACAGAGGTCGGCGATGAGGCAGGTCGGGCATTCGGGGCGCCGCGCCTTGCAGACGTAACGTCCGAACAGGATCAGCCAATGATGCGCGTTCAGGCGGAACGGCTCCGGCACGATCGCTTCCAACCCTGCCTGGACCTTGTCGGTCGTCGGCGCGACGACGAGGGGAATGCGATTCGAGACCCGGAAGATGTGGGTGTCGACGGCGATGGTAGGCACTCCGAAGGCGACGTTCATCACCACGCTTGCGGTCTTGGTGCCGACACCCGGCAGGATTTCGAGATGCTCTCGCGAAGCCGGGACCTGCCCGTCATGCTGGTCCACCAGGATGCGGGACAGTGCGATGACGTTCTTCGCCTTGGTGTTGAACAGTCCGATCGTGCGGATGAACGCGCGAACGCGCTCTTCCCCCAATTCCAGCATCGCGGCCGGCGTGTCGGCAATGGCGAAGAGGGGTGCGGTGGCGAGGTTCACGCTTTTGTCCGTGGCCTGGGCCGACAGCACCACCGCGACCAGAAGCGTGAACGGGTTGAGATATTCCAGCTCTGCCCTCGGTTCCGGATTGGCGGCGCGCAGCCGCGCGAAAATCTCGGTGACTGTCGCGGCATCGACAGGGGAGGGGGCTGTCTCAACTTTCGCGATGAGCGGCTCGGTGATGGTCGCGGCGATCTTCTTCCTTGTCCGAGGAGCTCCCGGAGCGGGTGATGTCGTCGCGGTCGCGGACTTCTTT
>NZ_LMMP01000051.1 GCF_001422815.1 Methylobacterium sp. Leaf91 | reverse complement strand
GGGTGGGATCTACCGAGCTCCGGCCGTCACCGCGTAGGCGGGGCGGACGCGAGGCTGTCGGAGGGCGTGAGGAGGTCGACGGACAGGTATGGCGCAACGTYGGTGARACGGAGTTGGGAGAACCAGGCGCACGGGGAGCGCTTCGAGYGCGCTGTAGTSATGTGGTCCCGACTCTCGCACTCCCATACGGGCCCGCGGCATGTAACCCGCCGCATCAGAGGCCGGACACATGGCAGCACCCGATCACGCACCGCACCCGTCCARAGATTTTGCTTGCACCCGAAGGGGCGTCCCTACATGCCCGTGAGGCACGGCGATCCGACAGCGCTGGCCGCGTGGCGCGCGACTGTAGCGGCGGGCCATCTTGGTCGTGGCGGCCGTCTCGTCGAGGAAGACCAGGCGATCCGGATCGAGATCGGGTTGACCCTCGAACCAGTCCTCGCGTGCGGCCTTCACATCCGGCCGCTCCTGCTCAGCCGCGTGGACAGCCCCTTTTTACGGGTGATCCCATGCGGGGCGAAGAAGCGTGACAGGCTGCTCGTGCTTGCCCGGACGCCGCGTTCCGAGAGAGCGTCGCGGAGTTCACGCAGGAAGGATTGCGGATGTTCTTCGTTGATCCGAAGGATCAGGGCCGCCTGCGCTTCCAGGCGCTGCGAGTTGTGGTCGCCGCCCATGGGCTTGGGCGCGATCCGCCCGTCTTGCCGAAAGCGCTCGTACCACCGGATCGCGCTGGCTGCCCCGACCCCGAAGCGTTTGGCAGCCTGACGCCGCGATGCACCCGCTTCAATCGCGGCGACCACACGCTCGCCCAGATCGACTGACAGGGCTGAAAGCATGGCAATCTCCCCTCATAAGCCCATCCAGTGAATCACACGCCAGCCAGATCGCCTACCCCGAGCGATTCAACCCGCCAGGGCACGGCTCTAGTGACAGACCACGCAACGAGCACGACACCTGCAACCTTCTCGCTTCCAAGCCCTCCATTCCCTGCTAAAATAATTGGGTCGAGTAAGCTACAAAACGACACCGATTTGTTAGAAGCTATCCATACACAAACCCGTTTCTCGGCGATGAAAACTGACGCAAATGCAAGACGCCTCAACCAGCGACTCTGGATGAAACATTCGAGCAGTCTAGCCTTCTCGCTAAATACAGGACAGATAATGCGTCCACCTATATTGCCGCAGAGGACAAAAAACTCCCCTCGTTCTGCTGGTCAAAACCAGGCGTTCGCTCACACCTATCTAAAAATTACAATTAAAGAAAAATACTCTGAATGATACCTTGAGTTTAAATACTCCATATGATTAGATGTTTATTTAAAGATTAGACAATTCAATATAAGATAGCACCTTAAGATATGTCTCTATTCAATATAACAATTCGAGCCGAGTCAAGAATTGGCTGGAGAGTACAAGTCGCCCATGGTTGAAGGTGCGATGAAAGTGCGGTAGGAATGCAATCATTTGCTTTGACATACGCGAGAGAGATTTATGAAAGTTGCGATTGTTCATTACTGGCTTGTAGGAATGCGTGGCGGCGAAAAGGTTATTGAAGCACTATGTAAGATTTACCCAGATGCCGATATCTTTACTCATGTCTATGTGCCCGAAGCAATCTCAAGCACAATCAATAAGCATCGCGTAACAACATCTTTCATTCAGAAGCTACCCAAGTCTGCGCGTATGTATCAACGCTATCTGCCCTTGATGCCATTGGCTCTCGAGCAACTAGATTTGCGGGGTTACGACCTTATTATCAGTAGCGAATCTGGCCCGGCTAAAGGAATTATTCCTCCCCCGGGATCTTTGCATATTTGTTACTGCCATTCTCCGATGCGATATATTTGGAATATGTTTCATGATTATCGTGAACGATCGGGGCTTCTAACGCGTATGATGATGCCGGTGCTTGCACATTATGTGCGAAATTGGGATGCAATATCAGCAAACCGTGTTGATTATTATATCGCTAATTCGAAAACTGTTGCGGATCGACTTCAGAGATACTACCGGCGAGAGTCATGCGTGATAAACCCTCCTGTGAGTGTCGTTGATTTCGCCCCAGTTAAACCAGGAGATCTCGGTGACTATTATTTGATGGTTGGTGAATTAGTGGCCTATAAACGCCCGGAACTTGCGATTGAAGCTTTCAATCGAACGGGCAAAAAACTTGTTGTCATTGGTGGTGGTCAGATGCTGTCGCAGCTTCGTGCGCTGGCGCAATCCAACATCACCCTCCTCGGTTCACAGCCCTTCCACGTTTTACAAGAGCATTATGCACGTTGCCAAGCCCTGATTTTTCCAGGCGAAGAAGATTTTGGAATTGTGCCTGTCGAAGCAATGGCAAGTGGTCGTCCTGTTATTGCTTTTAAGCGGGGGGGGGCTACTGAGACAGTCATCGACGGTCGCACGGGAGTGTTCTTTGATAATCAGACCCATGAAGCGATACAAAATGCGATCGAACGGTTTGAGTCAATGTCCTTTAACTCAGAAGAAATAATCGCACACGCAGGTAAATTTTCAGAGAGAGTTTTCGATAATAAAATAAGAAAATTCATTCAAGAAGCTATCAACGCCCGAGCAATTACTAACGAAGGCCGGCAAGCGTTAGATCAAATAGGATGCTGATCACTGATCTTTGCTTGGGAAATATTTGGTTTTCTAGAATGTTGCCGTTTCACCCGAGTCGGGGTTGGGGCAGGCCCGAAGCGGATTGATGGGTGATTCACAGCATAGCTCCCCCGACGGAGCGATGTATGGGATGTCCCTACAGCTGAGATGTGCCTGAGCGCGTGGTGGATGCCGCGGCGGCCACCGCACGGCATCAAGCCTTTGTGCGCTTCAACGGTGGGATTGCGACAGCTATTTGCTGGATGGCCGCCGTCAAAGCGATCGGCACGGTGGCAGTACGCCCGCAGGGTCGACCGCGCACGTCAAAGCTCGATCCGCACGAAGTGTTCCTGCGCGACCTGATCGACGCAAAAAACGACGTCATCCTGGAGGGGATACGCGCCCGCTTGAAGGTAGAGCACGGCCTGTTGCTGGCAGTGCGGCTGAGAAGTGTTGCTCCACCGGGTTGGGCGCGATCGGCAGATCGTGGCGGCTGTCGGTGGTGCAGGGTCGGAGTCCACGCCCTACCAGGGCCCGGATGCCGTGGTGGCGCATGAGACGCTCCACGCGTCCGCGAGTGGCTGTTCGGCCCTCTGCTCGCAGGCCAGCATGGATCCAAGGCGAGCCGTAACGCCTGTAATGCCCGATGTGGATACGCCGGACGTCGTCGAGGAGGCGACGATTGGACGTCGACCAAGCGCTCTCGGGGCGAGGCCGCCAATCATGCCCCGCGACAGCAATCGAGCCCTAACCCTTAAGGCAACGCAACGTGCAACATGGTGTGCAACATTTCCAGATAAGATTAGAAAAAACTCCTTTGTTTTGAGTGCATTAACTGCGCGGTGTGGCCAATCTCGAATCCCACCCCTTCCGCCATCCGGCACCGTAAGTTATTGTTGTTGCTGATATTTTTATGAATCGCCGCTGTCGGCCCTATTGTCGGCCCTAACGACGCTGGCGGACATCTGCAGTCGTTCGCACCGGCAGTCGGATACTCGCTTCATAAGATTTGTACCTTCTGAGGATCGGTTCAGTAGCGGGATACACCCCTCCCCGGTGCTTTGGCCGTTCAGCTTCGGCGGCGCCCGGGCCTCAGTGGCGACGGAGGTTGTTCGTTGTCGGCAGGCAACGCAAAAAGCTTCGAGACATCGACCGACAGAGCGGACGCGAGGCGATCTAGAATGTCTACGGTGGGGTTGAAGCTACGACGCTCAATGCCGCTTACGTACCCACGGTCCACGCCAGCATCAACGGCGAGCGCCTTCTGAGACAGCCCCCGTTCAACCCGCAATCGCCGCAGATGCCACGCCACGCGTGCTCGTCCGTCCATGACGCGGACGCGAACAGCTTGCACCCGGGGAAACCATCGAATATCTGCGATACAATTGCTGCGAGAATCTGAGACGAGACGGTTATCCCCGTTGCGCAATCGGTGCGGCGTATGGGGCTCGTCCATTCGATGCAGGTTCGTATCCACCGCGGGGCGCGTGAGATCGGCGGCACCTGCGTGGAGTTGGTCCACGAAGGCGCCCGCATCCTCCTCGACCTCGGTCTTCCGCTAGACGGCGAACCGGATGATGTGTCTTGCTACCCATCCGTGGATGGCATGGCCGGCGGCGGTGATCTGAAGGCCCTCATCCTCTCACACGGCCACCGTGACCATGTCGGGCTGGCTCACCTCACCGGACCTCCCGGTGGTCATGGGCGCCGCGACACAGGCGATCCTGACGGCCGCCGCCCCGTTTGTACTGGACGCCTACCTACCGCCATCGACTGATCAAGTCTGCATCCCCATGGGACCCAGCAAGTCCGCTGCAGGTAGGGGGCAACAGGATCCTGGCAGCCCGCCTCGAAGCGGACGTCCGGCATCCGACCCAACTACCCCGTACGAGCAACCCTACACAATTCCCAGAAGCGGTCGTTCGTAGAGACCATGAGCCTGCGCAGAGCCCCGACTGTCAGGAACCTGCTTGCGAAAGCCCGGCTCAGGCTAAAGCTTGGTCCAGTTCGAGGCGTGGCTGAGAGGCTAGAAGCGCTTTCGTGTAGGCATCTGTCGGATGTGTCAGGATCTCGCCCACTGGCCCCTGTTCCACCAGCTTCCCGTGGTGGAAGACGAGTACGCGATCCGCGAGATGCTGAATGACCCCAAGGTCGTGTGAGATAAATAGGAGCGCCGTTCCGAGGCGCGCCCGCAGATCCGCGAGTAGATCGAGTACCTGGGCCTGGATGCCGATGTCGAGGGCCGAGACCGGCTCGTCGCAGACGATGAGGGCCGGCTCGGCTGCCAGCGCCCGGGCTATCGAGACGCGCTGGCGTTGACCTCCCGATAAGGAGGACGGGTTGCGCGCTGCAATGTCGGCGGCCAGGCCGACCTGCTCGAGAAGTTCGACCACGCGCGCGGCCCTGCCCGCGCGTGCATGACTTGCGAGGTTCTCCCCGATGATGTCGGAAACGCGGTATCGCGGGTCGAAGCTGCTCAGAGCGTCCTGCGGGACGTATTGCAGGCGCGGGCGAAGGCCGCGCCGCTGCGTTTCCGGGATGCCGCTCCAGGGCTGCCCAAGGAGGCGGACGCTGCCACGATCCGGCGCCAGCAAACCGAGGACGATTTTGGCGCAGGTCGACTTTCCCGAGCCGGATTCACCCACGAGGCCCACGACCTCGCCAGCTCGTACCACGAAGCTCACATCGTCGAGGGCCTTCGTGGCGAAGGCCGGGCGGCCATAGCCCGCGGCCCCCGCGTAATGCTTTGCGATCCCGCGCACCTCCAGGACGACCTCCTGGCGGGGAGCGGGTCTCGGATCGCCACCATCCCGGTGAATTGCCTGAGCCGCCCCGGTGAGCCGGCGCCCCCGCGAGGCGGAGGAAGGAATCGCCGCGATCAGACCCTTGGTATAGGGGTGGCGCGGCCGCGTTAGGACCTCCGCCGTTGGCCCGCTATCGACCACCCGGCCGTGCCGCATGACCAGTACCCGGTCCGCGATCCCGGCAACCACCGCGAGATCGTGGCTGATGAGCAGGAGCCCCGCACCCGCCCGCACCCGCCCCGCGAGCACCTGCAGAACCTGCGCCTGTACCGTCACGTCGAGAGAGGTGGTCGGCTCGTCGGCGATGATCAGGTCGGGTTCGCCCGCGATGGCCGAGGCGATGAGGGCGCGCTGGCGCAGCCCCCCGGAGAGCTGGTGAGCATATTGGCGGGCGCGGTGCCCCGGGTCCGGAATTCCCACCCGGGCCAGGACGTCGAGGACGCGCGCGCCGATGGCTTTCCGTCCCGGCAGGAGGCGATGCTCGGACAGGACCTCCGCCACCTCCTGCCCGATGGTGCGCAGCGGATCGAGCGAGACCAGGGCGTCCTGCATCACGAGGCCCGTCACTGTGCCGCGCAGGCGGCGCCAGTCGGCGGCCCCGAAGGCTTTCGCATCGCGACCCTGGAGGCGGAAGCGGTGGGCCTCCACCGTCGCGCCCGCGCCAGCGAGGTTCAGGAGGCTGCGTGCCGTCAAGCTCTTGCCGGACCCGGACTCGCCGACGAGCGCGACGCACTCTCCGGCCCGGACGACGAGATCGACCCCCTGGACGATGGGCGGCCCACCGAAGCCAATGGACAGGTTGCGGATGTCGACCAGCGGCGGAAGCGCGCCGGTGGCAGAGGCCTCGGCCGCGCCCTTCATGCGATGCGTCCCTCAAAGCGCTTTTGTAGGAAGACCCCGACGGTGCTGAAGGCGATGACCGTCAGGGTGATGGCGGCGCCCGGAAACACCGCCGGCCACCAGGCGACGCGCAGAACATCGCGGCTCTCGGCCAGCATGACGCCCCACTCGGGGGTCGGCGGCTGTGGGCCGAGGCCGAGGAAGCTAAGGCCCGACACGGTCAGGATGGTACTGCCGATATACACGGTGGCGATCACCGGGACCGCCACCAGAACGTTCGGCAGCACGTGTTGGAGGAAGATCTGGCGCCGGCCGAGCCCGTAGATGGCGGCCTGCGTCACGTAATCGGCATCGCGGACCAGTTGGGTCTGGGCGCGCACGATGCGGCCGAACTTCGGAATGCCCGCGATGCCCACCGCGAGGGCGATGTTGAGCATGCCCTGGCCGAGGAAGGTGACGACCAACATGGCGAGGAGAACGCCGGGAAACGACGAGAGCACGTCGAAGAGGCGCGAGGTCACCTCATCCAGAAAGCGGTTGCGCTGGCCGGCCAGGATCCCGAGGAAGACGCCCGCCAGCACCGAGACCGTCATGCCGCCGAGGCCGATCAGCAGGGAGTAGCGGGCCCCGTACAAGGTGCGGGCGAGGACATCCCGGCCGAGCCGGTCGGTGCCGAAGGGATGGGCCCAGTCCGGCGCCTTCAGGCCCTCCAGGACATCGCCAACCAGCGGGTCGTGAGCCGTGAAAAGGCCGGGCGCCGCCGCCACAGCGAAAAGGGCGGCGAGGAACAGGGCAGAGCCCAGGACGGGAAGCGGATAGGCGCGGTGCCGGTTCAACGCGACGCTGGCGGGATCATGTCCGGCCCGCGCGGGCGCGCCGAGCTCGTGGAGCAAGCCAGAGGGAGGAGCGATGCGAGCGGAAGCAGTCATGCGGTCCTCAATCTCGGGTCGATCAGTAGGTACAGGATGTCGAGGAGCGTCGAGGCCGCAACGTGAATGAAGGCGGCGAGGAGCACGACCGCGAGCACCACCGGAACGTCATGAGTCAGCACCGCGCCAAGGGTGACGCTGCCGAGTCCCGGCCGGCCGAACACCTTTTCGGTGATGACCGCGCCGCCCAGCAGCCCACCGATCAGCCAGCCGCCGAGGGTGACGGCCGGCAGTGAAGCATGACGCAGGAGGTGGCGGGTCCGGATCGTGAGTTCGCCGACCCCACGGGCGCGGATCGTGGTGACGAAGGGCTGGTCGAGGGCCTTCTCGATGGCCTCCCGGAGCACCTGCGCCAGAAGGCCGGCAGTGGGCAGCGCCAGGGCGATCGCGGGTAGGACCAGGGATTGCCAGCCATTCGCTCCCGAGACCGGAAACCACCGCAAGGTGAAGGAGAACAGCATCAGCAGCAGGATGCCGATCCAGAAGACCGGGGTGGAGGCTAGGACAAGTTCAATGGCGGAGGCGACCTTCCGGGACAGCCGGCCCCGCCCGGCGGTGAGAAGCGCCACCGTCACGGCGAGCGCCACCGCCAGCACGCCTGCCGTCAGTGCGAGCTGAACCGTGGGCCAGAGTTGCGAGCCAACGATCTCGCGTACGGGCTGGCGCAAGACGTAGGAAGTGCCGAGGTCGCCGCCGGCGATGCGGGATAGGAAGGCCCGATATTGCGCGAGCAGGCTCTGATCGAGCCCCCATTCGGCGGCGATGGCCTCGCGCAGCCCCGGGGTATCGATGTCGCCCGCCAGGATGTCCTCGATCCGGCCCGGGAGCGCATGGAGGGCGAGGAAGGCCGCCGTGACGCTGGCCCAGGCGACGATGATGCTCGTGCCCAGGCGTGCGACGACGCGGGACCAGAGGGCGCGCGAACCCATGGGAGCTACTCCTTTGCGAGCCAGACGTCGTAGGCGTTCGACGGCGAGTCGAGCCCCGCCTCGAAGCCCAGCCCGCGCACGGCCGTCTTCGCAGCCAGGAACCAGCTCGGCGCGAACAGGGGGACGATGAACGCCTTCTCGACGCCCAGGACCTGGATGCGGTCCGTGAGCGCGCGCTTGGCGACTGGGTCCGTTGCCTGGAGGGCCTGATCGATCAGGCCGGTGATCTCCGGGTCGGGATTGGGCACCTTCGTGTAGAGGAAGCCCTTTGAGCCGAGCATGTCCCATAATTCGCGGGCCGGGTCGGCGGGGTTGTCGGTGTTGGGATAGATCGACCAAGTGCCGGTGGCGTTGCCCTTGGCGTACTCGCCCGCCGTGACGATGCGCAGGTTGAGGTCCAACCCGATGTTCTTGCGCAAGGCCGCCTGGATGCCCTGGATGAGGATCTCCCGGTTGTCGCGCACGTAGGGTTGCGGATACCCGACATCGAGGGTGAGGCGCCGGCCCTCCCGGGTGCGGAACCCCTGCGCGTCGCGCTGCGTCCACCCGGCCTCGTCGAGCAGCCGGTTCGCGCCCGCGATGTCGTTGCCCCAGGCCCCCACCAGAGCCTTGTTGTAGGCCGGGTTGGCCGGCCCGATGATCGACCAGGCCCGCTTCACGTGGCTGAGATAGACCTGCCGCACGATCGGCTCGGGATCGAACCCGTCGCGTAGGGCGCGTCGAACCCGGATGTCGTCGGCCGGCGCCCGGGTGTAGTTGATGTTGAGGGTGAAGGACGTGCTGGCACCCGACGGGCCGATGAGGAGCCGGTACTGCGGATCGTCCGCGAACAGGGACACGTCGGTGGCCTGAACGCCCTCGATGACGTCTACCTGCCCCGACGTGAGGGCGCCGGTGCGCACGGCGTATTCGGGCAGGAACCGGAAGCTGAACCCGTCGAGATGGGCCGGTCCCCGACGGGCCGCGTAGCCGGGGGGCCAGGCGTAGCGCTCATTACGCACGAAGCTCGCCGACTGGCCGCGCACGTAGCGCTCGAAGACGAACGGGCCGGTGCCGGCGAGGGACGGACCGCCGCCGCAGAGATCGCCCTTGGCCAGGGACTTGGGCGAGATCAGGCCGAGTTTGACGTTGGAAACCGATTCAAGAAACGTCGAATCCGGCTTCGAGAGCGTGAGCCTGACCACGTGCGGTGAGATCACCTCGGCCGAGCTGAAATATTCGAGCAGCGCGACGGCGTTCGCTGCGTTGGCGGGGTTCTTCACGAAGTCGAAATTCGCTTTCACCGCCGCCGCATCGAACACCTCACCGTCGTGGAAGATGACGTCCTCGCGCAAGGTGAAGGTATAGACCTTTCCGTCCGGCGATATCGTCCATTCCGTGGCGAGCCAGGGCGCGAAGGTCCCGTCCGCCCTCTTGCCGACCAGCGAGTCGATGTAGTTGCGCGCCACGAAGAAGGCGGCCTGCTGCGACGAGCGATGCGGATCGAAGCAGGACGGCTCCGTCGTCACGCCCCAGGTGAGGGTGCCGCCGGGCCGAGGCTGCGGTTCCGCAGCATCGACGGGTGACAGAGGAGCGAGCCCGGTCGCGGAGATCGTGGCCAGCGCAAGCAGGGAAACGAATTTTTTCATCAATCTCAGCTCGGGATATGCTTTGTCTACGACCAGACTCAACGCGAGCAAAACATTCCCTAATTGATGCTGAGGGAATTTTTTGACTTCATCTCTGATTTTGATCGGTCTAGTTGTTGCTGGCGTGATCTAGTGCGACGTAGAAGCCAAAATCAACTGGGAAATACCAGGCAACTGACAGCATCGCGCTATTTGAAAACTTACCAGCGCCGAGCCGGCGTTGCGGAGACGAAAACTTCGACTCGCATTGGCGCGAAGAACCGGATCGTCTCCCGGACATGACCGCACCGCGCCACTCTCGCCCCGACACGTCCCACCCCGCGATCGACGGATCACCTTCCCGATGTCTCCACGCCAGCTGCATCTCAACGTGAACCTGCTGCATTCGGGCGTGTACCCGTCGGCCTGGCGCTTGCCCGGCAGTCAGCCCGACGCCTTCGTCGACATCGCCCATTACGTCCGGGTCGCCCAGGTCGCCGAGCGGGGCTTGTTCGACGCGATCTTCCTCGCCGACACCCCCTCGATCTCGGACCGCCTCGATTACCGCCCGTTCAATGCCCTGGAGCCCACCATCGTGCTGGCCAGCATCGCCGCGGCCACGGCGCGGATCGGGCTGATCGCGACGGCCTCGACCAGCTATAACGAGCCCTACAACCTCGCCCGCCGCTTCGCATCACTGGACCACGCGAGCGGCGGACGGGTCGGTTGGAACGTGGTCACCACGGCCGATGCCGCCGCGAGCCGGAACTTCGGGCTGACCGCCGCCGTCGAGCACGGGACGCGCTACGCGCGCGCCCGGGAATTCGTCGAGGTCGCTCACGCCCTGTGGGACAGCTGGGAGGACGATGCCCTCATCGGCGACAAAGCCAGCGGCCGCTTCGTCGACCCGGGGAAGGTGCATGCCATCCGCCACCGGGGCACTCACTTCTCCGTCGACGGGCCCCTCAACGTGCCGCGCTCACCCCAAGGCCGCCCGGTGACGGTTCAGGCCGGCGGCTCGCAGGATGGACGTGATCTGGCGGCGGCCACCGCCGAGGCGGTTTTCACCCTGTCGCAGACCATCCCGGATGGAGTGTCCTATGCGCGGGACCTGCGGGCTCGCGCCGCAACCTTCGGACGCTCGCCCGAGTCCATCGTCATTCTGCCGGGGCTGGCCACTATTCTCGGCAGTACCGAGGCGGAGGCGCGCCAGCGTCAGGACGACCTGTGGAACCTGGTTCCGATCGAGTACAGTCTGGCGCGTCTCGCTGGCACGCTCCAGATCGCACCGGAGCGCCTCGCCCTCGACAAGCCGCTGCCGGACGCGCTGCCACTGCCCGCCAATGCCAACCACACCATGTTCCTCGGAACCGTGGCGCTCGCCCGTCGCGACAACCTCACGGTGCGTGAATTGCTGCGGGCCCTCGGAGGCGGTGTCGGCCACCGCATCATCGTAGGCACGCCGGAGGCCGTGGCCGACGACATCGAGGCGTGGTTCCGGGCCGGAGCGGCGGACGGCTTCAACCTGATGCCCGACGTGCTGCCCGACGGTCTGGAGACCTTCGTAGACGCCGTTGTGCCGATCCTCCAGAAGCGCGGCCTGTTCCGCACCGCCTATTCGGGAACCACTCTGCGGGACCATCTCGGTCTCGCCCGGCCGCCGAGCCGTTTCGCGGATAGCCCGGAGGTTCGAGTTCCGGCCTGAACCCAGCGATCTATCCCCCAACTCGCTACTGGCGCGGGCTTACGGCACGATCGAGGTCAGAACCTCGGCAAGAGGAGGCTTTCGTTAGCCTGCTGACTTTCAAGCTGAACGGAGCAGACCGTGACGTCGAAGTTCGGTCCTCCTCGGGCTACCGAGATCGTCAGGCCGCCGGGATATGGGAAGGCGCCGAGGCGCATGCGGTCGCGGCGGGTCGGTATCGCATGCCTGCCTCAGGCTGTGCCGACGCGGTACTCGCGTGGCGGGCCGTGCTGTTGACTGCGAAGGCGCCGACGATGCGGTCGCGGTAGATCGACGAAGAACCTGGCTTCAGACATGCGATGTTCCCAGGAGCGATTTCGCCTTGGGCTCGTCCTTGTAGGCCTACCATAGCGCCAGCATCTTCACACAAGGACCCAAGTGGCTTTTCCTTTGGAAGTGCATCGGCTGCTTCACGGCCGCGGTTGTCGCAGAATTCGATTCGACCGCCGTCGAGGCCAGATCGTCGAGTTCGTGGGCCTTCCGGAGCGCATCCAACTCGATGAAGCGCGGCCCACGCGAACTCTGACGATATCGGTCACGGTCGACCTCGCACCGGTGCCGAATGAAACCCGATCGCGTCTCCAGCTGTGAAAGGCTTCACTCGTAGGCGCGCTGGGTATCATGCAGCCAATAGGGAGAGGTTTTTCTTCGTTAATCCGAAACTCAGGAATTCGCCTTCTACTTCGGCCTCGATTTTTATTATATTAATCTATCGACTTGGCTCGCCGAGGTCTTCATGTTCTACAGACGAGACTTGATGGTCTTGGCTCGATGAAAAACTCTCGGTTCGGCGTACCATTCCCTGTGCCTGAGAATCTTGCGCCATCGCCGCAATTCGTCTTCGATGCCGTTGGTTTCCGGCGCGGCGGCCGACCGATCCTCAATGGGATCTCGCTGAGGATCGCCCCCGGTGAACGGATCGGCATCGTCGGGCGGTCCGGCGTCGGGAAGTCGACGCTGCTGCAGATCGCCGCCGGCCTTGTCCCGCCATCCTCCGGTGACCTGACGATCAACGGTGCGCGCGTGAAGGGCCCCGTCCCGGGGGCCACGATGATGTTCCAGCGGCCCGCCTTGCTGCCCTGGGCGAGCGTCCTCGACAACGTGCTGCTGCCGGCCCGCCTGTCCGGCCGACCCCTGGGAAGCCCCGGCGGCGACCGCGCGGACGCACTGCGCATCCTCGGAGAAGTCGGCCTGGCCGACAGGGTCGATGCCAAGCCACATGAGCTCTCGGGCGGCCAGCAGCAGCGCGTGGCCCTGGCGCGGGCGCTCGCGAGCCGGCCGCGCCTCCTCCTCCTCGACGAGCCGTTCTCCGCCCTCGATCCGGAGATGCGGACCGCCCTGCGCGCGGACGTGAAGCGCCTTGCGAGCGAGCGTGGCCTGACGCTCGTGATCGTGACCCACGATCCGGCCGACGTCGCAGCTCTGGCCGAACGTGCCCTCGTTCTTGCAGGCACTCCCGCCGTGATCGTCGCGGATTTCCCCGTCCGATCCGAGGTCGAACTGAGGGCGCGGCTCGGCGCATCACCCCTCCCCGTCGACCGCGAAGCGGCGTGAACCGGACCCTCCTGATGACCGCTCCCGACGACCTCTCCGCCCTTTGGACGCATGAATGGGCGCGCGCGGACTGGACCCGCCGCGACACCCTCGACAGCCTCGCGCGCGGCGGCCTCGCCGCCCTGCTGGGTGGTGCCGGCCTCGGCCTGTCGAGCCGGGCCGTGCACGCGGCCGACGACGATGTGGTGCGCATCGGCTACCTTCCGATCACCGACGCCACCGCCCTCCTGGTCGCCCACGCCAAGGGCTATTTCGAGGAGGCAGGCCTCAAGGTGGCCGAGCCAACCCCCGTGCGGTCCTGGTCGGCCCTGGTCGAAGGTTTCGCCGCCGGCAAGTTCAACCTCGCCCACCTGCTCAAGCCCATCCCGGTCTGGATGCGCTACAACAACAAGTTCCCGGTCAAGGTTCTGGCCTGGGCCCACACCAACGGCTCCGGCATCGTCGTCGGGGGCAAGGGCGGCATCACCGACTTCAGGGGGCTCGCCGGCAAGCGGGTCGCGGTTCCGTACTGGTACTCGATGCACAACGTGGTGCTGCAGTACGCGCTGCGTGAATCCGGCATCACGCCGGTGATCCGGGGCGAGGCGGGCCCAGGTGAATGCGCTCTCCAGATCCTGCCGCCACCCGAGATGCCGGCGGCGCTGGCGGCCGGCAAGGTCGACGGCTACATCGTGGCCGAGCCGTTCAATGCGCTCGGCGAGATCAAGGCCGGCGCCCGGATGCTGCGCTTCACCGGGGACATCTGGAAAAATCACCCCTGCTGCGTGGTCGTCGCGCATGAGCGGACAACGGTGGAGCGCCCCGAATGGACGGGCAAGGCCATCGACGCCATCGTGCGCGCGCAGGCCTATGCGTCCGCCAACAAGGAGGCCGTGGCCCGGCTCATCTCGAAGGACGGACGCGGTTACCTGCCGATGGCCGCCGACGTGGTGGTCAAGGCAATGACCGATTACGGTCCCGCCTATGCGGCGAGCGGTGCCATCCGCCACGCGGACTGGGCGGCGAGCCGCATCGACTTCCAGCCCTGGCCCTACCCGTCCGCGACCCGCCTGATCGTCGAGGCCATGGGCCGGACCGTGGTGGAGGGCGACGCGACCTTCCTGAACGGCCTCGATCCGGATTTCGTCGCGCGCGACCTCGTCGACGACCGCTTCGTGGCCGCATCCCTCAAGCGCTTCCCGGATGCGTTCCCCGGGTCCGGCACCGACCGCACCGAGACGCTGTCGCTATGACCGCGGGCCTCCTGAAGTCCGCACCATTGGACATCGGCGGCCCCACGTCCGCGCGCGCCTGGCCGGAGAGCCGATCCTTTGCCGGCGTGCTGCATTGGACAGCGCCGCTTCTCGGTGTCGGCACCATCCTTTTGCTGTGGTTCGCGGCCGGCTGCCTCCTCGCGAAGGATCCGGCCTATACCGCCTTCGCGGGCTTCGCTGCCGGACCGGCCATCGCGTCGTTCGCCGATCTTCTCACCTCCGGCGAGGCCTGGCGGGCCGCGCTGCCGAGCCTTGCCAGGATCGGCCAAGGCCTCGCCTACGCCTTCGTGCTCGGGGTGCCATTCGGATTGCTCGTCGGGGCCTCGCCGTTGGCCGAACGCGCCCTGCAGCCCCCCTTCCAGCTCCTGCGCATGGTCTCGCCGCTGGCCTGGATGCCGGTGGCGGTGCTGGCCTTCCCGACCTGGGAGGGCGCCATCGTGTTCCTTATCGCGGCCGCCGCGATCTGGCCGATCCTGTTCTCGACCGCGGCCGGCGTGAAGCGGATCGATCCGATCTGGCTCACCCTCGCGCGCAACCTCGGCGGCGGCCGGATCGCCACCCTGCACCGGATCGTGGTTCCGGCGGTGCTGCAGGACATCCTCACGGGCCTGCGCCTGGCGCTCGGCGTCGCCTGGATCGTGCTCGTGCCGGCCGAGTATCTCGGGGTCACTAGCGGCCTCGGCTATGCCATCAACGATGCGCGCGACACCCTCTCGTACGACCGCTTGGCGGCCCTCGTCCTGCTGATCGGACTGATCGGCTACGCCCTCGACGCCGGCCTCGGACGGCTCGCTGCCCGCGCCCGCTGGATTCCCGCGACCTGAAAGGAACGCCCATGTCGTCCGCCTCCGTGAGAGAGATCGTCCAGACTTTCGAGACCATCGACCGGGACGCCCTGGCGGCCCTGTCGGAGAAGGGCCGCGCCGATCCGACGGCCGTTCGCACGGTGCGCGCCCGGACCATCGCCGAGGGTCGGCGCTTCCGCCATCTCAACTACGTGCGCAACCTCGACGCCCACGTGGTGGACGAGCCGCCCGGCCTCCTCGGCGATGACACCGCCCCGAACCCCACCGAGGCGCTGCTCGCAGCCCTCGGCACCTGCGTGGCGGTTGGCCTCCAAGCCAACGCGGTCGCGCGCGGCTGGACCGTGCGCGGCATCGAGATCGAGAGCGAGGGGGATATCAACATCACCTCGGTCTGGGGGACGGGCGACCTGTCGCCGAAGACCGTCGGCCTCACTGCCGTGCGCCTGACTGCGCGCCTCGACATCGAGGGTGCGAGCCAAGCCGAACTCGACGACCTCGTGGCCCATGCGGGTGACTGGTCGCCGGTGCTCAACACGGTCAGGAATCCCGTCGCCGTCAGCCTCGTCCGCAATCGATGAGCGCGGCCCTCGCCCGCCCCGCGGCGCTTCCCGAAGTCCCTCGGGACGTCGCCGGCGTCGTGCGTGACGAGCTCGCGCCGATCGTCGGTGCGATCGACGGGGGGCTCTATCCAGACGGCGTGCTGCGCGGCCTCGGCGCAGCCGGTGCCTATGCCCACCACACGCAGGGTACACCCGAGGGACTGATCCGAGCCGTGGAAGCGATGGCGGCGGTGGGGGCCACCTGCCTGTCGACGGCCTTCTGCGTCTGGTGCCAGGACGCCCTTGCCTGGTACCTCGCCCATGGCGATGCGCTTGCCCGCGACCGCCATCTGGCCGACATCGCCAACGGCGTACGCCTCGGCGGCACCGGACTGTCTAATCCGATGAAGGCGTTCGCCGGCATCGAGCCCCTCGCCCTCACGGGTCGACGGGTGCCAGGCGGCTACAGGGTGCGCGGGCGCTTGCCCTGGGTCTCCAATCTCGGCCCCGACCACCCGTTCGCCAGCATCTTCGCCCTGGACGACGGCCGCCGTGTCATGGCGGTGTTCGCGGCAGGCCAGGAAGGGGTTGCCATCGCAGCCAATGCCCGCTTCGTAGCCCTCGAAGGCACCGGGACCTACACGGTGATGGTCCGCGACGCCTTCGTGCCTGACGACGACGTGATCGCCCCTGACGCCGCGGCCTTCGTCCCCCGCATCCGCAACGGCTTCGTTCTACTCCAGGCCGGCATGGGACTGGGGCTCGCCCGTGGCGTCGCCGCGCTGATGCGCGCGGATGGCCGGGGCAGCCGGGACGGCGCGGCGCTTCCTCTTGGGGCCGAGGGGATCGACGCGCGGGCGGCCGACCTGTGGACGCGGTTCGTGCACGCGGCCGAACGCCATGCCGACCCGGCGGCGGGCGCGTTCCGCGAGACCCTGCGCCTACGCCTCGACATTTCCTGGCTCGCCCTGGAGGCGGCGCAAGCCGCCATGCTTCAGTTCGGCGCGCGCGGGTATCTCGAAGGCTCCGAACCCTTCCGGCGACTGCGTGAGGCGCAGTTCGTGGCCATCGTCACGCCCTCGGTGAAGCACATCACGCGGGAACTCGCGGGCGGGTGACGGCTGCTTGTCAACGCGCGGTGCTCGACAGGTGCGGCCGGATGGATCCCAGCAGGAAGCCCACAGGAACCCGCGCAAGGCTCGCGGCTAGGTCCGACGGCAGTTCACCAGAGATCAGCCATTCGTGCAGCGCCTGCGCCACGACGGTCGGCGGCGGGAAAAGCACGGTGTTGACGATGCCCGCCTGCGACACGGCTTCCTAGATCAGGAGAAACAGCGGGAGCGACAGGTATCCCACGGCAGCATCAAGGAGTGACCCGTGCCGACCGGCTTTTTATTGTAAGGGTTCGAGAGCACGTCCGTGCCCTCATAGAGGTGCTTGGGAAGCACCTGCGCGCCATTGCTATTGAGGGACGATAGGATCGCAGGCGAGGGCTGGCTGAGGCGCAGGATCACGGTAAGCGGATCGGGCGTCTCGACGGTCGTCACCTTACCAAAGGTGATCTGGGCCAAAGCTGATCTGGTCGCGCGGATGGATCTTGGTCCAGACGTTCTCGAGGGTCCATTTAACGTCCGCCGCCGTGAAAGGCTGGCCGTCGTGCCAGCTCACGCCGGAGCGCAGGTGCAGGGTCAGACTGAGCCCGTCGCGTGCAGTCTCCCAGGCCGTGGCGAGAGCCGGAATCGGCTTGAGGTCGCGGTCGTAGTCGACGAGCCCGTCGAAAATTGTCCCGCTTACCACCCCGGTTGGAGCGGCTGAACTGACCGCCGCGGTCAGGATCACCGGCTCTGGCTGGACGATCGCGGTCAGGGTCCCGTCTTGCCGCTCGGGCTCTGCGCATACCGGACTTACCGCGAGCGCTAGCATCACACCTGCGACGCCTCGCATATTTCTTAACACCATTCCGCCGCCCCCAATCACACACGCCGAAGGCCAAGACAGCCGAGCTGTCCCGCCAAGCCACGATGTCCGCGTATTGAACAATGTACTCATCAGCTACACTACAATAAGATCGACTGAATACTATATTAATTCGATTTAGTAGATGGTTTTTCTACGGGGTAGCAAGATCGATACCGACATCTGTTCGTCTAATGCCGGGCGGTTCTTCCGGCAACTCAGTTTTCGGACGAAAGCCGAACGACGTCGTATTCGTCTCATCGGGCGTTCTAAAGGCGATTCAACTCTGCAACAGACCGAGGCAGCCGCGTTCAGGTGCGAGGCGGTGTCCATACGGCGTCACGGACCTGGATGGCGCGGGGAATCAGGCCGAGGCGATGGAACCGGTCCGCCGTCGCCTGTTGGTTCGCAAGGATCGGGTCGGAAAGTGGCCGCACACCGAACTGCGTTCGGTCCGCAGCCGTCTTCTGGATCGCAAAGGGAATACCGGTCACGGTCGCTAGCGCTTGGGCCACTTCGTCGCGATGTCCTTCGGCCCAGGCCGCCGCCTCGGAGAGTGCCGACAGGGCGCTGACCACGACGCCCGGATGCTTGTCGGCGAAGGTCTTGTTCGCCAGGAAATAGGCGGACACGTCGAGGGTCTGGCCCGAGGTGGCAAGAACTCGTGTCTTGCTCCGCGCCTGCGCGACAGCAAAGTAAGGGTCCCAGATCGACCAGGCGTCGACGCTGTCGTTGGCGAAGGCCGAGCCGGCATCGGCCGGCGTCAGGTAGGCCGGCGTGATGTCGGCGAAGGTCAGGCCAGCTTTCTCAAGAGCGGCGATGAGAAGGTTGTGCGCAGAGGTGCCACGTCCGAACGCGATCTTCTTGCCCTTGAGGTCGGCAACCGAGCGGATCGGTGAATCCTCCTTGACCAGGATCGCCTCTCCGTCTCCCGAGGGCGCCGAGGCGGCGACATAAACGAGATTGCCGCCCGCAGCCTGATTGAAGATCGGTGGCGCGTCGCCGGTATAGCCGAAGTCGATGCTGCCTGCGCTCAAAGCTTCGAGCAGGGGTGGTCCCGCCTGGAACTCGACCCACTGTACCTTTGTGCCCTGGGACGCCAAGCGCTTCTCGATCACGCCCTGCTGGCGTGCGACGACGATAAGGCCGATCTTCTGATAGCCGATGCGGAAGTCCTTGGGTGCGCTCTCATCGGCGACCGCCCCAGTAAAGGCCGCGAGGCCCGTTCCGAGGGCAAGAAGCAAGGCCGGCACACGGCGTCGGGTCATCGTCACGGGTTCGTCTCCTGTAGAGTGGCATCCGCCCCATGGCCGGGCGCGGTGTGGGTGAAGCGGCCGCTCACGGATTGTGGCAGGCGAAGCAGATTGAGGATGGGGCAGGCCTTCTCGACCCGGGCCCGAAACGCCTGGACCGTCGACGGTTCGGCCGGTGAATCGAGGCGTACCTCGTAGGTCAGGTCCCGCGGATGCACGGGGATATCCTCGAAGCCCTCCGTGCCCGCCCGCGGGTCGAACGTCCCCGCGACCTCGACCTCCAGGGAGGTGATCGGCAGATCCTGAAGGGCGGCCTGGATCAGGATCGTATGGGCGAGGCAGGAGCCGAGGACGCCGAGCTGAAGCTCCGGGGAGCTCGGCCCGAGGTCGAACCCCGCGAAGTCGGGCTGGCTGTCGGACACGATCGCGTGCCGGCGAATTCCGATGCGGCGCACGCCGCTGCGGCCCTCCACCGACGCGCGCGCCGTCAGGGGCACCGCGGAAACCTTGCCCTGCCGGACGCGCTCTTGGCGAGAATCAAGCGCGCGGCGTTTGTCTTCGAGATACAAATCTATTTCGCTCATCGGCTGGCCGCTACAGTGCTTGCATCCGCGGATGAACCCAGAGGCGTATTGCGTATGCCTCTGTATAGCCTTCATGCAGCAGAATGAGCGTTCGTTGTTGTGATGAATATGGGAACGATATTCTGGAAAATCCCGATGTCAGGGTTTCCCGATGCCGCCGACTCTGACGAGCGGGACCTGGAACCGCCCGTCGGACAGCGTTCGGTTTGACGTCATGGCCCGCATGCTCATCCGCTTGAAAAGGGGGATGTTTGCAACGTCAGCGCTCGCGTTGCCGGCACGGACAGGCTCTGGGCGGCAAACCGCCTTGCAAGGCTTGGCGTGATGGCTTGGCTTTAAGGCCGGGCTCGCCGCCGAGGCAATTAGTTTCTTAACAACCGGGCACGCCCTCCGCTCTAACCGTTCCGAGCCGCCGGTCTCCCTGGCCTTCGGCTCGACGAGAAGGAGGCGATGGTGGACATCCCACGCGAGATCAGACTGACGAAAGGGTCCAGACGCCTCGACGTCCGGTGGGAGGACGGCACCGTCTCGTCCCTGTCGGCCGCGACCCTCAGGGCGGGAAGTCGGAGCGCAGGCTCGGTGCGGGCATCCGTGGATGCGGTCCCCTCGGTCCCAACGGCGGATCTGGTGATCCGCGATGTCCTGCCGGTGGGCGCCTATGCGGTGAACCTCGTCTTCTCCGACGGTCACGACCGGGGGATTTTCCCGTGGTCCTACCTGCGCACGCTGGCCGAGGGCGCCAGCACCACATCCGAGGCCGGCCATGGATGAGATTCACGATGCCACGTCGGAGATCGCGTGCGACGTCCTGGTCATCGGCGGCGGCACGGCGGGCCCAATGGCAGCCCTGAAGGCCAAGCTGCGCAACCCGAAAGCCAGGGTCGTGCTCCTGGAGAAAGCAAATGTGAAGCGTTCGGGCGCGATCGCAATGGGAATGGACGGGCTGAACAACGCCGTCATCCCAGGCTATGCCACTCCCGAGCGATAGTCCAGCACCGTGCGTCGGCCCACAGAGACATCCGCTGCCACCGGCATGCCCGATACCACCCGAAACCCCTCCGGCACGTCGTGCAGGGCTGTCCGGTCGAGGGAAATCCTGACCCGGTAGTATGGCTCGGTGCTATCCTGCCGCGGCAGGGATGCCGCGGCCGGGTCCGAGCGCTCGGTGAAGCTTGCAGGGCTGATCGCCTGGACGGTTCCCTGTGCCGTTCCGTAGCGCGAGAACGGCAAAGTATCGAACTTCACCGTCACGGCCTGGCCGGGCCGGACCCAGCCGATATCACGACCCGACACCGCCGCTTCCACCTCGAGATGAGCGTCGTTCGGCACGAGGGTGATCAGTTCCGCGCCGGATTGCAGCACCGACCCGACGGAAACACGGGCGACACTCAGCACGATCGCATCGGCCTGTGCCCTCAAGGAGACCAGTCCTTGGCGCAAGTTCGCCTTGGCCAGAGCCGCCTGGGCGCCTGAGAGCCGGCTTTGTAGCAACGTCAGGTCCGCCTCGTTGTGGGCGATCCGGCCGCGGGCATAAGCCTCGCGTTCGCTGGCTTTGGCTTCCAGGGCGCTCAGTCCCGCCGTGACGGCACTCTGTGCCTCCTCGAGGGATTGTTGCATCTGCGCCTGTGTGTCGTTGGCCGCCAGCGTGTTCATCAGGCTGCCGACCTGCAGCCGCTGCAACTCGGCCCGGCGGCTCGCCAGATCGGTGGCGATGCCGAGACGCTTGGTGCCGATCGCGACGTCGGTCTGCGCCCGCTGCAATTGCGCCTGAAGCGCGCCGGTCTCGGCGTCGAAGCGCGCGAGGGTCGCGCGGTGTTCGGCCACACGTTCTTCGAAGAGGGCGGCCTGCTGCACGTGCACGGGATCCTGCGTCGAAGGGGCGTAGGGCCGACCGGCGATCTCCGCCTGGAGTCGCTCGATCTGGGCCGTCAGGCTCGCGACCTGCTCCTGCCGGCTCGACTGGTCCGAGCCGGTGAAGGTGGGATCGAGTTGAGCGAGCATGTCGCCCTTGCGAACCAGTTGCCCGGGTTCGACGTGGATGGCGCGCACGATACTGGTGTCCAGCGGCTGCACCACGAGCGTCCCGTTAGGGGCCGCCACGATGCCGCGTCCGGTGACCACCTTGTCGATCGGGATGAACGCGAGCGCCGCGAGACTGCTCAGCATCAGCGTACTGATCACTAGGGTAGTGCTGCGCGCCAGCGGCTGCATTGGCAGCGTGACCAGGGCGCGGCTGGGGCCGGCGAAGTCGAGGAGAGCGGCAGCGCCGTCGTCCGGCTGACGATGGAACCCGTACATCTCAGATCTCCGCCGCGACAAGTTCGTGGGCATCGGCCGGCGCCTGGACCGGCCGCCCCTTGGGTTCACGAGCGAGGTAACGGTTTTGCTGACGCCAGAGCTGCTGGTAGATCGCGCATCGCTCGACCAGCGCGTCGTGCGGCGCGATATCGACGAGGCGTCCTTGGTCGAGAACCGCGATGAGGTCGCAATCCAGGAGCGAGGACAGGCGGTGCGACACGATCACCATCGTGCGACCGCGGGCGATCCGCTGCAGGTTGGCGTTCACCACTGCCTCGCTCTCGGGATCGAGGGCACTCGTGGCTTCGTCGAGGATCAGCACCGGCGGGTCGGCGACCAAGGCTCGCGCGATGGCGAGACGCTGACGCTGGCCCCCGGACAGATTGGACGAGCCCTCCTCGATCCACGTGCCGTAGCCCTGCGGCAGGCGCTCGATGAACTCGTCCGCTCCCGCGAGACGGGCCGCCTCCATGGCGTCTTCAAGGGTGAGATTGGGACGTCCGGCCAGGATATTGTCGGCGACCGTCCCGCGGAACAGTACGTTGTCCTGCAGCACGATGCCGAACGAACGGCGCAGATGCGCCAAGTTGATCTCACGCAGGTCGGTCCCATCGACCCGCACCGTTCCGGAATAGTCTCGGCTGATCCCCTGGAGAAGCCGCGTAATGGTACTCTTGCCTGAGCCGGAGCGGCCGACGATACCGAGCATCGTTCCGGCCGGGATTCCGAATGAAACGCCGTCGAGGGCCGGTCCACGGGCTCCGGGATAGGTGAAGCTTACGCCTTCGAGGCGCAGGGCGCCGGCGATCCGCGGTGAGATGCCGCCTTGCATCGCCGCGGTCTCGGTCGGGTTGTTCAGCACCAGCGCGACCTGCTGCACGGATGTGCGAACCTCCTCCACGTCTTCGAGCAGCCGGGCGAAACCGATGAGGGGCGCCGCGAGTCGGCCGCTCAGCATGACGAAGGCGACGAGCGCACCGACCTGTACGCCGGAGACTCCGTCGAGAACGAGGTAGGCGGCAACCAGCAGGACCCCGCGATCGATGAAGCGCTCCGCCGGGAGGGTCAGGGTGCGCGGCCAGCGGCCGAGCCGGCCCGCCGCAACCTGCGCGAGGCCAGCCTCGGCGACGGCGGCGTCCCATGCCTCCCGCCGTTGCGGCTCGAGCACCAGCGACTTGACCGTCCGGATGCCCTGCACCGTCTCGACCAGAAGCCCGCTCTTGCGCACCTCGGCAGCGATCGCCCGGCCATAGGCGCGGCGCATCGCCGGCATGAAGGCTATGATCACGAGGGCGACGACGCCGGACGCTGCCAGCACCATCGCGGCAAGGATGGGTTGAAGCCAGAACACCACCGGCAGCAACACCAGCAGCGTGGTGCCGTCGAGGACGGTACTCATCAACTTTCCGGTCAGAAACGCGCGAATCCGGAAGATCTGGCCGATGCGGTGGTTGGTCTCGCCCGTGGGATGCCGCTCGAAATGATCGAGCGGCAACATCAGGAGTCGCTCGAACACAGCAAGATTGAGCTGTGCGTCGATCCGGGTAGACAGAACCTGTAGCGCTTCGCCTCGAGCATGGGTCAGCAGCGCCTCGAACAGCACAGTGATGCCGACCATGACGCCCACCAGGGTCAGGGTGGACCAGCTCTGATAGACCAGCACCCGATCGAGCACGATGGAGGTCAGCAGCGCGGGAACGATGGCCAGGACGCTGAGGACCAGGGATGCCAGCACGACGTGGCGAAGGATTTCGCGTTCGCCAAAAACCAGGCGGGCCACGGAGGCGAAACCGAACGGTGCCTCGGCCTGCGCAACGCCACGTCCCTTCCGAACCAATAGCGCCTCGCCCGACCACCATTGTGAAAGCCGCAGGGCGTCCATCGGGACCGGCTCGCCCCGTGGATTAGCCGGATCCCGCAGCCAGGCGAGGTCGCGCTTGGTATCGGCTGCGACGACCAGGCCGGCGCTTCCATCGGTGAAGAGCACGACAACCGGGCGGTCGGGTGCGGCCTGGGCGAGTTGGCGCCAGGAGAGCTTGACCGCCCGCGCCCAGAGCCCTGCCTCCGATAGCCAAGCCGCCAAAGCAGCGGTTGAGGGTGGCACGCCCTCCTCCCTCAACCGGGTGCGATCGAGGTCGATGCCGTGAAAGCGCGCCGCCGCCGCGACGGCGGCGATGCGCAGTTCAGCCGGATCGGAACCGTCCGGCCCGCCAGGAGGCGGGCCGGCGGTGGAAGGGGAGTCCGGCATCGTTGTGGTCCTGGCAGATCTGAGGGTGTCCGGCCTCCCGAAAGAGGCCGCACGGCTCGTTTCAGCGTTGATGGAGGCTTGAGGTGGCTTGACCGGACTCGTGGGCGAGCCCCGCTACTCCGTGACGGTCGTCCTCTCCGGGCATCGGCAAGAGACCGGCCTGCGCCTCCGGATCGTGGATCGCCGCCGCGACTCCACCGGCTGGCGCGGGAACCGGGACCGCAACTCCGGGAGGAGACGAGGCCTGAAACAGCATGCTGTTGACCGCATTCCGTGGATCGCCGGTTCCAAGGCTGCTGATCTGCCCTGGCGGCAGGGTGAACAGCTCCGTCGCAGGTGCCGCATCGGCGCCCCCCGGAGCGGCTGCGGCTACGGCCGAGGAATCGGCTGAGGCAGTCCCGGCCGGCTGAGCGAGGCTCACCAGAGTTCCCCCTTGGCCGTCGCTCGCCAGGGTCAAGGCAGCCTGCGGTGCCAGTCCCTCGATCGCCAGAACGGCATGGTCTGTGCCGTTGCCGATCAGCACCTGCGAGGCTGCCATACCGCCGGCGGCGGTTGGTGCGCTACCGGGCGCACCGATGGCCTGGGTCATCGCCCCCTGCTGGTACGCGACGCCGGCGAGGTCGATCGCGTCGCCGGCCGCCAGTCCGGAGATGCCATTGAGGAGGGCGCCGCTTCTCGTGACCGCCGCGTCCACCTTCAGCGTGCCCACATTGCCGGTTGCAAACGTGATGTCGCCGGTGCCGGCCGCACCGGCCGCACCGAGTTCGAGGGTGCCGCCGTCGATGACGGTGCCGCCGGTATAGGTATTCTGCACCTCGAGCGCGACCGTGCCGGGCCCTGCGGCGATTACGGTACCGGCACCGGTCGCGCCACTTGCGTCATGTGACCCGGTCTCGTCGGAAATGACGTCGTTGATGGTCGTGGTTTGACCGGAGAGAGCCCCGAGTGTGATCGCCTGATTGCCCTGAATGAACCAGCCCGCGCCATAGGCCTGACCGTCGCCGCCGCCGTTCTGTCCCTGGCCGCCGGCGACGGTATCGCCCGTGCTGCCGGAATTGACGACCGTCAGGCTCGACCCCTGCTCGACGAAGACCGCGCCTCCCGCACCCAGGCCGCCGCCACCGCCCAGTTGGCTACCTGCGATGCTGCCGCTCCCGCCGGCTCCGCCGCCAAATCCCCCTTGATGGCCCGTGTCCTGCAGAATTGGAAGACCGCCCCCGCCGCCGCCGCCGAAGCCACCGATGCCGCCGCCATTGCCCAGACCAGCGCCACCGCCGCCTCCGAAGCCACCATTACCACCGAAGGTGTTGTTGCCGCCGCCGCCGCCGCCCCAGCCGCCCGTGCTGCCATCGCCCCCCTCGCTCGTGTCGGCACCGCTCAAACCGTAGATGCCGCCACCGCCACCATTGGTTGGGTCTTGATCGATGTTTCCACCGTTGCCGCCGCCGCCCTCAATGCCACCGGTGACGCCTTTGAGACTGCTTCCTTGATCCGTTGGGGCGTTGATAAGAGTACCGACGACGCCCTGCGCATTGCCGCCGTCGGAGCCCACGCCATCCCCACCCGTAGAGGCCCTGCCGATCCCGCCGCCGCCGCCATTGGCACCATAATGAGAGCCGGACGACATGCCGTCGCTCGATCCGTCGCCCCCATTTCCACCAAGGCCGCCGCCGCCACCTACGCCTGTGCTCAACGCGCTAGCACCACCGATACCGCCCTGGGCGGTATCGTCGGAGAAGTTGACGTCGTCGAGGGCAACGTTCGCGGTCCCGGCCACCATGAGGCCGCCACCGAGACCCGCTCCGCCGCCGCCGCCGGCTGCCCCGCTCCCGCCTGTTCCACCCTGTGCCACAGTATCGGCGATGGCGAGGTTATTGACGGCAACGAGGCCCCCGAACACCATCAGCCCACGCGCGGCATGATCACCATCCAATGTGTAGCCGTTGCCCATGAGCGCGACAGAATTTGCTGCGTCGAGAATGGGCAGGTCACCGCTAGCGAGGGTGATGTCGTTGGTGAACTCGATCGCCAGCGGCCCCGGCGTTGTGCCGGCATTGGCCTGATCGATGGCCGCCGTGAGCTGCGCCTCGGTGCCGACGCGCAGGACGATGCTTCCCGGGGCCGGCATGCCGAAACTCGCATCGGTGGCGGGCGGCGTGCCGCCGGTCCCGGCCGGAAGGGTGAGTGCGGCGGACAGCACCGACTGGTTGCCCGAGGCGTCGGCAGCCATGGCCACGACGGGGCCGGCACCGACATCCGGCAGAGTATCGGGCGACAGGCTGAACGTGCCATTCGATGTGGCGGTCGCAGTCCCGAGTTGAAGCAGGATGCCAGCCTGCGCTTGCACCTGATACAGGGTGACGGAGCTTCCGGCCTGGGCCTGACCGGACACGACCGGCGAGCCATCCGCAGCGGTCGTCTCGACCAACCCAGTCGGTGCCGGCATCGCCTGGGTCATGGTCAAGGTCGAGCCGCCCTGGCCATCGCTCGCCACGGCGAAGGTAGCCCCGGCGTTCAGACCTTCGATCAGGACCGACTCCGACTGCGCGCCGTTCGAGGCCGTGACCTGTGTCGCGGTTTGCCCGTCCGTAGCCATGGCTCCGCCGACCGTCCCAACCGTGACCTGGGTCGCACCGGCGAGACCTGCGAAGTCTACCCGATCACCGGTCTGCATATCGCGCAAGCCCGTAACGAGAAGGCCGCCAGCGGGAAGGGCGGGAGCATCCACGCGCAAGGTCGCGCCGTCGCCGGTATCTCCGAAGGCGATCGCACTGGTGGCGCCTGCGGCCCCGCTCACCGCGAGCTCCAGCGTAGTGCCGTCACCGATGACGATGCCTCCCGAGAGGGCGTTCTCTTCCGTGATCGCGACGGTACCGCCGCCGACGGCCATCACCACTGCCGCGCCGCCCTGACCGCTCGGATCATGGACGCCGGACTGGTCGGAGATTCCCCCACCGAGTGTCGTCGTCTCGCCCGGCTTGGCGAAGGCCGTCAGGACCTGATTGCCCGAGAGGAAGATCGAATTTCCGTATCCCTGGCCGCTTCCTCCACCGCTCGCACCCTGGCCACCGGTCGCCGTGTCGCCGGTGAAGCTGCCACCTTCGATACTGATCGTGCTGGTAGCGTCGGCGAAGGCACCGCCGCCGAGACCCGCTCCACCGCCACCGCCGTCCGTAGCACCGGCACCGCCGCCGAATCCGGCCTGGCCCTGGTCGACGCCCATGATGCCAACGGCGCCGCCACCACCGCCACCGCCACCGCCGTAGCCGGCGGCTCCACCACCACCGCCGCCGCCGCCGCCATACCCGCCATTACCGCCGACGTCGCCGCTGTCGCCATCTCCGGCGCTGCCGGCGCCACCGCCTCCCCAACCGCCCTGAACGCCATTGGCGCCGAGGCCTCCACCGACGCCCGCGGCATCGTTGTTGGCGGATGTGCCATCGTCCAAGCCCAAGCCACCATCCGCGCCGGTCAGGATGGAACTGCGCCCACCAGGGCCGCTGGCGCTCCCCGTCGCCGCAATGCCGAGGCCGCCGCCACCGCCGCTGCTGCCGTCCCGCCCATCGTCCTCGTCGGCCTGAACTAGGGGGTTGAGGTGCTGGCCGATATCGCCGAACACACCCCCGACGCTCGAATGCCAGGCGCTTCCCGCTCCCCCGGCGCCGCCCATGCCACCGCCGCCGCCATAGCCCGCACTCCCGAGCAGAGCGCCGGCCTCCCTTGCGCCGCCCTGTCCGCCGGTGGCGGCGTCGTTCGTGAACGAGACGTCATCGAGGGCGATCGTCGCGTGGTTGACCGCAAGCACGCCGCCACCGAGACCCGCGCCGCCGCCGCCGCCGGCCTTGCCAATGCCGCCGGCGCCCCCCTGGGCGACAGCGTCCTGAATAGTAAGGTCTTTCAAGAGAGCCTGCGTATCGTCCACCATCAGGCCGCGGTAAGTATCGGCACCGTCGAGCACGTGTCCTTCGCCGTCGATCCGAACCACGCCGAGGGGCTGGTTCAGCGCTGGAAGGTCCGCATTCAGGGAGATGTCGGCCGTGACATGGATCGCGTAGTTGCCAGGCGAGGCGTTGACCGTCTCGATGGCGGCGGCGAGCTGGGCTTGATTGGCGACAGCGAGGACTTGCACTGCCCCATGGGTGGGGAGGATCGATGGCGCCGTGGGCGTGCCGTCCGGGTTCCAAGGGGTGCCGGGTTGCAGCGTCGACACCTGCTCATCCGGCGACCCCTTGGCCACCGGATAAAGTAGGATGCCCGCCGCGACCACGGCAGAAGCCGGCCCGGCGAACTCGCCTCCGACTCTCACAGCGTTTCCAAGATACCCAAGTGATCTAATGAAGACTGCAGCTCCATCTGGCGACAGTGAGCTCGCGAAGTTGGCCGCCCAGTCATTGAAGCCTTGTGCGAACGCCGATCTAGTCCCGTAATTCTCCGCATCCCTCAGAATCGTGGAGCCATAGCCGCTCGATTCATCGAGCACGCTGTCTTCGCCTGCCACCCCCGGGACGGTCGGTGGACCCCCGTTAGGCCCGACTGCCCTTCGCAGTCCCTGCAAAAGGATGCTGACTTCTGTACCGCCGGCGGTCGTATTGACGGCCTCCTGTACAGTCCCACCCTCAGGATTTGCCTGATTTTCGATAGTCGCGCCAGACATGCTCTAACCTTTTGTCGTCACATCTGGGGATACGGTCCATCTTTATGGCCCGCTCCTGAAGCAACGAGGCAACGGCGCAGCCAGAACTTGATAAACAATTGAATGCCGTAGCTGGGATGACACCAAGGTGAGCGGAACCTTAATAAAACGACATGCAATGAATTGTTGTACGTGGTCGCCCCGACCTCGTTCGATCCACCGATCCCAGGCTGACTCTGACGCTACCGCCAAGCTCGTCTGCGCTCGGGCAGCCGGGCGAACTGCCAGAGCAAATCGGTTGTCATGCTGCAGAATATGGACACGAGCTTCTTTCCGCTGAAAGGAAAGAGCCACGCTCCTTATGAGCCCCGAGCCACCACCCTTAGAGCGTTCGCGATTTAATCTGGCTCATATCCTGCTGCGGCGAAGAAGTTGGCGCACTCGTCGGGTGTGACGGCGTCGACGAGGCGCCCGATGGCCGACCACATTCCCTCGACGGTCCGTTCCTCGGCTTTGCGCAGCAGCGCTTTCAGCTCCGAGAAGGCCATCTCGATAGAGTTGAAGTCGCTGCGCGGTCCTTCGGTTCAGGGCTGTAGGGCGGGAGGAACAACAGCTGTGCGCCCGCGGCCTCGATGGCGGCTCGCACGGCAGGCCCCTTGTGGCTGCCGAGGTTGACCCAGCAGACCCTGTCCTTCTACGTCCAGGACCTGCTCGGCCTCGATTCTGCGGCTGCGACGCGACACGTCGGCTTCGCCCTGGCCGGTTTCGCGTTGGCCGCCCTGGCGAGCCAGATCCTCATCGTCAGACAGCTCTCGCCGACGCCGCGTACGATGCTGAGACTTGGAGCGGCAGGACTACTGACAGGTTTCGTCGCCCTCGCCTTGGCACAGAATCTTGCCCTCATCGTCGCTGGCTGTACCGCCTTGGGCGTCGGCTACGGCGTCATCATGCCGGGTCTGCAGACCACGGCCTCCCTGGCGGTCGGGCAGGCTGAGCAGGGCGCCGCCGCCGGACTGGTCTCCGCCGCTATGGCTCTCGGATTCGTGGTGGGGCCGATCCTCGGCATCTCCCTCTATTACGTCGAGCCGCGTCTCCCCTTTCTGATGGCCGTCGGCCTCAGCATCGGCCTCCTGGCGGCGGTCGCATCGGATCGCCTCGCTCCCGTCGCCCGGAGGATCGGATGATAACGCACCCGATCCCCCTCGCGATCTCCCTCGGCAGAGCGACGTTTGCGGTACTACCGCTGTGCGCATCATCGCGCTCGGCTCTGAAGCGGGTTGCGCGCCGAGGCCTCGCGCAAACGTGAGGCGGCTTCGCGTCAGGCGTTTCCGACGGCGTCCCGCAAAGATCGAAGGCGACCGCACCTTGATTTTTGTTAGACGCGCCAGATTTCGCTCGCAGCGTCGGGTCGCGCGAAAGTTGCTGTCGCTCGAGGCGTTGCACGCTCCACGTCGCATCAGGCGACAGACAGGCGACCCGATCCGTCCGATGGCGCCGGCCCTGCGCCAAGGGAAACGTTGATGAACGAGTTGATGATCGACAAGACCAATACCGAATCGTACCCGATGGCCGGCAAGTGCCCGTTTGGCGGCGATCGCATCGGCGGAGCACTCGGCAGCCGTCCGGCACTGGAGAACTGGTATCCCCACCGTCTGAGGGTCGAACTCTTGCACCAGAATGGGGTCGCGTCGGATCCGCTCGGACCGGATTTCGACTACGGCAGCGCATTCCGGACGATCGACCTCGATGCCCTGAAAAGCGACATCAAGCAGTTCCTGACCTCGTCGGTGGCGTGGTGGCCGTCCGATTACAAGAATTACGGCCCGCAGATGGTCCGCATGGCCTGGCACTCGGCCGGTACCTACCGCATCGCGGACGGGCGGGGCGGGGCCGGCACCGGGATGCAGCGCTTCGCGCCGATCTCGAGCTGGTGGGACAATGGCAACACCGACAAGTCGCGCCGGCTGCTGCAGCCGATCAAGCACAAATACGGCAACGCCCTCTCCTGGGCCGACCTGATGGTGCTCACCGGCAATTGCGCCCTGGAGATCATGGGCCTGCCGACATACGGATTCGCTGGCGGACGTCTCGACGCCTGGGAGGCGGACAACGCCACCTACTGGGGCCCCGAGGTCGTCGAGATGGGCAAGGTCTCGAGCTTCGACGAGATGGTCAACCGTGACGAGCGCTGGCGCGGCAAGAACGGCGACGCCGACTACGACCTGGAGAACCCCCTCGCCGCCTCCCACCAATCGCTGATCTACGTGAACCCCGAGGGACCCTACGCGAACGGGGACCCGCAGGGCTCGGCCAACGACATCCGGACGACGTTCACCCGCATGGCCATGAACGACGAGGAGACCGTGGCGCTCATCGCCGGCGGTCATGCCTTCGGCAAGAGCCACGGCATGACGCCCGCCAAGGAGATCGGACCGCCGCCCGAGATGGCGCCGATGGAGGCGATGGGGCTCGGCTGGCACAACCCGAAGGGCGCCGGCTCGGGCAAGGACACGATGACGAACGGCATCGAGGGCAGCTGGACCCCCGATCCGACCCAGTGGGACAATGCCTACCTCGAGAACCTCTTCCGGTTCGAGTGGGAGCAGACCAAGAGCCCGGCCGGTGCCCTGCAATGGACCCCGACGGATCCGAACGCGCCCAAGACCCCCGACGCCCATGTGGCGGGGCAGATGCATCCCCTCATGATGATGACCTCCGACATCGCCCTCAAGGTCGATCCGGAATACCGCAAGGTCTGCGAGAAGTTCCTCAACGACTTCGATGCCTTCACGCAGGCCTTCTCCAAGGCCTGGTACAAGCTCACCCACCGCGACATGGGCCCCAAGCACCGCTACCTCGGCCCGGAGGTGACGATCGAGAACGGTCTGCTGTGGCAGGATCCGATCCCCGATGCCGCCTATGCCCCGGTCGGCGAGTCCGAGATCGCCGCCCTCAAGCAGGCGATCCTGGCCCGGAACCTCTCGGTCTCGGACCTGGCCTTCACGGCCTTCTCGGCGGCCTCGACCTACCGGGACAGCGACAAGCGCGGCGGCGCCAATGGCGGCCGGCTCGCCCTGGCCCCGCAGAAGGATTGGGCCGTCAACCGGCGAGCCGCACCCGTGGTCGAGGCGCTCCGTGGGGTCATGGCCGACTTCAACCATGGGCGCAGCGACGGCAAGCAGGTCTCGCTGGCCGACCTCATCGTGCTCGCCGGCTGCGTCGCCGTGGAGAAAGCGGCTCGGGACGCCGGGGTCGAGACGCAGGTGCCGTTCACGCCCGGCCGGGTCGATACCACGCAGGACCTGACCGACGTCGAGATGTTCCAGTGGCTGAAGCCCGTCGTGGACGGCTTCCGCAACTACGTCGATGACGGGTTCGGGGAGATGGCGCAGCGTCTGGCGCCGGAGGAGATGTTCCTCGACAAGGCCAACCTGCTGACGCTGACCGCGCCGGAATGGGTGGTGCTGACCGGCGGCCTGCGTGCCCTCAACGCCAACCACGACGGGTCGAACCGGGGCATCTTCACCGACCGGGTCGGCGTGCTGACGACGGACTTCTTCCGGAACCTGACCGATACGAATCTGGTCTGGGAGAAGGCCGACTCGGCCGGGACGTCCTTCGCCCTCAAGGACCGCGAGAGCGGGCAGACGAAGTTCCAGGCCACGCGCAACGATCTCGTTTTCGGGTCGAACGCGCAGCTGCGCAACATCGCCGATGCCTATGCCGGCAGCGATGGCCAAAGCCGGTTCGTGGCGGATTTCGTGCGGGTCTGGGACAAGGTCATGATGCTGGACCGGTTCGACGTGAAGGGTCACCGTCGTTACGGACCCATGGCGGCCTGATCGTCGCGGCTGCGAGCAACCCGTGCCTCCGTTCCACCCTTCGGTGGGCCGGGGGCACCACGAGAGCAGGTCGGCTCAGAGGCGATGTGTCATCGCCTGGTTGTTCCGACCCCAGCGGATCGAGGGCGAGGCCCGGTCATCACCGTTTTCCATCCTCCGCTCGGATCGGCAACGCGTTCGCGCGCTTGATCTGGCCGAGGGCGAAGCTCGATTCGATCGCTGCGACGCCGTCGAGGCGGGTGAGCTTGTTCTTGAGAAAGCGCTCGTAGGCTTCGAGATCCTCGACGACGATCCGGAGCAGGTAGTCGCGCTGCCCCGTCATCAGGTAGCAATCGACCACCTCCGGCCAGCGGATGACGGCCATGGTGAAGCGGTCGAGCTCCTCCTCGCGCTGGCGTTCCAGCTTCACCGAGGCGAAGACGCTGACCGGCAGCCCGACCGCCGTCTGGTCGACGACCGCCACGTAGGCCTTGATCACCCCGGCGGCCTCCAGGCGGCGCACGCGCCTCGCGCAGGGCGAGGCGGAAAGCCCGACCCGTTCGCCGAGCTGCAGCACCGTCAGACGGGCATCCTCCTGGAGCGCGACGAGGATATTGCAGTCGATGGCGTCGAAATCGGCTTTTGGCACAGAACACTCGCGATCGTGACCCCGGCAGCCGATCTGAGCCACAATCCTTGCATCCGGCAAGTGGGTTTGGTCCCTTTTCGCCCCACGCCATGGCTACGATTGGCCCATGAGCGATCCGCGATTACCCCACCTGACCGCGCTGGCCCGGAAGAGCCTCTGGCTCTCGACCTGGATCATCCACAACGCCAACCACCTCCGCGCCTCGGCGGACGGGTTGAAGGTGGGCGGCCACCAGGCCTCCTCGGCCTCGCTCTGCGCGATCATGACGACGCTCTACGGCGCCGTGCTGCGCCCTGAGGATCGGGTCGCGGTGAAGCCCCATGCGAGCCCGGTCTTCCACGCCCTGCAATACCTGTTCGGCCAGCAGACCCGTGAGAAGCTGGAGAACTTCCGCGGCTTCGGCGGCGCCCAGTCCTATCCGTCGCGCACCAAGGACGTGGACGACGTCGACTTCTCCACGGGCTCGGTCGGCCTCGGCGTGGCGCAGACGCTCTTCGCGTCGCTGACGCAGGATTACGTACGGGCGAAGGGGTGGGGCGGCGAGCGGCCCGAGGGCAAGATGGTCGCCCTCATCGGCGATGCCGAGATGGACGAAGGCAACATCTTCGAGGCCCTGCTGGAGGGCTGGAAGCACGGCTTGCGCAACACCTGGTGGATCGTCGACTACAACCGCCAGAGCCTCGACGCGGTGGTGCGCGAGGGATTGTGGTCGAAGTTCGAGGCGATGTTCCGCAATTTCGGCTGGGACGTCGTCGTGCTCCGCCACGGCACGCTCCAGCGCGCCGCCTTCGCGGAGCCGGGCGGCGAGCACCTGAAGGACTGGATCGAGTCCTGCCCGAACCAGACCTATTCGGCGCTGGCCTTCCAGGGCGGCGCGGCCTGGCGGCGGCGCCTCACGGAGGAACTCGGCGACCAGGGCGACGTGTCGGCCCTGATCGACCGGCGCTCGGATGCGGAACTCGCCGCCCTGATGGGCAATCTCGGCGGCCACGACCTGCCCATGCTGCTGGAGGCCTTCGAGGCGGCCCGCGCCCATGACCGCCCGGTCTGCTTCATCGCCTACACGATCAAGGGCCACGGCCTGCCGCTCGCAGGCCACAAGGACAACCATGCGGGCCTGCTGACCCCGACCCAGGTCGAGGGCTTCCGGGCCGAAATGGGCATCCGGCCCGGCCGCGAATGGGACCCTTTCGAGGGCCTCGACATCGCGCCGGAGGCCATGCGGCGCTTCCTCGCCGAGGTGCCCTTCGTCCAGCGGGGGCGCCGCCGCTACGAGGCCCCGGCGATCCCGGTGCCGGAGCGCTTCGCGACTCCGAGGCAGGCCTCGCTCTCGACCCAAGCCGGGTTCGGCCTGCTGATGCACGAGATCGCCAAGACCGACGGCGCCTTCGCGGCGCGCATCGTCACCACCTCGCCCGACGTCACGGTCTCGACCAATCTCGGTGCCTGGGTGAACCGGCGCGGCCTCTTCGCCAAGCAAGCCATGGCCGACCTCTTCCGCCAGGAGCGCATTCCCTCGACCTTCAACTGGACCTTCGCGCCCACCGGCCAGCACCTCGAACTCGGCATCGCCGAATCGAACCTGTTCACCGCGCTCTCGGCGCTCGGCCTGTCGCACGCGATCTTCGGCGAGCGCCTGCTGCCGGTGGGCACCCTCTACGATCCCTTCATCGAGCGCGGCTTGGACGCCCTGAACTACGCCTGCTACCAGGATGCGCGCTTCATCCTGGTGGCGACGCCGGCCGGCATCACCCTCGCCCCCGAGGGCGGCGCCCATCAGTCGATCAAGACGCCGCTGATCGGCATGGGCCAGGACGGGCTCTCCGCCTTCGAGCCGGCCTTCGTGGACGAACTCGCCGTGCTGCTGCGCTTCGCCTTCGCGCATATGCAGCGGAGCGGCGCGCCCGAGCCCGACCCGGTCACCTGCCTGCCCGATGCGGCCGGCGGCTCGGCCTATTTCCGGCTCTCGACGCGGGTCGTGGAGCAGCCGGTCCGAGTGATCGATTCGGATCTTGCCGCCGACATGGTGGCGGGGGCCTACTGGCTGCGCCGGCCCGGCCCGAACGCGGAGGTCGTCGTCGCCTATCAGGGCGCCATCGCCCCCGAGGCGATCGCCGCCACGGGCCTGATGGCCGAGGATCGGCGCGATGTCGGCCTCCTCGCCGTCACCTCCGCCGACCGGCTGCAGGCCGGCTGGAATACCGCGCAAGGGCTGCGCGAGCGGGGGGCGCCGGGCGCGTCGAGCCATATCGAGCGACTGCTCGCCGACGTGCCCAGCCATTGCGGCCTCGTCACCGTCCTCGACGGCCACCCCGCCACCCTCGGCTGGCTCGGCTCGGTGATGGGCCACCGCACCCGCGCCCTCGGCGTCTCGCATTTTGGGCAGACCGGCACGATCGCCGACCTCCACCGGTATTTCGGCATCGATGCACGGGGCATCGCCACGGCGGCCCAGGCCATCGCCCCGGGTCGCCGGATCCGGCATCTCCAACTCGCTTGAGCCTGACGCCCGCTGCATCCGCATCCGCTTCCTCGCGCTGCACGCCGTTGGCGTGAGCGGTGCCGATGTGGTGCATCTGTCACCGCGTACTCCGGCACCGGTGCCATGCTGGGTTGGTTCGGTGTTGCCCTTGCGGCCTCGAACGTGTTGTTCGGCGGCCTGCAGAAGATCACGGCGGTGCAACTCGGGCTGTCGCCGGTCCTGATGGCCGCGTCCAACTCCTCCGGGGGCGTAATGGGCAAGATGATCGACGCGCAGTCCATCGTCGTCGCCTCCACTGCGACGCAGTGGTAGGGCACTGAGGCGAGGATATTGCGCTACGACATCTTCCAATCGATCGCGCTTGCCTGCCTCGTCGGTGTGCTGGTGATGCCGCAAACCTATCTGCCGTCCTTCACAGCCATGGTCCCGGCGCATTGAAACCTGCTAGAGCGCTCACCGCCGAAGTGGATGCCGGTTCGGCGATAAGAGAGCGCAGATCTTGGCAGGGGGCGCAGGAGCGCCCCCGCTTCTTTCCTTCATTCGGCGATGGCGCGACGCGCCCGCGGAGACCCACGATGCGTCTGAGCGACTGTCACAGCTTCCACGATTTCCGCCGCATGGCACAGGCGCGCCTGCCGGGACCGATCTTCGACTACATCGACGGGGCAGCGGACGACGAAGTGACCTACCGGCGCAACACCGCCGCGTTCGAGACTTGCCAACTCGTCCCCAACGTCCTGCGTGGCGTGGGCGAGATCGACATGTCCGTGACGGTGATGGGCCAGAAGCTCGCCATGCCGGTCTATTGCTCGCCGACCGCCTTGCAGCGGCTGTTCCACCACGAGGGCGAGCGGGCCGTCGCCGCTGCGGCCGGCAAGCATGGAACGATGTTCGGCGTGTCCTCCCTCGGGACGGTGAGCCTGGAAGAGGCACGCCGGATCAGCAGCGGTCCGCAGGTCTATCAGTTCTACTTTCACAAGGACCGCGGCCTGAACCGCGCGATGATGGAACGGGCCAAGCAGGCGGGTATCGAGGTGATGATGCTGACGGTCGACAGCATCACGGGCGGCAACCGCGAACGCGACAAGCGGACGGGCTTCTCCATCCCGTTTCGCCTGACCCTCGCCGGGATGATGCAGTTCGCGGTGAAGCCGGCCTGGGCGATCAACTACCTGACCCACGAGAGCTTCAAGCTGCCTCAGCTCGACGGCCATGTGGACATGGGTGGGGGCGCGCTCTCGATCAGCCGTTACTTCACCGAGATGCTCGATCCCTGCCTGTCATGGGACGACGTGGCCGCCATGGTTCGGGAATGGGGCGGCCAGTTCTGCCTCAAAGGCGTGATGTCGGTGGACGATGCCAAGCGCGCGGTCGAGATCGGCTGCACCGGTATCGTGCTGTCGAATCACGGCGGACGCCAGCTCGACGGCTCCTGCTCGGCATTCGATCAGCTCGCGGAGATCGTGGACGCGGTCGGCGACCGGATCGACGTGATCATGGATGGGGGCGTTCAGCGCGGTACCCACGTGTTGAAGGCCCTGTCACTCGGCGCGAAGGCGGTCGGCCTGGGTCGGTACTACCTGTTCCCTCTCGCCGCAGCCGGTCAGCCGGGCGTCGAGCGCGCCCTGGACCTGATGCGGTCCGAAATCGAACGCGACATGAGGTTGATGGGCTGCGCGTCCATCGACCAGCTGACGCGCAGCAACCTGCGGTTCGTCTGAGAGGGATACCGTCCCTTCCCGATGCCCGATCTCCGAGAACGTTGGGGATCGGGTGTCATGGGATACGTCCGCGTAAGATGGACGGGGCGGTGCCCTAGGAGCGCGCAAGTGCGTCTTCCGGTCGGTCCTTGCATTTGCGGGGAATCCTGATGGGATAGTCATGCGGAAGCCGCCGTCTCCCGCTCGAACCTTTATGCGCCCGGATACAGCTTTTGGGGGCGGTCCACCGATGGATCGCGCGAACCCCGGCCGTTCCATGCCTGTCACCATTCCGGTCGCCGCCCTCGCCTCGAAAGCGGCCGAGCCTCCCTCCAGACGCTTCATCGTTGGCCAGGACCCGCAGGGGAACTGGGTCGCCATGGAAGTCCACGGCCTCGGCGGCGGTCTGTTCCGCACACGGCACGATGCGCTGCACTACGCGACCGACCTCACCGGCCATCGTCCGGATGCGGTGGTGATGTCGGCCGACCAAATCGAGCTTCTTCTATGAGATCGACGCCTGAGCCGGCGGGCGCGGTGTATCCGTCATCAGGCTGCGCGCCCCCTCGCCTCTCGACGCGCCGGGCGCGTACGGCCTCGAAGCCACTGGGCTTCGGCGTGAGCCACCTGGAACGCCCATCCCGAGGCCTGTCCGTCACGAGAGGCGGACAGGAATGCTGGCTCTGAGCCGCGTTGAGGATCTGCGAGAGCCACACGATGAAGTCCCGACCCGGATTGGTCCCGAATTCGAACCGCTCCTGGTTAGACTGCGAACATCAGGTCCCGCCGCCTGCGCGAGCGTGCCAGATCGGCGGCCGCCAGTGCTTCGGGCAGGTCTGCCAGGGTCACCTCGGTGCAGGAGCAGGTTTTTAAGTCGCGTATTCCCAGGGTTCGCGTTGGCCGTTCTCAATTGCCGGAATGCACCGAACGGTTCATGGCGATGATGTCGGCATGGCTGGGGTTGGGACCGAGCTTTCCCATGAGGCCGTAGACCCGGTTCAAGGTCTTCGGAGCCTCTCCCTTCACCGCGGCGAGCAGGGCCTCGTGCATCGTCTCCGCGTCGTAGTCGCAGCAATAGCTCGGGGTGGCGGGCTGCTGACGCCAGGATTCCGCCAGCATTCCGGCATCCACCGGGTCGAAGCCGATCTGGTCCACGATGCCCATGACGGTCCGCTTCGCGGCATCGTCATCGCCGGCCACGGCGACGGCGATCCGGTCGGGCGCACCCGCCGGACGACCGAGTTCGGCGAGGGAATGGGCGAGGATGTTGTTGAACGCCTTGATGATGGGGCGGCCGACCTGTTCCGACACCCAGACGCTCTCCGTCTTCCCGGCGTCGAGTTCGGCGATCTGCGGATCGCGCAGGCCGGGATAGTAATTGCCCGTGTCGACGATGGGAGTGGCCGCGGGCAAGCCGTCGAACAGGTCCTTCGGCAGCGTCGCCACGGCGGGGAACGGGATCGACAGGATCACGAGGTCCGCGCCCTCGACGGCGCCACGGATATCGACCGGAGTCGCGCCGATCTCCTGGGCGAAGGCGCGGACGCCGTCGGGGCCCTTGGAATTCGCGACGCGGACCTCGTGCCCTGCCGCGCTGAGCTTGCGGGCGAGCGTGCCGCCGATATTGCCGGTGCCGATGACGCCGATGTTCATGCCTGGTTCCTGTGCAGTTGGATGGATGGCCCCTTCAGGGGGCGGTGGTCGGGCGCGCGAGAGCGTCCAGCGTGCGCCGTAGCGATTCGAGGCCGTCCGGGGTCAGCTGGCACGCCGTCCGGATCTTGTCGGGAATGCCGCGAAGCGCGTCTTCCATGGCCCGGCCATGCGGGGTGAGATCGATCAGAACCCGGCGTTCGTCGGACGCGTCACGCGTCCGCGTGACCACGCCAGCGGCTTCCAGCCGCTTGAGCAACGGCGTCAGTGTGCCGGTCTCCATGTCGAGCCGGGCACACAACTCGCCTACGGATTGCGGTGAGCCGTTCATCAATTCGAGGGCGACGAGGTACTGCGAGAACGTCAGGCCCAGCGGCTCCAGGAACGGCTTGTGCAGCCGCACCATGCGGTTGGCGGCCGCGTTGAGCGCGAAGGAGAATTCCGCGGCGGTGCTTTGTCGATCGTCTGCCATTTGTGAAGCTTGCTATCATGTAGTGTACTATATAACTGGCTGTGAGATAGCGGCTCGTCAACCCCCGCGATGCCGACATTGCAGCGGAGCAGGCGTGCCGACGAGGGGCCGGAACGGGTCGCGAGAGCGGTGGAGGAGATCGGTACGGCATCCCGAAGCCATGGACGCAGCCAAGCCGATCCTGACGACGAAGCAGCGCCTTGACGAAGCTAACGGAATCTCATCGGGTCGTAGCGCCGGGACGCCGGCATTCTCCGACGCCCGCCCTGCCCCTGCCCCGCCGTGAGACCGGACGTCTCCGCCTCCGTCCGAGCGACCCGCTAACGCCCGCTTCCACCCAGCGCGCGAACCGGGGCACCGGCGAGGTCGACTGTGGAGCCCACGGTGTCGCGGAGGCCCGAGCCCATGTTCGACAGGTGCTCGCCATATGTTTCACGGGTCTGCGGGTCGACGAGCGCGACCGGGGCCGCAACCGCCAACGCCGCCCCCGTCGCCACCGTCGATGCGGCACCCGCGGCCGTACTCACCAGCCGGTCGCCGATGCCGATCTGCCCGTCCGAGATCGGCTGGCCGTCGGCAAGCCGTCTACCCAGCAAGGCGACGACTTCGCCGGATGCGAACTTGCCGTGGTTGAGCGCATCGTCCGACTTCACTGTCGACAGGTTCAGGACTGCGACGTTCTCCCGTTCCAACTCGGAACGATAGGGCTCGGCAGCAGGGTCGATGGCCCCCAATCGTACGCTGTCACCCCAGACCAAGCGGGAGACGGCGAGAGCCTGGTCGTCCCCGGACACCATCAGCGTCAGGCGTGGGCGGTCCTTGCCCATGTCGTGGAACGCAGCGCGGGCGAGGTCCATATCGACGTCGGGTGCCGCCAGGATCACGTTTCGGATCTTGGGGGCCACGCGCTTGTCGCGGATGGCCATCTGACGGAGGCTTTCCAGGGCGAGCCAGTTGCCCATCGAGTGGGCCAGGACGGTGATCTCACCGACATTCGGGTCCCGCGCGAGGTCGCGCAACAGCGTCTCCAGGGCGTTGCGGGAGAAGTTGGTACTCTCCCGGTCGTACCCATAGGCGAGCACACTGCCGCGCGACGGCCACGTGAACAGGACGGGTGCGACCTCGGCGCCGGAATCATGCACGATCTGCGCGAACCGAAAGACCGCGTCCTCGAACTTGTTGTTGAAGCCGTGCACGAAGACGAGAGCGTGGCGCTTGGCCCCGCGCCGGACCGACCGACCTGTCCAGGTGGCGACCTTCGACCGCTCGACCGGGTCGGCGCGCAGTGCCACGAAGTCGGTGGCCGGATTGCCCGGAACGGATTTCGGCCATTGAACCGAGCCGGGCTGTCGCGTGGCGTCCGGCGGGATAGAGACCGCGAGGTCGGTATAGGTCACGGCCTCGCCCCGCTCGCCGGAGAACAGAACGCCCTTGTCCGCCGCGGATTTGCGGGTCGTCGCAACGAGCATGTCGACACGCGAGGTCCCGGGCACCGCCCCCGCATCGGCGATGGGCAGGAGCACGCCGGACGGGCGGCCGGCGCAGGCCGGCAGGGCGAGTAGTGCCGTCAGGACGAGCGCCGCACGCCCATCCCGTTCAATTCGTCCGAACACTCGTGCCCCCGAAAACTGCCGTCCCATGCAACCTGGACGACCGGCCGGTTAACGGGCTGTCAAGGTCGGTACGGGCTATCGCAGGATTGAGGCGGGACCCAGGCTCGGCTCGGATTGCGATCGCCTCATGCGCCGGTCTTTTCCAGCGCCGATGCGCCGTGCTTTTCTGACGCCGATGCGCTGTCCCGGCGGATGCCATAAGGTGAGATGGCGCCCATCGTCGGGTTCCCGGTTTCGCCGGTTCCGAGGCTTGCCGGTTCCGAGGCTTGCAGCCCGATGACGCGACCCGGCCCCCACAGAGATGCAGCCATGGTCCAGGACGTTGACGAGGGAGACGACTGGCGCTCGGTCGGCACGCGGTCGCAGGATTCCGCCGCCCTCGAGACGGCCCGGCAGCGGGCGCGGGAGCCGGACCGGGGCCGCGATGCCAGCCGTCCCTCCGACATTCCTGGGGCCGGATGGAAGGACATCCTCTGGCGTGTCCTGTGGGCCCTGCCGCAGGATCGCGTGCTGACCACCGCCGGCGGCGTCGCCTTCTTCGCCCTGCTCGCCGTGTTTCCCGGTCTCGTCGCCGTGGTCTCGATCTACGGGGTGTTTTCCGATCCCGCCGTGATCAGCCAGCATGTCGGCCTCCTGACCTACATCCTCCCCACCGCGGCCCTCGATCTTTTGGCCGAGCAGCTGGTGCGGATCGCCGAACGCAGCACGGGGTCGCTCGGTCTCACCTCGACGATCAGCCTGCTCATCGCCCTGTGGAGCGCGAATTCCGGCGTCAGCGCCCTCTTCGATGCCCTCAACGTCATCTACCGGGAGCGGGAGGACCGGACCCTGGTCCGGTTCTATGCCACGACCTTCCTGTTCACACTCGGCGGGGCCGCGTTTCTCCTCCTGACGATCAGCGTCGTCGTCCTCCTTCCCGCGATCCTGGAGCGGGTCGGGTTCGGGGGATTGGCCGACACGCTCCTGTCCGTGGCGCGGTGGCCGGTCATCCTGGTCGTGGTGAGTCTGAGCCTGTCGCTGATCTATCGCTACGGCCCGAGCCGGCGCCGGGCGAAATGGCGCTGGGTGACCTGGGGCAGTGCGCTGGCGGCGTTTCTCTGGGTCTGCACCTCCGGGGTGTTCTCCTGGTACGTCGCCAGCTTCGACAGCTACAACCGCATCTACGGGTCGCTCGGCGCCGGCATCGGCTTGATGTCGTGGATGTGGCTGTCGATCGTGGTCGTCCTGCTCGGCGCCGAGATCAACTCGGAGATGGAACGCCAGACCGCCCGCGACAGCACGGAGGGGCGGCCGAAACCCCTCGGCGGCCGGGACGCCTTCGCCGCCGACAACGTCGGACCGGGGCGCTGATGGCCCCCTCCATCGCGGTCGTCGGCCGGAAAGCCCGGTTTCATCGAGCTGTGTAAGGCCGGATAGACCTGAGTTCCCAATCCGGTGAACGCGACTGTTGCCTGAGGGGCGCCGAATGCATGGTTGTGCTCCCGGGACTTGACTGCGAACCGCAAGAACCGTCGCGGAGCAGCAGGGGGCCGGTTATCTCCGGCGCTCTCGTGTCGCTTCCTCGATGGCTGTCTCGACGATGTCGAGGGCGTCCATCATCTGCTCCGGCGTGACGGTCAGCGGCGGCGTCAGGGTCAGGACGTTGCCCATGGTGGTCTTGAACGACAGGCCGGCATCGAGCGCCCGGTAGAGCACCGCCTCGGCGAGGTCGGCATCGGGCTCGCGGCTGGCGCGGTCGCGCACGAGTTCGATGCCGATGAGGCAGCCCCGGCCGCGCACGTCGCCGATGGACGGGCAACGGTCCATCATGGCGCCGAGGCGGGCAACGGCCAGCGCCCCGACCCGCGCGGCGTTGGCGACGAGATCCTCGTCCTCGATGATCCGGATCGTCTCCAGGGCGGCCCGCGTCGTCACCGGGTTCTTCTCGTGAGTGTAATGGCCGAACGCCCAGGCGCCGCCGACATCGAGGCTCGGGTCGGCGATCACTGCCGCGATGGGCAGGATGCCGCCGCCGAGCCCCTTGCCGATCACCAGGATGTCGGGGGCGACGCCGTCATGCTCGCAGGAGAACATCCGCCCGGTCTTGCCCAGGCCGGTGGGGATCTCGTCGAAGATCAGCAATACGCCGTGCCGGTCGCAGATGCGCCGGACCTCCGCCCAGAAGCCCGGCGGCGGGATGTAGGGCACTGCCCGCGTCGGCTCGGCGACGAGGGCCGCCACGTCGGGGTCGCGGGTGAGGACGTAATCGATCATCCGGGCGCAGGCCCGGCCGCTCGCCTCGGCGCTGTCGGTGCCGTAGGGGCAGCGATAGCCGCCGAAGGGGGCGACGTGCAGGGCACCGGCCACCAGGGGCCCAGCGGGGCCGGAGCGGAACAGCATCTCGCCCGACATCGCCGCCGAGCCGGTGCCGGCGCCGTGGAAGGCATCCCAGAACGACAGAGTCTTGTGCCGGCCGGTGGCCGTGCGGGCGACCTTCACCGCCACCTCGACCGCGTCCGAGCCGCCGGTGGTGAACAGCACCTTCGCGAGGTTGCCCGGTGTGATCGCCGCGAGCTTCTCGGCCAGAGCCACGGCAGGCTCGCAGGCGTAGCGCCTGGGCGCGAAGGGCAGCGCGTCCATCTGCTCGGCAATGGCGCGCTTGAGGCGCGGATGGCCGTAGCCGATATGGTGGACGTTGTTGCCGTGGAAATCCATGTAGCGGCGCCCGGCCGCGTCCTCGATCCAGATGCCCTCCGCCCGCACGATCGCGTTGAGGCAGGGCGTCGAGACCGACTGGTGCAGGAAGGCGTCCGAATCCCGGGCGAGCAGCCCGCGCGTCGCCGTGTCGAGGCTCCGCGCCTGCCAGGCGGCGCGCCGGTCGGTGCGGTTGGTGTCGCCCTCGGATTCGGCGATCCGTGCGTCCCGGCTCATGCGGTCGCCTCGCGGCGGCGCCAGCCCTGGGCGCGGGCGATCACGAAGCGGTTGACCAGCGCCAGAGCGAGGCGGGCACCGAGGGCGGTCGCCATGATCACGCTCGCCATTGCGGCGGCGGCGGCCGTGGTGCCGGCCTCGTCCATGTGGACGATGGCGATGGCGGCGAGCTTGGTGCTCGGCCCGTAGAGGAAGATCACCGCCGAGACCGTCGTCATGGCGTTGACGAACAGGTAGACGAACAGTTCGAGCACGGTTGGCAGGCAGATCGGCAGGCTGACCCGGCGGAAGGTCTGCCAGAACGGTACCTTCAGGGAGGCCGACACCGCCTCGAATTCCGGGTCGATCTGCTTCAGGGCCGTCGTCGCCGTGACGTGGGCGACCGTGTAGTAATGCGCCAGCGTGTTGATCACGAGGAGCGCCAGGGTCCCGTAGAGGACGTTCAGCGGGTTCCAGGGCGCGTTGAAGAAGAACACGTAGCCGAGGCCGAGCACGAGGCCCGGCACCGCGAGCGGCAGCATCGCCAGCAACTGCGCGAAGGCCCGACCGGCGGGAAACAGCTTCAGCTTCTCGATGAGGTAGGCCCCGCAGAACACCGTCATCGTGCCGATGGCCGCGACCGAGAGCGCCATGGCGAGCGAGTTCCAGTAGGGCGACCAGCCATCGGAATCGGCCGCCGCGAAGTCGTAATGGTCCAGGGTCAGGCCGAGATTGTAGGGCCAGTAGCGGATGAACGAGGCCCAGACCGCGACCCCGTAGGTGCCCACGATCACGCCGGCCACGAGCATGGCGTAGACCAGGACGAGGCGGTCGCGGACCGGATGGGGCTTCGGTTCGTAGGGTACGGAGCGGGCCGAGAGCAGGGACGATTGCCGGCGCTGGATGAGCCGGTCGACGATGAAGGCCAGCACCGCCGGCACCAGCATCAGGAGGCCGACCACGGCGCCCATGGGGAAGTTCTGCTGGCCGACCACCTGGCGGTAGGCGTCGGTGGCGAGCACCGGGTACTGGCCGCCGATCACCTTCGGGATGCCGAAATCCGTGACCACGAGGGTGAAGACCACGAAGGCCGCGCTGACGAGGCCGTAGCGGGCACCCGGCAGCGTCACGGTCACGAAGGTGCGCAGGCGGCTCGTGCCCATGGCGGAGGCGGCCTCGTAGAGGCGTCCGTCCGAGAGGCCGAGGGCGGTGACGAGGATGATGAGGGCGTGCGGGAAGGCGTAGAGGCATTCGGCGAGGGTGATGCCGATCGGCCCGTAGACGCTGTGGCCGAACAGGAGCCCGCGTAGGAAGCCCTGGTTGCCGAGGATGTAGGTGAGCGCGATCCCCGAGAGCAGCGAGGGCGCGAACAGCGGCAGCAGGGCCAGGGCCAGGAATAGGGCCTTGAACGGCATTGCCGTGCGGGTGAGCGCGTAGGCGTAGCCGAAGGCCAGGGGCACCACGAGTGCCACGACGATGCCGGCCACGGTGAGGCTGTTGAGCAGCGCATCGACCAGGGTCGGCGTCGCGAAGTAGGTGCGGAAGTTGGACAGGCCCGCCATCCCGCCATCCGGCGCCTCCAGGCTCTTGATCAGCAGCGTGCCCAGCGGCAGCGCGATGATGAGCAGAAGGAACAGGCACAGCACCGCGATCAGGGCGGTGCCGATGGCGGCTTCGGGCACGGTGCGGCGCTTGGCGGGCAAGGCCTTCGGCAGGGACAGGGCCGCCTCCGGCAGGGAGACGACGAGGGAAGATGTCCCCAGGACGGACTCGGCCATGGCGCGGCTCACGGGCGGGCGGCCACGGGGAAGGCCCGCAGGGCCGCCGGCGGCAGGGAGACGTAGAGGTACTGGCCTTCCGTCAGGGCGAGGTCGCCGTGGAGATTGGCCGAGACGTCGGCGACCAGGGAGCCGCCCAGGTCGAGGCTCGGTTCCAGGCGGGCGCGGGTGAAGGCTCCGAGGAATTCGAGGCTGCGCACCCGCACCTGGAAGGCGTTGACATCGGTGGGACGCACGTTGCCGACCCGGATCTCCTCCGGGCGGAAGCCGAGGCGCACGGGACTGCCGGGGACGAAGCCGCGCCCGTCCTCGCAGACGAGATCGACGGCACCGACCCGGATCTGCCGGGCCGATCCCACCCGGGCGTCGAGGAACGTCATGGCGCCGATGAAGTCGGCCACGAAGGCGGTGGCCGGGTTCCGGTAGATCTCCGCCGGGGTGCCGACCTGCTCGATCGCGCCGCGATTCATCACCACGACCCGGTCGGCCATGGCGAGCGCCTCCTCCTGGTCGTGCGTGACCATGATGGTGGTGATCCCGAGGCGCTTCTGAAGCTGGCGAATCTCGTCGCGCAGCCGGGTACGGACCTTGGCATCGAGGGCCGAGAGCGGCTCGTCGAGGAGGAGCAGGGAGGGCGAGGTCGCCAGCGCCCGGGCGAGGGCCACCCGCTGCTGCTGGCCCCCCGAAAGCTGGACCGGATATTTAGGCCCCTGCTCGGGCAGCCCGACCAGGGCCAGGAGTTCGGCGACCCGCGCGGTGACCTGCGCCTTCGGCATTCGCCCGTTGACGAGGCCGTAGGCGACGTTGGCCGCCACCGTCAGGTTCGGAAATAGCGCGTAGGATTGGAACACGATGCCGAAGTCGCGCGCCGCCGGGGGCGCCGTCGAGACGTCGACGCCGCCGATCACGATACGTCCCGAATCCTGACGGTCGAGCCCGGCGATCAGGCGCAGCAGGGTGGTCTTGCCGCAGCCGGAGGGACCGAGGAAGCAGACGAACTCGCCCCGGCCGATTTCCAGGTCGATTCCGTCGAGGGCGGTGAAGGCCCCGTAACGCTTCGACAATCCCGAAACCCTGAGGAACGGCGTCGCATCGCGAAGCGTCATGGCGGTGCCCCCTACTCTTTCGTGTGGTCGTTCAGGCTCGCTTTGCGTCGTCGCGGCTACTTCTTGGCAGCCTTCGCCTCGTAGCGGCGCGACCATTCGGCGAGCACCCGCTCACGGTTGTCGGCCATCCAGCCGAGATCGTTCTTGATCATCGCGGCCTCGGCATTGGCGGGGTAGTTCGCCGGCACGTTGGCGACGCCCGGATAGGCCACCACCGCGTAGCTCTTGGCGTAGAGTTCGTTGGCGGCCTTGGTGGTGCCCCAGTCGGCGACCTTGCGGGCCAGATCCAGGTGCTTGGTGGTGCCGACGATGGCGTAGGCCTCTTCGTCCCAGCCCGTGCCGTCGGCGGGGACGACGACGGCCAGAGGTGCGCCCTTCGTCTTCTCCGAGGCGCCGCGCATGTCCAGCGACAGGCCGGCGGTGCGCTCGCCGCGCGCGGCCTGGACGCAGGGGGCCGAGCCCGAATGCAGGTAGGCGGCGATGTTCTCGTGGAGTTTGTCCATGTAGGCCCAGCCGGCCTCCTCGCCCATGCCCTGGAGCCAGCCGGCGACCAGCAGGTAACCGGTGCCCGAGGAGGCGGGATGCGGCATCACCACCTTGCCCTTCAGTGCGGGCACCAGGAGATCGGCCCAGCGCACGGGGGTCTTCACCCCGTCCTTCTCGGCTTCCGCCGTATTGAAACAGACCACGCCGATGGAGGCGTCGGTTCCGGTCCAGCTGTAGGGGCCGATGGAATCGCGGAAGGCGGGCTTCAGCGCATCGGCGCCCTTCGGCTCGTAGGTGGCGAGCAGGCCCTGCTTCTCGAACAGCAGCAGGCTGGAGGCGGCCAGCCCCATCACCATGTCGGCGCGGGGATTATCCTTCTCGGCCAGGAACCGTGCGGTGATGACGCCCGTCGAATCGCGCACCCAGACCACCTCGACCTCCGGCACCGCCCGCTCGATCCCGGCTTTGAAGGGAACGAGCTGATCGTTCTCGAGGGCCGTGTAGATCGTGAGCTTTGTGCGCTCGGCGGCCATGGCCAGGGTCGGCGACGTCAGGGCGAGGGTCAGAGCGAGGAGGCCGAGGATTTTCATCGATAATGCTCCGGAGTCTTGTCGTTCCGACGTTTAAATCCTGATGCATGACAGGAAGAAGACAAAACCCCGTGCAATCAAGTCCAGGCTTTTTGCATATGCTGCCTATTTCAAGATCATGGCGCAGAATTACTTACGTTGATTGCGGACGGCCGAAATCGACCCCCGGCGCTTGGCCGCGGGTCGATGTTGAAACCTTTCGATTGCTCCCGTGAAACGGTCTCCAGCCGTGACGCGGTGTCCCTTAGAGTGTTCTCCGCCGAAGCGGATGCCGGTTCGGCGAAAAGGAGCGCGGCAAAATAGAGGTCTAGAGCTGCACCCGGCCCAACGTGGTCGGGTGCAGCTCTAGCAGGCCTGTGGCATGCGTCCGGCCGCCAGCAATCCGTTGATATCGGCGACGACGCCCGGCAGGTCGGCGATCGTGTCGATGAGGAAGTGGGGCTTGGATTCCGCGAACAGGGTGGCGATCCGCCTCCGCTCGGAGGCGAGGCGATCGGCGGACAGCGCGCGGAACGCGTCGTAGGTCAGCCCCAGCGCGTTACCCGAGCAGGTGAGCGCCACCGTCCACATGCCGGCTTTGCGGCCTTCGAGGATGCCCGGCACCGTGTCGTCCACCTTCACGCAGGCGGCGACGTCGTCGATGCCGAGCGCGATGACGTTCGCCAGCGCCTGGGCCGGAAAGGGGCGCCCGTTCGGAACTTCGTCCGTGGCCACCACATGGTCGGCGACGTAGCCGTTGGTGGCGGCGAGCGCGACCACGCGCTCCATGACGCGCGCCGGGTAACCTGAGCAGGAGCCGATCTTGAGCCCCCCTGCCCTGAGGTCGGCGATGGCGTCGAGGGCGCCGGGGATCACGGCCGAGTGTTCGGCGATCTTCTCGATCTGCAACGGCATGAAGCGCTCGTAGATCGCGGTGACGTCGGTGTCGGTGGCCGGATGTCCGTGGGCGGCCGCGTAGCGCGCGGCGATCTCGGGCTGGTTCAGGAGCGTGCGGATATGGTCCCACTTGCCCATGCCCATCGGGCCGCGCGCCTCGGGCAGGCTGACGGCGACGCCGAATTCCGCGAAGGCCTCGACGAAGATCTGGGTCGGCGCGAAGGAGCCGAAATCGACGACGGTCCCGGCCCAGTCGAGGATCGCGGCCTGGAGTTTCTTCGGGGGGGTGTAGGACATGGTGGGACTTTCCGGGTGACCCGCGGAACGCGCGGGAGGCCGAGGAACGGGCGGTCAGACGGTCGTGATGCTCAGTTCGGTGAACACCGCCGCGACGGCCTCGACCGCGCGCTCCATGTCGGCGGATTCGACGTGGCCGATGCAGCCCACGCGAAACGTCTCCAGCTGCGTGAGCTTGCCCGGATAGAGGATGAAGCCCCGTGCGCGGACGGCGGCGTAGAAATCGGCGAAGCGGTACTTCGGGTCGCGCGGGGCGTGGAAGGTCACGATGATCGGCGCCTGGATCTCGGGCGCCAGGAAGGATTTGAGGCCGAGGCGCTCCATGCCGCGGATCAGCACCTCGCAATTGCGCGCGTACTTGGCGTGGCGGGCCGGCAGGCCGCCCTCCTCGTCGTATTGCAGCAGCGCCTCGTGGAGCGCCGCGACCACGTGGGTCGGCGGGGTGAAGCGCCACTGCCCGGTGCGCTGCATGTAATCGTGCTGGTCGCTGAGGTTCAGAGCCAATGAGGCCGAGTTGCCCTCGGCTCGCGCCAGGGCATCCGCCCGCGCGATCACGAAGCCCATGCCGGGCACGCCTTCGAGGCACTTGCCCGAGGCGGCGATCAACGCCTCGAACGGAACCGTGGCCGCGTCGATGGGGAGCGCCCCGAAGGAGCTCATCGCATCGACGATGAGGCCGCGCCCGTGGCGGGCGACCATTGCGGCGATCTCCGGCAGGGGGTTGAGGATGCCGGTGCTGGTCTCGCAATGGATCAGCCCGACATGGCTGATCGTGGGATCGGCCGCGAGCAGACCGTCGACGGCCTCGGGCGTCGTGGGCACGTCGTCGGCGGTCTCGTAGACGCTATGATCGCGGCCCAGAGCTTCGCAGATCTTGGCGAGGCGCTTGCCGTAGGCGCCGTTGACGAGGACCAGGACCTTGCCGGTGCGCGGCACCAGGGTGCCGATCGCCGCCTCGACCGCGAAGGTGCCGCTGCCCTGGATTGGCACGCAGACATGGCTGCCGGTGCCGTTGGCGATGGCGACGAGGCGCTCGCAGACGCTGGCCGTCAGGGCGTTGAAGCTGCCGTCCCAGGAGCCCCAATCGGTCATCATCGCCGCGCGGGTGCGCTCCGACGTCGTCAGCGGGCCGGGAGTCAGAAGAATGGGAGCGGCTGTCATGGTGATCCTGCCCGATCTGCCGTGAGCGCCGGGAGCGCTTCGGGACAGGTAAATCTTGCGTTCGGGCAAGCCATCAGATCAAATCGTTTCTTGTGATGCCCGTCATCAGTCTCGCCGATAGGTCGCCATGAACCTGTTCCAGCTGCGCGCCTTCGACGCCGTCGCGCGGGAGGGCAGCTTCACACGCGCGGCCCAGCGCCTCTGCATCAGCCAGCCAGCTGTGACCGGGCACATCAAGGCGCTGGAGGAGCGCTACGACCTCGTTCTGTTCCGGCGCACGGCGCGGGCGGCGGAACTGACTCCGCAGGGCCGGGCGCTGTCCGAACTCACCGGCCCGCTCTTCGGCCTCGTGGAGCAGGCGGAGGATCTCCTGGAGGCCAACCGGACGCTGGTTTCGGGGCGGGTCGAGATCGCGGTGGATTCGCCCCATATCGTGATGCCGCTGCTCGCCCGCCTGCGGGCCCGCCATCCCGGCATCGTCGTCGGGCTGATTCTCGGCAACGCCGCCGATACCCGCGAGGCCCTGCTGTCGGAGCGGGCGAGCGTCGCCGTGCTCACCGAGGCCGAGGCGCATCCGGACCTCCACCTCGCGGAGATCGCGGTCTCGCGCATCTGCGCCGTGGTCCCGCGCGACCATCCCCTGGCGGGTCGCGCGGCGCTGGATCTGGCCGAACTCGACGGCGCCGCCATGGTGCTGCGCGAGCCCACCTCCGTGACCCGGCGAACCTTCGATCGTGCCTGCCGGCGCATCGGCATCACGCCCGCCGTGCTGATGGAACTCGACAGCCGTGAGGCGGTGATCGAGGCCGCCGCTGCTGGCATCGGCATCGGCATCGTCTCGTCCCTGGAATGCGGGGAGGACGCCCGGATCGCCGCGATCCCGATCGACGGGCCGGACCTCGTCAATCGCCACGCGATCGCCTGTCTGGCGCGACGCCGGAACCTGCGCCTGATCCGTGTCGTGTTCGAACTGGCGGTCGATGCGGCGGAGGCGACGCGATGAGCCGGAAGCCCTCCGCACCGGAGAGCCGGGCGCTGGCCGCCTCCCGCCACGACGCGATTCTGGCACGGCTCGGCCAGGACGGCAGCGTCAGCGTCGAGGCGATGGCGGACCGTTTCGGCGTCTCCCGCGAGACGATCCGGCGCGACCTGAAGGCCCTGGCCGAGCAGGGCCGGCTCGCCATCGTGCACGGAGGCGCGACCCGGCGCGCGGACGAGCCCGTCCTGGCCATCCGCGAGCGCGACAATCCGGCGGGCAAGGCTGCGATCGGACGGGTCGCAGCGGGGCTCGTCGAGGACGGCATGGTGGTGGTGCTCGATTCCGGCGCCACCACCCTGGCGGTGGCGAACGCGCTGGCCGGCCGCGACCCGCTCTTTTCCCGCCCCATACCCAAGGGGCTGACGATCTGCACAAACAGCCTGCCGGTGGGGCTCCTGCTCTGCCGTGTCGCCGGCGTGCGGGTCCATTTCCTCGGGGGCGAGATCGAGGGCGCAGACGAGGCGGCTTTCGGCACCGAGGCGCTCACCGCCCTGGCGCGCTTTCGCGCCGACCTCGCCTTCGTGGGTGCCGGCGGCATTTCACCAAGCGGCGAGATCACCGACTTCGCGCCGCTCCCCACCGAGTTGCGCACCCACATGCTGGCGGCGGCGGAGCAGGGCTATGTGGTGGCCGACAGCACCAAGTTCGGTCGCCTGACCCCGATCCGCCTCGCGCCGATCCCGGCGGCGACCGGTCTCATCGTCGATGTCGAGCCCCCGCCCCTTCTCCGGGACGCCCTGACCCGACGCGGCCTCGACCTGATCGTCGCGCCCTGATGTGGTTTTTTGTGGCTTTTTGATTTCTTTTGCAGCGGGCCTGCATTAGGAACGAACGACGTTTTCGGCCGCTCGTCGGCGTGACGCTGCCCTCACCGGACGCGAGATCTCATGATGGCCACCGGCATGAGCCTGCCCGTCTTCTGCGCGGTGCTTGCCGCCGCCTTCATGCATGCGGGCTGGAACGCGGTGGCGAAGCTGCGCCTCGAGCCGATTCTCACCATGGCGCTGATCTCGGCCTCGGCCGGGCTGTTCGCGCTTCCGGCCTCGATCTGGTTCGGATGGCCCCAAGCCGCCGCCTGGCCCTGGCTGGCGGGTTCGATCCTGCTGCATCTCGGCTACTACATCGCCCTGGCCGAGGCCTACCGGCACGGGGATATGGGGCAGGTCTACCCGATCGCGCGCGGCAGCGCCCCGCTGCTGACGGCCTGCGCCTCGCTCCTGGTGCTGCAGGAGGCGCTGGCCCCCCTCGCCGCCCTCGGGATCGGCATCCTCTGCGCCGGGGTCGCCCTGATGGCGTTCGCGAAAGCCGGCGGCCAGCGCCTGAGCCGGGCGGCCCTGGCACACGCGCTCCTCACCGGCGCCCTGATCTCCGGCTACACGCTGGTGGACGGGCTCGGCGCGCGGGCGGCGGGCGACCCCCACGCCTATGCCGCCGCACTTTTCGTGATCGACGCGATCCCGCTGCCGGTTTTCGTGCTCTGGACGCGGGGCCGCGACGTGCTGCGCTCCGTGCGGGGCCTCATGGTGCCGGGACTCGGGGGTGGAGCCCTGGCCCTCGGCTCCTATTGGATCGCGATCTGGGCGATGACGGTCGCGCCCATTCCCCTGGTCGCGGCGACGCGCGAGACCAGCGTCCTGTTCGCGATGCTGATCTCCGTCATCGTGCTGAAGGAGCCGCTTCTCCTGTCGCGAACGGCGGCGGTGGTCATCATCGTGGCGGGGGTCGTGGCCATGCGCCTGGCCTAGAGGCTCGATTTCGCGGCGCGCTCCGACGATCGAGCACCATGCCGCGAGGGATACGCGAAGCGCGGCAAAGCGGAGCTCCCGATGCGAGGGAATGGATCGTCGGAGCCGCCGGGCCGGGCGACCGTCTCTGACGACGAGCACTTGATTGCGTGCAGGCTGCGAATACCCACTCATGAAGCAAAGCCGGTCCCCGCGACGATGACGCGAAAGTACCGCTCCGGGCGTGTTCCTGCGCGTTTGCTTACGCCGGCAGGATGACCACCTTGGTTTTGACCGGTGTCCGCGAATACAGGTGGATCATGTCCTGGCTGAGCAGACCGACACAGCCGCTCGTGATGCCCGTGCCGATCGTGTCGGGCTCGCTGCTGGCATAGATCGTATAGAGCGTATAGGCGCCGTTCTGGTAGAGATGAAGGGTGCGGGCGCCGAGCGGATTGTCCAGGCCGCCCGGCATGCCGCGGGCATATTTGGCGGCCTCCGGCTGACGCCGGATCATCTCCTTCGGCGGTGTCCAGGTCGCCCATTCGGACTTGCGGCCGACATAGGCGTCGCCGCTCCAGAGGAAGCCATCGCGGCCGACATTCGCGCCGTAGCGGGTGGCGGAGCCGTCGCCCTCGATGCGGTAGACGTAGAAATTGCCGGGATCGACGACGATCGTGCCGGGAGCTTCCTTGGTGTCGTAGCGAACCGTCCGGCGATAATATTTCGGGTCGACCTTGCTGATATCGGCGGCCGGGATCGGGAATTTCTCGTCCGGCATCGGCCCGTAGATCTTCGCCGCCTCGGCGAGGATCAGGCCGTCGGATGTCGCGCAGCCGGCGAGCCCCAAGGCACTCAATCCAGCGGCCGAGCCGGCCAGGAAAGACCGGCGGGTGAGCGGCCGCGTTCCATGCCCGAGCGGATCGATAATCCCACCGTCCATGATCATGATCCCGGACCTTCCCTGCCCTGCGGACCGAAGAACGCGTGCTCCGGTCGCGCCTCAATGGCCAGCTAAGACTGGCAAGCTCGGCTTTTGCGTCGAGAGTATGGCGAAACTCTCTCGTTGCCGGGGATGGGGGGACGACAACGGCCTTTGAGCGTCTTCGGTGAGGACGATGACTTGCGATGCGAACGACCGGTGCCGCGCCGTCGCGCGAAGAGGCCTCGACGGATCAGGCTCAGCGACGCCCGATATCGGGTCGGCGCCAGCGAGGTGTCGCACCGGTCTTCGCCAAAGCTGGCCGTACGGGTTTCTTTACAGAATTCATCGATGACATGGAGCGATGTTGCAGGGGCTGTCGCCATGCTCCCGATCGATCTCAAGATCGGGAACGGCTCAGTCCGCCAGACGTGCGGGTGATGGGTCGATACAATGGCGACGGGCGTTCAGAATTCTCAGGTCCTCATCCCTCTCTACACCTCGGTCGGGAAGCTGGCCTACAGCCCGCTGGACTCTGCCGGCCTGCAGAGCGGCATGTACGCGCATGTCTCCGTGGTCGGCATCGCCGGGGCCGACGGAAAGCCCGTTCCCGCGTCGCTGAGCCAGACCCTGCCCGCGGCACATTCGACCCCCGGTGCGACCCCCGAGGCGAACCACGGGACGGGGGTCGACGTGTCGCCCGCCACCGGCATCTTCCAGGTGGATACCGGATCCTGGGCGACCGTCCTTCCGCAAGAGCTCGTCGAGGCCGCGGTCGGGCCGATCGATTGGACGCAGTATCCAGAATATCAAGAGGGGAGCCTGACATACAGCAGCGACGGCATCGTCGAAACCGGGCACTGGGTTCCGCTGATCCTCGCCTTCCCCGACGCGACCCTGCCGGATGGCAGCGTGCCGACGACCACGGTGACGGCTCTCGTCCGCGGCGAGGGCACCAAGACGCATATGCTCGGCGTCGGGTTCAACACCGGCTTCGCCACGGATGTGAAGGGGACCACGCTCACCTCCGCGAACAATGCCGTCCTGAACCTCGCCGAGATGAAGAGCGGGGAGATGGCCCATAGCTACATGATCGATCGCGAGGGCATGCATCTCGGCTGGTCCGGCGCCGACGAGGGGGCGGGCTGGACCGTGCAGAAGCTCGACGAGGCCCTTTCGGCGCCGTTGCCGGGCAGTCCGCAGGATTGGCTCTGGCCGACCGGCTCCGTCGTCATCGACGGCACGGTCCATAGTGGAATGGACCTGCTCTTCGACACCGGCACGCCGGAAGCCTTCGTCCATTACCCCGGCATCACGAAGCCGGGCCATTTGATGCCGGATGGCAGCGCATTCACCGTGACCGTTCCCGGCTCGAACGGTGCGGCGACCAGTTACGGCTTCGTCCTCGGCGACGAGAGAGGGGATACGCCCTCGAACGTCTGGGAGAGCCGCGCCACCCACGGCTCGGCCTCGTTCATGAATACGGGAGCCCATTTCTTCCGCGACCACACCTACGTCTACGATGCGGATAAAGGCCTGATCGGGTTCAAGACCAACGGCGCGCCGGTCTCTCCGACGATGGCCGAGGAGGTTTCGTTCATCAACGGGCTCTCGCCCGACGGAACGCTGACGGAGGCGAGCTTCGCCGGCTGGGAGGGTAGGACAGCGCATAAATGGGGGGCGCCCACCGCCGGAACCGGAGCGACCATCACCTATGCCTTCGATCCGGACTCGTCGTTCTCCGCGAACGAGCAGGCCACCGTCCTGCGGGCCTTCGCGACCTGGTCGGGCGTGGCGGATGTCCGTTTCGTGGCGGCTTCGTCGAGCACGGCCGCCGACGTCCTGATCCATCGCGGGAACGATGGCCGGGCCGACACGAGCAACACGAGTTCACGCGGCAGCGGAAGCACCCTGGGCACGCCTCAGAGTCAGGTCGTGGTCTCGATCGATACGAGCAAGCATGGGTTCGACCTGTCGGGCTCCCTCCACAAGGCCGCCGGATACGGGTTCGGGACCATCGTGCACGAGATCGGCCATGTGCTGGGTCTCGGACATGATGGCCGCTACAACGGCAAGGTCGATCCGGCGACCCAGCAATTCAGTGCCTATGACGACCGCGAATGGTCGGTCATGTCCTATATCGACTGGACCAAGGCGCATGACGCCAAGTACCGCGCGAGCGATCCGGTCGCCGGCACGGATTGGGGCCATGCCGATGGCGAAACCCGCAAATCCAGCCAATCGCTGATGCAGCTCGACATCCTTGCGATCCAGCAGCTCTATGGCGCCGCGTCGCCGGCCGGCACGCCGTTCTCGGGCGGGCAGACCTACGGCTTCAACAGCTCGATCACCGGTCCCCTGGAGAAGATCTACGATTTCGGCCTCAACACGCAGCCGGTTCTGACCCTCTTCAACGAAGGCCGCCACAATATCCTGGACCTGTCGGGTTTCGCGAAGGCCGCCTTCGTCGATCTCCGCGCGGGGGCCTTCAGCAGCGTCGCCGGCCTGACGAACAACATCGCCATCGCGCAGGGCACGGTGATCGAGACCGCCATCGGTGGAAGCGGGCGCGACACCATCGTCGGCAACGATACCGCCAACCTTCTCGACGGCGGCGGCCGGTCCGACTTCCTCTACGGCCTGAAGGGCGGCGACACCTACATCGTCGATAGCAAAGCCGATCGCGTCTACGAACTCGCGCATCAGGGCTACGACCGGGTTCTCACGGATGTCGGCTACGCCCTCGGCACCGGCCAGTCCGTCGAGTTTCTGGCCGCCAGGGACGCCGCCGCCACGGACGCCTTCAAGCTCGTGGGCAACGAGATCAACCAGGTGCTGCGCGGCAATGCCGGCGACAACGTCCTGAACGGCAAGGGCGGTACGGACAGCCTTTACGGCGGTGCCGGCAACGACACCTACATCGTCGACCGCCTCGCCGACCGTGTCTTCGAGACGGGCGACGAGGGCCGCGATACGGTCGTGGCGTCGACGAGCTATGCCCTGGCCGCCGGCCAGGAGATCGAGATACTGAAACTGGCGATCGCCACCGGAACGTCGCGTCTGCACCTCGTCGGGAACGAGTCCGACAACCTGTTGCGCGGCAACGAGGGCGCCAACACCCTCGATGGGGGATTGGGTTCCGATATCATGAGGGGGCTCGCCGGACGCGACGTCTTCGCGTTCTCGACCACACTCGGGGCCAACAATATCGATCGCCTTACCGATTTTACCGTGGGCGAGGATCGCATCCGGCTCGACGACGCCATCTTCACGGCGCTGGCCCCCGGTCGCCTCGCCGCCGACGCGTTCAAGGATGTGAGCGTGGCCAGGACCGATGCCGACGATCGCATCCTCTACGATCACGACACCGGAAACCTGTTCTATGACGCGGATGGCAGCGGTGCGGGACAGGCCGTCCGGTTCGCCATCCTGAACGACGGGGTCGATCTCGGCCACCACGACCTCTTCGTGGTGTGAGAGCGAGCCGCGCCGGCTCTGCCGGATGGGGTTCTGTCACGCGCGATCAGGGCGCCAGTGACCGTCCATGCCTCAGCAAGGCGTCGATGAAGTTCTGGATTTCCGTCTGGCGCCGCTCGGAGTCGGTGACCTGATCGTCGAGACCCAGCCGCCAGGCGAGGTCGCGCCGGTCCGGCTCGCGATGGAGGTTCTCGACCAGGGCGGCCTGCGCCTCGACCTCGGCGGGGGACAGGGCGAGCCCGCTCTCCACGAGATCGTCGGCCTGGCGGCGCAGGGCGCCCGCAACCTCGTCGAGGCCGATTTCGGGGTGGTACTGCACGCCCCAGAAGACACCCCCGTCATGGCGGATCTCGGCGGCCTGGACCGTGGTACCCCGGTTGCTCGCCAGGAGGGACGCGCCCGCCGGCAGGGTCTCCACCTCGTCGGTATGAATGCTCGGAGCGTCATAGGCGGCGGGTCGGCCGGCCAGCATGGGATGGGCACGGCCACTCTCGGTGGCGGTGATGCGGCGGGCAAAGCCAGCCTCCGGGCCGTGAAGGTTGCGTCGCACGGTTCCGCCGGCTGCGACGGTGGCGAGTTGCAGGCCGGCGCAGGAGCCGAAGGCGGGGGTGCCCGATGCGAAAGTGGCCCGCATGAAGGCGACCGCGCGCCGAACTTCCGGTGTCTCCTCGTAGAGGGCGAGCGGCGAGCCGCTGAACAAGACGGCATCGTAGCCGCCCGGCGATTCACCCGGCGGCAGGGCGCTGTCCGCGTCGGCCGGCGTGACCCGGTGACAGGTCGCGCCGGGGGCGAGTCGAGCCAGGAGATCGAGATAGGTTTCTCCGGATGACCGCCCGACGCTTTTCCGGCGTTCGTCGCGCGCTTCGGGAGGCTCGCTTTCGGCGATCAGGAAGCGCAACCCGGCTGTGGTGACCTTCAAGGAAACGCGTGCTCCGGAGAGTTATTCTCCGGTACCCGAACCGGTGGCGGCGATCCGCGTTCCAGCCTCGGCGAACCTGCCGCAGGGGGCTCTACGGTCCGCGCCACCAGCGTCGCGCTCATGACGCGTGGGGGGATCGGCGCATCATGGCTACGGTTCCGAAGTCCAGTCCCGGATGTTCCGCCGAGCCGGAGCGTCGGCTTCGTTTAAGATTTTCTCCGGGTCCGACACATCCAAAACGAAGGTCCGGGAGTTTTCAGGGCAAGCCGTCTTCGGGCGGCGTGTCTCGTGACTGAAGGAGAAGACGATGAGACTGCTCGCCTTGGGCGCACTCTCTGCGCTGACCCTGGGAGCTTGCTTGAGCGTCGGTTCGGTGACTGCACAGGCCGGCGATTACGGCTATGGCGGCTACGATGAGCCCGCGACCGTGGTCACTCGGCGCACGGTTGTCGAGCGCCAGGTCGTTCGCCCGCAACGGTTCGTGCGTGAGGAGATCATCGAGCGACCGCCGGTCTATGCGCCGCGCCGCGTCGTCCGCGAGGTGATCGAGGAAAGGCCGGCCGTCTATCGGCCGCGTCCGGTGGTTCGGGAGGTCATCGTGGACCGGGAGCGCGTCTACGACCATCGCCCTTATGGTCCTCGTCCGGTCGGGTTTCGGCACCCTGGGCCCGATTTCGAGCCTTACGATTGACGGTAGCCGACAGGGTGTAAGCCCGTGGGACAGTGCGAGGGGCCTGTGAGGCCCCTCGTCACGCTCAGACCGGGCCTCGCTGAGGCTGACATTATCGAGGCTGACTTGCCGAGACCTTGCCGCTTCAGGCCTTCCCACTTCAAGCCTTCCCACTTCAAGCTTTGCCGCCCTCGCCTTCCCTGACCGCCGCATCATATCCGGCGATCCATTCCGCATGCGCCTCGGTGCCCTCGGCATAGGGGCAATCCTCGCGCCTCAATCCCTTGCCGGGGGCGTAGTAGCCGAGGGCGCGGTGGTCGAGGTTGTCGTCGGGCGGCTGTGTCATTGCCGCAAGGTAGGGCGCCATGAGCCCGGTCCAAGAGGGCGAAGCCCGATGAAGGGCTGCGGCGGAAAGCTTGAGCGCAACAATCGCTGTATCAGGCTATTTGATCCGGGACCCCAAATATCGTGCGATGATTGATATTTGCTATAAACCTTCTATAATTGACGCGATGTCGCCATTTATTCTTGGAACATTGCTTGATCAGCATGGTTTTTGGCTGAGCACCGAAAGCTAAGCTACATCGGCGAGGTGCGCCCTCAAGCACTCGGAGCACTGCAATGCATCGTCGCGCCTTCGTACTTGGCATGCTCACGGCCACCGCTTCCCTTGCCGTCACCCGCACCGCGGCGGCCCAGCCTGTTCCCGGTGGTGGCATGCCCACGCCGGTCTACCTCAACATGGCGACCAAGGGCGGCTTGTTTCTCGAGAACACGGCGCGTGATGCGTTCGACAAGACGACCAACCCTCGGCTGAAGAAGTTCTCCCGCGCGGAAGTGGTCGAGCAGGTAAGCCTGTCCCGCAAATTGGCTCCCTATTCGGAGGGGTTGGCCTCCGCGGCGGCAGGCGGTCCTCCCGGCCCCGGAGGTCTCATCGGGGGCCTCGTCGCGGCGCCTCTGGCTGTCGCGGGTGGGGTGGCCGGCGCCGCTGTCGGTGTCGCCGGCGGTGCGCTGGGGGCCCCTCCGCCCAGCGGCATGACCACGGACGAGCAGAAGGCTCAGCTTCTCTCGCAGCTTGCCGCGACCCAGCCGGGCCTGCAATATGATGCGGCCTTCGTGAGCGCCTCGTTGCAAGGCCACCAGGAAGCCTATGCCATTCATGGCTCCTACGCCGAGAGCGGCGAAGATCCCCAGCTCCGCCGCATTGCCCAGGGCGCCATCCCGCTCATCCGGCTTCACATTTCCCAGCTGACCAAGATGCAGGCGATGATGGGCGGCCAACGCGGCTGACCGTCCCGGCGTTGCGGCGCGTGAAGGGCTCGGCGGGGTTCCACCGGGCCCTCTCCGTTTCAGGAACGGCGGCGCCCTCGTCTGACCCACGCAACGAGCGCGGCGACGCCGACAAGGGCCGCGCCGGCGAGGACGGCCCGGGGCCATGGAGCGACGGAAGATGGGCCGCTCGGCCGGGACAGAAGTCGCCCGCCGCCGCTGTCGTGTCCCAGAAGCCATGAGAGCGAGCGGCGCAGTTTCGCGGCCGCGTCACGGTCGAACCATTCGCCGTGCGTGAAGATCACTCTCTCCGGCTCGAATCCCACCAGACGTTCGGCCGCTCGCGCGACCTCGCTACGGTTCGCGCGCAGAAGAAGCCTGAGATAGAGCGGCGCCTTTCCGTCGGGGGAGACGATCCCGAGCATGCGGGCCAGGGACCGCGGCACGGCGGACAGATCATCCGCCCGCAGGTTGATGATGAGGTCGGTGAGGAGAAGCGTGCCGCTCGGTCGGTGAAAGAGGCAGACCTCTTTGAACACGGGGCCGGCGACCAGCACCTGGTCGATCTCGTCGGCCCAGAGGCGGGGCGGTCTGTTCCCGAGCTCGGCGTCGATCCGGACACCGGAGCGGCGAACCTGGCCACGATCCTCGAGTCCCGGGACCGCCCAGGTGATCGCGTTCGTGCAGGCCGCCTGCCAATCCCGGAGGAACATCCAATGGCCGACGCTCGGGGCCACGAGATGACCGATGCGGCCGAGTTCCTCCAAGCCGCGCTGTAGGCCTGGATTGTACGGGATGGGCGAGTGCAGGAGCAGTTCGCCGCCCGCCAACCGTAGAACCGTCATGCGGATCGGCAACGGTATCCCGCCCGCATGGATGGGGGCCGCGTCCACGATCCAGACGCCGTCAGCAACCTGTTTCAGGGTATTCAGAGGTGGATAGCCGGTTTCGTACGCCACGCCATGGATCTCCGGGTTCGCTGTCCATCAGAGGGTGAAACGTAGGAACCGGGCGCGAGGGTCCCATCTTGGGCGTTACTCGACGCTCGAAGGCTCTGTCTTAGAACCTGCGGCACGAGATGCCTTCTGTAGCGTCGGGCGTACCGGCTATAGCCGGTGGCCGGGGAAGCGGGCTACTAAGTCGCACACGAAAAGCCCCCGAAACCCGGCGGGCGCCGGGGCTTTTCCGCGCATTGATGCGTTGGCCGCTGCCGAACAAGGAGACCCTCATGGCAGCGAATGACAAGGCCACGACCTACACCCTGAAACAGGCCCTCGCGGCGAAGGTTGGCGACCACGTCGAGATCGCAGTGGAAGCCGAGGACGGGACCAAGTTCAAGATCGTGGCGACCGCCGAGCAGCTGGACGCGCTGACCGGCGATCTGGAAAGCATCCTTGATGAGGACGACGCAAAGGTCGAGGCCGCGGAGTAACCGCCGATCCGGCATGGCGATCATTGATTATTAACTATATTGCCCCCATCTAGGGGACATACCGATCGCGACCTCGTCGCTTCATCGGAGACGGCCACGATGCCGGGACAGGGTGACGCCGGATGTACGCGCACTTTGGCCCGGCCTTCGTGGCCGTTGGCTTTGACAGGAGCCGGGAACTCTTCGCTGAGCTTCCAACGCGACGTCTCTTCTGTCCGACATCATGTCATCCACGGGCGGGAAAGCATGCGCCGCCGCACGGTCGAACCGGGCCGTGAGCGAGGTGGAGTGACGGGCGGCCCATCCGCCCGCCTCGGGCTTTCCCATCGCTAATGTCTTCTCCTCGCGCATCTCTTCGAGGCTGTTCGCGATGATGTGTTTCGTGAGATGTCGAATGAATGCAAAAGCTGCCGGCATCGTGTTGCCCGCGATCCACCCCCGTTCTAATCCATCGCTTTGAGAAGGATCGCGACTTGGATCGATCGACGGATGTTTCCGACGTCATACACGCCGAGCCGAACGATAGCGTCGAGACTGGGCCGGACGCTGTCCTGGAACCGTTGGCGGACTTCCCCCACATCGATCTCCGCACCGGGGTAGAGCCCTGGGAGAAGCGCCGGGCCGCCGGCAAGACCTTGCGGGGGAAAGTGCCTCACGCGGTCCATGCCTCTCTCGACATCGGCTCCGACCGTCCCGATCCGGTCTCGCTGATCGAGGGCGCTCATGATGGCAGGCAGGCCCATCTGATCCCGCTCAGGGTCGCCCGCATGGCGAGCTCCCCGTTCGCCTTCCTGCGCGGCGCGGCGCATGTGATGGCCTGGGACCTGGCGCAAGGACCCCACGGGACGATCGACGTCGTGATGAACGGCGACGCCCACATCTCGAATTTCGGCTTGTTCGGGACACCGCAGGGCGAAGTGGTGTTCGATCTCAACGATTTCGACGAGGTGACGATCGGGCCCTGGGAATGGGACCTGAAACGGCTCTGCGCCAGCATCGAGGTGGCGGCGCGCGACGATGGCGTACGGGCCGTGGAGCGGCGGGCGGCCGTGCTCGCGGCCGTTGCCGGGTATCAGCACACCATGGACGATCTGGCGCCCCGTGGTTCCCTCGATGTGTGGCAGCGGGCGGCGCGGGCCGACCAGCTCGAATTTTCCGGTATCGAGATCGACGCGCAATCCCAGACGGTGGTGCGCAAGGCCGTCGAGAAGGCGCGCCGCAAGAACAACAAGAGCCTGCTCGACCGGGTCGGCGAGCGGCGCACGGATGGCAGCTGGCGCTTCAGCGAGGAGCCGCCGATCCTCATGCGCGTCGACGAGGAGACGCGCCAGAACGTGACCTCGGGCCTCGAACGCTACGCCGAGACCTTGCCGCGCGAGCGCCGCTTCATGCTCAACCGCTATCACGTCGTCGATGTGGCCCATCGGGTGGTCGGGGTCGGGAGTGTCGGAACCCGCGCCTATGTCGCCCTGCTCTGCGGCAATTCCGATCAGGACGCGCTCTTCCTTCAGGTCAAGGAGGCCGTTCGCCCGGCTCATGCGCCTTATCTGACCGGCATGCCCGAACCCTATGCGAGCCACGAGGGCGAGCGCGTCATCTACGGGCAGAAGCTCCTGCAGGCGGTGGGAGACCCCCTGCTCGGTTGGACGTCGATCGACGACCGGCCGTTCTATGTCCGCCAGATGAAAAACATGAAGGGGGAGATTCCCATCGCCAGGATGGCAGGGCAGCCCTTGCTGTACTTCTCCCACGCCTACGGCGCCCTCCTCGCTCGGGCGCATGCCCGTACGGGTGATGCGGCCGCCATCGCCGGCTATTGCGGTCATGATGGCCGCGCGGATCTGCGCGAGGCCTTCGCGGACTGGGCGCACGCCTACGGAGATCAGAACGAGGCGGATTACCGGGCGTTCCTGTCCGCGATTGCTGATGGCAGGCTCGAGGCTGCGCCGGATTCCTGCCTCTGATCGGGGAGGCGGGAGGGATGGGCGCCTCGGCCCATTGCCCTATCTCGCCATGGTCGCCGAGCAGGGAACCGACCATGAGCACCGAACGCGCCGAGGGCTATCACGAGGCATTGTCGAGCGTCAGAACCACGATCCAGCGACGCGTGAAGGCCGCCGACATATCGCATGAGGGGAAGCTGGAACTCCTCGACCTCCTGTCGATGCTGGACGATATGCTGAATTCGGGCAAGCGGGACGAGGATGCCGACCGGTCCCCACCCGTGCCCCTGAGCGGCAGCTTCTGACCACCCGTCGTCACCGCGGGGAGGTTTGATAGCGAACGCGGTCCGATCCTCCGGACGGTGCCGAGCAGGCATCGTCGGAGACGGCATCGATTCCCTGCTAAGGGTGCCCGTCCCTCTTCTCGGGGAGCGAAAGGGGGACGGCGTCCCCCTGCAGGGTCCGGCTGGTGAGGGGCATCGCCATGCGGTAGCGCAAGCCGTCGGGCGTGAAGGTGAAGCTCGCCTCGGCCTTCAGGTTGTGCGCCAGCATCTCGCCCAGAACCACCGTGCCAAAGCCCTTGCGGCGGGGCTCGCGCTCGTCCAGCGGCACGCCACGCTCCACCCAGTCGAACACGAGGTAGGGGCCGCCATCCCGCTCCTCGATTTTCCGCTCCTCGACCCGCCATGTCACGGCCAGGCCGCCCCCCGGCGTGGACAGGGCCCCGAACTTGAGGGCGTTCGTCGAAAGCTCATGCAGCGCGAGCGCGAGTGGTTCGGCCGCGCGCAGATGCAGCCGCAGGTCCGGTCCGTCGACCTGCGTGCGTCCATCCTGGTAGGCGAGCGCGCTGGTGAGTTCGTCAGTGACGAGGCGGTCGAGATCGACCCCGGCCAAGGGGTTCTGGATGATGACGTTCTGCACCCGGGCCATGGCGGCCAACCGCCCGTCGAGATGCGCGGTGTAATCCTCCAGGCTCTCGCTGAATTCGGCCGAACGCCGCGCGATCATGCGCATCGTCGCCAGCGTGTTGCGCACTCGGTGCTGCAATTCGGCCAGCAGCACCACCTGCTCTTCTGTGTCCGTCGGGTTGGATCCCATCGTCATCGCAGCTCCACGGCATGCTTGAGGCAGAACCGGTTCAGGATCACATCGATCCGTTGGCATCGAAATGATGGCCTTCGTGGTCGAGGTGAAGATAACTCGGATTGAACAAGGATGCCCTCTGTAGGGCAAGAAAGTCGGGAATGGTCAGGCGCCCACCCTTCAGCACGATCAGGCCGGTGCGTCGCAATTCCTGCAGCGTGCGGTTGATGTGCACGTTCGAGAGCCCGAGCGCATCCGCCAGTTCCACCTGCGTCAGCGGCAGGTCACAGGTGGTGCCCTCCGTCAGGCCGACGCTCTGCAAGCGCAGGAAGAGTTCGCAGAGGAGATGACCGACGCGCTCGAAGGCCGTGCGCTGGCCGAGATTGACCGTCCATTCGCGCTGGACCGCGACCGTCACCAGGGTGTCCCACCAGAGTGCCTTGGTGAGCCGCACATTGTCGTTGGCGATCTGCTCCAGCGCGGCGCGCGAGATCTCCGCCAGTTTGACGGGGGTGAGGGCAACGATGGAATGGTCCATCTCGCGCAGGAGATAGACGTGGCTGTCGCAGAGATCGCCGGGCACGAAGAAGGAGATGATCTGACGCCGGCCATCGTCGAGCTGCTTGTAGCGACAGGCCCACCCTTCCAAGATCAGGTTGACGTGATGAGGATCGTCACCTTCGCTGATGATATCGGAGTGTTTTGCAAAAATCCGCTGCTTGCTGGCCGCGATCTCCAAGGCCTGCCGGTCGTCATGCGAGAGCTTGGTGAAGTGCTCAAGCTTGCGAAGGAGATGTTGCGGCATGCTTTCCTCGTCGTGCGCAGAGCACGAATAGAGAATTGCCCACACACAATAATTTACTTGTGTTAAGTTTTCGGGGAGCTTCTCATTGCCCCCCCTGGAAATGAAAGCAAGACCTTGCACGGGTGCCGCCGTCAAGCCTTGAGGAGCGTCTCGATCGCGGCAAGCACCGTTTCGGGCTCGACCGGCTTTTCCAGGCGGAGAACATGGGCGTAGGCGTCCGGGATGACGCCCTGGTCGTAGCCCGTCGTGAAGACGAACGGCACGGATCGGGCGATCAGAACGTCCGCGAGCGGGTAGACGCACTCGCCCCCGAGATTCACGTCCAGACTTGCTGCATCCGGCTTCGTACGTGCCTCCAGGATCTGGAGGCCGCTCCGCACGGAGGCGACCGGGCCCAGCATTTCGGCTCCGGCATCCTGCAATTCGCGCCGCAACTCGTCCGCCAGGAAATACTCATCCTCCGCGACGAGGATGCGTCGGCCTTGGAATATGCTGTGCGGCATCGGTGTCCTTCTGGCGGATCGTGCGTTCCGATACGGGAAGTGCAATGGTGCAGTGAATGCCGTCGGCTTCCATCACGTAGGTTGTTCTGGCCCCGAGTTGGTAGGGCAATGCCCGTTCGATCAGTTCGCGGCCGGAGCCGCCTCCCTGCGGCTGATCATCCCGCGATGGCATCCGCACGCCGTGCTCACGCCAGTCCACATGCAGCCATGGGCCATCTTCCGGTCTGGGATACTCCACGTGCCAGCGAATTTCGAGGCGTGCCTGCCGCTGCGCGAGCGCCCCGTATTTCAGCGCATTCGTCGCCAGTTCGTGTAGGGCCAGGGCGAAGATCTGGACCGTCGAGGAGCGCAGCGCGATCGCCGCCGGCCCGATCATGCTGACGCGGGAGGCCCCGCCGTCGAGCGCGGCCACTTCGCTCCGGATCAACTCGTCGAAACTGACTCTCTCACCCTCGGCGAGGCGGGACAGTAATCCCTGCACACGGGCGAGGGCCGCCAGGCGCGGGCCGTAGCGCGCCCGGAAATCGGCGAGATCCGTGCTGTTGCGCAGGGTCTTGTCGACGGTGGCGCGCACCACGCCCATGAGATTGCGGGTGCGGTGCTGCAGCTCCGCCACGAGCACGCTCATATGCTCGGCCGTCTCCTTCTCCTCGGTGATGTCCCGGCCGACGCCGCCGATCCAGCACACGGCACCGGCCGCGTCGCGCATGGGAAAATCGGTGTCCCGCAGCCAGCGGATGCCGCCGTCACTGGGCCGCCTGACGCGATACTCGAAGGTGACGCTCTCGCCCGTCCGGACCCGTTGCAGGCTCTCGACCGCACGCTCGCGGTCTTCCGGCACGATCAGCTCGACCCAGCTGGTCATGTGGTCGCCGGCGACTGCCGTCGCACGGTCGAGACCGTAGATCGTCTCGAAGGCAGGCGTGAGATAGACCCACTGGAAGGTCGAGGCATCGCGCATCCAGAGCACGTTGGAAGAGGCTTCGCCGAATTGGCTGAGGCGCTCCTCGCTCTCGCGCAACGCCGTCTCGGCTTTCCTGCGCGCCGTCACATCGCTGGCCGTTCCCAGCCATTCCTTGATCTCGCCCCACTCCGTGAGCGTCGGCACGGCACGGGACAGGCTCCAGCCGAGCGACCCGTCGCTGCGGATCACCGCATGTTCCAGCTCGAAGATCGATCGCGTCGCGATTGCCCGGTCGATGGCGGCGCGGACCTCCGCCTGGTCGCCGGGGCGGATGTAGCGGTCGAGCCAGGTCTTGTTCGGCTGGTCCGTGGCGCTCCGGAAGGCGCGTCCCTCCAGCCGTTGCAGCTCCGACCAGTCCGGGCTCATCCGGTAGACGACGTCCGAACTGGCGGTGACGAAGGCACGGAAGCGCTCCTCGCTCTCCCGCAGGGCCGCCTCGGTGCGCTTGCGAGGTTGGATGTCCTTGAACAGGATGGCGACCCGCTGCTGTTCGGTGGTGCCGACGCGAAAGGCATAGACGTCGTACCAGCGCCCGATGGCGCTCGACCGGCGTTCGAACCGTTCCGCCACGCCGTTCAGGGCGATCCGGCCGAACGTCTCGAACCAGTTCGCCTCGAGCCCGGGGAGCAACTCCCGCATCGTCCGGCCGACGGCGTCGCCGAGCCCGGTCTGGTGACCGAATGCAGGATTGACGGAGAGGAACCGGTAATCGACCGGACGCTGCCGGTCGTCGAAGATCATCTCGACGATGCAGAAGCCCTCGTCGATGGAGTTGAACAGATGGCGGTACATCGCCTCGCTCTCCTCCAGTTTCGTTTGCGCGACCTCGTCTTGCAGACGCAGGATCTCCTCCTGAGCCGCCTTCCAGGCGGTGATCTCCTTGGCAGTGGTCGCGACGCCGTCGCCGAGTTTCACCACCGATTGGTAGAGCCAGCCGTCTCCTCGCTCGTGTGCGTAGCGGCGTTCGGCGACCGAGGACCGGCCTGTCTGCACGACCTGCCGAAAAGCCTCGAAGGTCCCTTCCTGAACCACGCCCGGACTGCGTTCGAGGAGGCTTTGTCCCCTCACCTCGCCGAGGTGCCGTTCCGACGTGTGGTTGTTCAACCGCCAGCGGAAATCGACAATCTCGCCCGAAGCGTCCCGGACAGCCTCGAAGACCTGGATCATGTCCATGGAACTGTCCAGCGTAGCCTGCAGCAGGTCACGGCTCAGCTTCAGCTCGGCCGTGTGTTCCTTCACCTCCCGTTCCAGTTCGGCACGATGCCACGCTTCGGTTTTGCGTAGTGCGTCATGGGCTTCCGTCAGGGCGCGGGTACGGTCCATGACCCGCTGCTCCAGTTCGCTCCTGCCGGCCCGTGCCTCATCGAGGGCGCCGGTCATGGCGTAAGCGGCGGAGGCGAAGTGCGTCAGCCGAGTGAGGAGCCTGAGATCCTCGCCGTCGAAGCCGCGATCGGGGTCATGCATGCCGGCCCAGAGCGTACCGACCGGCTCATCGCCGGCACGGAACGGCACCAGCAGGAGTTCCCGGATCAGCGGCTCGACACGGGCGGCCGGGAAGCGGGTATGGGGGCGGGAAAGCAGCAGGGGAATATTGCGGCTCACCACAAGTCCGCAGGGGCTCTCGTCGAAGGAGATCGAGCCGCCCATATGCGCGGCCCATGGTCCTGCGATTGCCGGCCAGTGGAAGCTTTTCGTCGGCTCTCCCGACCCGAGAATGCTGATGCCGGCCGACTCGGCCATGCCCATCTCGACGACGAGATCCGCCAGACGCTGCAGGACCGTGTCCGGCCGGACGGCCAGCGCCTGGGCCAGTTCGGCCAGCGCATGGGCTTCCGCCTCGTAGTCGGGAGGCCGTACGGGACGCCTCAGCAACGCGTCGGTGATCAGGACCTCTTCGAGGCCGGCCAACGCATCCGGTGACTCCGTGAGGGTCATCTCTCTTGGGTGCTCGTCGTTCGTTCGAGGTCGAAGCAGCCAGGAACACCGACAGCGTACTCAATTTCGCTCTCCAGCGCGAATGTCATCAATCTTTCCGCGATAGGGCGCGCTGAATCAATTTAAACTTGTGCCGAAAGCCGAATACGCATTGGTCCAATCTCCAAGGTGCCGCTTTCACTCGAGACGGACCGATCGACGTCGAGGGGACGAGCCGGCGGTGCGCGCCCTATCCGTCCGCGTCCGTCCGGGATGCCCGGTCGCCGAGGATGAGGTCGAGCTCCCGAAAGACCGCCGCATTGCTCACCGGTTTCTCCAGCCGCCGAGCGGATGCGTATCGGTTCGGGATCGTCGCCAGATCGTAGCCGGTGGTGAACAGGAACGGTACGTCGAGGGCACGGAGGGCATCGGCCACCGGGTAGACCTCGTCACCCCCGAGATTCACATCCAGGATGGCGGCGTCGGGCCGCGTTGGGCCTTGCAGGAGGCCGAGGGCGCCCTCGATGGTGGCGATGGGACCGAGCACCTCGGCGCCGGCATCGGACAAACCGCGCGACAGTTCGTCGGCTAGGAAGTACTCGTCCTCCACCACCAGGATACGCCGGCTGCAGAGCGTCCGCTTCGGCATCATGTCTACTCCATTCCCCCGTTGTGAAACGGATGGAACCATGATGCCGTCAACGTCATCTTCTTCCATCACGTAGATTGCTTATGCGTCGAACCAGTCGGGCGGGGGGCGATTACTCAGCCCACCGGCCGGATCATCCCGTTTATAACGATGCGCTCCTGCGTGGGAGCGGACCCTGCGGGCGGACGAAACACGTCATGCGTCTTGAAACCGGTTCGGTTCGATGGCTCGCCGGCAAAAGCCGGATCCTCGTCGCCGGTTGACCCGAGGGCTGAAAATCGCGAGGAACAAAGGCCGAACGCGTTGCCTGCCTGCTGCCCCGTGCACCGATGTGACAGCCCGATCCGATGTCGAGCCCTGCCGACACTGCCCCCGTCCGCAAGATCATCCATATCGACATGGATGCGTTCTACGCATCCGTCGAGCAGCGCGACGATCCGGCTCTACGAGGGCGGCCCCTGGCGGTCGGCGGGTCGCGCGAGCGCGGCGTGGTGGCGGCCGCCAGCTATGAGGCGCGAGCCTTCGGCGTGCGCTCGGCCATGCCCTCCGTCACGGCCCGGCGCCTGTGCCCCGACCTCGTCTTCGTCAAGCCGCGCTTCGAGGTCTATCGGGCGATCTCCGAAGAGATCCGCGCGGTCTTTGCCCAGCATACTGCGATCATCGAACCGGTGGCCCTCGACGAGGCCTATCTCGACGTCACCGAGAATCTGCAGGGGCTGGCCACCGCCACCGAAGTGGCGCGGGCGATCCGGGCCGAGATCCTCGCGCGGACCGGCCTCGTGGCCTCGGCCGGCGTCTCCTACAACAAGTTCCTCGCCAAGGTCGCCTCGGACTTCCGCAAACCCGACGCGCTGTTCGTGATCACGCCCGTGATGGGCCCTGGCTTCGTCGAGGATCTGGCCATCGGCCGGTTCCACGGCGTCGGCCCCGTCACCGAGGCGAAGATGAAGCGCCTCGGCATCCTCACCGGCCGCGACCTGAAGGCCCGCTCCCTGGAAGAGCTGCAGGCGGCCTTCGGCAGCTCGGCGGCCTATTATCATTCGGTGGCGCGCGGCATCGACGAGCGGCAGGTGCGTGCCCATCGGATTCGGAAGTCGGTGGGGGCGGAGACCACCTTCTCGGAGGACCTCACCGAGTTCGATTCCATGGAGGCGCGACTGGCGCCGCTCATCGACAAGGTCTGGGCGTCCTGCAGCGCCAAGGGCGTCGCCGGCCGCACCGTCACGCTGAAGGTGAAATTCTCGGATTTCGTCCAGATCACTCGGGCGCAGTCCTTCGAGGCCCCGGTCGCCGGCCGCGATACGATGATGCTCTCGGTGCTGGGACTGCTGCGCACGGTGTTCCCGCTCCGCCGCAGCGTTCGCCTGCTCGGCGTCTCCCTGTCGGGCCTGCAGCAGGGCGAGACGGAGGGACCGCGCCAGCTCGGGCTCGCGATCTGATCCCGGCAGCGGGCAACGGCGGATGACGATTGCCGCGCGACACCGGCGCACTATCTGAATTGTGCAGCTCATGGATCGATCGGGTCCGGACCAGGACGTGCGGATAAGAGGGAATGCATGAGCAGCCGGAATGACAAGGGACTCCTGCTCCTCCTCGGCGACGCCATCGGCGAAACCCAGATCCTCCTGTCCAAGCAACTCGCCCTGTTCCAGGCCGAGATCGGGTCGGCGGTCAATCAGGTGGCGCGTCCGCTTGCCCTCTTCCTGATGGCGGCACTCTTCGTCCTGATCGGATTGTTCGTGCTCCTGGTCGCCTTCGTCAAAGGGCTGGCGCTCCTGATCGGTTCGGAGGCGATCGCGTCGCTGATCGTCGGCGGTGCCTTCGCCGCCGTGACGCTCGGTCTCTTCGCCTTCGGGTATCGGTTGATGTCCCTCTCGAACCTGGAGCCGATGCGGACGCGGCGCCAACTCGCACGGGACCGGGACGCTCTGAGAGCCCGCTGACGCCGAGCCAGCAGCCGCCTTCCGGTCTCCTCGCCGATCGACCTCCGGGCTCAGGCGGAGATCGCCTGTTTGTCGACCACCCCGCCCCGCTCGTCGAAGCGGTAGGCCAGCATCTGGGCCGTGGCGAGATGCACGTCGGCCACCTCGGTGGCGCTGATCCCGTCGAGATGCATGATCAGCGCCCGCAGCGAATTGCCATGCGCCACGAGAAGAACCCGCCTGCCCTCCCGGATCCGGGATTCGATCTCGTCCCGGTAATACGGCAGCATCCGGTCGGCGGTCATCGCCAGGCTTTCGCCGCCCGGCGGTATCGCATCGAAGGATTTGCGCCAGGCACGGACTTGCTCGACCCCCCAGCGTTCCTGGGATTCGCGCTTGTTCAACCCGGCGAGCTCGCCGTAATCGCGCTCGTTCAGCGCGGCGCTCCGGTGGACGGTGAGTTCGGGTTGCCCGAGGCCCGCCAGGATGAGGGCCATCGTGCGCCGGGCCCGCGTCAACTCGCTGGTGAAGGCGAGATCGACGACGAATCCGAGCTCTTTCAGCCGGCGCCCGGCGCTCTGCGCCTCGCTGACGCCGCGTTCCGTCAGATCGGGATCTCGGATGCCGGAGAAGAGGTCACGCTCGTTGTCGTGGCTCTGCCCGTGGCGGACGATGACGAGAGTTCGGTCGGGAAGGAGCATTCGGGGAGGGGCGTCCGCAGGAGGTCGGGCGAAGTCGGGTTGTGCGAAGTCAGGCGGCGGGTCAACGCCTACGGCTGCCGCGCGGGCCGGTGACCACCGGGGTGTTGGCCCGGTTCTCGTCGAGGAGCTTGCGCCACCGGATCAGACGTTCGGGATCGAGCGTGCCCTCCGTGACGGCGGCCTGAACGGCGCAGCCCGGCTCGTGGGCATGGGTGCAGTCCCGGAAGCGGCAGGAGGGGGCCAGCTCGACGATCTCGGCGAACAGCGTATCGATGCCCTCCGCGGCGTCGCTCACATGCAGCGTGCGCATCCCCGGCGTATCGATGACCCAGCCGCCGCCCGCGATGGCATGGAGGGAACGCGACGTGGTGGTGTGGCGCCCCTTGGCGTCGTGTTCGCGGATCCCGCCGGTCTCCTGGGGGAGGTCCTGGTCCGGGCCGGCGAGCGTGTTGACCAGGGTCGATTTCCCCACCCCCGATGAGCCGACGACCGCTACGGTCAGACCTTCGCCGCACCAGGGGGCGAGGAGCGTCACGGCGTCCGGAAGGCGCGGATTGACCGTGACGACGGCGAGGTCGCGCTGCAGGCCGGCGGCCTGCCGCCGGTAGCTCTCGGCATCGGGCGCCATATCGGCCTTGGTGAGGACGATCACCGGGTTCGTCCCGCCCTGATTGGCGAGCGCCAGGTAGCGCTCCAGCCGGGCGATGTTGAAATCGGCGTTGCACGACGTGACGACGAAGAGGGTATCGACATTGGCCGCCGCCAGCTGCAGCGGGCCTCCGCCTTCGTTGCGCCGTTGCAGCACGCTCCTGCGTGACAGACGGCGCTGCATCGTCCCTGTCTCGGGCTCGACCAGAACCCAATCGCCCACGGCGAAATCGCCGGTCTGGGTATGGACCGGAAGCACGAGCCCCACCGGCCCCGTGAGGGATAGGGCGGTCAGCCGGGAGCGGTGGACCGTCGCGATCCGCATGGGCACGAGACCGGCCTCGGCCGGTTCACGTTGCTCCTCGAAGAAGTCGGACCATCCGAGACGGGAGGGCCGCAGGGGATGGGAGTTGCTGAGATCATCGGTCACCGGTCAGCCATGACAGGGCCTTGGCGGATTGACCAGCGCTTCGCCGTCCCCTGGCGCCCTCCCCTTGCTCCGTGGCGGCAAGGTGACCGATCATCGAGGCAACGGATTAGGAAGAATGGATTCCAGGGATGGGTCAGACGATGTCGAAGCTCGAGGAGAAGCGCGAGGAGATCGCGGCCCTGATCGCATCGGAACTCGGTCTCGGCGATCTGACCGGATTGAGCGAGGCCGACCGCGCGGCCGTCGATCGCCAGACCTCGGAGGTGATCGAGGGCTGCGCCCTCGACACGGATGAGCCGGCCGATTGCGAGGAGGCGGGCACGCAGCTTCAGCAGCGGCTGCGAGAGTACCGCGCCCTGCTGGAGTTGCGGACGGACGAGGCGGATGCCCGGCTGGCCGAAGAGGGCGAGGTGTTCGGCCGCGAAGATGATGCGTGAATCCGGCCCCGCCGGCCCCGGCGGAATCGGAAGACTGCCCTTCGCCTATGTCCTCGAGGGAAGTCCGTTCGCGACGGCCCCGCCCGACGTGTCGAGCTTGGCCCGACACCCGACCGCGTAGACATTGGGCGGCCGGCTGCCGACCTCACGCTGCCAGCGGCAGGTTTGCGTGAGCCTCACATAGACATCCAGAACCGAGGCGTGATCGCCGAATTGCTGGCGGAGGCGGGCGACCCGATAGATGCCCCGGCGCTCGCAGGGACCGCAGGCGATGACAAGGTGCGAGGCCCTCACGTCGCAGAGGCGCTCCATGTCAGGCCACCGAACCGGGAGATAAGCCCCGGATCCTGCTCTGCGCCGGTGCGACGTTGCCGGTAGCTGCCTCCCCGCCGGCCATGTTCGTCGCTTCGGACGTAGCTAGGGCCGCAAGCCGCAGCAAAGGATCGGCCAGCATGGTGGACACTCCGCGCATAAGAACATATAGAGAACATAGGGTTCAAGCGCGGAGGTCAAGATGCAGACGGCCGACCTGTGGATATCGGGAAATCTCTCTCTCGCCGGCCTGCCCTCGGGCATGGCGAAGCGTGCGAATGCCGGTTCGGCGGCACGCGTGCCGTCACCCCGCACGAGCGGAGACCGGGCCATGCATTTCGACGTGCTGGAGGAGCGGGTCGGGCGCTGGGGCTGGTCACTGCGTGACGCTTACGGCCAGGAGGTCGCCCATTCTCCGATGCCGTATCCGAGCCGTGTCCAGGCCTCGGCAGCGGCCTTGGCCTTTTCCCAGCTCGTGGCTTACGCCGGCAAGCAGATGCGCCGGCCCTGAGGCCGGACGGCGAGTGTCTGCCGGGTGTGGGTTCCCTCGCGCCTCGTGCGAGCGAATGACGGATCGACCCGTTCCCCTAACGGATACTGCCGCAGGGGAGCGAACCGATCCTGCCGGGGATCTCGAAGATCGTCCCGGATTGTAGTCCGGGACGACGTGTTACGAATTTATCAGTATATTGGCGGAGCCCACGATGGTCGCGGCCAGCATCACCGATGCAACGCCGACCATGATGTAGGAAAAGACTTTCAGCATCGATGCCAATGAACTGTCCTGACTGGGTTAGCAGCGGCTTCCGCCGGACGTCTGGCCGTATTGCATGACGTCGCGGGTCTGCTGGTTTGCGTTGCCCTCCGCAGCCGAACTCATCGGACAACCGAAGGACGCGGGGGCTCGACGATCGGCTCGGATCGCGTTGGTGGTCTCGACGTCGTAGGGAGCGAACGCCGTGTAACGCGAGGGACGCTCCATCGCCATCGTAGGCGAGATCGATGTCAGTCCCACGACGAGAGCAGTCGAGAGGGCGGCGATGTAAGACTTCATATGGGCAATGACTTTCTTTTCTTGTGAAGCCTCCGTATCCCGGCTGCTTCTTCTGTGTGAAGCCAATATGAATTAATAATTTCCTTTGTGGCGTGTCGGCACGCACGTGGTGCAGCGGATTAAAGATCCTGATCAAGCCTATGTCATCGATGTATATGGCATTCCGGCATCGAATTATTTGACGGGACAATCAAATACAAAAGTGTTGGTTATATAATCCCTGAATAGTTTGGGAATGAGTGTCGCAGGGCCTGCGATGGCGGAAGTGGCTGTGACCAGGGCCTGATTTCGAGAATGGCCGTTCCGGTCTCGCCCATGCGAGTGCCATTCGGACGAGTTGTGCCGACGGCGTGTGGGCGGCTCTCTTCCCCCTCACGCCATCGTCCGCATCGGTTCGCGCGCCGGATCATCCCCGGTCGATCATCGGCGAAGAGCATCGCCTCGCTCGTCGATGATCCTCTGCCGGCCTGTGTCAGGTCGAGGGTGCGATACGGTCGAGCGCCGCCATCGTGTTGTCGGACAGGTCGAGTTCCACCGCGGCCATGTTCTCGCGCAGGTGCTCGACCGACGACGTGCCGGGGATCAGCAGGATGTTGGGAGAGCGGCGCAGGAGCCAGGCCAGCGCGACCTGCATGGGCGTCGCGCCGAGCCCCTCGGCAATCTCGTTCAGGGCCGCCGACTGGATCGGGCTGAAGCCGCCGAGCGGGAAGAACGGGACATAGGCGGTGCCGGATGCGGCGAGATCGTCGATCAGTGCGTCATCGGCTCGATGGACCAGATTGTACTGGTTCTGGACGCAGACGATCGTCGCGAGGGATCGGCTCTCCGCCACCTGCCGCGCCGTTACGTTGCTCAGCCCAATCCGGCGGACGAGGCCCTGTCGCTGGAGATCGGCGAGGATGGAGAGCGGCGCCTCGATGGAGCCTTCGGCCGGTCCATGCACGTCGAGCATGATGCGCAGGTTGACCACGTCGAGGGCGTCGACGCCGAGGTTGCGCAGGTTGTCATGGACGGCGCTCGTGAGCTCCGCTGCGGAGAAAGCGGGATTCCAGGAGGCGTCCGCACCGCGCCTGGCTCCGATCTTGGTGACGATCATGAGGTCGTCCGGATAGGGGTGGAGCGCTTCGCGGATGATCTGGTTGGTGACGTGCGGTCCGTAGAAATCGCTGGTGTCGATGTGGTTGACGCCGCGCTCGACCGCTTCGCGCAGCACTGCGATGGCGGCGGCCCGGTCCTTCGGAGGACCGAAAACGCCCGGCCCCGCCAATTGCATCGCGCCGTAGCCCAGGCGCTTCACGGTGCGGTCCCCGAGGGCGTAGGTCCCAGCCTGTCCGATCTTGGTCATGCGACTCTCCTGTAGGATGACCAGGACTGTAATGCCTCATGGATTGCGTGATAATGCGCCCTTATCCGCACGGGATGTGCGAAAAGGCGAACAATGGCGACCGATCTCGGGGATTTGGCGGCATTCGTCGCCGTTGCGGAAGCCGGCGGGTTTCGCGACGGCGCACGGGCGAGCGGCGCGAGCGCATCCGGCTTGAGCGAGGCGGTCCGCCGGCTGGAGGCCAGGCTGGGCGTCCGGCTCCTCAACCGGACGACCCGCAGTGTCGCGCCGACCGAAGCGGGCGCACGCCTCCTCGAACGATTGATGCCGGCCTTGGGCGAGGTTGATGCCGCGCTGGACGTCGTCAACGGCTTTCGCGATCGTCCGGCCGGCACACTCAGGCTCAACGTGCCGGTCAGCGCGGCGCGGCTCGTGCTGCCGCGGATCGTGCCGCCTTTCCTCGAAGCCTATCCCGATATCAGGCTCGACATCGTGGCCGAGGACGGTTTCGTGGATGTGCTGGCCGCTGGATGTGACGCCGGGATCCGCTACGACGAGCGGCTCGAACAGGACATGATCGCGGTTCCGATCGGGCCGCGCCGGCAGCGCTTCGCCACGGCCGCCTCCCCGTCCTATCTCGATCGTCACGGGCGTCCCGCCCATCCGAGAGACTTGCTGAGCCACGCCTGCCTCGGCGGCCGTTTCGCGAGTGGCGCGACGACGGCGTGGGAATTCGAGCGTGAGGGCGAGGTCGTTCGCATCGACCCCAGCGGTCCCCTCATCGTCCGGGTCGGGGCCGCCACCGACCTCGCGGTGGATGCCGCCATTGCGGGGACCGGGATCATTACCCTGTTCGAGGATTGGCTACGCCCGCATCTCGAGAGCGGGGTTCTGGAGCCCGTGCTGGAGCCATGGTGGCAATCGTTCTCCGGCCCGTTCCTGTATTATCCGGGCCGGCGCTACCTTCCCGCGCCGCTGAGGGCCTTCGTCGACTTCATCGGCGCGCATCGCGATCCTCGCTGATCTCGCCGCGTGACCGAGCGCCTCGTCGTCTGCTCAGAGGCCGAAGTTTCGGCTCAGGACGATCATCAGTTCCGTCTGGCTCGCCGTATCCGTCTTGACGAAGATCTTCTTCAGATGGGTCCGGGTGGTATGGATCGATATGCCGAGCCTGTCCGCGCATTCGCCGGTGCTGTGGCCGGCCAGCAGGCTGTGGCAGAGCTCGGCCTCCCGTGGCGTTAGCCCGTACAACGTTTTCAGGATGTCACCGGCGAGTTCCCGGCTGTCATCGAGGTCCGTGATCGTCAGAATGGCGCGGCAGCCGTCGAAATACTCCAGCCCCGCCTTGCGCAGGGGCTGAACCCGGAGAGTGAGAGGCCGCTTGGCCTCCCGGCGGATGACGATCGGCGCGGAGGCGAGTGAGACAGCTTGCGGATTGGACCAGATGGCGCCGGTGATATGCGCGCGAAGCCGGGCCGTGGCCTGAGCATCGGAGGGAACGACGAGTTCCCCGAGCCGCACAGTCAGATCGGGTCCGAACAGGCGTTCCGCGCCGCTGCTCACCCGCAGAACCCGTCCCGTCCTGTCGAGGAGCACGCTAGGATTGCGGACCGTTTCCAGGGCGTCGGCGATGCCCGTGAGACGCGCCTCGCCGAGGCTGTGGGCCAGTTGGGCGGCCCGGTTGAGGGGGGCGATGAGGCGCCGCAAGGCGATCTGCTCATCCAAGGTGTAGGGCCCCTGTTGGATGGTCCGCTGCATCATCATCACCCAAGCATCATCGCCCGCCTGGACCATCAGTCCGGCGGACCATTGAAAGCCGTGGCTGCGCAAGTAGTCGGCGTAGAACGCTTCGGATCGCATGGCCTCCGGCGTCGCGTAGTCCTGATCGACGAACATGCCTGTCTTGAGAAGCTTGGGGACGCCTCTCACGCGGTAATCGTTCTTCGACCAGCCGTCGCGAAAATAGCCGTCGGCCACCGCTTCGAGACTGGCGCTCATCGGCAGGCCGGGTACGCGTCCCTTCAACGGGATGGCGACGACCCCTCTCGCGCCCGTGGAAGTCGCGATTTTGGCGACTGCTTTGTCCCAGTCATGAGACTGAAGCGCGGATGTGACGAGCGAGTTTTCGATGTCTTGCAAAGTCTCGTCGTCGAGGAACATCTTGATCCTTCAGCGGCGTCGAACGCTCCCGCGTAAAGCGATGCACTCTCGGCTGAAGAAAAATAACCCGGCTGAACTAAATTGAAAAGACCTTGATATGTTTTTGTTGGATGAGGTGCCTATTTTATAAACGGATCATATTGTGGTTGAAATTTCTGGCAATATTGCAATATTTACTGATAGTTATAAATAGATAGAGCGTTCGAAGAGCTAGCGGTTGGTCAAAGATTCGGACCTGCATAGAGCAATCGACGGTCAATAGTTGCAAGAACGCTGCAGGGCGGGGGAGCTGGATCCCTTCGATCATCGCCACGCCGCTCGCTTCGCCGCGCCTGGGCTTGCCGCTCCATCGCCGGCATCAGGCCGGCTCGTAGGCAGGCGCCGACAATCGAGTGCTGTCCGAAGCCGTTTCCTGTGAAAGCGCACCCAGGGGGCCGGCATGAAGCCGGGCGATCAGCCGTGCAATGTCCTCGGGCAGGTCGGCAGCGCTCTCGAGGCCGAAGGCGAGATCGAGGCCGGGTATCATGCTACGTAGGAAGGCCTGGGATGCCTCCGCGCCGGGGCGGGGAAGCTCCGCCCCCCTGGGCGGGATGTGCAGGACGGGCGTGCCGAGGGTCGTTGTGGGGAGAGCGAGCATGGCTTCCACGGGGTGCGCGACGCGCCTTGCGCAATCCCGCCGCCACCGGACCGGGGCGGCCTATCTCGTAAGGCTGCCCAAGCTAGACCATACTGGTTGAACCGTAGCTGAAGGGAGCCGGTGGCCTTGCCGCTCCATCAATGTTCTGCCGTCCAACGAGGGCGAGCGGCTGAGATGAGGGGATGCCATTCCGGAATTCCGGGAACAGGACGACGGATTCCGCGAAGCTGCCGCCGATCCGGGATCAGGATCAGATGTAGTGGCGGAAGACGACCTGACTCTGAGCATCCTTCGCCTTGCCGCGTTCACATCCGTCGACCGGAGGCCGAGCCTGGATCAGCGATGCCGGCAGGACCAGCGTGACGAGGGCGAGCAGCCAGCGGAAGGGACGTGCAACTGTCATGTCGGATTCCTGGGGCTGCGTCGCGGTCGGATCGTCACCTTGAGATCATGCGCCTATGGCGGCTGAATGGTTCATAGCTGGCCGCGATCCGTTTCGCTGTGCCGGCGCGCACATCGGCTTGGCCGTTCATAAGACAGAAACGGCTTCAGCAGCGGTGCGGTCGCCGCGCCCAAGGCGCCGAGCGCGATGAAGAGCCGCCAGACGTGAAGATCCGTGATCATGGAAGCCTCGATCTTGCCGCCGTTCGGCGCGTGAATGCCACATCATGGCGGCGATACGTTGCGGCGTGGTTTCGAGACAGGGTGAACGATGTCTTCTACCGTTCCGAGGCCATGGCGCCTCGGTCCCCGCCTCCCCGGGGAGCCCGGGGCAATCCCCAGACCGGGCAGTTTCATGCCGCCGGGTGTCGGCGCGTGGCTCTTATGAAATCGGGCTCCCGCCCCGTTCCGCGTGACCCCGATCGTCAGCGGGAGGCCCGTCAGGTGTCCTAGACCATGAGGATATCTTGGAATGTCAGGACTGGGCGCGAGGTGAGGAGGGCGAACTGGAGGGCGTCGGCCGATCCGCTGCCGTCCACGTCGTAGGAGACGGCGCCCGTCCGCGAATCGTAGAGGATCCGGTCGTCCGCATCGAGGATGGCACCGGCCGCGCCGAGATCCTTGAAGGCACCCGCCGCCAGGGTTCCGGTCTTGGTCAGTGCCGTGAAGATTCCGTTCTCGAGTCGGAGCGTGTCGTCGATGGCGGCGAAGTCGACGATGCTGTCGACATTGCCCGAGCCGAGCGCCGTTTTGAAGAAGAAGATGTCGGCACCGGCTCCGCCCTTCAGGATGTCGTCGCCCAGACCGCCATTGAGCATGTTGGCACCGCTATTGCCGGTGAGCGTGTTGGCGAGGTCGTTGCCATTCCCGATGATGTCCGCGCTGCCGGTGAGGAGAAGGCTCTCGAGCTCGTTGCCGAGGCTGAACGCCACCGAACTCCGCACGAGATCGATGCCGCCCCCCGCCACCTCGAAGATCTTGTCGCCACCATCGGTGATGTAGGTGTCGTTGCCCAATCCACCGGTGAGCCTGTCGGTACCGGTCCCGCCATTGAGGACGCTGGCGGCATCGTTGCCCAAAAGCACGTTGTCGAGGGCGTTGCCCGTCGCCTTGATCGCCCCCGTTCCGGTGAGGGTGAGGTTCTCCAGATTTCCGCCAAGGGTCAGGGTCGCCGAACTCCGAACGAGGTCGGTTCCGGCGCCGAGCGCCTCGACGATCGTGTCGCCGCCATCGGTGACGTAGATGTCGTTGCCGAGGCCACCGATGAGGGTATCGCGGCCAGTGCCGCCGTCGAGGACGTTGGCGGCGGCATTGCCGGTGATCCGGTTGGCCAGGGCGTTGCCGGTGCCGTCGAGGGCGATCGCGCCCGTCAGGGTCAGGTTTTCGACATTGTCGCCGAGGGTTAGGGAGACCGAGCTCAGGACGAGGTCGGTGCCGCCGTCCAGGGCCTCGGTGACGTAGGTGTCGTTGCCGAGGCCACCGATGAGGGTGTCGTTCCTGGCCGATCCGATGGTGGTGACACCAGCGGTCAGGCCGGCATTGGAAACCAGCACCGAATCCGTGCCGGTAACGCTGGAGGGGGAGCTGAAACGAAGGTCGTCGACCGTCACGGTAGCCGTCTCATTCCCGCCATATGCAGCGGAGGCCGCGATCGTATCTCCGGGATCCGAAGCCGCGATGGCATCGGCGATCGTTGCGTAGGTGCCCGGAACGTTGCGCGTCGCCGTGATGGTCATCTTCCCCTGGAAAGGCGTCGTGACCGTCTCGAATCTCGAACATCACGACGGTCATTCGTTTGCCCGGCGCGGTTAGAGCACCCGATTGCATGCCGCACATCCCCCAAACGGAGTATGTCGAGTCAACGATTCGCTTGTGGACTGTGCTGGTGGGCTCAAGCCATGATAAGCCATGCCTTAAAATCAAGCATTTCGGCATTCATGCGGAGTCCGCCGCGGCCGGCCCATCGATGCGGATTACATAATGATGTCGATCTTCATCATAACGTGTGCTGGATCTGGTTTAGACGATGCCAATGACCGTCAGTTCCGAAGTCCTGATCGACCATATCTACGAAGCCGCCGTCATTCCGGAGATGTGGCCTAGTGTACTGGCCGAACTGGTGCGGGTCGGCGAGGGACAAGGCGCGCTTTTGTTCACGACGGTGGGCAGCGAGTTCAGATACGTCACGTCCCCGGGCTTCGAGGCGGGGATCGCCGAATATGTCGCCGGGGGCTGGCCGGCGCGGACCGACAGGCCGGCGCGGTTGTTCGCCAGGGAACATGCCGGCTTCCTCACCGACCTCGACGTCTACACCGCCGCCGAGATGGAGGTGGAGCCGGTCTTTCGGGACTTTCTGCGGCCGAGGGGCCTGGGTTGGGGCGTCGCCAGCGCCATCGCGGTGCCGAGCGGGGATCGGCTCATCCTCAACGTGGAGCGGGAATTCGCGCGCGGTCCCGTCCCCGGCGAGATCGTCGCCCGCCTCGATGCCCTGCGCCCTCACCTCGCCCGGGCAGCCACCATGTCGGCGAGGCTGCGGCTGCAGACCGTCAGGGTGGCGGCTCAGGCGCTCGATGTCGTCGACATTCCCGCCGCGATCCTCGGCAGGCAATCCCAGATCCTGGCCATCAATGCCGGCTGCGCGGCGTTCCTCGGAAGCACCATCCGGGAGGCGCATCGCCTGACCCTGTCCAACCCGGAGGCGGACCGCCTGCTGGAGCGGGCCCTCGAAGGACTGGCGACGGAGCGGCGGACCTCGACCCGGTCCATCCCGATCCCGGCCACGGACGAGCGCGGCCCGGTGATCCTGCATCTCCTGCCGATCCGGCGGGCGGCGGCGGACCTGTTCAACGCCGCCTCCGCCATCGCGATCTTCACGCCCGTGGCGCAAGGCGCCGCGCCCGACCTCACTGTTTTGTCCGGCCTGTTCGACCTGACCGTGGCCGAAGCGCGGGTGGCGCGCGAGATCGCCCTGTGCAGGACGGTGGAGGACATCGCCCTGCGGACCGGCGTCGCCACCAGCACGGTCCGGACGCAGCTGCGATCCGTCCTGTCCAAGACCGGAACCAACCGCCAAGCCGAACTCGTCGGGCTCCTCGCGGGAACGACCCCGCCGGACTGGCGGACATCGTAAGACGATCGGACGAGCCGATCCGTGTCCTGTTGTCCCGTGGAGTTGCCTGTATGAAAAGCGCCGCCCACTCGGGTTCGTCGGATCGCCATGACCAATCCTGACCCGCTGCGTCTCGTCGATGCCTGCTACGCGGCCGCCCTCGATGCCTCGCTCTGGCCGGGTGTTCTCGAGCAGGTGAGCGCCTGCCTCGGAGCGCGGGGGACGGTGATCGTCTCCTACGATCCTCGCCGGACGGCGGACACACTCCATTCGGACAGCCTGCGGGAGGTGCACGACGCGTATAGCGGCGGGTGGTGGGAGCATGACAGCCGTATCGCCCGCGCGCGGGGGCTCGGGATGCGGCCCGGCCTCGTCGTGGCGGATGCGATGCTGTTCACGCCGGAGGACAAGCGCAAGGATCCCTTCTTTCAGGATTTCTGCGCCAAGCACGGGCTCGACGAACTCGTGGCCTTCTTCGCCCCCGATCCCGGCGGCGGACTGATGACGGTGAGCGCCCTGCGCGAGGCCGGCAAAGGCTACTTCGAAGCCGGGGAGATCGGCCTGCTCACGCTGTTGGGGCCGCATGTCGCGCGGGCCTTCGACCTCACGGCGCGGCTCGGCGTCGCCCACCGGCAGGCGGCCGATCTCGGCTCGGCCCTGGCGCGGGCGGAGATCGGCGTCGTCCTGCTCGATCGGGGTGGCGCCGTGCGGTTCGTCAATCCCGGCTCCGAGAGGATGGTTGCCGGTTGCCTGAAGATCGCCCTGGGCCAGCCCGTGAGGACCGTTGTGGCGGCCGATGGCCCGCGACTCGACCGCCTCGTCGCCTCCGCCCTGGCGGAGAACAGGCCCTGCGCGGCCGAACCCATCATCCTGCGCTCGTCGAGTGGGTCCCCCTGGCTGCTGGCGGAGGCGATGCCCCTGCGCACCGGTGAGCCCGGTCTCGAATTGATCGGCTCGGCCAAGGGCGGGGTCCTGCTCCTGCTCCATCCCGTCACGCCGCCAGTGTTGGTTTCCGTTGCCCCGCAACTCGAGCAACTGGGCCTGACGCGGATGCAGGCTCTTGTGGCGATGGAGATCGGCCGGGGAAGCTCGCCCCGGGAGGCGGCGGAATTGCTCGCGGTCCGGGAGGGCACGGTGCGGGTTCACCTGAAAGCGATCTTCGGCAAGCTCGGCGTCAGGCGTCAGAGCGAACTCGCCATCATCGTCGCGCGCCTCGATGCCATCCTGAGCCGACGGCGCGAGCGCGAAGCCGATACCAAACCCTGAACGGTGCAGGCGTCACCCAGTATCATGAACGCAAAAAGCCGCCCGAAGGCGGCTTCTCGCGGAGACCTTGGTCTCGCTCTATCGGTGGGAAGCGTAGACGCTTCCGGCCGACTTAGTTGAAGGTGTCGATCTCAGCCGACTCGTAGCTGGTGACTTCCATGCCGACACACACTTCCTGAACGACGGGGGCAGTCCAAGCCATGATATTTCTCCTGCGTTGCAAGTCTTCTTTAGAAGACATCTCAGATGCGCGGCACGACCGCGCTTGAGCAATACCTATTGTCCGCCCTGCCCCATAGCAAGCAGAAAGACGGAAATATTCTGCAGGATTCCCTTAGTTTTCTCTCATGGAAAAGAGGGGGAAGCCGCATGCGGACGGACCGCTTCCGTCAGGTCCGGGCGAAGGCCGCGGCCTCTTTCACCTGATTCTCGTCGGGAGTTCGGCCCGTATAGAGAACGAACTGCTCGAGAGCCTGCAGTACCACCACGTCGTGGCCGGTGATGACGCGCTTTCCCATGCTTTCGGCCGCCCGTAGGAAGGGCGTCGCCGAAGGCAGCGCCACCACGTCGAAGGCGACGATGCAGGCAGCGATCTGAGGGGGCGGAAAGGCGAGGGTTTCGGCCTCCGGCCCTTCCATACCGAGGGGTGTGACGTTGATGAGGAGCGGGGCCTGCGCCTCGCCGATCTCGGGGCGCCAGCCATAGCCATGGCTTTCCGCCAGGGCGCGCCCGGCCGGTTCATTACGGGCGACGACCGTACCATCCACGAAGCCCGCATCGCGCAGGGCTGAGACGACGGCCTTGGCCATCCCGCCGGACCCGCGCAGGAGGAACGGTGTCTGCGGATCGATGCCGTGCTTCTCGATGAGCAGGCGGACCGCGATGTAATCGGTATTGTAGCCGGTGAGGCAGCCGGCCTCGTTCACCACCGTGTTGACGCTGTCGATGGCCGCGGCCGAAGCTTCGAGGCGATCGAGAAGCGGGATCACGGTCTCCTTGAACGGCATCGAGACGGCGCAGCCACGAATGCCCAGAGCCCGTATGCCGCCGATCGCAGCCGGCAGGTCGGTCGTGGTGAAGGCCTTGTAGACGTAGTCGAGCCCCATGAGCTCGTAGAGCTGGTTGTGGAAACGCGACCCGAAATGACCCGGCCGTCCCGACAGGGACATGCAGAGCGTGGTCTCGCGTCCGATCGGGGGCTTCATCGCGGTCTCCGGTCGCTCGGAGACGCGGCATGCCCCGCACTCCGGCACCGGAGCGATATCACGTCCCGCGATACGTCGCGCCCGTCAGGCCTTGCGGTTGCGCCCGTCGTCCAGGATCGCCTCGGCGTGGTACCAGCCGTCGCAGAAATCCATCCTCGGCAGTTCCATGGGGCGCGAGATGCGTGAAGCGAGGTCCACCACGGCGTTGCTGCCCATGCGTGTGCCTGTCGAATGGGCACGCGCCGATGCTGCAACCTTCCTGGGCACGAAAGCAAAGATTTCGGCTGAATTCCGAGGTGAGCTCAAAGTCATGATCCAACGTCTCCAAAAGCTGCTGGGCCTTCATGCCCCCGACGTCTCGTTATGATATGAGCGGTATCTGATATTTGCACTGGCTAAACGTGAGAAAGGCACGCCATGCCGGTAATTCGAGCATGCCTGAATTTGTTTCATGCGTGAATGTATGGTGCGCTGCCGCCGCCGGACTCCTCTTTCGCTCCTGCTCATGCCGATGACGGACGGCTTTGTGGCGATTGTGCTTCGTCATCGGCGCGCTGCCCTCGAGCAGCCGAGCGTATCGTCTTGCTCCCATGTGAGGGCGGATCAAATCCAGACCTCCCGCGCATCAGGTCGTTCGGAACCATGACGGCGTAAATATCTTGATCAAGCCTAGCAAGCGCACGCCGATATCATCGCTTAACTTGGGTCAAGCTTTGCCGTGTGCGCATGGATGCTGGAGAACGATCCGGTCCATATTGTGTCCGCCGGATCGATCCCGTTTGGCCTGTCACGACGTCATTCAAACAAGGAGGAACGAGCCATGGGTCTTTTCAGCAAGGACATCCAGACTCTCGACGATCTGTTCGTCCATACCCTGCAGGACATTTATTACGCCGAGAACCAGATCACCAAGGCGCTGCCGAAGATGATCGCCAAGGCGACCGATCCCGAACTCAAGAGTGGGTTCGAGAAGCACCTTTCGGAAACTGAGGGTCAGATCAAGCGGCTGGAGCAGGTGTTTCAGATGCATGGTCATACGCCGAAGGCAGTGACTTGCCCGGCCATCGACGGGATTATCAAGGAGACCAACGAGGTCTCCGGAGAGATCGGCGACAAGCAGGTCCTCGATGCCGCCCTCATCGCCTCCGCACAGGCGGTGGAGCATTACGAGATCACGCGCTACGGCACCCTCGTCGCCTGGGCCAAGCAGCTCGGCCGGGACGATTGCGCCAGCGTGCTGCAGCAGACCCTGAACGAGGAGCGCGCCACCGACGAACGCCTGACGCGGATGGCCGAGAGCCAGGTCAACCGCCGCGCCGCCTGACCCGAGAACGCCGCCCTCCCCGGTCGGAGGGCGGCCCGTCCGTCAGGTTGGGAAGAATTGGTTGGCTGGGCGCGGCAGGCCGAGATGGTCGCGCAGGGTCGTGCCTTCGTATTCGGTGCGGAACAGGCCCCGGCGCTGGAGTTCGGGCACCAGGGTATCGACCACGTCGTCAAGGCCTTCCGGCACGAAGGGGAACATGACGTTGAACCCGTCGCAGGCCCGCGTCACGAGCCATTCCTCCATCTGGTCGGCCACCTCGGCCGGCGTCCCCACCATGGTGAGCCCGCCATAGCCGCCGACACGCTGGGCGAGTTCGCGCACCGTGGCCCCGGTCTTCCGGGCATAGCCGACGATCTGGGCTTGGGCGCTCTTGCTGGCATTGGTCTCCGGGAGATCGGGCAGGGGCGCGTCGAGGTCGAACTCCGAAGCATCGACGCCGAGGCGCACCGAGAGGTTGGCGATGCCGCTGTCCGTGGGCACGAGCGCATCGAGCTGGGCCTTCTTGGCCTCGGCTTCGTCGCGCGTCTCGCCGAGGACGATGAAGGCGCCGGGCAGGATCTTGAGATGGTCGGGATCGCGGCCGGCGGCGGGCATCCTGCCTTTCACGTCGGCGTAGAATTCCTGGGCGGCGGCGAGTTTCGAACCGGCGCCGAACACCATTTCGGCGGTCTCGGCGGCGATCTGGCGGCCGGCTTCCGATGCCCCCGCTTGCACGATCACCGGCCAGCCCTGGATGGGGCGTGCGATATTGAGCGGCCCCTTCACTTTCAGGAACTCGCCGGCATGGTCGAGGACATGGAGCTTGTCGGGATCGAAATAGACCCCCTCCTCCACGTCGCGGATGAAGGCGTCGTCGGCCCAGGAATCCCACAGGCCGGTGACCACATCGAAGAATTCCCGCGCGCGGGCATACCGGACCGCGTGGTCGAGATGGGCGTCCCGGCCGAAATTCAGGGCCTCGTCCGGGTTGCCGGAGGTGACGAGGTTCCAGCCGGCGCGGCCATTCGAGATATGGTCGAGGGAGGCGAACTTCCGGGCCACATGGTACGGCTCGTTATAGGTCGTGGAGGCCGTGGCGATGAGCCCGATCCGCTCGGTGACGGCAGCGAGCGCCGGCAGCAGGGTCATCGGGTCGAAGGACGTCACGGTGGCGCTGCGCTTCAGCGCGGCCATGGGCATGTTCATCACCGCCAGATGGTCGGCCATGAAGAACGCATCGAACTTGGCCGCCTCCAGGCGCTGGGCGAAGCGCTTGAGATGGGGAAAGCTGAAATTCGCGTCCGGATATCCACCGGGATAGCGCCACCATGCGGTGTGGATGCCGATCGGCCGCATGAAGGCGCCGAGATGGAGGCGACGAGGCTGGGTCATCCGAGGCTATCTCCGTCCGGTGCGTGAAAGCACGACTTCGGAATAGAGCAGCGGAGAGAGAAAAGGCTCCCGGATTTCGAGGGAAATGGCCGGGAAAATCTCAGCGCCGGTTCGCCGTCACGGGCGTCGTTCCCGCCACAGGATGGCGGCCCGGCGGGCGACGTCCCGCATCCGCCGGTCGAGGGCGGGATAGCGGCGGAGGGTCGAGACCAGCCGTGCCCGCGCCGCGCTCTTCAGGCCACGCCAGCCGAGGGAAACGGTGAAATCGACCAGCGGCAGGGGCTCGACGTTGAAACGGCGCTTGTAATCGTAATCGCCGATGCTGAAGTCGAACGAGCGGCAACCCTCTTGATGAAGTGCCTCCATGGTCTTGTCGATGACGAGGCGCCCGGGCGAGCAATGGGACCATTCCCCCCCGGCATTGCTGATGCGGATCATGACGTAGGTGTCGGCATTGCGGATGCCGAGCAACGCCGCGACGACCTCGTCGCCCGATGTCAGGGCGCTGACGACGGCGTAGCCGTGGCCGAGGCCCCGTCCGACGAGGCGACGGTAGAAGGCGTCGAACTCGGCCTCGTCGAGGCGGTAATCGGCGCCGATGCTGCGCATGCGCGCCTCCTGCTGGCGCGCCATCACCTCGAGAACCCGCTGGGCCTCGCCCTGGTCGGTGACGATGCGGAAGGCCGTCTCGGACTCGCGGGAAAACACCCTCCAGCTTCGCTCCAGCTCCTTGCGCACGGTCTTGGCGAGGCTGCGATGATAGGCCTCCCAATCCTCGCCCGTCCTGACCTCGTTGCCGTTGAGCGGGCACGGGGACACACCCCTGAGGAGGGACAGCGGATTGGGCCCGTCGGCGAAGGTCGCCGGCATCTTGCGCAGAGAGAGAAGGTCGGCGCGGGGCAGCGCAGAGCGGATCGCCTGCCATAGCTCCAGGGCGCCGGCATGGTCTCTCGGAGCCGCTGGGCCGAGGAGCGGCGCGTTGTAATCGGTGAGGCCGAGATCGGCGAAGGCGATGATGCGGCGGGGCCCCGTCTCGTCGACCACGAGGGGAAGATGCAGCGCGAGCACCCCCGTTGCCCTGTCCCGCGCCGTCACCAGGAGGGGCGTCAGCCCCGCGCGGTCTTGGAGCGATTCATACCAGGTCTCGATCCAGACCGGATCCTGAAACGGCGTCGGCGCACCCGTCCATCCGGGCACGCACTCCGTCCAGTCGGATGCGATCGCCACATCATAGCTCCGCGCTCCGGAGGCGCCGGTTCCCGATGGCGCGATGCTCCGGCGATGGGCCGGCAGCGCCGTCCCGCTCACGCCGGAGCGGAGAGTTCGAGGATCTGGCCCGGTCGTGCCGCATCGAGGCGGAAATCGACGGCACGGCGGGCCGCGCGCTCCTTCTTCACCCAATCACTGTTGCGCAGCAGCTTCTGCATCACCGCCTTGGACCAGTAGCCCGGCCCGGTGATGGCGTGGCTCGCCGGCTCGCGGCCGAAGCGATGGCGCAGCATGCCGTTGGCGAGGTTGACGATCTGCTTGCGGCGGATCGGCTCGTCCACGAAGGAGACCGTCATCGACACGTTGAGGCAGTCGAGATTCTCGACCCGGTGCGGGGCATTGAGCGGCCAGCTCAGCATCTGGCCGGGCGACAGCTCCATCACCTGGGCATGGGAATCGTACCAGGGCGCATAGGGCATATCGACCTCAACATCGAAGAGGGCGATGTCCTCGAGATGCTTCGGCGTCACGAAGGGCGGGGTCGAGGGATAGACGTAGACTCGCTTGGCGCCGATGATCTGCCACAGGTGCTGCCCCGGCAGGTCGGCATGATAATAGACCTGGGCGTTGGGCGACGAGATCAGGATGCCGCAGGTGGATTTCGCCGGAGAGAAGCCGGGTACTCGCTGGGCCAACTCCTCGAACATGGCGTCGAGCGTGTCGCGGTAGCGCCGGTCCACGGTCTCAACATTGCGCAGGTTGAGCCACATCCGCCCCTGGGCGATGGACTCGATCACCTGCGCGCCGGGAAGTCCCCCGGTCTCGCCCTCGCGCCAGAACTTGCGCTGTCCGGCGGCGCCCATATGGACGAGGCTGTACTGGCCGCTTGGATAGGTGTCGATCAGATCGGCCAAGGCCTCCCGCGAGAACAGGGGAGACTGGTGCAGCCGATGCTCGAGCCGCAGCGGCTGATGCCCCCAAAGGGCGCTGTCGGGCTCGTCCCAGGAGGTGAAGATCGGGTCGTTCATGGCTACGGTCAATCCGTATCGTGTCCCGCTGTTCTTCAGATGAGGTGGGTCGGTCCCCCTGCGGGACAGGGCCGATCCATTTCCGGACATCATATCCGACGGTGATGAAATCTTTGCATTCGCGGTGCCGACTGAAAAAGATTCCTGCGTGGGCCGGGTGAATACGGTGTCATGCTCCTCGTAGAAGGGCCGTCGGCGGGTGGATCGAACGTTTCAAACTGCTCGGCCGAAAGTCTTTCGCAAGCGACGGCCTGCTAGGACAGGCCGGTCACGTCCTTCTCCGGAACCTCACCGCATGACGCAACGCCCTGGACCGGGGGAGACGAAGGCGCCCTCCCCCTGGCTGCATCTCGTCGGTACGGGGCATCCGCCCTGCGGGGTCGGCGATTTCGCCGGACAGTTGATCGAGGCCCTCAGGCGTCAGGGTCAGCCACAGGAGACCCTCCCCTTGGAGCCGGGCCGCGTGCCGCTCGGCGAAATCTGGCGCGCCGTGGGGAATGCCCGCGCCGTCATCGCCAATCTGCCGCTGGTGCCCTGGAAGCGGGCGCTGATCGGCCCCCCTTCGGCCTTCGCCATCGCGTTCCTGCGGCGTCGGCGACGGGTCGCGATCCTGCATGAATGGGGCAGCATGCACCGCCTGCGCCGGCTCGTCCTCCGGCCGCTTCTCCTCTTCGCGGACACGATCGTCCTCCTGTCGCCCCAGGTCCGGGACGAGTTCGCCGCCGATCCCGTGATCGGCCGTCTCGCGCGGCGGGCGGTAATGATGCCCCTGCCCCCGAACATCACGCGGCCCGAAACCACCGTGCCGAGCGCCCTGTCCGCACAGATGCGCGCCGCCCGCGAGGGAGGGCGTCTCGTGGTCGGTCATTTCGGCTCGATCTATCCGGGCAAGCAGCCGGAGGCGATCCTCGACATCGCCGCCAGCCTGAAGGCGCGCGGCGCCGACCCGCTCGTCGTCTTCATCGGTTCGTTCATCCGCGCCTCCGACGGGATCGAAGAGATATTCCACGCCAAGGTCGCGGCGCTCGGTCTCTCCGAGACGGTGGTGGTCTCCGGCTATGTCGCCTCGCCGGAGGAGCTGTTCGGCCTGTTCGACGAAGTGGACGCCTTCGTCTACGTCCTCCCGGAGGGCCTCACCGCGCGCCGCGCCAGCATCCTGGCCTGCGTCCAGGCCGGCCGGCCGGTCATCGTCACCGAGCCGGTGCGCGCGGACGAATTCGATCACCATCCGCGCTTCCAGGCGCTCCTGTCCGGTGGGGCCATCGTCCTCGCCCCGGGCGGAGCCGGACCCGAGGCCTATGTCGACCTCGCCCTTGCAGCGTCGACACGGCCGACGCTGCCCCCCGCCATCGATCGCCAAGTCTGGTTCGCCGATGCCGCCGGCAGCCTGAGGGACGCCCTCGGTTGAGGCGCGACCAAGCTTGGGAGGTACGAAGCTTGGGAGGTGTGAACTTTGCCCTCTCCCTGGGATCGACGGGCTGAAGAGGCATGCCATGACCCAATCTGATCCAGGCATTGTGCCGTATGAGAACAAGACCGGCTGGTCCGCGCATTGGGCGGTCGGAGGGCTGGTCGTCGGCTGCGTCGCGACCCTGCTCTGGTTCGGCGCGCTGATGACTCTCGGCGGCTGGGCCGTCGGCATCATCGAGTTCTGAGACTGCCGGACAGGGCGTCCCACTTTCGGGCTGAGACGCCTCCGGGGCGTCTCACGCGCTGCGGAAACGGGCGAGGTAGCGCAGACCGAAGACGGAGATCAGGAAGGTGACCCAGACCGGGTCTCCTCCATCGAAGAAGAAGCTCTCCATGCAGGAGAGCAGCAGGCCGAAGAGCCAGACCTGCACGAACATCGTCACCAGCGGGTCGGCCCGGCCGTTCGCCTCGATCCTCATCACGTCCCGCAGGGGGGCGGCGACGAAGATCGCGAGAACGAGAACGAGGCCGGGCAGGCCCAGGGTGACGGCGGTGTCGAGGTAGCTGTTGTGGCTGTGCGAGGCGTATCCGGCCCAGCTCGACCCGTCATCGGACGCGGCGCGCACGGTGACGTTGTTCCAGAATGCCGAGAAGCCGTAGCCGGTGAGCGGACGCGCCGTGAGGGCCTCGATGGCGAACTGCCATACATCGGTCCGGCCGGTGAAGGTGGAATCCACGGGCAGAGCCCGCACGATGGCGGCCAGGGGCTCGCTCACCACCGTGCCGACGCTGAACAGGTTGATCGTGAAGAGCGGAACCAGCGTGAGGAGGATTCGGCCCGCGAGCGAACGGATGACGCCGAACAGGCCCGTGATCGCCAGCGAAGCCACCAGGAGCGCCGTCGCGCTCTTGCCTTCCGAGCCGAGGAGGAACAGCCCCGACAGGGCGACGATGACGAGGCCCACCGTCACGAGCCCCGAACGCGCCACGGCGATGCCGATGAAGACCAGCATGGCCATGACCGCCGCCGCACTGTTCTTATGGCCGAACACGCCGCGCCAATTGCCCGCGAGCATGGGCTCGCCCACGTCCTTCGCCTGATGGATGGCAAGGTCCGGCGCGAGCAGCATGCCGAGATAGCATGCGCCCAGCAGTAGCAGGGAGGCGATGGCGAGGAGGTTGCGCAGATCGTTCCGCGACCGCGCCAGCAAGGGCAGGCAGGCGGCCGCCAGCATCACGGAGCCCGCCAGGGTCAGGCGCTTGACCGACGTCATGGGATCCTGTGACAGAACGACATTGACGGCGAGCCAGGCTCCGAGCGCCAGGAACCAGGGCGAGGCGAAGCCGCGCAAGGCTTTGGCGTGAGCCGGGAGAGTCAGGGCGAGGCACAGCAGCGCGAAAAGGCCGAAGCTCGCATAGGTGAGCGCCTCCCGCCCCGTGGCGAGTTCCAGGACGTCCGGATTGCTGAGATCCTGGAACGGTTTGAGAGAGATCCAGCTGAGGAGCAGGACAGCGAGGAAGACGACCTTCCGCGCGATGAGGATGGCGGGCGTGTCGGCGAGTACCGCCTGCAGGCGGCGCCATCCCCCGGGCGCTGCCTCCGATGCCGGCACTCCGATCGCCCCCGTCTTCATCGATCCGCCTCCTTCATCTCCCGCGAGTCCGCAGGTGCGGGGTGCTGGCGCGGTAGGGCTGCGGTTCGATGCCCAGGGCCGCGAAGCAGCGCCCGAGGGCCACGAGGATCGGGTGCAGGGCGATGGTGGGTTCCCGTGTCCGGACCAGATTGAGGATGGCGCGTCCGAACGAGACCCCGAGGATGGCGAAGGATTTGCCGGCCAGGGTCACGAGACCAAGACTGCCCTGCGCATGCTTGCGCTCGATCCGGTAATTGACGGCCCCGATCCGCAGGCCGCGTGCGGCGAGCCATCCCGTCCGCGTGCGGGCAAGAGGCACCGTCTCGGTGATGACCGCATCCGCCTCCCAGTAGAAGGTCACACCGGAGCGGCGGGCACGGGTGAAGAAGTCGGTGTCGCCGCCGCCGAGGAAATTGTAGCTCGTGTCGAAGGGTGGAGCTCCCATCAGCGCGAAGGTGCGCCGCGTAATCAGGCAATTGCCGCTGCCGTAGATCACCGGAACCGGCCCGCTCTTGTCGTAGGCGGGGGCGAAGGCGGGGTGGTTGTCGAGGCGGGGCCGTGTTCCCGGTTCGAAGCGCGGGATCACCGGGCCGCCGACGATGCCGACCCCCGTGCGCTGCGCCGTGGCCACCATGCGCTCCAGCCAGTCGGGCTGTGCCAGCTCGTCGTCGTCGATCATCAGGAAATAACGGGTGTCGGGATAGGCCGCGAGGGCAGTGGTGAAGGCCCGGTTGATCGCCGAGCAATTGCCCTGGCGCTGCTCGACCACGCATTGGCCCTGGAGCGGTCCCTTCGCGAACACCGCCTCGGCGGCCACCAAGCCGGCCTGCGACGCGCTGTCGTTGTCCACCACCACGACGGCGAAGCGGAGGCCGGTCCGCTGGCGCGCCAGGGAGGCGAGGGTCTGGACGAGGTGCTCCGGCCGTTTGAAGGTCGGGACGCAGACCACCGCGTCGAAAGGATTGGCGCGCGCTTTCACGACGCGCTTCCGGTGAAGCGCTCAATCACGGTCATCAGCGGCTTGGGCCTCAGGTCGGAATCCAGGGGGAGCGGCCGGTTCGCCGTGCCGTCGGGTCGGGTGAAGTACATCGGTACCCAGGTATAACGATCCGTGATACCCCAGGTAAGGACCGCGCTCGGCGGCGTCACCTCGTCCACCGCGTGGAGGAAATCGGCCGCCTTGCGCGCGATCATCGCATCTCGGGTGGCGGCGTCGGTCGGCAGTCCCACGTCGATCACATCGAGTTCGGTGACCAGAACGTCGAGCTTCAGCGCCTTGATCTCCCGCAGGAAAGCCTGGAGGCCGTCGCGGTCGATCTCCCGATCCGCGAACAGATGGGCCTGCAATCCGATGGCATGAATCGGGATACCTCGATCGACGAGGGAGCGTGCGATGGCGAGGATGCCGGCTCGGCGCATGGCGAAGCGCGGTCCGACGAATTCGATGTCGTATTCGTTGAGGACGAGCTGGGCGGCCGGATCGGCGGCATGAGCCGCCTTGAAGGCGATGGGGATGTACTCGGCGCCGAGGGTCTTCGTCCAGACGAAGGAGCGCAAGTCCCGTGGCGAGACCGGATTTTCGGGCATCGGCTCGTTCACCACGTCCCAGGATCCGATGAAGCCGCGATAGCGGGAGACCACCGCTTCGATATGGCTGGTCAGCACCCATTCGGCCTCGACGGGGCTCGTGATCGCCTCCGCCCAGGCGGGCATGCCGCCGTACCAGGCCAGGGTGTGACCCCGCAGGCCGAGTCCGTTGCTACGGGCGAAGGCGGCGATCGTGTCGGCATCCCCGAAATCGAACGTTTCCCGGTTGGGCCGCAGGACCGGCCATTTCAGGCTTCCCTCCGGGACCAGCAAGCGGCACCTCTCCGCCAGGGCGGCGCGATAGCTCGCATCCGCCGCGAGAGCGTCCCCGCGAACCGCCGCCCCGAACGGGATCTTGCGCGGAGAGGCGACGGCGGCGCGATGGGCGAGCGTGCCTTCCAGCCCGAGCGCGCCTCCCAGCCCGAGGATGCCGCCCAGCGCTCCCTTGAGGATGGTCCGGCGATGGGGAGGGCCCTGTATCATGCCGAGATCCTGGGAAGAGTGAGAAGTCGCCCAAAACGGCACATCCCGCCGGGGGATGGTGGGGAGTTCTGCAAGTTCAGGTCCGTACACAGGTTCTGAGCCGAACAGGGAATGGTATCCGTCACGGATGACCCTGCGATGCATCCATCCTTGTGGGATGCCTCCCGCGATCCGACAGCCGAGACCTATGGGTCCATCAGGACGTGGTGTTCACCAGGACTTGTGCCCTCGGCAGGAATACGCCGATCACCAGGGTATGACGGCGCCCCGTTCTCCAGGATAGGACATCTCTCCAGCCCGACCGCTCCGGACGGAGCCTGCCCTTCTCTTTCCCGCGCCATGGCACGGGCCCTGCGGAAGCCTCGGCCATGACCGCCCAACTGTCCCGAAATCCGACGCCCGTCGCGCCGGCGCTCCCTGCCGGGCGACCCGGTGTGGGACGCCGCATCGGAGAGTTGCATCGCACGCCCATGCGTCTCGTCGCCGGCGCGTGGGCGACCCACCGCACCGTGCTGATCGGTTACGGCCAGCTTCTGGCCGGGGCGGGTGGGCGCCTCGTGCTTCAGATGGTCTATTTCCTGGTTCTCGCCAACACGTTGAGCCTCGCCGAAATGGGGGTCTTCGCCTCCGTCTCGGCGGCGGGCGTGATGATCGGCTGTCTGGCGGGGTTCGGCTTCCAATCCTTCGTGATGCGGTCGGCCGCCGGAAGGCGTTCGTCGATGGGGGGATATCTCGCCGTCTACTATGCCTGTTTCGGACTCGCCCTGCCGATCATGTTCGGCCTCTCGCTGGCTCTCTACGCGTTTCTGTTCCGGGACGTGATCGCCCTGCCCGGCTACCTGGCGATCATCGTGGTCGAGGTGGCGCTCTGGCGCCAGATCGAGCTCCTGGTCCAGGTCAATAACGGGCTCGGCCGCTACGCTGCGGCGGCGACGGTGATGTCGCTTCCCATCGGCTTCCGCGCCGCCGCCGCCGTGGCGTTCTGGGCTGCGGGCGGCGGCAACGCCGAAACCTGGGCCGTCTACTATCTCGTCGGCAACGCGGTCTCGGTCGTCGTCCTCGCCATCCGCTTCCATCCGCGCACGCGGATGCGGTTCCGCGCGGCGCTGCTCAAGGGCCGGCTGCGCGACGGGCTGCTCTTTGCCGCCTCCTATTTCATGTTCCTCGCTCAGGGCGAGATCGACAAACTCATCGTCCTGACGCTGGCCGGCGAGCGCATGGCGGGTATCTACGCGATCTCGATGCGGCTCATCGATTTCACCGGTGTGCCATTGCGGCCGATGTTCATGATGTATTCGCGTAAGCTCATCCAGGCCGGCCGCGCTACCCGGGCGAGCCTGCGCGAATCTCTGAAGGTGGAAGCGATGGTGGCGGTCGTCTCGACCGGCGCCCTCGTCTTCATGGTCGCGGTCCTGCACATCCGCCCCGACCTTCTCGGTCCTAACGTATCGGCGGCCTACGGCATGCTCGCCGTCATCGTCGCCGTGCCGGCGGTGCGCAATCTTCTGGAATTTCATGGCGAGTTGTTCTTCGCCTTCGGTCGGATGGGGTTGCGCGCGGGCGTCACCGCGACCCTCATCGCCCTCAAGGCCCTGGGCTTCGCCCTGCTTCTCACGGCACTTCCCGATCCGGCGCAGTGGAGCCTGTGGCTGAACGCGATCTATGTCGCGATCTACGCGTTCTCCTTCTTTACCCTCTACGGTCTTTTGTGGCGGAACACGGCACCGTGATCGCGACATCGCATGACAGGCGCGGTCCGATGACGGAAGCCTTCACCCTTCCCGGCGCAGGGTCCCCCCGATGAAGGGCGGCGGATCGGAGGAGGTGCGCATGAAGGCCGAGACCGGAGATCGTGCCTTCGCAGCCGCGGAGCAGGGCCGGGCCGAGCAGGACCGAGCCGAGACGGTGGGCCTGATCACCCTCAGCCACCGGGGCGATCTGGAACGATGCGCCCTGCTGTTCGAGAGCATCGATCGGCACGCGGCGTCGCGCGGCTGCCATTACGTCCTCGTCGACGACAGGGACGTGGCGCTGTTTGCGCACTTTGCCCGTCCCGACCGGCGGATCCTGCCGCAGTCGCAGTTCCTGCCCTGGTGGATCAGGCCGATCCCGTTCCTGCGTCGGCGCCGGCTCCGCTACTGGCTCACGCCGTTCGGCAAGCCGGTCAGCGGCTGGCACATCCAGCAGTTCGTCAAGATCGAGGCCACGCGCAGGCTGCCGGAGGCACGCTACTGCCTGATCGATTCCGACGTCTGCTTCTTCCGGGACTTCGACCTCGCCGCCTTGGCCGAGCCCAATCCGACGCCGTTCCACGTCCATCCCGGCGGTGTCGTAGCCAACCGGCCACGCCACATCCAATGGCTCGGCACCGCGAGCCGGCTTCTCGCCACCAAGCCGCAAAGCGTACCCGCCGACGATTACATCGACCAGATCATCATCTGGGACCAGGCAACGACACGGGCGATGACCGACCGGATCGAGGCGGTGACCGGCCGTGGCTGGGTCGCCGCCCTGTGCCGGGACCGCCACTTTTCAGAATACATGATCTACGGCACCTTCGTCACCAACACGCCCTCGGTGATGGCGCGGCATGCGGTGACGACGCAGAGCTTCTGCCGGACCCATTGGGACGACGACGCCCTGAGCGAGGCCGATATCCTGGCGATGCTGGACGTCGCCACGGCGACGGAGCGAGCCTTCTGCATCCAGTCCTTCGGATCGACGCCGCTCTCCACCATCCGCGCCAGTATCGACGCGTTCCGTGCCGAGGGTGGAGAAGAGCGTTCCAAGCTGCGGACGGAAGCGGCCTGAGGCCTCATTCCGCCTGCGCCTCGACTTGCTGAGGCATATCGCACGCCGAGGCAAATCCCTCGCGGGTGATGAATGATGAAAGGGACCGACAGGCGCGCGAACACGTTTCCCCGCGCCCGGTACTTGGAAAAGTAAGATTTGCCGTGTCATGTGCGAGAGCACGGTCGACGCACTTTCCGGAAGGCGGATTCTCTCCCATGCCCTCGCAGAAGTCTTCGCTTCCGTCTCGCCCCATCACGACGGAATAGAGACGGAGCATGAAGGCCACGGCACAGGACGACACCGCCTCCATGGCGGGGCAGGTCGGGCGGGAGGACCTCCACCAGGACACGGAGATGCCGGCGGGCGAGGCCGGGTTCAGCCTCGCGAAGGTCCACGAAATTCTCGAGGAACTGCTTCCGGCGGGCGAGGTCTCGGTCTACGAGGCCGGCGGCGGAGCATCCTCCTATCTTCCGGTCTCGGTGCTGCGCCGCTCCCGCGTGACCGTGGTCGATATCGACCCGACCCAGGTGAGCAACAACGGCTATGCCGATACGGTGATCTGCGGCGACGTCCAGACCCACCGTTTCACGCCCCTGACCTTCGACCTCGTGACGAGCTACAACGTCATCGAGCATCTGCCCGATGTCGGCGCGGCGATGGAGCGCTTCGCCGAATGCCTGAAGCCCGGCGGTCTCCTGCTGATCGGCGCACCGCATCCGCGGTCGCTCTCCGGCCTCGTGACGAAATATTCGCCGCATTGGTTCCACGTCTGGTTTTATCGCCATATCCGCGGCCACGAGCGGGCGGGCGAGCCGGGCGAACCTCCATTTCCAGTCCATTATCACCCGCTCGTCCTGCCGGCCCGACTGAAGCCGTTCCTCGATCGCCTCGGGCTCGAGCCGATCTACGAACATGTCTACGAGAGCCCGCGCTATGCGGAGATGCGGATATGCCGTCCGCGCCTCGCCGCCTTCACCGACGGCGTGACCGATGTGGTGAACAGGGTGACGGGGCGGCGCTTCAACCTGCAGCGCGGTGATTATCATCTGGTGCTGCGCAAGCGGTCCGGGCATCCGACACCGCAATGACCCCCGACGCCATCCTCGATCGCGACGTGACCGAACTCAAGGCGCAGCTCTCCTTCCGGGCGCGGCTCTCGCATCGTCTGTCGCGGCATATCCCGACCGCTCCCTTACTTCCCCGCCTGCCTGGCCCGATGGTGAGCGTCACTTTCGACGACGTGCCGGACAGTGCCTGCGAGACGGGCGCTGCCCTCCTCGACGCGCATGGCGTGAAAGGCACGTTCTACGTCTCCCGCACCCTCCTCGGCACCGCCACCGAGCATTGGCGGGTCGCAGGCGTCGAGGCCTTGGCGGAGATCCATCGCCGCGGGCACGAGATCGGCTGCCATACTCATGATCACCGCCTCGTGCCCACCCTCGACGCAAAGCGATTCGCCGCGGATCTCCGGCGTAACCGGGATGCGCTCGCTTCCCTCGTGCCGGGACTGGTGCTGGAGAATTTCGCCTTTCCCTACGGCTATGCGTCACTGGCCGCAAAGGGCGTGCTGAGCCGGACCTATGGATCCGGCCGCAGCATCATGCCGGGCCTGAATGCCGGACGCATCGACCGCTATTTCCTGCGCGCCAACCCGCTCTTCGACCGCTGCCTCGACGCCGTTCTCCTCTCGCGTCTGATGGACGAGGCGGTGGCCCGTAACGGCTGGGTGATCTTTTTCGGCCATGACGTGACCGAGGGGGCAAGCCCCTACGGCTGCTCCCCCGCCTTGCTCGAGGCCACTCTCCTGGCCGCGAACCGGCGCGGCATCCCGGTGGTCTCGATGGCGGAGGGGATGGCGCGGGCCCTTGGCGTCGCTGGGGAACGGCGCCCCGTGGAAGAGGCATCCCGCCTTTCGGGCTAGACTTCGATGCAGCTCTCGAAGAACGGCCCACGCGACGCGTGAGCCCGCCCGCATCCGAGGCTTCTTGTCCTGTCCGGTGCCATGACGAAGGCGTGTCTTCAGGCGTCCCATCCAATTCCGGCGGGAGGTGTAAAGACGTGATTCATCATCGTTCCGCGTTGTTGCGCATTCGTTGAGGGCCGCCTGAGAATTTAATCTAATTTGGACTCGCAGTTGCTATTCCCTCGTGCATTCGGCCGCGCGCTCTACGGACTGTGCCGGCTCGGGACACGAACGGACCGAAGCGGGATCGTCACACCAGCAATCCCGGGGCGCGCCGGGGCTCGTGTCTTCTCGGAACTCCGTGATGGTGGGAGGCGATTGATGTTGGTCTACGACGATCCCCCTGCATCCGGCAGGCCCGGCCCGGCCGAGCCGGTACGCGACGGTTATCGCCTCTCCGTCGGGGGTGTCTTCTCGGCCTTGCGCCGACGCATCGTCTGGATCTTCGCTTGCGCGCTCGTCCTGGCCGGGATCGGCCTCGTCGGGGGAAAGCTGCTGAGCCCGCGCTACACCGCCGAGGCGCAGATCTATATCGACCCGCGCGACCTGAACCTCGTCTCCCGCGAACTGACCACCGGCGGCCAGGATTCCAACGCCTATCAGAGCGTGGTGGAGAGCCAGACCCGTCTCATCACCTCGAGCAGCGTGCTGCGCCGGGTCGTCGATGCCACCGGCCTCACCAGGGACGACGAATTCACGGCCGCGTCGGGCGGGATGGTCTCGAAGGTCGTCGCTGCCCTGGGGTTCGGAAGTCAGGATGCGCCTTCGGATGACGAGGGCGACGCGAATGCGGCGGTCGGGCTCCTGCAGCAGCGCATCTCCGTGCGCCGAACCGGGCGAACCTACGTGATCGACGTCTCGGTCTGGGCGCGGGATGCGGCGAAGGCTGCGCGCCTCGCCAACGCGGTGGTGGCCGCCTATCTCGCCGAGGATGCCGCCGCCCGGACGGAGGCCGCCAACCGCGCCAATTCCGGACTCACGGCGCGGCTCGGCGAATTGCGCACCGCGCTCAACGCCGCGGAGAATCGGGTTCAGGCCTATCGTGCCGAGACCGGGCTCGTCGGCACCCGCGACGCCCTCGTGAGCGATCAGCAGCTGACGCAGATCAACGCGCAACTCGCCGCCGCCCGCGCTCGGGTGGTCGAGGCGCAGGCCCGCGTCGAACAGAGCCAGCGCATTGCCCGCGCCGGGCTGGATGCCGGGGCGACGGACGATATCCTCTCCTCGCAGACCGTGGCTGCCCTGCGCAGCCAATACGCGGACCTCACCCGGCGTCAGGCCGAGCTCACCAACGAGCTCGGGCCGCGCCATCCTTCCGTCTCCTCCATGGTCAAGCAGGTCGCCCAGGCACGCCGCTCCATCGACCAGGAGGTCTCCCGTTTCGCGCAGGCGGCGCAGACCGACCTCGCCAAGGCGCGGGCTACCGCATCGGCCCTGGAGAAGAACTTCGATCAGGCCAAGGGCCGCACGGTCGGTCTCGCTCAGGCGTCGATCCGCCTGCGTGAACTCGAACGGGAGGCCGAGGCCAGCCGCTCGGTCTACGAAGCCTTCCTCACCCGCTCGCGCGAGACCGGCCAGCAGGCCTATCTCGACATGGGCAATGCCCGGGTCGTCTCCCCGGCGACGAAGCCGATCATGCGCAGCTTCCCGCCCCCGGCGCGGACGCTGATGGCGATGGGACTCCTGGCGGGGCTCGGCCTCGGCATTCTCCTCGCCCTGCTCGACGATTGGGCCCGGTTCGGCCGGTCGGACCCTGTCCGTAGGCCCTGGGTCGCTGAGCCCCCCATGGCGGTGAAGGCCGCCAGTCCGGCACGAGAGCCGGAGCCGGCTCCCAAGATGGCCCAGGCTTTCAAGCGGGCTCCCGTGTCGGAGCCGGTCCAAGCCTTCAATCCGGCGCAGGTTGCGGGGCCAGCGCCCGCCCCCGCTCCCATTCCCGCCCGGCCGCCCGAGCCGCGCCGCGAAACCGAGCCGCGCCGCGAATCCAAGCCGGTCGAGATGCCCCGTTCGGCCGAGGCACCGGTTCCGGCGGGTATTCCGAAGGATAGACGCATCCCGGTGAGCCCGCCCGCCTTCCGCGCGCCCGATCTGCCAGATCCGCGGCGGTCGGCGATGGCTTTCATCCGTGGCAACGCCAAGGACCCGGAGACCAGGCCGGCCATCGAGCCCCCCGTCCGAGTGGAGCCAAGGCGTCCGTCGGAGCCGGTACACGTGCCTAGAGCCGTCTCCCGTCCCGAGCCCGAGCAGGCCCCGAAGAAGCCTTTCGACAAACCCGATCCGGGACAGCGTTCATCGGTCAAGCGTGCCTCTGCCGCATCGTTCAGCGTGTCCGGCGCTGCCGCGCTGATCGGAGGGGCACGATGACGACACCGTCTCCGGTTCTACCCGAACCGGTTCCCCTGACCTCTCTCGGCGGCGTATCGATCGCGGCTCTGGGAATGCGGGAGACCGTGAATCTGATGACCGAGGCCGTGCGCCGTCATCCGCGCCCCGGAACGCCCCTCTACTTCACCTCGGCCAATGGCGAGGTGATGTCACGGCACGCACGCGACATTGAGTTCGCCCGGCTGATGGACATGGCGGATGTCATCAGCGCCGACGGACAGCCGATGGTGACCATGTCCCGCTTCGTCGGGGACCGGGCCCTGCCCGAACGGGTCGCCACCACCGACCTCTATCACGAGGTCGCCCGCAAGGCCCTGGCGGAAGGCGTGACCTTCTATCTCTATGGCGCCACCGAGAACGAGAACCGCGCGGCGGTGGCGACGACACAGCGCCTGTATCCAGGGCTGCGCATCGTCGGTCACCACCATGGCTACCTCGTGGGCGACGCGTTGGCCGCAAAGGTCGCCGAAATCGACGCCCTGGCGCCGGACATTCTCTGGATCGCCCTGGGGGTGCCGCGCGAGCAGGCCTTCGTGCGCGATCACGGTCCGCTCCTGCGGAACGTCGCCCTCATCAAGACGTCGGGCGGCCTGTTCAACTTTCTCTCCGGAAGCCGCAGCCGGGCGCCGGCCTGGGTCCAGCGGATCGGTTTCGAATGGCTCTGGCGGCTGCTGCAGGAGCCCCGGCGCCTGTTCTGGCGCTACTTCCTCACCAATCCGCACTCGCTCTACCTCATGCTCACACGCAGCGGCGACCGCTGGCGGACGCGTCGAGACAAGGCACGAGACAGCCGGGCGAGTGATGGCTAAGTCGATCACGGCCAGACGATCGTCCGGACTGCGACCGATGACGGCGATCGTGTCGCGACACGGGTGAAGGGGTCCTGACCCCCTTCGAGGTTCACTGCTGGGCGAAGCCCGCGGCCATGTTCACCGCCAGAGCCAGGACGCTGGTGTTGAACAGGTAGGCGTAGATCGTCTGCGCCGTCACGATCCGGCGGAACGCCTTACTGGTGATGTCGGTATCGGAGGTCTGTGAGGTCGCCCCGATGGTGACGGAGAAGTAGAGGAAGTCCCAGAAATCCGGCTCCTCTCCGCCGGGAAAGTCGATTCCGCCACGGTTCCGACCCTCGTCGACCTCACCGTAATAGAGATGGGCGTAATGCACGGTGAAGATCACCTGCACGAAGACCCAGGCGCAGAGCATCGTCATGATCGCCAGGGCAAGGTGGGCGAGGCGCGGCGCATCCGGCTCCCGTCCTCCGATCACCAGCATCGCCACGGCGCCGCAACTCGCGAGCCCCGCCAGGATGGCGAAGAGCGAGATCACCGGTGCGCTGTCGTCGAGCCGCGACGCTTCCCGGCGCAGGGCGTCCCGCGACAGGGACGAGGTCCGCCAGATGACGAGGGCGGTGTAGACGACGACGCCGACGCACCAGCCGACGAGGAGGCGCGTCCAGAGCGACGCGAAGGGCAGGGCCACCGACAGCACCACTGCGAACACGATCGCCCCGAGAAGCCGCGGGCGCAGCAGGAAGGCCTGGATGGGGTTCTGCATCGATGGGACTCGCGCTACGGCACCCGGCTATAACGCCGGATCGCGCCAAGCGGTCATCGCATCCCCGTGAAGAGAGTTGCGCTCACCGAGGCCCGGCGGACGGCCTGGTATCACGCCTTGGGTGGGCGGCAGGCGGTGTCGCAGGAGGTCCCCGAGAACCGGGAGAACAGTTTGGCGAGATGAGGGCGCAGGGGCAGGAACCCGCGATAGGCGGCCTCGGCCAGGATCGGCATGCCGGGCAGACTCGCGAAGGCTGCGAGCCAGCCCCAGCCGGGCAACTCGCGCCAGAGCCGGATGAAGCCCGACGCCCCGGAGGCGAGACGCCCCTGATCGTCCCGGACGTGGAAACGTGCTTGCGCGGCTTCGCGGCTGAGATCGGGGCCGAGCGTGGCGGGGGCGTCGTCGCCGCTGACATCGACGAAGGCGAGGCGTTCGGCCCCGCGACTACGCCGGTAGGTCCGGATCTCGGCGGAACAGAGCGGACAGGCCCCGTCGTAATAGACGGTCAGTGCGGCGGGTGGGGTCATGGTGGGCGGTTATGTCCCTCTTCATCGGCTCCGGAGAGGGAGGCCGTGTCCGGGGACAACGCCGATACAAGCGAAACGGCCACACCCTCGATGGAAGCGGAGGTGTGGCCGTCTTTCAATGTGATGACGGACAATGTGATGACGGAGGAGCACCCGTGTTTCGGGACGCCCCCGCGCGTCAGCGGGAGGCGAAGGCCTTGAGGGCGGCCTTGCCGGCGTAGCGGCCCTGAGCGCCGAGGCCTTCCTCGATGCGGATGAGCTGGTTGTACTTGGCCAATCTGTCCGAGCGGGCGAGCGAGCCGGTCTTGATCTGCCCGCAATTGGTGGCGACGGCCAGATCCGCGATGGTGGAATCCTCGGTCTCGCCCGAACGGTGGGACATCACGGCGGTGTAGCCGGCGCGTTGCGCCATATCGACGGCGGCCAGCGTCTCGGTGAGGGTGCCGATCTGGTTGACCTTCACGAGGATCGAATTGGCGGTGTTCTCGGCGATGCCGCGCGACAGGCGGGTGACGTTGGTGACGAAGAGATCGTCGCCCACGAGCTGGCAGCGGTTGCCGACCTTCTCGGTCAGGAGCTTCCAGCCGGCCCAGTCGTCTTCCGACATCCCGTCCTCGATGGAGAGGATCGGGTAGGAATCCACGAGCTTGGTGAGGTAATCGACCTGGGCCTCGATCGAGCGGGTCTGGCCCTCGCCTTCGTAATGGTAGGCACCGTCCTTGAAGAACTCGGTGGCGGCGCAGTCGAGGGCGAGCACGATGTCGGTGCCGGGCTTGAAGCCGGCCGCGGCGATCGATTCCATCACGAAGTCGAGCCCGGCCTCGGCCGAGGGGAGGTTGGGGGCAAAACCGCCCTCATCGCCGACATTGGTGTTGTGACCGGCCTTCTTCAGGGCGCTCTTGAGGGTATGGAACACTTCGGCGCCCATGCGCACCGCCTCGGCCAGCGAGGACGCACCCACCGGCATGATCATGAATTCTTGGAAGTCGATCGGGTTGTCGGCATGCGCGCCGCCGTTGATGATGTTCATCATCGGCACCGGCAGCACCCGCCCCTGGGTTCCGCCGACATAGCGGTAGAGCGGCAGGCCGGCGGTCTCGGCCGCTGCCTTGGCGACCGCCAGGGATACGCCGAGAATGGCGTTGGCACCCAGCCGCGCCTTGTTGGGGGTACCGTCGAGTTCGATCATCGCCTCGTCGACGGCGATCTGATCCTCGGCATCCATGCCGCCGATGGCGTCGAGGATATCGCCACGGACCGCGGCCACCGCCTTGCGCACGCCCTTGCCGCTGTAGCGACCCTTGTCACCGTCACGCAACTCCACTGCCTCGTGGGCACCGGTGGAGGCGCCGGACGGCACGGCGGCTCGGCCGAAGGAGCCGTCTTCGAGGAGGACGTCCACTTCGACGGTCGGGTTGCCCCGGCTATCGAGGATCTCGCGGGCGGCGATGTTGGTGATCGCGGTCATGCGTGCCCCTGCTCTCAAAATGTTGCGGCCGGTATCCGGCCATGTCGTCATCGTCCCGCGGGCGTGCGCCGTCGGCGAGCGCGCCCTATGGACCGGTCTGATACAGGGCAGGCTTATCCGTCAACGTGCCGCATCCGGCAAGCGCCCCTCGCCGATGAAGCTCGCCGGTCGGTCAGAAATCTTTGCTTAGGTTACGAGACGTTCCGCTTCACGGGTTGTGGTCCCCCACCCCGCTTCTCTCACCGAGATCGGGGCGGACCTTGCAGCCAGGAGACTAGGCCGTTGATTTCATGAAGCATTCCGGGGTGGAGGTTTCCCTGGCACGCAGCCTGCGCTATAGCGGCGGACATGACCAACCCACCCTCCTCCGACGAATCTCTTCAGCTCGGCCAGCCGACCCCCCTGCCCGCCTCCCCCGAGACGGCGCGCCTGGACCGGGTGCCGAACCCTCATCCGGGAACGGATTATCTGGCACGGTTCACCGCCCCCGAATTCACCTCGATCTGTCCCGTGACCGGCCAGCCCGATTTCGGCATCCTGATGATCGACTACGTGCCGGATCTTTGGCTCGTGGAATCCAAATCTCTGAAGCTCTATCTCGGCTCGTTTCGCAATCACGGCGCATTCCATGAGGATTGCACGGTCGGGATCGGCATGACGCTCGTCGATCTCCTCAAGCCCCGGTATTTCCGCATCGGTGGCTATTGGAATGCGCGGGGCGGTATCCCCATCGACGTGTTCTGGCAGACCGGCGAGCCGCCGAAAACGCTCTGGCTCCCGGACCAGGGGATCGCGCCATATCGCGGGCGCGGCTGATTAGCCCGTGCCCGTTTCGACGATCTTCCGGCTCTAGCTTGAGCATCGAGGCAGCTTCTCACGCTGGCGTGGCATCGTAGCGGCCAAGAAAAAAGGCGGCCGGTCAAAACCGGCCGCCCTTCGAGAACGCGTGACTTAGCTCGGTTCAGTAGCCGTAGCCGTAAGCGGGTCGCCCATAGGCCGGACGGCCATAGCCATTGTTGTAGTAGGAATCGCGGGCGGCGCCGGCTGCGATGGCGCCAGCCGCCAAGCCAGCGATGCCAAGGCCGACGGCAGCGCCGGTCCCGATGCCACGGCGATGCCCGCCACCGTAGGCGTAGCCGCGATTGCCGTATCCACGGTTTCCGTAGCCACGATGGCCGTAGCCGCCGTGGGCATAACCGCCATGGCCGCCGCGACCGTAGCCGTGACCATGTCCGGGGCGGGCTTCCGCTGCCGTCCCGGCAGCCATGGCGCCGAGGGAAAGGGTGACGGCTGTGATCAGTGCGAACTTGCGCATGGAGCTCCTCAAATCGTCGCTGTGCTTAAGCCAAAACAACGAAGTGTGGGCAGGTCGGTTCCATTGTCACGTCTGGTCGAACGATTCCAAGGGGCGTGACCCGGTCAGCCGCTCGACTTTGCCAAGCGATCGAAAGCCTGCAGGGTCTCCAGTAACGCCGGCATCGCCCGGAGAGGGACCATGTTGGGACCGTCCGACGGGGCATGGTCCGGATCGGGATGGGTCTCGATGAACAGGCCGGCGACCCCCACCGCCACGGCGGCACGGGCCAGCACCGCCACGAACTCGCGCTGCCCACCGGAGGTGGCGCCCTGCCCGCCCGGCTGCTGCACCGAATGGGTCGCGTCGAACACCACCGGCGCACCGTGCGTCACCTGGGCCATGATCGGCAGGCTGCGCATGTCGGAAACGAGGGTGTTGTAGCCGAACGAGGCTCCCCGTTCGGTGACCAGCACGTTGGGATTACCGGCATTCGTGACCTTGGCGGCGACATGAGCCATGTCCCAGGGGGCGAGGAACTGGCCCTTCTTCACGTTCACCACGTGGCCCGTGGCGGCGGCCGCCAGGAGCAGGTCGGTCTGCCGGCACAGGAAGGCTGGGATCTGGAGGACGTCGATGATCTCCGCAGCCGGTGCGCATTGCGATGCTTCGTGGACGTCGGTGAGGACCGGGAGACCGAACCTTTCCTTGATGTCGGCGAAAATCGGCAATGCCCCGGCAAGGCCAAGGCCGCGCGCGGTGGAGCCGGAGGTCCGGTTGGCCTTGTCGAACGAGCCCTTGAAGACGAGGCCGATCCCGAGACGGTCGGTCATGCCCTTGAGCGCGTCGGCAATTTCGATGGCGTGGTCGCGGCTCTCGAGCTGGCATGGGCCGGCAATGAGCGCGAAGGGCAGGTGGTTGGCGAAGGCGGTGGACCCCGCCATCACGACGGGACCGGCGGGTGAGCGAGCAGGTTCGGACATGGCGCCCGGTCTAGCCCAACTGAGCCCCGTCGAAAAGGCCTGCGCGACGGCGAAGGATCGTCCGACGATGCCGGGTGAGCATGCAGCGCGTGAGGTCGGGCGCCGGGCCGCCCAGGCCGAGGGTATCGGTGAGCCCCTGCCCGCTCGTCTCGCATCGCAGGGCCGCATTCCCCGCCTGTCCCGCCTGCGCCAGCCCCGTGAGGCGGGCGTCCCGATGGAGGGTGCGGGCCAGGGCCTCGACCTTGCCGGCCTTCGTACCCACCAGCCCTTCCGCCGCCAGGCCGATCAGGACGAAAAAGGCTCTGGCCGGCGCCTGATCCCGTGACCCGAACGCCATCCGCGTCGGCGCCCGGCAATCGAGGCTCATGCGATCGGCATCCCCGGCGCGGAACACGGCGAGAGACGCCTCGCGCCCGGCCAGAGACGCCCCGGTGACCCTGATCATCCGTGCGGTGAGTCGATCGCAGGAATCGCCCGCTGTCGCCGGATCCGGCGTCGAGGACAAGGCGATGGCGGTCAGGAGGCAGGCGATGGATGGGAAGGATCGGGCTTTCATGGGCCCGATCCTAAAGCAGGCCGCCGCTCGAGCCCAACGATCTCAGCGTCGCGTTCCGATCGATCCCGTGACATCGGCGGGGCAGGGCTCGTGGGCGTGCGAGCGAAGGACCCGGCGCAGACGCAACGGATAGGCGCCGGTCTCGTCTTCCACCGTGCCCACCAGCGCATCCGTCGCCAGGGTTCCGTGGAAGGCGACATGGCCTCGTTCGCCACCGACCAGGAACGACAAGCCCTTGGTGTCGTCATCGAGGGTGAGGCTCTCGGCCTGCGCCGATTGGAATGGGGTTTCGTAAACCAGCACGTTGCCGGTGGGAGAACGCTTGAGCGTGATCCGCCGCCCTGCCCGCTCGCCACTTTCGGGCGTCGTGCAGAGATCCGCAAAAACGAAGGTGCCCGTGGCCCAGACCGGCTTCGCCGCCACCGACTTGGCATGGGCAGGCCCTGTCGGAGCGATCGTCGAGGAGAGAGCGACGAGGGGCAGGCCAGCCACCAGGATCCGCTTAAGAACAGGCATCGGATTCTCCCCCCTTCCATGTTCGCAACAGCAGACCCGTAGCTTCGCTTCGTCATTTCTCTGGATTGCGACAGGATCCGGCATCGGCGTGCGCGAAGGCACCTTCGTGACCGAGGCAAGATTCGGTCCTGTCGGCTGAGGGGACAGTCACGCGAAGAGCCGGCCCGAAGGAACGGGCCGGCTCTGGTCGAGACCTCGTCTGCGAAGAGGCCGGGGGCTCATCGCGCCCCCGGCTGAGTGTTCAGCCGGCCTTGTTGAGGGCCACGGCGACGAAGCGGGTCACGCCCTTGGTGCTCTTGACCCGCATCAGCACCGCCTTGCGGCCGCTGGCCTCGGCCGCCTTGATGCGCTCGGCGATCTCCGAGGGCTTCGAGACGCTGGAGCCGGCCACATCGAGGATGATATCGCCTTGCTCGATGCCCTTGGCGGCGGCCGGACCATCGGGATCGACATCCATCACCGCGACGCCCTCGTCGCCGGCACCGACCTGCGAGGCCGGGGCGAGGCTGAGGCCGAGGCGCGGCTGGCCGTCGCTCGACGAGCTGCTGCGGTTGTCGTTGCCTGCCTTCGGGTCGTTCGGCAGGGCGCCGAGCTCCACCGTGGCGGTGTCGGACTTGCCGCCGCGCAGATAGGCGAGCTCCACCTTGGCGCCGGGCTTCAGGCCGGCGATGCGGCGGGACAATTCGCGGGCATCGTTCACCGGCGCGCCATTGACCGATTCGATCACGTCGCCGGATTTGAGGCCGGCCTTGGCAGCCGGGGTGCCGGGTTCGGCGTGGTCGACGAGGGCGCCCTTGGCCTTGTCGAGGCCGAGGCCGTCGGCGATGTCCTTCGTCACCGGCTGGACCTGCACGCCAAGATAGCCGCGGGCCACCTTGCCGTCGGCCCGGAGCTGGTCGACCACCGCCTGCACGGTCTCGGCCGGGATAGCGAAGGCCAGGCCCACGCTGCCGCCCGAGGGGGAGGCGATGGCGGTGTTCACGCCCACCACTTCGCCGCCGACATTGAAGGTCGGGCCGCCGGAATTGCCCTTGTTGATGGGCGCATCGATCTGCAGGAAGTCGTCATAGGGGCCGGCGCCGATATCGCGGCCACGGGCCGAGACGATGCCGGCCGTCACCGTGCCGCCGAGGCCGAACGGGTTGCCGATGGCCACCACCCAATCGCCGACACGGGGTGCGGTCTTGCCCAGCGAGACGTAGGGGAAAGTGCCGCCTTCGGTGATTTTGAGCAGCGCCAGATCGGTCTTGGGGTCCTTGCCGATGACCTTGGCGTCGAGGGTGCGGTTGTCGTCGAGCGTGACCTGCACGGTCTTGGCCTTGTCGACCACGTGATTGTTGGTGACGACGTAGCCATCGGCCGAGATGATGAAGCCCGAACCCATGGCGCCACGCTGGCCCTGGCGCTTGGGCGACGGGCCGCCGAAGCCCTGGCCCTGCCCCGGGCCGCCCTGGCCGAAGCGCTTGAAGAACTCGCGCAGCTGCGGCGGAACCTGCTGGCCCTGGCCCTGCCCGGGGCCGTCGTCGTCGTCCATGCCGGCGCTGTCGTCGAGCTTCACCTTCACGGCGACCACGCCGGGCTTCACCTTGTCGACCACGCTGGCGAAGGAGCCGGGCGGATGGTCCGGCACGTCGATGGGGTTCTTGGACAGGGCCTGGGCATAGGCCGGGGTGGAGGGCTGAGTCAGGCTGATGCCCGCGGCTCCCGTCGCAGCGATGGCGATGGCGGCGACGGAGGCGAGGGCGTTGCGGCGCAGGCGAGAGGTGGACGACGTCATGGACAGGTCTCTCCGGAAAGGTCGTGTCCCCGCTGAGCGGGGCCATGACCATCCATGTAGAGACCTCAGCCTGACCCGGCCGTGTCGCCGAGATTACGGTTTGGACAGGTTGGGAGCCGGGAGCGCCCTCACCCCCGCCCGCCATCTCAGATCCAGCAGCAATCCCGCCGGGTGCGTGTCTAGGACGGGCGTGATCGGCAGGCCGGCGGCGTGGAGGAGGCGGGCGGCCCAGTGGTTGCAGACGTTGGCGGCGCTGAAGCGGCCCTGCCCTTCGTAGAACAGGCTCGGCCCGTAGAGGCCGGGACCGCCCTCGATGGGGACGTTGTCGGCGAGGCGGAAGCTCGCGTCGAGGCGGGCGAGCAGACGGGCGAGGCCGGCCTTCGAGACCCGGATGGGGACGATGTCCGAATGCGGGAAGCTCGTCCGGGTATCGTCTTCGAGGCCCACCACCTGGACGACGCCGTCGCGGCCGCCGGGGGTGAACAGGGCTTCGAGGGCGAGGCGCAGGTCGAACTGAGCCAGTGTCGGCGTCGCCCGGTAGAAGCGGGCCTCGCCCCAGCCGAACTCGATCCCCGGATAGGCCCGAAAGCGCGTGGCGATGCTCCGCAAAGCCGTGCCGGCGCCCTCCCCGGTGAGGGCCTCGCGTGGGATCACCAGCCCCGAATGCCAGCCGTGGCTGACGAGTTCGATGTTTTGTGAGTCGTCGTCCGGAGCGGGATAGAGCGCCGGGTCGCCGGACCTCGCCGTGACGATCGCGGCGAGGACGAGGAGGGCCAACAGGCCGGCGAGGCCCTGGCCCAGCCGGCGCAGGATCACGCGTCGGACAACCGCGCCAGGGCTTCCCGGATCTTCTCCAGACGTGCCGCTTCCGCGTCGCGGCGCTCGCGCTGCTCGTCCACCACCTCGTCGGGCGCGCGGGCGAGGAAGTCGGCATTGCCGAGCTTGGCCTCGATCTTTCCGATCTCGGAGGCCGCCTTCACCGCCTCCTTGTTCAGGCGGGCGACCTCGGCCTTGAGGTCGACGATGCCCTCCAGGGGCAGCGCCGCCACCGAGCCGCGCACCAGCAGCTGGACCGCGTTCTTCGGCGCGGTCTCGGCGAAGGAAATCTCCGACAGGCGGGCGAGGCGCAGGAGCGTGTCCTGCCACTGCGCTGCCCGCGCCAGCAGGGCCTCGTCGGCGCCGACGATGACCAGGGGAATCTGGGCACCGGCCGGCACGTTGGTCTCCGAACGGGCGGAGCGGATCTCGGAGACGAGGTCCACCACCCAGCCGATCTCGGCTTCGGCCCGAGCATCCGCCAGCCCCGACAGGTCGGGCCACGGCGCCAGCGCCAGGAGCCCACGCTCGGCGATGCCCTCGCCCTTGATCGCCCAGAGTTCCTCGGTGAGGAACGGCATGAACGGGTGCAGCAGCTTGGCGATCTGGTCGATCAGGAACGCCACCGTGGCCTGCGTCTCGGCCTTGAGGCCGGCATCGACGCTCTCGCCCTGAAGCACCGGCTTGGCGAGTTCGAGATACCAATCACAAAAAATATTCCAGACGAAGCGGTAGGCGGCCGCCGCCGCGTCGTTGAAGCGGTAGGCGTCGAGCGCCGTCGACACCTCGGCCACGGCGCGCGCGGCCTCGCCCAGCGCCCAGCGGTTCAGGGTCTCGGTGGCGGCTTCCGGGCGGTAATCGGCGCGGAGCACGCAGCCGTTCATCTCGGCGAAGCGCGAGGCGTTCCAGAGCTTGGTCGCGAAGTTGCGGTAGCCTTCGACACGGTTCACCGCGAGCTTGATGTCCCTGCCCTGCGCGGCCATGGCGGCCAGGGTGAAGCGGAGGGCATCGGCGCCGTACTGGTCGATGAGGCCGAGCGGATCGACGACATTGCCCTTCGACTTCGACATCTTGGCGCCCGAGGCGTCGCGCACCAGGGTGTGGAGATAGACCGTATCGAACGGCACCCTGTCGGTGACGTGGAGGCCGAGCATCATCATCCGGGCGACCCAGAAGAAGATGATGTCCTTGCCGGTGACCAGGGTGTTGGTCGGATAGTAGCGGTCGAGCTCCGGCGTCGCGTCGGGCCAGCCGAGCGTCGAGAACGGCCACAGGGCGGAGGAGAACCACGTGTCGAGGACATCCTCGTCGCGACGCAGGGCCACGGCGCGGCCGTGCTTGGCCGTCGCCTGCTCCAGGGCTTCCGTCTCGCTGGAGGCCACGAAGATGCCGCCCTCGTCATCGTACCAGACCGGGATCTGGTGGCCCCACCAGAGCTGGCGCGAGATGCACCAGGGCTCGATATTCTCAAGCCACTGGAAGAAGGTCCGCTCGTAATTCTCCGGAACGAAACGGGTTTTCCCATCGCGCACGGCCTGTAGCGCACGCTCGGCCAGAGGCTTCACGTTCACGTACCATTGGTCGGTGAGGTAGGGCTCGATGACCACGTTCGAACGGTCGCCATGCGGGACCGCATGGGTGTTGGGCTCGGTGAGCCGCAGGCGCTCGCGCGCCTCCATCAGGGCGACGACGCGCTTCCGCGCCTCGAACCGGTCGAGGCCGTGCAGAGCCAGAGCCTCGGGCTCAGGGTTCGAGTCCTTCAGGAAAGCCGCGTTTCCGTCGAGGGTTATGCGCGCTTCCGGATCCAGGATGTTAATCGGCGTGCAGCCGGCTCGCTTGCCCACCTCGAAATCGTTGAAGTCGTGCGCCGGGGTAATCTTGACGGCGCCGGTGCCCTTCTCCGGGTCCGAATAGGTATCGGCGACGATGGGGATCAGACGGCCGACCAGCGGCAGGCGCACATGCTTGCCGACGAGATGCGTATAGCGCTCGTCGTCGGGATGGACCGCGACCGCCGTGTCGCCGAGCATGGTCTCGGGGCGGGTGGTGGCCACGGTGATGACCTCGCCGGTCTCGGCGCCTGCCTCATCGACGATGGGATAATCGAAGTGCCAGAGATGGCCCTTCACCTCGACCTGCAGGACTTCGAGATCCGAGATCGCGGTCTGGAACTTCGGATCCCAGTTCACGAGCCGCTTGTCGCGGTAGATCAGCCCCTGGGCGTGGAGATCGACGAAGGTCTTGGTGACGGCGCGGACCATCTGGTCGTCGGGCTGGCCGGACAGGCCCATGGTGAAGCGCTCGCGCGACCAGTCGCAGGAGGCGCCCAGCCGCTTCAACTGGTTGACGATGGCCCCGCCGGACTCGGCCTTCCAGGCCCAGACCTTCTCGACGAAGGCCTCGCGGCCGAGCTCCCGCCGGCCGGGCTCCTTCGCCTCGGCGAGGCGGCGCTCCACCACCATCTGGGTCGCGATGCCGGCATGGTCCGTGCCCGGCTGCCACAGCACGTCGCGTCCACGCATGCGCTCGAAGCGGCAGAGGATGTCCTGCAGCGTATTGTTCAGGGCGTGGCCCATATGCAGGCTGCCGGTGACGTTCGGCGGCGGGATCACCATGGTGAAGGGCTTGGCGCCCGCGCGCTCCGGCCGTCCGGCCTTGAATGCGTCACCCGCCTCCCAGGCGGACGCGATGCGCGCCTCGACGGCGGCGGGATCGAAGGTCTTGTCCATCATGGGCTTGCGTCGGGCCAGTTCGTGCGAGGCGGCCGTCAGACCGCGTATTGGCCCGCTTTCACCCCGTCACGTCCTCCGCGTCAACATCGGAGGGCGGTCAGCGGCCCCGCGCCACGCGCTCGATCTCGGCGCGGACGAGGCGTTCGACCATGCCCGGCAGGTTGTCGTCGAGCCAGGATTGCAGCATCGGCCGGAGCATGTCCTGCACCATGTCCTCGATGGTCCGGGCATTCTGGCTCACCCTCGTGCCGGCAAGAAGCTGGAACGCATGGCCGACGCTGGCATCGGTCAGGTCGGAAACGAGGCGCTGCTTCAGGCTCTCGCGCGGGGCCTCCACCGGTTCCTGGCGGGGGGCGGCGCGGGGCGGCTCGGGCTGACGCACCACCGGTGGCGGCAGGGGCTCCGGTTCGGGCTCGTCGTCGTCGAAGGAAATCGAGTCGAAGTCGATCTGCCCGCTCTCGGCGAAGTCGATCTCCGGCTCCTCCATGGGGGCGGGCTGGGGCTTGCGGGGCTGCGCGACCTCGGCGAGGTCGAGCACGTCGTCGTTCTCCGGCAGCGGCGGAGTGGAGCGAACCGGCGAGACCACCTCCGCCTTGGCGTTCTGGTCGTCGGCGATGATCCGGCGAATGGACGCCAGGATCTCCTCCATGGAGGGTTCCTGGCCCTTTTCCGGCGTCTTGGGGCTCGCTGCACTCATCCGGACGACGCTCGGGTCACATGGTTAAAGAAGTATTTCGATCACTCTGAGTATTTCACCACGGGCGCCGGAAACAAGGACCGGCAGGGCGCAAGGCACAGGATAACACCGACGCCCTGCGAGTTCCTCGCGACCCTCAGCGTCCGTCAGGCGTACGCACGCCGTACCAGAGATCCTTGATCTGGTCGAAATGCTCCTTCGGGCTGTAAGCCACCACCGGGATCGACGTGAAGCGCACGGTGAGGCGGCCTACCGCCTGGACCACGCCGTAGGAATTCACCACGCGGTCGCGCTGGGCGAGAATGAGGTTCACGCGCGAGTTCAGCAGTTCCTGCTGAGCGTTCAGCACGTCGAGCGTGGTGCGCTGGCCGACACGGGCCTCCTCGCGCACGCCGTTCAACGCCACTTCGTTGGCCTGCACCTGGGCCTGCGATGCGATGACCTGGGCCTTAGCTGCCTCGAGACGACCCCAGGCCGTGACGATGGCCGACCGGACCTGGTCGCGGATATCCTCGACGTTGATCCGCGCCTGACCCACCAGTTCCTTGGCCTGGCGGATCTGCGAATAGGTCTGGCCGCCCTCGTAGAGAGGGACCGAGATGCGGCCGACGATGGAGGCGGTCACGCCGTTATCGCCCGGGAACTGCGTATCGTAGCGCTGCTGGACGCTGCCTTGCAGGGCGGCGGTCGGATAGAGCGCGCCTTCGAAAATCTTCACCTGCGCTTCGGCCACATCCACCGCATGAAGCGAGGACATGATCTGCGGATGCTCCTTCAGGCCGATGGAGATGGCGTTGTCGAGGTTCGGCGGCACGAACCGGTCGAGGGGACGTCCCGGCGCCAGCTGCCGCGGCTCGACGCCGATGATGCGCCGGTACGTGCCGATGCTGGCGCGCAGGTTCGCCTCCGCGCCGCTGACGTCGGATCGCGCGCCGGCGAGACGCGCCTCGGCCTGGGCGACGTCTGTCCGGGTGACCTCGCCGACATTGAAGCGGTCGCGGGTCTGGCGCAGCTGCTCCTCGAGCACCTCGACGTTGTTGCGGCGCAGTTCCAGGGTCGCCGTGTCGCTGAGGACCGACATGTAGATCTGGGCGGCGTTGAACAGGGTCGTCATCTCGGTGGCGCGCAGCGATTCGCGCGTGCCGAGCACGTCCGACTGGGCCCGACGGGTCTGGTTGTCGGTCTGAAAGCCGTTGAACAGGGTCTGGTTGATCGTCAGCCCGGCGCCGCCGGGCTTCGTCACCTGATTGAGAGAGATGCCGCTCACACGGCCCTGACTCTGGGTCAGGCCGATATCGGCGTCGAGACTCACGGTGGGGCGGTAGCCGGACTTGGCCTGCGCGACGTTCTCATCGGTAGCGCGCAATCCCGCACGCGAGGCATTCAGCGCCGGGTTGGCGCCATAGGCACGGGCCAGCGCGCTATCCAGCGTCTCGGCCACGGCCGGAGAGGCGGCGGCGAGCGTCAGCGCGGCGAAGCCACCCAGCCGTAGCCGGAAGCTTTTCGCAAGTTTGCGTTGTCTCACGTCCATCTGCCCTTGCGGTTTCTCGATGAACCGGTCGGCTGTTCGTCACAGCCATAGCGCCTAGGGTGCCATCCGGATTGCCCGCCTCACAGGTCAGCTTAGCGGAGGTTGTGCTTCAGGGCATCGGCGGAGAGGGATTAGGCGCGAGATTGATGGCGCAGTGCCGCATAAAAGCGACACCTGCTCCCGCGGCTAGAACGAAAAATGCGAATCCGCGCTGAACGCCGAGAGGGCCGGAAGCGAGGCGTCGAAGAGCGGCCGCGCTCCGAAAGCATCCCCGGTCCTGATGAACAGGGTGGCCTTCGCGGCCCTGTCGCGACCCATCACGCAGACGAGGCGTCCGCCATCCTTCAACTGATCGAGGAGGGATTGAGGCCTCGTCTCGACGCGGCCGTTGATGAGGATCGCGTCGAACGGCCCCGCCTTCGCCGCCCCCTCCTGCAAAGGACCGTGAACGATCTCGATACCGTCCGTGCCCGACAGGCGGCTCTCGGCCTCGGCGGCGAGGGTCTCGTCGGATTCGAGGGCGACGACCCGCACGCCGAGCTGCCGCATGATGGCGGCGGCGTAACCGTAGCCGGTGGCGACATCGAGGGCAACCTGGCCCGGCGCGAGCTGCAGCGCCTGGATCATGCGGGCCAGAATCATCGGGGCCGGGACGGCGCGATCCGATGTCGCCGGATCTTGTCCGGTGATGCGGAGGGATTGGTCGATATAGGCGAAGTCCTCACGGCCCTGCGGCACGAAGCGCTCGCGCGGCACGGCTTCGAAAGCGTCGAGGACGGGGATGTCGTTGACATCGAAAGTCCGCAACTGACAATCCACCATGAGGCGTCGCGCCTGCGCGTAATCGAGCATGGGTTTCGTCTTCCCTCGCCGCATCGACCGTAGGCGCCCCTCCGCCTCATCCGGATATTCGGAAGGGGCCGGACGCCAGCGCCGAAGCTTGCCGGGTTGTCGTGGATCGGCCCTCAAAACGCAAGGTTCGAGGCGTGGTCGGGTCGACGGAAGACGGCTCCGCTTCCGGCCTGATGGAATGGGCGGAGGTTTCAGCAGCCGGTGGCGTCGAGCAGCGTCTCGACCATGGAGCGGTAACCCGATCCGAACAGGCGCAGATGCACCAGCGCCGGCCACAACTGATAGATCGCCCGACGCTCGGGCATGCCCGATTCGGCCGCACCATACGCCTCCCGGAAGGCCGGGCCGGGCGCACCGAACAGCGACAGCATCGCGAGGTCCACTTCGGCATGGCCGTGGTAGCAGGCGGGGTCGATGAGCCCGGAGACGCGGTCGCCGTCGATCAGGACGTTGCCGCCCCACAGGTCGCCATGCAGCAGGGACGGACGCGGACGGGCCGGAAGACGCTCGGGGAGCGCCCTCGCCAGGGCCTCGATCCTTCGCCTGAGCGTGGGGTCGAGATGAGGAGCGTGGCAGAGCAGCCGGTGCTCGCTCCAGAAGTCGGGCCAATTCTCGCTCCGGCGATTGTCGATCCGCACCGTCCCGAAGGCGTAATCACGGGTCCAGCCGTAATTGTCGCCGGTCACGGCATGGAGGCGCGCCAACACGTGGCCGAGATCCGCATCCGCGTTGCCGCCGCGGGCCGGCAGGGGCTCGATCACGAGGGTCCGGGCATCGGCCGCGAACACCTCCGGCGCGGGAATTCCGGCGGCGCGGATCGCGCGGAGCATCCCGGCTTCCGCCAGTGGATCGTGTCCATCCTTTACGATCGCCGCGCTGCCGTCGTCGAGCAGGATCCGCACGAGGCCGGAGAGGTTGCCGCCGCTCATGGGCTCGACCCGCACGAGACGGCGCCCGAGCAGCGCCGCTCCACGCTCTGCCAGTGGCATCATGCCGTGAGCGCGCGCACGAGGTGACGGGCGCCCAGGGTCACGTCGGCCCAGGTGGCGTCGAACCCCGTATCGGCGCCGTAATAGGGGTCGGCGACCGCCTCTCCCCTGCGCCCGGGTACATGGTCGAGGAGAAGCGACAATGCGGCGCCCTCTTTCGGTCGAAGCCGACGCAGCACGGCGAGATTGTCGCCATCGAGGGCGACGATGTGGCTGAAGCGGGCAAAATCCGCCGGCTCGACCTGACGGGCGCGGTAGCCGGAGATGTCGACGCCGTTGCGCCGGGCGACGGCCAGGGCACGCGGGTCGGGCGGTTCGCCCGCATGCCAGCCGCCGGTGCCGGCCGAATCGACCTCCACGTCGAGACCCGCCCGCTCGGCCTCGACGCGGAACGCCGCCTCCGCCAGGGGCGAACGACAGATGTTGCCCAGGCACACGAACAGGACGGCTGGCTTGCCTGCGGACATAACGGCTCCTCGAATGTCGGTGTCAGCGGTCGCGCGACGGCCCGGTCGTCCGATCCTTGCCGGAGCCTTCCGCTTCTTCCATCGCGACCCGCCTCGCCTCCTGCCGACGGCCGAGCCAGAGGCTGTTCAGGAGCCAGGCGACCGAGAGCGGAACCGCTGCGATGGCCACGGCCGTCGAACCGAGGCCCAGCGCTCCGATTCCCTGGAAGGACCAAGCGCCAATCTGGTCGCCGGTGCGGTAGACCACGGTGTCGATGAAGTTCTTCGCCTTGTAGCGGTCCTCGCGCGGCACGACCGTGAACAGCACCTCGCGGATCGGCCGGGCGATGGCGAAGTTGCCGGCCCGCCGGAAAACTTGGAACGCCACGATGGCCGTGATCGTGGGAGAGAGGGCGAGCGCCGCGAATCCCAGGATGCTGGCCGCCGGTAGAAGCGCGAGGGCAGTGCCGACCCCGATGCGCCGCACGATCCGGCCGGTAAGGAAGAATTGCACGCCGAGAGTGAGCAGGTTCACCAGCAGATCGACGCTGGCGAAGAAGGCCGTCTGCGAGCCGCGATCGGGGAAGCTGCGCTTGGCGATGCCCGCCTGCTCGAAATACAGGAAGGTCGACGTCACCGAGAACAGCAGCAGGAACAGCCCGATATTGAGCAGGTAGGGCGACTGGAACGTGCGGGTGATGCCCGCGAAGGCACTGCCGCCGATGGCCTCCGACGGGGCGGCGTCGCCCGTGGCGGGAGCCCGGTTCAGGCGGTCGGACAGGCGCGCGAGGCCGCGCATGCTGAACACCGCCACCTCGAGGAGCAGGGCCGCGCCGATGAGGAGCACCCAGGTCGGCACGTCGCGGGCGAGGATCGCCGTCGTCGCCGATCCGGCGATCGCCCCGAGAGTCGCGCCGGCGGCGATGAAGCCGAACAGGCGCTTGCCCTGCTCGGTGGAGAACACATCGACGATGGTGGCCCAGAACACCGAGACCACGAACAGGTTGAAGATCGAGAGCCAGACGAAGAAGGCCCGGCCGATCCAGACGTCGCCCTCCGGCCCGGCGAAATAGAGCGCCCCAGCGAACAGCACGATGTTGGCGGCGAAGAACCGATAGGTCAGCGGCACGAACCGGGCGCGTGGCAATGTCTTCACGAGCCAGGCGAAGGGGACGTTCAGCGCCAGCATGCCCACGAGGGTGCCGGTGAACAACCAGGGCAGGTTCTCGATCCCGCCGGCGACACCCATCTGGTCGCGGATCGGCCGGAGGACGTAGTAGGCGGCCAGGATCGAGAAGATGTAGGCCCAGGACCATGCAAGGGCCGGCACCTCCTCCGCCCGTACGTCGATGAGCCGACGCAGCCAGGGCGGGACGTAGCCACCGCTACCGGCGGTCAGCGGCTTTGCCAGCCCTGGCCCGTCGCTCAACGGGTGACCCCGAAGCGCGCCCGCGATTCCTCCGCATTCAGGTCGAGGCCGAAGCCGGGGGAGCCCATGGCGAAGCTGTCCGCCTTGGCCAGCGGCCCGACCTCCACCGGGTCGAAGCCCGCATCCTTGACGAGTTGGGAAGCGATCGCGAGCGCCGCGGGATCGTCGCCGGCGATGGGGATCGCCATGCGTCCGCCTTGGCGATGGGCGTTCTTGGCGAAGACCTTGTAATTGGCCGCGTTGAAGGCCCGGACGATCTTCGCCCCGTTCAGATATTTGGCCGAGACCGCCGCGATGCCGTTGGCCTGGACCTCGCCATAGACCTCGCCGTCACGGGCCTGGGTCGCGTTGCCGGCATCGATCACCACCTTGCCCTTGAGCGCTGCGGCATGGTCCTGCGCCAGCTGCGGATAAGCCTTGTAGGGCACCGCGATGAGGATGACGTCGCCGAAGGCGATGGCCTCGGCCGGGCTGCCCGCCCTCGCCTTCGGTCCGAGCGCCTCGACGAGACCCTTCAGCTCCTCCGGGTGGCGCGACGACAGCATCACCTCGTGGCCGGCTTTCGCCCAGAGGCCACCGATCGTGCCGCCGATATTGCCGGCCCCGACAATGCCGATGTGGACCGGCTGCGGTGCAGCCTGGGCCGAGGCGGGACAGGATGATGCCAGCAGGCCCGAAGCGGCGATGAGCCCACCGGCCAGCATGATGACGGCACGGCGGTTGAAGAAATCAGAGCGCGTCGACATAGGCCTCCATTCGGGTTCGCTGGGCGGCATCGGGCAACCGGCCGCGTGCCGCGCCGAGATTGTCCTCGACATAGGCCGCCTTGGCCATGCCGGGGATCGGGCAGGTGACGGCCTCGTGGGCGAGGACGTATTTCAGGAAGAATTGCGGCCAGCTCGCGCAGTCGAACTCCGCCGTCCAGGGCGGCAGGTCGCGTCCCTGCACGGCCTTGAACAGGCGGTCGCGCCCGAAGGGCACGTTCACCATCACCGCCATGCCGCGCTCTTTCGCCAGCGGCAGGATGCGCTCGGCGGCGCGGCGGTCGTCGAGGGCGTAATTGACCTGGATGAAATCCATCCTCTCGCGGCGCATCACCGCCTCGAGATCCGCGAACTGGCTGTCTCGCCAGACCGTGACGCCGATGTAGCGGATCTTCTTTTCGGCCTTGAGCTCACGCAACGTGGCGAGGTTCATTGCCGTATCGCTGAGGTTGTGGACCGCCACGAGGTCGATCCTGTCGGTCGCCATGCGGCGGAAGGAGCGTGCAATCTCGGCCGCGCCAGCCTCGCGGCCCGGTGTCCCTACCTTGCTGCAGAGGAACACCTCCTCGCGCAGACCGTCCTGGGACAGGATCTTGCCGAGGACGTCCTCGGCCGTGCCGTAGCTCGGCGCCGTGTCGATGACCGAGCCGCCGAGCGCCACGAACCGCTGCACCGCCTCGCGCAGGGGCGCGATTGTCTCGGGAATCGGCTCGACCTCGTAGCGGCGTGACGTACCGATCCCCATGGCGGGGAGCGTCTCGCCGGAGGACGGGATGGCGCGGCGGATCAGACCGCCCTCCTCCGCATGGGCCGGGGACGTGGCGCGCTGTAGCAGCGGCACGATCAGGGGAGCCAGGCCGGCACCGGCCAGGAACGCACGTCGGGATGGATGCATGCGGGCTCGGTCCTCATCCGGGGATCGGGCAGGGTCAACGCCGCTGCGCCGCCAAGGTGCCAACGGATCAGGAAACGGCCGTCAGCTTGTCGGCCATGGACTGTTCTTTGTCCCGCCGCGACGAGAAGGCCATGGTGAAGAAGACCCGCTGAACGCCGAGCTGGCTCAGCTTCTCTTCGCAGAGTTCGATGAGCCGGCAGATGTCGGCGAGCTCGCCCTCGATATTCGTGCCGTTGGCATGCATCTCGGCGTTGAGGTGGCTGGTCTCCAGGATGGTCTTGATCTCCTTCACGTAGGAGGAGACCGAGGGTCCGACCCCCATGGGGACGATGCACAGATCCGCGACGACTTTCATGACGGTTCTCCTTGGCAATGCGGGCGAACGGGATGGCCGATCCCGATGGTCCTAGAGGCGTCTCGACGGCCTGCGTCGCCAGCGCCCAGGGGGCGATGGGAACGGTCGGGCGCCCGGTCCGTTGATGGACATACCTCACAACAGGATGTTTCGAATGCGCAAGCTCGCACTCCTCTCGGCCGCGGCCGTCAGCCTCGGTGCCCTCCTCGCGGCGGCACCTGCGGAAGCCCGTGGTTGGGGCCATGGCGGCGGATACGGTCATGGTGGCTTCGGCGGCCACGGTGGATACGGTCATCGCGGCGGTTATGGCCGTTACAGCGGTGGTTACGGTCGCTACGGCGGCGGCTACGGTCGTGGTTACGGATATGGCCGTCGCGGCATCGGTCCTGGTGCCGCCATCGGCCTCGGCGTCGCTGGCTTGGCTGCCGGAGCCATCGCGGCCGGAGCCTATAACGGTGGTTACGGCTACGACGGTTACGGTTATGGCCGCCCCGTCGGCTATTACGGCGGTTACGCTCCCGCGCCGGCCTATGGCTACGGATACGGTGGTTACTACGGCTACTGAGCCGAAACCGTATGAGGAAACGAAGGGGTCGCCGCGAGGCGGCCCTTTTTGCATGCGCTTATCGCTGTCGCCTGTTCCGAGCCATTCCGGCTCATGAAACAGCGACGGATCTGAAGCACACCGTCTCCGCCCCGATGCGGCGCGATCAGGGTGGTGCGAAGATCGTGATGTTGCTGTTGATCTGGTAGGCCGCCGTCGGCGGCGTATTGACGAAGCGCAGGCGGATGGGGCTTTCGCCCAGGATGGCTCCGAAGGACGGCGTCACCGTCATGGGAAAACAACGGTTCACGGCATCCCTCGCTGCCTCCTCGAACCGTTTTCTGGCGTCCTGATCGCCCTGGAGGCGGCGGGCCGTGACGAGAGGTGCACCACGTAGCTCACCCGTCTTGCTGATGCCGAACAGGAACGCGATCAGCGATCCCCTGGTATCCGGCGGGACCGACCAGCAGGACGCAAGCGTCGCGCGAATGTCCGCCCAGTTGTTTACCGCAACTGCCGGTGACGGAGACTGAGCGAAGACGGTGGTCGTCATCGTCATGGACAATCCGCCGAGCATCGCCGCGCCGAAACGGCACGCGATGACAAACCGGCGGATCGGTTCATGTTTCATGGTGGTCAGTCTAACCGCCACTTCGGCCCGGAGCAAAACGGCGCCCATCTGCCCGCTTTGCGACTACCGGGCTCGCCCTTTCGTTGGCGCGTTCGGCCTCGGCTTCACCGCCTCTTCGAGACGTGGAAGATGGCAAAGCCCGCCAGTGCCGCGAGGCCCAGCGCGAGCGGCCGGTTGTCGTGGAAGGCGCCGAGCGCACGTGAGCCCGCATCGCGAAGATCGCCGACCACGGGGTTGCCCTGAAGGATGTTCTGAGCGCGCTCCAGATTCTCAGTCCTCGTGCTGATGGACACTTCGAATTCGTCGCCGTGGCGTTCGATATCCACGCTGTTGCGGGCGAACCCGGCACGTGCCAACCGCTCCCTTGCCGAGCGAGCCGCCCGGAGAGACGGGACGATAACCGAAGCTAAAGCGCTGTCAGACATTCATTTCCTCCAATTTGGATGGACGAACATCTTTGAAGGCTCATCGGTTCCTTGACGAAGACCGCATTCGTTTTGCGCTCCCGGCGTACGACGTCAGTGCACTGCTTGACCCGAGGGCAAGTTCAGGCTGCGTCCGTCGTGCCGGCACAGATTCCGAGGCCGTGGGCGAAGCCGGACACAGGGGCCCGGCTCGCTGTGGACGGCGTCAGGCCATAGTCCAAGTGAGGAGCATGATCCCACTGAGAAAGATTCCGTAGGTGATCGCGATGGCGGCGATCTCGCGGTGTTCGTTGACGATGTTGCGGGAAGCGAGGATCATGGCAATGACCGGCAAGGGTTGGATGCCGGCTCTATAGTCGAAGGATTTCTAACGTGTGGTCGTCATGAATGGTTAATATGATTTTAACCATTCGGTGTCGCCCGCCGGACACACCCTTCGATGTGCCGGTTCGCATCGATGACTTAGATCGGCCATGCAGGACGCATCGCCCCGGTTACGACGGGATCGACGGCTTCACCGGAGCCAGCCGGAGCAGAGCCTCCTTGTCGACCAGAAGGGCGGCGGCGATTTCATCGAGAGCGATGTGCTCGACGTCGCTGATCCCCTCGTGATCGGCGGCATCGGCCGCGATCAGGAACACCCCGTTTCGTTGATCGATGGACCTGTCGGCGATGGCGGCCACGCGGCTCAGATTGTCCGCCCGCCCGACGCGGGTCCGGGCCCGCGCGATCCCGTCGAACAGTTCCGCCTCCAGCATCAGCGTATCGTATCCCTTCTCGATGATGGGATTCGCCCGCATGGCCGCGAGTGCGACCTCGACCTCCGCCTCGTCCACCTCACTGTCGGCCACGATGACGTTTGAGGCTGCGGATACGGCCGCATACATCAGCGTCTTGTCGCCGACATAGGCGGTGACGCGTTCGAGCAGGTTCTGAAAAATGCCCATCAGGGACTCCTTGGGGCGGTCCGGCCGAGGGCCGCGAACGGGCAACGCTCGAACCTGCCATTGGGAGTCGTATGCAAAGTTCGCACGCCGAACGCACGAGCTTTCTTGGGCCGGCAGGCGGTGACGTCACCGCATGGCAGAGCCTGTGTCATCGGTGCCGCCACTCATCGTCGGTGTCGTGGCACGGCAATGGGAGCGGTCGAGGGAATTCGCGACGTCGGTCGGTCTCGCCGAACCGGGCCCTCAGCCTCGACACGCCATGTCGGGCGATCCACGGCGTCGCCCGCTGCTGAGGTTTAGGCGAGGTTCGATCGACGGATGGGGATGATGCGGAACCGGAACCAACCTCCATCCGACCTGGCGGAGGCCATCCCCTTCGCTGAACGGCGCTCTACATTCCGCATCGCCGGCTCGGAACGCGCGGGAAGGCAAGGACGGGACTGCGGGCATTTGGCCCTGGGCACCACGGCTTCGATATGTGCTCGCTGAACGGTCGAAGAAACGGATGGAGAAGAGATGAGTTTACAAGGCCAAGCGATCGCTGATCTCTGGGATCAGACCTTCAACAAGGGCGACACCGCCGCATTGGGAAAGCTCTACAGCGACGAGGGAAAGGTGATCCCGGCGGGGGGCTCGCCCGTCCAGGGAGCGGACAAGATTTCCGCCTTCTTCGCCGACCTGCAGGCGAAGGGATTCAAGGACCATAAGATCACGGTCCAGGACACCACGCAGAGGGGCGAGACCGTCATCCTCACCGGGCTCTGGCAGCTGACCGGACCGGGAGAGGGAGGTCAGTCCCAGAGCTATGGGGGCAATTGGGTAAACGTTCTGGAGCCTCATGGCGATGGTTGGCGCGCTCTGCTCCACACTTGGAACTGAGTGACATCTGGAACTGAGCGACATCTGGAACTGAACCATCCTCGGTTCGCCGGGCCAGCATCCCGGCCCGGCCCACATCCCGTTTCGAGGGATGAGCCTATCCGGACCCGCTGGGTCATAACCGGTCCCATCGCCTCTATCGGGGCAAAACGGAGGAACACGTCATGGACGAGGATCGCTTCAACATCGAACTGCGCAAGTTCCTGAAGGAAGTCGGAGTGACGTCGCAGCGTGAGATTGAGCGTGTGGCCCGTGAGGGTCAGGTGCCGGGCGGGTCTTTGAAGCTTCGCATGACTCTCACGGCCGAGAACGCGCCGCTGGAGCACGTGGTCGAGCGCACGATCTCACTGGGCGAAGATCCGGGCACGACACGCTGACCTGTCACGATCAGCGGCCTGCCTCCTTCGACACCTCCATGAACAGGCGGGTCGCGAGGTAGAGCCGCGGCGTGATGCTGGCGAGGACCGCGAACTCGTCCGTGCTGTGATAGCGGCCCCCGACGATGCCGAGGGATTCGAGGATAGCGGGTTTCGCCGGGCTGTCCGGCTGGAAGGCGTAGCCCGCATCCGTCCCCCCGCCGATCTCCGCCAGCATGAGCTCGGCACCCATCTCGGCATAGATGGCGCGTGCGCGTTCCCCGAGGGCCTTCGTCCCCGGATTGCTCGGCAGCGGCGGGCGGCCTTTGGCGAGATCGAAGGTCACCTGCGTATCGGGAACGCGATGCGATTCGGCGATCTTCCGTCCCTCGGACAGGACGCGGTCGTACTCGCTCGGCACGAAGTAGCGCATGTCGCCCTCCGCCTTGGCGTCATCGGGAATGATGTTCGGCTTGGTGCCGCCGTGGACCACGGTCCAGTGCAGGCTCGTCCCCTTGGCTGGGTCTCCGAGATCCTGAAGCTGGAGGATCTGGTGGGAGAGCTCGACCACCGCGTTGCGTCCGGCTTCCGGCGCGCCGCCGGCATGGGAGGCACGGCCTTTCACGGTGAGGCTCGCGTAGTTGATGCCCTTCGTCGCCACGGTGACGGCATCGACACCGGCTTCGGCGAAGGAGGGTTCGAACGACAGGACTACGTCCTGATCGCGGGCGATCCTGGCGATCTCGTCGCGCGATCCGCGCGAGCCGCGCTCCTCATCGGGATTGAAGACCACCGTGAGGGTGCCGTAACCATCGAACCGCAAGGTCTCCAGGATGGAAAGGAGATGCAGGATCATCGCGATGCCGCCCTTCGCATCGGCGACACCCGGTCCATAGGCGCGGCCGTCACGCTCGGTATAGGGGCGCTTGGCAGCGTCGCCCGTGCCGAACACGGTGTCGTAATGCACCAGCAGCATGATCTTGCGCGTGCCGCTGCCTGATCGCGTACCGATCACCGTGTTTCCGCCGAAGACGGGGGCGTTGCGGGTGCTGACTGCGAGTCCCGAGGCTTCGAGGCGAGCCTTCAGGAGCGCCTCGACCTTGGACAGGCCGGACACGTCGCCGGTGCCGCTATCGAGATCGACCAACCCCTTCAGCGTCTCGCGATACGGGCCGTCCTGCGCCTTCACCGCTGCGAGCACGGTGTCGTCCGGAGCGGACCGGGCGGCGAGCGGCGCCAGCGCCATGAGGACGGCGAGGGCCAGAGACGCGGTCGTACGCATGGAAATCCTTCTCGTCGTAGGCCGACGCAGCGAGCCACGATCTATCCGGCTCGTAGGCTGCCCGTCCCGGAGTTTCTCGCATCGATCGTCACAGAACCGTAGAGACCGCTCCGACGCAAGGATCGCGCGGCTTGCGGGCGAACCGGCCGGGTTTGGGCCGGGTCGCCAAGGCGTGCCCCTTGATCGGACCGTGGTCGCGCGCTCCGGCTGATACGGCCTATGCCGGCGGCACGTGAGCGATGCGGACGTTGTTCGTCGTACCCGCCACGGCGAAAGGGATGCCGGCGGTGATGACGACGAGATCCGTGGGCTTGGCGAAGCCCTCTTTCACGGCTTGGTCGATGGCGCCCGCCACCATCTCCTCGTAGGTGGTGACCTCCGCGGCTTGGACGCTGTGCGCGCCCCAGAGCAGGCAGAGCCGGCGCGAGGTCTCGAGGTCCGGCGTGAGCGCCAGGATCGGCACCTCCGGGCGCCGGCGTGCGATGCGCGCGGCGGTGGTTCCGCTGAGCGTGTAGGCCACGATGGCGGCGGCATTCACCGCATCGGCGAGGCTGGCCGTCGCGGAGGCGATGGCGTGCGGTGGCGTTTCCTCCTCGTCGGGGTCCGAGGCGGTGATGAGCGAGCGGTAGAGCTTGTGCGTCTCGGTGCGATGGATGATCCGGGCCATCATTTCCACGGTCTCGACCGGAAATTTTCCCGTGGCGGATTCCGCCGAGAGCATCACCGCATCCGCCCCGTCATAGATCGCGGTGGCGACGTCCGAGGCTTCGGCCCGGGTCGGTGTCGGGGCCGAGACCATCGAATCGAGCATCTGGGTCGCCACCACCACGGGCTTCACCGCGAGGCGGCAGGCGCGGATCAGCTCCTTCTGGCGCCCCGGAACGTCCTCCTGCGGGATCTCCACGCCAAGGTCGCCGCGCGCCACCATCACGGCGTCCGAGAGGCGGATGATGTCGTCGATGCGCTCCAGGGCCTGGGGCTTCTCCACCTTGGTCATGATGCCGGCCCGGTCGCCGATCAGCCCGCGCGCCTCGATCACGTCGGAGGGCTTCTGCACGAAGGAAAGCGCGACCCAGTCGACGCCGAGCTCCAGCCCGAAGGCGAGGTCGGCCCGGTCCTTGGCGGTGAGCGGCGAGACGTCCAGCAGCGTGCCGGGGAGGTTGACGCCCTTGCGGTTCGAGAGGGTGCCGCCGATCACTACCTCGGCGATGATGCTGTCGCGGGTGAGGCCGGTGACACGCACCCGCACGCGACCGTCGTCGATGAGCAGGTCCTGCCCCGGCGCGACGGCGGCGAAGATCTCCGGGTGCGGAAGGGGGATGGCGTCGCGCCCGCCTTCGGCGCCATCGAGGACGAAGCGGAGGCTCTCACCCGGGACCACGTCGAGGCGGCCGCCGGCGAGTGTTCCCAGGCGGATCTTGGGGCCCTGGAGATCCTGCAGAATGCCGATGGGCCGGCCCACCTCGTGCTCGAGCGCGCGGATCGCGGCATGGACCACCGCGTGGTCGGCCTGCGTGCCGTGGCTGAAATTGAGGCGGAAGGTGTCGACGCCCGCCAGGAACAGCCGGCGCAGCATCTCGGGCGACGCGCTGGCGGGGCCGACGGTGGCGACGATCTTGGCGTGACGGAAGCGGCGCATGAACGATTCGGCCGTGAGCGACCGCCTTCTCGGAACGGGGTTCGGACGCTCAGGATCGCATGGAAACCGCCTGGGTCGAGAGGGGGGCCGGGCCATTGCCTAGGAAGACGGTGGACCTCATGCGGCCAGCCCCATGAAGGCGCGCATCGGCGAGGGGTCGCGGCGAAGGTCGGCCGCCGATCCTTCATAGACGACGTGGCCGTTGTTGAAGCCGTAGACCCGCTGGGCGAAGCTGAGCACCGCGGCCACGTTCTGCTCCACCACGACGATCGTCCGGCCCTCCTGGGCGAGGCGGCGCGTGAGGGCGATCAGGTCCTGCACGATCAGCGGCGCCAGGCCCTCGAACGGTTCGTCGAGGAGGATGATCCGGGGGTCGCGGATGAGTGCTCGGGCGATCGACAGCATCTGCTGCTCGCCGCCCGACAAGGTCCGGCCCCGCGACGTCCGGCGCTCCTTCAGGCGCGGGAAGACTTCCCAGACCCGGTCGAGGGACCAGCCCTTCGGTGCGGTGAGGCGGGCGACGCGCAGGTTCTCCTCCACCGTGAGGGTGCCGAAGATGGCGCGTTCTTCGGGCACGAGCTGCATGCCGACCCGCGCGATCTTCTCGGGTGGTAATCCCTGGATCTGTTTGCCATCGAGGCGGATCGTGCCGCTACGTGGGGAGAGGGCGCCCATCAGGGTCCGGAGCGTCGTGGTTTTGCCGGCCCCGTTGCGGCCGAGCAGGGCCACGACCTCGTTCTCCTCGACCCGGAGCGAGACGTCGAAGAGGACGTGCGAATCCCCATAGAGGGTGTTGATGCCCTCGACCTCAAGCAGGCTCATGCGTGGCTCCCAGGATCGTGGTCCCCTCGCCGGAGGCTTCATCCGGGGCAGCACCCAGATAGGCCTTCTGCACCGCCGGGTCGCGGCGCACGGTCTCGGCGGGCCCGTCCGCGAGAAGGCGCCCTTCGCTCAGGACCGTGATTCGCTCGGCGAGATCGAAGACGGCATCGAGGTCGTGCTCGACGAGGAGGATCGTGCAGGAACGACCGATCCGCCTGATGAGTGCGCAGGTCGCGACGCGTTCCGAGGGGCTCATGCCGGCCAGTGGCTCGTCGAGGAGGAGAACGTTGGGGCTGGTGGCCAAGGCCATGCCGATCTCGAGCCGGCGCTTCTCGCCATAGGCGAGGATGCCGACGCGCGTCTCGGCCCGCATCCCGAGATCGAGGATGCCCAGCATGGTCTCGACCTGCGCCTCCACCTCCGCCCGGCCCGTGGCTGGGGCGAGAAGGTCGAGACGGAATCGCCCGCGAGCCCTGGCGAGGGCCGCCACCCGCAGGTTCTCCCGTACGGAGAGGTTGAGAAAGAGCTGGTTGAGCTGGTTGCTCTTGGCGACGCCGCGCTGCGTCGCCTCCGTCACGCCCGCCCCCGTGAGCCGCTCGCCGAACAGCAGGACCGATCCCGCGCTTGGGGTCACCTCGTCGGAGAGCATCTTGAAGAGCGTGCTCTTGCCGGCGCCGTTCGGGCCGATCACCGCATGGATCGAGCCGCGCCGGACCTGGAAACTCACACCGTCCACGGCCTTGAGGCCCCCGTAATGTCGGGCGAGCCCTCGAGCTTCCAATGCGATCTCCGCATGGGCGGTGCGACCGTCCACCGCCGGTCGTGGCATGGGCAGCGCGACCTCGGCCGGGATTTCCGGCGCGACGATACCTCCCGAAGCGATGGCGTCCTCGATCGCCTCCGTGCGTGCCTTCGCGGCGCGGAGGCGGATCGCCTCGCCGCGCTGTTGCCAGCGATGCAGGATCTCTCCGCAGATGCCGCGCCGCAGGCCCATCACCAAGCCGATGAAGGCTACGCCCAGGATCAGCTTCCAGAGGGAGCCGAAGCCCGGAATGAGCTGGAGGTTGTCGCGCAGCCACAGCCAGAGCACGGCGCCCACGAGGGGCCCCACGAGCGTTCCGACCCCGCCCACGATGGTCTGCACCACCAGCTGGCCCGAGGTCTCCAGCGCGAAGGCGTCCGGCGGCATGTAGCTCTGGAAGGAACCCAGCATCGCGCCGGCAAGGCCCGCATAGAGGGCCGCGATGGTGAAGGCCGCGAGCTTGTAGGCCGGCACGTCGTGGCCGAGCATGGCCACGCGCGGGGTGTTCTCCTTGATCGCTTTCAGGATGAGCCCGACCGGCGAGTGCACGATGCGCCGGGCCAGAATGAAGCCGAGGAAGAAGGTCGCTGCGAGGAGCGCGTACATGGGGAGGCCGGCGGTGATCCTGACGGCCCACGTCCCGAAGCCGATCACCGGCACCGGAACCCCCGCGATGCCGTTCTCGCCGCCGGTATAGTCGGAGAGCGGCGAGTTCTGGATGAAATAGGCCATCTGCCCGAAGGCCAGGGTGATCATGGCGAAGTAGATGCCGATGCGTCGCACGGCGAGCCAGCCGACCGCGAGGCCGAACAGGCCGGCCGCCAGCGTGCCGATCAGGAAGGCGAGCCAGACACTCTGGATCAGACCCGAGACCAGCAGATAGGCGGCGACGAACCCCCCTGCCCCGTAGAAGGCCGCCTGGCCGAAGGAGAGCAGGCCGGCGAGCCCGAACAGGATGTCGAGGCCGAGGCCGAACAGCGCCCAGTTGAGCGCCCGCGACAGCAGGTCGTGCGAGAAGCCGAGCGGCGGCAGGAGGATCGGCGCGGTGAGGAGGACGACGAGGAGGGCGAGTTCGGGCCAGGCTCTCTGCAGCGGACGGACGCCCATCAGACCCGGCCCTCCGTGCCGAACAGCCCTTGCGGCCGCGCCACCAGGACGAGGGCCATCAGGCCGTAGAGCATCACCTCCGAATAGGCGGAGTTGAAGGCACTGGTCAGGCTGATGATTTCGCCGGCGATCAGGCCGCCGACGATGGCGCCGGGGAAGGAGCCGAGGCCCCCCAGCACGATCACCACGAAGGACTGAACCATGAAGCTCGCGCCCATGTCGGGCGTGACCGCGACGACGGGGGCGTAGAGCATGCCGGCGAGGCCGACGGCGACGATGCCCACCGCGAAGACGAACAGGAAGGTGCGTCGCACGTCGATGCCGAGGATGCCGACCATGCCGGCATTCTCGATGCCGGCCCGCACGACCAGTCCCACCGAGGTTCGGTACAGGACGAGGTAGAGGCCCACCAGCAGCGCCGCGATGATGCCGATCAGCTGGAGACGGTAGGTCGGGTAGACCAGAAAGCCGAGCTTCGTCGCGCCGGTACCCCAGGAGGGGACCGGCACCCGCTGGCTGTTGCCGCCGAACCAGGTCCGCAAGGCTTCCACCAGCACCATGCCGATCCCGTAGGTGACGAGGATCTGGTCCTCGTCCGGCCGGGCATAGAAATGGCGGATGATGAGCCGCTCCATGGCAAAGCCGATGATGAGCATCACGGCGCAGCCGCCGAGCAGGGCGAGCACGAAGGAGTGCGTCGCCTGCATCATCACGAAGGCGGTGTAGGCGCCCACCGCGAACAATGCGCCATGGGCGAAGTTGAGCACGCCCAGCGTGCCCAGGATGATGGTGAGCCCGCTGGAGACCAGCGCCAGCAGGCTGCCGAGGGCGAGGCCGTTGAAGGCCTGGGAAAGGAGGACGGCGGTGCTCGGCATGGTCGTGTGCCTCAGGTGTAGGGGCCGAGCTTGCACCCGAACAGGTCGGGCGGGTTCATCACCGTCTCGCCGTCGACGAGATCGACGACTTCGTAGAAATCTTCCGGGCCCTTCATGGCCGAAGGCGCCTTGCCGCGCAGGATCGGGATCGGCCGGACCATCTGGTGGTCCTCTGCCCTGTAATAGACGCGGCCGATCGTGGTCTCGTAGGGCTGGGACTTCGAGCCCTCCATCACCTTGATGATGTCGACAGGGTTGAACCCCCCTGCCCGCTCCACCGAGAGCGCCCAGAGGTAGGTCTGCATGTAGGCGATGTGGGCGCCCCAGCGCGGACGGTACTTGTTTCGGGCAAAGAACGCCTCGACGAAGGTCTTGGCCAGGGGATAGCGGTCCTCCAGCGTCCACCAGAAGTCGCAGGAACCGTAGACGCCCTGCATCAGCTCGGGCCCGACCTCCTTGTCCTGGAAGGAGGAGAGGTTAGGCACCACGAGCTTCATGCTGGAGAGGACGCCGAACTGTTCGGCTTGCTTCGTGGAGGCCACCGCGTCGGACCCGAAGCAGATGTTGACGAAGACATCGGCGCCGCTGTTGGCGATGTTGAGAAGCGCCGAGCTGTAATCGGCCGTGCCCAGGGGCACCGTCTCCTTCAGGACCTGTGTCCAGCCCTGCTCCTTCGAGAATTTTGAGAAGGAATCGTAGACCGTCTGGCCATAGGTATAGTCGGGGACGAGGAAGGCGGCCTTGAGGTTCTTGCCCAGGGCTTTCGCGACGACCGGCGCGAGGGCCTTGGCGGCCATGTAGGCGTTCTGCTGCGAGCGGAAGCCGTAGCGTTGGCAGTTCTTGCCGGTGACGTCGTTCGAGCCGGCGATGCCGACCATGTAGAGGACCTTGTCGCGGCTCGCGAGCTCTTCCAGGGCGATGGCCTCGGCGCTGCTGACGGAGCCCTGAAACATGATGGCTTTGTCGCGCTGGATGAACTGGGTCGCGGCCTGGACCGCGACGTTGGGCTTGCCCTCGGTGTCGGCGATCTTGTGGCGGATCTGGCGCCCGAGGACGCCCTTGCCCTTGAGGCCCCAGGCAGCGGGGATCTCGCCGCCCGCGTTGATCTGCGCGATGGCCAGCTCATAGCCGAGCTTGAGGTCGCTGCCGTCGCCGGAGAACACCCCGGTCAACGGCATGTTGAGGCCCACGAACACCGAATCCGTGCCCACCCCCTCCGGAAAGGTGCCGATCTGGGCGGGGCTCTGGGCGCGGGCACCGCGCAGGTCCGGCAGCATCAGGCCGGCGGCACCGGCGAGGAGGAGCGTGCGACGATCGAGCATCAGGGGTCTCTCCGGTCTGGCTTCGAGGGGTCTGTTCGGGTGCTCTAAGGCTTCTGTGCTTGGGACTCGGTCGGGATCAGGGATGCGGGGCGGTTCGGCTTGGCGTCAGCAAGTCACGCGCCGGTCGCCACAGGCGGCAGCGGCTCGGGCGCAAGCGCCGGACCGTCCCGGAACTGTGCGGGCGCGAGCCGCTGGCGGTTCACGGCGAGGTCGAAGACGTCGAAGCGGTTGTAGTAGCCCACCACGTCGTGGAACTGCTTGGGCTCGACGCAGGCGTTGAGATCGATCTCAGCGTAGAGAATCCCCTCCTCCTGCAGCGCCTCGCCGATCTGCGTGCCGGTCGGATCGACGAAGAACGAGGCGGCGCGCGGCGTTCCGTCGAGCACCTCGGCGGCGCCCGGATCGCGCGCCGCCAGGAAGTCGTAGGCGTCCCGGTCCAGCACGCCGGCCGTGACCAGTCCGAAGGCCTTGGCCTCGAAGCAATGGGCACTGGCGCGCAGGCGGTTGGCGGCGAGGTTGTCGTAATTGCCGCCGCCCTGCGGCCGACGTGTCGGCCAGACCGGAGGCCAGGACGAGATGTGGAACTGCTCGCCCTGCGCCATCAGGGCATAGCGGGCGAGCGGGTTGGTGTTTTCGCCGCAGATGAGCTGGCCGATGCGGCCGATCCCCGTCTCCACCACTTTAAGCCCAGCCCCGTCGCCCGAGGCCCAGATGAGCTTCTCGTAATAGGTCGGCATCAGCTTGCGGTGGTGGTTGAGGATCGTGCCATCCTCCCCGATGAAAAGGTTTGCGTTCCAAAGGCAGCCCACGCTGGCGGGCGAGCGCTCGCTGATGCCGATCGATACGAAGATGCCCGCTGCCCGCGCCGCCTGCCGGATCCGCGCGATCTCCGGTCCGTCGACGAGGACTGATTGCTCCGCCATGCGGGCGAACAGATCGTGGTTGTCGATGGGAGCCGAGAGGGCGGCCCAGACCGGAAAGGCCGGGATGAAGGTCTCGGGAAAGGCGACCAGCGCGGCGCCGGCCCGGGCCGCTTCTTCGATCAGGGCGACCGCCTTGGCGGTGGTCGCGGCGGCATCGAGGAAGACGGGTGCTGCGTGAATTGCTGCGGCCTTGAACTGTGGAAGCATCGGGGTTTCCCTTTCCACGCCGAAGTTACGTGGTGGAATCGGCTTGCGAAGCGGGCAATTCTGCAAGGCGCCTTGCAGGATGTCTCCGGGATGATGTCCGGGCCGGCGCACAGGGGCGACTGGCGCACATCTTGCGCCCGCTTCGACCATGCAGACCTTCGATCTCCTGGACTGGAACGACATCAAGGTCTTTCTGGGAGCGGCCCGTGGCGGGAGTCTCGCCGCCGCGGCCAAGCGCCTGAAGGTCGACCAATCCACTGTGAGCCGGAGGCTGGCGAACCTGGAGAGTGTCCTCGGCCTCGCACTCTTCGAGCGCGTGCCGTCGGGGCTCCGTCTCAGCGATATGGGGCAGCGCATGCTCCAGCATGCCGAGCAGGTCGAGAGCGCGGTCATCTCCCTCCGGCACGAGGATCATTCCGGCGATGGCCGTATCGGGGGGCGCGTACGGCTCGCCACGATGGAAGGCATTGCCTCCCTGTACCTCGCCGAGCGCCTCTCGAGCTTGAGAGACCGCCACCCCGACTTGATGATCGACCTCGTGACCTCGGCTCAGACCGTCTACGTCAACCGTCGCGAGGCCGACCTCTTCCTCAGCTTCTTCAAGCCACCGGGGAGAGGGTTGGTCTCGGAGCAGATCGGAGCGTTCCGGCTTGGCCTGTATGCGGCGCCGAGCTACCTCGCGCGGCATGGATGCCCCGTCGATCTATGGGCGCTGAAGGAGCACCGCTTCGTCTCTTACGTCGAGGATCTCATACAGGTCGATTGCGTCCGCTGGCTGGACGACGTGCTCGACGAGCCCCGGACGGTGTTCCGCTCCACCAGCATGATCGCGCAGAAGAGCGCGGCACTCGGAGGGCTCGGCCTCGTTCTGCTGCCGAGCTTTGCGGTGACGGCCCGTGACGACCTCGTTCCGGTTCTGCACGGGAGCGCCTTCACGACCCGGGAACTCTGGCTGAACGTTCACGCAGATCTTCAATTCGTGCCCCGCATCCGGGCCGTCATGGCCTTCCTGAAGAGCACGATTACAGCGGATGCGCAGTTTCGGGTGTCGGCGGACGATGCCGCTCCACCGGCGGTTCGCCATGTCGGGGAACCGCCGCGGAAGCGCGTTCCAAGTGTTCAACCGCGATGCGAGACAGTGCATTCTGCATGATCGTCGGGCGGTCACCCGCCTGCGCGCTGGAGGCCTGCGGGCGCTTCTCTGCGGGGCCGCTCAATTCACGAGCCCGTCCGCGTCGCGCCGCTGCTGATGGGCGGCGGTGATCTTCTTCATGAGCCGGATTAGTGTCGCCTGCTCCTCTTCCGAAAGGGGTTCGAGCGTCGCGTCATGGGCCTGACGCGCGGCCGTCTCCATCTGCCCCAGCAGGGCACGGCCTGCCTGGGTCAGGCGACAGCGTTGAGAACGCCGATCGGTCGGCGAAGCAGAGCGTTCGACGTATCCGCGTAGCTCCAGGCGTTTGAGGGCGCCGGTCGTCGTCGTTCTGTCCAAGGCGACCGCGTTGGCCAAGGTTGTCTGGTCGGCTTCCTCACGTTCTGCCAGTAGAGAGAGCAGGCTGTACTGCAGGGGAGTGACGCGGAAAGCGCCACAACGCTCTGAAAATAGGCTGACATGGATCTGATGCAGCCGCCGCATCAGAAAGCCCGGCCGTTCCGGCAGGAGCCAGGGCGTTCCGAGGGCCTGAAGAGCCTCCGGTGAGGGCGCCGCATCCGCTTCAGCCAGCCCGCTTTCGTTCATCTGCGTCCCGTCTCCCGCTCCCGATCCGAAGCCCGGACGGTTCCTGGCACGTAACATGCCTAGGCAAATATACGAAGCATACTTCGCATTTCCCTGGTCACGTCCGTGCGAGGCAAGGCGAAGGCCGACGCGCGACGATGGAGGAGACGGAATGGACGCTGGTCGCTACGACATGCTGCTGCGCGGCGGACGGGTCATCTGCCCGGCCTCTGGCATCGATGGCATCAAGGACGTCGCCATCCGCGACGGGCGGATCGCCGCCGTCGAGGACAGCATCATACCGTCTGCCGCCACCGAGGTGGTGAACGTCTCTGGCAAGCTCGTCCTGCCGGGGATGATCGACACCCACGGGCACGTCTACCAATACGTCACCGGACGGTTCGGACTGCCGCCGGACATGGTCGGCGTGCGCTCGGGCGTGACCACGGTGATCGACCAGGGCGGCGCGTCCTGCATGACCCTGCCGGGCTTCCGCCACTTCATCGCGGAGAAGGCCGAAACCCGGATCTACGCGTTCCTTTCCGCCTATCTGGTCGGGGGCCTCGAAGGTCACTTCTACCCGAACCTCTACAGCCCGGACGGGGTCGACATCGACGCCACGGTGAAGTCGGCCGTGGAGAACCGCGACCTCGTGCGCGGCATCAAGGGGCACGCCGAGATCGGGGGCTTCGCCCGCTGGGGCATCAAGGTGATGGAGATGGCGGCCGAGATCAGCCGCCGGGCCGACCTGCCGCTCTACGTGCATTTCGGCCAGCTCTGGGGCCTGCCCGAGAACGGCGCCAATGGCGAGGACGCCAACACCATCATGGAGCGGGTGATCCCGCTGCTGCGTCCCGGGGATTTCCTCGCCCACCCGTTCACCCGGCATCCCGGCGGCTTCATCAATGAGGAGGGCGTCGTCCACCCGATCATCCGGGCGGCGATGGATGCGGGCCTCCGGGTCGATGTCGGGCATGGCAGCCACTTCTCCTATCGGGTTGCCCGCGCCTCCCTGCCGGCAGGCGTCGTGCCCTACACGCTGGGCGCCGACATGCACGGCTACAACACCGAGGTGCCGCGGCCGGCGGGCACGCCCGACGAGCACCACGACGACGAGAACCACCCCTTCCTGGGCCAAGCCCGCTTCAGCCTGACCCAGGCGATGAGTTCGATGATGGCTTTGGGCCTCAGCCTCGAACAGGTCGTCCCCATGGTGACGAAGCATCCGGCCGAGATGCTGGGCCTGTCCGACCGGATCGGTGCCCTGACGCCGGGCTTCGCCGCCGACGTCTCGGTGCTGCACGACCATCGCGGCCGTTTCCTGCTGCGCGACAACGAGGACACCCAGGTCATCGCCCAGCGCCTGCTGCAGCCGGCCTTCTGCCTGCGCGCCGGCCGCCGCTTCGACGCCGACTCGCCGATCCTGCCCAGCGCCATCGCGGCCTGACCCTGGCACCCAAGGAGACGACCGCATGAGGGCCGATCCGTCCCCGCTGCCGCCCGACCCCCGGCACGATTGGTCCTGCCTCGACCGGGCAGCGCGCGATGCCGCCTACGACAACAACGCGGCGGTGCCCGATGCCGCCGCCCAGGCCGCGGCGCGCAACGCGGCCTCAGCCGCCTACCGCGCTGCGCATCCGGGCGCCCTCGACATCCCCTATGCGCCCGCCCCGCGCACGGCCCTCGACCTCTACCCGGCCGCCGACCCGGCGGCGCCCTGCCTCGTCTTCATCCATGGCGGCTATTGGCAGCGCAATTCTCGTGAACTGTTCGCCTGCTTCGCCGAAGGCCCCGCCGCCGCCGGCTGGTCCGTGGCGATGCCCGGCCACACCCTCGCCCCCGAGGCGAGCCTGACGCAAATCGTCGAGGAGATCGGCCTGGCCCTCGACTGGCTGGCCGAGCACGGGCCGGCGCACGGCCTCAGTGGTCCGCTGGTCCTCGCCGGCTGGTCGGCGGGGGCGCATCTCGCGGCGATGCAGCTCCATCACCCGGCCGTGGTGGCGGGGCTCGCGATCTCGGGCGTCTACGAACTCGGGCCCATCCGCGACACCGGGCTGAACCAGGCCCTCTCCCTCACCGACGCGGAGGTCGCGGCCTTGTCGCCCCTGCGCCTGCCGGTGGTGGGGAAACCCCTGGCCATCGCCTACGGCACGGCCGAGCGCCCGGCCCTCGTCCACGACGCCCGCGACTTCCACGCCCTGCGCAGCGCTCACCACGCGCCGGGGCCGCTCCTTCCCGTCGTGGGGGCCGAACACTTCTCGATCTTGAGCGAACTGCGTCGTCCCGGCGGCGTGCTGGTGCGCGCCGCGATCGATCTCATCAAGGGGAGACACGCATGAGCGACGCGATCCTGCTCACCGAGGGCGTCGGCGCGCGTCTGCCCCGCAAGGAAGACGACCGCCTGATGCGCGGGCGTGGGCACTATGTCGGCGACCTGCGCCTACCCGGCCTGCAGGACGTCGCCTTCGTCCGCAGCCCCCTGGCGCATGCCCGTATCCGGGCGATCCACGTACCGGAGGCGTTTCGCCACCACGTGTTCACGGCGGCCGACCTCGCGGACGTGCAGCCGATCCGGGCCGTTTCGGGGCTCGCCGGTTTCAAGGTCTCCGAGCAGCCGGTCCTTGCCAAGGACAAGGTCCGGCAGGTCGGTGAATTGCTGGCGATCTGCCTCGCGCCGACGCGAGCGCAAGCCGAGGACATCGCCGCCGCCATCGTCCTCGACCTCGAAGAGCTTCCAGCCGTGCACGACATGCTCGCCGCCCGCGAGCCCGGCTCCGCCCTGGTCCACGAGCATTGGGGCGACAACGTCTTCCTGGAGACCCTGGTCGACGTGAACTTCGCCGCGGCGCTCGATGCCCCGATCAAGGTCTCGCGGACCATCTCCACCGGACGCCAGTGCATGGCGCCCATCGAGGGGCGGGGCACGGTGGTGCATCTCGACCACCGAATGGACCAGCTCGTGGTCCACACGGCGAGCCAGATGCCGCATATCGTGCGCAACGGCCTCTCCGAATGTCTCGGGATCGAGCAGGGGCGCCTGCGCATCGTTTCGCCCGATGTCGGCGGCGGCTTCGGCTACAAGGCGATCCTGCTCGCCGAGGATGTCTGCCTCGCCTGGCTGGCGCTCCGCGTCGGCCACCCCGTGCGCTGGCTGGAGGACCGGCGCGAACACCTCACCGCAAACGCCAATTGCCGCGAGCACCATTACCGCATCACCGCCTATGCGGAGCGGGACGGCACCCTCCGGGGCATCGATTGCGAGGCCACCGTCGATTCCGGGGCCTATTCGGCCTACCCGTTCTCCGCCTGCCTTGAGGCCGCGCAGGTGGCGAGCATTCTGCCCGGCCCTTACGACTTCCCGGCCTATCGCTGCCGGACCTGGTCGGTCGCCACCAACAAGTGCCCGATCCTGCCCTATCGCGGGGTCGCCCGGACCGGCGTGTGTTTCGCCATGGAGCTCATCCTCGACGCGGTGGCGGCCGAGGCCGGCCTCGAGCCCTGGACGGTGCGCGAGAAGAACCTCGTGCGGGCCGAGCAGATGCCCTTCGACAACATCACCGCCAAGCATTTCGACAGCGGCGACTATCCGCAGGCGCTGAGACGCGCCCTGAAAGCCATCGATGTCGACGCCGTACGGGCGCGCCAGCGGATTCCCGAGCCCGACGGGCGCCGCATCGGCCTTGGGCTCTCGATCTATTGCGAGCAGGCGGCGCACGGCACCTCGGTCTATTCCGGCTGGGGCATCCCCATGGTGCCGGGCCACGAGCAGGCGGGTGCGCGCCTCACCCCCGATGGCGGGCTCGAACTCCGGATCGGCGCGCATTCGCACGGGCAGGGATTGGAGACGACCCTGGCGCAGGTGGCGCACGAGATCCTCGGCGTTCCGGTGGCCCGCACGCGCCTTGTCCATGGCGACACCGCGATGACGCCGTATTCCACCGGCTCCTGGGGCTCGCGCGTGATGGTGATGGCGGGCGGCGCCGTGGCGGCGGCCTGCCGCGAACTCAGCTTGCGGGCGCTCCGCATCGGGGCGCACCTGCTCCAGGCCGACCCGGCGGACTGCCGTTTCGAGGCGGGCCGCGTCGTCGGTCCCTCGGGCGATGTCGGCCTCGCGCAGATCGCCCACACCTGGTACCGGCGCCCGCAGGATTTGAGCCTGGACGTGAATCCGGGCGGCCTCGAAGTCACCGCCGGTTACAAGCCGCAACGCGATTCCGGCACCTTCTCGTACGCGGCCCATGCGGCCCTCGTCGCCGTGGACCCCGATCTCGGGGCGGTGGAAATCCTCGACTACGTCATCATCGAGGATGGCGGCACCCTGGTGAACCCGCTGGTGGTGGACGGCCAGATCTATGGCGGCCTCGCGCAGGGGATCGGTACGGCCCTCTACGAGGAGATGCGCTTCGATTCCCGGGGCCAGCCGCTGGCCTCCACCTTCGCCGACTACCTCCTGCCGGGGCCGGCGGAGGTGCCCGAACCCCGCATCGACCACATGGAGACCCCCTCCCCCTACACGCAGTTCGGCGTGAAGGGGATCGGCGAGGGCGGGGCCATCGCGCCCCCGGCTGCGCTCGCCAACGCCATCAACGACGCCCTGCGTCCCCTCGGTGTGGCGATGCTGCATGCGCCGGTGAGCCAGCACCGCATCGTCGAGGCCGTGCTGGAGGCTCGCGACGCGGCCTCTGCCCGCAGCCGGGAGGCCGCATGAAACCCGCCCGCTTCGCCTATGAGCGCCCCGGCGATCTGTCCGCCCTGCTCGCCCGGCTCGCCACCGCCGAGGGCAGCGTGAAGCTGATGGCCGGGGGGCAATCCCTCGGACCGATGCTGAACCTGCGCCTCGTCGAACCCGACCTCGTCCTCGACATCACGGGCATCCCCGAGCTGCGTCGGGCCTCGGTCGAAGGCGAGACCCTGGTGCTCGGCGCCTGCATCACCCATGCGGATATCGAGGACGGGCGCGTCCCCGACCTCACGGGCGGCGTCATGGCGCGGGTGGCGATGGCCATCGCCTACCGGCCGGTGCGCAATCGCGGCACCATTGGCGGCTCCCTCGTCCATGCCGATCCGGCCGCCGACTGGGTCACGTCGCTGATCGCGCTCGGCGCCGAAGTCGAGCTGGCCTCGACATCCGGTCGCCGCCGGCTGGCCCTGGAGGACTTCGTCACCGGCGCCCTCGACGTGGCCCTGGCGCCCGGCGAGATGCTGGTCGCCGTGCGGATTTCCGCCCTCCCTCCCGGCACTGCCTGGGGCTACGTCAAGCATTGCTCCAAGATCGGCGAGTTCGCCCACGCCATCGGGGCCGTACGGATCGAGCCCCATGCCGGGCGCGGCCGTGTGGTGATCGGCGCCATCGAGCGTGCGCCCCTCGTGATCCCGGACGCATCCGACCTGTTCGGCGGCCGGATCGGTCCCGACTTCGCCGAACGCTTCGATGCCCGGGCCGCCGATGCGCGCCTGCGCGAGGCCGGGATGACCGACGCCGTCGACCGTTACGTCCACGTCACCGTGCTGGGCCGCGCCATTGCCCAGGCGGCCGCCGCGCCGCCCTCCCTCACACCTACTGTCAGCGAGGCCGCATGAGCACCGCCGCGTCAGCCCTTCGCGACGACCGCCTGCCGCTAAACTTCACCGTAAACGGTCGTGCGCGCAGCCTGCGGGCCGAGCCGCGCACGCATCTCGGCGATGTCCTGCGCGACACCCTCGACCTGACCGGGACCCATCTCGGCTGCGAGCACGGAATCTGCGGGGCCTGCACGGTGCTGCTCGACGGCGAGCCGGCCCGCGCCTGCCTGACCGTTTCGGGGGCCTGCGCGGGGGCCGACATCACCACCATCGAAGGCCTCGACGACGACCCGGTCGCCGGTGAATTGCGCGCCGCCTTCAACCGTGAGCACGCCCTCCAGTGCGGCTACTGCACGCCCGGCATGCTCATCGCCGCCCGTGATCTCGTCCTGCGCCTGCCGGACGCCGACGAGCGCCGCATCCGCGCCGGCCTCTCGGGCAACCTGTGCCGCTGCACCGGTTATGTCGGCATCGTCCGGGCGGTCCGTAGCGTCATCGCCGAGCGCCGCGCCCGCGGTATCGGGCCGACGACCGGCGGACAGCGCGGCCTCGGCCCCGTCGGCGCGCGCCTCGGCACGTCGTCCGGCACTGCATCGGATGCGGCCCGCACGCCCCTGCGCCCCGTCGCACAGGCCGAGACCGCGCCGTCGATCGCCGATCTCGACGGCGATTTCGTGCCGGCCCACCGGTTCGACCAGTCCTTCACCGTGGCGCACCCGCCCGACACCGTCTTCGCTCTGTTCGGCGACGTCGAGGCCGTGGCCGCCTGCCTGCCCGGCGCCATGCTGACGGGCCAGCCGAACCCGGACGCGGTCGAGGGCGCGCTTCAGGTGCGGATCGGGCCGATCGCCGCGCGCTTTCGCGGCCGCGCCCGGATCTTTCGCGATGAGGCGGCCCGCACGGGACGCATCCTCGGTGCCGGCAGCGACGCGGGCGGACGCTCCGCCACCCAGGGCGAGATCCGCTACCGCGTCGGACCGGGCGAGACCCCCGGTACCGCCCGGATCGATCTCGCCGTCGGCTACACCCTCAAGGGGCCGCTGGCGCAGTTCGGGCGGCCGGGGCTCGTGCGCGACCTCGCCGGACGCCTCGGGGCCGACTTTGCCGCGAACCTCGAAGCCCGCCTCTCCGGTGCGCCGGCCCCGGCTGCCACGGGCCTCAACCCCCTGCGCCTGCTCCTCACGATGCTGACGACCTCCCTGCGCCGGCGTCTCGCCGCATGGGGCCGCCGTCCCTGACCGTCGCCTCCCCCCGCGATCCTGCTCAAGACCGGAGACCACCATGACGCGCAGCCACACGATTCCCGCCTTGACCCTCGCCTTCGTCCTGTCGGCGGGGGTAGCCCACGCGCAGGCGATCCGGATCGGCGTCAACGAGCCCCTCACCGGGCCGTTCGCGGCATCGGGCACCTACGTGGTCAACGGCGCCCGGATCGCCGCCGACGAAATCAACGCCAAGGGCGGTGTCTTGGGAAAGAAGCTCGAACTCGTCGTCGAGGACAACAAGAGCAACCCCACCGAGGCAGCGGCGGTGGCTGAAAAACTCATCACCAGCGACAAGACCCCGGTGCTCATGGGGGCCTGGGGTTCGAGCCTGACGCTCGCGGTGATGCCCAAGCTCGCCGATTACGAGACCGCGATGCTGGTGGAGACGTCGTCGTCGGGCAAGATCACCACCTCGGGCAATCCGTACGTCTTCCGCATCTCGCCGCCCTCGGCCCTGGAAGCCGAGGCCTTCGCGCCGATGGTGGAGAAGCTCGGGCTGAAGAAGGTCGATTTCCTGGCCATCAACAACGACTGGGGCCGGGGGGCGGCGGCCGATTTCGGCAAGATGCTCAAGGGCAAGGGCGTCACGGTCGGCCTCGTGGAGACCATGGACCAGGGCGCGCAGGACATGAGCGCTCAATTGTCCAAGCTGAAGGGCTCGGATGCCGACACGATCATGATCACGGCCGCCGTCGACCAGCTGACGCTTCTGTTCAAGCAGATGGCGGCGCTCGGCCTCAAGAAGCGGATCATCACCACCGGCGGCTCCCAGAACCCCGACCAGATCATCGCCCAGGCGGGCAACGCCGCCGAGGGGACGATGCATCTCACCACCTTCCTGCCCTGGTACCCGGACAAAACCCCGAACCCGGCGGCCACCGCCTATTTCATCGGCGAATGGAAGAAGCGCGGCTTCGAGTTCGCCGGCGTCACCGAGAGCTTCCGAGGCTACGACGGCATCCGCGCCATCGCGGCGGCCATCGAGAAGGGCGGCGCCGCCGATGCGGCCTCGATCAAGAAGGGCTTCTGGTCGGTCGATTTCACCGGCCTCAACGGACAGATTCGCTTCGCCAAGGCCGGCCCCGCCGGGTCCGAGAGCGGCCAGAGCAAGCCGGACGTCTATCTCGTCAAGATCGACGGCGGGAAGGTCGTGGTGCCGACGCTTTAGCCGGGCGCATGCCTCCCGGCTCGCACCCCTCGGGTATCACATGCGGAACAGGCTCTTCTCCTTAGGGCTACTGGATTCCCCCATCTGTTTTTGCACGCAGAGCGCGTCCCTCTCCCCCTTGTGGGGAGAGGTTAGGAGTGGGGGTGGCTCCGCTAGCCCCCGCAAGCTGAGGGTCGCTCAACCACCCCCACCTCCAACTCCTCCCCACAAGGGGGAAGAGGGCCGCCCATCCCGCGCAATTGCCGTCACGCTGACGGACAGGGACCCGCGCCAAGCTCGCTGACTCTGCACTGACGCTCAGCCGACGACCGTATCACCTGCTTACAGGCGAGGCCTCGATGACCGAATTCCTGCAGCACCTCCTCAACACCCTGGTCCTGGGGGGAACCTATGCCCTGCTCGGCATCGGGTTGACCCTGATCTTCGGCATCATGAACGTGGTGAACTTCACCCACGGCGCCCTCTACACGGTGGGCGCCTACGTCATGTACCTCGCCGTCACCGCCCTCGGGCTCGGCTTCTTCGCCGCCCTGCCGACCGCGATCCTCGGCGGCCTCTTGCTCGGCGCAATCCTCGACCTCGTGCTGCTGCGGCCCTTACGCGGCGCCGACATGGACACGACCATGCTGGTGATGATCGGCGCCGGCATCGTCCTGCAATCGGGCACGCTCTGGCTGTTCGGCGGCGTCGCGAAATCGATCCCGACGCCGTTCCCGGATGCGCCGCTCCAGCTCGGACCCGTCTCGGTGTCGTGGCTGCGGCTGTTCGTGCTGGGCGCGGCTCTCGCGCTGATCGGCCTGACCTACTGGCTCATCAACCGGACCCGCCTCGGGCTGGCCATGCGGGCGACCTTCCAGGACCATGACACCGCCTCTCTGATGGGGGTCAACGTGCGGCTCGTCTACACCGCGACCTTCGCCATCGGCTCCAGCCTCGCGGCGGCGGCCGGCGCACTCCTCGGGCCTGTCTATGTGGTGTTCCCGCAGATGGGCGGCATGGCCGAGCTGAAGGCCTTCGCCATCGTGATTCTCGGCGGGCTCGGTAACATCACCGGGGCGGCCATCGGCGGCTTCATCCTGGCGCTGGCCGAGGAACTGGGCGCCGGCTACATCTCCTCCGGCTATCGGGACGCCATGGGCTTCCTGATCATCATCGCGGTGCTGATCTTCAAGCCGACCGGCCTCTTCGCCAAGGCGGAGCGTATCGGATGACCCGGCACCTCCCCGCTCTCGCCCTCCTGGCGGCGCTGGCCGCCCTGCCCTTCGCGCTGGGCCACAACCCCTACCTGCTGAACGCGCTGATCACGACGGGCATCGTCACCATCGCGGCCATGAGCCTGAACCTGCTGCTCGGCTTCACCGGGCAGCTCAGCCTCGGGCACATCGCCTTCTTCGGCATCGGCGCCTATGTCAGCGCCCTTACGAGCCTCGGCTTCGACGTGGAGCTGCTCTGGGGCCTTCGCATCGTACACGAGCCGTGGCCGCCTGTGGTGGGCTTCGGCCTCGCCGTGCTGGCGACGGCCGCCTGCGGCTACCTCGTCGGCCGCCTGTCCTTCCGGGTGCGGGGTGCCTATTTCGTCATCGTGACGATCTCCTTCGCCGAGGTGGTGCGGCTCGTCGCCCTCAACTGGGTGGAGCTGACGCAGGGCCCCCTGGCGCTGACGGGCATCCCACCCTTCAGCCTCGGCCTGCCCGGCCTCGGCTCCGTCACTCTGCGGACGAAGCTGCAGAACTACTACCTCGTCCTCGTGGTCGGCACGCTCTGCTACGCCCTCATCGCCCGCCTCGTGCGTTCGCGCTTCGGACGGGCCATGCGGGGCCTGAAGGAGAACGAGTCCCTGGCCCTCTCGGTCGGCATCAACGCCACCCGGACCCTGACCCTCGCGGCGGTGATCTCGGCGGCGATGGCGGGGGCGGCCGGCAGCCTCTACGCCCATTACCTGCGCATCATCGATCCCGACGTGTTCCTGTTCTCCACCACGGTCACCATGGTCATCATGGTGGTGGGCGGCGGCAAGGGGACGCTGCTCGGCCCCGTCGTCGGCGGCCTGATCTTCGGCCTGCTTCCCGTCGCCCTGCGGCCGGTCATGGTGCCCGAGGCGCAATGGATGGTGTTCGGTCTCGTGCTGATCGTGATCCAGTTCGTCATGCCCCGCGGCATCGTGCCAGGGCTCACTCGCCTCGCCACGCGCCGTCACGCGCCCGGTGGCGCACCCGCCCGGATGCCCGTAGAGGCCAGGCCATGAGCGAGATCCGCGCTCCCATCCTGTCGGTGGACCATGTCGGCGTGCGCTTCGGCGGCCTCGTCGCCATCGCCGACCTGCATTTCGACGTCCATCCCGGCGAGATCGTCAGCCTGATCGGCCCGAACGGGGCTGGCAAGACGACGGCCTTCAACGTGATGACGGGCTTCCTGAAGCCCAGCCAGGGTCAGGTCCGGTTCCGCGGCACCAGCCTCCAGGGGTTGCAGCCACATGAGATCGTCCGTCTCGGCCTGAGTCGGACGTTCCAGCGCACCAGCGTGTTCCCCGACGACACCGTGTTCGACAATGTGATGATCGGCCTGCATCGGCGGGGCCGCGCGCGGCTGGTCGACACGCTGCTCGGGCGGGACCGCACCGGCGAGGCGGCTCTGCGAGACCGGGCCCGTGAACTCCTCGACTGGGTCGGGCTCTCCGGCCGGGCCCAGGAGAAAGCCGGGTCCCTGGCCTATGGCGAACAGCGCCTCGTCGGGGTCGCGCTGGCCCTGGCCACCGAGCCTGCCATGCTGCTGCTCGACGAGCCGGTCTCCGGCATGAACGCCTCCGAGACCCAGGTCTTCGTACGCCTGATCCGCTCGATCCGCGAGCGCGGCGTCACCATCCTCCTCGTCGAGCACGACATGCCGATGGTCATGGAAGTGTCCGACCGGATCGTGGTGCTGAATTACGGCCGCCTCATTGCCGAGGGGCCGCCGGCGGCGATCCGATCCGATCCGGCCGTGATCGAGGCCTATCTCGGCCAGGGCAGTGCCGCCCGCGAAGCCGCACAGGCCGCCAGGGAGACGATCGATGCTTGAGATCCGCGATCTCGTCTGCGGCTATGGCACGGTGACGGCCCTGAAGGGGCTCTCGCTCAAGGTCGAGGAGGGACAGCTCGTGGCGTTGGTCGGCGCCAACGGCGCCGGCAAGTCGACGACGCTCCGGGCCGTCTCGGGACTCATCCCGGCGCGCTCGGGCAGCATTCACTTCGCCGGCCGGGACATCACCGGCACCGACCCGCGCAAGGTGCTGGCCCAGGGCATCGCCCATTGCCCGGAGGGGCGGCGGGTGTTCCCGCAGATGAGCGTCGCGGAGAACCTCGCCATGGGCGCCTACCTGCGGCGCGATCCGGCCGGGGTGTCCGCCGATCTCGCGCGCATCTATGGCGAGTTCCCGCGCCTCGCCGAGCGCAAGCACCAGGCTGCCGGCACCCTTTCGGGGGGCGAGCAGCAGATGCTGGCCATCGGCCGTGCGCTGATGTCCCGCCCCCGGCTCGTCCTGTTCGACGAGCCTTCGCTGGGGCTCGCCCCCAACATCGTCGAGCGCATGTTCGCCGTCATCCGGGCGATCTGCGACGCCGGCACCACGGTCCTCCTCGTGGAGCAGAACGCCTTCGCGGCCCTCGAACTCTGCGACTACGCCTACCTGCTGGAGACTGGCCGCATCGTACTGGCGGGGCCGGGCTCTACGCTGATCGCGGACCCGCATGTGCGCCAAGCCTATCTCGGCGGTTGAAGGCGGGGCCTGGATCCATGCCTGCCGGATCGGGGCCCTGGACGGCCGGGCCATTCTCCCCGTCTTCGTCGCCGGGCGCCATCTCGTGCTCGTGCGGGACGGTGACGGCATCTTCGCGGCGGAACGGGCCTGCCCGCATGAAGGGGCGGATCTCGCCCTCGGCCATTGCTCCGGGGGGCGCCTATTCTGCCCAAGGCACGCGGCATGGTTCGCGCTGACGGACGGTGCCGTCTCGCCGGGATGGTTCTTTCGCGACCTCCGCACCTACCCGACCCGCAGGAAGGGGGGCGATATCCAGGTACGGATCGAATCCGACGGATGAGGGCGCATGGCATCGCCGGGTTCGCTCGCCGAGACGATCATCTCGGCGCCGCGGCGATGAAGCCCAGTGATCAGAGCGCCTTCAGAAAGATCGGCCAGCGCGGATCGTTCATGATCGAGCGGGCCCGCATGTGTTTCCAGATTCCGTATTTGTAGAAGTCGAAATCGAGGGTGGAGATGGTGTTCTGCACCATCGCCCAGGTCGACCATTTCACGTCGGCAAGTGCTTTGTGCACCATCAGGCGGGCGAACGATGCCTCGTCGTAGCGCCCGAAATACGCCTCGATCAGCTCGCGATCGACGCTCTCGGGGAAGAACATCTCTCCGCTCCAGATCGCGAGGTCGTAAAGGCGATCGTTGTTGGAGGCGTATTCGAAGTCGATCAGCAGGATGGAGCCATCCTCGCCAATGAGGAAGTTGCCCGGCATCGGGTCGTTGAAACAGGGTACGAGATCGAGACCGGAGGCTTCGAGCGCCGACTGCGCCAAGCGCGTCTGGCGCGTCAGCCACACATGGTCGGGCGGCATCGGTGCCCGGAGTTCGGCCACCTGCCGGTCATGTTCGGCGATCATGTCGAACACGGTCTTGGTGAGGGGCAGCAGCGGCGCCGCGTGGAATCGGCGATAGACGCCCATCGCCTCGGCCCGCAGGGCGGGGTCGGCGAAGTCGCGGTGGGTCGACGGACGTCGGCCATCGACGAACTCGGCGATCTCGATGTCCCGTGCGTCGAGATGATCGAAGGTACGGGGCCCGAGTCCGATCGCTTCGGCCTGCCGGCTGGCGGCGCGGGCGGCGGCGCGATCGATGAACATTTCCGTTCCGCGACCGGGCATCTTCACGAAATAGGCATGCGGTTCGCCACCGATCTCGACGCGCCAATTCATGTTGCTGATGCCGCCCAGGACCGGGCGATAGCGCATGGGGCGTCCCTGCCATGGCGCGACCGAGCGGAGAATGGCCTCGAAGGCGCGTTCGGTATCGGTGGTGCCGCCGCCCAGGGATATCATGCTCGCCTCGTCACAGGGATCTCAGGCTTTCCTCGAAACCCGGTCCACCGACCCGCATCCGGCACCGCAGGAAGCGCCAGGCCGCATATTTGCGGAATTCCAGGGCGCGACGGGGTGACAGGCGGTCCATAGCCAGGGCCCGGAGGCCCCAATGGAGATCGTCGGCGGCGGCATAGGCCCGGCAACGGTGGAAGATGGCGTCGCGGTAAGCCCCTTCCGCCATCTCGATCGCAGGCTTCATCTGGGCGTCGAGCTGGCAGGCCTCGTTGAGAAAGGCGCCGAGCTGGTAATGGGGGTCGGTGTCACAGGCCATGTCGAAATCCACGAGCTGGAGCGCGCCGTCCGGGGAGAACAGCAGGTTCGAGGCATGGGGGTCGGCATGGGCCGGACGGATCTCGGTTCCGGCGGCTGTCAGCGCCGCCTCGATGGCGTCGACCCAATCGAACAGGAACCAGGAATCCTGCGGCAGGGTGTCGGCCTCCTCGCCGAGGAATGCGCGAAGCCCGCGGATCGCCTCGAAGACGCTCCAGCGACGTTCGAACGGTTCGCCGGCACCGATGCGCCGCAAGGCCTCGAAGACCGTGATCATGCGCTCGGGCCGGCGCAACGCGTCGAGGGTGGCGGGACGCCATTCGGGGCCGAGAGACTCGAACAGGATCGCGCCCTCCGCCTCGGCCAAGTGGAGGGGGCGAGGCGCAAGACCCAGGGAGGCGATCCGTTGCGCTGCCCGGAAGGCAGCGGAGGGATCGAGCAAGGCCGCGGCCGCTCGCTCCCCCACCTTCAGGAAGTAGCGAGGTGCCGCATCCACGGCCTCGCCGACGAGGTACGAGGTCGATTCGACGCCGTGATAGGACGGCGAGGCGACCCCTGGCACAGCCTCCCGATAATGGACCGCCCTCCCCGCCAGCATGGGCGCGGCGGCAAGGGCCGCTTCGGCAAGGCGTTCCTGCGTATCCGCCGGCATGCCGAGCGCTTTCACCGGCGCTCCTTCTCCACTTCGAGGACCGACAGGCCCTCGTTGGCCAGGATAAGGAGCATATCCGCCAGGACCTGCGTGCCGAAGGCATGATCCTCCGGCGTGGTGAACTCGGTCGGGTGGTGGATCACGCCGCCGACACTGGGGACGGCCAGCACGATGGAGGGACACACCGCCGCAAGGCTGATCGCATCATGGCCGCCGATCGTGTCGAGGGATCGGGCCGGGGCGCCGTTGGCGTCGCTCGCGCGCTCGGCGAGGTGGACGAGACCGGGCGACATCCGTCCCGCCGCGCGGCGGTCGATGGAGCGGACCTCATGCCCGACTTCGGCCCGTGCGACCGCCGCCTCGATGCTCGCCAGCAGGCGCGTCTCCGCCTCGGCCAGGATCGCCTGCGATCCGGAACGGAGCTCGATGAACAGCACGGCCTCGCTCGGAACGGTGTTGGGCGAGTTCGGATACACCTCCATCCGGCCGACGGAGGTGTGCAGGTCGAGCCCGAATTCCCCGGCCAGCGCCTTGAGGTCGGTGATGACATAGGCCCCGGCCAGGAGGGCGTCGTGGCGCGCCGCCATCGGGGTCGGCCCGGTATGGGCCTGCCGCCCAAGGAAGGCGAGGCGATACTTCACGGCTCCCCAGAACCGCGTGAAGGCACCGAACCGCAGCCCTTCCCGCTCGAGGACCGAATCACCTTCGATGTGCAACTCGAGATAGGCGTCTGGAATCGGAACGGTATCGGTCCCGGCATAGCCGATGCTCTCCAAAGCTTCGCCGACCGAGATCCCCGCCCCGTCCCGCCGGTCGAGGGCCCAGGCCAGGTCCGCCGCTCCCGTGAAGACGCTGCTGCCGAGGAGACTCGGCTGGAAGCGAGCCCCTTCCTCGTTGGTCCAGTTGGCGACCACGAAGTTGCAGGCGGACCGGCCGCCGCTCTTTTCCAGAGTCTCGCGGACCGCCAGGATGGCCTCGCAGGCGGAGATCACACCGAGTGCGCCGTCGAAACGGCCGCCATTGGGCTGGCTGTCGATATGGGAACCGACCATCACCACGGGGGCGTTGGCGCTGGCCAGATCGAGGCGCCCGAACTGATTGCCGATAGGATCGACCTTTTCCGCGAAGCCGTTCTTGCGGAACCACGTGGCGAGCCAGTCGCGCGCCTGTCCGTCTTCGGGCGAGAGGGTCAGGCGGGTCATGGAGCCGTCCGCTCCGCCGCCGAAAACGGAGACGGCCTCCATCATGGCCTGGAGGCGCGCGGGGTCGATCCGTACGGAAGAGGGTGAGGTCGTCTCAGGCATGGATTACATCCACTTGTGTGCGCTGAAAGGCCCGCGCGATATCGCGCGTGAGAGGGGCGTTGGTGACGAGGGTGTCGACGGCGTCGAGGCCGAAGGTGCGGATGGTGCCGAGCCGGCCGAACTTGGAGGAATCGGCCAGGATGACGGAGTGGCGCGTGCGCTCCACGGCGAAACGGCGCAGGACCGCCTCGTCCTCGCCAAGATCCATGAACCCGTGCGCGTGATGCACGGTGACGATGCCCATGATGGCTACGTCGTAGATGTGCTCGCGCAGGACGGCGAGCGTGCGATGGCCGAACAGGGCCCTGTAGTCCGGCTTCATGTCTCCGCCCAGCACGGTGACCTGCGCCTGGGGATCGCCCGCCAGAAGCGCTGCGATGTCGATGGAGTTGGTGTGGACCCGGATGCGCCGGCCCAGCAACTTGCGGGCGAAGGCCAGTGTCGTGGTGCCCGCATCGATGAAGACGGTCATGCCGTCCTCGACGAGTGGCAGGGCGGCCTCTGCGATCCGCGCCTTTTCCCGGGCGCCGACCCGGACACGTTCATCGAAGGGCCTGTCGCTCTCTCTCCGGTCGAGGACGGCCCCGCCATAGACCCGCCGCGCATGGCCACGCAGTTCGAGGTCGCGCAGGTCGCGCCGCACGGTCTCGGTGCTGATGGCGAGCCGGGTCGCGAGGTCCTTCACGGTCACCCGCCCGTCGCGTTCGAGCGCATCGAGGACGAGATCGAGGCGACGCCCGGTAATCCCCATCGCAGGCATTCCCTCCTTTGCCGCCGATCCGGGGCCATGTGCCCCGGTCCCGACGCCGACCGGGAGATGGGCCCGCCGAAGGAACAAGCCGTGCATCAGACGAGTCCGGCGACACGGTTCGGGGCGGGATCCGTCTCGAGATGGCAGGCGGCGAGATCGCGCGATCCGCGCACGCCGAGGTGCGGGCTCAGGGTGACGCAGGTCTCGAATGCCTGCGGGCAGCGTGACCGGAACGAGCAGCCGGTCGGCAGGTCGATCGGGCTCGGGGGCTCGCCCTCGAGGAGACAATCCTCCGGCCGGTAGCGCCGCTCCTCCAGGGTTGGCATCGCCGACAGCAGGGTCCGCGTATAGGGATGGCCGGGATCGAAGAAGAGGCGCTCGTTATCGGCGAGTTCCACGACCTCGCCGAGATACATCACGGCGATACGGTTGCAGGCTTTGCGCACCATGGCGAGGTCGTGGCTGATGTAGATGTAGGTGAGGCCGTGCGCGCGCTGGAGCGTGTCGAACAAGGCCAGCAATTTGAACTGTTCCGTCTGGTCGAGGGCCGAGAGGGTCTCGTCCATGAGCAGGATCTCCGGGTCGAGCACCATGGCGCGGGCGACGTTGATGCGCTGGCGCTGCCCGGCGGAAAGCCCGAGCGGCAACTGGTCGTAGAGCGAGACGGGCAACCCCACATCGTTCATGACGTCCCGTACCTTGTCGCGGATACGCCGGGCGTCGCGCCAGCCATGAGTGCGCAGGGGCGCTTCGAGCATCGCACCGATGCCCGTGCGCGGAGGCAGCGAGTCGAACGGATCCTGGAGCACGAGCTGAAGCTTGCGCCGGAAGGCGAGAAGCTCGGACCCGGAAAGCCCTGCAATGTCCCTCCCCTCACACAGGACCTCGCCGCTGCTGGGCCGCTCCAGGCGGCTGAGCAGGCGCATCAGGGTGGACTTGCCGCAGCCGGATTCGCCGACCACCGCGAAGCTGTCGCCCTTGTGGATGTCGAAGGTGACGTGGCGAACCGCGCGCAGCGCGCTCGTCCCGGCAAAGCTGCCGCGCTTCTTCACCCGGTAGGTCTGCGACACGTCCCGCAGGCTGACGATGGCGGAGCCCGGCATTACGGCCTTCCGCGGGATGGCCGGCACCGTCGGCCGCGCGCTCCAGATCGCAGGGATCTGCGCCACGAGTTCGCGGGTATAGGGATGGCGGGGCGCGGCGATCAGCGCTTCGGTCGGCTGCTCCTCCACCAGCCTGCCCTCATCGATGACGAGGATACGGCTCGCCGCCTCGCGGGCGACGGGGAGCGAGGACGAGACGAACAGGATCGCGGTGTCGAACCCCTCGGTCAGCTCGCGCATCAGGCGGATCACCTGGGCGGCGACGGTGACGTCGAGGGGCTGGGTCACGTTGTCGGCGACCAGAAGCGCCGGGTTCGAGATCATGGCGTCGACGATCAGGGCCCGCTGCATCATTCCGCCGGAGAATTGCGACGGGTAATCGTGAAAGCGCGCGCTCGCCGAGGGAATGCGCACCGCGTCGAGCATCGCGATCACGCGGTCCTGTGCTTCGGCCGCATTCACCTCCGGCGCCACTGCCCGGATCTTCTCCACGATCTGGCGCCCGACCGGGAGGGTCGGATCGAGGGCACCCATGGGATTGGCGCCGACATAGGCGATGTCGCGGCGTAGCCGCCGCATCTCGCGCGGGGGCAGCGTGAGAAGGTTGCGGTCGCGGAACCGAACCTCGCCGCCGCCGATGACCAGGGGCGGGGCGATCCAGTTGACCACCGCCCGGGACAGCACCGTCTTGCCGGCGCCGGAAGCGCCGACCACGCCGACGATCTCACGTGGCGCGACGTCGAACGAGATGCCGTCGAGGATTCGGCGCTCGCGCCCCGGAAGGTTCAGGTCGATCCGCAGGTCGCGGACGGAGAGGACGGGGCCCATCAGGCGCCTCCGTGAATCGTGTTGCGCGCGCGCTCGAAGGCAGCGCCGATCAGGTTGATGCTGGTCAGCGTCAGGCACAGGAAGACTCCCGGCATGGTGGCGATCCACCAGGCATTGAGGAGGTACTTGCGGCCATCGGCGATGATGTTGCCGAAGGTCGGTGTCGGCGGTTGCACGCCGAGACCGAGGAATCCGAGCGTCGACTCGAAGATCATCATCCGGGCGACGTCGAGCACCGAGGTGAAGAGCAGCGGCGGCACCAGTAGGGGCACCAGCAGGGTGAGGATGATGCGCGGGTGCGTCGCCCCGGAGACCTGCGCGGCCCGCACGTATTCACGGCCCCGCTCGGCCATGACCATCGACCGCATCACCCGGGCATAGACTGGCCAGTTCGACAGGCCGAGTACCAGGATGATTGCCGGGATCGTCGGACGCGAGACGCCGAGCACCGCGATGGCCAGGATGATCATCGGGATCGAGAGTTGCGCGTCGGTGATGCGCATCACCACCGTATCCGTGCGACCGCCGAAATAACCCGCGATCGTGCCGAGGGCACAACCGATCAGGAGAGTGACGGCGACCGAGGCAACGCCGATCAGGAAGGAGTAGCGCAGGCCGACGAGGCTGCGCACCAGCATGTCGCGGCCGATCTGGTCGGTGCCGAGCGGGTGGGCCCAGCTCCAGGTCTCACCGACGAACAGCGGCGGCAGCAGGCGCGCGCGCACGTTCATCTTCAAGGGATCGATGCCGCTGAGCTCGGGGTAGAAGGCAGCGGCGAGGGCGAGGAGCGTGAACAGCGCGAAGCCGATGCGGAACTCGGTGGAGCGGCCGGCATGCGAGAGGATGCGCCGGCCGATCGAGCGGGAGGCGGCGACGTCGACCCGCAATGGCTGGGCGACCAGGGTGGCGTCGAGGGCGCTCATCAGTATTCGAGCCTCGGATCGATGGAGGTGGCGGCGAGATCTACGAGGATGTTGATGAGGACGAAGATCGCGCTGGTGACGATCGCGATGCCCTGGATCAGCGGGAAGTCGCGCTGCAGCACCGCATTGATGGTGAGCAGCCCCAGACCGGGATAATCGAAGATGTATTCGACGATGATCACGCCGCCGAGCAGGCTGGAGAACTGCACCCCGAGCAGGTTGAGCAGCGGGACGGAGGCGTTGCGCAGGGCATGGGCGGCGACGATCCGGCTCGGCGACAATCCGCGGACATGGCCGACGGCGACGTAGGATTCGCTCATCTGCGCGGCGACGGCCCCCGACAAAGTCCGGATCAGCACCGGCGACAGTTCCACCGCGAGCACCAGGGCCGGCAGCACGGTGTAGGAGAAGCCGCCATAGCCGATCGCCGGCAGCCAGCCGAGCTTCACTGACAGAAGCAGCGCCAGGACGATGCCGAGCCAGAAATTAGGCAGCGAGACGAAGACCGACGAGACGGTGAAAGCCAGCTTATCGGCGATGCCGCCCGGGTGCAGGCCCGCCGCGATCCCGAGAAGGCTGGAGAAAACGAGGGCGAAGAGCAGGGCCAATGCCGCCAGTTGCAGGGTCATCGGCAGGGCATCGAAAATGAGGTCCAGGACCTTCGCACGCTCGCCGCGGGTGGTGTCGTTGAAGGTCGCGCCGCCGGTCGACGCGCCGTTGGCCGGCCGCACGAAACTCTGGCCGAGATCGCCCTGGACGACGCGCACCATGTAGCGTCCGAACTGGACCGGGATGGGATCGCGCAGACCCATCTGGGTGGCGATCTGCTCGATCAGGGCTTCGGGCGCCATGCCGCCGGCCATGAGCCGCACGGGATCGCCCGGCACGACCCGAAGCAGCGTGAAGATCAGCAGCGAGACCAGGAAGATGATGACCGCACCCTGCGCGAGGCGCCGGGTGAGGAAACTGAGAACGAACATCGGGTGCGGGTCCGGTGACGGGTTCGGCAGGGCGCGACACGGCTCCCGCCGGAGCGGACCGTGTCGCGCGCCCGACGCGCATGGGATCGGGCTGGTTGCTCAGACCGTCTTGGAGGCGTCGATGGAGCCGTCGGGGTAGACATAGAGACCCTGCAGCTCCTTCTGCATCGCGTGGATCATCACGGAGGTGAACAGCGACAAAGCCGGCACTTTCGCCGCGAGGAGCGGCATGGTCTCGTCCTGAAGGATCGCCTTGCGTGCTTCCAGCGTGGGCGCGGCCCGCTCCTTGTCGAGGCTCGCGTCGATCGCGGCGTCCTCGATGCCGGTGATCCGGTGCGAGGACGAGTGGAAATGGGTGCGCAGCACCAGATCCGGCTCCGGCGAGCCCGTGGACCAGCCGCAATCGACCATGTGGCCCGGGCCGCCGCCGGGGCGATGGTAGAGTCGCTCGTTCCATGCCGCCGGTTCCAGGACGGTGAGGCTCACCGGGAACCCCTGCTCGTTGAGCATCGCGGTGATGACCTCGCCGTATTCCTTGGTCTTCGGGTAGAAACCCACCGACGTGATGTATTCGAGCGGCGGCAGCCCCTTCCCCTTCGGGAAGCCGGCCTCGGCCAGCAGCGCCTGCGCCTTGGCGGGGTCGTAGGCCGGATAGTTCTTAAGATCGACGTAGCCGAATTTCACGGGCGAGACGTAGTTCGCGGATGCGTGGCCGGCCGCACCCAGAAGCTCGACGATCATCGCCCGGTCGATGGAGTGGCAGGCCGCCATCCGGACGCGCACGTCGTTGAAGGGCGGTTTGGAGCAGCGGAACCAGAGATACTTGTTCTCGACGGAGACGACCTGATTGATCGCGATCTTCGGGTTGGCCTTCACGGTCTCGACCTGCTCGGGCTCGAGCCGTTCGACGATCGAGGCCTGCCCGTTCATCAGCGAGAGCATCCGGGTGGTCGAGTCGCCGGTGAAGGTGAAGTCGATGCCCGGGATCGCCGGCTTACCCTTGAAGTAGCCGTCGAAGGCGGCGAGGACGGTGCTGTTGCCGCGCTGTTCGACGAAGCGGAACGGACCCGTACCGTTGAGCCGGCGGGTCAGGGCGCCGCCCGGCCCTTCCGCGATGTCCTTGGCCGACATGATCGGCAGGAACGACGCCAGGAAGATGAAGAGATGGGCGGGATAGCCGCCCTTCGACGTGTCGACGATGACGGTCTCGTCGTCGGGCGTCGTGATGGTCAGCGTGTCGGTCGGGCCGGGATACCATTGCGCCGGCCGGTCCTTGCCCGAGCCGTATTCCAAGGTGGCCTTGACGTCCTCGGCCTTGAACGGTTTGCCGTCGTGGAAGTGGATGCCCTTGCGCAGCTTGATCTGCAGGCGGGTGGGCTCGATCAGCTGGATATCGGTGGCGAGCTCGTAGACCACCTTGCTCGGGTCATCGAGCGTCATCGGCGTGCGGGTGAGGAAGCCCATCACGAATCCCTCGATGTTCTTCTGCGAGAGCGTGGTGTGAGCGGTTGGATCCCAGTTGCCGGTGATGTTCTCGGCGGACAGGAACACCAGCGGCTTTCCCCCTTGCGCGAAAGCGGAGGAGATCAGGAAGTCCGGATTGATCTGGCTGACACCGGCCAGTGCCGCACTGCCTTGCAGAAAACGCCTGCGATCAATCCCGTCGGCCATCCCGAAACTCCCAAAGCCACGTATCCGTCAAAGTGGTCAAAAACCACAAAGCACGGCGCGTGCCAGAGCGCTCGAACCGGTCAAAACGGTCATGGAGCGGATGGTGGCAGGGTCGGGGCGAGAGGAAGACTCCCGATCGACGATCCACTTCTCTCGTGCCGTCGATGGGCGGGGATCAGCGAAGGGTCGAGCGTCGCGACGAAGGGGCGATGTGAGCAGGGCTCTGGCCCGGTTACGGGCCTGCGCTGCATCGGCGCGTCGGTGGAGGACAACGCCAGCCTCTCTCATCTGCCGGGTCGACGAGGCTCCAAGAGTTCGACGAGGCTCCAAGAGTTCGACGAGGCGCCATGAGGCAGCCTCGCTGCATATCGTCACCGCGTCGCGGCAACCGGTCAGGCCGATGCTCCGTTCGGGGAATTCCTGCATCGGGCCGCCGCGCTACAAGCGCGAGGTTGCGCCGTGACGGCCGGCGGGAGGGAGCCTGCCACGCGGCGCCCTTATCGATCACGCGGCCTCGGAAAGGCTCCGCTCGGCGACCACGAGGGCGCGGCCCAGCTTGATCGCTCCGTGGTGGCGGCGGTCCGCGATCGCGTCGTGAATCGCGAGCAGGTGGGGGGCGAGCGACGGGCTCGTCCGCATGATCTCGGTGGCCTGGCGGGCGAAGAGGTCCTCGGCCTCGGCCGGGTCGTCGGCGAGGTAGAGGATCTGCAAGGTGACGCAGAGCATCTTCGCGGGCGTGTCGGCCTCGCTCTCCTTGATGACCTCGGATTCGCGCAGGAACTTGCAGTGGGTCTCGATGAGGAAGTCGGAGCGCCGCGATCCGTTGCGGATGAGCGCGCCGTTGATGAGGAAGCCCTCGTAGGGCTTGAGGTCGAGGCGCAGGGCCATGGCGGTGAATCCCTTCTGGAAACGGGCCTGGATCGATCGTCGGATGGGGCGGGGACCGGCGCTGACCGCCGGTCCCCGTAAGTGCGCGCGCTTAGCGGAGGAGCTGGAGGATGCCCTGCTGGGCCGTGTTGGCCAGCGAGAGCGCCGAGGTGGCGATGGAGTTGCGGGTCGACAGCGCCTGTGAGTTGGCGGCTTCCTCGTTGAGGTCCGCGTTCACGAGGTTGGCGGCGCCGGTGTCGAGGATGTTGATCAGGTTCTTCGAAAAGTCCTGACGGTTCTGCACGATCGACAGGTTGGCGCCGAAGGTCGAGGACTGGGTCCGCAGCTGGGTCGTGGCTTCGGACAGCTGCTCGATGGCGGCGTTGATATCGGTGTCCGACTGGAACCCGCCCTCGACGGCGTCGAGGCCGAGGCCGGCGGCATCGAACTTCACGCCCTGGATGTCCAGCGCCGAGGTGTTCTTCTCGTTGAAGGCGATGTGCAGGGTGTTGTCGGCGGCGCTGTTGCTGTTGCGGAACAGCAGGTTGACGCCGTTATAGCCGGAATCCTGGGCCTGCTGGGTGATCTTCTCGAGGATCAGGTTGAACTGCTGCGCCAGGGCCGAGCGCACCGAACTGGTGCCCTTGCTGCCGCCCACATCCGTGCCCGACGCCGTCTGGGAGGTGGCGCCGGATCCAGAGACGCCGAAACCGATATCGACACCTGCGGTTCCGCCCGTCGTGACTTGGGCGGCCTGGATGGTCAGCTTCTGGTCGGAGCCGGAGGACTTCGTCGAGATGACGAGCTTGCTGTTGACGTAGCTCGCCTCGACCTTACCGGCGAGACCGGTATCGGCGTTGATCTGGTCGTTGATCGCCTTGGCGATGGCGGTCTGGCTGGTGGCGGCCGAAGTGCCGAGGTTCGTGTTGTTGAGCGTGATCAGCTTGAGCGGGCCGGTGCCGAGCTTCAGGGTGAAGGACGCGTCCTTCGTGCCGCTGAAATCCTTGGTCACGGTCTGCTCGGTGCCGACGATGGAGGCCTTGGACGAGCCGTCCGTCGCCTCGGTGCCGGAGGCGGTGACGCCAGCGGCGGCGGTGCCTCCGCCCGCGGCGGGGGTGCTGCTGGCGGTGGTGGTGGTGCCGAGGCCGAGGCCGGCGGTGTCGCTGGTCGCGGTCAGGGTCGGAGCGGCGGCGCCGGTGCCGACGGCGTTCGATTTCACCTGGAGCTTGTCGTCCACGAAGGAGACGGTGGCCTTGATGCCGCCGGTGTCGAGCTGGACCTGGATGGCTTCGGCGACCTTGTCCTGCGTCGCCGCCTCGCCGATGGCATTACCATCCTTGTCGAGGCTGGTGGACGAGACCGTAACGGCCTTGGTGCTGGTGCCGTCACCGATGGTGAAGGCGCTCGACTTGCCGCCCGACAGGTCGATGGAACCGGCTGGGATGCCGGTCGCGGTCACGGGCTCCTCGCCGGCAACCGCCGAGCCGATGCCGAGCCCCGCAGCGCCCGTGCCGTCGACACCGCGCGTCAGCGTGACGGTGCCGCTGGTGCCGACCCCCTTCGAGGTGAATTCCAGTTTGTTGGCATTGAAGGCGGCGGTGACGTTGACGCCGGCTTCGTCGAGCTGTGCCTGGATCGCGGCCTTGATCTCGTCCTGACTCGGGTCTTCGCCGAGTGTGCTACTGCTGGAGGGGGTGTCAGAAGCGATCGAGATGTTGGCCGTCTTGGTGCCGTCGCTGATCGAGAACGTGTTCGCGGTGGTGGTCAGGGCAAAGAGATCGCCCGATGCTCCAGAGACCGCCGTACCGGTCGCAGTCACCTTCGCGGCGGTGCTGGCGGACGGCGTGGTCGCCTCGTTGGTGGCCGTCAGCGTGTTGGCTGTGCCGAGGCCGAGGCCGATCGTATCGGAGGCGTTGGTGATCTGCGGGGCTGCGGCCGTATCGTTCGGCCCGACGAAGGTCAGCTTGTTGGAGCTATCGATGTAGGCGGAGTATTCCGAGCCGCTGAGCTGGTTGTTGATGGCCTCTACCAGCGATTGCTGGTTCGGGTTGGTACCGATCGCGGTGCCGGATGCGTCGAGCTTCGCCGCATCGATGGTGATGGTCTTCGGCGTCGTGCCGTCGGTGACGGTGAACGTGGCGGATTTGCCCTCCGTCAGGTCGGTGTTCGCGGCGATCGTCCCGGCTACCGTCGTCGAGGGCGCGCTGAACAGGCCGATCTGATCGGTGAGGTTGTTGCCCTGGGTCGTGAGGACTGGGTCGCTACCAGCGCCGACGGCCGCGTTCTCGAACTTCAGTGCACCTTCCGTGCCTCCGGACAAGGTCGCGACGATTCCCGATCCGGCGGCCGTAAGCTGCCGCTTGACTGCTTCGAGGATCTTATCGTCGGTGATGCCTGTCGTTCCAAGAGCAGCCCCGTTCGCGTCGAGCGAGTCCTTGTTGATCGTGATGTTGATGGTCTTGTTGGCGACTGCGTCGGTGACCGAAAAGGTCGTGCTCTGACCGGCGCCGAGGTCGGATGTTTCGGGGACTGCAGTAGTGGAAGCTACGGCACCCTTGACCGACGCTGTACCGGTGGTCAGTGTCTGGGCGGCTACCGCGGTACTGTCGGTTGAGTCCGTGGAATCCGCCGCCGCGGGAGAGCTCGCGACCGGCGTGCTCGCGGTGAAGGTGCTGAAGCCGATGCCGGCCGCGCTGTTGCCGCCCGTGGTGTCGATGCCGCCGATCACGGAGATCTGCGCGTCGGGGCCGACATCGGCCGACTTGAATACGAGGCTGTTGGTGCTGGACAGTTCAACCGTCGCGGTGGAGCCGCTATCCTTGAGCTGCTTGTTGATCGCCTTTGCGACATCCTCCCGCGAGGCCGAGGCGCCGAGCGTACCGCCGAGCTCGTCGGTGGCCGAGTTCTTGTCGAGCTGCACCTGGACCGAGGTGTTGCCGTCGCTGACCACCAGGGAGGCGCTGCCGGTGGAGAAGTCCGTGGCGACGGCCAGGGCGGCATTGGCGGTGACGGTGGCGGAGGTCGGCGTGGTGGTGGACTTGCCGTAGCCGATATCCATGGTGGAATTGGCCGAGCCCGCCACGGTCAGGCTGGCGGACGCGCCCGTCGTCGTGGTCGCGAAGGTGATGCGGCCGTCGGGGCTGGTGCCGGCCGTGACCTTGCCGGCCAGCGCGCTGTTGTTGGCGATCTGGCCGTTGATGGCGGTGAGGAGCTGGTCCGACGTGATCTTGGAGAGGTCGGTGCCGGACGAGGCGAGGGTCGCGGAATCGATGCGGATGGTCGACTTGGTGCCGCCGAGGGTGATCTCGAGAGAGGCGTCCTTGGTCGGGCCGGAGAAGTCGAACGTGGTTTCGCCGGTGGCGTCGGTGGTGCCGAGGGAGGCCAAGGTCGAGGTGCCCGTCACCTTGGCAGCCTGCTCCGTCGCGCCGCCGCTGATGCCGCTGCTGCCGCCGGTCTTGTCGGCGAGCGCCTGACTGGCCGTGGACTTGGCGGTTTCGAGAAGCTTGGTGATCGAGGTGATGCCCTGGCTCGCCGCCTGGATCGCCTGGACGCCGTTGGAGATGCCGTCGAGCAGCGAGCTGATGTCGCTGGAGCGCGCCGACAGGCTCTGCGCCGTGAAGAAGTTGGTGGGGTTGTCCAGCGCCGAGTTCACCTTCTTGCCGGTGGAGAGCCGGTTCTGGGTGGTCGAGAGCAGGTTTGCCGTGTCCTGGAGCGAGAGCAGGTTTTGGCGCGTTGCGGATGTGAGGGTGATGCTGCCGGACATCGGGCGGATCCTGTTGATCGAGACATCGCCCTGTTGGCGACGCCCCAGACAGGGGGTGATCCACTTATCGACATCTTAATTGATGCTCGAATTGTGTTTGTATTGAGGGGCAATGCGTCTCACCTAAGTAGCATAGTGTCTCAAATCGTCTTTAGGTTACTTCGTATCTCAAACATAGTCGTTTTTGTCTCATAATCGAGCCCCCATGCGGATTGGCCTGCTTGCCTTGGTCGCCGGCCCGTTTCAAATGACCCTGACGGCCGGCCGGATCACAATCGGCCGATAAGACTGTTCATCGCGACCCGATCACGTTGAAATCCAAGTCTCCGTAAATTAAAGATTTATTAAAATATGATGTTATGCTGGTGATGTTGTACGTAAGTACTTCTCTATCTCTAGGATGTGGTCTGTTTGTACAAAGTCATGGTCGAGATGAATTCTCTTTCGAGTATCGGTTGATGATGCCGCCATTAGAAAATCTGTCTCAGGGCGAAGCTTCCATAAGACATCAGGTTCCGTGCTGCGGCGTGACGACCATGGGCCTTCACCGTTTTGAAGGCCTTGATTTATGACGGGCATTCTCTGCGACCGTTTCATCGCTCCCACCGATCCGGCTTTGCTGGCTCAGTCCTGGTGCAATCATCTTGCGCCGGTCTTCGAGGCCGAGCTCGCGTCGGATGCCGATCTGGCCTCGCCGATCGCCCTGACCACGTATCATTTCGGGGAAGCCCTGATCGGCTCCGTGACCGCGCCGGCCCAGCGCCTGAAGCGCTCGGCCCGGACCATCGCCCGGCAGGGCGTCGACCACATCCTGATCCAGTTCTACACCGCCGGCCAAAGCCGGATGGGCGCCGCTCGACGCTCAGTGGAGATCAAGGCTTCCCAGCTCGTGGTCTTCGACCTCACCCAGCCGATCGTCAGCGAGGCCGGGCCGGTCTCTGCCACCAACGTGATGCTGCCGCGCAAGCTCCTCGGCGACCAGATCGCCACCATCGAGAATTTGCACGGGCAACCCCTCGATTACCGCTCGGCCCCCGTGCGGCACCTCTCCTACACGTACCTGTCCGGCCTGGTGGCCAGCGCCGCCTCCGCCGAGGCGCACCAGCTGCGCTACCTGTCGAGCGCGGCCGCCGATCTCTGCGCCGCCTGTTTCCAGCCCGACGTGAACCAGGCGCCGGCCCTCGACCGGCTCAACAAGATCGCCATCTGCCAGTTCATCGAGCAGGAACTGGCCTCGGAATCCCTTGGGATCGATACGCTGATCACCCAGTTCGGGCTTTCGCGGGCCACCCTCTACCGGCTCTTCGAGCATGAGGGCGGGGTCGCCAGCTACATCCGCGAGCGGCGCCTGCTGCGGGCGATGAAGCTCCTCGGCGCGGCGGGCGGGCGCCCGCGCATCTCGTCGGTGGCCTACGCCACGGGCTTCTCCGACGAGAAGACCTTCAGCCGTGCCTTTCGCAGACGCTTCGGATTCCTTCCGAGCGAGGCACTGGAGGAGCGGCTGGTCGCGCACCGTAGCCAAGATAGCATTCCGGTGCTGCTCGGCTGGATGCGGAGCCTCAGCGCCTGAGCGCCACACGAGATCGGCAGAGACGTCGCCCGTCCGATCGTGAGGAGCGTTATCGTAATTGCGGCCCGTTCGGCCGTTGAACCGCTCCGTGTTTCCCAGAGGCTCCCACTCTCGAGAGGGCGGAGCGAGGGCGAAGTGAATCCCACCGTATTCCCCTGAGGTTCGTGCCGGCGCGGTGCGGATGGTCCTGGACCACCAGGGCGAGCATGCCTCGCAATGGACGGCGATCACCTCGATCTCGGCCAAGATCGACGGTTCGGGCGGTCTTTTTCGAAAACGGTCACAGCGTCCTGAACGGCACGGCCGTGGACCTCCGTGGGCACGACGGCATCGAGACGTTTTATCTCGGATTGAATGCCAGGACCGCCGGTATCACGACGTCAGCAATCGTATTTTCAAATGTGGTCCCAGGAGGAAATCATCTTCCGAGAGAGTCGATAAATTAGGCAACACCGTTCATTGACGTTCGTTTCGATATCATTGCATATTTATTCATAAGCTAAGCTCGTTCAGAAGCGGGAATTTTCCACTTCGAGACAGGGCTACAACAGCGGGAACATTGCGCGAGACATGCTTTGTCTTGTGCCGGCCTGCACTCCATTCCGTTTCGACTTCACGAATGCGTGCTTGCGCCCGCCGATGGCACCCGCATGCCCGCGAGAGACGAGCCTCGATGACCGATTTCGCGAATTCCCCGTCTCATAGCCGCCGCCTTCAGAGCGCCCTGCTGGGAACGTGCCTCGCCTGCACCCTGCCGCTCGGTCTGACGGGCGCATGGGCTCAGTCGCCGAGCGCGATCGAGACCTTTACCGGAGAGGCCGGCCCCCGTACCGATCCGAGCGCGATCGGCGTCGCACCGGACGGCACCGAGAAATGGCATGGGCCGCTGGCGCCCTATGCGGCCAGCCTCGCCGCCCATGGCCTCAGCTTCGACGTCAATGCTTACGAATACTTCTTCTCCAATCCGAGCGCCGGACTTCGTCCGGGACAATTATCCAACTCGACCTATTATCTGCTGAGCCTCGACGCCGATCTCGACAGGATCGCCGGCATCAAGGGCGGCTGGTTCCACTACACGCAGACCTTCTTCGGCTTGCGTTGGAACAACCGCAACATGGGCGGAGACATCGGCGATACCACGATCGGTTATCAGCCGACCTTCAACCGCGACTTCGCCCGCCTCTCGGTGCTGACCTACGAGCAGCGCCTGTTCGACGATCGGCTGGCCATAGAGGTCGGACGCACCCATCCCAATCGCTATTATGCGCTGCCGCCCTGCCAATCGAGCGTCAGCTGCTTTCAGGACATCCTCCAGATCAATGCCGGCCTGAGTTCACCGCTTTACGGCGTGTGGGGCGGCAACGTCGCCTACAAGCTGTCGGCGCAGGATTACGTTCAGGCCGGCGCTTTCGCGGTCACAAGCGGCGCCAACTTCCTGTCGGGCTACGACTGGAACTACGAGCCGCTTACTGGCGCATTGGTCCTCGCGGAGGCCGGGCACGCCACGACCTTCGTGACGGATCCCTATCCGAGCCGGGTGGCGCTGACCGGCTTCTACAACACGGCCGACCACGCCGATAATTTCAAGACGGTGTTCGGCACCTCGAAGGGACTCGATCCCGGCGCCCCGGTGCTGCAGAAATCGGGCACTTCGGGCGTGATCCTCACCGCGAGCCAGGTCGTCTGGCGAGCCGATGGCGGTGCCGACGCGGCCAACCTGAACCCGACCTCCATCCAGGCCTATACCAGCCTCGCCTACGCGCCCGACCCGACCATTCCGATCCGCTGGAACGCGTTCGCGGGCGTCACCCTCCAGGCCCCCGACCAATCGCGTCCCTTCGACCGTTACGGGGTCAAGGTGAACTGGCAGCGGATCGCGGGTGACTACGCGCAGTTCCTCTCGGATGCCAACTTCATCTCGGGCGGGACCGGCGCACCGTATTCCCGCGACAAGCTTGTCTTCGAGGCCAACGCCCATCTGGCGCTCGGCCAGGGCATCTTCTTCGAACCGGTGATTCAATACTTGGTCAACGGGAATTCCTACTGGAACCCCTACACCGCCAACCGCAGCAAGGACGGCTTCTACGTCGGTGCGACATTGATCGTGCCGCTGGGAGCGATCTTCGGTCTGTCTCCGGGCTGAAGCCCCGGATCGTCGCACAGCCACCATCATTCAGAAGGAGGGCCATCATGGGTTCCCTGACCGAGACCAGCATCGACTATACCGTGCACCCCCGGGTCAATTCACACGACCCGATCCCGCCGCGGCCACGGCCGGACCGACCTGCGGACGTGATCCGGACGGATGAGGACGCCATCGCCACCGCGACGCGGCTCGCGGCGGACTTCGCGGTGGGAGCCGCGCTGAGGGACCGGGAAGGACTCCTGCCCCTGCCGGAACTCGACGCTTATTCCCAGAGCGGCCTGTGGGCGATCAACGTGCCGAAAGCCTATGGCGGCCCCGGGCTCTCCTATGCGACGCTCGCGAAGGTGATCGCGATCATCGCGGCGGCCGACAGTTCCCTCGCGCAAATCACCCAGAACCATCTTGCGATCAATGCGCATATCGACATCGACGGGACCGACGCCCAGAAAGCCGAATTCTTCGGTTGGGTCCTGGCGGGACTGCGCTTCGGCAACGCCTTCTCCGAACTCAACAGCAAGACCGTCGCCGCCTTCGAGACCACCATCCGCTATGAGGGCGACGAGGCGGTCATCAACGGCCAGAAATTCTACAGCACCGGTGCGCTTCTCGCGCATATCATTCCCATCGTCGCCATAGACCCGGACGGGCAAGGCTTCCTGTCCTTCGCCGACCGGGACGCGCCCGGGATCAGCATCAGCAACGACTGGTCGAGCTTCGGGCAACGCACGACGGCATCGGGAAGCGTGAACATCGACAATGTGCGCCTCCCGCGCCGCTGCCTCCTGCCGGTCAAGGCGTTCGACCGTCCCACCATCGCCGGACCGGTCTCGCAGATCATCCAGTCGGCGATCGATGCCGGCATCGCCAGGGGCGCCATCGAGGACACCATCGCGTTCGTGCGGACGAAGAGCCGGCCCTGGGTCGATAGCGGCCAGGACCGGGCGTCGGAGGACGTGTTCACCATCGCGGCAATCGGCGACCTCTCCATCCGGTTGCACGCCGCCGAAGCCCTTCTGGACATTGCCGGCAAGGCCATCGACCGCGCCCATACCGATCCGTCCGAAGCCAATGTTGGCGAGGCCACCGTGCGGACCGCCGAATCCAAGGTGTTGACCACCGATATCGCGATCCTGGCGACGAACAAGCTGTTCGAACTGGCGGGAACCCGCTCGACCCTGGCCCAGCACGGTCTCGACCGCCATTGGCGCAACGCCCGCACCCACACGCTCCACGACCCGGTTCGCTGGAAGCTGTTCCACGTGGGCAACCACTACCTCAACGGTATTCACCCGCCGCGCCATCCCTGGAGCTGACGCAACCGCGCTTCGGAGCCGACCGCCCGCCTCAACGGACTTGATCCATGACCCGCCAGATCCGCTTCAACGCCTTCGACATGAATTGTGTCGGCCACCAGTCGCCGGGCCTCTGGGCGCATCCGCGCGACCGGTCCTGGCAGTACAAGGACCTGGAATACTGGACAGATCTCGCCAAGACCTTGGAGTGGGGCATCTTCGACGGGATCTTCATCGCCGACGTCGTGGGCTATTACGACGTCTACAAGGGATCGAACTGGCACGCGCTGCATCAGGCGGCGCAGATCCCTGTGAACGACCCGATCCAGCTCGCGGCGCCGATCGCGCTCGCCACCGAGCATCTCGGCATCGGCATCACCGCCTCGACCTCGTTCGAGCACCCCTACACCTTCGCCCGCCGCCTCTCGACAGCCGACCACCACACCAAGGGCCGGGTCGGCTGGAACATCGTCACCTCCTATTTGGAGAGTGGGGCGAAGAATATCGGCGAAGGCGGACTCAAGCGGCACGATAACCGCTACGAGGTCGCGGCCGAGTATGTCGAGGTTCTCTACAAGCTGTTCGAGGGCAGCTGGGAGGACGGTGCCGTCCAGCGCGACCGCGACAGGCGTATCTTCACCGACCCGGCCAAGGTCCACGAGATCGCGCATCAGGGCCGTCACTTCACCGTGCCGGGCTATCATCTCTGCGAGCCGTCGCCCCAGCGCACGCCTGTACTCTATCAGGCCGGCGCGTCAGGCCCCGGCAAGGCATTCGCCGCGGGACATGCCGAATGCGTGTTCGTGGCGTCCCCGATCAAGGCGACCCTCAAGGCTTATGTGGCTGACGTGCGCGCCAAAGCGGCGGCCTCGGGCCGCGATCCGCGCGACGTCCTCGTCTACAACCTCACCACCGTCATCGTGGCCGAGACCGACGAGAAGGCGCAAGCGAAGTTCGAAGAATACCAGAGCTATACGTCCTATGACGGTGCTTTGGTCTTCATGTCGGGCTGGAGCGGGATCGATTTCGGGCAATACGCGCCCACCGATCAGATCCGAAAGGTCGAGACCAACGCCATCGTCTCGATGGTGGAGAATTTTGCCGGCTCGGAGAAGCCCTGGTCCATCGAGGAGCTGGCCCGCTGGGGCGGGATCGGCGGCCTGGGGCCGGTCTTCGTCGGCTCTCCCTCGACGGTCGCCGACATCCTCCAGGAATGGGCCGAGGAGACGGACGTCGACGGTTTCAACCTCGCCTATGCGGTCACGCCGGAGACATTCGAGGACGCAGTGAACCTGCTCGTGCCCGAGCTCCAGAAGCGTGGCGCCTATCCGAAAGCCTATCGCCCCGGAACGCTGCGCGAGAAGTTGTTCGGTCGCGGGCCGCTCCTGCCCGAGACCCACCCGGCCCATGCCTATCGCGATATCGAGGCGGTGAAGGCACGGGAGGCCGCGCTCCGCCCCGCCGCGGCGGCCGAGTGAGACCGGCCATGCCCGATCCGATCCTCACACTCACCGATGTCTCCCTGGCCTTCAAGGGCATCAAGGCGATCAACGCCCTGAGCTTCACGGTGGAGCGCGGCGAGATCTGCGCGCTCATCGGGCCGAACGGAGCCGGCAAGAGTTCGCTGCTGAACATCCTCAACGGCGTCTACAGGGCGGATTCCGGAGAGGTCGTGTTCGAGGGCGAGCGCTTCACCCGTATCCGTCCCCTGCAGGCGGCGCGACGCGGCATCGGACGCACTTTCCAGCATGCGGCCCTGTTCGGGAAACTCAGCGTCCTCGACAACGTCCTGGCGGGTCTGACGCGCCATAGCCGCACAACCCTCGTCGAGCATGCCTTCGGAGTATTCCGCGACGCATCCGAGACCGCGGATTTCCGCGACCGCGCCGAGGCCATCCTGGCCTTTCTCGATCTGTCGGCCCATCGCGACGCCATCGTCTCCACCCTGTCCTACGGGGTCCAGAAGCGCGTCGACCTGGCCCGTGCCCTCGTCGGCCGGCCGACGCTCCTCCTGCTCGATGAGCCGATGGCGGGCATGAACCAGGACGAGAAGCGCGCCATGAGCGCCTTCATCGCGGATGCGAGAGCCGAGTTCGGCACCACCATCGTCCTCATCGAACACGATATCGGGGTGATCATGGACCTCTCGGACCACGTCGTCGTGCTGGATTACGGCCGCAAGGTCGGGGACGGCACGCCGGAGGCCATCCGCACCGACCCGGCCGTCATCGCCGCCTATCTCGGCACGCCCCATTGAGGCCTTCCCAGCCATGAGCTTCTTCCTCGAGACCTTGGCCGGCGGCCTGCTGGCGGGGGTGATGTATGCCCTCGTCGCGATCGGCTTCGTGCTGGTCTACAAAGCGTCGGGCGTCTTCAACTTCGCGCAAGGCGCGATGGTACTCTGCGCTGCGCTCACCTTCGTCACCCTGCGGGAGAAGGGGATCGAACTCTGGCTCTCGGGCCTGATCACCCTGGCGATCCTGGTAGCGGTGGCGGTGGCGGTGGAGCGGGTCGTGCTTCGCCCCCTGGCCAACCGGCCTCAGATCACCCTGTTCATGGCGACCCTCGGGCTCTCCTACGTGATCGAGGGGACGTCGCAGCTCCTGATGGGAGCGAGCGTGCATGAGCTCGATCTCGGCATTCCCGACACGCCGATCGCATTCGGGCCGATCCAGCTCAGCCAGTTCGATCTCGCCGCAGCAGCCAGCGCGGGCGCGCTCGTCATCGCCCTGTCGCTCTTCTTCGACCGGACGCGGATCGGCCTGTCCCTACGCGCCGTCGCCGACGATCCGGGTGCGGCCCTCTCCATCGGCATCCGGCTGCAGACCCTGTGGGCGGTGGTCTGGGCCGCCGCCGGCTTCGTCGCCCTCGTGGCGGGCCTACTCTGGGGCGCACGCCAGGGCGTCCAGTTCTCCCTCAGCTTCGTGGTCCTGAAGGCGTTGCCGGTCCTCATCATCGGCGGCTTCACCTCGATCGCCGGCGCCATCGTCGGCGGTCTCATCGTCGGGGCGAGCGACAGTCTCGCCGAGATCTATCTCGGCCCGCTGCTCGGCGGCAGCGTCTCCACCTGGTTCGCCTACGTGCTCGCCGTCGCCTTCCTGCTCGCCCGGCCCTCCGGCCTGTTCGGCGAGCGCACCATCGAGAGGGTCTGACCAGATGCCCCCCGCCTCGGCCTCAATGATGCCCGCCCCCGCATTCCTGCGCCGCGTCATCGTCCCGATCCTGCCGGCCCGGGCCGTGATGCTGGCGCTCCTCGTCGCCACCGCCTTAGCGGTACCGGCCATTGCCAGCGATTACTGGCTCAACGCGATCCTGATCCCGTTCCTGATCATGACGCTCGCGGGCCTCGGCCTCAACCTGACCATGGGCTATGCGGGCCAAGCCTCGCTCGGCACCGGCGCCTTCATGGCGGCGGGGGCCTACGCCACCTACAATTTGCTCCTGCGGGTGCCCGAACTGCCGTTGCCGGTGAGTCTCGTCCTCGGCGGCCTCATCGCCGGTATGGTCGGGCTCGTCGTCGGCCTGCCGTCTCTTCGCATCAAAGGCTTCTACCTCGTAGCGACGACACTGGCCGCGCAGTTCCTGATCGAGTGGGTGCTGAACCAGTATCCGTGGTTCTCCAACTACGCCTCATCGAGCACGATCTCGGCGCCACGGTTGGCCATCGCCGGGTATGACCTGTCGCGGCCGGGTGGGCGCTACCTCCTCACCCTCGGCACCGTGGTGCTGGTGACGGCCGTGGCGTGGCGCCTGGTGCGAAGCCAGACCGGCCGCATCTGGATGGCCGTGCGCGACATGGACACCGCCGCCGCGGTGATCGGCATCCCGGTTGTGCAGGCCAAGCTCAAGGCCTTCTTCGTCGGCGCCACCGTCTGCGGCATCGCCGGTGCGCTCTGGGCCTTCGCCTATCTCGGCACGGTGGATGCGCGCAGCTTCGATCTCGACCGTTCGTTCCAGGTGATGTTCGTCATCATCATCGGCGGGATGGGCAGCCTCGCCGGCTCGTTCATCGGCGCGGCCTTCATCGTCCTGCTGCCGATCCTCCTCAGCCACGTGGCCGGGATCGCGTTCGGAGGCGCCATCGATGGCGGCCAATTGCAGAACCTCCAGCACATCCTCTTCGGCGGCCTGATCGTCTGGCTGCTGATCCACGAGCCGGACGGCCTGTCGGCCCTCGCCAGCCGCCTTTGGCGCCGCCTCGCCGCGCGCGCCTGATCCCCTCGCCCCTACACTCCCGGAGTTTCCCGATGACGATCCTCACCCGTGCGATCCGCGCCGCCGCGGTCGCGGCCTCCTTCGCCCTGGCGGCGCCTGTCTCGGCCGGGGAGGCGAAGGAGCAGTACTTCCCGCTGGCGACCTTCCGGGTCGGCGCCTACGCGTCCTCCGGCATCCCTTCCTGGGCGGGGGTGATCGACTACCTGCGCTACATCAACGAGGTCGAAGGCGGCATCAACGGCGTGAAGCTGTTCTGGGACGAGTGCGAGACCGAATGGGCGGTGGAGAAGGGGGTCGAGTGCTACGAACGGGTGAAGGGCGGCAAGAACGGGTCGCCGGTGGCGGTCTTCCTACCGCATGGCGACCCGGTCTCGAAGGCGCTGACCGAGAAATCGGTGGCCGACAAGATCCCGCTGATCACCACCGGCTACGGCCGCACCGAGGCCATCGACGGACGGGTCTTCCCCTATAGCTTCACGGTGCTCTTCAGTTTCTGGAGCGAGGCCTCCTCGGTGGTGAACTACATCGCCGAGCGGGTGGGCGGAAAGGACAAGCTCAACGGCGTCAAGATCGCCACGATCTATCACGATAGCCCCTACGGCAAGGAAACCCAGACGCCCCTCGACATCCTCTCGAAAGAATACGGGTTCGAGAACATCCAGATCCCGGTGCCCCATCCCGGCAACGACCAGTCCGCGCAATGGGCGCGTGTCCGTCAGATCAAGCCGGACTGGGTGTTCCTGCGCGGTTGGGGCGTGATGACGCCGGTGGCGATCAAGACCGCGGCCAAGACCGGCTTTCCCGTCAACCGGATCATCGGTGGGATCTGGTCGGGATCGGAAGAGGACGTCCGGCCCGCCGGGAGCGTCGGCAAGGGCTATCTGGCGATCACGCCCTTTCCCGCAGGCCAGGATTTCGAGATCCTCAAGAAGATCAAGACGGAGATCGTCGATAAGAACCGCAGTGACCTACGGGATGCGAAGAGCTTCGGCTCGGTCTACTACAATTCGGGGATCATCGAGACGATCATCGCCGTCGAGGCGATCCGAACGGCGCAAGCGCGCTTCGGCCACCGGCCCATCACCGGCGAGGAGGCTCAATGGGGCCTCGAACATCTCGTCCTCGACGAAGCCCGCCTTAAGCAGATCGGCGCCGAGGGGCTGGTGCAGCCCCTCGAGCTCTCGATCAAGGATCACGAGGGCGGCGGCGCCGGCAAGGTGCTGCAATGGGACGGTGCCAAATGGGCCGTCGTCAGCAACGGCTGGGTGAAGTCGGACCGCGAACTCCTGCTGCCGCTGATCTACGAGCGCGCCGCGGCCTACGCGAAGGAGAAGGGCATCGTCCCCCGCACGGCCGAATCTTCCGAGGCCAGCGCACGCTGATAGGGGGCGTCATGACGCGGTCGCACGATTTCCTCGCCGTCGAGTCCATCGAGGCCTCCTATGGGCAGGCGGGGCCCGCCCTGCGCGGTGTCTCGCTCACCGTCGAGGAAGGCTCCATCGTGGCGCTGCTGGGCTCCAACGGCGCCGGCAAATCCACGACGCTGCGGGCGATCTCGAACCTGCTCGGACCGCAGCGTGGCGCCCTGCGGGGCGGCAGTATCCGCTGGCGGGGCGAGTCGACGGCCGCCCTCGATCCGGCCGATCTGGTGCAGCAGGGCATCGTGCAGGTGCTCGAGGGCCGTCACGTCTTCGGGCAGCTCACCGTCGAGGAGAATCTCAGAACGGGTGGCTTCCTGCGCCGCCCGAGCCGGCGGCAGCTCGCGGACGACCTGGAGCGGGTCTATGCGTGGTTCCCCCGCCTGCGCGACCGGCGCTCGGCCAAGGCCGGACTCACGTCCGGCGGCGAGCAGCAGATGGTGGCGATCGGCCGGGCGCTGATGACCCGCCCGACCCTGGTCCTCCTCGACGAGCCGTCGATGGGGCTCGCGCCGATCATCGTCGGAGAGATCTTCGAGATCATCCGTCGCCTCAACCGTGAGGAGGGCGTGAGCTTCCTCCTCGCCGAGCAGAGCGCCAACCTCGTTCTGGCCTATGCCGACCGTGCCTACGTGTTGGAGAGCGGTCGCGTCGTCGAAGCCGGCCCGGCTGCGGACCTCGCCGCGAGCGGCCGCCTCGGCGAGATCTACCTCGGGGGGGCTGCGACGGCGACGCGGCACTGACCATTTCCCATTCTCGATCAAGGACAGGCGATGAGCGAGCCGAACACGACCGCTTGGGGTGCCGCCATTGTCTCGTACTGAGCGACACGGCGCTCACGGATGTCGTTCGGGATTGCACCGCGCGTCAGACGCCCCTGGTTCTCCTGATCGAGAATCAGCCCGTAAAAATCCTGTACGAGGCGGGCGAGTTGGGCGTCGGTCAGCATCGGCGTCGCGTTCAGCGTCGAGAAGATAGTCTCTGACGCGACGTATAGCTGACAGGCCCGTAGCTTGGCAGTCCGCCCGTCCGATGTCCCGAGGCTGCGCACCATTTCGGTGAGGCGCAATTTCGGCTGCAGGCCGGTCGGTACGCGTCGGCGGAAATGAAAGGTTCGTCCACGCAGGACGACATTCGCGATCGGTGCCACTCCGCTCCTTCGGCACCTGGCTGGGTGCCTTGTGTAGCAGCGGTGTGTAGCAACAGGCTCACACCGCAGGGCGACTGCGCGAGGAGCTCAATGATCTGAATGACTTAGGTGAGACAGTGGCTGGGGGACGAGGATTCGAACCTCGACTAGAGGAGTCAGAGTCCACTGTTCTACCGTTAAACTATCCCCCAACGAACCCTTTGAAGACAAGGCGTTTTTTACCGCCGCTCTTCGAACTGGGCCGGAAGCTTCGTGAGCGCCTCCGAACGAGGTTGTTCGCATAAGCCACTGCTCCCGTCCGGTCAACCACCCCGATGACGCCAAAATCACCGAGGATGGATTTCCACGGTCGGCGTCTCGCGGGCGGCGGAGTCGACTTCCCCGCCCAGCCTAGACCGGCCTTGCCGAGGGAGATGCAACCCGCCGACATCCATGTCACGCATTCCCGACGCGACGCACGCGCGCCCCCGCTCCTGACTGGCCGTATGTGCTGCGGCCGTGGGGCCATTCGTCCGATGGGAAAATCGTGCGTAAATGTCAGCTCACCGAAACATCCATACTTGTCCGGGGTTGGCGAAGAGAGCGTGAGGCCCGATTCATTCCGGCGGCGTTTTGGGCAGGGACCGTCAGTGTTCGAGGAACGTCACAGGGTCCGCGTGGAATGAGCCCCGCCGGACAAGAGCGCTCCCGCCATGGGGCGAGGGAGGTCGCGGGTTGAGCGCGCGCGAATACGATCTTCTCGTCATTGGCGGCGGCATCAACGGCGCGGGTATCGCTCGCGACGCGGCCGGGCGCGGCCTCGGGGTGCTGCTCTGCGAGAAGGGCGATCTGTCCGAGTTCACTTCGTCCGCCTCGACGAAACTCATTCATGGCGGTCTTCGCTACCTTGAACATTACGAGTTCCGACTGGTGCGGGAGGCACTGGCCGAGCGCGAGCGCCTATTGCGGCTCGCTCCCCACATCATCTGGCCGCTGCGCTTCGTCCTGCCACACGACGAGGGCTTACGCCCTGCCTGGATGCTGAGGCTCGGTCTGTTTCTCTACGACCACCTCGCCCGCCTGCAGACCCTGCCCGGCTCGGCCTCCCTGCGCCTGCAAGGCACGGATCTGGGCGCGCCGTTGCAGCCGCGCCTGACGCGCGGGTTCGCTTATTCGGATTGCTGGGTCGAGGATAGCCGCCTCGTGGTGCTCAACGCCATGGATGCGCGCGAGCGCGGCGCCGAAATCCGGACGCGCACCGCCGTCGAATCCGCCCATCGCGATGAGACATCCTGGGTCGCCACAATCCGCGACGTTGTATCCGGCCGCCGCGAGACCGTACGTGCGGGCATGGTCGTCAACGCCGCTGGTCCCTGGGTCAGTGAGACCCTGGGGCGCACGCTCGGCCTCGCAAGCCGTGCGACGGTCAGGCTCGTCAAGGGTAGCCATATCGTCGTGAAGAGGCTCTATGACGGAGCGCAGGCCTATATCCTGCAACAGCCGGACGGGCGGATCGTCTTCGCGATCCCCTACGAGCGCGACTTCACCCTCATCGGTACCACGGATGTGCCCCATGGGGAGGAGCCGGGCCCGGTCCGAATCTCCGAGGACGAGACCCGCTATCTCTGCGACTGCATCAACCGGTCGTTCCGGGCTCGGGTCAGCCCCAACGACGTGGTGTGGAGCTTCTCGGGCGTGCGCCCGCTCTTCGACGATGCCGCCACGAATGTCTCTTCGGTCACTCGCGACTACGTCCTCGATGTCTCGGACCGCGATGGCCTCCTGCCCGTGCTCTCGGTCTATGGCGGCAAGATCACCACCTACCGGCGCCTCGCCGAACACGCGATCGGTAAGCTCGCCCCCTATCGACCGGGGTTGAAGCCCGCCTGGACCGCCACTGGGATTCTTCCCGGCGGCGACTTGCCGAATGCCGATATCACGAGGTTCCTCGACGATCTCATGGCGCGACGGCCCTTCCTACCGCCGATGATGGCGCGGCGCCTGGCCCGTGCCTATGGCACCTGCACGGACGAGCTACTGGGCCCGGCACGGAGCCTCGCCGATCTCGGCACCGATTTCGGAGAGGGACTCACGGCGGCGGAGGTGGATTACCTGATCGATCGCGAATGGGCACGCAGCGCGCAGGACATCCTCTGGCGCCGCTCGAAACTCGGCCTGCATCTGTCACCCGAGGGACAGGCCCGGCTCGAAGACTATATGACCGGCAAGGCCAGCGCAGCCTGAGAGCCGATGGACTCGCGCCCGGCCTCGCGAGCCGTACAGGAACGACACGCTCCAAGGATGGGAGGCGGCCATGACCCGTTATGTCGGTGCCCTCGATCAGGGCACGAGCAGCACGCGCTTCATCGTCTTCGATCGCGGCGGCGCAATCGTCGCGTCGGCCCAGCGTGAGCACGAGCAGATCTATCCCTGCCCCGGCCATGTGGAGCACGACGCGAACGAGATCTGGCGCAACACCCGCATCGTCATGCGCGAGGCCCTGGCGATGGCGGGGCTGGTCGCTTCCGACCTCGTCTCCATCGGCATCACCAACCAGCGCGAGACGACGTTGATCTGGGATCGCGCCACCGGGCGCCCGCTTCACAACGCCCTGGTCTGGCAGGATACGCGAGTGGACGGGCTCGTGAACGAGTTCGCGCGCGATGGCGGCAAGGACCGCTTCCGGACGGTCACGGGGCTACCCTTGGCGAGCTACTTCTCCGGCCTCAAACTCGCCTGGCTCCTTGACCAGGTGCCCGGCGCCCGCGTAGCGGCGGAGGCCGGGGATGTCCTGTTCGGCACCATCGATAGCTGGCTCGTCTGGAACCTCACGGGCGGACCCGCGGGCGGTCTGCACGTCACCGACGCAACCAATGCCAGCCGAACCCAGCTCATGGCTCTCGACACCCTCGATTGGGATCCCGGCATGATCTCGGCCTTCGGCATCCCGCGGGCGATGCTGCCGAAGATCGTCTCCTCGAGCATGGTCTATGGCGAGACGCGCGGCGCCCTCCCCGGGGTTCCTATCGCCGGCATCCTCGGCGACCAGCAGGCGGCCCTGTTCGGCCAGGCCTGCTTCTCTCCGGGCGAGGCCAAGAACACCTACGGCACCGGCTGTTTCGTGCTGATGAATACCGGCACGGCGCCGGTACCCTCCACCTGCGGCCTCGTCACCACCCTCGCCTACCGGCTCGGTGATCAGGCGCCGGTCTATGCGCTGGAAGGATCCATCGCCATTACGGGGGCCCTGGTGCAATGGTTGCGCGACAACCTCGGCCTCATTCGGGACAGTGCCGAGATCGAGCCCCTCGCCCGCACCGTGGAGGACAATGGCGACGTGTATTTCGTGCCGGCCTTTTCCGGGCTCTACGCGCCGCATTGGCGCGAGAGTGCGCGTGGCATCATCGCGGGCCTCACCCGCTACGCCAACAAGGGCCACATCGCCCGCGCCGCTTTGGAGGCCACCGCCTACCAGACCCGCGAGGTCATCGAGGCGATGGAGACGGATTCCGGGATCGCCATCAAGGAATTACGGGCCGATGGCGGCATGGTCCGCAACGACCTCCTCATGCAGTTCCAGGCGAACCTCCTCGCGGTGCCGGTTCTGCGCCCGAAGGTGACCGAGACCACAGCACTGGGCGCCGCATACGCGGCAGGCCTCGCCACGGGCTACTGGGCCGGCACGGGCGACCTCGTCGCCAATTGGGGCGTCGACCATCGCTGGCACCCACGAATGGACGAGGACCGGCGCAACCGGCTCTACGCCGCCTGGGGCAAGGCGGTGACGCGTTCGTTCGGGTGGACGGAAGCGACGGGATGAGGAAGGTCGGCCATTGCCGGCCTTCTTCGCCTCACCGTGACCCATTGAGAGAGAAATTGGAGGCCTCGCCCGGAATCGAACCGGGGTGCAAGGATTTGCAGTCCTCTGCGTAACCACTCCGCCACGAGGCCTCTCGCACATCCCATCGATGAGGGAATGGCGCCACCGGATCGGACGGTCGATCCGGGGTGACCGGTCTCTTACAGAGCCCGGGCCCCATCCGCAACGGGGATTCCGCGACAGGAGGCCAAACGGTGGCGAGGCCGTAAACAAAGCCGACAAATATGCGAAGAGGCCTTGCGTCCCGCCAAAGCCGTGTGTAGAGACCCCGCCGTGGTCCCCGATAGCTCAGTTGGTAGAGCAAGCGACTGTTAATCGCTTTGTCGTAGGTTCGAGTCCTACTCGGGGAGCCAATTTCCTCTTCGGTCGATTGTGACGCCGAACGAGGTATGGGTGTGAGGCCGAGCGGTCTCCTCATTTCAAACCTATTCCTGTTCAACCTCGGCCATCCATGAGCGCTTCGTTCCGCCGGACCGGCTATGCGTGGGTAGTGCAATGCGGTAGCGTCACTCGGTGCGGGGGACGTCATATTTTCGGCGTGTAGTGCTCGCATTGAGCTTCTATGTTCTCGAGCGGACGGGGCCTTCCTAACGATGGCAAAGATCGCTGACTCCGGGGGCAGTCAGAGACGGGGGCATGTCATGCTGCGGTCTATCTCCATCGTCGGAACCGCATTGCACGTTCGATGAAGTCTGCAAACATCCTGATGGACTACACGGATCTGGTGTCCTTCTTCAAAAGAGGGTTGCCGATCACCGGGATCCAACGCGTCGTCTATGAGATCACCAGCGCTATACAGGCGGACGATCTCGACTGCGTCATCACTCCCATCGGCATCACCCCCTTCAAACGGCGGCTCGCGCCCATCAGTGCCCCGATGTTGGAGCTCATCGAGGCCTATGGCCGGACCAATACCGTCAAGGGGCGCTCCCTCGTCGCCAAGGCGGTGGAGGAGCTGAGTTATGTCCGCATCTTCAAGAACCAGCCGGCGGCGGCTGCCGACAGTTCCATGCCCCGGTCCGCCCCGTGGCTCGTCATGCTCGGGGCGAGCTGGTCGCGCTCGAATTATGCCGGCATCGTCAGCGCGCTGAAATCCGCCAACATCTCCTGTCGCAAGGCGATCCTGGTCCACGACATGCTGCCGATCGAGCAGCCGAAGCTCACCTTCCGTTCAGCCCATGAGACGTTCAAGCGCTGGATCGATCTCGTGCTCGAGACGGCGGATGTGATCTTCACGCCATCTCGCGCCACCGCGGAAGCCTTGATCACCTATCAGGGGTTCGATTGCGGGCGGATCGTGACCCTCGATTTCGGAGTGTCGCAGATCGGTGACAACACCCCGCCGAGGCCGTTGAAGGTGAAGGGGCCCTACATCCTCTATGTCTCTTCGGTGCATCCGCGGAAGAATCACCGGGTCGCCATCAAGGCTTGGTCATTGGCCTTCAAGGGCAATGAGGAGGCGGCCCCGAGCCTGGTCTGCGTCGGGCACAGCAAGCGCAGGAAGCGCATGATGCTACGCGCTATTGTCAGGCGCACGCCGCTGGCCCGGAAGCTTCACTTCCTCGCCAAAGTGGACGATCTGGCGCTGCGGACCCTCTACAAGAACTGCCAGATGTTCCTGTTTCCCTCCCGCTACGAGGGGTGGGGCCTCCCGGTCGCCGAGGCCCTGAGCTTTGGCAAATTCGGCATCGTCTCGAAGACCACGTCCCTGCCCGAAGTCGGTCAGCACTTCGTCGATTATGCCCCTCCCCATATGACGAGCGAATGGGCCGCCAAGATCAAATCTTACGCTAGCGATCCCGGGTTGCTCCGGGCGAAGGAGCGCGAGATCGACAGGAACTATCGCCCCGCTACCTGGACCGATACGGGCCGGCAGATCATGGCGGCCCTTCGACGTGTGGACGAGGAGGCCAAGACCGCTCGGGCCGTCAAGCGTCCCACCCCGTCCCACGGGACCCCGGCGCCGGCGGACACCGCCAGGCAGCGCGTCTCTCAGACGACATCGTGATGCTGGTCGCTCCCTCGCTGCCTTCCCATTAACGTGAACTCCTGCCCTGGACACCCCGCAGGAACCGCCTTAATCAGGCGCACCAATGACTTGAAGAGGATCCATGGATTCGGGATCGAGGCAATCAAATGCGAGATGACCTTGCTGTCTGTCGGCGAGATAAGATCTTTGGTCGCGTTGGATTGCTGGGTTTATAGTCACCTAAGCATCGATATCACTTTGTTTGGCTCCTAAATATTGATTGCCGTGGGACGAAAGCTATAGCGTCGATCGTGTTGATGCTTGTGGGTCTAGGTTGTGCAGTGACGATGAGGTCGTCGTTTTCGTTTAGATAATCCAAGAATTGAGGACGTGATCTATGGCGACATCCATCACCCGGTACGTGCGTGAAAAAGGCGAGATTCCGCTGGCCTGGGCCGGTTCGACCATGGACATGAACTATCTCAACTTCGGCGACGCTTTGAGCCCGGTGATGATCGCGCTGCTTTCGGGCAAGCCGATCCGCAGAACGCCGATGAAGTCCTTCGCGCCTCGCCTGTCCTGCGTCGGTACGATCGGACACGGCTTCGCCAATGGTGAGGTCTGGTTCTGGGGGACGGGCTGCTCGAACTGGGCCAACCCCTCGGCGCCGGCGAACGAAAAGAAGCCGTTCGTTCCTTCGGCGAATTCGCACTTTACCGTGACCGCCACACGTGGGCCGGTCTCGGAATCGCTCCTCTCGGCCAAGACCCTCTCGCATGCCGTTCCCTACGGTGACCCAGTCTGGCTGCTGCCGCTTTTCTACAAGCCGACCGTCAAGAAGCGCTACAAGCTCGGTGTCATCCTACATCTGTCGGAGCTCGCCAATCGCGAGATGGAGGCGGTGCCGCGCAAGGAAATCGCGCGCTTCAGAATTCCGGCCGAACTCGCCGACGACGTCCATCTCATCACGACCGTCACCGAACTGCATGTCGGCGCGCTTCAGTCGAAGATCGACGAGATCCTGTCCTGCGAGCGGATCGTTTCCACCAGCCTCCACGGGATGGTGATCGCGGAATCCTACGGCATTCCCTGCCTGTATTTCGCGCCGAGCCTGAGCAAAGACGGGCTGCAATCGGTGGAGCTTACCCGCGAGGGGGATGTCGACCTGCGCATCGTCGATCTCTATACCGGCCTCGGCCTGCCGAAGATCGATGTCTACAATCAGCCGCGGCCCAAGCCGAGCGACTGGCCCGCCATCATGAAGGCCATCGACAAGAGCTGGTCGCCGAAGAGCTTCGATGGCGATGCCTTGATCAACGCCTTCCCTGTCGATCTGAGCCCGATCTCCGCCGCGCCCGGCGAGACGATCTGGGAGCACAAGGCACTGACCGACCTGAAACTCCGCCACGATGTCGGCGAATTGAACCGTCTCGACCGCAAGGAATTTCCGGGAGGTGCCAAGGCGGTGGCTGCCCGATTTCCTGATGAACCTTCCAAAGGCGCTCCCCAAGCTATGGCTGAAAAAAATGCCCCCCAACCGACTGTCGAAGATGCTGCATTGGACGACGCGGCGAAGTTAGAAAAAAAAAAGACTTCCGCCGCTCTCCTGAAGCGCGTTAGGTCGACCTTGCCGCCCGGTTCAGTTCCCTTGGCCTGGGCGGCCAGCTCTCAGAAGTTTCCCCACGCAAATTTTGGTGACGCACTGAGTGCCGTGATGGTCGCCGCCATCTCGGGATGCGTCGTGCGGCATGCGGCCTTCGACAGCAATTCCGAGCGTCTCGTCGCGGTCGGTACCATTGGACACGCCATCCGCAACGGGACGGTCCACATGTGGGGCACCGGTCTCGATGCCCAGCGCTGCCCGGGTAGTCCGAACCCGGCGCCTTATCAGCGGCCTGCGGGAACCGAGTTCCACGTCCATGCCGTGCGTGGCCCCAAGACCGGCGCCGTGCTGAGGGCGCAGGGTATCGCGGTTCCGGAGATCTACGGCGACCCCGTTTACCTGCTGCCTAAATTCTGGCCCATGGATCACGTGGTGAAAACCCATGAGATCGGCGTCATCGTTCACCTGACCGAGCTTGCCTCCCAGGACCCCGCCGCCACTGTTCTCGACGTGATGACCCGCTACGGCATTCCCCCCGAGCGCGAGGGTGACATCCGGATCATCAACACGATCACCGACCGTGATGCGCCGTCCCTGCGCGCCAAGGTTGAGGAGATCGTGTCCTGCCGACACATCCTCTCCACCTCGCTCCACGGCCTCGTGATCGCGGAATGCTACGGTATTCCCAGTTCCTGGTTCGCTACCTATGGCCAGGGTGAAGGCCGGGAACTCAAACTCGACGACGATCAGGAGAAAGTCGATCACCGGGTGCGGGATTTCTATCTCGGCGCCGGTGTGACCCGCCTCAACGCCTTCTGCCTGGAGCGGCGCGCCAAGCCTGAATGGGACAAGGCCCTCGACTGGATCAAGGCCACATGGCGTCCCTTGGCCTACTCGCCCCAGGCCCTGTTCGAGGCCTTCCCGCTGCCGAAGGCGGTCGAGTACGAGGCGACCCCCTGGCCGGTGGAGCCGAAAGTGCTCAAAGCGCTGAAGTTCTAGGCTTCCGGCTCCGCGGAACGCGTCATATCGTCGTCCACGCGGCGATCTGGGAGAGCTGAACTCCGTCCCTTTCGGAGACGTCACCGCCCGGGGAGCAGGAACGAAATGCTTCCGTCATGGACCCGGGCCGCCGACGCGAAGACGGCACTTGGTCCAACTCTTTCATTTGGTCCGAGTCTTCTATCCTTGTCGCCAACGACCCATCGCAGAACCATCCAAGGAAGTCTGGAATGCCTAAAAGTGTGATGCTGGATGGGTATAACCTCGGGCTGGAGAAGGGTACCGGCGTCGCCACCTATGCCCGCAACCTGAGCTACGAGTTGCACGAGCTCGGCTATCGGACCGATGTCCTCTACGGGACCCGCGCCTCGCCAGGCATCGATCCGCTCCTGCGCGAGATCTCGTTCTTCGATCCGGCGGTCGGTACCCCGCCCCAATGGCTGGTGATCCTGCGCTATATCCGCGACCAGCTCACCTCACCTCTCGGGCGGCGTGCGGTGAAAGTGCCGATCACCGGCACCGTCATCAGCAAGACGTTCGAAGCGCGGATGCCGTATTTCGATCAGATCTGGAACAGCGTGAATCTGTTCGACGTCTCGCTCAGCTATTTCAAGACCTACAACCGCACGCTACGCGTCAGCGGCCTGCGCACGCCCGACATCATGCATTGGACCTATCCTCTGCCGATCCGGATTCCGGGCGCCAAGAACATCTACACCCTGCACGACCTCGTGCCCCTGCGCCTGCCCTTCACAACCGGCGACATCAAGCGGCGTTACCTGCGCCTGATGCGGCGCATCGTGAAGGATGCCGATCACATCGTCACCGTGTCCGAGACCTCGCGCCGCGACATCATCAACCTGCTCGGCTGCCCCGAGCACCGGATCACCAACACCTACCAGTCGGTGGAAATCCCGAAGAAGTTCGCCGAGAAGCCCGAAGACGTGGTCCGTCGCGAGATCGAGGGCGCGTTCGGCTTGCCCTATAAGGGCTATTTCCTGTTCTTTGGCGCCATCGAGCCCAAGAAGAATGTCGGCCGCCTCGTCGAAGCCTATCTTGCCAGCCAGGTCTCGGCGCCTCTCGTCATCGTCGGCGGCGCGGCCTGGAAATCGGATGTCGAGTTCAAGTTCATCAATCCGACGACGAACTCGTATCTCGAACAGATCGACAACATGACCTACCAGCGCGACCGCATCCGGCGGTTCGACTACGCGCCGTTCTCCCTTCTCGTCAGTCTCATCCGCGGCGCCAAGGGCGTGGTGTTCCCCTCCCTCTACGAAGGCTTCGGCCTGCCGGTGTTGGAGAGCATGCTGCTCGGCACCCCGGTCATCACCTCCAAGGAGGGCTCGACGCCGGAGGTCGCCGGCGATGCCGCCCTGTTGATCAATCCCTACGATGCCCGCGACATCGCCGACGCGATCCGCGCCGTGGATTCGGATGCGGATCTGCGCGGGCGCCTCTCCGAGATGGGCAAGGTCCAGGCGGCGAAGTATAGCCCCGAGATCTATCGCGGCCGCCTCAAGGAACTCTACGAGCGACTCTGAACGAACCTTTCCGGACCGCCGCCGGCCTCGTCGGCAGGCGGTTCGGACCACGATGAGGCCTCGACCCGAAATGGCGATTCTCGTGACCGGAGCGGCGGGCTTCATCGGTTACCATGTGGCCGATCGCTTGCTCGCACGTGGCGAGACGGTCTTCGGCATCGACAATCTCAATGATTATTATTCGGTCGCACTCAAGCGTGACCGGATTACCGATATCGCGACGCGCCGGGGCGACTCGTTCCGCTTCCTTCCCCTCGACTTCTCCGATCACGAGGCCCTGGACAGGGGGCTGGACGGGCATGGGATCGACAGGATCGTCCATCTCGGGGCGCAGGCCGGGGTGCGCTACTCCATCGAGAACCCGCGCGCCTACGTTCAGGCCAACGTGGTCGGTCACCTCAACATTCTGGAATTCGCGCGCCACCGGGGTGTGGCGCATCTCGCCTATGCCTCGTCCTCCTCGGTCTATGGCGGCAATACCTCCCTGCCCTTCCGGGTCGAGGACCGTGTCGACCATCCGGTCTCGCTCTATGCCGCCACAAAGAAAGCGGACGAGTTGATGAGCGAGACCTACGCCCATCTTTATCGCCTGCCCCAGACGGGCCTGCGCTTCTTCACCGTCTACGGGCCGTGGGGACGGCCCGACATGGCCTTGTGGCTGTTCGCCAAAGCCATCTTCGCGGGCGAGCCGATCCGTGTGTTCAACGACGGTGCGATGCGGCGGGATTTCACCTATATCGATGACATCGTCGCCGGCATCCTCGCCTGCCTCGACAATCCGCCGCCCGATGACGGCGCGGAGAAGGCGGGCGGCAGTCATGCGCCGCACCGGCTCTACAACATCGGCAACAACACGTCGGTGCCGCTTCTGCGCATGATCGACGTGCTGGAGGAAGCTTGCGGGCGTCCGGCGATCCGTCGGTCCGAGCCGATGCAGTCCGGCGACGTGAGGGAGACCTATGCCGATCTCAGCGCCATCTCCCGTGACCTCGGCTATGCCCCGACGACGCCGATCGAAATCGGCATCCCGGCCTTCGTGCGCTGGTTCAAGGCCTATCACCGGCTCGGCTGATACGAACCAGACACCCCCGCGGCGACGGCATTGCAGATGGACAGCGTCCTGTCGGGGATCCGGCTGCTAGCGGGAGGTCCCTCATCCCCCAAATGGGGGATGGCAGCAATGGGCGGGATGCTAGTGTTCCCAGGACCGACGGGCTCGACCTTACCCGGGATTCCTATGGAACAGAGATGTTCATCGATTGCCGTATCACCTACGACCTCCGATCAGATGATCGGAGCCTCGACCTTTGGACAGTGTTCGACACCAAGACCGGCCGCCCGGCATTGGTGAATGGTGTCCGGCAGGTCGGGCTTGCCTTCGCTGCGGCCGACGCACTGGTCGACGTCCTGAACGCCATGGAGCGCGCCGCGCCTGGCTCGTCCGTAACCTGGTGAAGCAGGGCTCAGCGCCCTGGATCGTCCGTCTTTTCGCCCTTATGGCCGGGAGCGTTCGCGCCGTGAGCCGATCACGGGCGTGAACGACTTTAGCCCCTTCGGCGCCCCGTCCTTAAGACAACGCTAACCCTGTTCTTTTACCACGTTGGGGTCGGCGAGGAGCCGTCCCGATGTAAGGGCCGTGCGTCTTGGACGTGGGCGATCCTCTGGGGCGATCTTTGGCCGCCGCGTCCGTCGCGCCGGTCCGGGATGCGTGAAGGGACGTCCGAGAAACACCCCGGGCAGTGGTCTTGTCGCGCGAGACGTTCGACGCCAGGGCCGCGGAGAGACAGTCGTCCGGGATGCGTGCAGGGCCGACCGCAGGATGGCACAGGACGGGGCTTCGTAGCCTGATCCTGACGGCCGCCGTCGCCTTGCCGGGGGTGCAGGCGCAGGCCCAGTCGCGCCCGGCGACACAGCTTGCTACCCCGACTTTCGGCAGCACGAATCCCTCCTCCGCCACGGGTGCCGGTACCACGGGTGGTCCGACCCTGCGTGGGAGCGGCGCGTCCGGCGATGCATCGACGGGTGCCGCCTCCCCAAGCGACGGCGCTTTTTCGCAGACGGACGATGGTTCGGCCGGCACCGCTGCCCGGCGGCGCTCCCCTTCGCCCGTTCCGCCTGTGGCTTCGAGCGCCGGCAACAACCGCAATCCCACCGATCTCTTGCGCCTGCGCGCGATCCCACCTCGTCGTTTCGGCGTGGCGACGACGCGGCCGGTCCGTTCCATCGTACGGACACCGTCGCCGGACCTGCGCCTGACCCCGGTGATCCGCAACGCCGTCGTCGGCGCGCCGCTGCCGACCCCGTCACCCGCCCCGCCCCTGGCGCCGTCCCTGACCCTGCTACCGCTCGCCGGGATCAGCACGCCGGGTGCTTTCCTCGGCTCGGCCCTGCGCAGGCCGCTGGTGGTGGACGAGGCCTATGCCCCCCTCGGCATCAAGCTCGGGACCTTCACCTTCCTGCCGGTGTTCCAGCAGAGCGTGGGCTACGACACCAATCCGGACCAGGTCACGCCCAACCGCGCCAAGGGGTCGCTCGCCCTGCGCACCGAGGGCGAACTCGCCTTCCGCAGCGACTGGTCCTCGCACGAACTCGCGGGCGAACTCCGCGGCGGCTATCTCGACTTCCCTGACAACCAGGCCGCCAGCCGGCCCAACGGCGCGGGTACCGTTCGCCTGCGCCTCGACGCCAACCGCAGCACCACCGTCGATGTGGAGACCCGCTTCCTCGTCGACACGCAGCGGCCGGGCTCGCCCGACATCAATGCCACGCTCTCGAACCGCCCGATCGTGGCGAGTTACGGCACGACGATCGGTGTCACCGAGACGTTCAACCGTCTCCAGGTCTCCCTGCGGGGCCTCATCGACCGGTCGGAGTTCGAGAGCGCGACGCTCTCCAACGGGGCGATCCTGAACCAGAGCGACCGCAACCTGAACCAGTACGGGCTGAGGCTGCGCGCCTCCTACGAGATCTCGCCCGTCATCTCGCCCTTCGTCGACGTCCTGGCCGATACCCGCGTCTATGACCTGCGCACGGATTCCAACGGGATCCGCCGGAATTCCGATGGCATCACGGTCACGGGCGGCGCGCGCGTGGCGCTCACCCGTTTCATCAACGGCGAGGTCTCGGCGGGTCTCCAGCATCGGACCTATGTCGATCCGGGCCTGAAGGACCTCACCGCGCCGATCATCAATGCGGCCCTGATCTGGACGGCGAGCCCGCTCACCACGGTGCGGCTCAACGCGGCCACCGGCATCATCGAAACCGCCGTCCCGGGATCGAGCGGCGTGCTGACCAAGGCGGTGACGCTGGAGGTGCAGCACGACCTCCTGCGCAACCTGTCGATCACGCTGGGCGGCGGTTACCTCGCCAGCGACTACGACCGGGTCAACATCACCGAGCGTGGTTTCTCAGCCACCGCACGGCTCGACTACCGCTTCAACCGCTGGCTCTCCCTGCGCGGCAGCTACATCTACCAGCAGATCGACAGCAGTTCCGCTGGGTCGAGCTTCAGTGCCAATACTTGGCTGCTGGGGCTACGGGTCACGCCTTGAGGGGGCTCGGGCCGCCTCCCGAAACCTGTGCATCCGCAGGGCTTTAGGTGGCCTCTGTCGAGTGCCGGATAAGGCCCTACCGCGCCAATGCCAGCGACGCGCCGGACTTGGAAAGCGCACCGTCCAGCGCCCCGCCGCCCTGGCGCAGGCGGGCCGTCACGGTGCCGCCTGGCTGGTAGAGATAGACCTCGCCGTCGCGGTAATCCCAGGCGGTGACCTTCGCCAGATCCTTGTTGGCGCAACCGGACGCATTCGCCTTGTAGAGGTCGAGGGCGGGGGCGCTCGACAGGGAGACCTTGCAAGTCGAGCCCGTGGCGTCCCTGGCGTTCCAGCTTCCCACCACCGAGGAGCGACCGCTCGACACGACCGGCGGAGCCGGCGGTGGCACGTAGACCGGCTCGGCAACGACCGGGGCAGGCGCGACGGCCACGTCCGTGCCGACCGGAGGCGGGGCGTCGACAGGGGCGGCGCTGGCGCCTGGTGGAGGAGCAAGGGGGGAAGAGGTCACCGGACCGGCGGGCATGGCCGGTGCGGCCGGCTCGAGAGCGGCCTGGGCACCGAGACCGGCACGGCTGCCGCGGCTCGGCCCATCGAGGCGCGACGAGCTGCAGGCGCCGAGGCCTGCGGCAAGGGCGACGAGGGCAACGGTCGACAGGAACTGACGCGGCATCGATCTCTCTTCCCGGCGGGGACATCGGCAATAGACCGCTGCGTCACCGCCAATTGCGCTGACGGCAAGGCAATGCGGGACGACCGAGAGGGGAAAGGCGCATCGCTCTGGCTTTTCGGACACGGTGTGGCGGCAAGGCCTCAATCGCCCCCGCGCATGCTCGCGGCCTCAGCGCCGAGGTGCCACTCCATCGATGGCAAGCCGAAGATGCATGGGCCCGCGCAAGGCAGCGCCCGAGCGATAGGGAGGCGGATCGTCGATCAGACGCGGATGGACGAGGCGTTGTGCCAGCGCCACCAGGGCCGCCTCGGCCTCGAACCGGGCGAGCGGCGCGCCCGCGCAATAATGGAGTCCGCCGCCGAAGCCGAAATGACGGATATCGGGGCGATCCGGATCGAACCGGTCCGGATCGCAGAACACCGCCGGGTCGCGATTTCCGGAGGCGAGGAGGAGGACAATGTCGGCACCCTCCGGGATGGTGATGCCGGCGATGTCGATGGCGCTCAATGCCCGCCTTGTCCGGAAATGCACCGGTGGGTCGTAGCGCAGCATCTCTTCGATCAGACGCGGCGCGAGGTCCGGCTCGCCGGCGAGCCGCGCGAGGATATCGGGGTGGCGCACCAGAGCCAGCGTGCTGTTGGCGATGAGGTTCACGGTGGTTTCGTGCCCGGCCACCAGCAGCAGGATGGCGCTGGCGATGAGGTCGACTTCGCCCATCCCCGGTTCGCCGCCTGGCCCGGAACCGGCACTCAGGCCCGACAGCATGTCGTCTTGCGGATGTCGGCGCTTTTCCTTGATGAGGCCACGCATGTAGGTGGAGATCTCGTCGAAGGTGATGATGTTCTTCGCTCGTGCCTCTTCGTTGCCGAGGTTGTCCGGTTCGAGGGCCGAGGCGAGCTGCGTCGCCCAGCCGTGGAATTGCGGCTCGTCCTCCGGCGGCACGCCGAGCATTTCGCAGATCACCGTGACGGGAAGCGGATAGGCGAGGTCGCAGACGAGGTCGAAGCTCGTCGCATCGCTCTGCTTGTCCAGGAGGTCGGCCACGAGGTCATGCGAGCGCCCGCGCATGGCATGAACGCGCTGATGGGTGAATTGCCCCATCACGGCCATCCGCAACCTGTCGTGATCCGGTGGATCGCGGAAGATGAAGGGGCGATGGGTGTTGGTGAGGTGGTCCTTGACCGGGTTGACGATCCAGTCCGAGAACGGATTACCAGTCCGGGGGCGTTCGCTCGGCGGCAGTGTCTCCGAACTGATCCGCGGATCGTGCAGGAGGCTCGTGATCGCCGCATGGGTCGAGACCACATAGATGCCGTCGTCCTGGCGTGAGACGGGCGTCTCGCGCAGTCGGGCATAGAGCGGATAGGGATCGGCCCGGTTCGCCTCGTCCTTGACCGCCTCGAACAGCTGTCCGGTCTTCATGGCGATGTCCGTTTCTCGGGAAAGCCCGGCGACAGCACCGTCAGATTGTGTTCGTCGGTTCCACCGCAGATCGGAGGGAATGGTGCGCGGGCGGCGATCTGCTCGGCATAGGCGGGAAGCCACCGGGCGGAATCAAACGACACGGCTGCGATGCAGCGGCCTTTCGCGCCGTAGACGACGACGAAGCGGCCCTCCTTCGGGCTCCCCTGCGCGAAGACCATGGAATCCGCCCCTTCGGTGAGGCCGACCGACTTGATCGTGATCCCGCCCTGGGACGACCAGAAGGCGGGCATCTCGGCATAGTCCGTTTCATTGGCTTCGCCCGCGAGAAGGCGCCCGGCGTGCTCGCCCTGCGCCACGGCGTGTCCCCAATGTTCAAGGGCGACGGGACGTCCGTCAAAGAGCGGATGGGGGAACCGCGCCACGTCGCCGGCCGCGGCGATGGCCCTGTCCGGACGCCCCTCGGTGTCGAGGGCGTGGCCGGCCTCGTTGCAGACGACGCCGCCCGGCCCGGCATCGAGCCCCGATCCACTCAGCCATTCAGTGTTGCGCACCGCGCCCAACGCCACCACCACGAGGTCGGTTTCGACTACATTGCCGTCCTCGAGAATGGCCCGGACCACCCGGCCTGCCTCATTGCCTTCGAGCCGCGCGACCTTGGTCCGGCTGCGCAGGTCGACGCCGAGAGCTCGGTGCAGGGCAGCGACGATCTCGCCCACCGGCTGCCCGAGGATCCGGGCGAGGGGCGCCGGCCCCGGATCGATCAGCGTGACGGCGCGGTCGAGGGCCCGGCAGGAGGCCGCGACCTCGCAGCCGATGAAACCCGCGCCGATGATGAGGACGCGCTTGGGGCCGGGGGCGAGCGCCTGACGCAGGGCGGCGGCATCGTCGCGCCCGCGCAGGGTATGGACCCCGGCAAGGCCTGCCTCGGTCGGGTTCGGCCATGATCGTGCGCGCGAACCCGTGGCGATGAGAAGCCGGTCATACGACAAGGTCGTACCGTCGGCGAGGCGGACCTCGCGCGCCTGCCTGTCGAGACCGGTGGCGGCCACGCCGAGCCGCCAATCGGCAGCGAGGGCGTGGAGGTTCGGCAGGACCGTCGCTTCGGGCGCCACCTCGCCCGTAAGAGCGGATTTGGAGAGCGGCGGCCGGTCGTAGGGGCGATGTGGCTCATCGCCGACAAGGGTGAGGCGGCCGGCAAAGCCCGCGCGGCGCAGGGCCTCGGCCCCGCGCAGGCCCGCCAGGGACGCGCCGACCACCACCGTATGTCCCCCGGTGTTCTTCCTTTCGGCGTCCATGCTTCTCATCGGCCCTGTCGCTCCGGATCCTCGACGCGGATCGCCTGGACCGGGCAGGACACCCGAGCGCGCTCGATGGCGAGACGGGCGGAGGAAGAGGGAGCGGGGTCGTAGAACAAAGCCTCTCGCCCATGCAGCACGAAATGTCCCGGCGCCGCGTAGCAGCACTGAGCATAGGCTTGGCAACGGTTGAGATCGACGGTGACGCGCAAGGGTGGCGTCGCGTCGGGTGGCAAGGAAGAATCTGGCATGAGGCTCGCTGCAGGAATCACCCGACAAGGTTTCCGGCGAGCCGAGGTTCCGTCGCGAGCGCAAAGGTCGCGTGAGCGCTTCACGATTCGGCGTCGGTCCCGAGCTTCCGGTGCATCACCAGGGCATCGACCAATCCGAGGGTCGGATGCCGGAACGCGTCGGGCAGGCGCGCAAGTTCCGAGAAGCCGAGGCTCTTCCACAGGGCTACCGCGCGGGTATTGCTGGCGACGACGAAGTTGAACTGCATTGCCAGGAAGCCCTGCCGGGCGGCATCGTCGATGGCGTGTCGTCCCATGGCGCGGGCGATGCCGCGGCCGACCGCGTCGGGATGCGTCATGAAACCGGCATTGGCCACATGGGCCCCGCCACCCTGCTGGTTCGCCTTGAGCATGAAGGTACCGAGCACCCTGCCCTCGTCCACGGCGATGAAGACCTGGTTTGCCGGGGCGAACCAATAGTCCAGCATGGCCTTGCGGGATCCGTCACGCGGAAGCGCATAGGTCTCGCCCGCCCGGATCACCGGCTCGAGGATGGACCAGATCGCATCGGAATCGTCGGGTTCGGCGGCACGAATAAGAAGGGACGTCATCGTTCGATCCGGGCTCATGCCACTCCGATTCTTCCCCAACCGGGAAGTTTGATCGCCGGGCGGCGCAGGTCGAGTCCTGCGACGAGGCCGAGCAGGTTGATCTCGACCCCCTCGACCCAGCCGACAGTGATACCGGCATAGCCGCCGACGGTCAGCCTGATTCCGGTGCCGCTCGGCGTGCGCTCGACGATGCGTCCGGGAGGCGCCCAATCCTTCCCCAGCGCCGTCGGCGGAAGAGTGACCTGCGGCTCCGGCAGGCGGGCCAGCACATGCGCCGCGAAGCTGTTCGAGTTCGGGCCTGGCCAAGCCCGGTAGGTTCCGAGCGCCCGGTAGGGGTAGTCGGCCACGGCCGCGCGGATCGCCGGGATGGCGCGGGCGGCATCGTCCCCGTCGAGGGCGAGAATGGTTTGCGGATCGTTGCCGAACCAGCGGCCGTCTGCGGCCCAGCCATCCGTGCGGACCGGCATCCCCCAGCCGACCACGTCGTAGCGGGTGTAGCGGGCGGCACCGGCCGGTTTCACCACGATCCAGCTGTGATGGGCAAAGATCCCGCGCCAGCGCCCGACACGCGCCGCATAGACCCTGACGAGGGCCGGATCGGTCGCTTTGGGCGGGCGCAACAGCCCGGCGCTCGACCAGTCGGCCACTGCCCAATCCGCTGCGCCGCCGCCCCGCGCCGTCCACCACAGCGCATGGGTGCCGAGCGGCAGGAGGAAGAGGCCGAGCAGAAGGAGGCCGAGCATTCGGACGGTGGTGCCAAGGAGGGAGAGGGAGATCACGAGCAAGGATGTTTGCCTGCGCCGAGCCTCCCGCAAGCGCCGCCTTCGTCGCAGCGGCGCCTGCCGTTGATGCAGTTCGGCAACAGGCGGGGCTCCAACCGTCCATCAGCGCCCTCCTCCCCTTGCGGAAATAGACGCTCTCGCGGATGAAACATTATAACATAATTCTTGAGGGGCGTGATGCGGACGAGACGATCGAGGATCTGGCTGGCCGGGACGATGCTATCCGGCGCGGGCCTGACATCCGGCGCGATGGTCGCTCCCGTGGCGGCCCAGCAGGCCGAGGCGACGCTCTCCGAACTCAGCGTGACCTCCGCGAGCCCGATCCTTCCCGCCCCCGGCCCTTCCGCCGTGGGTGGGTTTCCCACCGGCGTGCTGCCGGTCGTCGGCGACAGCTTTTCCCCCGTCACGGTGGTGACCCGCTCCGAGATTCAGCGCAACCAGCCCCGCACCCTCGGCGACGCCCTGTCCGACCGCCCCGGTATCTCGTCCTCGACCTATGCGCCGGGCGCGGCTTCGCGGCCGATCATTCGCGGCCTCGACAATGCGCGGGTGCGAATTCAGGAGAACGGAATCGTCAATGGCGGCGTATCCGATCTCGGTGAGGACCATGCGGTGCCGGTCAACCCGCTCACCGCCGACCGGATCGAGGTGATCCGGGGGCCCGCGACCCTGCGCTACGGCTCGGGCGCTATCGGCGGCGTGGTCTCGTCCGAGAATAACCAGGTGCCGACCTTCATTCCGGCCCGGGGTGTCTCCGGCCAGGTCACCACCGGCTATTCCAGTGTCGATAACGGTCGGCTCGGCGCGGCGAGCGTCGATGCCGGGGCCAACGGCATCGCGGTCCATGCCGACGGGTTCAAGACGGCAACCGATTCCTACGCGATTCCCGGCGGCATCCAGCGCAACTCGGCCACCGAGACGCAGGGTGGCTCCATCGGAATCTCGGCGATCGGCGATCGCGGATTTCTCGGCGTTTCGTTCAGCCATTACGAGGCGATGTACCAGATCCCCGGTGGCGAGTCGGAAGAGACCCGCTCAAGTCTGAACCCGAAGCAGGACCGGGTGCTCGCACGTGGCGAGTACCGACCGCTCCAAGGGCCGTTCGAGGTTCTGCGGTTCTGGGCCGGCGGCTCGGTCTACCGCCACGAAGAGATCGGTCTGGCGCATCACGACCATGAGCATGAGCACGACCATGAGGAGGTGGCCGGCCCCGAGGGCGTGCAGGCCATCTTCAAGAACCGCGAGGTCGAGGCCAGGTTCGAGGCGCAGCACGTGCCGGTCGTCACCGCGCTCGGCACCCTGACCGGCGCGGTCGGCGTGCAGACTAGCCGGCGCGTCCTCAATTCGCAGCTCGAGAGCTTCCTGCCGCCCACGGAATCGCGCTCCCTGGCCGCTTATCTGTTCGAGGAACTCGCAGTGGGGGGCGGCCTGCGCTTCCAGGCGGCCGGCCGGATCGGGAACGACCGGCTCAACAGCATCGCCACGCTGTTCCCGACCGACTATCTGCCCGGCGGCATCGATCCGTCGAGCTACGCACTGACCCGCCGCTTCGCCCCCAAGAGTCTGAGCTTCGGCGCTCTGCAGGACCTCCCCTACGGGTTCGTGGCGAGCATCAACGGCTCCTATGTCGAGCGCGCGCCCACCAGCTACGAGCTGTTCTCGCAGGGACCGCACCACGCCTCCGCGACCTTCGAGATCGGTGATCCGACCCTGAAGCTGGAACGCGCCCGCACGATGGAGCTCAGTCTGCGCCGGGCCGAAGGCCCCCTGCGTCTCGACGCGACCGGATATGTCACGCGCTATACCGGCTTCATCTACCGCCGGGATACGGGCAACCGCTGCGATGACGATTTCGCCTCTTGCGGCAGCGGCGACGAATTGCGCCAGATCGTCTACTCCCAGGCCAACACGACCTTCTACGGCGCCGAGATCGGCGCGCAGCTTGACATCGTTCCCGTTGGCGACGGCTGGGCCGGGATCGAGGCGCAATACGATTTCGTACGGGCGCAGTTCGACGACGGTTCCTACGTTCCGCGCATTCCTCCCCATCGTCTGGGTGGTGGCGCCTTCCTACGGGCGAATGGCTGGTTCGGCCGTGTGAACCTCCTTCACGCCTTCGACCATACGGAGATCGCGCCGTTCGAGACGCTGACCCGGGGCTGGAACGACCTGCGCGCCGAACTGGCCTACACGCAGTCCCTCGACCCGGCGATCTACGGTGCCACCGAGGTCACGGTGGGGCTCCAGGGGCGCAACCTCCTCGACGACGATATCCGCAACTCAGCGTCGTTCAAGAAGGACGAGATCCTGCTGCCAGGTCGCAACGTTCGGCTGTTCCTGACGGCCCGGTTCTGAAGCCGGAGCCCTCCTCAAAACGGGCCACACCGGCCCGTTTCGGGACCGATGAGACCGAAGTCGGACAGTTAGCTGCCCGCGGCATGACAAACCGTGCTATAAGGTGAGCAACCCCGCACGAACCCGTGCCCTGGGCAACTCCATGAGGCCCAAGTGGCGAATGCGTTTAAAAGTGGTGCGTCCCAGTCGCGCACCACTAACGATTTCAACGAACGGGCCAAGCAGCTCTCCGAGCGTCTCGGCGCTATCGAGAAGCCGGCGCAGATGAAGCGCGGCAACGCCCCGCGCCGCTCGTTCAAGGCCGGCCCCCGCCCCGAGGCCGATACCGAGCCGAAGGGCGAGGTCGAGACGACCTCCGAGAAAGACGAAGGCGAAGCTGAGGGCGAGGCTTAAACTTCGGCCTCCTGTCGCTAGTCCTGATGCGGCATTGAACCGGCGCGCCGAATCTCGTGTTCCGAGCATCTGTTCAATGCCTGTCATCGTGCTCCATTCTCGGCGTGTGTGCCGCGTCGAAACGCGAAGGGCCCGGAGCGCCGCAGCGGATGCGAAATCCGGTACGACGTTCCGAGCCCTTGACTCATCCAGCTTCCGGCGTCCCCCGGAGCGGCGAGGCTAACCCTTCCCCGGGAAGGGCTTCCTCTGTGGGTGTCAGCGGCGAGCCTTGGCCTTGCGAGCCGCGTAGCGCGCATCGCGCTGGGCCTTCTTCTCGGCGAGTTCGATCGCCTTGCGTTCGGCGGCGAGACGCGTCTCTTCCTCTTCGCGGGCGATCTGTGCGGCGAGCTCCGCCTCCTCGCGGGCGCGCTTCTCTTCAGCGGCCTTCTTTTCGGCCGCGATGCGGGCGGCTTCGCGTTCGCGAGCCCTCTCGTCCCGGGCGCGGGCAACCGCGGCGCGGGCCTGGGCCTTGGCAACCATTTCCGGGTCATCCGCCGGAGGACGGGCCTTGAATTTTTCCAGCAGCATCTGCTTGGCGCTGGCGGAGTTCTTACGGCGGTCGTCGAAATTCCTGTAGTCGAAGGCGCTCATCTGACCTTTCTCGGGTGGTGCGTCTCGGCCCGTTCCGCGAGCGGAAGCGCGCGGCGCTGAGCCTTGCTGTGAATCATCGGAAGACGGGATCGAATCGAAAAGCCCAATGCCTCACGATTCGGCCGGAATCAACAGAAGCCGCCCATGACAGGGCGGCTTCCTACGCATGTGTTGAACGAAGGCCTCACTGAGCAGCCCTCGCCCTTAGCAGTTCAGGCCGCCTGAAGGTTGCCGGCGGACTGCTTTCCGGTGCGACGGTCGTTCTCGATCTCGTAGGACAGCTTCTGTCCCTCGATGAGATTGCGCATACCCGCGCGTTCCACGGCCGAGATATGGACGAACACGTCCTTGCCGCCGTCATCGGGCTGAATGAAGCCGTAGCCCTTGGTTTCGTTGAACCATTTCACGGTGCCCGTGCTCATGGTGATGTCCTTCTCGTCGTCGGGAGGAACGCGATTGCAGTCTTCGCGCCCTCGTCTCGAATTGTGTGGGGAGGGGCCTCTCGGGCCGCAGAAAACGACGTGCGGCCGACAGGGCGCAGGGTTTCGGAGATGCGATGAGATCGAAGCGACAGACCGCGGCAGTTCTGCAATGACTGCTGGGCGTGCGACCCGGATTGAACCGGCGGGGGATCGTGGAAGACAAGGTCCGATAGGTGAAAGTTAGGGTGCCTGCGATGTTCAGACAAGGCTCCCGGCCGTTCCGGGTTCCCGTCGAGATGCGCGATTTCCATCCTTCCCCGGAGCCGACTGAACGAAGGGCTGCGGCACCGGCCGAGATTGCCCTCGTTGGTGGTGCGGTCTAGGCTTGCCACTCTGCGACATGAGGCGAGGAACGACCTTAACGACCCGGTGAGGGGTCGTCACGGAAGGTTGACCGGCATCGAAGCGGGGGCGGGATGACGGAATCGACGGCTGACAGACGAACCTTTGCGGGCATGCCGTTGCAAGGGGCGAGAGCGGACCGGTCCGAATCACGGGCGGGCCGTGTTTCGTGACGTCGAACACGCGTGACCTAAAGGGCAGAGGCCTGAAACACGGCTGCGCGGGCGTGGCCATGGCCGTCCTCGGCGGCGTGTCGATGAGCACCTTAGCCGCTTCCCCCGCCATCGCCTTCGACCTGTTCGGCATGTTCGGTTCCGAAGAAGAGCCGCCGGCACCGAGCGGCGACACGCTGCCCTATTCGGTGAAGTTTCAGGGGCTCGAGGATGACGACGTGCTGCAGGCTCTGCAGGACACCTCCACGCTCTATCGCCTTCGCCAGGACGCTCCGCCCGACGGCGAGGGCATCGTGCGGCGGGCGGAGGCGGACCTTCGCCGCCTGTCCGACGTGCTCTCCGGCTACGGCTATTACCAGGGCAAGGTCGCCATCCGCATCGATGGCGTCGAACTGACGGGCGAGGCCTCGGTGGCGGCTGCGGCGCGTGCCGCCGAGGGCGGCCGGAACCGGGCCTTGGTGCCCGTGAAGATCGTCGTCGATGCCGGACCGCTCTATAAGCTCCGCACGGTGACGGCTTCCGATCCGCGCGGCAACGATTTCCCGTCCGAAGTGCTGCCCGAGCGTTTCACCCGGGTGGGTGACGACGTCCCCGCTCGTTCCGCCACCGTTCTCGCCCGCGAGGCGAAGATCGTCGACCGCTTCCGGGCGCTGGGCCATCCCTTCGCCAAGGCGGTTTCGCGCGATCCTGTGGTGGATGACGAGGCCCACGTCATGGATGTGCGCTTCACCATCGATCCCGGGCCGATCGCGGGGCTGGGCGAGGTCGTCGTGCGCGGTACCACCGGCATCGACCCGGCGGTGGTGCGCTCCTTCATCTATAGCGAGCCGGGCGATCCCTATTCACCCAAGGCCGTGGCCGACATTCGCCGGTCCGTCGCCAAGGTGGAGGCCCTGGGTTCCGTCCGGGTACGCGAGGGCGAGGCGCTCGACGCGCAGGGCAACCTGCCGATCTTCGTCGACGTGACCGAGCGCGACCGTAACCTGATCGGGGTCGCGGCCCGCTTCTCCACGGTCGATGGCCCGGGCATCCGTGCCTATTATGCCAACCGGAATCTGTTCGGCGGCGGAGAGACTCTGCGGCTCGATGCCGACATCTACTATCTCGGCAACGACCTCTACGCTGCGCAGCGCAAGGCCGCCGGGATCGATTCGAACGGGCTGGGCGGCCGGATCTCCGCAACCTTCGTCAAGCCGGCTCTATGGGGCACGCGCAACGATCTCGTGGCCAATGTCTTCGCGGGCCGCGAGGCGCAGCAATCCTACGTCTCGGACGCGGCCGGCGGCACGATCGGCATCCGGCACCGGTTCTCCGACACGTTCTACGCGCAGATCGGCGTCGACGGTCAGGCCGGACGCTCGCAGGACGCGCTCGGAAAGGTCGATTACCGCCTCGTCGGCGTGCCACTCTCCGTCGCCTACGATTCCACCGACAATCTGCTCGATCCGACGCAGGGGTTCCGTGCCACCGCCTCGGTGACACCCTATGCCGGGTTCCTGGGCTCGGATCCGTCGATCTTCGTCGCCAAGGCGCAGGGCTCTACTTATTACGCCCTCGACGACGAGGCCCGCTACATCCTCGCCGGCCGCGTCGGATTCGGCTCCATCTCGGGCGCGAGCCTGGAGGACATCCCGGCCAATATCCGCTTCTTCGCCGGCGGTGGCGGCTCGGTGCGTGGCTTCCCCTATCGGACCTTGGGCCCACGCGGGCCGTTCAACCTGCCGGTGGGCGGGCGTAGCCTGCTCGAAGCTTCGGTGGAGGCGCGGGTCAAGATCACCGACACAATCGGAATCGTGCCGTTCTTCGACGCCGGCACAGCCTTCGAGGGCAGCCTGCCCGATTTCGAAGAGCGCATCCGCTACGCGGCGGGCCTCGGTCTTCGCTATTATACCGGCATCGGCCCCATCCGCGTCGACGTGGCGTTCCCCCTCGACCGCATCAAGGGGAACCGCGAACGTCCCGTGGCCCTGTACATCAGCCTGGGGCAGTCGTTCTGATGGAATTTTTCGGACGGGTTATAGTTCGGTGCGCATCGACCCTCCCCCCTCTGCGGGGGAGGGTGCCTGCGGAGCAGGCGGGAGAGGGGCCGACCTCTCCGGACATGGCGCTCCCCTCTCCCGACCCGCTTCGCGGGCCACCCTCCCCCGCAAGGGGGGGAGGGAGAACGCGCGTCATCGTGGCGATCGTCTCTCTGACCGTCTGCATCGCCGTTCCCGCGACCTACACCCGCGCCGACGACGGCGAGAAGACCGTGCTCGGCGGGCTCCTGTCGAAGGCTTTGTCCACGCCGGGCTCCCAGGTGTCCATCGGTGCCGTGGACGGGGCGCTCTCGTCGAACGCCACGATCCGCGACGTGGTGATCAGCGATCGCAACGGTCCCTGGCTGAAGCTCGACAAGGCGCGCCTCGTCTGGAGCCGCCTCGCCCTCCTCTCCGGCCGGCTGCAGGTCGACAGCCTGGAGATCGGCCGCCTCGAAGTGCTGCGCCGTCCCCTCCCCGCCCCGGTCTCGGCGACGCCGGAGCCCGATGGCTCGCTGCTTCCCGAGTTGCCCGTGAAGGTGGAGATCACCGCCTTCAAGCTCGCCGAACTCATCCTCGGCGAGACCGTCGCCGGTCAGCCGGCGCGCCTGTCCGCCGAGGGGAAGGCCAAGCTCGGCGCCCCGTCCGAAGGGCTCGACCTCGACCTGTCCGTGCGCCGCCTCGACGCCACCGGGCAGTTCGTCGCCCGCCTGCTCTTCGTGCCCAAGGGCGAGAAGCTCGAGGTGAAGACCACCCTGGTGGAGGCCGCCGGTGGCCTCCTCTCCAAATTCGCCAATCTCCCCGGCGAGCCGCCGATCAACCTCGATCTCGACGGGCGCGGCACCCTCGATGCCTGGAACGCCCGGCTCGATTTCGATGCCGGCCCCGATCTCGGCGCCAAGGGCACGGCCCGCATCGCCCGGGCCGGCGCCGACCGCTCCCTCACCCTCGACCTCTCCTCGCGGATCGAGGGGCTGCTGCCCGGCCCGGCGGCTGCGATCTTCTCCGGCACCACCAAGCTCGACGGCGCCCTGCGCTTTGCCGATAACGGCGCGTTCGGCATCGACCGCCTCGCCCTCGCTTCCCGCACCGCCCGCCTCGACGCGTCGGGCGGCCTCACGCCCGAGCGGGTCGCCGACTTCACCATCTCGGCCCGCGCCGTCCCCACCGATGGCAGCGTCACCAAGGCGGCCAATGCCGAGCTCGACACCCTCGTCTTCGACGGGACCGTGAAGGGGCCGATCGCGCGGCCACGGGTGAACGGCGACCTCAAGGCGGCGGGCCTGCGCGCGGACGGCAACGTCCTCGAGCGGATCGCCGCCAGCCTCGCCATGGAACCCACGGGCGGCGACCCCAATGCCACCCGCTTCGCGCTCCGTGCGGATGCCAATGTGGAAGGATTGAAGCTCGCCGACCCGGCCCTGCGCCGTGCGGTCGGATCGCGCGGTGCCTTCACCTTCCGTGGCACGCTCCAACCCGATGGCGTGGTCGATGTGGCGGCGTTCGATCTTGACGCGCCCACCGCCACGCTCTCCTATGCCGGCCGCGTCGGCCAGAACACGCTCACGGGCACGCTGAAGGCGGGCCTCGCCGATCTCTCGGCCTTCTCCGATGTCGCCGACCGGACCCTGGCCGGCAGCGTCGCCGTTAAGGCGAACTTGAGCGGGGACCCCGCCCGCAAGGCCGTGACCGCCGATGTAGATGCGACGACACAAGGGCTTGTCCTCGGCCTGCCGGCCCTCGACCGGCTCCTGGGCCGCGAGCCGCATTTCTCGGGCAGGCTTTCCCAGGTTTTCGATGGGTACAGCTTCGATGGTGTGAAGCTCGACGGCGCCGAGATGGTGGCCCGGCTGGAGGGCAAGGCCACGGCGCGTCTCGCCGACGCCAAGCTCCTGGTGGACGTGAAGACCCTCTCCGCCCTCGATCCGCGCCTTGCCGGTCGCGCCCTCCTCGACGGACGGCTCTCCGGAACCCTGGAGAAACCGGACCTCACCGCCACCCTCACCGCTGCCGACGGACGGGCGCTCGGCCGCCCGATCCGGGACGTGCGCGTAGCCGCGGCGCTCAAGGACCTCACCGGGGCGCTCGATGGAACGGTGGCGCTGGGCGGCGAGATCGGCGGCAAGACCCTGCGCGGGGACGTGCATCTCGCCCGCTCGGGCGCAGATTGGTCCCTCGACCGGCTCGCGGTGAATCTCGGCTCGGCTACCCTCGCCGGTAAGGCGGCCGTCGATGCGGCCACCCTCCTCGCGCAGGGCAGCGTCACGCTCTCGGCCGCCAATCTCGACGATCTGTCGCCGCTCGCCCTCACGCCGATGGCCGGAAGCCTCGACGCGACCGTCGCCCTCTCGCGTGAGGGAGGACGCCAGGACGCGTCGGTGAAGGCCAAGGGCGCCTCCCTGCGCTCGGGTGAGATCGGCCTCGCGCAGCTCGACGCCGACCTCACCGGCCGCGATCTCCTCGCCCATCCCGTGGTGGACGGCCGGGTCAATGCCGACCGGGTCATCGCCGCCGGCGAGTCCATCGACACCGTGCGCCTCCTGGCCGTGGGGTCGCCCAATGCCAGCGACATCACCCTCACCGCCAAGGCGCGAGGTTTCGATCTCGACGGGGCTGCCCGGCTGGTTCCGGCCGAGGCCACGCGGATCGAGCTGTCGCGCTTCTCCGCGTCACGCGGCAAGGACCGTCTGGCGCTGGCTGGTCCCGCCACGATCACCCTCGACCGGGGCTCGGCCGTCATCGACGGTCTCGTCATCGCCGCCGGTACCGGGCGGGTCAGCCTCGCCGGCCGCGCCGGATCGAATCTCGACCTGAAACTCGGCATCCGGGCGCTGCCGTTGGCTCTTGCCCGCATTGCCTCGCCGAGCCTCGCCCTCACCGGCACCCTCGACGGGGACGCCGATATCCACGGCACGGCCGCGCGGCCGGAAGGGCGTTATGCCCTGTCGGTGGCGAAGGTCGTGACACCGGAGACGCGCAAGGCCGGCCTGCCGCCCATCGACGCCAAGGCGAGTGGCACACTGGGCGACGGCCGCGCCGGGATCGAGGGCCGGGTCTCGGCCGGTCGCGGCGCCGAGCTGACCCTTGCCGGCTTCCTGCCCGTCTCGGCGGGCGGACCCATCGCGCTGAAGCTGCGCGGCACCCTCGACGCGGCCATGGCCAACAGCCTGCTCAGCGTCGGCGGTCAGCGGGTCGCCGGCCGGATCGCCCTCGACGGGGGCGTCTCGGGCACCCTCGACGCGCCCCGTGCCGAGGGTGCCGCCACCCTCTCCGGCGGCAGCTTCACCGATCCGCTCCAGGGCATCGCCCTCAAGCAGATCGAGGGCCGCGTCACCGGGCGGGGCGATACCCTCGTGGTGGAGCGCCTGACAGCGCAGACCCGGAACGGCGGCGGCCTTCAGGCCAGCGGGCGCGTGGCCCTGGACCCGAATGGCGGGTTCCCCGGCGCGTTCAAGATCACCGCCGAGCGGGCCGAGCTCGTCTCCAGCCCCATCGTCACCGCCACTGCGAGCCTCAACCTCGCCCTGAGCGGTCCTTTGGCGCGGACGCCGAAAGTGTCGGGACGGGTCGACCTCGTCTCCGTCGATGTGACGGTCCCCGATCGGCTGCCCGCGACCGTGCAGCCCCTGCCCGGCGTGCGCCGGGTCAATACGCCCGCCGACGTACGGGTGCGCCTCGATGCGAAGGCCGACCGCAAGGCGAAGGTCGCCGCATTGGGCAAGCGCAGGAAGGCGCCCCCGCCCTTCGACGCCACGCTGGACGTGGCCGTCCATGCGCCGAACCGCATCTTCGTGCGTGGACGCGGAATCGACGCGGAACTCGGCGGTGACCTGCGCCTCACCGGCACTTCGCGCGACCCGGTGGCGGTGGGCGATTTCGCCATGCGTCGCGGGCGCCTCAGCATCATCGGTCAGCGCCTCGATTTCACCCGCGGCCGCCTGGCCTTCAACGGCGAGCTCGCGATCCCCGATCTCGACTTCCAGGCCGAGACCAAGGCCGCCGAGGTCACCGCCCGCGTCGCCGTGACCGGCCCCGCCAACCAGCCCGACTTCGTCCTCACCTCCGACCCGTCCCTGCCGCAGGACGAAGTGCTGTCGCGGCTGCTGTTCAAGAAGGCGGCCGGGGGACTCTCGCCCTTCCAGGCGCTCCAGCTCGCCCAGGCCGTGTCGCAGCTCTCCGGCGGGGCCGGCGGCCCGGACGTGTTCGAACAGGCCCGCAAGGGGCTCGGCCTCGACAGCCTGGACGTTTCCACCGGAGCCAGCGGCGGTCCGGCCCTGGGTGCCTCGCGCTATCTCAGCGACCGTCTCAGCGTCGGCGTGAAGGCGGGCGCCAAGCCCCAGGATACCGCTGCCACCGTGGATTACGACGTGACCCGTCGCATCAAGATCCAGGGCGAGGCCGGCAGCGACGGTCGCACCGCCGTGGGGGTGGGCGCCGAATGGGAATATTGATGGGGTCGGAGCGAATGACCGGCACCGGAGCGGCCTCGAAGACGTTATCGGCCGGCAGGACTCTCAGGGCCACGGTCACCTGACGGCTGACATAGCCTGCGGCGCCGAGCGGAGAGTGCCCGCCACATCGGGAAGGGGCACGCCGAATGATGGGCTGGTTTCGGGCCTTGATGCCGCGGGAGGATCGCTTCTTCGACCTATTCGAACGCCATTCCCAGACCCTCGTCGCGGGAGCGGAGGCACTCCAGGGCGTCCTGAAGGGCGGCGACGGCGTGCCGCGCTACTGCCAGGTGATCGTCGATCGCGAGCACGAGGCCGACGCGATCACCGCAGAGGTTCTGCTCGCGGTCCGGCGCAGCTTCATCACCCCCTTCGACCGCGGCGACATCAAGGATCTGATCCAGTCGATGGACGACGCCATCGACCAGATGAACAAGACCGTGAAGACGATCACCCTCTACGAAATCCGTTCTTTCGACCCCCTCATGCGCGAGATGGGCGACACCGTGCTCGAGGCGGCGCGTCTCACGGCCGAGACGATCCCCCTGCTCAACGCCGTCGGCACCCATGCGGGACGCATCAACACCCTCACGGAGCGCATCACCCGCGTCGAGGGCCGCTCGGACGAGTTGCAGGAGCGTGGCCTCAAGGCTCTCTACCGGGCCCATCGCAAGGATGGCGGCGACGGCGACACCATGGCCTACATCATCGGCGCCGAGATCTACGGGCACCTGGAGGATGTGGTCGACCGGTTCGAGGACGTCGCCAACGAGATCAGCGGCATCGTGATCGAGAACGTGTGACGGGCATGGACGCCGCCTCCCTCGCGCTGCCGGCGCTGGCCGGCCTCATCGCCGTCGCCCTGTTCTTCGACTTCCTCAACGGCTTGCACGACGCGGCCAATTCCATCGCCACCATCGTCTCGACGCGGGTGCTGCGCCCGCAATACGCGGTGCTCTGGGCGGCGTTCTTCAACTTCATCGCCTTCCTGTTCTTCGGCCTCCATGTGGCGCAGACCCTGGGGACCGGGATCGTCGATGCCGGGATCGTCGATCCGCGCGTCATCCTGAGCGCGCTGGTCGGCGCCATCGCCTGGAACATCGCCACCTGGGTGCTCGGCATTCCGTCGAGTTCTTCGCATGCGCTGGTGGGCGGCCTCGTCGGGGCGGGCATCACCAAGGCGGGGTTCGACGTCGTGGTCTGGTCCGGCCTGTCGAAGACGATCGCTGCCATCGTGCTGTCCCCGCTCGTGGGGTTCCTGCTCGCCCTCCTCCTCGTGCTGATCGTGTCCTGGACCTGCCGGCGCGCCACGCCCTTCGGGGTCGACCGGAGCTTCCGGCTCCTGCAATTCGTCTCGGCCTCGCTCTATTCCCTCGGACATGGCGGCAACGACGCCCAGAAGACCATGGGGATCATCGCTGTGCTGCTCTACTCGCAGGGGCATCTGGGGAGCAGCTTCCACGTTCCCCTCTGGGTGGTCCTGGCCTGCCAATCGGCCATGGCGCTCGGGACCCTCTTCGGCGGCTGGCGCATCGTCCACACGATGGGCTCGAAGATCACCCGCCTGAACCCGATGCAGGGCTTCTGCGCCGAGACGGGTGGCGCAATCACCCTGTTCCTGGCGACATGGCTCGGTGTCCCGGTCTCGACCACGCACACCATCACCGGCGCCATCGTCGGCGTGGGCGCGGCCCGCCGGACCTCGGCGGTCCGTTGGGGCATTGCCGGGAACATCGTCGTCGCCTGGGTCCTGACCCTGCCCGCCGCCGCCCTCATCGCCGCATGCTGCTACGTCCTGACGGGCTGGCTCGGCTGAGCGATCTTGCCCGGCTCGCCTGGAGCCATGATGCCGCGAACCTCCGCGCGAGACCCTTCTGCTCGTGGTCGAGGGAAATCAGGCACGCCTCACACTACCGCTGCTGCGCCGATATTGGTGGTCAGTTGTGATGCTCGCGAATACTGAAATAAGTTTCGCGGTAAGGTTTTCGCGAGTTGGACGTGACAATACATGTTTTGTCGTTATTCAAGTCATCGGTGGGGCGGGCAGAGTTTTTATTTACGTAAATTTGAATACGCGATCGTTCAAGTGGAGCGAATATAAATCAAATATCGATGAACTATATTTCATACAAGTAGTTATAAAATATTAAATAAGACTCTTTATTCGGTTATTATCATTGTATCGTTGGGGGAGTATAAGTCATGCGATTGTCGATCAAGGCCGTACTGATCAGTCTGTTCAGCATCGTCGTTTCGATTTCGGCAGCGCAGGGCTTGGTGGCCCTATACAAGCTTCAGGACATCGGCACGAAGATTGCCGTTCTGGTCGACAATGCCGTGCCGTCGGTGACCCAGGCCGACAAGATCAATCGTCTGGTGCTCCGGGTCCGCACGTCCCAGCTGCGCTACCTGACCGCTCCCAACAGCACCATCGAGCAGGCCGATCTCAAGCTTGCGAACGAAATGATGCTGGAGCGCAACAAGTCCATCGAAGACTACAAGTCCCTGATCTCCGGAGCGGAAGAAAAGGCGATCTATGAGGATCTGATCGCCAAGATGGAGATTCTGAAGGCCGATTGGGGAAAGCTCCGCTCCATGCGCGAGACCGACAGGGACCAGGCGCTGAGCTTCTTCCGCGAAGGCAACCACGCGAATTATCGGGCGGTCGCCGACGCGGCCACCCGTCTGGTCGAGATCAACGTGGTAGCTGCCAACGCCGCCGGAGAGGCGGCGCGCAGCCAGCAGGCCGAAGCGATCCGGATCTCGATCATCATGCTCACGGTCTGCATCGTGATGGCCGTCTCGGCCATGATCTTCTCGTTCCTCGGCGTTGCCCGCCCGATCGAGCGCATGACCCAGGCCATGCGTCACATTGCCGGCGGTGACGAGACGACCGCCGTTCCCTCCATGGGCCGCCGCGACGAGATCGGCGAGATGGCCCAGGCGGTGGAAGTGTTCCGGACCAACCTGATCCGCACGCGTCAGCTCGAAGAGGACACGGTCCTCACTCGGGCTTCCGCCGAGGAGCAGCGCCGTGCTGGAATGCGCAAGATGGCCGAGGATTTCGAGACGGCTGTCGGCGGCATCATCGGCATGGTCTCCTCCTCCGCCACCGAGCTTCAGGCCACGGCGCAGGCCATGACGGTGACGGCGACACAGACCGCGTCGCAATCCACCACCGTGGCCGCCGCAGCCGAGGAGGCCGCCGTCAACGTGAACACCGTCGCTGCCGCCGCCGAGGAACTCGGCACGTCCGTGCAGGAAATCGGCCGACAGGTCTCGAGCTCCGCCACTCTCGCACAATCCGCCGTAACGGAGGCTGACGCCACGGCCGGCCTCGTGCAGGAACTCAGCGGTGCCGTGAGCCGGATCGGGGATGTGGTGAGCCTGATCTCGACGATCGCCAGCCAGACCAACCTGCTCGCCCTCAACGCCACCATCGAGGCCGCGCGCGCCGGTGAAGCGGGCCGGGGCTTCGCGGTGGTCGCCGCCGAGGTGAAGGAACTGGCCAATCAGACGGCCCGCGCCACGGAGGAGATCTCCCAGCAGATCGGCCACATCCAGGGCGCCACCGGTCAGGCGGTCTCGGCCATCGGTTCGATCACGATGCGGATCCGGGACATCAATGCCGTGGCGACTGCCATCGCGGCGGCGGTCGAGCAGCAGAGCGCGGCGACGCAGGAGATCGTGCGCAACGTCTCGCAGGCCTCGTCCGGTACCAACGAGGTGACGAGCAACATCGCCGGCGTGGCCAGTGCTGCCGAAGAGACCGGAGCGGCCGCGAGCCAGGTGCTCGGCGCCGCTGGCGAACTCTCCCAGCAATCCGAACATCTCACCGGAGAAGTGCACCGCTTCCTTGCCACGGTGCGGGCCGCCTGACCCGATTCCACCGCGCGGACCAACAAACGGGTCGGGCTCGCGGGAGCCTGGCCCGTTCTCATGTCGACCGCCCGGGTTCACCCCCGGAGGGCGAAACCCTCACCGTCCGTCGGTCACCCTCTGTCCCGTCTCGCCGTAGCCGAGCTTGGCTCCCTGGCGGTTGACGCTTCCGAAGCGCAGGACAGCCTGTTCGAGGTAGTCGATCGCATCGATAAGGGCATCCCGCGCGGCCCCGACCGCCTCCTCGCCGTCCTCGACCGGTGTCTCGGCGAAATTGACCGCGGCGATGAGAACCCGGTCGCGTTCCTCTTCGATCCGGCGGTCGCGCTCCACATGCCCACGCACGTCGGCATCGAAGGCCTCGATCACCGCCCAGGGCAATGCGTCCTTCGACGACGATCCGTCGAAGGCGCGGGCCTTGCGCCGGGCCTGTGCCGCCGCCGCCCTGACGATGTCAGCGAGTTTGGCATCCATGGTCGGTCTCCTGGGGTGATCGGGTTCGAGGCGCTTTCGTTACCGTGCATCCCCTCGCCCCGCCCGCGGGGAGAGGGGGAAACCAGCCGCTCAGCTCCTCAGCCCCGGTGCCTCCTGGCCGGTGCGCGCGACGTATTCGGTGTAGCCGCCGCCATATTGATGGATGCCGTCGGCGGTGAGTTCGAGGACGCGGTTCGACAGGGCGGCGAGGAAGTGCCGGTCGTGGCTCACGAACAGCATCGTGCCCTCGTAGTTCGCCAGCGCCGTGATGAGCATCTCCTTGGTGCCCATGTCGAGGTGGTTGGTCGGCTCGTCGAGGACGAGGAAGTTCGGCGGGTCGAACAGCATCTTGGCCATGACCAGCCGGGCCTTCTCGCCGCCCGAGAGCACGCGGCAGCGCTTCTCGACGTCGTCGCCCGAGAAGCCGAAGCAGCCGGCCAGCGCCCGCAGGCTACCCTGGCCCGCCTGCGGGAACGAGCGCTCCAGGTCTTGGAACACGGTGAGGTCGCCGTCGAGGAGGTCCATGGCGTGCTGGGCGAAGTAGCCGAGCTTGACGCTTCCCCCCACCGCGATGCTGCCGTCGTCGGGCGGGGTCGAGCCGGTCACGAGCTTGAGCAGGGTCGACTTGCCGGCGCCGTTGATACCCATCACGCACCAGCGCTCCCGGCGACGGATGGAAAAGTCGAGTCCCTCGTAGATGGTGCGGCTGCCGTAGCGTTTGTGCACGTTCTTGATGATGACGACGTCGTCGCCCGAACGCGGCGCCGGCTGGAACTCGAACGCCACCGATTGCCGGCGCTTGGGGGGCTCCACCCGCTCGATCTTGTCGAGCTTCTTCACCCGGCTCTGCACCTGTGCGGCGTGGCTGGCGCGGGCTTTAAACCGCTCGATGAACTTGATCTCCTTGGCGAGCATCGCCTGCTGGCGCTCGAACTGCGCCTGCTGGTGCGTCTCGTTCAGGGCCCGCTGCTGCTCGTAGAAGCCGTAGTCGCCGGAATAGGTGGTGAGGGTGCCGCCATCGATCTCGATGACCTTGGAGACGATGCGGTTCATGAACTCGCGGTCGTGCGAGGTCATCAGCAGGGCGCCCTCGTAGTTCTTGAGGAACGCCTCGAGCCAGATCAGGCTTTCGAGGTCGAGATGGTTGGAGGGCTCGTCGAGGAGCATCACGTCCGGGTTCATCAGGAGGATGCGGGCCAAAGCCACTCGCATCTTCCAGCCGCCCGAGAGCTTGCCGACGTCGCCGTCCATCATCTCCTGGGAGAAGCTCAGGCCCGCCAGCACCTCGTAGGCCCGGCCTTCGAGGGCGTAGCCGTCGAGCTCTTCGAACCGGGCCTGGACCTCGCCGTAGCGCTCCACGAGCGCATCCATCTCGTCCATCCGGTCGGGATCGGCGAGGCCGGCCTCGATCTGCTTCAGTTCTGTGGCGACCACGCTCACCGGGCCGGCCCCGTCCATCACGGCGGAGACGACGGAGCAGCCCGACATCTCGCCGACATCCTGGCTGAAATAGCCGATGGTGATGCCCCGATCGGTGGCGACCTGACCCTCGTCGGGCTCCTCCTCGCCGGTGATCATCCGGAACAGGGTGGTCTTGCCGGCGCCGTTCGGCCCCACGAGGCCGACCTTCTCGCCCTTCTGGAGAGCGGCCGACGCCTCGATGAAGACGATCTGCCGTCCGTTCTGCTTGCCGATTTTCTCGAGGCGGATCATGCGCGCATCGTTGTCCTGAGATCTGTCCCGCGGCCTTACGGCATGGCGCGCGGAAGCGGAAGGCGGGGCACCGCGGGCACGATCCGCGAGGCACGGCCTCGCTGTCGCGGATGGGTGCCCCGGCCGGACCCGAGCCCAGATGCCGCGAGGGCCTTGCTTGGACAGCGCCGGGCCGATCGCGTATCCACGCATCGCCTCATTCAAAGGGTATTCGCCGAAGCTTCTCTGCCGAAGGTCCCCTACCCCGTGCCGGTCCAGTCGCTGATCCTCTACCCCGATCCACGGCTGCGTCTGCGCGCCGAACCGGTAAGCGTGTTCGACGAGGACCTTCGCCGCGATGCCGCGGATCTCGTCGCCGCCCTCGCCCGGGTTTCGGCCATCGGCCTCGCCGGGCCACATGTGGGGTGGCTCGCCCGCGTGGTGGCTTTGCGGCTCGAGCCCGGTACGCCGGCGACGATCTACGTCAATCCGGAGATCGTCTTCGCCTCACCCGAGACGGAGCCTCAGACCGAGGGCAGCGTCTCGATGCCGGGCGTCTCCGACACCGTGGAGCGGGCGGCGCGGATACGCCTTCGCTATGCCGATCTCGACGGGGCCTGGCATGAAATCGAATCGGAGGGGTTCGAGGCGGCCTGCCTGCAGCACGAGATCGACCAGCTCGACGGCATTTTCTGGATTGAGCGCCTGTCGCGGCTTCGTCGGGACCGTGCGGTGAAGCGCTACGCGAAGGCGAGGCGCGCGGCATGAGGCGTGGATCCCGTTCCCGCCCGCTGGCGGCCTTGTTCCTCGCAGCGATAGGGGCGGCGCGCGCCGAAGCGCAGCCGGCCAAAGCTCCGACGCCCCTGCCGTCGTCCGCGGCCCTGCCCTCCGCGCCGGCGATTGGCTGCCCGTCATTGGCCAATCTGCGTCTTCTCCTGCGCCAGTCGGAAGGTGACCTCAAGAAAGCGTCCGCGACCCTGGCCGATCCGAAGGCCGACCACCTGAGTTGCAATCTTCTCGGACGTGATACGGTCAATGCCATCACGGACCATGCCGCCCTCAACGGCAACGAGTACGACTGCGTTGGCATCACCGGAACCAGCATCTGTTCCTGGACCATCGCCGGAACGGTCGTCCCGGCCGATCCGGCGCGAGCGGTCAAAAAGGCGCCGCCCCCCAAATCCAAGCGCTGACGGCGCGTCATAGCGGCGGGCGATGCCGCAGCGCGCCCTATATCGCCTCCGGTAGAGCCAAGCCGGAGATCCACACTATGAAGCCGCCGCACCACCGGGGAATCGCCCTCCTGTTGATCATGACGGGAGTGGGCATGGCGGGAACGACCCTGGCCGGCGCCGGCTCGATGTCGGCGAGCGAGGTGGTCGCCTGCGATACCTTGGTCAACCTGCGGGTCTTGATGGGGCAGGCTCGGGCCGATCTCGGCGACCATCCCGGCTGCCGCCGAATCGCCCGCGATCGTGTCGGCGCACCGGAACACCGCGCCATGATCGGCGGCGCTCCGTTCGAATGCCTCGCGGTGAGGGACGAGCCCTCCTGCCTCTGGATCAAACCATAGGGAGTCGTGCCGGAGGGAAGCGGATATTCGGCACCTAATACCGATGCGCTTTTCCGACGAACCGCCCTACCTTAGCCGCAACGAAGGGGGGTAAACTCATGGGTGAAACTACCGGATCATGCGGTGGAGAATCGGCTGGCCGTCGAGGACGCCGCATCGCCTGCATGGTCGCTGTGGGATTGTTGGGATTGGTCTCGCAGGCTCGAGCAGAGGCCCCGATCAAGAGCCCGCAGGATGCAGCCTGCCGTAACGAGGCGCGTGCGAAGGTGTTCGTCACGCCCGATCCGGGTGGGATTGGGCTCTACGCGGTCGGCCGGCAGATCTACATGACCTGCATGGCGCGTTCCCAGCCACGCTCCGCACGTCGGCGGCGATAGGCTACGTCTGCCGACGATCAGACGCTGCGCGGTGCGCCGATACGCGCCCGCAGGCGCAGGCGCAGGTTCTCGTTGGCCGTTGCATCCGCATCGACGGCGAACATCAGCCGCAGAAGCCGGCTGATCGGGGTCGTGCCGTCTTGAACTGCGGCCTCGACCTGGTCCTGGAGCGCCATCCGCTCATAAGGACGCTGAGAATCGAAGCTCGACTGGGCCTGATGCGCCATGGTCTGCGTTCCGTCGCTCGGGATCACTTTTCCCCGGGCGGTTCGCTACGCGAAGACGTCCGCCTCCGCCAGTCCCTTTCGCCGACTATTCATAGCCGGCAGCCGGTTCTGACGCATTTGTGTCATGTGTGGCTTGCAGAGCGGTTCCAGACTGGACCCTCAGCGCGGGACAATGTGGAGACCGTCATCGGGCAAGAGGTTGCGTGCCGGCCCGCCGGTCTGCTGGCCACGGCCCTGCTGATAATAGGGCAGTTCCGGCCGGCGGTCGTTATCGCTGCCGGAATCGTATTCCCAGGCCTGGTTCCACGGCGCCCGGCCACCCACCGTGATGCCACCGGTGGAGTCGATGTCCTGCACCACCGGACGATCCCGATAGGGACCGGAACCGGCCTCGGCGGCAAAGGGAGCCGCCATCATCGTCAGGGCGAGCAAGGCGGAAAAGGCGGTCTTCATCACAGGCCTCGGAAGCACTGGCCGGGATCCGGCGCGAATCGATCACGTGATCCTATAACAGCAAAGGTTGTCGCGACGTTCCGCCCATCCCATCGCTGCGCCATGGGAAGGGCGGACCAGAACGGAGAGGATCTCCATTGGTTCTGCCCGACCTGTCCCTACGCTCTCAGCATTTCCCCGACCCAGATGCCGCGCTCGACATGGTCCGTTTCATCAGGCGTTCGGGCATCAACACGGCCTACCATCTGGGAGCCTGGGCCTGTCACCTGCGTCATCCCGGCCTGCCGCTGCTCTTCGCCACCGGGATCCTTGTTCTCGGCGTCTTCGTCGCGACCTTCAACGACCTGACGTTCCGGCTGAGTGCCCTGCCCTACGGCCTCAACCAGGCCCAGATCAGTCTGGTCTTCGCCGTCTTCCTGTTCGGTGTGATGTCATCCTCGACGGCAGGCTCCCGGACGGACCTGTTCGGTCGTGGTTCCGTCCTCGCCTCGGGGATCCTGATCATGGCGGTGGGCATCGCCCTCACGCTGCTGCCCTCGCTTCCCGGCATGATCGTCGGCGTTGCGGCGGTCACGGTCGGGTTCTTCGTGGCGCGTTCGGTGGCGAGCGGCTGGGTCGGTCGGATGGCGGCCGAGTCCAAGGGCCATGCAGCGTCCCTGTACCTTCGCGCTGACTATCTCGGTTCGAGCTGCCTTGGTTTGGCCGGCGGATGGTTCTGGACAGCCCAGGCTTGGCCGGCTGTGGCAGTGTTCAACGTTGTCCTGCTCGCCCTCACCATGGTGGCGGCCGCGCTCTTGTGCTGGAGCAAGCGACGGCGCGCCGCTTGAATCACAAGGTACAAAAAAGAAGCCCGACGCCCGGCGAGGGGCGGCGGGCTTGAGCGGATCCGCTTGCCGTCAATGCACGGTCGCGGCGGATTCCATCGGCGCCACGGCGCGCGGCTTCGTGGCGCGGAGCGGTTTCGTCGCCGTGGAGCTCGATGCAGTCTTCGTCGCGGCAGTTTTGGTCGAGGCGGCCTTGGGCGCCTTGGGCGCGGCCGGTGTTTTGGCAGAAGCAGCCTTGGCCGAAGACGATTTGGCGCTGGCCGTCTTGGTCTGGCGCGGCGCGGTCTCGGACGCCTGGACCACGGCCTTCTCGGCGACGGCCTTGGCGGCGGTGCTCCGCGAGGCGCGGGGTTTCAGGGTCTTGGCCGGGCTCGGTGCCAGGCTGAGATCGGCGGTCACGGGCTGAACGTAGACCGGTGCGGAAAGGCTCGCAGCGCGCAACTCGGCCTCGGCCGTCAGCCAGTGATCCTCGGCGCGGCCGAACACTCGGCCCTCGCTTTCCCAAATGTCATAGGCGCGCTCGCGCACCAGCTGCTCGAAGGGATTCATTCGCGCTCTCCTCGTGGGTGGTGGCCCCGATGGAAGCGGAGGTTGGTTAATGCTCGGTTAATGTCGCCCCGCGGCCAGGGCGTCTCAGGCTTGCGAGAGGCGTCGCGCGTTGGCGCGGACCTTTCGGCGGTATCCCGTGACCACCTTCTGCGTGGAGACCCCGGTCGCGATCATCATGGCCGCCTCGCCGGCCGCCATGATCTTCTCGCTGACCATACGCTGAGCCTCGATCTGCGCGGCCGGGCCGCCCAGGGAGAGCTTGGCGAGACGAAGGCCGATCACCTGCTGCGATTCCATCGCGAGCAGGGTCGCGTCCATACCGAGCTTCCACCACGCACCGAACATGTCAGTCCTCTCCACGCCGACGGGCGCAATGGCCGCGCTTATGCCACGCGGCTCGCCATGGTCGAAACGGGCGGCTCGGTCGAACCGACGTCACGGATGCACGATTCCGTGAGCGCGTCTCAATCGAAGGAGCGCGACTTCGCGGAGGACCCGCCGAGGCTGATCTTCTTCGGGGCCGAACCGCCGCCGAGGCTGATCTTGCGGGGCGGCGGCGGGGCGGCGGGGTTCGGAGCCGCGGGCCGTGCGGATTTCATCTGCGCCTGGCCATGGACCACCGAGCCGATCTCGCCCGCGACACGCACGAGGTCGTCCCGCTCGCAGGCTCGGGCGACAGAGAGGCCGAGCTGATGCATGTGGCTCTTGCCGTAGAGATAGACGGCAAGCTTGGCGCGAGTGGTGGGGGGGATTTCGGCGAGGATCTCGGGCAGGTCCTCGGGCTCGGCACGGTAGACCGCTCCGAGCAGGTCGAGGGAGACCGGGCAGGCGGGATCCGGCTCGGCGCCGCTGGTGGGGTGCGACTGGGTCATGGAATACCTGTCTGGCTCGTGGATGTCTGGGCGAGTGTGTGGGCCGGAGCCGTGTTGGCGGCGGGCGGTGTCGTCTGCGTCCGGACGACGGCGTCCTCCGGGCGCGGTTGAGGATTGGGCCGCGCCGGCCGCTCCGGCTGCAGACAGCCGCTGCAGACGGAGGCGATCGCGATGCGGGCGCGGCGGTCGGCTCGCTCCCACACCGCTTCACGAGCGGCCCGGGCCCGTGCCACTTCCTCCGCCGATGGCATTCCCCCGCTGGCGCCGATCTCGGCCGGAGCGGCGTCGGGAGGCCTGATTCTCAGGAGGAGCGGTTCCTGGGCCAGAACGGGCGATCCTGCAAGAGTGCAGGCGAGAGATGAAGCGGCGAGCCGGCAAGCGAGGATCGTGCGGCCCATCGGCTCCTCAATCGGATCGGCAGACCCCTGGTCCGTCCGGGAACGATCGTCGGCCTAGGGTTAACATGACCTTAACGCGAAGACGACCTTGCCTCATGGGAGTCTCCATTCTCACCCAACACCGCTGTGCCCCGTATTCGACCCGACAGCCCGAAGCGCATCGCTGCGCATATGTCGGAGGGCCTGCCGGCCGCCGAGGGATGAATCTCGACCAGCGACGGTCGGCGTCTGGAGCTTCGCTGACAGGACGACAAAAGCCGATCCGGCTCTACACCACCCGTCAATATCTGAACCGTCCGGCATAAACAGGCTGCCCGGAACGGATACCGCACGCCTCGATCGCGCAATGACGGGAGAGGGCCAACCAGCGAAAATCCGTGATCTTCGGACTCCCCACGGCTGGACGAAGCCCCCTCTTTCCTTTTACGGGATAGGCGTGGGGCCTGTAGCTCAATGGTTAGAGCCGACCGCTCATAACGGTCTGGTTGCAGGTTCGAGTCCTGCCGGGCCCACCACTCGCTCCCCGCGAACGACGGACGTTCGCGTTTGGCGGGAGACGTGCGGCGTCTCAAGGGCATAGCGAAAAGCTGCCGTTTTGAGGTCTCCTCTCCGGGGCGGTGCTGCGACCCCGATTCTGGGCGGTTTTGGCCGTTTTCTCGCCTGCTGCCGGTGCAGCTTCCGCTACATGCCTGCTCATCGCGCTGGAGACCGGTTCGCAGGCCAGCGGAGCCGAGGTTCGCTGGCGGTCGTACACTGGCGTGTGAGCAATTACTGCCACTTCGGACTGGACTTGCGCTGCGAATGGAGCGGAACTGTCAGCGTCCTTGAGGCCGCCGACGCGGTTGCGCCTTCGACCCCCTGCCGATCCCTCGCGATCGGTGGGGTTGCGCTGGTGGCAGCAGACCCGCTGCCGACCCATCGCAAGGTCCACCCTCATGATCGACGAGACACACCAGGCGCTGCTCAAGGCAGCCGCCGAATCACCAGACCAGTTGATCGCCCGGCCCTCTGGGCTGAACGCCCGAGCCGCCAAGGCGCTGTCCGCCAAGCTCTGCAAGACGATGTTAGTGATCGAGGTCGTCGTTCCAAAGGATCAGCCGCACTGGCGTACCGATGAGCGCGGTCCGATCGGACTGTGCCTCACGCCAGTCGGCCGGGAAAGCCTTGGCCTTTCTCCTGATGCACCCGGTTCCGACGCCTCGCCGCCGGTTGCGGATGCCAGATCGGGTAGAGCCGAGACGAAAGCGCGACCCGGCACGAAGCAGGCGCTGATCATCGCGATGCTGCGGCGTGACGAGGGCGCCACGCTCGCCGACCTGATGGGGGCCACCGGCTGGCTCGCCCATTCGACGCGCGCCGCCCTGACCGGCCTGCGCAAGCGAGGGATGACCCTCGCAACAGCACGCGATGCCGAGGAGCGGACCGTCTATCGCCTGGCTGATATTGCCACGACGGAGGCCCGGTGATGGCCGCCGTGATCAGCCCCGAGCTCAAGCGCGAGATCGAGGCGCTTGCCTCACTCGATCTGGGCGACCTGCGCATCCGCTGGCGGCAGCATCTGCGAACGGCCCCTCCCCCACATCTGTCTCGGACCCTGATGATGCGGCTCCTGGCCTACCGCATCCAGGCCAAAATGCTGGGCGATCTCGATCGCGACAGTGCCCGGCTGCTCGATCGGATCGCGAAGGAGAGGCTGCGCCGCCGCGCCGCCGCCGAGCGGGCCGCCAAGCCGAAGGCACCGCCCCTCGTCCCGCCGATCCCAAGCCCAGGGCTTCGACCCGGCACGCTGCTGGTGCGGGAGTTCGGGGGCGAGGTCCACACCGTCACTGTGGTGGCGGGTGGGTTTGCCTGGAGGGAGACGACTTATGCCAGCCTGTCGGAGGTCGCCCGCGCGATCACCGGCACCCGCTGGAACGGTCCCCGCTTCTTCGGGCTTCGGGACAAGGGAGCCACCAGGGCGCCAAGCAGCGGCGACGAGTCCTTTTCGGCTGTGGCCACGGGAGGGATGGCGTGATGGCATCCCTCTCCAAGCCGTCGCACCTCAAAGCCCAGCCTCCGAAGATCCAAGCACCCAAAAACCAGGCTCCTAAACCCCAAGCCCAGAAGACCCTGCGCTGCGCGATCTACACCCGCAAATCCACCGAGCACGGGCTCGATCAGGCCTTCACCTCCCTCGACAACCAGCGCGAGGCCGCNAGCCCAGAAGACCCTGCGCTGCGCGATCTACACCCGCAAATCCACCGAGCACGGGCTCGATCAGGCCTTCACCTCCCTCGACAACCAGCGCGAGGCCGCYGARGCCTACATCAAGAGCCAGGCGCATGAGGGCTGGCGCCTGCTGCCCGACGCCTACGACGATGGCGGCGTCTCAGGCGGCAGYCTCGAGCGWCCGGCGCTGCAGCGGCTGCTTGCCGAGGTCGAGGCGGGGCGCGTCGATGTGGTGGTGGTCTACAAGGTCGACCGGCTCACCCGTGCTCTCTCGGACTTTGCCAAGCTCGTCGAGCTGTTCGACGCGCACGGCGTCTCCTTCGTCTCGGTGACNCGATCTCGTCGATGTGGTAGTGGTCTACAAGGTCGACCGGCTCACCCGTGCTCTCTCGGACTTTGCCAAGCTCGTCGAGCTGTTCGACGCGCACGGCGTCTCCTTCGTCTCGGTGACCCAGGCCTTCAACACCACCAACAGCATGGGACGGCTGACGCTCAACGTCCTGCTGTCGTTCGCTCAGTTCGAGCGCGAGGTCACGGCMGARCGCATCCGMGACAAGATTGCGGCCTCGAAGCGCAAGGGCATGCGCATGGGTGGACCCGTGCCGCTGGGCTACCGCGTCTACAACAAGAAGCTGGTCCCTTGCCCCGACGAGGGGCCGCGAGTGCGGGCGATCTTCGAGCGCTACCTCGCGCTCGGTTGCCTCAACGGATTGGCGGCCGATCTGCAGGGCCAGGGCATCCTGACGAAGCGATCCCCGCGCCGGGATGGCACGATCCGGGGCGGCATCGCCTTCACCAAGGGTCCGCTGGCCTATCTGCTGCGCAACCGGGTCTATATCGGCGAGGTGATCCACAAGGACCGGCACTATCCCGGAGAGCACGAGGGCATCGTCCCTCTATCTCGCCAGCATTTCGGAGGCGCCCGTCATCTGGCTGCCCCAGCATCTCGGCTATGCCGGCAGCC
>NZ_LMMP01000050.1 GCF_001422815.1 Methylobacterium sp. Leaf91 | reverse complement strand
CGCGATCCGCCCGTCCTGCCGAAAGCGCTCGTGCCAACGGATCGCGCTGGCTGCCCCGACCCCGAAGCGTTTGGCAGCCTGACGCCGCGATGCACCTGCKTCAATCGCGGCGACCACACGCTCGCGCAGATCGACCGACAGGGCTGACGGCATGGCAATCCTCCCTCATAAGCCCGTCCAGTGAATCACACGCCAGCCAGATCGCCTACCCCAAGCGATTCAACCCGCCAGGGCACGGCTCTAGCCAAGGACGGGATTGACGCGGTCCCCGAATGAGGTCTCCTCACCCCAAACCCCGCCGTTGCGATTGCAGACCGGAAGCCAGCCATGACAGACCTCAAGACCCTGCGCGACGTCTCCGGCCTGAGCCCGGTGCCGGCCCGGCTTCGATCCTCCGCCCTGGTGATGATCGATCTGCAGAACACCTATCGCGAAGGCATCATGCGCCTGGAAGAGGTGGAGCCCGCCATCCGCGCGGCACGCGAACTCCTCGATCGCGCACGGGAGGCCGGCATCCCGATCTTTCACATCCAGCACGATGCCGGGCCCGGCTCGCCTTACGATATCTCCGCCCCGATCGGCAGGATCAGTGACGAGGTCTCGCCACGAGACGGCGAGAGGGTCATCGTCAAGAACTATCCTAATTCCTTCGTCGGTACGGATCTGCAGAAGCACCTCGAAGCGACGGGTATGAAATCGGTTCTGCTCGCCGGTTTCATGACGCATATGTGCATCAACTCCACGGCGCGCGGCGCTTTCAACCTGGGATTCAGCCCGACGGTCGTGGCTTCCACCACCGCGACCCGCGCCTTGCCCGGCCCCGACGGTCAGGTGGTGCCCGCGAATTCGCTTCAGGCCGCGAGCCTCGCGACCCTCGGGGATCTCTTCGCCGTGATCGCGCCTCGGGTCAGCGATATCGCGGAATGACACGCGTGAGTGACACTCAATGGACCTCGGGAACGTGTGCGGCGCAGCATCGTTCGGGTTCTGAAGCAGGAGCGCGAACCATGAAAATCGATACCGTCGCGGATCTCATCGTCGAAACCCTCCAGCAGGTGGGGGTACGACGGATCTACGGTGTCGTCGGCGACAGCCTCAACGCCATGACCGAGTCGATCCGGGCGAGGGGCGTCATCGACTGGGTGCATATGCGCCACGAAGAGGTCGGCGCCTTCGCGGCCGGCGCGGAAAGTCAGATCACCGGTGAGTTGGCGGTCTGTGCGGGCTCCTGCGGGCCAGGCCATGTCCATCTCATCAACGGCCTGTTCGATTGCCATCGAACCCGGACTCCCGTCCTGGCCATCGCCGCACATATCCCCTCGGCAGAGATCGGATCCGGCTACTTCCAGGAGACAGACCCGAAGGCCTTGTTCGCCCAGTGCAGCCACTATTGCGAGCTCGTCTCCGATCCGTCCCAGCTCCCGTTCGTCCTGGAGAATGCCATCCGTGCCGCGGTGGGCCAGCGTGGTGTCGCCGTGGTGATCATTCCCGGCGACGTCGCGTTGAAGGATGCGCCGGCCCGCGCCATTGCCCCCAATGCCGGCCTCCTGCCGGCGAAGCCGACGATCCGTCCCGCCGAAGCAGAGCTCAACGCGCTGGCCGAACTCCTCGACGGTTCGTCGAAGATCACGCTGCTCTGCGGTCGCGGATGCGCCGGCGCCCATGCCGAATTGCTGCAGTTCGCCGAAGCCCTCAAGAGCCCGATCGTCCATGCCCTCGGTGGCAAGGAATTCGTGGAATACGACAATCCCTACGATGTCGGAATGACCGGCCTCATCGGGTTCTCTTCCGGCTATGCGGCGATGCGAGACTGCGACACGCTGCTGATGTTGGGCACCGACTTTCCCTACAAGCAATTCTATCCCGCGAATGCCAAGGTGGCGCAGGTCGATCTACGGTCGAACCAGCTCGGCCGGCGGACGAAGCTCGATCTCGGTCTCGTCGGCGACGTACGGGATACGATCACGGCGCTCCTGCCGAAGCTCGGCGTCAAGTCCGACCGCACCTGGCTCGATGCCAGCCTGAAACACTACGCCAAGGCGCGCGAGGACCTCGACGATCTCGCCACCGGCGCGCCGACCAAGGGCTGGTTCGGCCTGAAATCGGCCAAGGCCCCGATCCATCCGCAATATCTGACCAAGCTCGTAAGCGAAGCGGCGGCGGATGACACGATCTTCACGGCCGATGTCGGTACGCCGACGATCTGGGCGGCGCGCTACCTGAAGATGAACGGCAAGCGCCGGCTTCTCGGATCGTGGGTGCACGGCTCCATGGCGAACGCCATGGCGCAGGGCATCGGCGCACAGGCGGCCTCTCCCGGCCGGCAGGTCGTTTCCTTGTCGGGCGATGGCGGTTTCTCGATGCTGATGGGCGATCTCCTGACACTGCGGCAGGAGAAGCTGCCGTTGAAGATCGTGATTTACAACAACGGCTCCCTCGGCTTCGTCGAAATGGAGATGAAGGCCGCAGGCTATCTCGAAACCGGCGTCGCGCTCGAGAACCCCGATTTCGCCGCGATGGCCCGGGCGGTCGGGCTCCACGCGGTGCGGGTAGAAGACCCGGCCGAACTGGAGGGCGCGATCCGGAACGTGCTCGCCCATGACGGTCCGGCCGTACTCGACGTGGTGGTCAACCGCCAGGAACTCTCGATCCCACCGAAGATCGACGGACAGCAGGTGAAGGGCTTCAGCCTTTACGTGCTGCGTGCGGTGATGAGCGGCCGCGGGGATTCGGTTCTCGATCTCGCCAAGACGAACATCATCCGGTAGCTGAAGCACTGCTTCGAAGGTATCCAGACCGAGCCGTGATGCGGCCTCCAGGCTCAACGGTGGCCGCATCCTCGGACAAAAGATCGGTTTGGCAGCGGGCCGGGAAGCGCAAGCCGGCCTTAGCAACAGGATCCTTGCAGCTGCGGCGGGCGTAATCCTTGCACGGTCTTCCGAAACGGAGGAAGGAGCTTCCATGCGCTACATGCTCGGCTGCAGTCTGTCTTATAACATACTGTCGGACACGACGTTTATCTTCAATATCGAGGTCGCTCGACTGAAGAGCCTTGAGATTCTCAGCGAGACGCTGATTCTCAAGCCCGACCTGAAGCGGGAAATCTACATCTCGCCCGATCTGCAAAACCGCTATCTTGGGGTGAACGTCCCCGCCGGCCAGTTCTCGCTGGAATACAACGCCGAGGTCGAGCTCACCGTCCATCGGGCCGATCCGGCCACGATCAACGAAACGCCGATCTCGCAGCTTCCCCTCGACATCCTGCCGTTCCTGCTGCCCAGCCGCTTCGTCTCGTCCGACCGGCTGACGCCCTTCGCGCAGGCGGAGTTCGGGGCGATGCCCAAGGGGCACCAGCGCGTCAATGCGATCTGCAACTGGATTCACGATCATCTCACCTACCAGCCCGGCACCAGCGACGGCGAGACGACCGCCGATGAGAGCCTGCTCAAGCGCGCCGGCGTGTGCCGCGATTTCGCGCATATCGGGACGGCCTTCTGCCGAGCCCTGGGCATCCCCGCCCGTTTCGTGAGCTGCTACGCCCACGGGCTCGTGCCGAGCGATTTCCACGCTGTGTTCGAGGCCTATCTCGACGGCCGCTGGTGGCTGTTCGACGCCACCCGTCAGGCCGATCTCGACGGTCTCGTCCGCATCGGCGTCGGCCGGGATGCGGCCGAGATCGCCTTCTCGACGCCCTACGGCAACATGCAGCCGGTCAACCAGCAAATCCGTATCGCGCGCTCCGACGGCCTCGGCAGCCCGCCCCAGCGCACGGTCGACGCGATCTCGACGGAATTGCCCGCGCCGCATGCGGGAGCGGCCTGAAAGCGCATCCTCACAATTGTCCCCGGCACTTGAATAGAGCAGCGGATCACAGGGTGACGGCATCCTGTGATCCCGGTCCGGTTCATCTGGAAAGAGACACACGCGACATTCAGCTGGGATGTCATGTGGGGTCGACATTGAGCCGGCACATCCCGCCGGACGTTAAGCCTTGCCCCCTTCTATGCCTGATCCTGAATTGAGGGGGATCACCCTCGCTTTTTTTCAGTCGAACGCGGGTTCGGCCGGCTATAGATCGGTTTTTCCCATGCGCACGACGGTAGGGAACGAGGCACGATGGCAGCCCCTCTTCAGACGCGCGGATCCACATCCGCGGCCTACCGCGCTGCGTTTCGCGCGGTCACTTCCCTGTGGCGCGAGACGGGGCTCGTCGCCCTCGCCCTGATCGTTCAGTCGCTCCTCACCGCCCGTATGAGCGGTTCGAAAAACTCAAGCGGATCACTAACGGCCGCTCTCATCGAGATCGCCGTCACCATTCTCCTCGTCCCTTACACGATGGCGATCTATCGTCATGTCCTCGGTTTGCGGCCGGAGAGCGCCCAGACCCTGCTGAACGAGGCGATGCGGCGGAAGGATCTCATCGCCTATCACCTCGGATGGTTTCTCATCGGCATCCTGTGGGTGCGGGTGGCGATCCTTCCCATGGCTGCGCTCGGTCTCCTGATGATTCCCGCTTTCGTCCTCACCATTTGGCTGACGAGCCGCCTCTTCACCGTCGGGCCCACCCTCGCGATCGAGGGGTTGGAGGTCACGCCGCAGGCCGCGTTTCGGGCCACGGCCGGTCAGGTCTGGACCATCTTCTACATCGGCTTTCGCGTGGCCCTACCGCTCGTAGCGCTCGCGCTCCTTCTAGGCATTCTGGTCTTCGCCTCCAGCGATCAGCCAGCGGGTAGGGCAGGGACGCCGCCCTCGATCCTCACGGAAATTCTGATTCTCCCGTTCTCCCTGTTCGGCGTCGTCCTTCGCGCCGTCCTCGAGGCGCAGATCTTTCGGGAGCTCGGTCTTTTCAGCTCAAGGCGAGAGGTGGAATAACGATTCTGCCGGGTGGCTCGATTTTCGCGACGACGATGCAGGAGCGTTAAACAATGACCTATCGCCACATCGTCGGCCCCAAGACCCATGTCTTCGCCGATCTCGCGGCCCTGATGGCCAAGGCGACGCCGCTGAGATCCGGCGACCGGCTCGCCGGCATCGCTGCGGAATCGGCGGAGGAGGGGATGGCCGCCCGCTGGTGCCTGTCCGAGGTGCCGCTGTCGGAGATCCTGGCCAAACCCCTCATTCCCTACGAGGAGGACGACGTCACTCGCCTCATCCTCGATACGCACGATGCGGTGGCCTTCAGGGAGATCGCCCATCTCACCGTCGGCGATTTCCGCGAGTTCCTGATCAAGGCGTCCTCCGAGACGCTGACCCGGATCTCGCCCGGCATCACGCCGGAGATCGCTGCCGCCGTCTCGAAGATCATGCGTCATCAGGACCTGATCCTGGTGGCGCGCAAATGCCGGGTGGTGACGAAGTTCCGCAACACAATCGGATTGCCCGGCCGGCTCTCCGTCCGTCTCCAGCCCAATCACCCCACCGACGATGCCGCCGGCATCACCGCCGCCATCGTCGACGGGCTGTCCTATGGCTGCGGCGATGCGGTGATCGGCCTCAATCCGGCCTCCGATTCCGTCTCCACCCTGAGCGGCTTGCTCCACCTCTTCGACGACCTGATCCAGCGCCTCGCGATCCCCACGCAGGGCTGCATCCTCACCCATGTCACCACCACGCTGGAGGCGATGAACCGGGGCCTGCCGGTGGACCTCGTGTTCCAGTCGATCGCAGGCACGCAGAAGGCCAATGCCAGTTTCGGCGTCACCCTGCCGATCCTGAAAGAGGCGCACGAGGCGGCCCTTGCCCTGAAGCGCGGCACGGTGGGCGACAATTGCATGTATTTCGAGACCGGGCAGGGCTCGGCGCTCTCGGCCAATGCCCATCACGGCATCGACCAGCAGACCCTGGAGGCACGGGCCTACGCCGTCGCGCGTCCGTTCCGGCCGCTCCTCGTCAACACCGTGGTGGGCTTCATCGGGCCGGAATATCTCTATGACGGCCGGGAGATCATCCGGGCCGGATTGGAGGACCATTTCTGCGGCAAGCTCATGGGCCTGCCGCTCGGCTGCGACGTTTGCTACACCAACCATGCCGAAGCCGACCAGAACGACATGGACACGCTCCTGACCTTGCTGGGAGCGGCCGGCTGCACCTTCGTCATGGGCATTCCCGGTGCCGACGACGTGATGCTCAACTACCAATCCACCTCGTTCCACGATTCACTCTACGTGCGCGAGGTGCTCGGCCTGAAACGCGCGCCGGAATTCGAGGCGTGGCTCGAACAGATCGGCCTGACCGATGCGGAGGGCGCACTCCTGCCCGAGGGACCGAGCGCCCGCCTCATCGCGGCGGCTCCCGGCCTATCCGCCCAGAAGGGGATTGCCGCATGAGCGCCGAGGACACCTCCGAAGATCCCTGGGCCAGATTGAGCCGCCTGACGCCGGCGCGGATCGGCCTCGGGCGCGCCGGAACCGGCATGCCCACCATCGAGGTGCTGCGCTTCGGGCTCGCCCATGCCCAGGCGCGGGATGCCGTCCACACGCCGATGGATGCCGCTGAGGTCGCCTCCGGGATCGAGGCACTCGGCTATCCCACCCTGACCCTCGCCTCGGCGGCGCCGGATCGCGCCACCTATCTGCGTCGCCCCGACCTCGGCCGCACCCTGGGCGAGGAGAGCACGAAGACCCTCGCTGAGCGGCCCACCGAGCCAGCGGACCTCGCCATCGTCGTGGCGGACGGCCTGTCAGCCAGGGCAGTGCACGAGGGTGCGGCCGGTTTCCTCGCCGCCTTCAAGCCGCATATCGACAGGGCCGGGTGGACGCTGGCTCCCATCGTAGTGGCGACGCAGGGGCGCGTCGCCCTCGGCGACGGGATCGGCGCGGCGCTGAAGGCTCGCGCCGTCGCCGTCCTCATCGGCGAGCGGCCGGGCCTGTCCTCGCCCGACAGTCTCGGGATCTATCTGACTCTGGACCCGCGCGTCGGTCGTTCGGATGCCGAGCGCAACTGCATCTCGAACGTCCGCCCCGCCGGGCTCTCGCATGAGCTCGCGGCGTTCAAACTCGACTGGCTTCTGCGCGAGGCGTTCGTGCGCGGAATCACCGGCGTGAACCTCAAGGATGGCAGCGGGCCGGACCTGGAGTCGCCGCCGCGTCAGCAGGCGATCGGGGACGGAAGCGACACCGCATCCGTCGCCTGACGGAGCATTGTTCGAGGTCGACGGTAGTTGAGCCGAGAAGTGTGGAGCCCTGTGACTGGAATGGGCACACCTCCGTCAGACGCGCTTTCAGTCGACCGAATGGAAAAACCTTTCGCTAAAGCACCATTCTGAGCACATCTCGTGGGCGCGGCCGATGGCGATTGGCTTATACATGCCGGGGTGAGGCAAAGAGTAGTTGTCCTCCCTCTCTTACTTCGCGCATAGCCGCGCCTCGACGCTGCGCCGGCTGCGATAGCTATTCGCGAGGGTCGAACGGATCAGCGTGCTCTCACCGGACATTGCTGCTTGCACCCGGTCCCGGGAAGAAGCGTGGCTGTGGCGGGGTCGCAACACCGCGAAAGCATCCCGACTTCGCCTTGGGAGACGCCCTCATTCGCCGCGATCCCGCCATAAACCGGGACCACCTCAACATCCGCGGTAAACGACAGTTTCCCCAACGCTTTACCGCTGAATTCCGAGACTGCGCTTCACGGTGTCGAACGACGCTTCGCCGGCGTCGCCTGTCATCGCGTTGAGAAACGACAGCCGGGCTTCACCTGTAGCGGCTGAGACGGGGCCGAGAGAGACGATGGACGTGCGTACCACAGACAAGTCGAAGCTTCCGAGCCGTCACGTCACGGAAGGTCCCGAGCGGGCTCCGCACCGGTCGTATCTCTACGCGATGGGTCTCACCAAGGAACAGATTCACCAGCCGCTGGTCGGCGTAGCCTCGTGCTGGAACGAAGCGGCGCCTTGCAACATCTCGCTGATGCGCCAGGCGCAGGCCGTGAAGAAGGGCGTCTCCGCCGCCAACGGCACGCCGCGCGAATTCTGCACCATCACGGTCACCGACGGCATCGCCATGGGCCATGCCGGCATGCGCGCCTCGCTGCCTTCGCGTGAGGTCATCGCCGACTCGGTCGAGCTGACCATGCGCGGCCATGCCTACGACGCCCTCGTGGGCCTTGCCGGCTGCGACAAGTCCCTGCCGGGCATGATGATGGCCATGGTGCGCCTCAACGTGCCGTCGATCTTCATCTATGGCGGCTCGATCCTGCCGGGCTCGTTCCGCGGCAAGCCCGTCACGGTGCAGGACCTGTTCGAGGCGGTGGGCAAGCACGCCGTCGGCGACATGAGCCTCGACGATCTCGACGAGTTGGAGCAGGTCGCCTGTCCCTCGGCCGGGGCTTGCGGCGCGCAGTTCACCGCCAACACCATGGCCACGGTCTCCGAGGCCATCGGCCTCGCGCTGCCCTATTCGGCCGGTGCTCCGGCCCCTTACGAGATCCGCGACAGATTCTGCATGACCGCGGGCGAGAAGGTGATGGAGCTCATCGCCAAGAACATCCGCCCGCGCGACATCGTCACCCGCAAGAGCCTGGAGAACGCCGCCGCTGCCGTGGCGGCCTCCGGCGGCTCCACCAACGCGGCCCTGCACCTGCCGGCGATCGCGCATGAATGCGGCATCAAGTTCGACCTGTTCGACGTCGCCGAGATCTTCAAGCGCACACCTTACATCGCCGACCTGAAGCCGGGCGGACGCTACGTCGCCAAGGACATGTTCGAGGTCGGCGGCATCCCGCTGCTGATCAAGACGCTCCTCGACCACGGCTTCATCCACGGCGACTGCATGACCGTGACCGGCCGCACCATCGCCGAGAACATGGAAAAGGTCGCTTGGAACCCGGATCAGGACGTCGTCCGGCCCGCCAACGCGCCCATCACCGTCACCGGCGGCGTCGTCGGCCTGCGCGGCAACCTCGCGCCGCAGGGCGCCATCGTGAAGGTCGCCGGCATGTCGGAGGACAAGCAGGTCTTCACCGGCCCGGCCCGCGTGTTCGACGGCGAAGAGGCCTGTTTCGAGGCGGTCCAGAAGCGCACCTACAAGGAGGGCGAGGTTCTCGTCATCCGCTACGAAGGCCCGAAGGGCGGCCCCGGCATGCGCGAGATGCTCTCGACCACCGCCGCGCTCTACGGCCAGGGCATGGGCGACAAGGTCGCCCTCATCACCGACGGACGCTTCTCCGGCGCGACGCGCGGTTTCTGCGTCGGCCATGTCGGCCCGGAAGCCGCCGTGGGCGGGCCGATCGGCCTGATCCGCGATGGCGACATGATCACCCTCGACGCGATCAAGGGCACGCTCGACGTGGCCGTGACCGACGAGGAATTCGCCAAGCGGCGGGCGGAATGGACACCGCGGACCAACACCGCGACCTCCGGCTATCTCTGGAAATACATGCAGACCGTCGGTCCCGCAGTGGACGGCGCCGTCACCCATCCCGGGGGCGCCGAGGAGATTCAAACCTATGCGGATGTCTAGGACTGACCTTCGCCGGCCCGTGCGGCCGGCAGGGGCCGATCCCGGTCGCGCCGCACGTCGGGTGAGGCGGATGGGAGCGGCCCTCGCGCTGCTCCTCGCCGGCGCCACCTCGGCTCTGGCGCTTGATCCCGCCGCGCGTACGCCCGTGCCTGCCACGGGCGGTTACCGCACGGCGCGCGAAGCCCTGCGCTCGGGCGTTCGCGACTACAATGCCGGCGACAAGGAAGGGGCCGCCCGCGCCCTCGAATACGCCGCGGGCCAGGGCCACGCCCTTGCCCTGTGGAAGCTCGGACGGATGTATGCCGAGGGCGACGGCGTGCCCCATGACGACCTGAAGGCTTTCGAGTTCTTCTCGCGCATCGCCGACGACAACACCGATGACGGGCCGGACACCCAGAATTCAGGCGTGGTCGCCAGCGCCTTCACGGCGCTCGGCACGTATTTCCTCGACGGGATCAAGGGCACCTACGTGCGCCCGAACCCGGAGCGGGCCTACGACATGTTCAACTACGCGGCGTCGTATTTCGGCGACCCGAACGCCCAGTACAATCTCGCGCGCCTCTACCTCGAGGGGACCGGCGTGGATGCCGACCCGCGTCAGGCCGCGCGCTGGTTCAATCTCGCGGCTGAGAAGGGCCATGCTCCGGCCCAGGCCCTGCTGGGCAACCTTCTGATGAACGGGCAGGGCGTTCCGGCACAGCGGGCCCGTGGCTTGATGTGGCTGTCGCTGGCCCGGGAATCGGCCCAAGGGCGCAAGGACGACTGGATCGTCACCCTGTCCGACAAGGCATGGGCCACCGCCTCGGAAGAAGAGAAGGCCCAGGCTCAGGCCCAGGCCCTCCAGGCTCAGTCGCAGGTCACCGGATCGTCCCGGCGCCGTCGCTAGATCTGCGCCCGACCACGTTGGGTCGGGGCACATCACCAGGCCTTTGTTTTGCCGCGCTCTTTTTCGCCGAACCGGCACCTACTTCGGCGGAGAGCGCTCTAGGCGATCCGGGAAGGGCGCAATGGCCGGCTCCCGGCAGGCTCATTTCGTCCGCGCCGCGATCGCCGTGACGAAGGACGGACGCGACAGCGTCGCGTCGATATAGGCGGCGAGCTTCGGCCAGCGGCCGGCATCGACCGGCTCCTTGGCGAGACGCAGGTTGTGGAAGGTCGTCGCCACCGAGATGTCGGCGATGCTGAACGCGTCACCTACAAGGTACGGGCCGTCGATCTGGCTCTCCAGGTAATCGTAGAGTTTCGGGAACTCGTCCGTCACCGCCTTCACCGCCACGGCCTCGTCGCCGGGCTTACCCATCAGGACAGGCTTCACGACACGCTCGGCGAAGGGCTTGATCAGCACCGCGAACAACTCGGTATCGCCGAACTTGTCGAACCAGACAGCGCGCGCCCGCTCCTTCGGCGCCTGCGGCCACAGGACAGGACTCGGATACTTGGCCTCGATATAGGCCGAGATCGCCGAAGAATCGGCCAGCCGAAAGCCGTCATCCTCGAAAGCCGGAATCTTACCGAGAGGGCTGCAGGCCTGGAACGCCTCGTCCGGCGCGTGGAAGAACACCGGAACGTGCTCGAACGTAATGTTCTTCTCGGCGAGGGTGACGAGAATCTTGCGGACGAAAGGCGAATAGCTCGTGCCGTAGAGAATCATGCGAAGGGAAGGCCTGTTGGATCGGGGAGGGTGAGGCGGGCCGCGATGGCCCGTGCCTCGGGTGACCTCAGATAGGGCCCAGATCCCGTTCGATCACCCCATGCACGGCATAGCCGCCGAAACGCTGCGCCACGCGTGCCCGCCGTCGGGAAAGGCGCGCCACATCGGCGAGGGCATCGGCCAGTCCCTGTCGCGGGGTGACGTGGAACCCCGCGAGCCATCGGTTGAGCAGCCATCTCGCCGGCCACGGCAGACCGCCCTGATCCCCGAAATCGACGATGTGCAGGGAGCCGTCCGGAGCGAGGTGACCGGCCGCCTCGGCGAGGACGGCGCGCCAGGGCGGGATCATCGACAGGGCGTAGGAGATCACGATCCGGTCGAAGACCGCCTCCCCGAACAGGGCGGCCGGATCGAAGGCCGTGGCATCGCCACGGGCGAGGCGAATGCGGTGGGCGAGGCCCGCGCGGGCGGTGGCGCGCCCCGCTGTCGCGAGCATCTCGGCCGAGACATCGAGGCCGAAGCATCGGGCGTCCGGATAGGTTCGCGCGATGCGCACGAGGTTGCGCCCGGTGCCGCACCCGATCTCCAGCACGCTGCCTCCGGCGGGAAGCCGGAGATCCGCGACCATGCCGTCTCGGCCGAGGAGGTAGAACTTCCGGCTCGCATCGTAGATGTGCCGCTGGTAGCGGTACATCCGGTCCATCAGCCGCGCCGCCTCGCTCATGAAGAGGCCAGACGGTAGAGGTGGAACGCCCCATAGATCGACGACCGGTCCTGCTCGCCGAGTCGACGGCTCTCCTCCTCGGCATAGTCCCAGGCGCCGAGGATGGAATCCGGGACCCGGCCGGGCAGCCGTCGCTCGTCCGCCGCCGTCCGGAAGATCACGCGGGCGCCAGGCCGAGCCGCGCGGGTGATCTGGGTCCACAGGTCGGTGAGGTCGGCATCCGTCATCCAATCCTGCGCGTCGAGAAGGATGACGGCATCGACGCTGGCGGCCGGGCTCTCCCGCAGGAATTCGGTCATCGATTGCTGGCGGAAGTCGAGGCGGCCGGCGCGCTCGCGTAGAGCCGCGTGGTTCCCGGCCTGGAGATAGGGCGGCAGCGATGCGTCGGGCGCGGTGTCGTAGGCCCGGCCGAAGGCCTGCCAGGCGAAATAGTTGGATCGGATCGGGAAGCCGCAGGCGAGCCGCTCCAGGCGATGGCGCAAGACGGCCGCCATCCCGCCGGGGCCATCGCCCGCCAGAGCCACGTATTGCGCGGGCGGGATGCCGAGGCCATAGAGCGAGGCCGGCTGGCGGATGAGCCAGCGGATGAAGGCCTTCTCGAAGAGCGGGGCCAGTTCCTTCTCGAAGATCGTCCGCTGTTCGGCGAGGTCCCGCGCCTTCAGAACGGCACTGAGATCGCAGCCGTAGCGGCGGGCCAGCCAATGGCCCGCGCCGATGAAACGCCCGAGCAGGCCGTAGCGGTAGAAGCCTCGCTCGAAGGCCGAGATGCGACGCCCGCCATCGAGGCGCCGCGTCTCCCAATAGGCCCGGGACGTGGCATCGAGATGCGGCCGGATGATCTCGTCATAGGCGGCCACGTTCTCGGGCCGGGCGGGGCGGCCGAAGAGGCCGAAGAACGCGGCATGGTCGGGCAGGTGCCGGAGGGCGGCGAGTTTCAGCCTCCCCAGGGCCACATGCGCGCCGTTGAGGTCGACGGCGCTGATCCGTGCCGGGTTGGCCGTGAGGTAGGAGAGCGCGTTGCAGCCCCCCGAGGCGATGGTGACGACGTGGTCCTCCGGCCGCAGCCGGAGCGCCGCCATGTCCACCACCGGGTCTTCCCAGATCTGCGGATAGACCAGCCCGCTGAAGGCCGCCGTGAACAGGCGTTCCGATACTCCCGCTTTCGAGAAGGCCCTGTTGCGATGGACGGCCTGAGTGAGACCCAGATTCGTCTCGCGGCGGATGGCCCGTGCTGCGCGCGTCATGAACGGTCTCACGTCGCTGGTTGGCGTGATCGATTCCAGGGCCGTTACGGCATGTGCATGACCGCCCGGTGACGGAGGATCGTCTCCGAACGGGTCCGATGAGAGATCATTCCTTCGTCCAAGCGGTTGCGCCCGGAACGTCACTAGCTCGGGCCTCGGATCAGCGCGGTCGAAGCTCGATCGTCACGGGCACGTGGTCGGAGGGCTTTTCCAGGCCACGCAGATGCTTCTGCACGGAAGCCGAGACCAGACGGTCGGCGGCCTGGGGCGAGAGCAGCAGGTGGTCGATGCGGATTCCCTGGTTCCGCTGCCAGCAGCCGGCCTGGTAATCCCAGAACGTGTAGAGGCCCGGCCGAGGGTCGCAGGCGCGCAGGGCCTCGCTGAATCCTTCGGCGAGGAGGGCGCGGAAGGCGGAACGAGTCTCGGGCAGGAACAGCGCGTCGTTCACCCAGGCGCTCGCATCCGCCGCGTCCTCGGGCTCGGGAATCACGTTGTAATCGCCCGCCAGCACCAGGGCCCGCTCGTCGGCGAGGTGCGCACGCGCATGGAGCCTCAACCGCTCCATGAAGCCGAGCTTGTAGGTGTATTTCGGTCCCGGCGTCGGATTGCCGTTGGGCAGGTAGATCGAGGCCACCCGGACGGGGGCCACGTCCTCTCCCGAGATCAGCGCCTCGATATAGCGGGATTGCTCGTCGGTCTCGTCGCCGGGCAGGCCACGGCGGATCTCGCTCATGGTGAGCGGCGCCCGCACCAGCAGGGCCACGCCGTTATATGCCTTCTGCCCCAGCGTCTCGACGGCGTAGCCCGCAGCCTCGATCTCGGCGCGGGGAAAGCCCTCGTCCTGGCATTTCAGCTCCTGCAGGCAGACCACGTCGGGCTTGGCCTCGTCGAGGAAGCCGACGAGATGGCCGACCCGCTGCTTGATCGAATTGACGTTCCAGGTGGCGATCCGCATGGGCTCTGAAATCCGGTCGGAGAGGGCCGCCCGTCATCGGGCCTTCGCGTCGGGCTGGCAAGGTATGCGCACACGAGGAAGATCGGATGTCCGACGGCTGGTTCGCACCGATCCGGGCCTATTGCGAGCGCGGGGATGCGGGCTTCTGGGCCGAGCCGCTGAACGCCGCCTCCAACGCGGCCTTCCTCGTCGCCGCGTTCCTGGCCTTTCGCCTCGCCGGCTCCGGCCCCAGACGCGACCGGGCGGCGACGGCGCTGGCCGGGCTCGTCGCCCTCGTCGGCATCGGGTCGTTCCTGTTCCACACCGTCGCCGTCCGCTGGGCGATGCTCGCCGACGTCATCCCCATCGCCCTCTTCATCTACGCCTATTTCTTCCTCGCCCTTCGACGGCTCCTCGGGCTCACCCTCGTTCCGGCGATCCTGGCGACCCTGGGCTTTGCCGGCTTCGCTGCCGGGCTGGAACCGGCCCTCGACGCGCTCACGGGCCAATCCGTCGACAGGCTGAGCAATGGCTCCATCGCCTACGCGCCCGCCATCTTGGCCCTGATTGGTGTCGCGACCGGCCTGCTGATGACCCAGACATGTTCGCTCGGCCCGGCCCGGCGTGGCGCCGGCCTGTCGCTCCTCGCCATCGCCGCTGTGTTCGCCCTCTCGCTCACTTTCCGGACCCTGGACGTCGCCCTCTGCCCGAGCCTGCCCACGGGCACCCACTTCCTCTGGCATTGTCTCAACGCCGCCGTCCTGTACGGCCTCATCGCCACGGCGTGGCGCTTCGAGTCGAAAGTGAACGATCGGCGTTCCACACCCTGAGGAGGACGGCTCCGTCGTTCTCCGATTTTCCCGCTCGACGCCGCGTCGCGAGGAGCCACAGGTTTTCTTGCACGCCACAGGGATTCGTTGCAGAAGAGCCGGCCGTTCGAAGGAGCGGCGTCACGCACAGGCTCGAACGACGGGTTGCCCGCGCTCGGCCGAGCGAAGTCAGATACGGATCGCGTCCATGTCACAGAGCCTCCGCCTCGGCGTCGCCGGTCTCGGCACCGTCGGCGCTTCCGTCGTCCGGATGGTGGCTCGCCGCGCCGAAGCCATCACCGCCGCCACGGGCCGCGCGGTGCGTGTCACCGCCGTCTCCTCCCGCGACAAGACCCGCGACCGCGGCCTCGATCTCTCCGGCGTGACCTGGTTCGACGATCCCGTCGCCTTGGCCTCCTCGGGCGAGGTCGATTGCGTGGTGGAGCTCATCGGCGGCTCAGAAGGCCCGGCCAAGGCGACGGTTGAGGCCGCCATCGCGGCCGGGAAGCACGTGGTCACAGCCAACAAGGCGCTGCTGGCCCATCATGGCGCGGCCCTGTCGAAAGCCGCCGAGGCGAAGGGCGTGACCCTGGCCTACGAGGCCTCCGTCGCCGGCGGCATCCCCGTCATCAAGGCCCTGCGCGAGGGGCTCACCGGCAATGCCGTGTCGCGCGTCTACGGAATCATGAACGGCACCTGCAACTACATCCTCACCCGGATGGAGCGGGAAGGCCTGACCTTCGAGGCCTGCCTCAAGGACGCGCAGGCTTTGGGCTATGCCGAGGCCGATCCGACCTTCGACGTCGAGGGGTTCGACACCGCCCATAAGCTCGCCATTCTCGTCAGCCTCGCTTTCTGTGTGGAGATCGACGCCGAGGGCGTCTCGGTGGAGGGCATCTCGGCGATCCAGCCCCTCGACCTGACCATGGCCGAGGAACTCGGCTACCGGATCAAGCTGCTCGGCGTCGCACAGGTGGCCGAGGGCGGTATCGAGCAGCGCGTCCACCCGACCATGGTGCCGAAATCCTCCGCCATCGCCCAGGTGATGGGTGTCACCAACGCCGTGACCATCGATGCGGATGCGGTGGGCGAGCTGACGCTGATCGGCCCCGGAGCGGGCGGCGAGGCGACCGCTTCCGCAGTGGTGGCGGACATCGCCGACATCGCGGCCGGCGTCGCGCGCCCAACCTTCGGACGCCCCGCCGCGAGCCTCGCGCCGTCTGAGCGGGTGGCGATGCAGCGGCACGAGGGCGGCTATTACATCCGTCTCACCGTGCATGACCGGCCCGGCGTCGCGGCGGGTGTCGCCACGCGGATGGCCGAGCGCGACATCTCTATCGAAAGCATCCTGCAGCGGCGCTCGGAGAGCGCCGCCACCAAGGACCCGCATGGCCGCTCCGGCCAGCCGGTGCCCCTGGTACTGATCACCTACGCGGCCACGGAAGGCACCATCCGCGCGGCGCTCGACGCCATCGCGGCGGATGGACTCCTTGCCGAAGCGCCGCAATTGATCAGGATCGAACGCGAATAAGAAGGCCGCCCATCGCGGCCCAGACACGACAAGGGACGGGACCAGGATGGCGGACGAAACGATTGGGCAGACGGGACATCCGGTCACCCGCACCCTGAGCCTCGAACTGGCGCGCGTGACCGAGCGCGCCGCCATCGCCGCTGCCCGGCTTCGCGGCCAGGGACGCGAGAAGGAGGCCGACCAGGCCGCCGTCGACGCCATGCGGCGCGAGCTCAACCTCCTGCCGATCAACGGCACGGTGGTCATCGGCGAAGGCGAGCGCGACGAGGCGCCGATGCTCTATATCGGCGAGCAACTCGGCACCGGGGCCGGGCCGAAGGTGGACATCGCCGTCGATCCGCTGGAGGGGACGACCCTCTGCGCCAAGGACATGCCCGGCGCCATCGCGGTGATGGCTCTGGCAGAACACGGGTCGCTGCTCGCCGCGCCCGACGTCTACATGCAGAAGATCGCCATCGGCCCCGGCTATCCCCAGGGCCTCGTCGATCTCGATGCCAGCCCGGCCGACAACATCGCGGCGCTCGCCCGGCACAAAGGCTGCGCCCCCTCCGAAATCACCGCCATCATCCTCGACAGGCCGCGCCATATGGGCCTGGTCGCCGCCGTGCGCGAGACCGGTGCCGGCATCCGCCTGATCTCGGACGGCGACATCGCGGGCATCATCCACACGACGAGCCCGGACGAGACTGGCGCCGACATCTATCTCGGCATCGGCGCGGCACCCGAGGGCGTCATCGCGGCTGGCGTCCTGCGCTGCATCGGCGGGCATATGCAGGGGCGTCTGATCCTCGACAGCCACGACAAGCGCGAGCGCGCGGCCCGGATGGGCATCAGCGATCCGAACCGCAAATACGAGCTCGCCGACATGGCGCGCGGCGACGTGATCGTGGCCGCGACCGGCGTCACCGACGGGGCGCTCCTGCAGGGCGTGCGGTTCAAGACCGGCATGATCGTGACGGAGACGGTGGTCTACCGGTCGTCCACCGGCACCGTCCGCCGCATCGTCGGCGAGCATCGCCGCCCCGAGCGGTTCGAAGCGTGACCGCCGTGCCGGGCCTCGCGATCCGCGCCGTCCGGCCCGACGAGCGCGAGGCCTGGGAGGGGTTGTGGTCGGGCTATCTCGACTTCTACCGCGCCTCGATCCCGCCGGAGACCCGCGACCTGACCTGGTCGCGGATCCACGATCCCCTCGTGCCCATCCATGCGTTGGTGGCCGAGGATGAGGGCGTCCTGGTGGGGCTCGTCCATTACATCTTCCACGCCTCGGCCTGGACGCGTGGACCGTACTGCTACCTGCAGGACCTGTTCACGGCGCCGTCCTCCCGGGGCAGGGGAGTCGCCCGTGCCCTGATCGAGCGGGTGATGGTCGAGGCCCGTCACGCCAGGGTCGACCGCGTCCACTGGCTGACGATGGAAGACAACGCACCGGCTCGCGCCTTGTACGATACGCTCGCCGACCGGTCGGGCTTCATCCAGTACCGGCGGATCTTGCCGCCGGGCTGAACGGAGGATGGGATGGTCGAAAGCCGGCATCAGGTCCCTCCCCGAACCATCAAATTAGGTAGGATGTGGGAGTTCCACCGGAAGGTGCTTAGCGCAATAATGAGTTGTGAGCGTTAGTCACGGTAGGAGCGGGGGAAAATGCCAAAGACGTCGGAGATCGCGAACGATTTGCATGGTGAAAAGCTTTACCAAGAACGCGCACGCAGAATTTTGCCGATTTTGGTGAGGCAAGCGGCCTCTAAGCGGCCTTTGTCCTACGAATTTCTTGCTGATGAATTGAATATGACAAACCCCAGGGTGCTGAATTACCCACTGGGGTGCGTGGGTAGAGCTCTGATCGAGTTGACCGAAGATTGGGGCACCAAGATACCGCATATTCAATCACTTGTAGTCAACAAGCAAACAGGTCTGCCAGGCCCTGGATTCGACGGCTTTTTAACCGATGAAGACTACAAATGGATAGACAAGACGGAACGAAAATCTGTTATTGAACAGTATAGAGTAAAGATATACGAATACCCGTACTGGGATGAAGTCCTATCGAGTTTGCGTCTCAAACCAGTAGCAAGCGGAATTACTGACCTGATTAATGAAGCGGCATACGGTAGAGGTCAAGGCGAGGGACAGGCACACAAGGCACTGAAGGAATTCGTACGCAACAATCCGGTCGTTATCGGACTTTCGCCCGATCATCCGAAGGGTCGGACAGAACATTCTATTCCATCCGGTGATAGGCTCGACATTCTGTTTGCCCACAAGGGGCGGGTATGCGTTGCGGAGGTAAAGCCAAGAAATGCGCCTCTCCTCGATATTACAAGGGGCTTGTTCCAGTGCGTCAAATACCGTGCAGTTTTAGAAGCAAATGCTGCCTTTGCAAATGTAAGGGCTGATGTGACGGTTTGTTTGGCCCTTGGGGGAAATTTTCCGGATAAGTTGATCCCTCTTCGAAACAGTCTCCAAGTCCATGTGTTTGAGAATCTTGCAGACCAAATACCATTGGGTGCTGATGATTATTGAGGCAATCGAGGCCTCATAACCGAAGGCCTTAGCAATTAGCAAGGGAGTCATTGCCTGTTTGGCCTTCAGAGGATAGTTGGCTCGCAAGCTAACCTATGACATGGGTCGCCGTCACATAACTCTGGACCACAACCCTACATCTATCGCTCGGTGAGCGCTGCCTTGATGCGGTCGAGGTCGAGGGCGCGCCGACCGGTCTGGATCTGCAGGCATTTGCCGCTGAGAGGGCCGATGATGGAACCGCCCGGATAGACGAGGGACGGCCATTCGCAAGCCTTGTCGCGGAACGCGATCCAGGCCCGCTGGGCGTCACGCAGGGAGAGGTTGGCGCCCTCGCTCATCGCCGCGCCCAAATCCTTGTAGGTGCGGTTGAGGAGCGTATCCCAGGCCGCGATCTCGCGGGCGTAGCACCCGTTCATGCCCATGGTGGACGAGCCCGAACCGTCCGGCGCATCCATGCAGGGCTGGGAGACACGCCCGATACAGGACAGGCGCGCGCCGTCGTCCTTGGCGGATCCGACGCAACGCTCGATCGTCGCCAAGTCGGACGAGGCCTGACGGCCCGTATCCGTCTGGGCGAGGGCGACTCCGCCCGACGACAGGGTGAGCATCGCCAAGGCGGCGATGCCGTTCGAGCATCCTCCGCGCATCGTGCGGGCTTCAGTTGAAGAGGGTGCCTACGCCGCCCTGCACACGTCCGAGACCCTGCTTGGCCACGGGATTGCCGGGCTCGAGCTGGGCGGCCCGCTGGTAGCTCTCCATGGCCTCCTTCTTGCGGTTCGACTTCTCGTAGGCGAGACCGCGATAGGCCCAGGAGGTGGCGTCCTTGTTGTTGACGTTGAGGGCCGCGTTGTAATCCTCGATCGCCTTGTCGAACTGGTTCGTGGCGATGAGGCTCTGGCCGCGCGCGGCGTAGGGCGCGGCGACGAAGGGATTGCGGTCGATGGCGGCGTCGAAATCGCCGATGGCCTGGGTGTTCTGGCCCTGGCGCTGACGGACGAGGCCGCGCGCATGGTAGGCCTCGGCCGATTCCGGCGTCAGGCGGATCGCCTGGTTGAGGTCGGAGGTGGCGCCGTCGAGATCGCCCTGGGCGCGCAGCACGTTGGCGCGGCCGATATAGGCCGGCCCGTAGCTCGGATCGGCGGAGATCGCCTTCGAGAAATCGGCCAATGCCGCGTCGTTGCGGCCGGTCTGGCGGTAGGCGAGGGCACGGTTGTTGTAGGCCGAGGCCGAATTCGGATCGATCTGGACGGCTTTCGAGAAGTCACCGATGGCGTCGTTGAACTGGCCCGAACGGGCATAGGCCGCGCCGCGTGTGACGTAGGCGCCGGCATCGTTGGGATTGCGCTGGATAACCTCGGTGAGGGAGGCGATGTTGACGTTGGTGGCACCGGTGGAATCGGTTTCGACCACGGCGAACTGGCGCGTCGCCGCTGCCCCGCCACCGCCATAGGTCTCGCACCCGGCCAAAGCCGCCGCCATCGCCACGGCCCCGATCAGACCCGCCTTCGCGCGCGGCACTACAAACGTCATTGCCCCTCTCCCCTCGGGATCGCCATGCCCCCAAGGCACGCTCCCGTCCGCTGCTGTCGCCCATCCCGCCGCCGGCGCGCTCCGTGAGGGGCTGCGCAACGCGGGGGCCGGCGAATTCCGGCACGATCCCGCATCGCGGTGAACACGCGCTTAAAAGAGCGCCGGTGCACCCGCTCAAGCGTCGCGATGTGGCGAAGGTATGGCTCGCGCCGGGGCAGGGCCTAGAACGCGATGAGCGGGATCGAGGCAGAGGGCCAGTGTTGCAGAAAAGGCGCAATTTTGCGCCTCACCCGCGGCGTCTACACAACCGGGATCACCCGCGTGACATGGCCCATCTTGCGGCCCGGCCGGGCGTCGCCCTTGCCGTAGAGGTGCAGATGCGCGCCGGGTTCGGCGAGGAGCGCCTGCCAGGCGTCGATATCGTCGCCGATCAGGTTCTGCATCTCGACGGAGGCCCCGGCGACGCGCGAGGCATCCCCCAGGGGCCAGCCGCAGACGGCGCGCACATGCTGGGCGAATTGCGACGTCACCGCGCCCTCGATGGTCCAATGTCCGGAATTGTGCACCCGCGGCGCGATCTCGTTGACGATCAGGTGCTCGCCCGCCTCGTCTCGCACCAGGAACATCTCGACGGCGAGGATCCCGACATAGTCCAAAGCCTCGGCGATCCTGCGGGCGATCTCCACCGCTTTCCGGGCGGTCTCCTCCGACAGGTTCGGTGCGGGCACGCGCGTGAGTGCCAGGATGTGGTCGCGGTGCTCGTTCTCGCACAGGTCGAAGGCGGCGAAGCTTCCATCGGGGGAACGGGCCGCCACCACCGAGACCTCGCGCTCGAAGGGCACGAACCCTTCGAGGATGAGCGGCGCGCCGCCGAACTCGGCGAAGATCGCGTTCCGGTCGCCCTCTTCGGCGGTACGGATGATGCGCTGGCCTTTGCCGTCATAGCCGAAGCGGCGGGTCTTCAGCACCGCCGGCAAGCCGATCGCCTCCAGGGCGCGGGCGAGGTCGTCCGGCGTGTCGATCTGCCGGAACGGCGCGGTGGCGATGCCGAGATCGTTGATGAAGCTCTTCTCGGACAACCTGTCCTGAGTCGTGGAGAGGGCGTCGGCGCTGGGGCGGAGGGGCGCGTGGCGCGCCAGCAGGTCGGCGGTCTCCCGCGGGATGTTTTCGAACTCGTAGGTCACGACGTCGACGCTCGCCGCGAAGCGGGCGAGGGCGTCGGAATCGTCATAGGCCGCGCAGGTCGTCTCGGCAGCGACATCGAAGGCCGGGCTCGTCGCATCGGGGGCGTAGACATGGACCTTCAGGCCGTAATTGGCGGCGGCCAGCGCGATCATGCGGCCGAGCTGGCCGCCGCCGACGATGCCGAGGGTGGAACCGGGCGTGAGGGACATGTCGGTCACGGAATCTGTGTCTCCGGCCTCTCGGCCACGGATGCGGTCTGCGCGGCTCGCCACGCATCGAGGCGCTCGGCGAGAGCGGTGTCGGTCAGGGCCAGGACGGCGGCGGCGAGGAGGGCCGCGTTGACGGCACCGGCCCGGCCGATGGCGAGGGTGCCCACGGGAATGCCGGCCGGCATCTGAACGATGGAGAGCAGACTGTCCTGACCGGACAGGGCCTTCGATTCCACCGGCACGCCGAAGACCGGCAGCGAGGTCATGGCGGCGGTCATGCCGGGGAGATGCGCGGCCCCGCCGGCGCCGGCGATCACGACCTTGTAGCCCGCCTGCTTCGCCCCCTTGGCGAAGGTGACGAGGCGGTCCGGCGTGCGATGGGCGGAGACGATGAACGCCTCGTGCGGCACGCGAAGGGCATCGAGGGTATCGGCGGCGTGCTGCATGGTCGCCCAGTCGGACTGGCTTCCCATGATGATCGCGACCGGGGGCGCTCCCGCCATCGTCGTCACTTCCTTCCCGAGACGATCGCGGCCGCCTGGTCATGCTTGGCCGGGTTCAGGCCATGTCTTCGTGGCGGCGCGATCCCGGGAAGCGATCCTGCACCCGGACCGTGCCGCATACGCGGGCGGGCGACCGCCCGCAAGACGGTGCCCGAGCCAATCCTGTGCTCAAGGCAAACCGGTTCCAGAGCGCTCTCCGCCGACGTGGATGCAGGCTCGGCGAAAAAGAGCGCGGCAGAACAGAAGGCCTGAAGATGTGCCCGACCCGACGTGGTCGGGCGCAGCTCTAGGCGATGATGTCGGGCGTGATCTGGTCTTCCAGATAGGAGATCCGGTCCCGCAGGCCGAGTTTACGCCGCTTCAGGCGTTGGATCTGCAACTGGTCGCCGGCGACGCTCAGTTCCAAGGCGTCGATGGCCCCGTCGAGGTCGCGGTGCTCCTGGCGGAGCCGCGCCAGCTCTTCGACGAACTCCGCCGTCCCGTCATCCTCGAACTCACCCGCCATCGCACCTGCAGCCCCGACACGCCCCTTGTTGAAACCATGCGGCACACACGCCCCTGCGGCAAGGCGGTGGCCGCAATTCGCTCTGGAAGATGCTTCTTCCATCGCAGCGGGCTTCGCCGGGCACGATTAACTAATGTTGGCCAACACCCGAATCCGGTTTCGACAGCCGGCTCATACTATGCCAATCTACCTGAGTCGGAACGAGACAGGAGAAACGACTCATGTCGCTGCAGACGCATTTGAGCCAACTCGCCCTCAAGCACGAAGCCCTCGAGCGGGAACTTCATTCCGCGATTCAAAGCCCGTCTGAGAACGATCTACGGATCGCAGAATTGAAGCGACGCAAACTTCACCTCAAGGACGAGATCAATCGGCTTCGTGCCGCGACCGACTCGGTGCATTAGAGCCCGTTCCAAGTCATTTCGTAATTTCCAGAACGACGCCGCCGCGCTCCACAGCGCGGCGGCTTTCGTTTGTGGTGATATCGGCCGTGTCGCCTTGGGCGCGGCTTGAGCTACAATCTCCGATCAAGCCGGCATCCTTCGACCGGCCATCCGGGGACGAACCGCCATGGACGCTGCCGCGACACCTCCCGAATCGGCTGAAGCACCGGACGCGTACGGCCCGGTCCATGCCGCCTCCCTCGCCGATCCCGAAGGTTTCTGGCTGAAGGCCGCCGATGCGCTCGACTGGGAGACCGCCCCCTCCCGCGCCTTCGACCCGGAGGCCGGTGCCTATGGACGCTGGTTTCCCGACGCGACGCTGAACGCCTGCCACAACGCCGTCGACCGCCATGTGGCGAAGGGACGGGGCGAGCAGGCGGCGATCCTGTACGATTCCCCCGTCACCGGAACGAAGCGGACGATCAGCTACGCGGCCCTGCGCGACGAAGTGGCGACCCTCGCCGGCATCCTCTCGCTGCTCGGCGTGGAGAAGGGCGACCGGGTCGTCATCTACATGCCGATGATTCCCGAAGCCGTGTTCGGGATGCTGGCCTGCGCACGTCTCGGCGCGGTCCATTCCGTGGTGTTCGGCGGTTTCGCCGCCAACGAACTCGCGATCCGCATCGCCGACGCCGCCCCGAAGGTGGTGCTGGCCGCCTCCTGCGGGATCGAACCGAGCCGGGTCGTGCCCTACAAGCCGCTGCTGGACGCGGCCATCGCGGCCTCGCCGCACAAGCCCGCGGCCTGTCTCATCCTGCAGCGTCCTCAGGCGGAGGCGGGATTGGTGGAGGGACGCGACCGCGACTGGGCCGAGACGGTCTCCCGCGCGAAGGCGGCCGGGATCAGCGCCGATTGCGTCCCCGTCGCGGCGACCGACCCGCTCTACATCCTCTATACCTCGGGCACGACGGGCAAACCCAAAGGCGTGGTGCGGGATACCGGCGGGTATTGCGTGGCGCTCTCCTGGTCGATGCCCAACCTCTACGATGTGAAGCCCGGCGAGGTGTATTTCTGCGCCTCCGATATCGGCTGGGTGGTGGGCCATTCCTACATCGTCTACGCGCCGCTGCTGCATGGCTGCACCACCGTCCTCTACGAAGGCAAGCCGGTGGGGACACCCGATGCGGGGGCGCTCTGGCGGGTCGCGGCGGAATACGGCGTCGCCTGCCTGTTCACGGCACCGACGGCCCTACGAGCGATCAAGAAGGACGACCCGCGCGCCGAACTCGTCGCCTCCTACGACCTGTCCGGCTTCCGCTCCCTGTTCCTCGCCGGCGAGCGGGCCGACCCGGATTCGGTCGCCTGGGCCGAGCGGGCCCTCGACCGGCCGGTGATCGACCATTGGTGGCAGACCGAGACCGGCTGGGCCATCGCCGGCAATCCGGTGGGGATCGGCATGCTGCCGGTGAAGCATGGCAGCGCCTGCGTGCCGATGCCGGGCTACGATCTCGCAGTCCTCGACGAGGCCGGCAAGCCGCTGCCGCCCGACACGATGGGCACGATCGCCCTGCGGCTCCCCCTGCCGCCCGGCTGCCTGCCGACCCTGTGGGGCTCGGACGATCGCTTCCGCCAGAGCTACCTCACCACCTATCCCGGCTGGTACGACACCTCGGATGCCGGGATCGTCGACGCGGACGGCTACGTCACCGTGCTCGGGCGCACCGACGACATCATCAACGTCGCCGGGCACCGGCTCTCCACCGGCGGGATGGAGGCGGTTCTGGCCGCCCATCCCGATGTCGCCGAATGTGCCGTCATCGGCATCCGCGACGCGCTGAAGGGCGAACAGCCCTGCGGCTTCGTGGTGCTGAAATCCGGCGTCTCCCGCGACGCCGCCGAGATCGAGCGCGAACTCGTCGCCTCCATCCGCGAGCGCATCGGCCCCGTGGCGGCGTTCAAGCTCGCGGTCACCGTGGCACGGCTACCCAAGACCCGCTCGGGCAAGATCCTGCGTGGCACCATGAAGAAAATCGCCGACGGCGAAGCCTGGACCACCCCACCCACCATCGACGACGCGGTCGTACTGGACGAGATCGGCGAGAGCTTGAAGGGGAGGGGGATCGGGAGCTGAGCGTTCCCTTGGCTGGACTGATGAAGCTTCAGCGGAACCCGTTCCGGCGCCAGTCGAAGAAGAAGCGCAGCGTCAGGCTCCCAGCGACGAGGGGAGCCGCTGAAGCTGCACGCCCTGCGCTGACAGCTTTTGGATTCACCCATCTGCTCGATGGCTGTTCCTCTCTCAAAGAGATGGTGACGTGAGGCGCGACGGGCTCCCTCTCCTGGAAGGCAGGGCGATCGCATATGCCAATTTGCTTGTCAGAAACCCGCTGCCCCCCCCCCGTCATCCCGGGTCCGCGTAGCGGAGCCCGGGATCCAGAAACACAAGTGGTGCAGGACTTTACACTGTCAGCGGCTCTAGATTCCGGGCTCGCCTGTGGCGACCCGGAATGACGGTGTGGTGTCATATGCGATCACCCTGCCTGGAAGGAGAGGGGACCCGAGCGGCCCGCGAGATGTGGGAGTATCGCAAACGGAGACGCTTTGGGCGTTCGGGAAACGCAGATGTGGCCCGTCCATCCCTGGCGCGGGGGAGACAGGTGCTCCATCTAGGCTGTCAGCCAAAACCGGAGCCCGCACATGACCGCACGCCTGTTCGAGCCTCTGTCTCTCGATGGCCTGACGCTGCCCAACCGCATCATCGTCGCCCCCATGTGCCAGTATTCGGCCCATGCGGGCCAAGCGGGCGATTGGCACCTGATGCATCTGGGGCAGCTCGCCATGTCGGGCGCGGGCCTGCTGACGCTGGAGGCCACCGCGATCTCGCCGGAGGCGCGGATCTCGCCCACCGATCTCGGCCTCTATTCGGACGAGACCGAACTGGCGCTGGGCCGGGTACTCGATGCGGTGCGGCTCCGTGCGCCGATCCCCATCGCGATCCAGATCAACCATGCCGGTCGCAAGGCCTCGAGCCGCGCCCCCTGGGACGGCGGCTCGCAGATCGAGCCGGAGATGCCGGACGGCTGGCGCACGGAGGCGCCGTCAGCCATCGCCCATGGTGAGGGCGAGGTGCCGCCCCACGCCCTCGACGCGGAGGGCCTGAAGCGCATCCGCGACGGGTTCGTGGAGACGGCGAAGCGCGCCCTGCGCATCGGGATCGACGGGTTCGAACTCCACGGCGCCCATGGCTACCTACTGCACCAGTTCCTCTCGCCGCTCTCCAACAGCCGTACGGATGCCTATGGCGGCAGCCTCGCGAACCGGATGCGCTTTCCGCTGGAATGTTTCGAGGCGGTGCGCGAGGTCGTGCCGGCGGGCAAGCCGGTCTGGATGCGGGTCTCGGCCACCGATTGGGTCGAGGGCGGCTGGACGCTCGACGAGACCGTGGAACTGGCCCATGCGCTGAAGCGGCGCGGTTCGGCGGCGATCCACGTCTCCACCGGCGGCCTCTCCACGCGCCAGGAGATCCCGCTCTCGCCCGGCTATCAGGTTCCCTTCGCCGAGCGGGTAAAGGCCGAGACCGGGCTCACCACCATCGCGGTCGGCCTCATCACCGAGGCGGCCCATGCGGAATCGATCCTGGCCGAGGGCAAGGCCGATGCGGTCTCGCTCGCCCGCGCCATGCTGTACGATCCGCGCTGGCCGTGGCATGCGGCGGCCGAGCTCGGCGCCCAGGTGAGTGCGCCCAAGCAGTACTGGCGCTGCCAGCCGCGCCAGTTCAAGACCCTGTTCCGCGATACCCAGTTCGGGCAACGCTGACCCGATTTCAGGCAAAGACCATGGACGACGACATCACGACGATCACGGTGCAGCGCGTCCGCTACGACGAGGAGAACGGCATCAGCCTGATCTCCGGCGCGGACGACGAAGAGGAGCCGGCCGGCTACTTCATCATCCAGATCGAGAAGGGCGACCCGGACGGGCCGCTCATCGAGATTTTCGGAGAGGATCTCACCCAGTCCGACGGGGTGACGGCCTTGGAGATCGGCGTACGCCACCTGCTCTTCAGCTTCGAGCCAACGAGCCTCATCGGCGCGGAGATGCCGATGGTGCGGATCGAATCGATGACGGAGATCGCCGAACTCGCCAAGGCGCGGCTCAGGGTCGCCTTCGGCAAGCGGACGCGGCTGGCCTGATCCGGCCGCCCTATTTCGCCACCGCCCCCACCAGCGGCCCCAGCGGCCGGCTGATGTCGGAGCGGTTGATGCCCGGCGCGTAGAGGCTGGACACGCTGCCGTCGAGGAACAGCGCGTTGGCGCAGCCGAGCGTGTCCTTGAACAGGCGGGCGAAGGAACCGAAGGTCACGGGGCGCTCCGAGATGGCGAAGATCGCCGTGCGGCCGTCGTCGCGGACGCCGACGCCGTTGCGGATCTTCTGGCTCGGCCCGTCGTTGGAGATCTTCGGGTGGATCTTGCCGTCGATCACCAGCATCGGTCCCGATTGGGTGGCGAAATCCGGCTTGATCTTCTGGCGCAGGTAGCGGGCCGTCTCGGCGACGCCAGCGCGCTCGCCCTTCACGTAGAAGATACCATTGGGCTTGAGGTGAAAGTTGCCCGGCCCGTTGGCGGTGGAGACGCCCTTCATCTCGCGGCCCTCCTCCACATAGAGGCCGACCGGCGCCTGGCCCTTGTCGTACATGCCGCCATTCATGGCGAAGCTGAGCTTCGGCCCGATCTTTTCGCCCAGCGTCGACAGCGACGAATAGGGCAGGCCGTCGGCGCCGAGCCAGAACACCCGGACCCGCTCGCGGCGCAGATCCACCGTACAGATCGTGAAGGTCTCGCCCTCGGACTGCACCGCCTTGCACGGAGAGGCTGTGGCGGGCGCGGCCCGCGCAGGTAGGGGAGCGAGTCCGGCCACGCCCCCAAGAAGCATGGCCCCGGCAAAGGCTCGGGCAACAGCACGGGCAAGGTTGGGTCGCGTTGACGTCATCGGTGAATCCCGGGGCGAACGAACCGTCCGTCGTCCCATGCGGACGGCGTGGCGCGGGGTGTCCTCGCCCGAAACCGGAGGCGTTTTCAAGGCGTGACGGTCGCCCGTCTCACCGAGCTGTGATCGGCACGGCCGGTGCGGGACAAAATGCGCCATGAACCCTTTGCGGAGCCGGGGCGTTCTGCAACCACTGGGGACAAGAACCTGTCTTTGGAGACAAGACGATGAAACGCATTGTTCTGGCAGCGACCGCGATGGTCGGCGCTCTGGCGATGATCCCGGCGACGGCGGAAGCCCGTGGCTGGGGCGGCCATGGTGGCGGATTCGGCCATGGTGGCGGGTTTGGCCATGGTGGCTTCGGACGCGGTGGATTCGCCCATGGCGGCTTCGGCCGCGGGGGCTTCGGTCACGGTGGCTTCGGCGGCTATCGCGGCGGCTTCCGGAGCGCAGGCTTCGGCTATCGCGGCGGCTGGGGTGGGCATCGCGGCTACGGCTGGCGCGGCGGTTACGGCCGTGGCTACGGCTACGGCCTCGGCGGTCTCGGCCTCGGTGTCGGCCTCGGCCTCGCCGCTGGCGGACTCTATGGCGGCTACGGTGGCTATGGCGGATACCCGGCCTACGGGTATGGTTACGCCCCGGCCGCTTATGGCGGATACGGCGGTTACGGTGGCGAATGCTACACCGTCCCGCGTACCCGCTGGACTCCCTACGGACCTCGCCGGGTCCTGGTCGAGCGCTGCTACTGAGCCGGTCTCGTTCGAGAAGACTTCAATGGGAAAGGGACCGCCTCGGCGGTCCCTTTTTCGTTGCCCCCTCGGCCAACCCATGCGCTATCGCCGGCCTCGCTCGTCCTTGCGCATCGGCATGGCATCAATAGTGGAAAACAGGCGGGGGGCCGGGATCGGGGCGGCTTCGACGAGCTTCGCATCGCCGTCCTTGCCCACCAGCACGACACGGAAGTCCCGCTCCCCAATCCCGAAGCGGTTGCGGATGCTTTTGGCCTCGGCGCCTGTCCCGATCGCCTCCACCACGACGAGGTCGCGCTCCGCGTAATCCGCCCGTCGCGCCCGCGCCTCGCGTCTCTGCGCCTCGATTCGCGGATCTTCACCGTCTGGAGCGACGATGACCAGAACGCGTGAAGTCCAGCGATGGGCGGCGAGGGGATCTTCGGCGAGTGCCTGCGACGCAAGGCCGGACATGGCAGCGATACTGGCGAGGAGAAGCGGGCGGGCCATCCGGGTATACCGATCGAGGTGACGGGCATGTGCCCATGGGCGTCAACGCCGCTCGGCGCGGGCGGTGCCCCGGCCCTGCGACGGGAACACCCCGAGCCAGATCGGCCTTGTCGGGTTGTCCCTCGATTCCCGCACGCCCGTTCAGCGGATTCGTCATCACAACCGGAGCGTCAGATCATGGTCGCCGTGAACCGCAGCATCGTCCTCGCCTCCCGTCCGCACGGAGAGCCGACCGCCGCGCATTTCCGGCTCGAGGAGAGCCGCACACCGACGCCGGGGGAGGGGGAAGTGCTGCTCCGCAACCGCCTCCTCTCCCTCGATCCCTACATGCGCGGACGGATGAGCGCGGCGAAATCCTATGCCGAGCCTGTCGCCATCGGCGCGCCCATGGTCGGGGCCACCGTATCGGAGGTGGTGGTTTCGCGGCATCCGGATTTCCACGAGGGCGACGTGGTGACCGCCTTCGGGGGCTGGCAGGATTTCGCGGTAACCAAGGGACAGGGGCTGCGCAAGCTCGATCCAGAAGCGGCGCCGGTCAGCACGGCGCTCGGCGTCCTCGGGATGCCGGGCATGACCGCCTATACCGGCCTCCTCACCATCGGGCAGCCGAAGGCGGGCGAGACCGTCGTGGTCGCCGCCGCTGCCGGGCCGGTAGGCTCCCTCGTCGGCCAGATCGCCAAGCTGAAGGGCGCGCGCGCCGTCGGCATCGCGGGCGGTCCTGAGAAATGCGCCTACCTCACCGACGTGCTCGGCTTCGACGCGGCGGTCGATCACCGCACCGACGACCTGCCCGGCGCGCTTGCCGCCGCTTGTCCCGACGGGATCGACGTGTATTTCGAGAATGTCGGCGGCGCGGTGTTCGACGCCGTGCTGCCGCTCCTCAACGACTTCGCCCGCATCCCGGTCTGCGGCCTCGTCTCGGGCTACAACCTCACCGAATTGCCTTCGGGGCCGGACCGCAGCCCCGTCATCATGCGCGCCATCCTGACCAAGCGCCTGACCCTGCGCGGCTTCATCGTGTGGGATTTCGCCGACCAGGAGGAGGAGTTCCTGAGTGAGGTCGGAACCTGGCTGAGAGAAGGGCGCATCCAGCATCGGGAAGACATCGTCGAAGGACTGGAGGCGGCGCCGGAGGCCTTCATCGGACTGCTGAAAGGCCGGAATTTTGGCAAGATGCTGGTGCGGATCGCGTGACCAGCAGGTGCGCGATCCTTGCGCGCCAAAACGAACAAAGATAGAACATCGACCTGTGATCGGTGGGGACAAATTCGCCCTCCCGATTGCGGGCCGCCTGTCCGACGTTCATGAAGGGCGAACGGGACGGACGGCGCGTGAGGCCCTTCCGTCAGTGAGATCGATCGAGAGGAGAGCGGCATGGCCGGCAGCGTCAACAAGGTGATTTTGGTGGGCAATCTCGGGCGCGACCCCGAGACCCGGCGCCTCGCCTCCGGCGATCCCGTGGTCAACCTGCGCATCGCCACGTCCGAATCCTGGAAGGACAAGGCCTCGGGCGAGCGCAAGGAGAAGACCGAGTGGCACTCGGTGGTGATCTACAACGAGAACCTCGCCCGCGTGGCCGAGCAGTACCTGCGCAAGGGCTCGAAGGTCTATATCGAGGGCCAGCTCCAGACCCGGAAATGGGCGGACCAGTCCGGCGTCGAGAAATACACCACCGAGGTGGTGCTCCAGCGCTTCCGCGGTGAACTCACGCTCCTCGACGGTCGTAGCGGCGGCGGAGAAATGGGCGCCGACGACGAGGGCGGCGGCCAGATCAGCCGTGGCGGCGATTACGGCGGCGGCCGTGGCGGGGATCGCGGGGGAGACCGGGGTGGCGATCGCGGCGGGGAATACGGCGGCGGCCGTTCCTCGGGCGGCGAGCGTCGGCCGGCGGCGAGCACCTCGAAGCCCAATTACGACCTCGACGACGATATCCCGTTCTAGGGATCTGCCGTTCCCGTCAACGGCATCCGACGGACGGGAAGCTAGGCGTATCGGCCTCCACCCGGCCCGCTCACGGCGAAGATAGTCACATATCTCGCGGGCAGCGCGGGTCCCCTCTCTTGGAAGGAGAGGGACAGGGTGAGGTGTGTGACCTTTCCGGAGATGGACCACACCTCACCCCAGCCCTCTCCTTCCAGGAGAGGGAGTGCTGTCGCGCCTCATATCGACCGCTCGTGAACCGGGGAACAGACGTCGAGCAGCTCGATAAATTCAAAAGACGCTCACTGGAGCGGACGGACGGGCGCCCCGATAGCGAACAGGCATCAGGCGTCGGGTTGCGACGGCCCGAGCCGCACCATCGCCGATGCGACCTCCAGCAGGGTTTCCCCGGTCAGATCCGGTGCCTCGAGGTCCGGTGAGTACGGCACGCCACGAGCGACATAGCCAGTCATGAGGCCGGCGATCCTGGCGCCGTGGAGGTCCCAAGGGTGGGTCGCGATCATCGCCATCTCGCTCGGGGCGAGGGCGGCGGCCCGCGCGGCATGGCGGTAGAACTCGGGGCGCGGCTTCGAGAGCTTCACCTCTTCGATGGAGAAAACCCGCTCGACGAGCCCCTCCATGCCGGCCGCAGCGAGCAATCCCCTCGTGGTCGCGGCTGCGCCGTTGCTCAGTGCGAAGACCCGGATGCCGGCATCGGCCAGAACCTCGAATGCCGCCTTGGCGTCCTCGTGCGGCGGAAGGGCCTTCATCATGCCGAGCAAAGCCGTCTTGTCCTCCGGCGAGGCGGAGAGGCCATGCATGGCGAGCACCTCGTCCAGGCACCCCGACAGCACGGACTGGAACGGCGCAAAGGTGCCTGTCGCCGCCAGGGCGAACATGTCCCGCAGGCCGGCGGTGTAGAGGAAGTCCAGGGCGAGGGGCGGCAAGCCCATCGCCACCAGGGCGGGCCGCATCGGCTCCATGCTGAACACGGTGCCGATGATATCGAAAGCGACGGCTTTCGGGCGAACGAGCATGACTTTGCCCCTGTCGATGGATGCGGCGGGATCGATGGCGTCGGGTAACCGGCCCAGCGGTCTGTGAGTTCACACGAACCGTGCCTTCGTGCTTCCATGGGCACGATCGAGCAGGGGAGGCGAATCGATGCGCGTCATGGTTCTGGTCAAGGCGACCACAGACAGCGAGGCGGGGATCATGCCCTCCCTCGACCTGCTCACCGCCATGGGCGAGTTCAACATGGAACTCGCCAAGGCGGGCATCCTCCTCGCCGGCGAGGGCCTGCACCCCTCCGCCAAGGGCAAGCGGGTCGCCTTCGATGGTGCCTCCCGCACCGTCAGCGACGGCCCCTTCGCCGCGACCGGGGAACTGGTCGCCGGCTTCTGGCTCTGGCAGGTGAAGGACATGGAGGAAGCGCTCGACTGGGTGAAGCGCTGTCCCAACCCGATGCCCGGCCCGAGCGAGATCGAGATCCGGCCGCTCTACGAGATGTCCGATTTCGCGGGCGCTGCGGCGGGGTGAGGAGCACGAGGCTCCGACCCCACCATTGCAGGCCGTCTCGCGACACTCCGACCTGGGCCCCGGATCGGGTTCGGCCGCGCCTCAACCCATTCGGGGAAGAGGCCGGGAAACAACCGGCGCTCATGCGCTGAAATCGGCGTCGCAAGCGCTTGCGACGCATGGGGTTTGTCGATGTCGTCGCGACATGTCCGGCGGTGGCGCAGCGGCACCGGATGGCGTATGAAGGACGTCCGAGCCAGGACGTGACGCGGCCGGCCTTTTCGAGGCCACGCGGAACGCCCCGCCCCCCACTTTCCGTAGCGCCCGTCGCTCCACGCGGACCCGGCCCGCCGGGACCGTCACAGGCAGAGATCGAAGACCTTGGCAGAGAAAGACGATACCGGCGCCGGCGCGACGCCGCCCGCCTCGGACATCAAGCCCGTTTCCATCACCGACGAGATGCGCCGCTCCTATCTCGATTACGCCATGAGCGTGATCGTGAGCCGGGCGCTGCCCGATGCGCGGGACGGCCTGAAGCCGGTGCACCGGCGCATCCTCTACTCGGCCTATGAGAGCGGGCACCTGCCCGAGCGGAAATACGTCAAGTCGGCCCGCATCGTCGGCGACGTGATCGGTCTCTACCATCCGCATGGCGACCAATCGATCTACGACGCCTTGGTCCGCATGGCCCAGGACTTCTCGATGCGGCTCATGCTCATCGACGGGCAGGGCAATTTCGGCTCCGTGGACGGCGATCCGCCGGCGGCCATGCGCTACACCGAGTCGCGTCTGGCCAAGCCCGCCAACGCGTTGCTCGCCGATATCGACAAGAACACCGTCGACTTCCAGCCGAACTACGACGAGTCGCGCGAGGAGCCGAAGGTTCTGCCCGCGCGCTTCCCCAACCTCCTCGTCAACGGAGCGGGCGGCATCGCGGTGGGCATGGCCACCAACATCCCGCCGCACAATCTCGGCGAGCTCATCGACGCCTGCATCGCCCTCATCGACGAGCCGGGCCTGACGATCGAGCAGCTGACCGAATACGTCCCCGGCCCCGACTTCCCCACCGGCGGCTCGATCCTCGGCCGCGCCGGCGTGCGGCAGGCCTACGCCACGGGCCGCGGCTCGGTCATCATGCGGGCGAAGTCCCATGTGGAAGAGCTTCGCAAGGAGCGCGAGGCGCTGATCTTCACCGAGATCCCGTATCAGGTGAACAAGGCGACTCTCATGGAGAAGATCGCCGAGCTGGTGAAGGAGAAGCGGGTCGAGGGCATCTCCGACCTGCGCGACGAATCCGACCGCGACGGTATGCGCATCGTCATCGAGATCAAGCGCGATTCGATGGCCGACGTGGTGCTGAACCAGCTCTACCGCTTCACGCCGCTGCAATCCTCGTTCGGCTGCAACATGGTGGCGCTGAATGGCGGCCGCCCCGAATTGATGAACCTGAAGGACCTGCTCACGGCCTTCGTCGATTTTCGCGAAGAAGTCGTGTCCCGTAGGACCAAGTTCCTGCTCGGCAAGGCCCGCGAGCGCGCCCACGTGTTGTGCGGCCTCGCCATCGCGGTGGCCAATATCGACGAGGTCATCCGCCTCATCCGCACCTCGCCCGATCCGAACACCGCCCGCGAGGCGCTGATGGGCCGTCATTGGCCGGCCCTCGACATCGCGCCGCTCATCGCCCTGGTGGACGACCCGCGCCACCGCGTGGACGAGAACGGCAATTACCGCCTCTCGGAGATCCAGGCCCGCGCCATCCTCGACCTGCGCCTGCAGCGCCTCACGGCCCTCGGCCGCGACGAGATCGGCGACGAACTCCAGAAGCTCGCCGACGAGATCGCCGACTACCTCGACATCCTGCGCTCGCGCCTGCGCATCATGACGATCGTCAAGGACGAGCTGCGCGAAGTCCGCGAAGCCTACGCGACACCGCGCAAGACCATGATCCTCGACTGGGATTCGAACGTCGAGGACGAGGACCTGATCCAGCGCGAGGACATGGTCGTCACCGTGTCCCATGCCGGCTACGTCAAGCGCGTGCCGCTCTCGACCTACCGGGCCCAGCGCAGGGGCGGCAAGGGCCGCTCGGGCATGTCCACCCGCGACGAGGATTTCGTCACCCGCCTGTTCGTGGCCAGCACCCATACGCCGGTCCTGTTCTTCTCGAACCAGGGGCAGGTCTACAAGGAGAAGGTCTGGCGCCTGCCGATGGCCGCCCCCAACGCGCGCGGCAAGGCGCTGGTCAACATCCTCGCCATGGATGCGGGCACGGAGCGCATCACCACGATCATGCCGCTGCCCGAGGACGAAGCCTCCTGGGAGACGCTCGACGTCATGTTCGCCACCGCCAGCGGCGGCGTGAGGCGCAACAAGCTTTCGGACTTCGTGCAGGTGAACCGCGCCGGCAAGATCGCCATGAAGCTCGATGAGGGCGACCACATCGTTCACGTGGAGATCTGCCGCGCCGACCAGAACGTCCTGCTCACCACGCAAGCCGGCCAGTGCATCCGCTTCCCGGTGGAGGATGTCCGCGTCTTCAAGGGCCGCGATTCCACCGGCGTGCGCGGCATCAGCCTGGCGCAGGACGACCGCGTCATCTCGATGACGATCCTCAACAGCTTCGATGCGACGCCCGAGGAGCGGGGCGCCTTCCTGAAGATGCAGCGGGCCGTGATCGGCGACACCGAGGGCGGCGATGCCGATTCCGAGGACATCGCCACCGATGCGCCGCTTCTCTCCCAGGAGCGCTACGCCGAAATGGGCGCGGCCCAGCAATTCGTGCTCACCCTCTCCGAGCGCGGCTTTGGCAAGCGCAGCTCGTCCTTCGAGTATCGAATCTCGGGTCGCGGCGGCAAAGGCATCACCGCCATGCGGGTCAACCCGCGCAACGGCAACCTCGTCGCCTCCTTCCCGGTCCAGCCCTCCGACCAGATCATGCTGGTGACCAATGCCGGACAACTCATCCGTGTGCCGGTGGACGATATCCGTATCGTCGGCCGCGCCTCGCAGGGTGTCACGGTGTTCAACACCGAGAAGACCGAGCGCGTGGTCTCCGTCGAGCATATCGAAGGTGAAGGCGAAGGTGAGGACGATGCCGGAGAGGTGACGGCAATCGATCCCGCAGGCGACGCCACCTGAAGACGGCCCTGTTCAGGCCGGTCTGGAATCGTTCGAGACCAGTCTGAACATTGTCGCGGGGAATGCCGGTCGAGTCGCAAGACTTGGCCGGCATTCTCGTTTCGGTCACTGATCTTCGGTGTTGCAGCCAAGTCATATCCGGCGCCGCGATGCATCGATAAGTTCAGCTTCAGAGAGATATCGCTCCACGATCCGCGCCGGACCGAACGAGACGTTCGGCGCAGCGTGGAGTTGCGAAAAGGCTCTGACGTTCCGGCACTTCGCTTGGCGAATCCATAAGCCGGACGTCGTCGACCAGACTTCGAAGACCGAAACTTCGGGCGGGCGCTCCATCGGGGCATCCGCCCTTTTTCGTGCGCCGGTCCATTACGGGGAGGATTCGCCATCGGGCCGGGCTGGTCGCGGGCGGTTCCGTTTCGAGGCGAAATGCTCTACGCCCACCGGTGATGATCCGCACCGCGCTCTACGCTGGCTCTTTCGATCCGGTCACGAACGGACACCTCGACGTCATCCGTCAGGCATGCCGGCTCGTGCAGCACCTGGTGATCGCCATCGGCGTGCATCCGGGCAAGGCCCCCATGTTCTCGCCCGAGGAACGCGCGGATCTGCTGCGGGCGACCTGCGCCCCCCTGGCGGAGGCCGAAGGCGCCAGCCTCGACATCGTCACCTTCGACGATCTGGCGGTGTCGGCCGCACGGCGCTCGGGCGCCAGCATCTTCATCCGCGGCCTGCGCGACGGCACGGATCTCGACTACGAGATGCAACTCGCCGGCATGAACGGCGCCATGGCGCCGGAGGTGCAGACCGTGTTCCTGCCCGCCTCCACCGGCGTTCGGCCGATCACCGCCACCCTGGTGCGCCAGATCGCGGCCATGGGCGGCGATGTCTCGCCCTTCGTTCCTCCCCTCGTGGCGGAACGGCTCGCCGCGCGCTTCACGCAAGCCTGATCCCTTCCATCCCCCTCTTTCAACGGACCGGAGACCGCCCCCTCATGACTCATCGGACCCTCCATCGGCGGACCGCCTTCCTGTCCCTGGCCCTCGCCGCCATGATCGGGTTCGCGCCCGTGGCACGGGCCGCCGACGACAACACGGTCTATCTCGACACCAAGGATGGCCGCGTCACCATCGAGCTGCGCCCCGATCTCGCGCCGCAGCACGTGGCCCAGCTCAAGACCCTCATCAAGAAGGGCTTCTATGACGGGCTGAAGTTCCATCGCGTCATGGACGGGTTCATGGCCCAGACCGGCGACCCGAAGGGCAACGGCACCGGCGGTTCGTCCCTGCCGAACATCCCCGCCGAATTCTCGCAATCGCCGTTCCGGCGCGGCACGCTCGGCATGGCCCGCTCGTCGGATCCGAACTCGGCGAACTCGCAGTTCTTCATCTGCCTCGGCGATGCACCGTTCCTGAACGGGCAGTACACCGTTATCGGGCTCGTCTCCTCGGGCATGGAGGTCGTCGACAAGATCAAGAAGGCCGCCGCGGGCGCTCCGGGCGGCGCAGTCCAAAACCCCGACAAGATCGTGAAGATGCAGATGGCCCAAGGCGCGAAATGAGCGGAGGCGCGACAGTGAGGCGCCCGACGCGCCTCGCCGTCGTCGCGTCGGCGGTCGCCATCCCGTTCGCGGCGGCTTTTGCAGGAGCCGCCCTGGCAGCGTCCGGCCTGCCCCTGGCGCTGCCCGAGTCTCTGCGCTCCACCGTGCAGGTGCCGGAGGGTGGCATCGCCGTGAATCCGGCCGACACGCTGAAGGATCTGTATCCGAGGCTGGCTGCCTGCTGGGAGATACCGCAGGGCCTCGCCGGCTTCCCGCGTACCGAGATCACCGCCCGTTTCGCGCTCCGCCGCGACGGGTCCGTCATCGGCGAGCCTCGCATCACCTTCTCGATGCAGAATGCCGATCAGCGCGGCAGGGATATCCTGACCCGCTCGACCCTCGACGCGATCCGGCGCTGCACGCCGGTCGCGATCACGCCGGCGCTCGGCGCCGCCATCGCGGGGCGCCCGATCGCCCTGCGATTCATCTACCAAGGTCCCCAGGGACAAGGAGTCTGACCCCATGGCCGATACCGAAACCCTCATCCTCGAAACCACCAAGGGCCGCGTCGTCATCGGGCTGCGCCCGGATCTCGCCCCCAACCATGTCGAGCGTCTCAAGACGCTGGCGGGACAGGGATTCTACGACGGCGTGCCGTTCCACCGCGTCATCGACGGGTTCATGGCCCAGACCGGCGACCCGACGGGCACCGGCTCGGGCGGTTCCGACCTGCCGGACCTGAAGGCCGAGTTCAACGACGAGCCGCATGTGCGCGGCACTTGCTCCATGGCCCGCACCAACTTCCCGCATTCGGCCAATTCGCAGTTCTTCCTCTGCTTCGGCGATGCCCGCTTCCTCGACAAGCAGTACACGGTCTGGGGCAAGGTGACCGAAGGCATGGACGTGGTGGACAGCCTCAACAAGGGCGAGCCGCCCCGCTCGCCGGACAAGATCGTCAAGGCCACGGTCGGCACCGCCTGAACCGGTCGATCCGTCGATGAAAAGGGCGTCCGCACGTGACCCGCGCGGACGCCCTTTCTCGTTTGTGAGGCCCAGCTCCGCGCGTTACATGAAAACGGCGATTTTCCTGTAACGCGGGTACGAGCCATGCCGTCCATCGATGCCGCCGCGCAGACGGTCTTCGCCGATCTCAATCAGCGCTGCGCCGATGCGGAGTTCGACCGCGACTTTCCCGAGAACGGCAAGTTCATCAGGCGCACCATCAAGGCACGCGAATACTGGTACTATCAGGGCTACGATGCCGCCACCGGCACGAAGTCCAACCGCTATGTCGGCACCGTAGCGGATTCCGAGACCACGCGGCGGGTCGAGGCCCATGACCGCCAGCGGGTCGATTACCGCACCCGTATCGACGCGGTTCGCATGTTGCGGAGCGCCGGGTTTCCGACCGCGGACGCCCTGACGGGCCGGGTCGTCGAACGTCTGGCACAGGCAGGCTTCTTTCGGCTGCGTGGGGTCCTGGTGGGCACGGTGGCGTTCCAGACCTATCCGGGCCTCGTCGGGGAGCGCCCGATGAGAGCGCTCAGGACCGGCGACATCGATCTCGCACAGGATTACGGCATCTCGGTCGCGATCGGAGAGAGCATGCCTCCCGTTCACGAGGAACTTCAGGCCGTAGATGCGAGCTTCCGTCCGGTGCCGAACCTGTCGCGGCCGGACTACACGAGCGCTTTCGCGAACGCCGATGGGTTTCGGGTGGAGTTTCTCGTGTCGAACCGTGGCTCGGACGATCTGACCGGCGCGCTCGTCCCGATGCCGGCCCTCGGCGGTGTCAGCGCCCAGCCGCTTCGCTATCTCGATTTCCTCATCAGAGACCCGGTCCGCTCGACGCTGCTCCATGCCGGCGGGATCTCCGTCACGGTGCCTGCTCCAGAGCGCTACGCCGTTCACAAACTCATCGTGGCGAACGAGCGGACCGAGCGTGAGAAACAAGCGAAGGACCTAACTCAGGCAGGCTTCCTGATCGCGGCCCTGGCCAGGAACCAGCCCGTTGCCCTGGCAGCCTCCTGGGTCGAGGCGTGGAACCGAGGTCCCTCCTGGCGCCGTCACCTAGAAACAGGCGTCGCACGCCTCGACGAGACCGGGCGCATCGCCATCACGCAAGCCGTCTGCGCGCATGGCGGAATGCTGGGCTACGAGCCGACGCAGGTCGGGTTTCCCGCATCTTCTCTGTAGCGGTCACCGATCGGCCTGACGAACCAGCGTTTCCGCCAGCGCCAGATCCTCCGGCGTGTTGATGTTCAGGAATGGGTCGAGCGGTTCCGCCGGCCAGTCGACGGCCAGGGCATTGTGGCGGCGGAGGAACGCGCGGACGCGCCGCTCGCCGCGTTCCACCAGGGCCGTCCGAAGATCCTCGCGCAGGGACACGGCCCAGAGCGCCACGGTGAAATGCTCCCGCCCGGCCGATGAGGCCATGGCGATGGAGGAGCCGGACAGCCCGGTCCGGAGGCGGTCCACCAAGTCGAGGGGCAGGAACGGCGCATCGCCCGTGACGCTGGCGACATGGGTAGCGGAGGGGTGGCGCGCGGCCGCGTGGTCGAGGGCGGCGAGGATTCCCGCGAGCGGCCCTGGATGGTCGGGCACCCCGTCCGGCACGACCGGGCCGGGGAATTCCGCGAACCGGGCCGGGTCACCATTGGCGTTGAGGACGATGCCGAGACCGCATTGCGGCGCGAACCGCTCAACCACCCGGTCGAGCAGGCTGCGGCCCGCCAGAATTCTCAGCGGCTTGTCGCCGCCGCCCATCCGGCGGGACAGACCGCCGGCCAGGATCACGCCGAGCACGGGCTCCATCGGGGTTATTCGATGACGATGCGCGGCGCAGCGCGGGGCGCGGGCCCGCCGGTGAGGTTGGCCCAGAGCTGCGCGGCGATGCCGCGATAGACCTTCGCGTGCGGCCCGTCCGGGTCCACCGCCACCACGGGACGGCCGGAATCGGAGGTCTCGCGGATGGTCATGTCGAGCGGGACCTCGCCGAGGAACGGCACGTCGAGCCGCGCCGCCTCTTCGCGGGCGCCGCCATGGCCGAAGATGTGCGAGGCATGGCCGCAATTCGGGCAGATGAAGGTCGCCATGTTCTCGATGACGCCGAGGATCGGCACCGAGACCTTGCGGAACATCGTCACCCCGCGCCGCGCGTCGATCAGCGCGAGATCCTGCGGCGTCGACACGATGACGGCCCCGGAAAGCGGCGTCGCCTGGGCCATGGTGAGCTGGGCGTCGCCGGTACCGGGCGGCATGTCGACCACGAGGATGTCGAGCTCGCCCCAGGCGACCTCGCGCAGCATCTGGGTGATGGCCGACTGCACCATCGGGCCGCGCCAGATCATCGCCGTCTCGGGCTCGATCAGGAAGCCGATGGACATGACCTTGATGCCGTAGCCGTCCATCGGCGCGAGCAGGCGCTCCTCGATCACCTTCGGCTTGCCGGACAGGCCGAACAGCTTGGGCACCGAGGGGCCGTAGATATCGGCATCGAGCAGCCCGACCTTCAGCCCCTGCGCTGAAAGAGCGAGGGCGAGGTTGCAGGCGGTGGTGGACTTACCGACGCCGCCCTTGCCGGAGGCGACCGCCACGATGTGGCGCACGCCCGGCAGCGCAGGGCCGGTGCGGGGAGGGGCGGGTCGTCCCGGCTGAGGCGGTTGCGGTGCCGCGGCCTGGGTCGGAGGGGCGGGCTGGTTCGGGCCGCGCTCCGAGGTCAGGCTCGCGAATACGCCGGAGACGCCCGCCATGGCCAGGACGGTGCCCTCGGCCTTGCGCCGGACCGGCTCGAAACGCTCAGCCTCGCTCGGGTCGATCAGGATCGAGAACATGACCCGGTTGGTGGGGTCGACCACCACCTGGGACAGGCGGCCCGATGCGGGCAGCGTGGTCCCGCCGGCATCGACGGTGACGGCGGATAGCGCCTTGAGCACGTCGTCGCGAGTGATGGCCAAGATGTTTCTCCAGGCAAGACTAATGGGCGGGCGGCCCGAACGTTACCCTGCATGTAACCGACGGCAATCAGAACGCCAGACCCGTTGCGGTCTCACCCCGCCGATATGCACGGAGCGGGCGGCTTCAGCGGCGGCGCTCGGGCGGGATGGCGATGAGGTTGCACCGCTCCATCGGGCCCCTGACCACCGACCCGTCGCCGCGCCGATACATCCCGTTGCGGAGATGGCGGCATCCGGGCGGGCCGGGGAGACGCTTCACCCGCTGGATATGGACGCTGCCGTAGCGCCGGTTCGAGAAATCGTGGCCGCCGATCCGCACACCGGGACCGAAGCGTACTTGCGCCGCGACGGGCGCGGTGAGGAGGGGAAGGGAGCAGGCCGCACCCAGGAGCAGGTTGAGGATTCCCCGGATCGGGACGGGCAAAGACATTCTTCCTCTTCTCCGAACGGTGCTGAACCAAGCGAGCCCTGGCCCGTTGTGAGTGCAGCCTTCAGGGCCGGCCCGCGACCGGGAAAGCCGTGCCCTGAGACGGACGACAGATCTTCAGGAGACCCGTTTCATGCATCAAGGCAACCACCGCGACCACGAGGGCGCGAAGAAGCTGTTCGAACTCGTCAAGGACATCAAGGTCGCGATGATGACCACGGCGGATCAGGACGGGAAGCTCTACAGCCGCCCGATGTGGAGCCAGGATACCGACGAGAACGGCGACATCTGGTTCTTCACCAAGCTGCACTCGCCCAAGACCGCTGAGATCAGCAAGGACAACCAGGTCAACCTCGCCTATTCCGACCCGTCGAGCCAGACCTACGTCTCCATCGCCGGCAAGGCCGAGATCGTCACCGATCAGGCCCTCGTCGACGAGAAATGGAGCGAGAGCATGAAGACCTGGTTCCCCAACGGCAAGGACGACCCGGAAGTCGCACTCATCCGCATCCACCCGGAGAAGGGCGAGTATTGGGACAGCCCCAACGCCACGGCCCTGCACATCTACGGCTACGTGAAGGCCGCCCTCACCGGCGAATCGCCCAAGACCGAGACCAAGAAGGTCGATCTCGCCTGATTTTTTGATGGGACGGACAGTGGGGCGGTCATCCGAAGCCGGGTGGCCGCCCTTCTGCGTTTTCCACCGTACGCCTCCCTCTGCCGCGAGACTGCGCGCGGGACCCTCCTCCCCAGCGAATCTCGGGCCTGCCCGAGATCCGTCGAGCCTGTGGGGAGGAGTTGGAGGTGGGGGTGGTTGGGCGACCCTCAGCCGGTGGAGGCTGGCGGAGCCACCCCCACCCCTGACCTCTCCCCACAAGGGGGAGAGAGACCCGCGATTCACCTCACCCGTCTGCGAATAAACGCGACGGGCCGAACCGTCCAGTCGCCATCAGGTCCCCGCCAATCACCGGGTGAACGATTGACTCGCGCCCGAGGCCCGTGCGCTCTTCGCCGGCGAGCGGGCGCCCGGGTCCCGCGCCGGATCCCTCCCGACCATGCTCGATCTCGCGACGCGGGTTTACAACCACAATTTCAAGATCGACCCGATCATCCGGTCGCTGCTCGATACCGATTTCTACAAGCTCCTGATGGCGCAGACGATCTTTCGCCGCCATCGCGACGCCGACGTGACCTTCGGCATCCAGAACCGCAGCCGCTCCGTCCGCATCGCCGATTTCGTCGATGTGGGGGAATTGCGCGAGCAGCTCGATCACGCCCGCACCGTTCGCCTGAGCCGGGGGGAATCGACCTGGCTGCGCGGCAACACCTTCTACGGCAACCGCCAGATGTTCTCGGCCGATTACATGGATTGGCTCGAAGGCTTCCGCCTGCCGGAATACGAACTCGAGGCGCGCGACGGACAATACGTTCTCACCTTCCACGGTCCCTGGATCGAGACCACGATGTGGGAGGTGCCGGCGCTGGCCATCCTCAACGAGCTGCGCTCGCGTGGGGTTCTGCGCGGGCTCGGCAAGTTCGAGCTGCAGATCCTCTACGCGCGGGCGATGACGAGGGTCTGGGAGAAGATCGAGCGGCTGAAATGCCTGCCGGGCCTCTCCATCGCCGATTTCGGCACTCGACGCCGCCACGGTTTCCTGTGGCAGGATTGGTGCGTCGAGGCGATGCGCGAGGGCCTCGGCGAGGCCTTCCTCGGCACGTCGAACTGTCTCATCGCCATGCGCCGCGAGGTCGAGGCGGTGGGCACCAACGCCCATGAACTGCCGATGGTCTACTCGGCCCTCGCCGAGGACGACGAGGCCCTGGCCCAGGCGCCCTACGACGTGCTGCGCGACTGGCAGCAGGATTACGCCGGCAACCTGCTGGTGATGTTGCCGGACACCTACGGCACCACCGGTTTCCTGGCCCATGCGCCCGAATGGATGACGGCCTGGACCGGGATCCGCATCGATTCGAAGGACCCGATCGAGGGCGGCGAGGAAGCCATCGCCTGGTGGGCATCGCGCGGCTGCGATCCGGCCTCCAAGCTCGCGATCTTCTCGGATGGGCTGGATATCGAGACGATCGAGGCGATCCACGCGCATTTCCACGGGCGGATGCGCATCGGCTACGGCTGGGGCACCCTGCTCACCAACGATTTCCGCGGGCTGGTGCCCGATCACGGGCTCGATCCGATCTCCATCGTCTGCAAGGTCATCGCCGCCAACGGCCGGCCGACCGTGAAGATCTCCGACAACCCGTCCAAGGCCATCGGCCCCGCCGACGAGGTCGCCCGCTACAAGCGCGTCTTCGGCATCGGCGAGATGGCGGAGATGCCGGTCATCGTGTGAGGTTTGCCGAGAGCGGCCCTCATCCGGGCATGCGGGAGACGGGCGGCGTGCCGTCCGTCTCCCCTGTCAGGCGCGGAGGAAATCCGCGATCAGCGCCGGCGCCGCGGCGTCGAAGCCGACCACGTCGAGCATGCCGGCATCCGCCGGGTCGGCGATGCTGAAGCCGTTGGAGACGAGCCCCACGACCACGAGCTTGGCGTCGATCCCGGTCTTCCGCCGGTACGCGCGCAGGGCCTCCACCGGGTGGACCGGCCCCGCCCACGTCTCCGAGTCGGTGTAGACCACGAAGGCGTCGGCCTTGACGTTCCGCTCGAGGGCCCAGCGCATGGGCAACGAGCAATCCGTCCCGCCGAAGGGCAGGTCGGCCGTGGCCGCCACCGCCGCGTCGAGCCGCATCGACGGCCCGATCGGCAGCGCGGTCAGCGCCGTGCCCTCGTTCCGGCGTCGGCCGGCACCGGCCGTGAAGCCGACGACCTGGCAGTGCTCCTCGGTCGCCGCGGTGACGAGCGCCATCGCGGCGGCCGCCTCACGCGGGGTGAGCGAAGACCCGGCCACGCCTCCCGTCGCCATGGACCCCGACACATCGAGGGCCAGGACGAGACGCTTGCCGGTGGGCGTCACCGACGCGAACGCCGTGTAGAACGCGGCGTTCAGCGCCTCGACGATGGCGGCCACCGGCTCCCAGGAGAGCCGGCCGCGCTCACCGCGCCCCGACGCGTAGGTCTTGAGCGCCATGAGCAGCGCCATCGGATGGAGGCGCGCATCGAGGATGCGCGTCCGGTCCGACAGTACCGCCCGGACATGCTCGGTCCCCTCCGAGAAGGGGGCGAGCACGCCCGAAGCCGTGAGCCGCCCGAGGTGACGCACGAGGGCTCCCACCGGCATGCGCTCGATCAGCGCCTCGTTCACCGCCCGGCTCGTCATCAGCTCGGTCGGCAGCGCCTCCCACGGCAGGCCGTGCGTGCGGATCATCGCCGCGGCCGAAGCCCCGTTGACGCCCGGCGCCTGCACCGAGGCGAAGGCGTGGACGAGCGCCGGCGCCGCCTCGGCCAGGGTGCCGCGGCAGATCCAGTCGAACAGGGCGGCGCGATCCGGCTCGCCCGTCTCCGGATGAGCCAGCCGCAGCAGATCGCGGTGCGACCAGCCGTTGCGCGAACGATACTTCACCGCCTGGTAGGCAAGGGCCTCCACGGGGCGGGCGACATACCAGTCGGCCACCGCGCGGCGCAGGCCACGGCCCCAGCCGCGCATCGCCTCGACGGCGGACGCGAACTGGAACAGGTGCGTACCCGTGCGGCAGACGCGCGGAAGGGCGGCCAGAGCGGCCCGGCGGGTGGCGAGGGCATGCTCGCCCTCCGCCGAGGCGGCGAGCGCCAGGGCGAAGATCGCCGGATCCTGCTTCGGAGCCCGTCCGGCCTCGCTCACCGCCACGATGGCGGCGACCACGCGCGGGCCGTCTTCCGCGAGGCACCGCAGCACGGCCCGGGCATTGTCGCGCGTCAAAGCGACGGGGCCGGCATAGTACGAGCCGCCCTCGGAGCCGAGCACCAGGAAACGGTCGAGCCGCGTCCAGTCGCTCACCGGGAAGGCGTGTCCGCCGGCCGAGTTCGGCACGGTACGGGGAATGGGCTCCGACTGCGGATTGCGCCGGAGCGAGAACAGCTTGGCATAGGACATCATCGCTCGCTCCTTCCTCCACGGGGCCTCTTGCCCGGTGGTTCGTTGGGGCCGCGCGGGCATGGGTCGGTGGCAGGAGGGGTCTTTGCTCTACCGTCTGAGCTACGGGCATCGCTGCCCGGCGGGAGTCGAACCCGCGACACAAGACGTCGATAATCCTGCCGCGTCGGCCCGCGCGGCCGATGGGGTGATCCGCTCGCCGATCCGGGTCGGCCATGCGGGCATGTGTTCGAGGGACGGTGTCATGAGCTTCGGGACCGCGACGGCCCCGGCGGAATTCGAATCCGCAACCTCCGCGAGGCGAGCCCCGCGGCGCTCTACCGATAACCGTCCCCTGTCGGCCCGCACGGACCGCTCGGGTTCCAGCGCGGACGCTCGGACGCGAGCCAGGAGGCTCGCACCGCGCGAAGGCGACGGAAACGTCGACGATGAGGGATTGTCGGTGAATCCGGCCTATGGCCGCGCGGACATGGTCGAGGCGAACGGATCGGCCGCGAGGCCGTCGGGGGGTCGAACCCCAGGGCTCGAAAGCCCTTCATCCCAAAGATAACCGTTCGTCAGCGGCCCGCGCGGAGCGCCGGATCACAGACGGGTCGGTCGCCGGCTTTCGCCCCCGAGACAGGCGAACGCGGCGACGCTTAGGTCGACTTTCTTCATGCGTTGCTCCGTCCGTGGCATGGACCGAATGGCGAGGGACGCGGACATGTCGAATGGGGCTCGGGCGGTTTCACATGAGAGGTGATAACCGAGCCCCCGCCGGCCCGCGCCGGTGAGGCAATCTGGTCTGCCGGTCATGAACGATCGAGGACGACTGGGCCTCGAGGCCACCACGGCTCGCGACCGCGGACGTCGGAAATGGTGCGATAACCCTCGATCACCGGCCCGGCAGGCCGATGGCGGGGTGATTAGAGTTGCGCTCCGGTCCAGTCAAGCCGAAACTTGAAAAATCTTACAGTTCGGTCCATCTCCTTCGCATGATCACATCCGCTCAGATCCGCGCCGGGCGCGGGCTGCTGAAATGGACGCAAGGGACGCTCGCGGCGCGGGCCTCCCTCTCCATCGTCACTCTCAACATGATCGAAAGCGACCAGGTCGCCCCGCGCAACCGGACGCTCGACGCCATCCGCAACGCCCTCGAAGGGGAGGGCGTCCGTTTCATCGGCAACGAGGACGAAGGGTTCGGGGTGATGCTGCGGGCGCGGCCGGCACGGGCCGCATGAGCCGCCGCATCGATCTCAACGCCGATCTCGGCGAGGGCTACGGGCCCTACACGCTCGGCGACGACACGGCGCTCCTCGATCTCGTCACCTCGGCCAACGTCGCCTGCGGCTTCCATGGCGGCGATCCTTCGATCATGGTCGCCACCGCCTCGGCGGCGCGGGCGCGCGGCGTGTTTATCGGCGCCCATCCGGGATTTCAGGATCTTCGCGGTTTTGGACGTCGCGTCATCGCCGAGAGCGCGGGGGAGATCGAGGCCGGGGTGGCCTACCAGATCGGCGCGCTCCAGGCCTGTGCGGCCCTCGGCCATCATCGCGTCACCCATGTGAAGGCGCACGGAGCCCTCGCCAACCTGTCGAACGCCGATGCGGATGTGGCGAAGGCTCTCGCGCGGGCGGTCCTCGCCGTCGACCGGACCCTGCCCCTGGTGGTGATGCCGGAACTCGCGGCCGAGCGCGCGGCGCTAGATGCCGGTCTCGCCGTGGTGCGGGAAATCTATGCCGACCGGGCCTATGAAGAGGACGGGCAACTCTGCGCACGCTCGCGGCCCGGAGCCGTCATCCACGATGCGGCCGAGGCGGCGGCGCGGGTCCGCCGCATGGTGGAGGAGGGGGCGGTGATCACCCTGTCCGGCCAGCGGATCGCGGTGTCCATCGACACGATCTGCGTCCATGGGGATACGCCACGAGCGGTGGAGACGGCGCGCGCGGTCAGGCTCGCCCTCGAAGAAGCGGGCTTCGCACTGGCCGCGTTCAACGCCGCCTGATTCCAGAATGAATGCAAAGCTTGCAGGAAGCAGGGATCGTTTCCCGTCGATACTCCGTTCCTCATGGCGATTACGCTGGCGAGATTGCCGCGACATCGTGTGCGTAGCGTTGAGACGGAACCGACATGGCGACACCCACCCCGGCTGAAGCCGCATCGCCGCAGGCGCCGAAGGCGGGGTCCGCGGGTGCCAAGAGTTCCACGAGTGGCAAAACCGGCATCTCCCGTGCGACGCCACTGCGGGATCCGATGCTGCCGCCCCGGGCAACGCGCATCGCGGCGGCCGAATCGCTCCCGCCCTCGCTGGTTTCGCCCCTCATCGTCACCGCGCTGATCGTCTCCGGCCTCTATATCGGCCGCGACGTCCTCATTCCCATCGCCATCGCGGTCCTGCTCTCCTTCGTGCTGGGCCCCATCGTCTACCTGCTGCGGCGCCTGCGCTTCGGACGATTCCTGTCGGTGGCGACCTCCGTCGTCATGGCGCTCGGGGTCGCGGCGGCTTTGGCCACCCTCATCGGCGTCCAGCTGGCGGATCTGGCCAAGGATGTGCCCCGCTACCGCGCGACCATCGAGCAGAAGGCCGAGGGCCTGCGCGACAGCCCGGCCGGGCGGATGGCCGAGTACGTCGCCAATATCGGCCGGACCATGCATCAGGGCGGGGAGGAGAGCACGAAGCCCGAGACTCCGAAGCCCGAGGCCGGGAAGCCCAACGCTCCGCCGCCCGAGAAACCGGTCCTCGTCGAGATGAAGGAGCGGGCGCCGGACCCGCTGGCGCTGGCCAACACCATCCTGTCGCCGATCCTGCATCCGCTGGCCACCATCGGCATCGTCTTCATCGTGCTGCTGTTCCTGCTGATGCAGAGGGAGGATCTGCGCGACCGCATGATCCGCCTCGTCGGGTCGAGCGATCTCCACCGGACCACCGTGGCGATGGACGATGCCGCGCGGCGTCTCAGCCGCTACTTCCTGGTGCAGCTCGCGCTCAACGCCGCCTTCGGCGTGGTGATCGGGATCTGTCTCTACATCATCGGCGTGCCCAACCCGGCCCTATGGGGCATCTTCTCGGCGCTGATGCGGTTCGTGCCCTATATCGGCGCGGCCCTGGCGGCCCTGTTCCCCCTGGCGCTGGCGGCGGCGGTCGATCCCGGCTGGTCGATGGTCATCGCCACGCTGGCGGTGTTCCTCATCCTCGAACCACTGACGGGGCATGTCATCGAGCCGATGCTTTATGGCCAGTCCACCGGCATGTCGCCCTTCGCCGTGCTGGTCTCGGCGCTGTTCTGGACATGGCTGTGGGGACCCGTCGGCCTGCTGCTGTCGACGCCGCTCACCGTCTGCCTCGTCGTTCTCGGCCGCCATGTGGACAAGCTCGAATTCCTCGACGTGCTGTTCGGCGACCGGCCTGCCCTGACCCCGGTGGAGAACTTCTACCAACGCATCCTCGCCGACGACCCGGAAGAGGCCGAGGAGCATGCCGAGCTGATCCTCAAGGAGTGCTCACTCTCCTCCTATTACGACGACGTGGTGCTGAAGGGCCTGGAACTCGCTGCCCGTGACGCGGCCCGCGGCGTGCTCACCCCGGAGCAGAAGAACGATATCCGGGACACGGTCGCGGTTCTCATCGCCGGGCTCGACCGCCGGGAGACCGAGGTGCCCGACGACGACTTCGCCATTCCCGAGGACATCCCCGAGGCCTGGAAGCAGGACGGTGCGGTCCTGTGCGTGACGGGGCGCAGCTTCGTCGACGAATCGGCCTGCTCGATCCTGGCCCAACTCCTGAGCAAGCGCGGCATCGGCACGCGAATCGTGCCCTTCTCCGATGTGGCGCGAGCCCAGATCGACAGTTTCGATCCCGGCCCGGCCCGGATGATCTGCATCGTGTCGCTCGCCATCAGCGGGGAGCCGACGCATCTGCGCCGCCTCGTCGGGCGGCTGAAGCGGCGCATGCCGGACCTGCCCATCGTCGTCGGCCTGTGGCAGGCGGATCACGAGATCCTCAACGACGAAGGTCAGCGCGCGGCGATCGGCGGCGACGTGCACGTCTCGTCCCTCGATTCCACATTGCAGGCCGTCCTCGCCCAGGCCGGCACGATTGTGGGGGCCGACAAGGCGGGCTCGTCCGCGCCCGAGCCACCGCCATCGGCCCCCGTCACGGCCGCCCTGGCGACCTGACGGAAGAGGCGCTCCGTTGCGGTCGAAAGGCCGGGCGATGGCGGTCGAACCACCGGGGTCATGGCGGTCGTTCGGGGCCTATCGGGCTTGACGCGGCCGGCCCATCGTCGCTTCCGTGGCGGACACGGTTCGGACAGGAGGCCCGTCGATGAGCGTCGTCGATCTCGCACGGTTCATGGAAGATCTCGCCACCGAGTCGGGTCAGGCCATCCTGCCCTTCTTCCGCGCTTCGTTCGGCATGGACGACAAGGGCAGGGGCACCGGCGCCTTCGATCCGGTCACCGAAGCCGATCGGGCGGCGGAGACCATCCTGCGCGGCCGGATCAGGAGCACCTTCCCCACCCACGGCATCGTCGGCGAGGAGTTCGGCTCCGACCATGCGGATGCCGAATGCGTCTGGGTCCTCGACCCGATCGACGGCACTCGCGCCTTCATCACGGGGCTCCCCACCTGGGGAACGCTAATCGGCCTGCTCCATGACGGCGTGCCGGTGCGCGGGCTGATGAACCAGCCCTATCTCGGCGAGCGCTTCGTGGGCGATGGAGCCAGTGCCACGTTCCACGGCATTCGCGGCCCGCGCAAGCTCATGACCCGCCGCTGCGAGCGCCTCGCCGATGCGCTGCTCGCCACCACGGACCCGCGCCTGTTCGCGCCGGGCGACGAGCAGGATCGCTTCCAAAGCATCGAGGGCGCGGTGCGGATGTCGCGCTACGGCACCGATTGCTACGCCTATTGCATGCTCGCGGCGGGGCAGATCGACCTCGTGGTGGAGGCCGGCTTGAAGCCGCACGACATCGTCGCGCTGATCCCGATCATCGAGGGTGCCGGCGGCGTCATCACCGCCTGGGATGGAAGTTCGGCCGCGAAGGGCGGCCGCATCGTCGCCGCCGGGGACGTCCGGCTACACGCCGCGGCCCTGCGCCACCTCAACCCGTGAAGTCCTGAACCGCGCGGGTTCTAGGGCAGCATCGCGGCAGCGGCTGACCGCCCCGTATCGGCGTGCTCCACTCGCGACGGCGTGACCACCGTCCCCGGTACGAAGGCATCGAAAGCCGCCCAGAAATCATCCCGGATCGCGTCACGCTCCGAGAGGATCTCATGCCGGGCATCGGGCAGGACGAGGAGAAACCCGGAGGAAAGGCGGCCAACGAACCGTTCCGTGATGGCGGTATCGCAAACAGGGTCGGCGCCAGCGCCGATCACGAGGATCGGGATGCGGATCGAGGCGGCCTTTCGCGGATCGGCGAGTTTCTCCATCGCCCTGAACGCACCGACGATCCAGGCCACGCTCGGGTCGCCCACGGCGCCAGTGCCCACCGCCCGGGCCGCCTGGGCATTGCGTTCATAGCGGGCGGGATCACCCGAGAGTCGGTTTCCCGCAAACGGTTTCGTCGCCATCGAGGTCGGTTTGCCGAACGGGATATAACTGCGCCCGAGCCCCAGCGCATGCAGCAGACGGGCGAGAAAGAAGGACGCCGCCGGGAAACGGATCATCCGGATCGACAACATCGGTGCCACGGTGACTAGTCGGGCGAAGGGGAGCCATCCGTCCATCGCACCGGTCAAAGCCACGGCGCCCCCCATTGAATGGGCGAGGCCCATATGCGGATGCGGCATCAACGGCCGTAGGATCGCTTCCTCTATCGCTTTGAGATCGTGGCGATAATCGTCGAACCGTGCGACGTGGCCACAATGCGCATCGGTGACTTGCCGCTGCGATTCACCCTGACCACGCCAATCGAAGGCTACGACCGCGAAGCCGCGCCGGCGCAGATCCGTGATGGTTTCGTAGTACTTTTCGATGAACTCGGCCCGGCCCTGAAGCAGGCACACCGTCCCTTTGGCGAGGCGCGTTGTGGGGCGCCAGTGAACCGCCCTCAGCCGTACTCCGTCATCCGTCTGAACAGAGACCAGTGTTCCCCCCGGGGGAACTGGATTTCCGGGGGTGGAAGCAAGGCTCAGCATGGGCGGGGTCCGAACAAGAGGAGCAGCATCAAAATTTCCATGCAACGGGGTTATCCAAACTCTTGAAGCCTATCGCCACGCCTCCGATATTGGAGGAGCGCCGGCCGATACGGCGGCGCAATAGTCCGGCCCTTTGGGCGGACGATAACGTTACATGTTGCTTCCTACGGAGAATATGTCATGCGCCAGTTCGATCTTGCTCCCCTCTATCGTTCTACTGTCGGCTTCGACCGTTTGTTCTCGGCCCTCGATCAGTTCGTGAGCGCCGACGCGGTCCCGACCTACCCACCCTACAACATCGAGCGCACAGGCGAGAACGCTTACCGCATCACGGTCGCGGTAGCAGGCTTCACCGAAGCAGACCTTACCATCGAGGTGAAGGAAAACGCTCTCTCGCTCAAGGGTGAGCGCAAGCCGGATGCCAGCCGAAAGGTCGAGGTTCTGCATCAGGGCATCGCCGCCCGTGGCTTCGAGCGTCGGTTTCAGCTTGCCGATTACGTGCAGGTGACGGGCGCGGCCCTGGAGAACGGGTTGCTCCATATCGATCTCGTCCGCGAGATTCCGGAGGCCAAGAAGCCTCGCCAGATCCAGATCGCCACGTCGGCTGCCGCCAAGGCACCCGTGATCGAGGGTCAGGTGCAAGAAGCGGCCTAATCGATCGTCTTCTGATGGAGAGCGCCCCGATCCCCTGGTCGGGGCGCTCTTGCGTGTCAGAACCCGTCGAACCGGTCTCCTCGGCCGGGCTCCCTGCATCGATAGCCAATGAAGCAATCCGGCGTGTCGCGCGTGGGCGCATAGGCGGGGATTGTGATCTCGGTCACTTCGCAAGCACCCCGGTCACGCACGAAACGGTCATAGGTCGCTCCACCCGTCCCAAGAACGATGCCGCGGTTGCGCGACACGACGGATCGGGCCTCTGGGCACGTCATATCGAGTGTGGATGCCCGTTGCGCGATAGCCGGCGAAGCGACGCCGATCGCGGCACACATGCCGCAGATGAAATTGAAGACCCTCGCCACAATCCAATGCCCCCGCGTTCGACGACGCAAAAGCGCCGTCCGACCAGGGTAACTCGAAGCCGATCAGCCAAGTTTCACAGGGGCTTCACAGGTCTCCGAAGGCGAGTTGTCCCTGTGGGCTCTGCCTAGGACGAGCGGCTATCGGCCGGTCCTTACGGACCGTAGGCTTCGGCGCGGTTCGCTGCGTTTTCGGCTCGCCGCGCATCCTAGCCTTTGCCTTGTCGCGGGCTACGGCTTCGGGAGCCTGCGGATCCTCGTTCAGCCACTTGCCGCGCTTGATGACCTCGTTGACCCGTCCCTGGTTCACGCCGACCTTGAAGGCGATCTCCTGCTGGGTCATTCCCGTGGAAGCGTGAAGGTCGAGGATGGCCCGAGCCAGTTCCGGTGTCATCTTCTGCCCCGTGAGGCGTCTCGCCGGCTTGATCGTCCGGGTCGCTCGATCGCGCTCGCGCAGGCGCTGCAGCAGGGCCAGCGCCATGTTCATACCCTGCTCTCGCAGGGCCTCCTCGAATTCCTTCAACGTCGCCATCGTCGGCTTCCTCGTTGCCGTCGCGGGCGGACCTTAGGACCTGCCCGCCACCGAGAGAACGATCGGGCATGCGCCAAGGTTGCGACGGACGCCATCGGTCGATTGAGCATGGTTGAGCCGGTACAGGGCCGATGACAACCGGGTGAAGACTTCATCCACTACTAATCCGCCGCACGTCACTCTCGGTAGCGTCGTTGTTCCAGCGCGCGTCATCGCCCGTGAAGGGACCGACTCGTACTCATTCCGTAGTGACTGGTCCTTCCGTCTTACCTTTGACGGCCAACCCTTGGCGGAAAGCCCGGGCTTCGGCTAAACCGCGCGACACACGCGGCTTTCGAGGACGCTTCCCCAATGATCAGCCCGATCCTTTCCGTCGCCCGCGACGGGTCAGCGCCCGGCGCTCCCTCCCTCGTCGAAGCCTTGGAGAACGGGTCGGTCCTGGTCTTCCACGACGAGGACTTCCCGTTCAGCGATTTCGAGAAGCGCTTCGTCGAACGACCCTTCGCTGACGGCAAGGCCAAGAATGTGAACATCCGCGGCAAGGAGGCCGCCCTGAGAGGTGCCGCCGGGACGCCGGAGGAACAGGAAGCGCTGCGTCAGCTTCTCATCCGCTACAAGGCCTTCGCCCAGGGGCTCATCGACCGCCATCTGCCGGCCTATACCGGCAAAGTCACGCTGGCTGGCACCTCCTACCGTCCGTTCGAGGTGGATCAACGCAAGCTCAGTTGGCGCCGCGACGACACCCGTCTGCATGTGGATGCCTTTCCGTCGAATCCGATCGGCGAGAAGCGCATCCTGCGTATTTTCCGCAACATCAACCCCAACGGCCAACCGCGCCTGTGGCGGGTAGGCGAAGATTTCGGCTCGATGGCTGAAAAATTCTTGCCGCGCTTGCCGGGCTACTCGCCGCTATCCGCGCGGCTGTTGGCCACGCTGCGTATCACCAAGGCGCGCCGCTCCGAATACGACCACCTGATGCTTCATCTCCATGACGCGCTCAAGCAGGACATGGAGTACCAGCAGAAAGGTCCCCAGGCTGATGTGCAATTTGCACCGGGCCAGACCTGGGTGACGTTCTCGGACCTCGTCATGCACGGCGCCATGGGCGGCCGCTACATGCTGGAACAGACGGCCTACCTGCCCGTCACGAGCCAAGCGGATCCGGAACTCAGCCCACAGCGGATCCTTGCCAAGAAACTCGGCCGCAAACTGCGTTGAGATTTCACCGATACAGAAACCGAGTTTAGGGCCACGCCATGATCCTCGAAATCGCACAGATCGAAATCAAAGCCGGCATGGAAGCTGATTTCGAGGCGAACATCGCCAAGGCATCCGAAATCTTCAAGGTCGCCAAGGGATGCAGGAGCTTCGCTGTTCGTCGTTCCGTTGAGAAGCCGCAACGCTATCGACTGCTGATCGAGTGGGAGACCCTCGCGGACCATACAGAACTCTTCACGGGCTCGCAGGCCTGGAAGGATTACCGCGCCATGGTATCCCCTTTCTTCGAGGGACCGCCGAGCGTCGAGCATACGGAACTGACCTTGCAGGCGTTCTGACGTCCAGACCCGTCATGACCGGCGGCATCATGCCCCAAGGGGAACGGGCAGGAGGAGCAAGCTGCTGTCCGGCAGCAGTCCCGCATCATCCTAAGGAAAATGCGTATCGCGCGAACGTTCGAGCTTGCTCGAAGCCATCTCTCATTTCGTTGGAGGTCGAAATACGATCGGCTTCCTATCATCAGGATCCGATGATCGGGGTGGGTTAATAGATTTCTTTCACTCCCTGGCGCGCGGCTCGCGCAAAGCCTCCGCCACCGTGACAGCCGATCGCCGACTGCTTACTGAAGGATACCGTCCTCGACAGAGGCGGTCTTATCCGAAGCGTCCTTGCACAGGCGTCCATCGCCCATGATTCAGCGCCCCCTCCGCATCGGCACCCGCGGCAGCCCCATGGCTCTCGCGCAGACGGGAATGGTCCGCGACAAGATCGTGGCCGCAAATCCGGGGCTGGAAACGGAGCTGGTGGTGGTGAACACGGTCGCCGACCGCATCCTCGACCGCCCCCTGTCCGAAATCGGCGGCAAGGGACTCTTCACGAAGGAGCTTGAACAGGCCCTCTTCGCCGACGTGGTCGACGTGGCCGTGCATTCCATGAAGGATGTCGAAACCTGGCTACCCGAGGGGCTGGTCATCGCTTGCATCCTGGAACGGGACGATCCACGCGATGCATTCCTCTCGGCGCAAGCGGAGGGCTTTGCCGGCCTCGCACCAGGAGCGCGCGTGGGCACTTCTTCCCTGCGCCGGGCCGCCCAGGTTCTCATGCGCCGGCCGGACCTGCGCATCGTCCCCATGCGCGGCAACGCCAACACAAGAATGCGCAAGCTCCAGGAGGGCACATGCGAGGCGACGCTTCTGGCCCTCTGCGGTCTCGAACGCCTCGGCATGGCCGACATGGCACGAAGCGTCCTGTCCGTGGAGGAGATGCTCCCCGCCGTGGCCCAGGGCGCCCTCGGCATCGAATGCCGGGAGGTGGATTCCGATGTTCGAGCTCTGCTTGCCCCCCTCCGGTCCCCGACGGCCACGGCTGAACTCGATGCTGAGCGTGGCCTCCTTGCGGAGCTTGACGGGTCGTGCCGCACGCCCATCGCGGCCCTGGCACGGATCGACGGCGGGGTGCTGACCCTGAACGGCCTGTTGTTCCTGCCCGACGGCAGTGCTCATTGGGCGGTCCACCGCTCTGGCGCGGTATCCGATGCGGCCGGAATCGGACAGGACGCCGGCGCCGAGCTGAAACGTGCCGCTGGCGACACCTACGCCAAGCATCTGCAATAGCTTGGCGCACGCATCGGTCGCGGGAGCTTGGTATCCGGTCGGGCGCGGCATCTTCGCGCCTTGCGGACGGAAGAGGAACGGTTAATCGCTCGTCCGGTACTGTCTGTGTACAGTCTCATACACTTCTCGGCCTGAGAATACCGATGCATGAGGTCCGCACCGCCCTATCGCCCTGCTCAACCGTGCTGATCCGTCTCGACGGGGATCCCGCTGGTCTCGGAGAGTTCACGATCGAGCAAAATGGCGATGCAGCGCTGATCGCGAGCCTGCAGGCGCGTGTCGAGGAACAAGCCCGTTTCATCGACGCACAGGCAGTGTCCCTCGCCCATAGCCGGAAAATCTTCGAACGCGCCTCCGCCGTAGCCAAGATCGGAGTCTGGGAATGCCGCCTCGAAGATGAGGCACTGACCTGGACCGATGCCGTTTACAGGATGTTCGATCTACCGGTGGGCTCGCCGGTGGACCGCGAGACGACCCTGGCATGCTACAGCCCGGCGTCGCGCATCCGCCTCGACGCGCTCCGTAGCCAGGCCATCGCCGAACGCGGCGGCTTTACCCTCGACGCCGAAATTATGACCGTCGCAGGCAACCGCCGCTGGATCCGCCTGACCGCAACGGTGGAATGCGACAGCGGAATCCCGGTCCGTATCTTCGGCATGAAGCAGGACATCACCGAGGAGAAGATCCTCGCAGACCGGACCCGTTATCTCGCAGAGTTCGACACGCTGACGGGCCTGCCGAACCGCACCGTTTTCTACACTCGGCTCACAGCTATGGGCAGAATGGGAGCTTTGTTGCTCCTCGACCTCGACGGCTTCAAACAAGTCAACGACACATATGGCCATATGGCCGGTGATGCTTGTCTTACGGAGGTCGGGCGACGTCTTATGCAGACGTGCCGTCACACCGAGTTCGTGGCTCGTATCGGGGGGGACGAGTTCGGCATCGTGGTGGACGCCACCATCGATCCTCCCGACCTCGCCGTCTTGGCGGAGCGTATCATCGCTGCCATGGCGCCGCCCATCGCTTGGGGGCAGGGGACCTTCACGATCGGAGTGTCGATCGGCATCGCCATGATGGCACGCCACAAATCGGAAGACATCTTCGCCGAGGCCGACATGGCGCTGTATGCGGCCAAGGCGGAAGGACGGGGGACGTTCCGGCTAGCCCCTCCGGCAGAACACTTGTGACCGCTTCACGCTGATCCGTGGTGAGAAACGGATCTTGGCGGCAAGCCTCGCTCAGCCGCCATCATTCGGGCAAGCGCAACGATTTCGCGGATCTGGAACGGCTTGCGGACCGAAAGGCTTCCCCGAAGGGGCCTGCGGTCAAAATAAGCATTCGTCGATGCATAGATCACCGGGCGGTCGGGGCGAACCTCGCGGAAGGCAAGAGCCACCGTCCATCCGTCTATCATCCCCGCGAGATTGATATCGGTCAGCAACCAGTCGATATCGACGCCATGAATCCTGAGAAGCGTCAAGGCGTCTTCTCCGCTTGACGCGGCGACGACTGCGAGACCAGCGCGCTCGCACTGGATCGTCAACATATCCAGCAGAAGGAAATTATCCTCGACGATCAGAACTTTCGGTGTGCCACTCATTCCGGCCATCGACCCTATCCTACACCAACAAATGGCTGCATTAATGGTTAAGCTTCCATCAACGGTCGCGTCGACTCGGGTGTCGCTCGCAACGTGGACGGAGGGTCGTTTGGAGACCGTGTGACGATGCGCGAGGCAGCGTTGGAGCCAACGGCGGAGAAGGGGAGGTGGGCGGTCTGCAATGAAGCTACGCTCGCCGAACTCGAAGTCCTGCTTGGACGCGACCACTTGATGCAGCTTCTGTCCCTGCTCATCGTCGAGATCCGAATCCGGTTTCGAGCAGGGAACGACGATCGGATCGCCATCGGGCAGGACGCCCATGCACTCCTGGCATCGAGTGGGGCTCTCGGCTTCGTCGACCTCTCGCGGTGCTGTTCGGCGATCGCTCAAGCTTGCCTCAATGGCGGTGATATCGACGTCCCGCTGCAGGAAGGCCGGGTCGCCGCCAAGCGCGCGCTCGACGCGCTCGCCGTCTTGGGCGCATACGGGTGACAGCACTTTCGCGTCTTCCGAACACCTCACCGCAATGCTCCGTTGCGCCGAAGACACACCCGTCGGAGGAGAGGAGCAAGCAGCTTTTTCGTCGCGCAGCTGCCGCATTTCAGGTGCGACACAGGGTATCGCGCCGGTCACGAGGTCGTTTCGTTGAATTGAGGTGCTCAGCGTCACACGCCGCGACTGGATTTCAGTCTTTGAAACACCCCGTCAAGGTTGACGGAACCTTCGCTTAACCCGCTCGACCTACATAGGTCCTACCACCAAACGACCCCGCTGGGACGCTCCGGAACCGGACACCCCGCCCGAGGAGACCACGACCATGTCGATGACCGCGCGCTTTCGCGTGTTTCCGCTCGCGGCGGCCCTTTGCGCCGCGCTCAGTGTCGCTGCCTGCACAAACGACAAGGATCTTGCCGACGCTTCGGGCTTCGCAGGAGGCGCCAATACGCCGGGCAGCGCGCAGGACTTCGTCGTCAATATCGGCGACCGCGTCTTCTTCGAATCGGATTCGACCGATTTGACGCCGACCGCCACCGCCACCCTCGACAAACAGGCCCAGTGGCTGCAGCGCTATCCCCGCTACACCTTCCTGGTCGAAGGCCATGCCGACGAACGCGGCACCCGCGAGTACAACTTCTCGCTCGGCGAGCGCCGCGCCCAATCCGTCAAGGACTACTTGTCCTCGCGCGGCCTCGCCGCCGGACGGATGCGGACGGTTTCCTATGGTAAAGAGCGCCCGGTCGCCGTGTGCAACGATATCTCCTGCTGGTCACAGAACCGCCGCGCCGTGACCGTCCTCGATCGGGGCGCCGGCTCCTGAGAACGTAAGGTTAGCCATTACGGGCGCAGCCCACTTTTGCTGCGTCCAGGCACATCTGCTATCGGCGGGGCGCTGCCGATGCATCCTCGTCCGATCCGACCACAGGTGCCGATTCCCATGCTCCGCCGCCTGCTCATCGCGTCCACGTTTCTCACGTTCCTGTCTCCCTTGACCGTCGGCGGTTCGGCGACGGCCCAGGATGCGTCGGAATTTGTCGTCCGTCTGAACCGCATCGAGAACCAGTCCCGTCAGATGGCTGGTCAGATCGAGACGCTGCAATATGAGAATCGCCAGCTCAAGGAACAGCTTCGCAAGTTCCAAGAGGACGTCGAATATCGCCTGCAAGAAGGCAAGGGTGGCGCTGGAAAGCCCGCCGCATCCCCGTCAGGTACCAATCCCGGTCAAGCCAAGACGCAAAAGCGCAGCGATGCCTTCAACCCGGATCAGAATCCGGGTCGTCCCGGCGGGCCGATGCCGCTCGGCACGACTATGCCGTCGGCTGCCATCGCGACCGCACCACCGTCTCGGGGACCGAGTGTGCCGCCCACCGTGGTCGATGCCGATGACGAAGAGCCTGGCCTGTCGCCTCCCGGCCTAGGTGGCCCCGTCGACCTCACGCCCCCGTCGCGCGTTCCTACGACGGGCGCTCTCGCGAGCCCGTCGCGCCCGATGACCAGCGTGGCCGCCACCACGACAGGCGATGCACGGGCGGATTACGAGACGGCTTACGGCTACATCACCGGACGCCATTACGAACAGGCGGAGATGAGCCTACGCCAGTTCATTCAATCGCATCCGCGCGACGCGCAGGTGCCGTCGGCGACGTACTGGCTCGGTGAGAGCTACCTTCAGCGCAACCGCAACCGCGAGGCGGCCGAGCAGTTTCTGAAGGTCTCCACGGATTACGCGCGCTCGCCCCAGGCGCCGGATGCGATGCTGAAGCTTGGAATATCTCTGAATGCACTCGGCGCACGGGAACAGGCCTGCGCCACTCTCGCCGAGCTGGAGCGGAAGTTCCCGTCCGCAGCGCAGGGTGTCCGCCAGAGCGTGGTTCGCGAGCAGAAACGCGCCCGCTGCGCCGCTTGAATGCCACCCCAGCGGGTGACGGGATCGACGCGACGCTTGTCACGGCGCTGAAGCCCTATCTCGAAACTCGCAACCTGCTCATCGCAGTTTCCGGCGGACCGGACTCTACTGCATTGATGCATGCGGCCGCCCGGTCCGGGGCGGCGCATCCGATCCAAGTCGCGACGGTGGATCATCGTCTTCGTGCGGAGGGAGGCGTCGAGGCCCGGAACGTCGGGATCACTGCGCGGGCGCTTGGTTTGAGGCACCACATCCTGAGCTGGGACGGCGACAAGCCTAGCCGGGGTATTCAAGCCGCCGCACGCCAGGCGCGCTACGCCCTCCTGGCGGAATGCGCGACTGGGATCGGCGCGGACACAATACTGACGGGCCATACGGCTGACGATCAGGCAGAGACCGTGCTGATGCGGCTCCTCGCCGGAAGCGGTCCGGCTGGTCTCGCGGGTATGCGGCGCGACCGGGAGCTTGCACCAGGCCTTCGCCTAGCAAGACCCTTCCTCCATATTCCAAAGGCGGACCTCATCGCCTACTGCTCGGCTCATGGGCTGGCATACGCGAGCGATCCTTCGAATGTGGATGAGCGCTTCGCACGTGCACGTTTACGCCGACTGATGCCCGACCTCGCAGCGGAAGGTCTCAACGCCGAACGGCTCTGCCGTCTGGCGGCCCGCATGTCTCGCGACGAGGACGCGTTACGCGATGCAGCGCAGTCCACCTTTATCAGGCTCCGCCTTACCGCCGATGCCGTTGTCCTGGATGGCCGCCTACTGGCCGCTCTTCCGGATGCGATCCTTATTCGCGTCGTCGACCTCGCATTGAACGAGGCCGGAGGGGGAGGGTTAGGGCGCCTGGAACGCATGGAGCGGCTCGTCTTCGAAGAGCTTCGGCCGGCCCTCACCGCAGGCACCGCCATGCGACGCACGCTTCGGGGCATCCTCGTCGAACTTGGGGCCGAGGGCGTCCTCTCCTTCTCTCCGGCACCGGCGCGACGGTCCCCATCTTAGGGACGCGCTCACCTTTCCGCCGACCGGCTTGCCGCAGGCAGGCCCGATTTACTTGGCAAGGGAGGCGGCACTGCCTACATTGCCGACATGCATCCGCGTGATCCGCCCACCAAGCGCGGGACCGGACGCCCCCAGGGATTGATCGATGAACCCGAACTTCCGCAACTTTGCCTTGTGGGTCGTCATCTTCCTGCTCGTGCTTGCCCTCGTCACCCTGTTCCAAAATCCGGGACATCGCGGCGGCGGCAGTGAGATCGCCTATAGCCAGCTTCTGAATGATGCCGATTCCGGCAAGATCCAGACGGTGGTGATCTCCGGGCAGGATGTGAGTGGTACCTATGTCGGCGGTGGCAACTTCACCTCCTATGCACCCAACGACCCGAACTTGGTGTCGAAGCTGCAGAGCAAGGGTGTGCAGATCACCGCACGTCCCCCCTCGGACAACACGCCCTGGTTCATCCAGCTTCTCGTGAGCTGGCTGCCCATCCTGGTTTTCATCGGTGCCTGGATTTTCCTGAGCCGCCAGATGCAGTCGGGTGCCGGGCGCGCCATGGGCTTCGGAAAGTCGAAGGCCAAGCTTCTCACCGAGGCCTCTGGCCGCGTGAGCTTCGACGACGTCGCCGGCGTGGAGGAAGCCAAGGAAGACCTGCAGGAGATCGTCGAGTTCCTGCGTGATCCGCAGAAGTTCCAGCGTCTCGGCGGTCGCATTCCACGCGGGGTGCTCCTCGTCGGCCCTCCCGGCACGGGTAAGACCCTCATTGCCCGTGCGGTGGCGGGCGAAGCCAATGTGCCGTTTTTCACGATCTCGGGTTCGGACTTCGTCGAGATGTTCGTCGGCGTCGGTGCCAGCCGCGTCCGTGACATGTTCGAGCAGGCCAAGAAGAATGCGCCCTGCATCATCTTCATCGATGAGATCGACGCTGTCGGTCGCCACCGCGGCGCGGGTCTCGGCGGCGGCAACGACGAGCGTGAGCAGACATTGAACCAACTCCTCGTGGAGATGGACGGGTTCGAGGCCAACGAGGGCGTGATCATCATTGCGGCCACGAACCGTCCCGACGTGCTCGACCCCGCCCTGCTGCGTCCGGGCCGCTTCGACCGCCAGATCATGGTGCCGAACCCCGACGTCGTCGGCCGCGAGCGCATCCTTCGCGTTCACGTTCGCAAGGTGCCTTTGGCTCCGGATGTCGATCTCAAGGTCATCGCACGTGGGACCCCTGGTTTCTCCGGCGCCGACCTGATGAACCTCGTCAACGAATCGGCCCTGCTCGCCGCACGTCGTGGCAAGCGCATCGTCACGATGCACGAGTTCGAGGACGCCAAGGACAAGGTGATGATGGGTGCGGAGCGGCGCACCTTGGTCATGACCGAGGACGAGAAGAGGCTCACCGCCTATCACGAGGGTGGCCACGCCATTGTCGCCTTCAACGTGCCTGCCACTGATCCCGTCCATAAGGCGACGATCATTCCGCGTGGCCGGGCCCTGGGCATGGTCATGCAGCTTCCGGAGCGCGACAAGCTGTCTATGAGCTTTGAGCAGATGACCTCGCGTCTCGCCATCATGATGGGAGGTCGCATCGCCGAAGAAATGACGTTCGGCGCCGACAAGGTTACCTCCGGCGCCCAGTCAGACATCGAGCAGGCGACACGTCTCGCTCGTATGATGGTGACCCGCTGGGGCTTCTCGCCTGAGCTCGGCACCGTGGCCTATGGCGAGAACAACGACGAGGTCTTCCTCGGCATGTCCATGGGCCGTCAGCAGACGGTTTCCGAGGCTACCGCCCAGAAGATCGACGCAGAGGTTCGCCGCCTTGTGGAAACCGGCCTCGAGGAAGCCCGCCGCATCCTCGGCGAGCATAAGGACGATCTCGAAGCACTGGCCCAGGGGCTTCTCGAATACGAAACCCTCACGGGTGACGAGATCAAGAACCTGATCGCAGGCAAGCCGCCCATCCGTGATGCCGGTGATGGACCGACTCCGATCCGTGGTTCTTCCGTCCCGTCCGCCGGTCGCGGCCGGCCGCGGGACAACGAAGGCGGGCTGGAGCCTCAGCCCCAGGCGTGATGCCAGGGTGTCCGTTCTTCAGAGATATCAAAGCGGCGAGGGAGACCTCGCCGCTTTTCTTTTGATTTCCGAAAGCCGAATCGGGCGGCACCGCGGATAGATCGACCGTACGGCGAGGCGCTTGCCGGCGTGACGAGCAACGAGGAGGTGAGGGACAAGATTGTTAAACTCGACCTGGCTTTCGATCCGCTGGCCTATTCGTTCGAGACGTGCAGCCTGCTCTTGACGAGCGTTCGGACGGGTTCTGGCAGGTGAACATGGCGACCGGGCAGTGTGTCGAGCTTTACTATTTCAGCGTTGGCAAGCAGATCGAGGGTGCTGTCCTCGTCTCGCTGATCATTGCTGTTTCACAGGCCTTCTGACGCGCGACGAGGAATGAGCTAGGCTCCCGCCCGGCCACCATTCGTTTGCCATGCTTCGATACCATTCAGCGAGGTGAGACCCGCTATGGTGGGCTGTGACGATCGGGATTGAAGAACGTGCGTAAGTATTTCGGCACAGACGGCATCAGAGGCCGTGCCAACGGGGTGATCACCCCTGAACTGGCCCTCAAAGTGGGGCAAGCGGCAGGATTGGTCTTCCAGCGGGGCGATCACCGCCACAGGGTCGTGATCGGCAAGGACACCCGCCTGTCGGGCTACATGATCGAGACGGCTCTCGTTGCCGGGTTCACCTCGGTGGGCATGGACGTGATGCTGCTCGGCCCCATGCCGACGCCGGCCGTGGCCATGCTCACCCCCTCGATGCGTGCCGATCTAGGGGTTATGATCTCCGCGTCGCACAATCCGTTCGAGGATAACGGCATCAAGCTCTTCGGTCCCGATGGATTCAAGCTGAACGACGATGTCGAGCGCGCCATCGAAGCCTTGATCGACGGGGAGTTGCATAAGAAGCTCGCCGGCTCACGCGACCTCGGCCGCGCCAAGCGGATCGAAAGCGTGCATGCTCGCTACATCGAATTTGCTAAGCGTACGCTGCCGCGCAACGTCACCCTCGACGGCCTACGGGTCGTGGTCGATTGCGCCAATGGCGCGGCCTACCGCGTTGCGCCGGAGACCCTTTGGGAACTCGGAGCGGAAGTGATCGCCATCGGCGTCGATCCCGATGGCTTCAACATCAACCACGATGTCGGATCCACGGCTCCCGCCGCCCTTGCCGCCAAGGTTCGGGAATTGCGGGCGGATATCGGCATCGCCCTCGACGGCGACGCAGACCGTGTTCTCATCGTCGATGAGAAGGGCCAGTCGGTGGATGGAGACCAACTGATGGCTGTCGTGGCACGGTCCTGGAAGGACGACGACCGCCTGACACAGCCCGGCATCGTCGCGACGATCATGTCCAATCTCGGTCTCGAGCGGTTCCTCGGGGGGATCGGCCTTGGTCTCGCCCGCACGGCGGTCGGCGATCGCTACGTCCTCGAGCACATGCGCGAGCATGGCTACAATCTCGGCGGCGAGCAGTCGGGTCACATCATCATGTCGGATTACGCCACTACCGGAGACGGTCTGGTGGCGGCACTGCAGCTTCTCAGCGTGGTCAAGCGTCAGGAGCGGCCGGTGAGCGAGGTCTGCCATTGCTTCGACCCGCTGCCGCAGATCCTCAAAAACGTGCGCTACCGCTCTGGTACGCCGCTGCAGCAGGATGCGGTCGTGACAGCCATCGCCCATGGCCGCGAGCGTCTCGGCGAGACCGGCCGCGTCGTCATACGTCCGTCGGGTACCGAGCCGGTCATTCGCGTCATGGCTGAGGGCGACGATCGAAGCCTCGTCACGGAAGTCGTGGACGACATCGTCGATGCCGTCGCGAAAGCCGCGGCCTAATCGCGCAACGCCTCCGGCGCGAGGCAGCGCCATGCCGTCAGGAGAGCGCTTCTGAGCGTCTCCTCATCGGCCCCATCCAGGGACAGGCTGGTCCAGCCACGCCGTCCCCAAGCGCCGGGGACAGGATCGAACAGGTCCGGCTCGGCCTCGACCACAAAAGCCTGATGCTCGGCGGGGAACTTCAGCACAACGCGTTCTTCGTCGACCCAGAGGGTTGCGAAGATCCGCCCGCCGATGCGGAAATCGGGTTGGCCCATATGGGCGCCTTCCTCCACCCCCGGCAGCATCAGAGCGAGTGCGCGTACATCTTCAGGCCGCATGATCTCTCCGCCTCGTTACTCGCGAAAACCACCGAGGCGGCACGCGAATGCAAGTGCCGCGATATCTCGACAGCTTCTACGAGCGACAGTAAATTTGCGGCCCTCTAAGAACTCAGAAAGGCTAACGTTTAACGTTAAGCGCGATTTAACTCATCCGGCAGATGATGGGCTCGTCATCCAGGCTGGTGCTCCCACACCTCCGCCGAACGATCGAGTTGAAGGATCCATTATGCGCCGCTCCAAGCTTTCTGCCTTGGCGCGCTCGATCACGCTCCTTGCGAGCGTGGGAGCGCCATGCCTCGCGCAGGCCGCCGACCTGCTTCCGAGCCTGCCTCCCGAGCCGCTCCCCCCGCCGATCGAAATCGGCGGCGCATGGTACCTTCGCGGCGACGCCGGTGCTGGAATTCTCGGGGAAGGTCACACCGTCGCCAAGGACGTGACGACCCCTCCGATCCAATACAATTACAACGTGTTGAAGGATTATCTGGGCAACCAGGCCTTCGTGGGCGCGGGTATCGGATACCAAGCCAATTCCTGGCTCCGCTTCGATTTCACCGGCGAGTACCGGTCGGAAGCGAAATGGATCTTCTACGCGGCCGAGAGGCCGAGCGGCGGGATCAATCGCACGTCCGGCAAGTTCTCCTCGGTGGTTGGCATGGCCAATGGCTACGTCGATCTCGGCACATATTACGGCGTCACTCCCTTCGTCGGCGCAGGTGTCGGCTTTGCACACCACATGTTCGGCGGCGTGACCGACAACGGCCAAGGCCTCTATCAGGGCGGCTTTGGCTCGGGCCCGGAAAAGCAGAAGCTCAGTTTCGCTTGGGCAGCCCATGCCGGTCTCGGCTATTCCATTACGCCGAACCTCAAGCTCGAGCTCGCCTATCGCTATCTCAACATGGGTTCGGCGCAAACCGGCACGATCACTTGCGAGGCACCGCCCTTCTGCAAGACGGATTATCACCTCAAGGACATTGCCTCGCATGACGTGAAGGTCGGCATGCGCTGGATTCTTGGGGGCGCAGTTGCACCAGCGGTCGAATATCAGCCGCTGCCAGAACCGATCGTCCGTAAATACTGATTTTTTCCAAGGACACTACAAAGACGGCGCGGATCGGTATCCGCGCCGTCTTCTTTTGTGCAAGCACGACAGCTGGGTTAACGCCGGAGCGCGTTGTCTTTTCCAGCTCAGGACCCGTTAGGGTTAAGGCGATCATAACCTTTTAAATTCATCATCTTGGTCAGCCACCCCCCTCGCCGGCATGCATCCGTAATATGCGCTTTCCGGCCGATGCGTCCGTGAGGATCCTGATGATTCCGCCTCGTCCATACCGCTCCGCAGCCCTCGCTGCGATCCTCGCCGGACTGGCAATCGGCGCCGTGCCAGCCGTTGCAGCGGACCTTCTTCCGCCGCCACCGCCTCCGCCGGCACCCGCCCCGGTCCAGATCGGCAGCGGATGGTACCTCCGTGCCGATTTCACCGAGAGCTATTACGATCATCCCAAGGATGCGACGCTGGTCGAACCGGGCACGCCACCGCTCGTACGACTGCGCCTCAGTCATCAGCCAGGCTATGGTGGCGGCATCGGCTACCGCTTCAACAACTGGCTGCGCATGGACGCCACCATCGACCAGCGCCTTCCCAGCCGTTTCACGACCTACTCGTCCGGCTCGAACTTCGCGAACGGATACAACGTCGAAGCCGGCAAGCTCGACGTGCTGACAGCTCTTGTGAACGTCTATGCGGATCTCGGCACGTGGTGGGGACTGACCCCCTATATCGGCGGTGGCATCGGTATCGCACAGAAGGATTTCCGTAACGCCTATACCCAAACCACCTGTACCGTTCCCGTGCTCTGTGACGGAAGCCCGGTGGTCGGGCCACGCCCCGCTGCCGCGCGTCGCAACGGTTCGGTCACGTCATTGGCCTGGGCACTGACAGGCGGCGTGTCCTACGAGATCGGTGCGGGCTTCGCGATCGATGCGAACTACCGTTACGTCAATCTCGGCCGCGCCAAGACCGGCCTCGACGATTTCGGCTTCGGGTCCCGCCTCAAGGACATCTCGGCCAACGAGGTTCGCGTCGGCCTGCGCTACAGCTTCGCCGGCGGCGCTGCTGCTTTTGGGACCGGCGGTTACGGCGGCGGCAATCCCTACGAATAAGGCATAGCCCGATACACGGCAGGACCTTCGCCCGCCTTCCTATGCTCAAAGCCCGCCCGGCCCGTGCCGCGCGGGCTTTTTCGTCCTGCGACCATGACCATAGGCCTCGCCGTAACTCATGTGGCGCGAACGCAACGGAGTATTAAGGTTACGCAATCAATAATGATACTATGTTCGGAAAGAACAGTCGGGCTGCAGCCCTGAGGACGACCTCGATGCGTACCGTCACCCTTGCTCTCCTGACTGGCATCACACTCGGATGGCTGCCGACCGCCCGGGCCGCCGATCTGGACTATGGCGTGCTGCGTGGTTCCGATTACGAGCCTGCCTCAACCGAGATCGATTGGAACGGCGGATATTTCGGCGGGCATGCGGGATACAGCTCGGCCGCGCTGGGCTTCAACAATGCGTTTCAACCCATTGTCGCAAGCGCGCTCAGCCAGACTTACTTTGAGAACGAGATGCATGCCTCCGGATTGCTCCAGACGCATTCAACCCGGACGGAAGGCGCCAGCTATGGAGCTTTTGCGGGATGGAATTACCAGTTCGACGAGACCGTCATCGGCATTGAGGTGGATTATACAAGCTTCGGCAGAACCGGCGCGAGCAACAATTACATTTCTCGTTTCATGGTTGGAACAGATGGCTTTTTTCGCTCCGTCGGCCTCGAAGGCACGTCCTCGACGCGAATTGAAGATTTCGGCACGATCCGGGCCCGTGCCGGTTATACAATGGGCGCCTTTCTCCCGTTCGTAACGGGCGGACTGGCCATCGGCCGCGCACAAATCGCAGATCAAGTAAAGGTTCAGGCCGCAGAATACGACCAAACCACGTATCGTGCCAATCTCGGCCTCAGCGATCCTAGGCAAGCCGCCGTCGTCAGCCACAGTGGTTATAGCAGCTTCAATGCCCAAAACCCCGGTCGATCAACTCTGGCAGCGCCCATCACCTACGGGAGCAGTAAAACAAAGGTCGTTGGCGGCATCGCACTGGGCGCAGGCTTGGAATACGCATTGACGCAAAACATTATTCTGCGTGGGGAATATCAATATGTCCTCTTTAACGACTTTGATGGCCATAAAGTCAATCTGAACACCGTCCGCGGCGGCGCGGCCGTGAAGTTCTGAGACTCATACAAAATCTGGTGCGTTAAGGGCTTCATCGCATCATCCGCTGCAAAGTCCGTCAGCATTTTGAAACGGACTCCGCACGATGAATCGAACCAACCTCTCCGTCGGTGCCGCGATACTCAGCCTCGTATCCATTTCAGGAGCCGAGGCAGGAGGCCGCCACATTGCCGTCGATGCTGTGTACCAAGGTCCGTATGTTCAGCGGCACGGCGCGCTGTTGCCGCCGCAGATTTCCTATCGTGATCCTCGCTACCTGCCGGCGCCGCGCTTGGTGAGAACCATTTACGGCCCGCCAGTCGTCCTGGGCCTTGTTCCCCCGCACAACCCCAACGCACCGGTCTATAACGAACCGCCGCCGCGCTTCTCGCAGGACTGACCAACGTCAGCTTTCGAGTTCGCTGTCCCAGTACAGGTAATCCAGCCAGGTGTGATGGTACTCGCGGTGGTCGAATTCCGGTTGGCGGCGATGGAGCTCGTGCCGCGTCGGCCGGTGGGGTTCATGCAGGAGCGGCATCTCCGCTTCCGCCGGAGTACGGTTCGCCTTGCGCAGATTGCAGGGTGAGCAGGCGGCGACGACGTTCTCCCAGCTCGACAATCCGCCGCGTGAGCGCGGAATGACGTGGTCGAAGGTCAGCCCGCCCGAGGGCATCCGAAGTCCGCAATACTGACAGGAGAAGGTGTCGCGCAGGTAGATGTTGTAGCGGGTGAATGCCGGACTGCGCGCCAGGGTCACGTAGTTCTTGAGGGCAACGACGCTGGGGACCCTCAAGGCGCGGCTCGGTGACCGGGCCTCGACATCGTAGCTGGCCACCAATGTGACCCTGTCGAGGAAGAGAGCGGTGAAAGCGTCCTTCCAGGACCATAAGGACAGCGGATTATACGAAAGCGGCCGGTAATCCGCATTGAGGACGAGCGTTTGGAGATCCAGCATGGCGCTACTCTCTTGACGGATCGACGAAGGGACGACGCAGCACGTTACGGCGCGGCATCGTCCCCGGATGATGAAAGATCGGTGGTCCCGGCAGTTCGGTCTTCGACTTTGGCATCCGGCGAACACATCTCGGTCGCCGGACCCGCACAGGATGCGAAGAGAACAGATGATCGGGGAGGGCGGACCGGCCTGGGCTTAGCCAAAAGCGGTCGCATCGGGCGGGAACGCCCGGTTTGTGGCGAGGCACATCGACATGGACGGCCAACGCCACCTCCTCGCGTCGATACGAAAAGGCTCTGTCCATTGCGCGTTAGTCTAATATCAGCATGACACGCTTGTGAAGGTTGCCCGGTCGATCCGCGACGTCGCGGCCCACAATCTTTCGGGCTGCCTCGGCGAATGATGTGTCTGCGGCACCCTTTCGCCCCATTGATCGGCCATCCGACAATCTGATTTTTGACCCGCTGCCACCTACGGCGCGTGTTGTGCCTTCGCTAATGCTCTCGTCATGGCCACGGCTCTTGCCGGAGATGGGCCTGGAAGCCATTGGCCCGCGCACCGGGGTCTGCGTGCCGCCGCCAGAGGGGCGGTCGGCCCAAGCCGACGAAAGGAACGACATGGAACTGGGATTCATGAAGGGCAGAATGCGACATGCAGCGCTCCTTGCCGCGTGGATGGGTGCTTCCTTCCTGACTCCCATTCCGGTTCTGGCGCAGGCGGCGCCCGTCGCCCCCGCGCAGACGGAGCCGGCAAAGCCGGCGCCCGCTACCGTCCCACCCGCTGCGGCGGCCCCCGCGCCGGCCGCGAAGCCGGCCGTGCCGAAACAGGCAGTCTCTGAAGCGATCCAGAATGTCCGCGACCGGCTCGACGAGGCGAAGGCCAATCTCGATGAGCGTGAGAAGCTGCTCGCCGGCCGCAACGTCGATTCCGCCAACCTGCTCAAGGCACGCGAAGGCCTCGACGCCATCGCCGACCGGATCCGTCAGATCATCGATGCCACCACGCCGCGTCTCGAAGCGGCCCGCGAGCGCCTGACGCAGCTCGGCCCGAAGCCGAAGGAAGGCGAGGAGGGCGAGGACGTCGCCAAGGAGCGGGGCGAGCGCGAGCATGCGGTCGCCGAGATCGACGAGACGCAGCGGCTGGCGAAATCGCTTCTCGTGCAGAGCGACCAGATCATCGACCAGATCACGAACAAGCGCAGGGCAGCCTTCACCCGCGGCCTGTTCGAACGCTCGTCGGCACTGGTGAATCCCGACCTCTGGATGCGTATCGCCGACGATGTCCCGCGCGACATCCGGGCTCTGCAGGCCGCCGTCAGTGATATCGCTGGCCTGTTCGGCCGCAACGGATCAATCTGGAATCTTCTTCTGCTCGGGGTCGCGCTTGGCATCTCCGTGGCGCTGTATTTCGGACGCCGAAACATTGCCCCGCGTCTCGGGCGGCGCAGCCAGAGCGTCGTCGACCCGACGCAGCGCATGAAGCTGATGGCGGCCTGGCGCGTCTTCCTCCTCGGCACCGTACCGGCGGTGGTGGGAAGCTACGCCGTCTATTACGCCCTGGATTCCACGGACCTGCTGCCGCAGCGGCTCATGCCGGTGGCCGGCGCCATCCTCGGCGGGCTCGCTTTCATCGCCTTCGTAGAGGCCCTTTGCGACGCACTGCTGTCGCCGGAAAAACCGTCCTGGCGTCCTGCTCCGCTCAGCGATTCGACCGCGTCGCGGTTGACGCGGCTCGCCGTCGGCATCGCCACGGTAATCACGGTGGTCAAATCCATCGAGGCGCTCAATTCCGGCATCTACGCCGCACTATCGATCTCCATCGCCACCCGTGGCATCGGCGCTCTCGCCACCATCCTGATCCTCGCCATCGGGTTGCACCGCTTCGCCGACACGGCGGATAAAGAGGAGGCCTGCTTCGGTCCCTACGTCGCGCCGGAATCCACCACGACGATCGGCGGTCCGGCGCGCCTCCTCGGATGGGCCGCCGTCATCGTCATCGGCATCGCGCCCCTCGTCGGCTATGTCGCCTTCGCCGCCTTCCTCATCGACCAGCTGGTCTGGACGGCATGTCTGATCGCGCTGCTCTACCTGCTCATCACGAGTGCCGACACGTTCATCGGCGGTACGCTGAAGGACGAGACCCGCTTCGCCACAGCGCTTCAGGCCAATACCGGGCTACGCAAGCGCTCGATCAACCAGATCGCCGTTCTGTCGACCGGTCTCGCCCGAGTCGTTCTGATCCTGGTGGCCGCCTTGCTGGCGCTCGCGCCCTGGGGCCTCGATTCCACCGACGTCTTCACCTCCGTGCGCAGCGCCTTCTTCGGCTTCAAGGTCGGAGACGTGACGATCTCGCTCTCCACCATCGCGTATGCGGTGGGACTTCTCGTCATCGGCGTGGTCATCACGCGCGCAGTCCAGCGCTGGCTGGAACAGACCTACCTCCCGGCCACCGATCTCGATGCGGGCCTGCGCAACTCCATCTCCACCATCACCGGTTATTGCGGGTTCCTGATCGCCCTCGCGCTCGCCTTCTCCTATCTCGGACTTAGCCTCGAGAAGCTGACTATCGTCGCCGGTGCGCTCTCCGTCGGTATCGGTTTCGGCCTCCAATCCATCGTCAACAACTTCGTCTCGGGCCTGCTGCTGCTGTGGGAGCGACCGATCCGCGTCGGCGATCAGGTGCTCATCGGCGACAGCGAGGGCATCGTGAAGCGCATCTCGGTGCGCTCCACCGAGATCCAGACCTTCGACCGCTCGGCGGTGATCGTACCGAATTCGAACCTCATCTCGGGTATCGTGAAGAACCGGGTTCGCGGCGATCGCACCGGCCGCGTCACCATCACGGTCAACGTCCTGCGCAACCAGGATCCGGTCCGTGCCGCCGAAATGCTGGTGGCCTGCGCCGCCGCTCATCCGGATGTGCTGAAGGAGCCGGCACCACGGGTGGTGTTCCGCAAGATCGGCGATCCTTTCCTCGAATTCGAACTGATCGCGATGATCGTCGATGTCAGCATGGGCCTGAAGGTCACGAGCGACCTGAACTTTTCCGTGTTTCAAGCCTTGTCCGGCGCAGGGTTCATCCCGGCTCTCGGCCCCGGATCGAGCGTCGTCACCGTCCAGGGCCTGGAGCCGGTCCAGACCGCACTCGGGCAGATCGCCGGCGTGTTCGCACAGAACCGGAGCCAGGATCGGCCGGCTCAGGCGGAGGAGGTCGATGACCGGCAGGTCAGCCCTTCCGCGAACGAGGAAGCCGAGCCGATGCGCTCGGCAACGCCCCGTGAACCGAACCGGCGTAGGAGCCCTGCGGAGGTGTCGTAGACCGACACGATCGACGACGAACGCGAGGCTTGAACGATGACGATGGGATTCCGGGTGTTCGGCCTCGCGCTCGTGGGCAGCTTCGCACTGTCCGGTTGCGCCAAGGAAGCACCGACCACCGGCGCGCTCCCGAGCCTGTACTGGCCAATGACCACCTCCAGCGCATCGGTCGATACGGCGACCGCGCGCGATATGATTTCGGCGTATCGTGCGCGGAGCGGCGGTGCACCCTTACGGATCGACCCGGACCTGCAGCGTCTGGCCGAAGCCGAGGCAGCCGCGATGGCGGCCGCCGACAAGCCGAGCCAGGCACAGACGGTGAAGGTCGCGGTTCAACGCCTCGGCTATGCTGGCGCGCAGGCGAATCTCTCGGCCGGCTATCACACCCTGGCGGAGGCCTTCTCGGGATGGCGCGACAGCCCGGCCCATAACGCCGTCATGCTGGCCCCTCGGGCCACACGCATGGGCATCGCCACCGCTTATGCACCCAATTCGAAATACAAGGTCTATTGGGCGCTGCTGGTCGCCGAGTGAGCCAGCCCCCCTCTCAGGGCAGCTTCATCGAACGCGGCGTCGGTGCTTGCTCGCCCATGAGCGTCACCGTCACGCGCCGGTTCGATGACAGATACGGATTGTCCGGGAACAGCGGCTCGGTATCCGCCTTGCCGGAGACCGAAGCGAAGCGATCGTCGGGCACGCCGGCGCTGGCGAGGATTTCGCGCACGCTGATGGCGCGACCTGCCGAGAGCTCCCAAGGCGGGGCAGGGGGGCGTGTACCGGGCCTGTCCGTGGCGGTATAGCCTGTGACGGTGATGCGGTTGGGCAGCTTCCGAATGACGGGGGCGAGTTTCTCCAGAAGGCGCCTCGTCCGATCGTTCGGGCGGCTCGACCCGTGCGGGAACATCGTGCTGCCGTCCTGATCCACCAGCGAGAGATCGACGCCCTTCTGCGTCGGATTGACGATGATATTCTTCGAAAGCTCCGAGATCTCGGGCATGTCCTGCATCGCCTGGCGCAGACTGGCGGCGGCAAGGCCGAACGCTTCCGGATAGCCGCTATCCTGGATCCCTTCCGGGGCATTCGATTCGATATCCGGCGGCTTTGGCCGATCGGTGGCCTGTTCGGGCGCGATTTCGCTGCGGTTCTTGATATGGCCCGGCGTCGGAAGGCCGTTCACTTCGATGATTCCGGAGAAACGCGATTCCCTGTTGACACCGAAGGCATCGCGCATGGAGCCGGCTACAGCCTGCATCTTCTTCTGGTCTTGAGTGGAATAGGCCGCGATCATCACGAAGAAGCTCATGAGCAGCGCCATGAGATCGGCGAAAGTCACGAACCAACCGTGACCGCCATGGCCTCCGCGCTTCTTCCTGGCCACGGCCGGTTACCCTCTTCCCGTCAGGCCGCTTCCGCCGCGAGGTCGTCGCGGTGGTTGTGCGGCAGGTAGGCGACCAGCATCTCGCGCACGAGGGACGAACTCTTCGAGTCGCGGATAAGCAGGATGCCGTCGATGATGAGGGAGCGGGAGACGTCCTCCTCCTCCAGCTTCACGTGTAGCTTGTCGGCGAGCGGAAGCGCGATCATGTTGGAGATCAGCGCGCCATAGAGGGTGGCGAGCAGCGCGGTCGCCATGGCAGGGCCCAGCTTCGAGGGGTCCGACATGTTGGCGAACATCGTCACCATGCCGAGAATGGTGCCGATCATGCCCCAGGCGGGGGCACAATCCCCGAAGGCGCGGTAGATCTTCGAGCCCTCATCGAGATGCATGAGGAAGTTGTCGCGGTCGCGCTCCATCGTGTCGCGGATGAACTCGCGGTCGTAGCCGTCGGCGATGTAGCGGGCGCCCTGAGCCAGGAAGGGATCGGAGATCTCCATGTTCTCCAGGGCCATCGGGCCGGATTTACGCACGACGTCGGCGATCTTGGTGATTTCCTCGATGAGTTCGCGCGGTCTGATCGCCCGCATGGTGAAGGCGTAGCGCATGCCCATCGGCAGGCCGTGCATCATGGTCGCGAACGGGAAGCGGATCATCGTCGCCGCGGTGGAACCGCCGAAGATGACGATGACCGCGTGCTTGTCGAAAAAGGCGGCGAAGTTCCCGCCATCGATCATGATCAGGGTGAAGACGACACCGAAGCCGCCGAGAAGCCCGATACCGGTTGCGAGATCCATGGTGAACCCTGGTCGGCTTGCCCAGCAGCACGGAACAGGATCCGAGCGGAAAGCGACGTCTTCAGCCTTAGGCAGGCGCGCTAAACGAACCGTAAAGGATAACGGTTCTCCCGGCGCATTCCTGTCATTCGCCGTTCAGGGTGGCATTGCGATAAGCCGAGCACGCCGAATGGCTTGTGACCTCCGATGAATGGGGGCCGGGCCGAAGGCGAAGGGTTGAGGGCGAAGGTTCCGGCAAAAGGGACCGCGCCGTGATTGGCATCGGAGCACACGTCGTCATGCCGTTGGTTCGTCTCTATGCGCGCGTCATGGGCCTACTGGGCGCCGATCGGCGCCTGGCAGCCCTCCTCGCTGTCGCCAATGTGGCCCTCGCGGTCGCGGCTTTCGCCGAGCCGCTGCTCATGGGGCGCATCATCGATCAGCTGACGCATCTGAAGAGCGACGGTAACGCCTTCGCGACACTGGCGCCGCTCATCGGTGCATGGGTCGCCTTCGGCCTGTTCACCATCGCGGCCGGCGTCACCATCGCACTGCATGCGGACCGGCTCGCCCATCGCAATCGTCTCGCTTCCATGGCGAATTACTTCGAGCACGTGCTCGAACTGCCCCTGGCTTTCCATTCCTCGAACCATTCCGGCCGCGTCCTGAAGGCGATGCTGGAAGGATCGAACGGCATGTTCTGGCTCTGGCTCGGCTTCTTCCGCGATCATTTCGTCGCCGTCGTGTCCCTGGCCGTTCTCCTGCCGATGACCCTGTTCGTGAACTGGCAGCTCGGCTCGATCCTGGTCGTGCTGGTGACGATGTTCACCGTGCTCACCACCTTCGTCATGCGCCGCACCGAGATGCTGCAGGGCCGGGTCGAGGCCTACCAGTCGGGCCTTGCCGCCCATGCCTCCGACGCCCTCGGCAACGTCGCCGTGATCCAGTCCTTCACCCGCGCCAAGGCGGAGAAGGAGGCCATGCATGGCATCATTCGCAACCTGCTCGCGGCCCAGATCCCGGTCCTGTCGTGGTGGGCGCTCGCCAATGTCGCGACCCGCGCTGCCGCCACCCTGACCATGACGGCCATCTTCATCACGGGTATCGCCCTGCATCAGCACGGCATGGCCTCGATCGGCGAAGTGGTGGCCTTCATGAGCCTCGCCACCATGCTCGTCGCCCGCCTCGATCAGGTCGCCACCTGCATCAACGGTCTGTTCCAGCAGATGCCCAAGATCGCCGAGTATTTCGAGATTCTGGACACGACCCCGGCCGTCCACGATCGTCCCGGTGCCATGCAGGTGGCCCGGTTCGAGGGCGAGGTCTCCTTCGATCAGGTCGGCTTCTCCTACACCCCGCGCCGCAAGGCCGTGGAGAGCGTCTCCTTCACGGCGCAGGCCGGGCAGACCATCGCCCTCGTCGGCACCACAGGCTCAGGCAAGTCGACCACACTGGGCCTGCTGCACCGTGCATTCGACCCCGATACTGGCGCGATCCGCATCGACGGTACCGACATCCGTGATATCGGCCTCGCCTCCCTGCGTCACAACATCGGCGTGGTGTTCCAGGAGCCGATGCTGTTCGCCCGCTCGATCCGTGAGAATCTCCAGGTCGGCCGTCCCGACGCCACCGATGCGGAGATGCTCGACGCCCTCGACCGTGCCCAGGCGACGGAGTTCATGGATCGCCAGTTCGACGGTCTCGACACGATCATCGGTGAGCGGGGCCGCTCGCTCTCCGGCGGCGAGCGCCAGCGTCTGTCCATCGCCAGGGCGCTGCTTAAGAATCCGCCCGTGCTGATCCTCGATGAGGCCACGTCCGCCCTGGACGCGACCACCGAGCGGAAGCTGCAGGGTGCGCTCGAAGCCGTGATGGAGGGCCGGACCACCTTCGTCATCGCCCACCGTCTGGCGACGATCCGCAACGCAGACCGCATCCTCGTCTTCCACGAGGGCCGGATCGTCGAATCGGGCACCTTCGAGGAACTCGTCGCGGAGAACGGCCGCTTCGCCGACCTCGCCCGGGCGCAGTTCATGGCCGGTGCCGACGCCTCCGAGCCCACACTCGCCCTGGCGGCCTGACGGAGAAAACCCTCCCCCCTCGTCGGGGAGGGTCACTACCGATCAGGCGGTGACGGGGGTGATCTCGCAGGAGGTTGCGCGACCCTCATCGAGCCAACTGCGTGTATGCCCTTCTTCCGCGGACGGGAGGAAGGTTCATTGACACCCTCCTATCTGCGGGGGTGGGCGTCGCCCATGTCCTCCTCGGCCCACACCTTGAACTTCGTCAGGACGTTCGTTCCGAACGTATGGGTCAGCGGGACGTCCGCCGCATCTCGTCCGCGGGCAACCAGGATACGACCACGGCGCGGGGCGTTGTTGCGCGGGTCGAAGACATGCCAGGCGCCACCGAGATAGACTTCGGTCCAGGCGGCGAAATCCCCGGGCGCATGCGGCTCGGGTTCGCCGATGAAACTGAGATAGCCGGTGCAGTAACGCGTCGGCATGTTCAGGCCACGGCAGAACGCCACGAACAGGTGAGCGTAGTCGCGACAGACTCCGCGCCCTACGGCGAGGGCATCGGCAGCGGTGCGGTCCACATTCGAATAGCCGTAGCCGAAGCTGATATGGCCGTGGACCCAATCGCAGACCGCCTGAGCGCGTGCCCAGCCGGGCGTGACATCGCCGAACAGGCGCCACGCTTCGTTCGAGAGCAAATCGGATTCGCAGTAGCGGCTCGCCACGAGGAAGGGCAGGGCCTCCAGGGGCAAGTCCTCGATGGGATGCTGGATCGCTTGCGGCACGACCGGATCGAGATCGCCATCATCGTCGAGCCATCCCTCCACCGAAAGGGTCACCGCCCCCGCCGGTGCCACGAGGCGGCAGCAGCGGTTACCGAAATCGTCGATGAACACTTCGTGCGGCGTCTCCGGGCCGATGGCCAGGCTGTCCGGCTCCATCGCTCCAGCGAACCGGCTCGGATGCGCCGTCAATCGAGCGATCATCGGAGTAGGATAGGCGAAGTCGTAGCCCATCTCGCAGCCGAACCTGATGCGCATTACCGTTGAACCTCCGACCGACCGTCGCGCCAGCCCTGCCGCCCTCATGCCCGCGCGAGACCGTTCGGCATAGGCCGCGAAGGTCACAGGTGGATGTCAGCATGCAGGTCGCGACACTCCGCTTCATTGCCGGCGCGCCTCGGCCTGCTTGGCCAACATCCGGGCCTGCAGCCGCTGCCGCCGCGCTGCAATGACGGTGCCATTGATTTCACCGCCGAAGAGGAACATCGCGGCTAGCCAGTAGAGGAAGACCAGGAACACCATCGCGGTGGCCAATCCGCCATAGGTCGAGGCGTAGGCGGCCGAGAACCGATCGAGGTAGAAGCCGAACCCGAGTCCGGCGAGAAACCAGAGGACCAGCGTCACGGCAACGCCGGGCAAGACCGACAGGATGGCGCGACGGCCCGCAGCCACGAATTTATGGGCAATGACCAGGACCGTGGCGAGCAGGAAGGCCGTGATCGCGATCCGCCCGATAGCCACAGTGAGGCTCAGTGGTTCGAGCCCAGGCGCCACGTTGATGATACGACGCCAGATCAACGGCCCCAGGACGACGAGCAGCGCGAAGGCGAGCATGGCGAAGGCCCCGCAGACGACGTAACCGATGGATTCGAGTCGGGTGAGCCACCAGGGCCGGATCTCGCGCAGGCCGTAGGCGCGGTTGAGCCCCACCCTGAGGCTCTCCACTCCAGAGGACGAGAAGTAGAGGGCGAGCAGCGCGCCGATGGTGAGCACGCCGCCACGTTGCTCGGTGAGCACACGGTGAACCTCACTCGCGATGGGTTTCGCCACCTCGCGCGGCCAAGCCTCGAAAATCAGGTCGCCCGCCTCGTCGGCCAGCGACTTGGTCCCAAGCAGACCGGCCAAGGCGGCGAGCAGGATCAGGAAGGGAAACAGCGACGTCAGGATCGAGAGAGCGATATGGCTCGCGATCGCCCAGCCGTCATGGGCAACGAAGCGCTGGGCGGCGAGGCTGGCGATGTTGGCACTGTTGCGGAGACGGCTCACGGCAGGTGGGGCGCTTCTCGTGACTGGGGGGACTCGTCGACCCGTCTGTCTAAACGCGAGGCTGGGCGATGGCGCAACGTCCAGGGCGATCGTCCGATCGATGCAATGCCGCCCGCCATCAATGCGACTTGTGTTCGGCGGTTCGGTGTGTTGCCTGCGCCACCGTCATGTCAGTCGATGCACCGGCTTCCTCAACCCGTACCGTGCCCGCTTCGGTGGTCTCGTCGGTCTTCGTCCTGATCTGGGCATCGGGCTTCGTCGCCGCGCGTTTCGTGGCGCCCCATGCGGAGGCCTTCACCTTCGTCGCCATCCGACTCGTCGGCGTCGCCATCGTCCTGACCGCCATCACCCTCGGCCTCGGCGCGAGATGGCCGCGCAGCCGGGCAGGATGGCGCGATGCCCTGGTTGCCGGCGTGCTGATGCAGGGCATCTACGTCATCGGCGTATTCTGGTCGGTGGAGCGCGGCCTGCCATCGGGCATCGCTGCCCTGGTCGGCAGTCTCCAGCCCCTGCTGACGGCGGCGATGGCGCGTCCATTCCTCGGTGAAATCGTCAGCCCGCGTCGCTGGATCGGGATCGCCACGGGCTTTGCCGGGGCACTTCTCGTCCTCGCCCCGAAAATCGGTGCTGCAGACGCATCCGGCATCCCGGCACTTCCGCTTCTCGCCTGCCTCGGTGCCATGGTGGCGATGACGATCGGCACGCTGTGGCAGAAGAGTCGTGCGGGACAGGCCGAATTGCTGCCGAATGCGGCGATCCAGTTCGTCGGGGCGACGCTCCTCGCCGTGCCGGCGGCGCTTCTGTTCGGCACCGGCCGTTTCGACGCGTCCCTGCCGCTCTGGGGCGGACTGGCCTGGTCGATCTTCGTGAATTCGGTGGCGGGCATCCTGCTTCTTCTGGCCCTGATCCGGCGCGGCGAGGTGGCCGGCGTCGCCTCCCTGCTCTTCCTGGTCCCCCCGGTCTCGGCGGCGATGGCCTATCTCCTGTTCGGCGAGACACTGGCCCCGATCCAGATGGCCGGCATGGCCGTGGCCACGATTGGGGTCGCGGTCGCCAGCCGAAGATAAGTTTTTCTTTGATTCATCTCTCAATAAAATTCAGCTCTCCTGGTTTTGTCGAGCAAAACCAGGCTTTCCGCGGCAAGAAATAATGAATTCAGGCGGGATAGTGCCGCGCTGCGGCGAGACGCCTCTACAGACTTGGCAAACCTGCCTATAATGAGCGCCAACCCTCATTCTGATTTGAGAGATTCGAACCATGTCCGCTTCCCCGGCCGTCTCCACCGAACCGCAGGATCTCCTGACCCTCGCCCAGGGCGCCGGCGAAGCTGCCAAGGCCCTCGTCGCCGAGGCGACCCGCCGCGTTCGCGCGAAGGTTCTCTCCGCCGATGGGAAGATCTCGCCTGAGAAGCTTGAGGCCGAGCAGCATGCCGCCCATGGCCTCGCCTGGCTCGCCACCTATGCCGAAGGTGTTCGCGAACTCGGCGCCTACGCAGCGCGCCTGACCGAAGCCGGCGAATTCGGGGAGACCGAGGCGCTCCTCGTGAAGATCGGCATCGGCGAATATCTCGACCAGATGTTCTCGGGCATTCCCATGAGCCAGGGCGAGATCGTGCGCGTCACCGGCTCGCTCGGTCTCTCCGCCCGCGAGATCGCGAAGTTCCGGACGGACGCCGTCGAGGCCATGATCGCGGAGGGCAATACGGCGGCCAACCGCGCCGCATTGGTCGCTCGCATCCGCGACAACGGTGGCTCGGCCACCATCGGCAAGTCCGGCCTCGACGAGGACATGGAGGCGATCCGCTCCGAGATGCGCCGCTTCGGCCTCGCCGAGGTCGTGCCGCACGCCCATGAGTGGCACAGCCAGAACGCCTACATCCCGATGGAGATCGTCACCAAGATGGCCGAGCTCGGCGTCTTCGGCCTGACGATCCCAGAGGAATACGGCGGCATGGGCCTGCCCAAGATCTCCATGTGCGTCGTCTCCGAGGAACTGTCCCGCGCCTATATCGGCGTCGGCTCGCTCGGTACCCGCTCGGAGATCGCGGCCGAGCTCATCCTGTGCGGCGGCACCGAGGAGCAGAAGCACCGCTTCCTGCCCGGCATCGCGTCGGGCGATACCCTCCCCACCGCCGTGTTCACTGAGCCGAATACCGGCTCCGACCTCGCGTCCCTCCGCACCAAGGCGGTGAAGGACGGCGACGTCTGGAAGATTTCGGGCAACAAGACCTGGATCACGCACCCGGTCCGCGCCGACATCATGACCTGTCTCGTGCGCACCAAGCCCGAAGAGAAGGGTCACAGGGGCCTGTCGCTCCTCGTCGCCGAGAAGCCCCGCGGCACCGATGAGGATCCCTTCCCGGTGGCCGGCCTGTCCGGCGGCGAGATCCACGTCCTCGGCTATCGCGGCATGAAGGAATACGAGCTCGCCTTCGACAATTTCGAAGTGCCGGCGGCCAACCTTCTCGGCGAAGTCGAGGGCAAGGGCTTCACCCAGCTCATGCAGACCTTCGAATCCGCCCGCATCCAGACGGCAGCTCGCGCCATCGGCGTGGCGCAGAACGCCCTCGACCTCGGTCTCCGCTACGCCGAGGACCGGGTGCAGTTCGGCAAGGCGCTGATCAACTTCCCCCGCGTCGCCGACAAGATCGCCATGATGGCGGTGGAGATCAACATCGCCCGCCAGCTCACCTACTTCTCCGCCCGCGAGAAGGACGAGGGCAAGCGCTGTGACCTCGAGGCCGGGATGGCGAAGCTGCTCGGCGCGCGCGTCGCCTGGGCGGCGGCCGACAACGCCCTGCAGATCCATGGCGGCAACGGCTTCGCGCTGGAATACGCCGTCAGCCGCGTCCTCTGCGACGCGCGCATCCTCTCGATCTTCGAGGGCGCCGCCGAGATCCAGGCCCAGGTCATCGCCCGCCGGCTTCTCGAAACCGCCTGAGCCTCCTCGCCATAAAACGGCGGCCGGGCGTTCAGCCCGGTCGCGGCGGGGTATCCAAACGAAAAAGGCCTGGAACCGGGTTCTCCCCGGTTCCAGGCCTTTTTCGTTTGAAGGTTCCTCTTCCCCAGAGGTGAGGAAGAGGAACCGCTTCTATTCCGCCGGTGCGTGATGGCTCGATGGCATGGAGCCCGCCTCGGCCGCCTTCGGCTCGTGCTCCACCGGCTTCGTCTTGAACAGGCGCATGATGAAGACGAAGAAGACCGGCACGAACAGAACCGCCAGGATCGTCGCAGAGATCATGCCGCCGAGCACGCCGGTACCGATGGCCTGCTGGCTCTTCGACGCTGCGCCCGAGGCGATGGCCAGGGGCACCACACCGAAGATGAAGGCCAGCGAGGTCATGACGATCGGTCGGAAGCGGAGCGTCGATGCCTCGATGGTCGCATCGACGAGCGATTTACCCGGCTTCCAGAGATCCTTGGCGAATTCCACGATCAGGATCGCGTTCTTGGCCGAGAGACCGATGATCGTGATGAGGCCGATCTTGAAATACACGTCGTTGGGCAGCCCGCGGAGGTAGACGGCCGCCACCGAGCCGATGACGCCGAGCGGGATGACCAGCAGCACCGAGAACGGGATCGACCAGCTTTCGTAAAGCGCCGCGAGGCATAGGAACACGATCAGGATCGACAGGGCGAGGAGCAGGGTCGCCTGGCTTCCCGCCTGTTTCTCCTGCAGCGACTGACCGGTCCAGACATAGCCGAAGCCCTTCGGCAATTGCTGCATCAGGCGCTCCATCTCGGCGATGGTGTCGCCGGACGTATAGCCAGGTGCCGGTTCACCGGTGATGCGCACCGACTGATAGCCGTTGAAGCCGATGATCTGGGCTGGGCCGACGCTCCATTTGAGGTCGGCGAAGGACGACATCGGCACCATCGTGCCCTGGCTGTTCTTGACGCCGTAATTCAGCAAATCGGCTGCCTTCAGGCGCTGGCTGTCCTCCGCCTGCACGATGACGCGCTGCATCTTGCCCCGGTTCGGGAAGTCGTTGGTGTAGACCGAACCGAGATTGACCTGGATCGTGTTGTTGATCTCCTCGAAATCGACACCCAGTGCCGCCGCCTTCTCACGGTCGATGACGAGTTCCGCCTGAGGCGCAGGCGGCAGGCCCTCGACATAGACCTTCTGCAGGATCGGGCTTTTCTTGGCGAGGGAGAGCAACTGCTCCTGGGCCGCCATCAAGGCCGAATAGCCTTTCTGCGCACGGTCCTGCAGGCGGAAGCTGAAGCCCGAGGCGTTGCCGAGATTGTCTATGGGCGGCGGCTCCAGAGCCTGAATCACCGCGTCCTTGTAGCTGGACAGCGCCTTGTTGGTGCCCTCCACGAGGGCAGCCGCCGAGTTCGCGGCGTCGCGCTCACCCCATGGCTTCAAGGTCACGAAGGCCTGGCTGGTCACCTGGCCCTGGCCGGAGAACGAGAAGCCGTTGACGATCGTCACCGTGGCGACGCCGGGCTGCGCAAGGAGATGCTCTTCCACCGCCTTCACGGCTTTCAGCGTGCGGTTGAACGACGAGCCGGGCGGTGTCTGGATATCCACGGTGAAGAAGCCCTGGTCCTCCACCGGCAGGAAGCCTTCCGGCATCCGCACGAAGGCGAAGCCGAGGCCGATGACGAGGGCGAGATAGACCATCATCACCCGGCCGGACCGCTTGATCATCCCCGCGACGCCGCGCCCGTAGCGCGCGGTCTCCCGGTCGACGACCCGGTTGAACCAGCCGAACACGCCGCCCTTGGAATGGCCGTGTCCCTTCTCGATGGGCTTGAGGAGGGTGGCGCAGAGAGCGGGCGTCAGCGTCAGCGCGAGCAGCGCCGAGAAGCCGATGGACGTCACCATCGCGATGGAGAACTGACGATAGATGATGCCCACCGAGCCCGGGAAGAACGCCATCGGGATGAAGACCGCGATGAGCACCAGGGTGATGCCGATGATGGCGCCGGTGATCTGGCTCATCGCCTTGCGGGTCGCCTCCTTCGGAGACAGCCCTTCCTCGTTCATGATGCGCTCGACATTCTCGACGACCACGATGGCGTCGTCGACGAGGATGCCGATGGCCAGCACCATGCCGAACATGGTGAGCACGTTCACCGAGAACCCGGCGAGCAGCATCACCGTGCAGGTGCCCATGAGGGCGATCGGCACGACGATGGTGGGGATCAGGGTGTAGCGGATGTTCTGGAGGAAGAGGAACATCACTACGAAGACCAGGATGACGGCCTCCACCAGCGTCATCAGCACCTTCTTGATCGAGGCTTCGACGGCGGGCGTGATGTCGTAGGGGATGTCCCACTGCACGTTGGAGGGGAAGAACTGCGACAGCTCTTCCATCTTCGCGCGAATGGCGGAGGCGGTCTCAAGGGCGTTGCCGTCGGGCGCCAGGGTCACCGAGATGCCTGCCGCCTCACCGCCGTTCAGGCGGGTGGTGAACTTGTAGTCCTCGCCGCCGAGCTCGATCCGGGCGATGTCGCGCAGGCGCACGTTCGAGCCGTCCGGGTTGGCGCGCAGCACGATGGCTCCGAACTCTTCCGGCGCCGTCATCTGCCCCTTCACGATAATGGGGAAGTTGACGGTGTTCGAGGCCGGGCTCGGCATGGCGCCGACGGCGCCCGATGCGATCTGGACGTTCTGGTTGGTGATCGCCTTCGAGACGTCGGACGCGTTCAGCGACAGGCCGCGCAGCTTGTCGGAATCGATCCAGATGCGAAGGCTGCGCTCGGTCGAATAGAGCGTCGCGCGGCCCACGCCGGGGATACGACGAATCTCGTTGATGACGTTGCGGATGAGGAAGTCGCCGAGCGCGATCTCGTCCATCGATTTATCGGGCGAGATCAGCGTGATGATGTTGAGGGTGGCGGCGGAGGCCTCCTCGACTAGCGTCCCCTGCTGGCGCACTTCGGCCGGGAGACGGGCTTCGACGCGCTTGAGGCGGTTCTGCACTTCGACGCCGGCGAGGCTCGAATCGGTGCCCGGCTGGAACTGGGCCGTGATCTCGACGACACCGAACGCGTCGCTGGCGGATTCGAAGCTCAGGATGTTGGCCGCACCGTTGAGCTCATCCTCGATGAGGCGGGTGGTGCCGGTATAGAGGTTCTCGACCGACGCGCCGGGATAGGCCGTCGACAGCGCGATAGAAGGCGGCGCGATGACCGGATACTGGGCGACCGGCAGGCTGGGGATCGACAGAATTCCGCCCAGGCAGATGAATAGCGCGACGACCCAAGCGAAGATCGGGCGATCGATGAAGAAACGGGCCATGGCTCAGCGCACCTGCGCCGAGGCGGGCTGCGGGCTGGGTGCCCGGTCATCGAGGTCGGTATCGATCGGTTTCAGTTCGGCGTGAGCGGAGGCGACCTTGAGCTCGACGGTCTTCACAGCCGACCCGACCGAGATCTTCTGGACTCCCTCGACCACGACGCGATCCCCGGTCTTCAGGCCGTCGCGGATGATCCAGTTCGAATCGACGACCGGGCCAACCTCCACCGGCTGGAGCATGACCTTGTCGTCTTTGCCGACGATCCAGACCTCGGCCTTACCGTCATTGGTGCGCTGGATCGCCTGTTGCGGCACCGCGATGGCATCAGCGTCGATGCCCTGCTTGATGCGGGCGCGGACATACATGCCCGGAAACAGCTCATCATGCGGGTTGGGGAACAGCACGCGCAGGGTGACCTGTCCTGTGCTCGGATCGGCGGTGACGTCCGAGAACAGGACCTTGCCGGCCGACCCGTAGAGTGAGCCGTCATCCATGATGAGATGCGCGTTGGCGGTGTCCTTGGAAAGGCGCGAAAGCTCACCGCTGGCCAGATCGCGGCGCAGCTTGTTCAGCTCACCGACCGACTGGGTGATGTCCACGTAGATCGGATCGAGCTGCTGGATCGTGGCGAGGATCGCGGTCGCGCCCTGTTCGACCAGCGTACCCTCGGTGAGAAGCGCACGACCGATGCGGCCGGAGATCGGGGCGCGCACGTCGGTGTAGTTGAGGTTCAGCTTGGCCCTATCGCGCGTGGCCTTGGCGCCGGCCACCTCCGCCTGGGCCTGTTTCAGGCTGGCATAGGCGCTGTCGTACTGCGCCTGGCTGGCGGTCTGGCGCGAAAGCAGCTGCTCGAGACGGTCGGCTTGCTGGCCGGCCAGGACCTGGGCGGCCTCGGTGCGGGCGAGGGCCGCCTCGGCACTGGCGAGCTCGGCCTCGAACGGAGCCGGGTCGATCTTGTAGAGAATGTCGCCTTCCTTGACCAAGCTGCCCTGCTCGAACGTGCGCTTGACCACGAGGCCGGACACGCGGGAGCGCACTTCGGCGATGCGCAGGGGCGCAACGCGCCCCGGAAGATCGCGCACATAGGGAATAGGCTGTTCGCGGACGGTGACGACACTGACTTCCGGCGGCTGGGTCGGCACCGGCGCCGCGGCCTGTTGCTTCTGGTTGCAGGCAGACAGGGCGACCATGACGGAGGCAGCAGCCAGAGAGGCCGGCCAGACACGTCGGACGCGGTGAGAAGTGGTCGTCACGATGATTTAGCTCCTATGCGATACGCGGTCGACCGCAATCCGGCAGGGGATTGGCGGCACTGACACTCAAGTCCTGGGCGAAGATCCGCGAAGCGACTTCAGCACCTTGGCAATCGCTGGGCCACGCAGGGCGGCCATGGCGTCATTGGGCGTGTGGCGGCCGGACCGGGGCCAACCACACACATCACGGCTTCAGCAATCGTTCACAATCTTGGCGATCACGCGACGCAAGCCGGAAAAAGGAGAGCCTTCGACGCGGTTTGGTTAAAACGCCGCGGCCAAGCTCTCAGGTGGCGATCCTGGGGGGGCGGTGGAGTGGTGCGTCCGCGCTGATCCCGAGAGACAAGGCCGAACGACCACGCAACGTCGGTGCCGAGGCTGCACCGAGCACGCGAGATCCCGAAAGCGAGGGCGGGGTCATCGCGTCGTCGACCTCCAGACGCGCGGCGGAACCGGTCGACGGAACCTCACCCTGGCTCGCGAGACCGTCGTGCCCCCGGCTGCTGACGGGCGCACCGACACCGGCGCCCCACAGCTCCTGCGGGAAGCTCGGCAGAACCATCACAAGGAGGGAAACCAACACGAGCAGGGTCGACAGAGCCGTGCGGGGACGAACGACCGCATGCGCTTGCGGGGCGTTCGAAGCGAGGCATCCTGCCTCGACGGAGGCAACGGCAGATCTGGTCGTCTCTGAAGTCACGAAACTGAGGGTGGTGCGAAAGTTCCCGCAGCGCAATAACCTGCGACATTCTGTCAAGCTGGTAGCCGAGAGCGGGGATCACCGCCGTTGCGCCAATCCCACAGTATATTCCGTTCACATCGCAGCGGGTTGACCGCCCTTAACCATCCGGCCAAGTCTGCCGGTCCAATCATCTGACGTCCGGCTCGCAGAGCCTGGACCTCGCCGGAATGGGAGACGGGGTGCCTGCGCACCGGCTTGTCCAGATCCGGCCGGAGACGATTAAAATGGGCATTCGCTCTCTCCTCGCCGCCTCGGCTCTCGCGTTGGGCATGGGCCTTGCCACAAGCGTCGGTGCCAGCGCCGGCAACCCGTTCGACAGCGGTCCGATCGCGGATTTCCTCAATATCTTCAAGGAACAGGCGATCCCGCGCGAGACAGTCGCGTGGAAGGGCTCAGAGAAACCCGGAACCGTGGTCGTCTCCACGAGCCAGCGCCGGCTCTACTATGTGCTCGGCGGCGGAGCGGCTGTCCGCTACGGCGTCGGCGTCGGGCGCCAGGGCTTCTCCTGGTCGGGCGAGAAGTCGGTGACGATGAAGAAGGAATGGCCGGCTTGGCGTCCGCCGGCGCAGATGCTGGCGCGGCGGCCCGACCTGCCGCGCTACATGGCCGGCGGCCAGGACAACCCCCTCGGCGCGCGGGCGATGTATCTCGGCTCCTCGCTCTACCGTATCCACGGCTCCAACGAGCCGGAAACCATGGGTGCCGCCGTTTCGTCGGGCTGCATCCGCATGACCAACAAGGATGTGGTCGACCTCTACGACCGGGTGAAGGTCGGCACGAAGGTGATCGTGCGCAACTGAAGCCCCCATCCGCCTCCCGCCGGCATCCGGTCGGTCGCGACCGAACGGAGGAGAGAGCGGAATGATCTTCGGTGTCGACATCAGCCTCGTCGCGGGCCTGTTCGCCGTGGCCGTGGCGGCTGGCTGCGTCGATGCCATCGCGGGCGGGGGCGGCCTCATCACGGTGCCGGCACTGCTCCTGTCCGGGCTCGATCCGGTGAGCGCCATCGCCACCAACAAGCTCCAGGGCAGCGCCGGCGCGATCTCATCGACCATCGCCTTCGCGCGCCGCGGTCACATCCATTGGCCGGCGGCCTGCAAGATCGCCCTCAGCGCCGGTCTCGCCTCGATCGGTGGTGCGCTCTGCGTCAGCCTATTGCCGCGCCCCGTCCTCGACGCGGCCGTACCTGTCCTGCTGATCGGGATCGCGTTCTATTTCGCTTTCGCGCGGCGGATGAGCAGCGAGGACGCGGCGGCACGGATGCGCCCCGGCCTGTTCGCGCTCACCTGGGCTCCCGCCGTCGGCTTCTACGACGGCGTGTTCGGCCCCGGCGCCGGGGCCTTCTACATGATCGGGTTCGTGACGCTGCTCGGGCTCGGCGTGGTGCGTGCGACCGCCCATACCAAGCTCGCCAATGCCGCCAGCAACCTCGGAAGCCTCGCCCTGTTCGCAGCCTCGGGCCACGTGGTCTGGACCATCGGCATCGCCATGGCCTTCGGGGCTTTCATCGGGGCCCAGATCGGCTCGATCCTGGCGATCCGCCTCGGCGCGAAGCTGATCCGGCCGCTTCTCGTCACCATCGCCTGCGCGATGGCGATCCGGTTGCTCTCGAACCCCGAGAACCCGCTGCGACAGGCCGTGATGGGCCTGTTCGCCGGGAACTAAGCCCGGCGTCAGCGCGGCATGAAGGCCCAGTAATCCAGGTCTAGGATCACGGCCGGGTCGTATCCGTCACCGACCTTGTCCGGATGGTTGCCGCAGGGCTGGTTCTTGGTGGCGACCGTGCGCAGGCGAAGAGCGCCGATATCCGTGCGGCCGGGAAGCTCGGCGGCTTCGAGCACTTCGCTCCAGGCATAGACCGTGTCACCGGCAAAGAGCGGCGCCACGTGGCGCCCGGCATTGATGCCGGCGAGCGCGAAGGCGTTGCCGAGACCGTTGAAGCTGAGCGCACGGGCGAGAGAAATGACGACACCGCCATAGATCAGGCGCCGACCGAACCGTGTGTCCTTCGCGGCGAAGCCGTCGAAATGCACCTTGGCGGTATTCTGGTAGAGGCGCGTGGCGATCTGGTGCTCGGCCTCCTCGACGGTCATCCCGTCCACATGGTCGATCTTCTCGCCGACCACGTAGTCGCCGAACCGGTGCGGGCTGCCGGCGAGGTCGAGATCGTAGGCGCCGACGTTCAGCGGGGGCAGGGCGCCGGCCAGGTCGGCCGGGTCGACCACCTTGGCGAAGGTCGGGACATGTTCCTGCTCGATCTTCGCTTCCGGGTCGCGCTTCTTCACCAGCACCCAGCGGCAATAGCTCAGAACCGTCTCGCCGTTGGCGTCGGACCCGGTGGAGCGCACGTAGACCACGCCAGTCTGGCGGTTCGAGCTCTCCTTGAGGCCGATCACTTCGGAGACCGTGGACAGGGTCTCGCCCGGATAGACCGGCCGGCGGAAACCGCCCTCGGCATAGCCGAGATTGGCGAGCGCATTCAGGGAGATGTCCGGGACCGTCTTGCCGAAGACCACGTGGAAGGTGAGCAGGTCGTCCAGCGGGCTCTGCGGGTAGCCGATGGCCTTGGCGAAGGCATCGGAGGACTGAACGGCGAAGCGCGGGCCGTAGAGGGAGGTGTAGAGCGCGACGTCGCCGCTCGTCACCGTGCGCGGCGTGGCATGGCGGATGGTCTCACCGAGGCGATAATCCTCGAAGAAGCGGCCGGGATTGGTCTTCATCTCTTGGTCGTCCCTCGACGTGATTTTCTTGGCCCTTTGTCCAGTGCGGCCTCAGCCGCCATAGACCACGGTCTGGGGCGGAATGACCTCGTGCAGGAGGCGGCTGATGAAGAGAAGCAGCAGCACCAGGACGATCGGCGACAGGTCGATCCCACCGAGATTGGGCAGGACGCTGCGGATCGGGCGAAGAACCGGCTCGGTCAGCCGGTAGAGCACCTCACCGATCTGCGACACGATCGGGTTGCGCACGTTGACCACGTTGAAGGCCACGAGCCAGCTCAGCACGGCGCTGGCGATCAGCACGTAGATGAAGAGCTGGACGACGGTGTCGAAGAGCCAGAGAAGAGCGTACATGCGCGGTTCTGATGTCCTCGTTCGCCCCGCCTCACCGGCGCGGGTCAACGGCGGGATTTCCTGAATTGACAGCCCGAGGCAGGCGCGCTTACAAAGCGGCCACCTCGGAACGGGGCTGTAGCTCAGATGGGAGAGCGCCGCAATCGCACTGCGGAGGTCAGCGGTTCGATCCCGCTCAGCTCCACCAGGTTTCTTTCAAGTCCCTGGTGAATCAACGATCTTGTCGTGAACGCGTAGCTTTTCCGGCGCCGGGAGACAGGATCAGCCAGCTTGGCAGCGTGCCGGGCTCCGACGGTGTTTCGTCGCTTGTGGCCACCTCGACAGCGCAACATGTTACCCGCTGACGGCCTCCTGCGCAGGAAGGCCGCGCGGCGTCCATGACGGGCACATGAGCGCGACGCGTCCTGAGCGCGAAATGCCTAGGCCGCGGCCGACCGGCACAGGGCCGTGCCGTCACGGATCATGAAATTCACCAGCGTCGGCGAGACGCCGTTCTCGCGGGCCAGGACGGTCTGCGGAATGCCGTCGATCCGATGGGCGAGAAACACCCGGCGGGTTCGCTCCGAGGTCGTTTCCAGCGCGGCCAGTGCTGCCTTCAGCGCCTGGCATTGCTCGAGGCGGTCCTGAGGACAGGTGCAAGGAGCGGGAATGGCCTCGGCCTGCTCATCCGGCACGAAGCGGCAGCGCTCGCGGATCGTGCGCCGCGCCCAATCGATGGCGGCGTTCCGAACCATCCGCCGCAGGTAATGCATCGGAGCCTCGACGCGGCGGCCAGGACGCAGATCGGCGGCCGGCTCCTCGCAGAGCTTGAGCACCACCTCCTGCACCACGTCCTCCGCCGCCGAGCGATCACGCAGGATCTGCGTCGCGTAGGCCACGAGGCCCGACTGTTCGGCGATGAGAGCGGCGAGCAGCGGAGCTGCGATGTCGCTCCGCCTTCCAGGCGAATGAGTCTGTGACATGGACGACCTTCTTCGGATGCGTAGGTCAGTACGAAAACGCGCGAAACTGCCCAGCCGCGCACGTCGCCGGGTCATTTCCACGATCCAACTCGGATATGGAGGCTAAAGAGATAAATTCCACAGACATACAAGAGTGATTTTATAGGGAGATGTTTGAATTAGAAATATTCTAAATGTAGAATCGCCAGTTACATCGAATCGGTCAGACGATATTCAGGCTTTCCTCGAAGGGTTTATGCTATGAAGCTACATGAAATTTGGCCAAAATGTTCTGTCGCATGGCCACAGGCCACCTGCTGCATGAACGAACACATCTTCGGATTGTGAACGGTTGCGTTAAGAAAAGATACAGTTTTTGCGCGAGCAGGACCCGGCTGCCCAGGATCGAAAGGCGTGGCGGCAGCGGAGTGCTCGGCTCGTCATGCTGCTGTGGGCGCCACGAGTTTCCCGGTTGCCCCTAAATTTCCGGAGTGCCGGAGCGTCCTGTCCCAGAGGGCATCCCGGTCGCGGATGCCGGTACCAGCCAACGACGAGACGCGATGCTTTCGACAACAGTTCCTTTTCGATGCGGCGAGGCGACGGGCCGTACCGTCGAGGTCTACCTGGACGGCGACCGGCTCAGCGTCGTGGCGGAGGGCCGGGTCGGTCTACGCCTGCGCCTTCAGCAGGGGAGCAGCCCGCATCTGTCCCTGGAGGAGCCCGTGAGACCCGACCCGAGCGAGGTCCTGACGAACATCACGGCGGCATTCGAGATGGTCTCGGCGACACATCCGGATGCCGAACGGATCGGCCTCGACGGTGCCAGCTTCGCGGGTCTCGTCGCCTCCATGGCGGAACGTGGCCTCGTCGTCCGGGAAGGCGACGCGCTTTCCGTCGATCCGACGATGCTGTGGCAGCGCCCCGAACCCTGGCTCGCCAACCTCGCGACGCGCGATTTTCCCGCCCGTCAGATCATGAGTGACGGCAAGCGCCATCCGCAACGGTCGCCGAAGCCCAAGGGCGTGATCTATTCCCGCTTCATCCCCTGGCTCGGACAGGCCGTGGCGTTCCGAGCCGCCACGATCGACGACGTCGATACCCTGCATCGCTGGTTCAACGATCCGGTGGTCGATGCCGCCTGGGGCGAGGCCGGCGCGCGCGACAAGCACGAGGCCTATCTCGCCGGCCTCATCGCCGATCCGCACATGATCCCGCTGATTGGTACGATCGGCGGCGAACCCTTTGGCTATTTCGAGATCTACTGGGCCAAGGAGAACCGCCTCGCCCCGTTCTACGACGTGCAGGATTACGATCGCGGCTGGCATGTCCTGATCGGCGAGAGCCGGTTTCGCGGCAAGGCCTACATCTCGGCCTGGCTGCCCTCGCTGATGCACGCGCTCTTCCTCGACGACCCGCGCACGGAGCGGATCGTCGGCGAGCCCAAGGCGGACCATATCCAGCAATTGCGCAACCTGGAGCGGTCGGGCTTCGCGCGGATCAAGACCTTCGATTTCCCGCACAAGCGCGCGGCCCTGGTGATGCTCCTGCGCGAGCGCTTCTTTTGCGAAAGGCTGTGGTCGCCGGCGGGGGGCATGCCCGCTTCGCCGGAGACCGTCTCGCCGCCGGCGTCCTGACGGGACGCGTCAGCGCAGGGCGACTGAACATGGCACCACGCCGTCATTCCGGGTCGCCAGAGGCGAGCCCGGACCCGGAGGGCCGCGCCAGAGGCGTGCAATCCAGAGCCGCCAACGGTGTAAAGTCCTGCAGCACCTGTGTTTCTGGATCCCGGGCTCCGCTGCGCGGCCCCGGGATGACGGGGTGCTACGATTGGATTTTGGACGCGTGAATCGGCATCTGCGATTGCCCTGCCTCAGCGGGAGGCGAGGTAGGCGCGCCAGCCGCCATGGATTGTGATGTCCTCGGCGCCCGCCACCGCATGGGCCTCGCACAGGAACCCGGAGACGTCCGAGCCGTCCTCCAGGGTGAGCTTGCCGATGCCGAGGGGGGCGGGGATCGCGGCGGTGAAGCGGCCGAAACCGGCCGGCGGCAGGGCCCAGATCTCGACCTCCAACCCGCCGCCGGCCAAGCCCGGCTCGTGGACCAGACCGGGCTTGGCCGGGTGGGTGCCGGGCAGGGCGTAGAGGCGGTACGCGCCCGAGGTCCGCGCCGCCCGCACCTTCCTGCCGCCGAGATCGGTGAGCTGGTGGTTGAGGGGCAGGCCCGTGAGATGGGCGCCCACCACCGCGATGGCGATCTCGTCTGTCTCAGTGGCCGAGACCCGGCTCGCCTCGGGCAGAACCGCGTCGCGCGCGATTCCCATTCCGCTCGCCGCCGCGCGATGGAGCGCGTCGGCCCAGGGGCCCAAAGCCTCGTCGCTGAAGCCGGGGCCGACGAGCGTCACGCCGCCGGGCAATCCATCGGCACCGAATCCCCCCGGCACCGCGATCGCGGCGAGGCCGAGGAGATTGGCGAAGTTGGTGTAATGCCCGAAATGGCTGTTGAGGCGGATCGGGTCGGCCAGCATCTCCTCCACCGTGTAGGTGGTGGGGGAAGTCGGGAGGAGCAGGATGTCGACCGCCGCCCAGGTCGCCTCGGTGCTCCGCCGCAGGGCCTCGAACGCGTAGCGGCCTTCGAACGCGTCGACGGCGCTGTAGCCCTTGGCGGACTCGACGATGCTCCTCACGCTCGGGTCGAGGGCGTCGGCATTTCCGGCGAAGAACCCGGCGATGGCGGCCAGGCGCTCGGCCACCCACGGCCCGTTATAGAGCAGGGTCGCGATCTCGCGGAACGGCGCGTAATCGAACGGCACCGCCACGGCGCCCAGCGCTTCGAGGCGGGCGATGGCCGCGTCGTAGAGCGCCTCGCGCTCGGCATCGCCGTAGAACTCGCGCTCGGCCGGGGTCGGCACGCCGAAGCGCAGGCCCTGGGCGGGGAGGGGATGCGGCACCGCCCGCCGCGAGAACGGATCGGCGGCGTCGAACCCTTCCGCGATGCGGCGGATCGCGAGACCGTCGCCCACGGTGGCCGCGAAGATGCTGATACAGTCGAGGCTGCGGCAGGCGGGGACGAGGCCCGTCGTGCTGAACAGGCCCGGCGTCGGCTTGATCCCCACGAGGTTGTTGAACATCGCCGGCACGCGGCCGGAACCGGCCGTGTCGGTGCCCAGCGAAAAGCTCGCGAGCCCCGCCGCCACGGCGACGGCCGAGCCGGAACTCGACCCACCCGAGACATGGGCGGCGCTGAATACGCTGCGCGGTGCGCCGTAGGGCGAGCGGGTGCCGTTGAGGCCGGTGGCGAACTGGTCGAGATTGGTCTTGCCCGTGCAGAGCGCACCCGCCGCCTTCAGGCGCGCCACCACCTCGGCATCCGCCTCCGCCGTGTAGGCGAAGGCCGGGCAGGCCGCCGTCGTCGGCAGGCCGGCGACGTCGATATTGTCCTTCACCGCGAAGGGCACGCCCCAAAGCGGCAGGGAGTTCGGCTCGGGGTGGCGCGCCATCAGGTCCCGCGCCGCGCTCACCAATGCCTCCCGGTCGAGGGCGGTGATGAAGATGGCGGGGTCCGTCGATGCCTCCATCCTTTCGGCGACGGCTTCGGCGACAGTCACGGGGGTGGCACGGCCCGACGCGTAGAGGTCGCGCAGGGTCGACAGGTCGAGGATGGTCGGCAGCATGTCGGTCGGCTCTCTCACCTGCTCAGATCTCTTCGAGGATGGCGACGAGATCGCCGCCGCGCAGGGTGCGGCCCGGCTTCACCCGGACCTCACGCACGATTCCCGCCACCGGGGCGGAAACGGCGATCTCCATCTTCATCGATTCGAGGATCGCCACCGTCTCGCCGGCCGCAACGCTCTGGCCTTCCTCGACCAGCACCTTCCAGACATTGCCCGGAACCGTGGTCGGCACGCCCACATGGCCGGCGGGCACCGCGTCCTCCTCGCCCAGGGGGGCGCCCTCGTCGGCGACGAAACTGTCGAGCCCCTCGTCCTGCCAGCGCTGCCGCTCGGCCTCGAAGGCGGTCTGTTGGCGCAGTTTCGCGGCCGTGATCTCGACGGCGTTGCGGGCGAGCTCGGCCCGATGCTCGGCATAGGAGAACGTGCCCTCCTCGATCCTCAGCGGGTAGGCCCCGTGCGGAAAGGCGGCGCGCGCCTCCATCAGCTCGTCATGGCTCACGGGGAAGAAGCGGATGCGGTCGAACGGGCGCAGCAGCCAGGGATGGCCGGGGACGAATTCCTTCGTCATCCGCCAGGTGTTCCAGATCTGGATGGTGCGGCCGAAGAGCTGGTACCCGCCCGGCCCCTCCATGCCGTAGATGCACATATAGGCGCCGCCGATGCCCACCGCGTTCTCAGGCGTCCAGGTGCGGGCGGGGTTGTACTTGGTCGTGACGAGGCGGTGGCGCGGATCCACCGGTGTCGCCACCGGCGCGCCGAGATAGACGTCGCCCAGTCCCATCACGAGATAGCTCGCATCGAAGATGATGCGTTTTACGTCAGCTTCCGACTCCAACCCGTTGATGCGGCGGATGAACTCGATGTTCGAGGGGCACCAGGGCGCGTTGGGGCGGACCAGTTCCTGGTACTTGCGCATGGCGAGTTCGGCCTGCGGGTCGTTCCAGGACAGGGGCAGATGGACCACGCGGCTCGGCACCGTCACGTCCTCGACGGCGGGCAGGGCGGCCTCGATCTCGCGCAACTGCCCGAGGAGGCGTGAGCGCGGCAGCGTCGTGCCGTCGTAATGGATCTGGAGCGAGCGGATGCCCGGCGTCAGGTCGATGAGCCCCGGCAACCGCGCCTCGGCCACGGCTTCGGCCAGGAGGTGGACCCGCAGGCGGATGCCGATATCGAGGGCCATCGGCCCGTATTCGACCAGCAGGTTATCGTCGCCCTGGCGGCGGTAGACCACCGGCACGGGGCCGGAAGAGTCGGTGGCGAGGATGGGCGAGCCGGCCGAATCGACCCTCCCCCCCTTGCGGGGGAGGGTGCCTGCGGAGCAGGCGGGAGAGGGGTCGACCTCTCCGGAACCGGCGCTCCCCTCTCCCGACCCGCTTCGCGGGCCACCCTCCCCCGCAGAGGGGGGAGGGATCGGAGGGCCGTCCCCCACCCGCTCCACCGCCCTGAACCGCACCGTATCTCCAGGCCGCAACTGACCCATCTTCCACTGCTCGTCGCGGGCGATCACCGCCGGGCAGACGAAGCCGCCGAGACTCGGGCCGTCCGGCCCCAGGAGGATCGGCATGTCGCCGGTGAAGTCGATGGAGCCGATGGCGTAGGCGTTGTCGTGGAGGTTCGACGGGTGGAGTCCGGCCTCGCCGCCGTCGCTGCGCGCCCAGAGCGGGGTCGGGCCGACGAGGCGCACGCCGGTGCGGGCCGAGTTGAAGTGAACCTCGTAAGAGGCTGAAAACAAGTCAGAAATGTCCTCGTCCCGGAAGAAGTCCGGCGCACCGTGCGGCCCATAGACCACGCCGATCTCCCAGGCATGGGTCAGCAGCGCGGGCTCGGGCATCGAGGCCTCGACCTCGGGCGCATCGCCGAGATGCAGGACGTCCCCGGCCTTGAGCACACCGGTGGCGTGGCCGCCGAAGGCGCCGAGGGCGAAGGTCGCCCGCGAGCCGAGGACGACGGGCGCGGCGAAACCGCCGCGCAGGGCTAGGTAGCTGCGCTGGCCGGGGCCGGCGATCGCGCCGATGCTCAACGTCTGTCCGGGTTCGACGGTGAAGGCGCGGCGATGGGGCTGCTCGACCCCGTCGAGGCGCGCGGTCATCGCGGCTCCGGCGAGCGCCACGGTGGCGGCGGCGTGGAACCGCAGGGTCGGCCCCGACACGGTGAGTTCGAGGGCGCAGGTATCGGGCGGGTTGCCGACGAGGGCGTTGGCGTTGCGGAACGAGCGCGCATCCATCGGCCCGCTCGGTGGCACGCCCACATGCCAGAGGCCAATGCGGCCGGGTAGTTCCTGCAGGCTCGATTGCGCGCCGGGAACCAGCACCTCGATGCTGCGCGGCGCATAGGGAAAGTCGCGCAACGCCGTGGTGGCGACCCGGCCCGAGGCGAAGAGATCGGAACCGGCGATGGCGCGCAGGTAATCGAGATTGGTCTCGATCCCCGAGACCGCGCTGTCGTCGAGGGCTTGGCGCAAAGCGGCGAGCGCCGCCGGGCGATCCTCGCCGGTCACGATGATCTTGGCGAGCATCGGGTCGTAGTTCGTGGTGACCTCGGTGCCAGTCTCGATCCAACCGTCGATGCGCGCCTCGGCGGGGAACCGCACTTCGGTGAGGAGGCCGGCGCTCGGGGCGAAATTGGCGTGGGGGATCTCGGCATAGAGCCGCGCCTCCATGGCCGCACCCTGCGGGACCAGGGGGCCGGCGGCACCGATCACGTCCTCGCCCGCCGCTTGGCGGATCATCCATTCGACGAGATCGATGCCGAACACCGCCTCGGTGACCGGGTGCTCGACCTGCAGCCGGGTGTTCACTTCGAGGAAGGAGAAATTCTCGCGGACGGGATCGTAGATATACTCCACCGTTCCCGCCGAGGCGTAGGAAACGCTCGTCCCCAAAGCCACCGAGGCCGCGTGGAGGCGTGCTCGCACGGCGTCCGACAGGCCCGGCGCGGGGGTCTCCTCGATGACCTTCTGGTTGCGGCGCTGGAGCGAGCAATCGCGCTCGCCAAGCGCCACCACGCGGCCGGCACCATCGCCGAAGATCTGCACCTCCACGTGGCGCGCCTCGCCGACGAAGCGTTCGAGATAGACGCGGGCATCGCCGAAGCTCGCCCGCGCCGTGCGCTCGACACTGGTATAGTGCTCGCGCAACTCCTTGGCAGAGGCGCACAGACGCATGCCGATGCCGCCGCCACCGGCGGTGCTCTTGAGCATCACCGGGTAACCGATGGTCTCGGCCGCCGCGAGGGCTGCGTCCAGATCCGGCAGCAGGCCGGTGCCGGGAAGGAGCGGGACCCCGCTGGCGCGGGCGAGGTCGCGCGCGGTGTGCTTGAGGCCGAAGGCGCGCAGGTGCTCGGGTTTCGGGCCGATGAAGACGATGCCCTCCGCCGCCAGACGCTCGGCGAAGGCCACGTTCTCCGACAGGAAGCCGTAGCCGGGATGGACGGCTTGCGCTCCCGTCGCCTTGCAGGCGGCGATCACGGCCTCGACGTTCAGGTAGCTTTCCGCCGCCGGCGCGGGTCCGAGGCGGACGGCCTCGTCCGCCTCCAGCACGCCACGGGTGAACCGGTCTGCATCCGAGTAGACGGCCACGGACGCGACACCCATGCGCCGGCAGGTGCGGGCGATCCGCCGGGCGATCTCGCCGCGATTGGCGATGAGGATCTTGCCGAACATCAGCGCAGATCCCCGGTCGAGGCTTGATCCCGGATAGAGACGCGGATCGGCGTCGGGTTGAAGCCGTTGCAGGGGTTGTTGATCTGCGGGCAGTTCGAGATCACGCAGATCACGTCCATCTCAGCCGTGACCTCGACATAGTCGCCGGGAGCGGAGACGCCGTCGACGATGGCGAGCTCGCCGTTCTGCTCGATGGGCACGTTCATGAAGAAGTTGATGTTGGGTGGGATGTCGCGCTTCGAGAGCCCGTATTTCGCGACCTCAAGGGCGAAGTTCTCGCGGCAGGCATGGAGATACTTGGTGGCGTGACCGAAGCGCACGGTGTTGGCCTCGCAGGAGCAGGCGCCAGCCGAGGTATCGTGACGACCGCAGGAATCGGCGGTGACGGTCGCCATCACCCGGCCCTCGTTGGAGACGAGCCGCGTGCCCGTCGTCACGTAGGCCGAGCCCTGGACGCGCAGGGTGTCCTGCGAGGAATAGCGCTCGCCCATGTCGCCGGCGCGGTAGAACAGGGTGTCCACCGCCTGGCAGCCGTCGGTGTCGGTGATGCGAAGAATCTGGCCCTTGCGCACGAGGCCGGACCAGGGCGCCTGAGCCGGCACGACCTCTTCGAGGAGAAGCTGGGTGTCGTTGGTCATGATGCGTCCCTCCCGTCAGAAGCCGATGGCGGCGTTGTTCTCGAAGCCGCGGACGGCCTCGATCGTGGCCGTGCGGCAGAGATCGTCGGCCGCGGGGATGGGCGCCCGGAAGCGGGTCACCACCACGGGGTTCGGCGCGTAATCCGGGTTCGGGTCGAGGGGGTGGGGACAGTTCGAGAGGGTGACGAGAAGGTCGAGCTCGGCGCGGAGATCGACGAAGTCGCCCGCGCGGCGACCCGCCTCGTTCCAGGCGAAGCGCCCCTCCGCACCCACGGAGACGGGGGCGAACAGCGTGACGCAGGCGGGGATGTCGCGCCGGTCGAGCCCGGCCTTGAGAGCGGCGAGGACGAGGTTGTCGCGGGTGTTGCGATGGGGGCCGCCCGCGTAGCGCGCGGCGTTGGAGGCGGCGTTGGAGCCGCCCGCCAGCGCATCGTGCGCGCCGCAGGAATCCTCGATGAGCGAGAGCATCACCCGCCCCATGTCGGAGAACAGCACCCGGCCGCGCTGAAGAGCGGCGGTCCACTGCACCTTCACGGTGTCGGCGTAGTTGAGACGCTCGGAGGTCTCGGCGGCGTTCCAGGCGACGAGGGCGACGCTGGAGGGACCATGGTCGAGACTGATCCGCAGGGCCTCGCCGGCATTCAGCTCGAAGGTGCAGTACCAGCCGCCCGGGATGGTCTCGGTGTGGAGGATCGCCGCCTCGTCGAGGGGCAATCCCCGCGACGAGGGCGGCGGCAGGGCGCGGGGGGCATGCCCCTGGCCCTGGGCCTTAAGTTCCTCGTAGCGACGCCGATTCTCGGCGATGATGCTGGCTGTGTCGGTCATGCCCGTCTCCTCAAGGCTGTTCTCCGGGTCGTCCCGGAAAAACAGCCCTGTCGCGGCCGGGTCGTCCCGGCGGGCATGCGTCGATCGCGGTGCTGCTTAACCCGGGGGATCGCCGAGTGTGAAAAATTTGCGGACCGGCTCCCGTACGTCCCAGGTGCCGGCAAAACCGGAGGGGGAAACGAAGGTGTCTCCCGCCCGGTAGGTCTTGGCGAGCCCGTCCCCGTCGGTGACCGACACCACCCCTTCCAGGATGTGGACGAACTCGTTCTGCGCGAAGTCGATGTGCCACTTGCCCGGCTGGCAGGTCCAAGTGCCGGCCGAGAAGAGACTGTCCTCGCTCTGGTAGACGACGCTTACCGTCTGGGCGGGGTCGCCCGAGACGATACGCTCCAGCTCCGGCCGGCAGAGCTTCGATTGCCGCTGAGCGGGGGCGAGATCGATGGTCTTTCTGCCCTGTCCCAGACCGGTCACGAGGGTCGCGACCGATCGGGCTCCCATGCCGCCGAACAGGGCAAGAATCGGACCGCCGAAAGTATGAAGCGGCCGCGCAATCTCCACCGAGCCATCTCCCTCGCAAGAACATCCGCGGCCGGCCGAATCCCGGCCGCACCTGCAAATACCAATATGTCTCGCGCGAGAGAGGCATGAGTGTGTTGAGCGTCCGCTTCAAGAGGAAGTTAACACCTAGAAGAGGTGGCTATAGCGCTCGATCTCCCAGGCACTGACCGTGAGGTGATACTCCTCCCACTCGGCGCGCTTGTAGCGGATGAACTCGTCGCGCAGCGCCTTGCCCAGGGTCTTCTCCACCAGCGGGTCGGCGGCGAAGGCGTCCACCGCCTCGGCGAGGGTCTGGGGCAAGAACTCGATGCCGCGTTCGGCGCGCTGGGCGTCGGTGAGGTCGTAGAGGTTGTCCTCGTTGGGCGCGCCGGGATCGATGCGCTCGCGGATGCCTTCGAGACCGGCCGCCAGGACCAGGGCGGCTGCGAGGTAGGGGTTCACCGCGCCGTCGGCGTTGCGGCTCTCGCAACGCCCGCCGCCGGCGGGTACGCGCACCGAATTGGTGCGGTTGTTCGAGCCGTAGGAGTTGAACACCGGCGCCCAGGAGAAGCCCGCCATGGAGCCCTGGCGCACGAGGCGCTTGTAGCTGTTCACGGTCGGCGCGAAGGCGGCGCAGAGCGCCCGCCCGTGCTTCAGCACGCCGCCGATGAAGTAATAGCCGGTCTCGGTGAGGCCGAGGCCGCGCGGATCGGCCGATGGGTCGCAGGCGAAGATGTTCTTGCCCGTTTCCTTGTCGGAGAGGGACATGTTGAAATGCGCGCCATTTCCGGTGCGGTCTGCAAAGGGTTTGGGCATCATCGTGGCGATGAGGCCTTCTTCCTTGGCATAGTGCTTGGCCATCATGCGGAAGAAGGTGAGCCGGTCACACATCGTCAGAGCGTCGGCGTAATTGAAGTCGAACTCGAACTGGCCGCACGCATCCTCGTGGTCGAAGGAATACAGGTCCCAGCCGAGATCGTTAATGGTGGTGGCGACCTTGTCGAGCCAGGTGAAGTTGTCGACGAAGCCACGCACGTCGTAGCAGGGCTTCACCAGCTTATCGTCGAGGATCGGCGTGTGGAGCGAGCCGTCCGCCTCCTGCTTCAGCAGGAAGATCTCGCATTCGATGCCGAGATTGAAGCCGAACCCCATGGCCTCGGCCTCGGCCATGACGGTCTTCAGGGCGACACGGGTCGAGAGCGGATAAGGCTGGCCCTGGAACGTCAGGTCCGCCGGACACCAGGCGAGCTTCGATTCCCAGGGCAGCTGGATCAACTGGGAGAAGTCCGGCACGGAGGCCAGCTCGTCCTCGTTCGGAGCCTGGCCGAGCCCGTCGAGGGCATAGCCGGTATAGCGCTCGGACCCCGCCGCCATCTGCGGAAGGTGGTCGATGGGCACGACCTTGGCCTTCTGCGCGCCATGGATGTCGACATAAGCGCCGATGACGTATTTCACGCCCTTGGCGCGCAGGTCGTCCTGGAGCTTGGCGATGGCGGGATCGATTTCGGTGGCATGCGCCATCGGGCGGCTCCTTGGTTTTAAGCGGAAATGGAGAAGGAATGGGGGAGGGGCGGGGTCTCGGAGAGGCCGCGCAGGACGAGGGCGGACAGGTCCTCGACCATCCAGCCGAACAGGCGTTTCCCGTCTTCGAGACTCGCCTCCGAAGGACGCCCGGTGACGCCGTTCAGGCTCGTCCGGTTCACCGGATGGGAGAAGACGAGCCCCTCCGTCCGGTCGGGGTCGTCCGCATCGGCGATGCGGTCCGGGCGCACGAGATCGGGCGCCATCGCCATCATCAGCGCGGTCTCGGCGGCGTTGGCGTGCCAGTCGTCGGCATCGGCGAAATGCGCGGCGCGGACGCGCTCGCTCACCGTGGCGGAATTCACCAGGGCGACCATGAGGTCGTCATGGGCGGCGCGCAGCATCTCCAGGGCGCAGCGCAGGGGCGCGGCGTTGGTGACGTGGGCGTTGACGATGAACAGCCGGCGGACGCCGGACTGGTAGGCCGAGGTGCCAATCTGGGCCACGAGCCGCGTCATCATCACGGGATCGAGGGTGATCGTACCGGGCCAGCGCCGGCTATGCCCGAGGGAACAGCCATAGGCCAGGGTGGGGAGCACCGGCACGCGGGTCCGCGCAGAGACCGCATGGGTCAGGGCCTCGGCGAGAACGAAATCCATGCCAGTGCCGAGATGCGGCCCGTGCTGTTCCGTGGCTCCCACGGGTAGGATGGCGGCCTGCGAAACGGCGGCGAGGTCGCCGGGGATCTCGTCCCAGGTGCGGTTCGCCCAGAGGAGGGGGGAGGGTGTGGTCATGACCGAGATGCCCGAAGATCGACGACGCAGGCGCGCCCCCCTCTCCCCGCCGGGCGGGGAGAGGCCCGCAGGCACCCCGTCGTGCCGGCGGGTAGCGCAGGCGAAGCCGAAGCGAGGGTGAGGGGGTATCGACGGATGAGGCTCATCCGGAACCGCCCCCTCACCGTCGGCTGACGCCTCGCTTCCTGCCCCGGCAAGGGGGCAGGAAGCCCTCTCCCCGCAAGCGGGGAGAAGGGGATGCGCACGACACCGGGAGAACAAGCGCGGGCGATCATTCCACCTCGTCCCCGGCGGAGGTCATGCGCGTCACCACGTCGGGGGCGACGCTTTCTTCGGCCTCGTCCTTCGGCGGGTGGATCAGCGCGTCGAGACGGGCGCGGGTGGCGCGGAATTCGGGGGTGAGCGCCTGGTTGTGGCTGCGCGGTCGCGGCACCGGGACCTCGATGAGTTCGGCGACCTCGCCCGGATGGGCGCTGAGGACGAGGATGCGGTCGGCCAGATGCACCGCCTCGTCGAGGTCGTGGGTGATGAAGACGATGGTGATGTCGATCTTCTTCCAGATCTCGATCAGATAGGCCTGCATCCGGGCGCGTGACTGGGTGTCGAGGGCCGAGAACGGCTCGTCCATGAGTAGGATGCGCGGGCGCGTGGCGAGCGCCCGGGCGATGGCCACGCGCTGCTTCATGCCGCCGGAGAGCTGGTGCGGGTAGCTGTCGGCGAAGGCCTCCAGCCCGATCAGCGCCAGCCATTGCCGGGCCTCGCGCTCCGCTTCCCGACGCGGCGTGCCGTTCTCCTCCAGCCCGAAGGCGACGTTGCGCAGCACGCTGAGCCAGGGGAACAGGGTGTAGCCCTGGAACACCATGCCCCGGTCGGCCCCCGGCCCGGAGACCGGCACGCCCTCGACGCTGACCACGCCCGAGGTAGAGGTCTCGAGCCCGGCGAGGATGCGCACGAAGGTGGACTTGCCGCAGCCCGACGGCCCGACGACGCAGAGGAACTCGCGCCGGTGGGTGACGAGGTCGATGTCCTTCAAGGCCACCGTCACGCCGCCATCCGCCCTACGGAAGGTCTTCGTCAGCTTCTCGACCCGGAGGGCGACCTCGCGGCTCTTCAGTTTCTCGAACCGGGCGCGGACGGGCTCGCACTGGGTGCGGTAGTCGCAGGCCTCGATCGGCAGGATGACGGGCGAGACGACGGGAGAGACCGAGTTCACGCTTCGCTCCTGTCATAGGGGAACAGCCGGCGGCCGAGCCAGGCGAGGGCGAGATCCGTGATCGAGCCGACGAGGCCGATGATGAGGATCGCGGCGTAGACGTTGTCGAAATGCTGGTAGCGGGCCTGCTGCGTGATGAAGAAGGTGATGCCCGACGAAGTGCCTATGAGTTCGGCGACGATGAGGTAGGTCCAGGCCCAGCCGAGCAGGATACGCTGGTCGCGGTAGAGCTGCGGCAGCATCGCCGGCACGATCACCCGGCGGATGAGGCGGAGATTTCGCGCGCCGAGCGTCAGGGCCGCCTCGATCAGCAGCGGCTCGATCCGCCGGGTGGTGTTGGCGATGACCAGCACCTGCTGGAAGAAGGTGCCGATGACGATGATCGCGATTTTCGGCCCGTCATAGATGCCGAGGATCGCCACCATCAGCGCCCCGAAGGCGGGAGCCGGCATGTAGCGCACGAACTCGATGACCGGCTCGGTGAGGCGCGCCAAAGTCGGCTGGGCGCCGCAGAGGATTCCGAGGGGAACACCGATCAGCGACGACAGCAGGAAGCCGATGGCGATGATCTGGATCGAGTGCCACAGGCTCAAGGGCAGGCGGATGGCGTCGCGCTGGGTCGGCTGGGCCGTCAGCGAGGTCCAGAACGCGGTGGCCACCTCGTGAGGGGCGGGAAGGTAGACCGGGTTGGCGGGAATGCCCGCCGGCTCGGCGGTGCCGGCGGCCTTGGCCGAGGCGACCTCCTCCGCGAAGGCGGCCTTCGGCACGCGCATCCCCGGCTCCATCCAGGCGATGTCGCCGGGCTCGGTCACCTCCACCAGGGGATGCCACAGGAACGGCACGTAGGAGACCGCCGCCCAGGCGAGGAGCGGGATCAGGAACGACAGGATTGCGAGGCTCGTCCGGCGGCGCGGCGAGAGCGGCCGGGCGACGCCGACCCAGGAGCGGCGGCGGGGGGACAAGGGAGACGAGACGCGGGCCCCTCCTCCCCCTTGTGGGGAGGAGTTGGAGGTGGGGGTGGTTGGGTGACCCACCGCGGCCGAGGCTGGCGGAGCCACCCCCACCCCTGTCCCCTCCCCACAAGGGGGAGGGGAAGTGCGCTCCACGCCCTGGCGCATCTCCGCGCTCATTTGCCGTCGGTCAGCGCGGGGTCGATGTAGCTCTTCACGTCCTGGGCGGTCTTGTAGACCTCGTACTTGACGTTGAAAGCGTCGGCGTAGCGGCTCGAGCCGTAAAGGGAGCCGAACCCGTCGGCATCCTTCATCACCTTGGCGCCCTCGGTGAGGGTGAGGAGCTTGGTGCCCTTGAGGAAGCGGGTGAAGGTAGGCGCGTCGATGCCGACCTTGGCCGCCATGATCGCCACCGCGTCGGGTTGCGTCTTCGGATCCTGGATATAGGCGACGACCTTGTTCCAGACGCCGACGAACTTGATCCACTCGGCCCGGCGTCCCGACAGGCTGGCCGGCGAGACGGTGACCACGTCGTAGATCAGGCCCGGCTCGTCGGCGGAGGTGTAGAGCGGCTTGGCGCCGGCCGCGCCCTTCATTGCCTGTCCGGCGACGGGCTGCCACGCGCCGATGGCCGAGACGTCGCCGGAGGCGAGAACCTGCGGGGTCTCGTTGGTCTTGGCGTTGATCAGGGTGACGTCCGTCTCCTTGAGGCCGAGCTTGGTCAGGCCGTTGATGAGGAGGAGATGCTCCACGAGGCCGACTTCGAGGCCGACCTTCTTGCCTTTGAGGTCGGCCAGTGCCTTCACGCCCGGCTTGCCCACGATCATGTCGTTGCCGTTGGAGTAATCCGTGAGCATGATCATGACGTTCTTGGCGCCATTGCCCCCCATCACCAGGGCATCGCCGTTGGTGCAGGTGACGGCGTCGAGCTTGCCGGCGGAGAACGCGTCCATGGAGGCCGAGTAGTCGAACCACTCGAACTTCGCGTCGACCCCGGCCTCCTTCAGCCAGCCCTTCTCGATGGCGACCTGCCAGGCGACCCAGCCGGGCCAGTCGCTGTAGCCGATGCGCAGGGGCTCGGCGGCGTGCGCCACGGGGATGGAGGCGGAGGCCGTGAGGAGGCCCAGGGCAAGGGCGCAGCCCGTGATGGCCTTGCGTCCGGCGGTCAGGATCGTGGAAAGGTGCATCTGCATTCTCCGAACCGCGTAGTACGATCGCTGGAAATCGTAATACCGATCGGCTGATTGCCATACAAAACACGTGCCAGGACCAGTCCGGCATGCAGGAGGAAGGCGACATGGTGGGTAGCGAAGCGACGGAAGCGCCCCCCGAGGACGGCACGAACCCGGAGGAGGGAGTTGGCGGCCGGCGCAAGCCGGTGAGCCGGATCAGCCTGTCGCTTTCCGAGGATCTGCTCTGCGAGCTCGACACCATGGTGGGGGAGCGTGGCTTCGCCAGCCGCTCACAGGCCGTGGCGACGATTCTTCACCGCTCGCTCGTGGAGCACCGCCACAAGGTCGGCGACCGGGTGATGGTGGGCACGATCACACTGTTCTACGACCATCTCGCGCCGGGCGTGCAGCAGCGTTTGGCCGATCTGCAGCGGCGCTACATCGCTGAGGTCATTTCCTCTCTCCACGTCCATCTGATGAACAACCAGACCCTGGAAGTGGTGCTGGTGCAGGGGCCGGCGGCGACGCTGCAGACCATCGCCGACACGATGATCACCGAGCGCGGCGTCATCTCCGGGCGGCTGGAACTCGCGGCGGCGCTGATTCCGCCGATCCATCCGTTCCAGGGAGAGAAGGCCCCCTGACGAGGGGCCTCAGCTCTGCCAGACCCGGGGCATCGGCGCGCCACGGTAGCCCACCAGGATACGGGCGGCCGTCGCCCGCAGGGCATCGGGGTCGGCGCTCAAGAAACGGGCAACGAGGTGCCCGTTCCAGGCACTTGCCGCCACATCCACCCCTGTCGGTCCCAGACTGTCGAGATGGGCACGAAGCGGCTCCAGGCGGGATTCCGCGTCTGCCGAAACATCGAGCAGAGTCGCCATGGCGCGGGCGCCGCCGCCGAAAGCCGTCCGCTCCAGAAGGGCGGTGATCGGCCCGTCGAAGGCGACGGAATCCGCGTAGGTCAGACGCCCCGCGCGGCGGATGCGCCAGGCATCCCGGAACAGGCCCGTTTCCATACGCTCATGGCGCGCCGTTCGCCCGAAGACCACCGCCTCGAAAGCGAGCAACCGGGCATCGGGCGCAAGGTCCACTTCGAACCGTCGCTCCAGCCGCGCGCGGTCGAACAGGATCGTCTCCTGCGGCAGCCAGTCGAGACCCGCGCCCTCGGCCAGGGTCGCGGTCGTCGTCACGCGGCTCGAGAGACCGTCGGACTTGTAGATCTTCTCGGCGGCCGTCGTCGTGAGCACGAGATGCGCGCCGTCATCGACCGTCGCCTCGACCCGGAAACCGTCGCCGCAGGCGATGCCGCCGGCCGTGTTGAGCAGCACCGCCTCGCAGACACCCTCGCCATGGCGCGGCAGGCGCAGGCGCAACGGCCCGGCCTCCGAGAGATCGGCGATATGCGTGCCCGCCCCGTGGCGGACGACGCGCACGGCGACGCGCCCCTCCGAGCGCTGGCGCACCGGAACAATAGCGTGTGGGACGGTGTCGAGGCTCGGGAGGTCGGCCAATGGAAGGGGGTCCCGCGCGGAACCCTCAGGCCGGCCCTGTAGCGACGCGACGCGCGGGATCGACGCCCCATTCGGACCAGGACCCGTCGTACAGCGCACGAGGCGGGTGGCCCAGCGTCTCCAGGGCGAGCGAGACGATAGCCGCCGTGACGCCTGAACCGCAGGTGGTGATGACCGGCTTTGCCGGATCGACCCCGGCCTCGGCGAAGACCGCGCGCAGGGAATCGGCGTCCTTCAGCCGGCCGTCCGCCTGGAGCGCGGAATAATGGACGTTGCGGGCGCCCGGCATGTGCCCGGGGCGCACGCCGGGGCGCGGCTCGGCCTCCTCGCCACGGAAGCGCGGGGCGGAACGGGCATCCACCACCTGCGCCGAACCGCCCTCCAGGGCGCGGGCGACATCGCCGGCATCGGCCACGGCGCCATGGTCCAATCGCGCCGAGAAATGGCGCCGGTCGCGCCGGGGGGCGTCGCCATCCTCGGTCTTGCCGCCGGAGGCGAGCCAGGCCGGGAAACCGCCTTCCAAGATCTGGACGTCGCGCACGCCGAAGGTGCGCAGCATCCACCAGACCCGGGGTGCGGAGAACAGACCCATTCCGTCATAGACGATGATGTGCATGCCGTCGCCGATGCCGAGTTCGCGCATGCGCGAGGAGAAGGCCTCCGGGCGGGGCAGCATGTGCGGCAGCGGCGACGTCTCGTCACTCATGGCATCGATATCGAAGCGGATCGCGCCGGGTATGTGCGCGGCCTGGTACTCGGCTTCGGCGTTCCTGCCTTGGGCGGGGAGATACCATGACGCATCCAACACGATAATGCCCGGCGCGCCGAGACGCTCCTTGAGCCAGTCGGTCGTGACGAAGTGCGAAGGCGTCATGTTTTCTCGGTCCGTGATGAGGGTCAGCGCCACTCAACCACATCCACCCCCGGCTTGCACAGTCGGTGCGTTGAGGCGAAAGCTCACCGCATGACGAGCCGCAGCCACGAACCCCTTCCGGAGCGGACACCATCGTGAGTCCCCGCGAGACGTTTCACATCGAGATTCTCGGCTCCGAGTACGAGGGAGAGGATCGCGTGCGCCAGCGCCTGTCGATCCGCGCGAGCGGGCCCGAGAGCGCCACCGAGCGCGCGCTCCTGCTGTTCGCACGGGCACGGGCACCGCAGCGCTCGGGCGGACCGGCCGAGGCGGTACGGATCATCGACGGGGCGGGGACGGAAGTCTTCCACCGCACGCGTTTCGACGAGACCGCCTGACCATGCGCGTCTTCGCGGGCCTCGTTCTGATGCTTCTGTTCGCGGGCCTGTTCGTACGGAGCTACACGTTGCCGCCCGCACCGGACCGGCGCGGCGGCACCACCATCGCCCTGGCCTGGCCGAATCGTGCCCTGTTCGGCAGCCCACGCGGCGATTGCGTCGGCGGCCCGGAAGACGAGACGGTCATCGCCTGCCTGATCGGCTCCGTGTCCCGGTTCCGGGCCGAGACGATCCCCCTCGTCCAGCTCCCGTTCTGCGGCACCTGCTACGGCCTGTCCCAGACCCTCGCCTCCCTTGGCCGTGACGAGAAAGCGGTCCAGGCCAAGCTCGCCCAGATGGCGCGTTTCGGCTGGTAAGGCCGCACGTCCAGGCGCTCAGCGTATGGCTGAAGGCCGAGATTGACTTCGCAGGCGCGAAAGCGCATATCGCAGTTGCAGCGTCAGCGGCCGTGACAGGTTCGCTTGAGAGGGCTGCGTGACGGATCGCCGATTGCGCGTCAGCGCGACCCAAGCGACCTGAGCCCCTCTCTTCAAACGTGCATGCACCCGGATCGCCCCATCACGCGGGCGACCTCCAGCTCAACGGACCAGTCCCTTCGATAAGACGGCCATCCTATCCGATGGCGTCCGGCCGGTCCCGCTGCCTGAAAGTCTACCCTTGACCCAATTTACCGATTTCGGCCTCGCTCAGCCCGTGCTGCGCGCCCTGGATGAGGCCGGCTACAAGACTCCGACCCCGATCCAGGCTCAGGCCCTACGCCCCGCCATGGAAGGCCGCGACCTCTGCGGCATCGCCCAGACCGGCACCGGCAAGACTGCGGCCTTCGCGCTGCCGATCCTGCACCGCCTCGCCCAGAACCCGCGCAAGGCCATCCGCCGCGGCTGCCGCGTGCTGGTGCTCTCGCCCACCCGCGAACTCGCCAACCAGATCGCCGAGAGCTTCTCGGATTACGGCAAGCACCTGTCCTTCACCAACACCGTGGTGTTCGGCGGCGTCACCATCTCCCGCCAGGAGAAGGCGCTCGCCAACGGCGTCGACATCCTCGTCGCCACGCCGGGCCGCCTCATGGATCTCATCGAGCGTCGCTCGCTGACCCTCGAAGCCGTCGAGATCCTCGTCCTCGACGAGGCCGACCAGATGCTCGACCTCGGCTTCATCCACGCCCTCAAGCGCATCGTGAAGATGCTGCCGAAGGAGCGCCAGAGCCTGTTCTTCTCGGCGACCATGCCGAAGAACATCGCCGGCCTCGCCGACCAGTACCTGCGTGACCCGGTCCAGGTGGCCGTGACTCCTGTGGCGACGACGGCCGAGCGTGTGACGCAGGAGGTCATCTTCGCCCATACCGGCGCGAAGCAGGCCCTGCTGAACCACATTCTGCGCGACCCCGCCATCGAGCGGGTCCTGGTCTTCACCCGCACCAAGCACGGCGCAGACCGGGTCGTGCGCGGCCTGGAGAAGGTCGGGATCAACGCCTCGGCCATTCACGGCAACAAGTCCCAGCCGCAGCGCGAGCGTGCTCTCGCGGCGTTCAAGGACGGGTCGTGCCGCGTCCTGGTGGCCACCGACATCGCCGCCCGCGGCATCGACGTCGAGGCCGTGAGCCACGTCATCAACTACGACCTCCCCAACGTGCCCGAGAGCTACGTCCACCGCATTGGCCGCACCGCGCGCGCCGGTGCGAACGGGCTCGCCATCTCGTTCTGCAACGACGAGGAGAAGGCCTACCTTCGGGATATCGAGCGCACCACGCGCCAGAAGATCCCCGTCGGCGCCTTCCCCGAGGGCTTCAACCCGCCGACCCGACAGGAAGCGGCCGAGGCCGCGCAGGCCGAGGAGCGTCGTCCGGCGCCCCAGGGCCAGCGTCCCGGCCAGCGCCAGGGTCAGCGCCCCGGCGGCGGACGCCCCGGCTTCGGCGGTCGTCCCGGTGGCGGTCGCGGCGGCGAGAGCCGTGGCGGCCAGCCCGGCGGTCCGGCCCGTTCCGGCCGTCCGCAGGAAGGCCGCGGCGATCGTCCGGCGGAAGGGCAGGGCCGTGGCCCCCGTCCCGACCAGCGCGGCGACACCCGCGCTCCGCGCCAGGGTGAACGCCCGCGCAGCAGCGGCGGCGGCGGCAATGCCGCCGGCGAAGGTCGCGCCATCGGCTGGCTCGACCGCTTCCCGCGTTCCTGATCCGAATCGATCCCAGACGGTCGAGTTCGCTCGACACGACGCCGCCCCGGATCGTCCGGGGCGGCGTTTTCGTTTGAGCCCAAGGCCGGGACGGATATTGCTTACGGACGATCCCGCGCCATCTCAGCCTCTGGCGGGCATCTCCGCGAGGGAGGCATGGGCATGCGTTTCGAGCTGTACCGGGATTCGAGTGGCGACTGGCGCTGGCGCCTCCGAGTCACGAACGGGAACGTCATCGCCGATTCGGCCGAAGGCTATGCCCGCAGGGAAGATTGCGAGCATGGCATCACCCTCGTGAAGGGTTCGGCCGATGCCAGCATCGTCGACATGACGTTGAAGATCGCCTGACCCGTCCACGCGAAGTCACCGACGCGGAGACCCCGCCCGCGAAGGCCGTTCCCGGGAAGGCTGCCGTTAAGCTTGCCGACGGAGGGCATGAAACGGTTTGCCGATTCTGTGCGTTCGGCTGACGGCCAAGCATGCATTCCTTCGCATGCCGTCGTATCATCACCGTCGTTCGATCACTCGAGGAGTCATGAACGTGTTGAGAAAACTCCTTCTGGCCGCCTTGCTGGCCCTGGGCTTCGCCGCCCTGGCCCCCCAGGGTGCCTCGGCCGCGCCCATCGGCCCAGTCTCGGCCCTTCAGAGCGAGGCCGCACCGGCCGTCGCCGAGAAGGCGCAGTACTACTATCGCCGGCCGTATTACCGTCGCCCGTTCTACGGTCGTCCTTACTACGCCCGTCCGTATTACCGTCGGCCGTACTTCGCGCCGCGTCCGTTCTACCGCCGCCCGTTTTACGGCCCGCGCCGGTTCTACGGCCCGCGTCGCTTCTACTACTAAGTCGGTCACGCCGGTCGGTTTCGAGGCCCGGTCGTCCCATTCGGGACGGCCGGGCTTTTTCTTGACCTGATGCCCCTTGTCGGCCGATGCAGGAGGCCAAGCGACGTCTCGGACGAACGAAGGCGTCGCAACGAGGATGGGTGGAGACCGGAATGGGCGAGACCAGCGACCCGCGCGGCGACCTCACGGTGCGCACCATCGCCATGCCGGCCGACACCAACGCCAATGGCGACATCTTCGGCGGCTGGGTGATGTCGCAGATGGACCAGGCAGGCGGGATTGCCGGCGTCGACCAGGCCCAAGGCCGCGTGGTCACGGTGGCGGTCGACGCGATGACCTTCATTCGTCCGGTACGGGTGGGCGATGTGCTCTGCGTCTACACCCGAGTAGAGAGTGTCGGCCGCACGTCCATGAAGATCCAGGTCGAAGCCTGGGCGCGCCGCTTCCGCACCAAGCTGCGCGAGAAGGTGACCGAGGCGACCTTCACCTTCGTCGCCATCGACGATGACGGGCGCCCACGTCGGCTTCCCAAACCGGAGCCGGAACAGGGAATGTGAGCCCTGAACCGGCCCTAGGGTTCAGCTCGCGGCTCAGACGTTCGGCGGTGCCACACGCTGGCGCAGGCCGGTGATCACCGCCTTCAGGATATCCGAATCGAGGTGATCGCCCGTGACCGAGCGAACGGTTTCGATCCGGTCGTGGATGAAGGCGAGTTTGGCGATGACAGCCGGTGTCAGCTTGAAGGGATAGAGCGCCGGCTGCCCCATGCTGCGGCTCAAGGAATTCACCGCATAGGTCAGCGGCAACCAGGCCGAGATCAGGCGATCGAGGTCTGGCGACTGATACGGATCGAAGTCGATCACGACGGGGTCCGGCGCGCCGTTGCGCAGGCGAGGCCGCACGTGCAGTTCGAACGTGCTCGCCGTCTCCACCGTGTCGACGATGTGGAGGTAATGCGCCCAGGTCTCGGCGAAATCCTCCCATGGGTGGCTGGTGGCATAGGCGCTGACGTAGGATTCCTGCCAGTCCGCCGGCGCGCCTTGGGCGTAGTAACGCTGCAGGGCCATGCCGTAGCTGGCACGCTCGTCGCCGAACAGGTCACGGAACGACCAGATGCTCTGATCGTAGCGGATCAGGACGTTCCAGAAATAATGCCCGATCTCGTGGCGGAAATGGCCGAGGAGCGTGCGGTAATACTCCCCGAACAGCATCCTGCGCCGTTCGCGCTCGACATCGTCCGCCTCGGCGATATTCAGGGTGATGAGGCCGCTGCGATGCCCGGTGAGCACGGGAGGGCCGACGCTGTAACTCTCGGCGGGGTCGACGAGGAAGTCGAAGGCCAGACCGGTGGCGGGGTTCTCGTCCCGTGTCATCAGGGGCAGGTCGAGGCGAAGCAGCGAGTAGAACAACCGGTGCTTGGCGGCCTCGATCTGGCGCCAGCGCGTCAGATTCCAGGCAAGGGCCAGGTCCGGCACCACCCTGTTGTGCCGACAGCAAGTACAGTACCGGTCTGGACTGTCATCGGGCAGCAGCCAATTGCAGGCGCTGAACTCGGCATTTGCACAGAAGCGGTACTTCCGGCCCGGATCGGCATAGGCGTGCCAGACCGTCCCGGAGGGCTCCAGGGCGGAAATCTCGTGGGTGCCGCAGACATAGCCGAGCCGCCGCTGACAGCTCTCGCATTCCGTACTCTCGAAACTCGCCGGCTGGTTGCAAGCCTGGCACTGAAAGATCTTCATGGGCCGGCCGGGCCCGCACTATGGGCGCCGGCATATGCGTGAGGGAACGCTTCGCGGCGAAGCCCCGCGTCACGATGCACGGAATTTGCTTTCTGCTCGACGGCGGGCAGCGTCGCCATGCCGTCTGTCTGAACTGCCAGGGCCAATCTGCTCACGTGATGAACGTCGTCACCTCCCATCGCCCGGTAGGGCAACGCCGCTGTAGACTAGCACCGATTTCGGCTGCCGTCGGCGGCGATCACAGCCTATGGTCATTCGGCCTCAAAACGCCGATGACAACCGTGGGGCGCTTCGGTGATGCGCTCCGGTTTCCCGCCACCGCCGCGCGTCCGCCGCGCGCCCGGTCTCACGTCCGAACCAGCGGGAGTCCCCGTGTCCATTAAAGCCGCTCTGCACCACGTCACTCACTACAAGTACGATCGGCCGATCCAGCTCGGACCGCAGGTGATCCGCCTGCGCCCCGCGCCGCATACGCGCTCGACCGTGCCGGCCTATTCCCTCAAGATCCTGCCGGAGAACCACTTCATCAACTGGCAGCAGGACCCGAACGGGAACTGGCTCGCCCGTCTGGTCTTCCCCGAGCGGACCACCGAATTGAAGATCGAGGTCGATTTGACCGCCGAGATGGCGGTCATCAACCCGTTCGATTTCTTCGTCGAGGATTACGCCCAGACCCGCCCCTTCGCTTACGAGAGCGACCTGACCGCGGAGCTGAAGCCTTATCTCGTCACCGACGACGCGGTGGGCCCCGAGATCGACGCCCTGCTCGAGCGGCTGCCCGAACAGCCCAACACCGTGCTCTTCCTCGTGGCCCTCAACGCCATGATCGCCTCCGAGATCACCTACGGCGTCCGCATGGAGCCCGGTGTCCAGACACCGTCCGAGACGCTGACGCTCAAGAGCGGCTCCTGCCGCGATTCCGCTTGGCTCCTGGTCCAGGTGCTGCGCCGCATCGGCCTCGCCGCGCGCTTCGTCTCCGGCTACCTGATCCAGCTCGTTCCCGACACCACCGCCGTCGACGGGCCGGCTGGCACCAGCACGGACTTCACCGATCTCCATGCCTGGGCCGAGGTCTACCTGCCGGGTGCCGGCTGGATCGGCCTCGACGCCACGTCGGGCCTGCTCTGCGGCGAGGGCCATATCCCCCTTGCCGCCACCCCGCATTATCAATCCGCCGCGCCGATTTCCGGCCTCGCCGAACCCGCCGAGGTGGAGTTCGGCTTCGAGATGACGGTGACTCGCGTGGCGGAAGCCCCGCGCATCACGAAGCCCTTCTCCGAGGAGGTCTGGGCCAAGATGGATGCGCTGGGCGAGCGGATCGACCTCGATCTCGCCGAACAGGACGTGCGCCTGACCATGGGCGGCGAGCCGACCTTCGTCTCCATCGACGATTTCGAATCGGCGGAGTGGAACGCCGCCGCCGTGGGGCCGACCAAGCGCGGCCTCGCCGACAAGCTGATCCGGCGCCTGCGCACCCGCTTCGGACCGGGCGGCATGCTGCATTACGGCCAGGGCAAATGGTATCCGGGCGAGAGCCTGCCGCGCTGGGCCTTCGCCCTGTACTGGCGCCGAGACGGCAAGCCGATCTGGAGCAATCCCGACCTCGTCGCCAAGGAGGACGGCCCGCGTGACGCCACCTCCAGCAAGGCGAAGGCGCTGATCGACGGCGTCGCCAAGCGCCTCGGCCTCGAAACCTACGTGTTCCCCGCTTTCGAAGACCCGATCTACTGGGAGGAGAAGCGGGAGGAGTTGCCGATCAACGTCACCACCTCCGACGCCAAGTTTCCGAACCCGGAGACCAATGCCCGTATCGCGCGGGTGTTCGAGCGCGGCCTCGGCGAGGCCGCCGGCTATGCTCTTCCCCTGGCGAGCCTGCCCATGGGTAAGGACGATCCCGACGACCGTCGCTGGATCTCTGAGCCCTGGGAATTCCGCCGTACCCACGCCTTCCTGACACCGGGCGATTCGCCGGTCGGATATCGGCTGCCCCTGAGTTCGCTGCCCTTCGTGCCGCCGGAGCATTACCCCTACTACCAGCCCCAGGACCCGCTGGAGGAGCGCGGCGCGCTCCCCGAGGGTCATCCCGGGACGAAGACCGAGAACGGATCGGGCGTCACCGGCGTCGCCGTGCGCACGGCGCTCGCGGTCGAGCCCCGGGATGGGGTGCTGCGGGTGTTCATGCCGCCGCTGCAGCGGGTGGACGAGTATCTCGAACTCATCGGGCATCTCGAGGCCGTCGCCGCCGAGCTGAAGCAGCCCCTGCATATCGAGGGCTACGAGCCGCCGTTCGATCCGCGCCTCAACGTCATCAAGGTCACCCCCGATCCGGGCGTGATCGAGGTCAACGTCCACCCCGCCACCTCGTGGCGCGAGGCCGTCACCATCACGAGCGAGCTCTACGAGGATGCCCGCCAGATCCGCCTCGGCGCGCAGAAATTCATGACCGACGGCCGCCATACCGGCACCGGCGGCGGCAACCACGTGGTGCTGGGCGGCGCCACCCCGGCGGATTCGCCGTTCCTGCGCCGGCCGGACCTGCTGAAGAGCCTCGTGCTCTACTGGCAGCGCCACCCCTCGCTCTCCTACCTCTTTGCCGGGCTCTATATCGGCCCGACGAGCCAGGCGCCGCGCATGGACGAGGCGCGGCACGACGGCCTCTACGAGCTCGAGATCGCCCTGGCGCAGGTGCCCAAACCCGACGAGCCCAACATCCCGCGCTGGCTCGTGGACCGGATCTTCCGCAACATCCTCGTGGACGTCACCGGAAACACCCACCGCTCCGAGATCTGCATCGACAAACTCTACTCGCCGGACGGCCCTACCGGCCGCCTCGGCCTGCTGGAGTTCCGCTCCTTCGAGATGCCGCCGGACCCGCGCATGAGTCTGGCCCAGCAACTCCTGCTGCGGGCCATCGTCGCCTGGGCCTGGCGCGAACCGCAGGAAGGCGGCTGTGTCCGTTGGGGCACGGGCCTGCACGATCGCTTCATGCTGCCCCACTTCCTCTGGACGGACTTCCTCGGCGTGCTGGAAGACCTCCGCCAAGCCGGCTACGACTTCGATCCGGCGGCGTTCCAGGCGCAGTACGAGTTCCGCTTCCCGGTCTTCGGGACGGTGGAGCAGGGCGGCGTCAAGCTGGAACTGCGGCAGGCATTGGAGCCCTGGCACGTGCTGGGCGAAGAGGGGGCGATCGGTGGAACGGTGCGGTACGTGGACAGCTCGGTGGAGCGTCTGCAGGTCAAGGTCGAGGGCTTCGTCCCCGGCCGCCACATCATCAGCTGCAACGGCCGGCGCCTTCCGATGACGAGCACCGGCACGGTGGGCGAAGCGGTGGCGGGCCTGCGCTTTAAGGCGTGGCAGCCGGCCTCCTCGATGCATCCGACGATCCCCGCGCATTCGCCCCTCACCATCGACATCCTCGATGCGTGGAGCGGACGCTCGATCGGCGGCTGCCGCTACCATGTCAGCCATCCCGGCGGCCGCAACTACGAGACCTTCCCGGTGAACACCTACGAGGCCGAGGGTCGGCGTCTCGCGCGCTTCCAGGCCCATGGCCACACGCCCGGCAAGGTCGAGATGCCGGTCGAGGAGATCAGCCGCGAGTTCCCGCTCACGCTCGACCTCAGGACACCTGCGCCCAGATGACGAATATGGCCGAGGCGCAAGCCGGAGGACGGGCGAAGCGTCTTGCGCGCTGGACCTCGGACTACCAGCCTCGGCCCGGTATCCCGGACGAGTTCGTGGGGGCGGGAGGCGCGCATCTCGGTGCCTGGCCCCGCCTGCTCGACCGGCTCGGGACCCTGAGCGGAACCGAGATCACCACCCGCTTCGCCTCGGCGGAGCGGCATATCCGCGATACCGGGATCTCCTACCGGATCTACGGCGACCAGCGCGAACATGCCTGGCCACTGAGTTCCCTCCCACTCGTGATCGAGAGCGCCGAATGGCGCGCCCTCAGCACCGGCATCGTCCAGCGCGCGGAGCTGATGGAAACCATCATCTCCGACATCTACGGCCCCGGCCGGATGGTGTCGGAGGGCGTGCTGCCGGCGGCCCTCGTGGCCGGCAGCCCGGAATTCCTGCGACCGCTCTCAGGGGTGAAGCCGCCCGGCGGGCGCTGGCTCAAACTCTACGCCGCCGATATCGGCCGGGGGCCGGACGGGCGCTGGCGTGTCCTCGCCGACAGGACGCAGGCTCCCTCCGGTCCCGGCTACGCGCTGGAGAACCGGATGGTGCTCACCCGCGCCTTCCCGGACCTCTATGCCGACCTCCATGTCGAGCGCCTCGCCCCGTTCTTCCAGGCGTTTCGCGACGGGCTGGTCATGGGGGCGCAGCGGAGCGACCCGCGCATCGGACTCCTCACCTCCGGGCCGTTGAGCTCCACCTATGTCGAGCAGGCGGCGCTCGCGCGCTATCTCGGTTTGCTGCTGGTGGAGGGTGACGACCTCGTGATGCAGGACGGCGCGCTCCACGTGCGCACCGTCTCCGGGCTGAAACGCACCGACGTGCTGTGGCGGCGCATCGATTCCGACTATATCGACCCGCTCGAACTGAACCCGGCCTCGCGCCTCGGCATCTCCGGGGTGCTGGAGGCTCTGCGCAACGGCAGTCTCGTCGTCGGCAACATGCCGGGGTCCGGCATCCTCGAATCGGGTGCGCTCGGCGCCTACCTGCCGCGCATCGCCCGCTACTTCCTCGGCACCGATCTCCACCTCGAAGGGCTGAAGAGTTGGTGGTGCGGCGATCCCGACGCGCTCGCCCATGTCCGCGACAACCTCGAACACCTCAACCTTCGCCCAGTGGCGACGCCGACCAAGGGGATGGGTCGCGACGCCATCCTCGGACCGCACGCGATCGTCGCCGAGCGCGAGCGCGTGGTGGCGGCCCTGCGCGACAGGCCCTTCGACTACATCGCCCAGGAACAGGCTCCGCTTTCGACCATGCCGGGCTGGGAGCGTCGAGAGGACGGGATGCGCCTCGTGCCCCGTCCCTTCGTCCTGCGGGTCTTCGCGGCGGCGACGCCGGACGGTTGGCGCGTGATGCCGGGCGGCTTCTGCCGCATCTCGGAGCGGCCCGACGTGAACCCGATCGAGATGCGGGCCGGGATCAAATCGGCGGATGTCTGGGTCCTCTCGGACCGTCCGGTCGAACCGGTTTCGCTGATGCATCCGGGCGCGCCCAGGGTTCGCCGCATCGCCGGGCACCTGCCGTCTCGCGCGGCAGACAACCTGTTCTGGTTCGGCCGCTACGTCGAGCGGGCAGAGGCTGTGATCCGCCTCGTCATCGCCCATCTCGGCAGCGTCGGGAACGCGGTGATCGCCGACATGGCGGGCGACGAGACGGCGCCGACGGCCCTGCGGATCCGCGCCCTGCTCGACGAATGGGGCGCCATCGAAGCGCCCGACCTGCCGACGGCCAAGCTCGCGCAAGAAGCCCTGAGCGGACGCCAGACTTACGGCTCGGCCCTCTCGCACAGCGTGTCCGCACGCCATAACGCGGCCTCCCTGCGCGAAAGGCTCTCCAGCGAGGCATGGCGCGTGCTCGCCGACCTGAAGGATCTCCTGGAACTCGACGAGGCAAAGGAACTGGCTGAAGCCGAGCTCCTCGGCCTGGCGGAGCGTGCCCTCAGCCACATCGCCGCCCTGGCCGGTCTCGCCCAGGAGAACATGAACCGGACCGCCGGCTGGCACTTCGTCGATCTCGGACGCCGGATCGAGCGGGCGATCAACACCTGCTCCTTCGCCGCCAGTTTCGCAGGGGACGAGGCGACGGCCGAGGATCTCGGGGTCATGCTGTCCCTGTGCGACTCGCACGTCTCGTTCGGCGCGCGCTACATGCAGGGCGTGGCGATCGACCCGGTACGCGACATGGTGCTCCTCGACCCGTTCAACCCGCGCTCCGTCGCGTTCCAGGTGGAAGCGATCTGCCGGCATCTTGCCGACCTGCCGGTGTTGCGCGTCGACGGCCTGCCGGAGACGCACCAGCGCCTCGCTCTCAAGCTGGCCGCCGAATTCACCACCGGCGAAGCATCGGAACTCGACGGCGCCGCCCTGACGCGCCTGGAGAACGCCTTCGAGGGCCTCGCCGACGCGATCGTCACCCGCTACTTCCCCAACGGCCCGCACGCCATGCGTCCGGAGAAGCTCGTGGGGCTCGCGTGATCTATACGCTGCGCCACCTCACCACCTACCGCTACGGCAAGCCCGTCCGTTACGCCCGCTGCTCCCTGCGGCTTCAGCCGCGGGACGGGGAGGGGCAGAGCGTGCTGTCCAGTGAGTTGACCATTTCGCCGGCTCCGCAAACCCGCACGGTGCGGCGCGACTATTTCGGCCTCGACGTGGTGACCTTCCTGATCGACACGCCGCATAACGAGTTGCGGGTCGAAGCCCTGTCGCGGGTCAAGGTGGAGCGTCCGCCGCTGCCGCCGTCCGAATCCGGCATGGCATGGGAATCGGTGCGCGACACGGCGATTTCCGGTCGGTCGATGGCGCCCGACGCCCCCGTGCATTTCGTGTTCCCGAGCGTCAGGGTTCCCCTCGACCCGGACGTGACCGACTATGCTCGGGCGAGTTTCACACCCGGTCGTAGCGCATATGGCGGAGCCGTCGACCTGATGCGGCGCATGCGTGCCGACTTCAAATTCGACGCGAAGGCCACAACCGTTCACACGCCCCTCGCCAAGGCTTTCGCCCTCAAGGCGGGGGTGTGCCAGGATTTCGCGCATATCATGATCGCCGGCCTGCGCGGGCTCGGCCTGCCGGCGGCCTATGTCAGCGGCTACATCCGCACGATCCCCCCCGCCGGCCGGCCGCGCCTGCGCGGCGCCGATGCCAGCCATGCCTGGGTCTCGGTCTGGTGCGGGGATGGCTGGATCGGCCTCGATCCCACCAACAATATCGGCGCCTGCGACGACCACATCGTGGTGGCGCGGGGCCGCGACTACACCGACGTCTCGCCCATCGACGGCATCGTCTCCTCTTCCGGCCCGCAGAAGCTCAAGGTCGAGGTGGACGTGATCCCGGACGGCGAAGCGATGCCGGAATCGGCGGGCGAGCCTGAAACCGAAACGGCCTGATTTCGAGCGTCGTCCTACGCGATCCCCTGGTGCGGCAGCGAAGCGAGCGCCTCGACGGAGGCCGCCGGGGAACGCCGAGCGTCGAGGCGTCCAGGGGACGCCGAGCGTCATGGAGGCCTCGACGGTCCCTTAGGATGAGGTCGCGAGACGGAATGGGTTCCGTCGGTTCCTACGCCGGGGTCCGGTTCTCGACGATCGTCGTCTCGATGATCGTGTCCGGCTCGTAGAGCCAGCGCGCCATGGCCCCGGCCATCACGGCACCGAGCACCGGTGCCAGCCAGAACAGCCAGAGCTGGCCCATCGCCTCGCCCCCCGCGAACAGGGCCGGACCGGTGCTGCGCGCAGGATTGACGGAGGTGTTGGTGATCGGGATCGAGATGAGGTGGATCAGCACCAGGGCAAAGCCGATGGGAATACCGGCAAATCCGGTGGCGGCGCCCTTCGATGTCGTCCCGATGATTATGAACAGGAAGAAGAAGGTCGCGAGAACCTCCACGAGGAAGCAGGAGAGCAATCCATACTTGCCTGGGCTGAGGTCGCCGTAGCCGTTCGAGGCGAAGCCGTTAGGCATCCATCCGGCCTTGCCGGAGGCGATGAGGTAGAGCACGCCGGCGCCGAACACGGCCCCGACGATCTGCGCGACGATGTAGGGAATCACATGATGGTCGGCGCAACGCCCGGCGGACCATAGGCCGACGGTGACGGCGGGATTGAAATGGCCACCCGAGATATGGCCCACGGCGTAGGCCATCGTCAGGACCGTGAGTCCGAAGGCGAAGGCCACCCCGAGAAATCCGATCCCCAATTCGGGATAGGCCGCGGAAAAGACGGCTGCGCCGCAGCCACCGAATGTCAGCCAGAATGTTCCAAAAAACTCAGCGGTCGCTCGCCGGATCGTATCATGCGTCATGACAATCTCCGCCCAAATGCAAAGGGACGGCAATCCGGTATTCACGACCGAAGAATCGACCCGATAATCAATATTCGCACGGATAGACTAGTTTTCATCCAGAAACTTCGCAATCACCAATTCGGTGCTACCGAGACCATCACCCGGTGTTGTCTCGCCTCCGCATCCGGAAACCCGGCGCGGCCCCATTCCTCTCGTATGCTGGATGACTTGCCGGCTCGGAGCACGTCCGCGTGACTCATGGACTTGCCCTGTCGACCTCGCTATGGGCGGCGACGGTCGGCGGAATGACCGATGGGGAGGCTGGAACGTGGTCGAGACAAATGTGGTCGACACCCATGCCGCCGCGCGAGAGGCGATTTTCGCCTTCATCGTTGGCCGCAACCCCGGCCTCGCGCCAGGGGCCATCACGGGCGAGACGTCCCTCGTCACCAGCGATGCCCTCGATTCCATCGGCGTGCTCGATCTGATGATGGAGCTCGGCGACCGGTTCGGCTTCGAGATCGAGGACGACGCGTTCGAACTCACGCATTTCGAAAGCATCGACGCGCTGGCCGCCTTCGTCGACGCCAAGCGGGCTGAGGCGCAGCGTTAGGATATGTCGGCGCCCGCACTGCTGCACGACCTCCTCGACGGATCGGCATGTGCGCCCGAGCGGATCGCCATCGTCGCCGGCACCGAACGGCTGAGCTATGGCGGGATGCGGGCCGGGGTGGATGATCTCGCAGTACGTTTGAGGAGCCAGGGCGCGGAGCCCGGCGACCGCATCGCGATCCTGCTTCCGAAATCCTTTGCCGAATCCACGGCGATCTTCGCCATCAGCCGGATCGGGGCGGTGTTCGTGCCGATCCATCCGAGCCTGCGCCCGCGTCAGGTGGCGCATATCCTAGCCGATTGCGGTGCGCGGCTCCTCATCACCGACGCGACCTTGCTCTCGGCCCTCGATCTGCCCCCCTCGAACGTTCCACCCTCAACGGGGGAGGGAGGGGTTCCCGAATTCCCGATCATCGTCCGGCTGCAACCGGAATCCGTGACATCGCCGCCGCCCGGCCTCGCCGCGATCCTCTACACGTCCGGCTCCACCGGTCTGCCGAAGGGCGTGATGCTCAGCCATGCCAATCTCCTGGCCGGCACCCGGATCGTGCGCACTTACCTGGCGATCACGGCGGACGACCGCATCCTCTCCGTCCTGCCGTTCTCGTTCGATTACGGCCTCAACCAGTTGCTCACGAGCGTCGAGCAGGGCGCGTGCCTCGTCCTGCTGGAATTCCGCTTCGGAGACGAGGTGGTGGGTGCGCTGGAACGGCATCGGATCACGTTGCTCGCCGGCGTCCCCACCCTCTGGACCCTGCTGACCCGCGCGGCGCCGAGACTGGGAAAGGCCGATCTTTCGAGCCTGCGGTTGATCACCAATTCCGGCGGAGCGGTGCCGCTGGAGACGGTTTCGAGGCTGCGCAAGGCGCTGCCGCAGACCGGGATCGTACTCATGTACGGCCTCACCGAGGCTTTCCGCTCCACCTTCCTTCCCCCGGAGGAATTGGAGATGCGGCCGGGCTCCATGGGCCGCGCCATCCCGGAGACCGAGATCTTCGCGGTGACGGCGGAGGGAGAGCGGAGCCGGCCCCAAGAGCCCGGTATCCTGCACCATCGCGGGCCCACCGTGTCCCTCGGCTACTGGAACCGGCCCGAGGACACCGCCAGGGTGCTCGTGCCTGACCCGCGCTTTCCAGAGGACGGTACCCTCGTCTGCCGCTCGGGCGACCTCGTCGTGGAAGACGAGGACGGTTACTTTCGCTTCCTCGGCCGCGAAGATGCGATGATCAAGAGCGCCGGGTTCCGCGTCAGCCCCACCGAAGTCGAGGAGGCGCTGATGGAAACCGGGGCCTTCCGGGCCGTGGCGGTCATCGGCCTGCCGGATGCCGCGCTCGGTCAACGCATCCATGCGGTGGCGGTGCCGACGGAGGGCGGCCCTGCCCAAGCCGAGGTGCTGCAGGACGTGCGGCGGAGCCTTCCCCCGCACATGGTCCCGCGTGCCGTCGAGAGCGTCCCGGCCCTGCCGACGACGCCGAACGGTAAGGTCGATTACAAGCGCCTCGTGGCGGAACGGACGAGCTATGTCTGACACGGCCGGCGATAGCCTCGCGGATCGCCTCGTGGCGGCACATTTCCCCCGGTCTGACGGTGTGCTCCGGGTGGGCGGGCTCGACCTGCGCGACCTCGCCGAGGCTCACGGTACGCCACTCTTCATCTACGATGCCGACCTTCTGAGACGGGCCTATCGCGACCTCGCCGATGCGGTCTCGGGCTTCGCCGTGGTGGATTATTCGGTGAAGGCCAATCCGGCACCCGAGGTGATCCGGGTTTTCCGCGACGAGGGATCGGGGGCGGAGATCGCCTCCGGCGCGGAATTCGCCGCGTCCTGGGCGGCCGGCGTCGAACCTCGACACATCCTGTTCGCCGGGCCGGGTAAGAGCGATTTCGACATCGAGGCCACCGTCGCCGGTGGGATCGGCGAGATCCATCTGGAGAACATCGAGGAGATGCGGCGCGTGGCCGAGGCCGCCGGACGCCACGGCGTCGTTCAGCGCGTGGCGATCCGGATCAATCCGGGGCCCGACGCGCAGGGGGGCGCCATGCGGATGGGCGGCAAACCCTCGCCCTTCGGCTTCGACGAGGAGGAACTGGATGCGATCGTCAATGCGGTGGAGGCCGAGCCGCGCCTGCACCTGTCCGGCATCCACCTCTTTGCCGGGACGCAAGGGCTCGTCGCCGCGACGCTCCTGTCGCAATGGGCCTACGGTCTGTCGCTGGCGGCGCGGGTCGCGGACCGGATCGCGCGTCCGCTGGAGACGATCGACCTCGGCGGCGGCCTCGGCATCCCCTATTTCTCCACCGACACGCAGCTCGACCTCGCCGCCATCCGGGACGGCATGCCGCCGCTGATCGCCCGTGTGAAGTCAGATCCCCGCCTCAGGGAGGCGCGGATCGTGCTCGAACCCGGACGGTTCCTCGCCGGGCCGGCCGGGCTCTACGTGGCGCGGGTGCGGGCCGTGAAGGTCTCGCGGGGCAGCCGCTTCGTCATCACCGATGGGGGCATGCACCATCATCTCGCCGCCTCCGGCAATCTCGGACAGGTGGTCAAGCGCGATTATCCCGTCACCGTCGTGGTGGACCGGGGCGGGCCACGCTCGCCCTGCGCCGTCGTCGGCCCGCTCTGCACGCCCCTAGACATGCTCGCCCGCGCCACAGCGCTGCCGGACCTCGCGGCAGGAGACCTCATCGCCGTGCTGCAATCGGGGGCCTACGGCCTGACGGCGAGCCCCACGGGCTTTCTCAGCCACCCGCGCCCGGTGGAGCTCCTCGTGGATGGCGGCGCGGCACGGGAGATCGGCGGAGCACTGAGGACGGACTGACGCTCCCGTCCTCCGTACGGATGAGATCGTTTCAGACTGAGGGGGTTTGGCAAGAGAACGGAAACCCTCACAGCCTTAACGTCCCCTCGCGAAAGCTACGTGACGGTCGGAGGCTCGTCGTGGGGCATCCGACTTCGGGAGCTGTGTGGGGCGCTCGTCGCCCCGATGACGTTCGAATGCGGTGCGGGAGGTAGCCCGGTTGAAAGGCGGCGGCACGATCAGGCGGAAAGCCACCAAGCTCGAGTTCCTCGAGCACATCGCCGCCAGCACGCACACGGGAAGGAGCGATTTCCCCACGGTCATGACGAGCGACGAATACGCCCGCGACCACGTGCTGATGATCTGCGAATCCCTGCAACTCGGCCTGACCCGCCTGTATCGCGACCGGGATGGATACGGCTACGAGGTGCGCATCACCCGCGCCGGCCGGCTCCTGGCAAAGGGCGACATCGAAGCGGCAGCGGCCGTCCTCGATTCCAACACCAGCGTCATGCGCCTCGCCGGCGAACCACCTGAGGGCGCGCTCGGCACCCTGCTGGCGCCAGGCAGCAAAGGGATCTCGCTGTTCGGGATCGCGGCCCGGCAATACGCGCCCGAAATGATACGGGGCGTCGCAACCGGGCATCTTTCCGTCTCGGACGGCATCATCCAGGCATCCAAGGAGACCGCGACCGGACCCAGCTGGGGCGGGTGGCGCGAGATCGGCGGGAGCGCCCGGCCTTTGCGCGAAGGGGAAACGACCTCGGTCCTGCCGTCGAGCCGCTCGACGCGCCATGTCTTCGCGCGAAAACCGTAGCGTTCCGTTCGACCACGGGGCGAAGGCCGGCACCTCTCCGTGACGTGCCAGCCCTTTGAGCTTCGACCCCTTCAGGCCTTGCGCTCCGTGAAGTCGCGGAAAGCCTCCAGCGTCTCGGCGCTCACGTGATGCTCGATTCCTTCGGCATCGCGCCGCGCGGTCTCGGCGCTGACGCCGAGGGCACAGAGAAAATGCTCGACGATCCGATGGCGCTCGCGGCTCTGGACCGCGAGCATGCGCCCGCTCTCGGTGAGGAACACGCCGCGATAGGGGCGCTGCTGGACGAGGCCGTCCTCGGCCAGGCGTTTCAGCATCTTGGCGACGGTGGGCTGGGCGACGCCGAGGCGTGCGGCGATATCGACCTGCCGCGCCTCGCCGCCATCACCGATGAGATCGGCGATCAACTCCACGTAATCTTCGACGAGTTCGAGGCGGCGCGCCTCGCGTGCCTGCCGGAAGCTCTCCACATGGACGTCCGGATCGACCAGAGGGGCGTCGGGCATGGATCGCGACGAATCCTGCATGATGCCGGGCACCCCTTGCTTCATCGGTGTCACGGACACGGACCATTCCGTTCCCGAGCCGTGTTTAGCCAAGGCCGGCCCCCGAGGGGAGCCCTAAACCGGGCCGTGACGCCCCTGCGCGCAGATGAGCGACGAATTCCCGGGCGAAAACTGGTAGCGCTTCGAGGGATCGCAGGCAGATGGTGAGGTCGCGCGCCGCCCATGGGTCAAGGAGCGGCACGATATCGAGGCCCATGGAGCGCGCGGCGCGCCGGGCGGTGGTTTCGGGGACGATCCCGAGCCCGACGCCGCATTCCACCAGCCGGCACACCGCATCGAAGCCGCGCAGCTGGACCCGCAGCCGCATGAGCGGCCGCCCGGTGCGCATGGCCTTGTCGGCGAGGAAGCGGGTGATGGCGCTCGCCCGATCGAGGCCGACGAGGTCGTAATCCAGCACATCGGCGAACAGCACGCCGTCCCGCTCCCCCAGCGGATGGCCGGAGGGCAGCACCGCCACGAACCTGTCCTGGCGGAACGGGTGGGTCTCCAGGGTGCCGGTATCCACCGTGCCGGAGACGATGCCGAGATCGGCGGCTCCCTCCGCCACGAGACCGACGATCTCGTCCGACGTCCGCTCGACGATATCGACGCTCACGCCGGTATGGAGGGCGAGATAGGCGCTCAGGGCTTCCGGCAGGAATTCGGTCAGCGCGTGGGTGTTCGACAGAACCTTGATCTGGCCGATCGCGCCGCCGGCATAGGCGGCGAGATCACCCTGCATCCGGTCGACCCCCTCCAGAAGACCGCGCGCATGAGCGAGCAGCGCGCGGCCCGCCGGGGTGAGAAGCACGCCCTGGCGGCTCCGGCTGAGGAGTGCCGCCCCGAGGGAAACCTCCATCGCCCGTATCCGGCTCGACGCGGCGGCGAGCGCCAGGTTCGCCCGGGCCGCCCCATGCGTGATCGACCCCGCCTCGGCCACGTGGCGAAACAGGCCGAGATCGACGAGGTCGAAACGCATCATCGGGCAAACCCGGCGAAAGGAGGCCACATTGGAAACACATCCTTAACCCTGTGACGCGATGCTCGAAACATGGTGGTTCGTCGTCGCGTCCGTTCCGTTCTCATGCCGCTCGGCCTCTACGCCGTGTCCGCGCTCGTGGTCGGATATTTCGTTCATCAGGCCGAGAGCGGCAATCGCGGCTTGGAGGCCAAGCGCGCGCTCAAGATCCAGGCCTATGGGTTGAAGCAGGAGCTCACGGCCGCCAAGGCGGACCGGGCGATCTGGGAACACCGGGTGGCCCTCCTGCGCAGCGACCAGATCGACCGCGATCTCCTCGAGGAACGTGCCCGCATCGTGCTGGGGCGCGTCCACGCGAACGATGTCGTCATCATCAACCCATGATCGTGTTTGTCCCGTCGCATTCCGCCTGACAACTCCGACGATCTGTCGACTGGACGGCCTCGCTTTCCGGAAAACCCTGTCCTAGAAACGGTTCAGAATAGCCGTTCACGGGAGGAAAGCCGATGGATGCCGCCAACGAAGCGGGGCAGGCGAAAGCCGATTCGGCCAAAGGTTCGGCTCAGTTGGGTACGGGGGCCAGCAATGCTCCGGAGCACGCCCCCGCGCCGAACACACCACAATTCACGCGGGAAGAAGACCTTCACGCCTATCACGAAATGCTGCTGATCCGGCGCTTCGAGGAAAAGGCGGGCCAGCTCTACGGCATGGGCCTGATCGGTGGGTTCTGCCACCTCTATATCGGCCAGGAAGCCGTCGTGATCGGCATGCAGATGGCCTCGGTCGAAGGCGACCAGACCATCACCGGATACCGCGACCACGGCCACATGCTCGCCTGCGGCATGGACCCGAAGGGCGTGATGGCCGAGCTGACCGGCCGCCGCGGCGGGTATTCCCGCGGCAAGGGCGGCTCGATGCACATGTTCTCCAAGGAGAAGCAGTTCTTCGGTGGCCACGGCATCGTCGGCGCCCAGGTCTCCCTCGGAACCGGCCTCGGTTTCGCCGACGCCTACAGGAAGAACGGCAAAGTCAGCCTGACCTATATGGGCGACGGCGCCGCCAACCAGGGCCAGGTCTACGAGAGCTTCAACATGGCCCAGCTCTGGAAGCTGCCCGTGGTCTACGTGATCGAGAACAACCGCTATGCCATGGGCACGTCGGTGGCACGCGCCTCGGCGCAGACCGATTTCTCCAGGCGCGGCATCTCCTTCGGCATCCCCGGCGAGCAGGTGGACGGCATGGACGTCCGCACCGTCCGTGAGGCGGCGAGCCGGGCGGTGGAGCATGCCCGCTCCGGCCAGGGACCCTACATCCTCGAGATGCAGACCTACCGCTATCGCGGCCACTCGATGTCCGATCCGGCGAAGTACCGGACCAAGGACGAAGTCTCCAAGATGCGCGACGAGCACGACCCGATCGAGATGGTGCGCAAGCGCCTGATCGAGATGCACGGGGTGCCGGAAGCGGACCTCAAGGCCACGGACGCCAAGGTCCGCGAGACCGTCAACGACGCGGCCGAGTTCGCCACGCACGATCCCGAGCCGGATCCGTCCGAACTCTGGACCGACATCCTGCTGGAAGCCCGCGCTTAAGGCCGACCTCGCGACGCTCCCCCCACCTGGGACATCTCCCGTGCCATGACGGCACGGGGAGAGCCGCAGCGAGGGACCGAGAAGCCGCTGCTTCCTCTCCAGAAGGCCGCCCGCCAACCTACGGATAAAAAACCTCATGGCGACCGACATCCTGATGCCCGCGCTGTCTCCGACGATGGAGGAAGGCAAGCTCGCCAAGTGGCTGAAGAAGGAGGGCGACGCGGTCAAATCCGGCGATGTCCTCGCCGAGATCGAGACCGACAAGGCCACGATGGAAGTCGAGGCCATCGACGAAGGCGTCCTCGCCAAGATCCTCATCGAGGAAGGCACCGAGGGCGTGAAGGTGAACACGCCGATCGCCATCATCGCCGGCGAAGGCGAGGACGTGGCCGCGGCGGCGGCGGGCGGCGGTTCGAAGCCGGAGGCTTCGACCCCGGCACAATCGGCCCCGACGCCGACGATGCAGGCCGAGGGCCAGGCCTCGGCACCGGCCGCCACGGAGAAATCGGGCGACGACAAGCCGAACGCTCCCGCCGCCCCGGCCGTCATCACCAACAAGGCCCCCGCGCCGGTGATGGAGGAATTCCCGGCCGGCACCGAAATGGTCACCATGACCGTGCGCGAGTCGCTCCGCGACGCCATGGCCGAGGAGATGCGCCGCGAGGATTCGGTCTTCGTGATGGGCGAGGAAGTCGCCGAGTACCAGGGCGCCTACAAGGTGACCCAGGGCCTGCTGCAGGAATTCGGCGCCCGCCGGGTGGTCGACACGCCGATCACCGAGCACGGATTCGCCGGCATCGCGGCCGGTGCCGCCTTCACCGGCCTGCGGCCCATCGTCGAGTTCATGACCTTCAACTTCGCCATGCAGGCGATCGACCACATCATCAACTCGGCGGCCAAGACCCTCTACATGTCCGGCGGCCAGCTCGGCTGTCCCATCGTGTTCCGTGGTCCCAACGGCGCTGCCGCCCGCGTCGGCGCCCAGCACAGCCACGATTACTCCGCCTGGTACTCCAACGTGCCCGGCCTCAAGGTGATCGCGCCCTATACGGCCTCCGACGCCAAGGGCCTGCTCAAGGCCGCGATCCGCGACCCGAACCCGGTGATCTTCCTCGAGAACGAAATCCTCTACGGCCAGAGCTTCCCGGTGCCAAAGCTCGACGATTTCGTGCTCCCCATCGGCAAGGCGCGCATCCACCGCACCGGCAAGGACGTGACCATCGTCTCCTTCTCCATCGGCATGACCTACGCGCTGAAGGCGGCGCAGGCTTTGGCCGAAGAGGGGATCGACGCGGAGGTCATCGACCTGCGTACGCTCCGCCCGATGGATACCGACACGATCGTGGAATCGGTGAAGAAGACCGGCCGCTGCGTCACCGTCGAGGAGGGCTTCCCGCAATCGGGCATCGGCGCGGAGATCATCGCCCGCCTGATGGCCGATGCCTTCGACTTCCTCGACGCCCCGGTCCTGCGGGTCACCGGCAAGGATGTCCCGATGCCCTACGCCGCCAACCTCGAGAAACTCGCCTTGCCCAACGTCGCCGAAGTGATCCAGGCGGTGAAGGCGGTCTGCTATCGCTGAGCCTACCGCGCCAACTTCCCTCCCCCTTGTGGGGAGGGATCGAGGGTGGGGGTGCTTCCGCCAGCCTCCGCACGTCGAGGGTCGCCCAACCACCCCCACCTCAAACTCCTCCCCACAAGGGGGAGGAGAGTAGAGCAGCACCATGACCGACAAGTTCCAGGAACTCTCCGCTCCCCCCGACGCCCTGAACAATGGTGGCATCGAGGTGGTGCGTGCCAGCGTGGTGGACGGCGCGGTGAGCGTGGCCCTGCGCCGCTCCTTCGACGATCCCTATACCTGGGGCCGTCTTCTCATCGACCTCGCCCGTCAGGCCGCCCGGGTCTACGCGCTGGAGACCGAGATGTCGGAGGAAGAGGCGTTCGAGCGTATCCGCGCCGGTCTCGATTCCGAGAGCTTCGACCCCGACTTGCCGCCCGGCGGCACACTCAACTGAACGCCCCGCCACGCCCATCCGCTGACGATCAGGATTCATAACGATGCCCATCAACGTCCTGATGCCCGCCCTGTCGCCGACGATGGAGAAGGGCAACCTCGCCAAGTGGCTCAAGAAGGAAGGCGACGCGGTCAAATCCGGCGACGTCCTCGCCGAGATCGAGACCGACAAGGCCACGATGGAGGTCGAGGCCATCGACGAGGGCATCCTCGCCAAGATCGTCGTGGCCGAGGGCACCGCCGACGTGCCGGTGAACGATCTCATCGCCATCATCGCCTCCGAGGGTGAGGACCCGAAGACCGTCGGGGCTTCGGGCGATGGCGGCGCAAAAGCGGAGGCTCCCGAGGCAGACGCTCCGAAGAGCGACACGCCCGCACTGAACACCACTCCTGGGGACGGCCACAAATCCTACGCGCGGGTCGACGCGGCGCCCGATGGCGCCAAGCCGGATGCCACCCCCCAAGCAGGGCAGGGCGGACGCATCGTCGCCTCGCCGCTGGCGCGCCGCATCGCCAAGCTCGAAGGCATCGACCTCTCCGCCGTCTCGGGCTCCGGCCCGCATGGCCGCGTGATCGAGCGCGACGTCCGCGCCGCCATCGCCAGCGGCTCGGCCAAGGCCGGCGCACCGAAGGCGGCTGCCCCCGCCGCAGCGCCGGCGGCCGCTCCGGCTCCCGCTGCGCCAGCGCCCGCACCAAAGGCCGCCGCACAGGGGCTGACCACCGATCAGGTGCGCGGCTTCTACCAGAAGGGCACGTTCGAGGAGGTTCCCCTCGACGGCATGCGGAAGACCATCGCCAAGCGCCTCACCGAGGCGATGCAGGTGGCCCCCCACTTCTACCTCACGGTGGATTGCGAGCTCGACGCGCTGATGGCCCTGCGCGAACAGCTCAACAAGAGCGCCGGCACCACCAAGGACGGCAAGCCGCTGTTCAAGCTTTCGGTGAACGACTTCGTCATCAAGGCGATGGGCTTGGCGCTGATGCGCGTGCCGGCCGCCAACGCGGTCTGGGCCGAGGACCGGATCCTACGCTTCAACAATGCCGAGGTCGGCGTCGCCGTCGCCATCGACGGCGGGTTGTTCACCCCGGTGATCCGCAAGGCCGACCAGAAGACGCTCTCCACCATCTCGAACGAGATGAAGGACTTTGCCGGCCGGGCGCGGGCCAAGAAGCTGAAGCCGGAAGAGTACCAGGGCGGCGTCACCTCGGTGTCGAACCTCGGCATGTTCGGCATCAAGCACTTCACGGCGGTGATCAACCCGCCGCAATCCTCGATCCTGGCGGTGGGTGCGGGCGAGAAGCGCGTCGTGGTGAAGGACGGCGCCCCGGCGGTGGTCCAGGTGATGACTGCCACGTTGTCCTGCGACCACCGTGTGCTCGACGGGGCTCTCGGCGCCGAGTTGATCTCGGCCTTCAAGAGCCTGATCGAGAACCCGATGGGGATGCTGGTCTAGTCTTTCGGACCAGACTGAACGAGCCCTCCTCCCCCTTGTGGGGAGGAGTTGGAGGTGGGGGTGACTGGGTGACCCACTGCGAAGTCCGGCGGAGCCACCCCCACCCTCGATCCCTCCCCACAAGGGGGAGGGAGGTGCGCGAGCTTGGTGGGGTTCACGGGAGGCGACAGCCGATGCCATGGAAGGAACCGCCTCGGCACTCTGTCTCTCCACGCGCCGCACTGAATGCGAAGACCCTGCGCCGAACATCGACAGAGGCGGAGAGGCGATTGTGGCGGCACCTGAGGCATTGCCTGCCGATCGAAGGCTCGCATTTCCGTCGCCAGGTTGCCCTCGGTCCCTACGTCGCTGATTTCTGTTGTCTGTCCGCGCGCATGATCGTCGAAGTCGAAGGCGGGCAGCATAGCCACGACCACATGGCCGCTTACGATGAAACCCGCACGCTCGCTCTCGAAGAGAGAGATTTCCGCGTTTTCAGATTCACCAATGCAGACGTCATGCTGCGGATCGACACCGTCCTCGAGACGATATTCGCCGCACTCTCCGACCCGTCGTTACATGTCCTGCCCGAGACAGGATTGGCAAAGCCAAGGGGCCAATCGGCACCTTACCCGTTTCATCCGGCACCACCCCCACCTCCTACCTCCTCCCCGCAAGGGGGAGGAGAGACCGCGGAGCCCTGAATGTCCAACACCTACGACATCCTCGTCATCGGCGCAGGCCCCGGGGGCTACGTCGCGGCCATCCGGGCGGCACAGCTCGGGTTCAAGACCGCGGTGGTGGACCGAGAGCATCTCGGCGGCATCTGCCTGAACTGGGGCTGCATCCCCACGAAGGCGCTGCTGCGCTCGGCCGAAATCTACCACTACATGCAGCACGCTTCCGATTACGGCCTGTCGGCGGAGAAAGTCGGGTTCGACACGGCCGCCATCGTCAAGCGCTCGCGCGGCGTCTCGACCCGGCTCAACGGCGGCGTCGGCATGCTGCTCAAGAAGAACAAGGTCGATGTGATCTGGGGCGAGGCCACCATCGAGGCCGCGGCCAAGGGCAACGAGCCCGGCAAGGTCACGGTGAAGGAGACGAGCCGCGCCCCCGCGCCGAAGGGTGCGCTGGCCGCCGGCTCCTATTCGGCCAAGCACATCATCGTCGCCACGGGTGCCCGCCCCCGCGCGATCCCGGGCATCGAGCCGGACAAGAAGCAAATCTGGACCTATTACGAGGCCATGGTGCCGGAGACGATGCCCAAGAGCCTGCTCGTCATGGGCTCGGGCGCCATCGGCATCGAGTTCGCCTCGTTCTACCGCACCATGGGCGCCGAGGTGACGGTGATCGAGCTGCTGCCGCAGATCCTGCCGGTGGAGGATGCCGAGATCGCCGGCCTCGCCCGCAAGCGCTTCGAGAAGCAGGGCATCAAGATCCTCACCGGCGCCAAGGTGACGAAGGTGGAGAAGGCGGCCGATTCCGTCACCGCCACCGTCGAGACGACGGACGGCAAGAGCCAGCAGTTGACGGCGGAGAAGCTGATCTCGGCGGTGGGCGTCGTCGGCAACATCGAGAATCTCGGTCTTGAGAAGCTTGGAATCGGCATCGAGCGCGGCATCGTCGTCACCGATGGGCTCGGCAACACCAATGTGCCGGGCATCTACGCCATCGGCGACGTCGCCGGACCGCCGATGCTCGCCCACAAGGCCGAGCACGAAGGCGTGCTCTGCGTCGAGACGATCAAGGGCCTGCACACCCACGCCATGGACAAGGCCAAGATCCCCGGCTGCACCTATTGCCAGCCGCAGATCGCCAGCGTCGGCCTCACCGAGGCCAAGGCGAAGGAGCTGGGATTCTCCGTGAAGGTCGGCCGCTTCCCCTTCGCCGGCAACGGCAAGGCCATCGCGCTCGGCGAGCCGGACGGGCTGGTGAAGACGGTGTTCGACGCCAAGACCGGCCAGCTGCTCGGCGCCCACATGGTGGGAGCGGAAGTCACCGAACTGATCCAGGGCTACGTCGTCGCCATGAACCTGGAGACGACGGAGGAAGACCTGATGCACACGGTCTTCCCGCACCCGACCCTGAGCGAGATGATGCACGAGAGCGTGCTCGATGCCTACGGCAAGGTGATCCACAGCTGAGCCCGGCACATCATCGTGCCGATGTCCACAGGCTTATAACCACCCGGGTAAGGATCCGTTAACCGTCACGGCGTGTTCTGTCTTCGTTCTCAATACGAGTCGGAGACGGGCCATGCCGAAGACGCTGACCAGGATCAGGAACGAGGGTGAGGCGGAGCCGGGCCTGCACTGTCCGGTGGAGGATATCGCCCAGGCCTATCTGACGAGCACGGCGGGGGATGCGGAGATCGCGCTCCGCTGCGCCATCACCGACGCGCTGTCCGACCTGATGCAGGCCGAACGTCGGGCACGCGAGACCAGCCGGTTGATTTCGCGGGGTTATGTCCGCTCCGCGGCCATGCACGGCGGGTAAGCCGACGGCATCGCCTGAAGTGCGCCATGGCCGCGGCATGTCCCGCCCTGTCAGGCCTCGGCCGAGTTGCGCGTGCCCCACGACGAGGATGCACAGCGCATGAGCGCAGGGGCGGGGCGACGCGGCTTTCTGGCCGGTCTCCGTGGAGCTCCCCCGCTGCAACGGAGGGCTCTGAGAGCCTGTTTGAGGTGTATTTCCAAAGCCTTACCTCATCCTGAGGTGCCGCATAGCGGCCTCGAAGGAGGCTTCCAGGTATCGCATCGGCCTCTGGAGGTCTCCTTCGAGGCCCTTTGCTCAAGCAAAGGGCACCTCAGGATGAGGTGGTCTGCTGGGATGACCTGCTCTGGCACAAGCATCCGCTCATCAGTTCGATCAACCAAGCTTCGAGGTCTGAAACAGCGGTCGATGCTCTTTAACACGGGCCGCCATTACTGCGTCCGCGACACCCCACTCACCCGCCACACCACCTTCCCCACATCATCGCTCACCAGCAGCGCCCCGGTCTTGTCGAGGATCACGCCAACGGGCCGCCCCTGCGCCTTCTCGTCGGCATCGAGGAAGCCTGTGAGCGCCTCGACGGGTTGGCCGGTGGGCTTACCGTCCCTGAAGGGCACATAGATCACCTTGTAGCCGCTCTTCGGGCGGCGGTTCCATGAGCCGTGCTGGGCCACGAACAGGCCGCTTGTCCAAGCCTGCGGCAGGGCCGAGCCGTTGGAGAAGGCGATGCCCAGAGACGCGGTGTGAGTGCCGACCGCATAGTCCGGCGCGATGGCCTTGGCGACGAGGTCGGGCTTCTGCGGCGAGACCCGCTCGTCCACATGCTTGCCCCAGTAGCTGTAGGGCCAGCTATAGAAGCCGCCCTCCTTCACCGAGGTGACGTAGTCGGGCACGAGGTCGCTGCCGATCTCGTCACGCTCGTTCACCGCCGTCCAGAGCGCGCCGGTGGTGGGCTCGAAGGCGAGGCCGTTGGGGTTGCGCAGGCCGGTGGCGAACTCGCGCATCTGCTTCGTGCCGATCGTGTATTCCCAGATCGCGGCGCGGCCCACCTCCTTGTCGAGACCGTTCTCGCCGACATTGCTGTTCGAGCCCACGGTGACGAAGAGCTTGTTACCATCCGGGCTCGCGATGACGTTCTTCGTCCAATGGTGGTTGATGCCGGACGGTAGCTCGACCACCCTCTCGGGCTTCGCGGTGATCTCGGTCTGGCCCTGTGTGTAGGGCACCTTCACCAGGGCATCGGCATTGGCGACGTAGAGATCGCCGCCCACCAGGGCCATGCCGAAGGGCGAGTGCAGGCCGGTGAGGAACATGTGGCGCTCCTCGGCGACCCCGTCGCCATCCTTGTCGCGCAGGAGCACGATCCGGTCCGGGCTCGGCACGCCGGCGCCGGCCATGCTCTTCACCTTGTCGGCGACCCAGTCGGCGATGCCGGTGGAGGGGTCGTCGGTCTTGGGCTTGTTCGCCTCCGCCACCAGCACATCGCCGTTGGGCAGGAGATACATCCAGCGTGGATGGTCGAACCCGGCCGCATAGGCCGCGACCTGAAGCCCAGTGGCCGGCTTCGGCTTGGCGCCGTTCTCCCAGCGGGCGACGCGGGCGATGTTCACGGTCGGCATCAAGGTCGGGTTGGGAGCGGGGAGGGTGGGGTTGGCCCCTTCCCCGGCCGAGGCTTCGAGACTGGCCTTCTCGGGGTAGACGACGAAGCGGAGGAATGCCGCTCCGCCAAGAAGCACTACGCCCAAGGCCGCAAGGCCGAGCTTCGATCGATTCCGCATGGTGGTGACCCTGTATCCGCGCCCGAGCCGGACGCCCTTCGCTCAGATTACATGGGCGAGGTGAGATTTGGCTACGGCAAGGAAGGGATCAGCCTGGGGCGGATCCACGTCGCGCCACGGTCCGGTTCGTGACGCCATCGGGCTGGGACGGCCTCGGACGAGCGGTCTGCTCGCCCCGCACGGGCGCCCCGGCAAATCCGCCGAAATCCTCGCGGAACTGATCGATGATCTCGCCGGAGGTCTCGATGCAGCGGCCGATGTATTCCGAGAGCGCGGGGGGAGGGGCAAAGCCCTCCGCCAGGAGGCGGGTATTGTCGAAGGTCACGTCGAGTTCGCAGAACCGGTAATAGGCCTGCAGCGCCCGGAACATCGCCACCTTGATCGCCTCGTCCATTCCGAAGACCTCGGTGAAGCGCGCGTGAAGGGTCGCCCGGTCGCGGGCGGAGAATTCCTCGTAGTGGCGCGGACCCTCGGCCGGGTCGACGCGATCGAGGGTGCGGCCGAGTTCGCTCCAGCGGGTGCGGCTCACCGTGCCGGCGGAGAGGTGGTAGGTGCCGTGGGCGAGGGCGGGCCTCGCGAGCATCTCCACCAGGGTGTCGGCCACCCAGTCGGTGGGGACGATGTCGACGGTCCCGTCGCGGGAACCGGCGACGAGCCGCAACCGGTCGCAGGCGCGGATCACCCAGAGGATGCTCGAACCCGGCCGGGCGCCCAGCGTCGAATGGCCGAGCACGATGGAGGGGCGCGCCACCACGAGGGGCAGGTCCGCGAAACCGGCCGCGAGCGACGTCTCGGCGGCGGCTTTCGAGGCGCTGTAATGCACGAGATGCGCGGCGTCGGGGTCGGGGTAGCGGGTCTCGTCCACCATGGCGGGCGGCTTGCCGCCGCAGATCATCGCCGTGCTCACATGCAGGAAACGGTCGAGCCGCGGCATCCGCGCCGCGCGCCGGGCCAGAGCCAGGGTGCCGTCATGGTTGGTCCGGTGCACCTTCTCCTGCGCCCACCACGAGGTGTCGGCGGCCAGATGCAGAACCTGCGTCACGGAATCGAGACGCGGATCGGCGATCTGGTCGGCCTTGGTGAAATCGCCCGCCACGATCTCCACGCGCTGTGCCATCCGCTGGGCGTTCAGGGCACTCGTGAAGCGGCCGAGACGCGCCGCGATGCGCTGACGCCCGGCCTCCTCGTCGGAGGCGCGCACCAGGCAGACCCATTCGGCATCGGTTTTCGCCACCAGGGCGCGGTGCAGGACAGCACCGCCGATGAGCCCTGTCGCACCTGTCAGAAGAATTCGACTCACAGCACTCGCTCCAAGGACTGCACATCCGGGCGGACGTTTCGGCAGCCCAAAGATAGTTAAGGGATCGTTAACAAGATGCTGACAAGTGTGTGGAAATTAATACGTAAAATTTTCCCTAACTATGCCGGGTTCAGTCGAATCATGGTTAAGAAACATCGTTAATTTTGTATTATATCTTGCACCATGAGGCTGACTACGCTCCGGACCGAGGTGCATCCACCCGATTGACCGAGCCTAAACCTGTCATTGCATGACCTGCGTCCATCCACGCGAAGATCGCAGCGCGGGAAAACTCGATATCAGGTCCGCCAGGGCAACTTGCGCCACGCAGCGGGGCATCACAGGTAGGATGCGACGCGGGGCGTCCCCCCGTTCATCGCGAGGAGCAACGACTATGGATGGCGAAGTCTACGGTGCGCTGGGGCAGCCCGGCATGGGATTGTTCATGGCCATCCTCATCGGCGCCCTGGCGGGCTGGCTCGCAGAACAGTTCACCGCCGCGAATATGGGCCTGTTCGCCAACATCGCGATGGGCATCCTCGGCGGCCTGCTGGGGAACTACCTCGCCGCCAAGCTCCACATCCCGATCTACGGCTTCTGGCGCAACCTCATCTCGGCGACCGTGGGCGCGGTCATCATCATCACCATCTACCGGGCGATCCGCGGGCGCGGCATGAGCTACTGACAGGTTCGGCGGATCGTTTCCCGATCGTTTGCGATGCGGTGGCCGAGCCATTACGTTCCGGCCTGAGCACCGGCGCGTTGCCGGCGCAGCTTGCCCGGTATGCCATGGCCGTCGTCCTCGATCTCCTGCGAAACGACCAGCGCCCCCGGCACCCGGAAAAGGCGCATCGCCCCGACAACCCGATCCAGCGCAAGCCCGACTGGATCCGGGTGAAGGCACCCGGATCGCCCGGCTGGAACGCCACCCGCGCCATCGTGAAGGAGCACGGCCTCGTCACGGTCTGCGAGGAAGCGGGCTGCCCCAATATCGGCGAGTGCTGGGAGAAGAAGCACGCCACCTTCATGATCATGGGCGACACCTGCACGCGGGCCTGCGCCTTCTGCAACGTGCGCACCGGCCTGCCGAACGCCCTCGACGACGACGAGCCCGCCAAGATCGCCGATTCGGTGGCCAAGCTCGGCCTGCATCACGTGGTGATCACGTCGGTGGATCGCGACGACCTCGCCGATGGCGGGGCGATGCATTTCTTCCGCACCATCCGGGCCATTCGCGAGCGCAGCCCCAACACCACGATCGAGGTGCTCACCCCCGATTTCCTCCGCAAGGACGGGGCGCTGGAGCTCGTCGTGGAGGCACGGCCGGACGTGTTCAACCACAACATGGAGACAGTGCCGGGCAATTACCTCACCGTCCGCCCCGGCGCGCGCTACTTCCATTCGGTCCGCCTGCTGCAGCGGGTGAAGGAGCTCGACCCCACCATCTTCACCAAGTCCGGCATCATGGTCGGCCTCGGCGAGGAGCGGAACGAGATCGTCCAGCTCATGGACGACCTGCGTTCGGCGGATGTGGACTTCCTCACCATCGGCCAGTACCTGCAGCCGACGAAGAAGCACCACGAGGTGAGGCGCTTCGTCCCGCCGGAAGAATTCAAGACCCTTGAAACCACGGCCTATTCCAAGGGTTTCCTCCTCGTCTCGGCGACGCCCCTGACCCGCTCCTCGCACCATGCGGGCGAGGATTTTTCTCGATTGAAGGCCGCCCGGCTCGCTCGGCTCGCGCCTGCCAACGCCTGAGGGCCGATGCCTTCCTTCCGGATCAACCGCGCGGTGCGCCACTCGCCGCAGCAGATGTACGACCTCGTGGCCGACGTGGAACGCTATCCGGAATTCCTGCCGCTCTGTGAGTCCCTGCGCGTCCTGCGCCGCCAACCCGGCGCGGACGGGACGGAGATTCTCGTCGCCGAGATGGGGGTGGGCTACAAGGCGATCCGCGAGCGCTTCACCACCCGCGTCACCCTCGATCCGCAGAACCTGAAGATCGTCGCCGAATACATCGACGGGCCGTTCCGACACCTCGAGAACCGCTGGGGTTTCAAGGAGAAATCTCCCGCCGGCTGCGACGTCGACTTCTTCATCAACTACGAGTTCAAGAGCCGCACCCTCGGCCTGCTCATGGGAACGATGTTCGACCGCGCCTTCCGCAAGTTCACCGATGCGTTCGAGGGCAGGGCGGACCGGGTGTACGGCGTCGCCTGACGCGCCGGTGCCCGTTCTCTGACGGGCTACTCGATTCACACATCTGCTCGACGGCCGTTTCTCTACCTATGAGGGGTCGACATGAGGCGCGACGGGCACCCTCTCCTGGAAGGAGAGGGCTGGGGTGAGGTGGGGTCCACATCCGGAGAAGTCGCACACCTCACCCTGTCCCTCTCCTTCCGGGCAGGGCGATCGCATATGCCGATTTGCTCGTCGAAAATCGAATCGCAGCACCCCGTCATCCCGGGGCCGCGCAGCGGAGGCCAGGATCCAGAAACACAGGCGGTGCAGGACTTTGCACCGTCGGCGGCTCTGGATTGCACGCCTCTGGCGCGGCCCTCCGGGTCCGGGCTCGCCTCTGGCGACCCGGAATGACGGCGTGGTGCCATATGCAATCGCCCTGCCTTCCAGGAGAGCGGACCCGACCAACCCGCGGAGATGTGTGGCACCGTAGATAAGATAAGCGGACAATGCCGGGCGGGGCCCTAGATACCGGGGCGCAGCGCCACCGGAGAACACCCCGTGAGACCGATCCCGATTCTCGCCCTCGCCCTCGCCTTGAATGCCGGCCTCGCCGGCTTCGCCGTGGCGGACCAGCCCGGCCCCGACTGGCTGCCCATCGATCAGGTCAAGAAGGCGCTGATGGCCGAGGGCTACACCGAGATCACGAAGCTCGAGGCCGATGACGGCCATTGGGACGGCGAGGGCATCAAGAACGGTCAAAAAATGAAGTTCGATGCCGATCCGAAGACGGGCGCGATCCTCGGCGAAGTCGCCGATTGAGAGGCAGTCTGATCGGATGTCTCAGCGGATGGCGAGACTAAAGTCGATCATCCAATCAGACCACCTCATCCTGAGGTGACGCCGCACAGCGGCGGCCTCGAAGGAGCCCTCCAGATCGCTCGATGCTGGCTGGAAGCCTCCTTCGAGGCCGCTACGCGTCACCTCAGGATGAGGTAGAGCCTTGGAAAAGCAACTGACATAGGCCTCAATCCGTCCCGACGGGCTCCACGGCCCTGCCGAACAGCTCCAGCGTCTCTGCCACGGCCGCGCGGCGGATTTCGCCTCGGCCGAGATCGCCGTAGCGGCGCTCGATATGTCGGGTCGCGGCACCCCGGCGGGCGAGGCCGAAATGCACGAGGCCCACGGGCTTGGCCTCGCTGCCGCCGCCCGGGCCGGCGATTCCGGTGATCGAGACCGCCACATCCGCATGCGAGTGGGCGAGCGCGCCATCCGCCATGGCGCGGGCGACGGATTTGCTCACCGCCCCATGGGTCGCGATGAGGTCGGCGGGCACACCGAGCATCTCGGTCTTGGCCTCGTTAGAATAGGTCACGAAACCGCGCTCGACCACCGCCGAGGAGCCGGGAACGGCGGTGAGCAGCCCGGCGACGAGGCCGCCGGTGCAGGATTCGGCGCAGGCCGCACGGAGGCCGGCGGCGGCATAGGCCGCCACCAGCGCCTCGGCGCGGGCGAGGAGCGCCGGGTCGTCGATCACGCCGCGTCTTCTTCCGGCAGGCGGATCGTCGCCGCCGCCTGGGCCGCGAGTCCCTCGGCGCGGCCGACGAAGCCGAGCTTCTCGGTGGTCGTCGCCTTGATCGAGACCGAGCTCAGCTTCACGCCGCAGATCTCCGCGATGCGGGCGCGGATGGCCTCGCGATGGGCGCCGATGCGCGGCGCTTCCGCCAGGACGGTGATGTCGAGATGATCGATCCGGCCGCCCCGGTCGCGGACGAGCTTCACCGCATGGGCCAGGAACCGGTCGGACGAGGCGCCGCGCCATTGCTCGTCGCTGGGCGGGAAATGCGTGCCGATATCGCCATCCGCGATCGCCCCCAGGAGGGCGTCGGTGAGAGCGTGCAGTGCCACGTCCCCGTCGGAATGGGCGAGCACGCCGCGATCGGCGGGGATCTTCACGCCGCCGAGCCAGACATGGTCGCCCTCGGTGAAGGCGTGGACGTCGAAGCCGGTCCCGAGGCGGGTCACGTAGGTCGTCATGGAATCGGTCTCTGGTTCGGAGGGCAGGGCATCGCTGCCGGAAAAGCCGCGGTCGGCCTCGATCAGGTCGGAGGGCTGGGTGATCTTGCGGTTGCGCGGGTCGCCCTCGAACACCACTACGTCGAGCCCGGCCCATTCGGCCAGAGCCCCGTCATCGGTGAAGCCGTGGAGGTCCGCCTCCGCCGCCTGGCGGTGGGCGGCGAGGAGGGGCGCGAAAGCGAAGGCCTGAGGGGTCTGGACGGCGCGCAGGGATTCGCGGGCGGGGGTCTCGCGCACCCGGCCGATCCCCGGGCCGACATCCTCGACGATCTTGATCGTATCGGTGACGGCGATGCCGGGCACCGCCGCGCCATGGTCACGACCGGCGACGAGGGCACGGTCGATCAGCGCCTCGTCCACATGCGGGCGGGCCGCGTCGTGAACCAGGACGAGGCCCGGCGCGCCCGTTTCCACCGACTTTGCGGCCAGGGCTTCGAGACCGGCCCGGACGGATTGCTGTCGCGTGGCGCCGCCTTCGACGGGCGCCGCGAGCTTGGCGCGCAGAACGGGGTCGAGTTCCGCGACGCAGGCGTGGTAGAACGAGGCCGCGTCCGCGGCGATCACGGGCTGGATCACCGCGAGGTCGGGATGGGCCGCCAGTGCGGCGAGGGTCCGGGTGAGGACCGCGCGTCCGCCGACGCTGCGATATTGCTTGGGAACGTCACCGCCGATGCGGATCCCGCGGCCGGCTGCGACGACCACCGCGGCGTTCCAGGCGGTGCCGGACATGGAAAAGTGCTCCCGCATCAGTTCGAGGTAACGTGAATGGCTGGGGTGGTCTGTCGTTTAAGCGGGGCATAGCCTGAAATCAAATCGCGCAAGGCGCTTGCGTCGCCCCGGCGATTGTCTATTTGTTGGGCACAATGAAAGCTGATGATTATTTGAGCGTTCTGCGCTCGGGCGATGGCCAGGGGCAGGCCGGTGAGAGGGCAGGCGCCGCGGCTTCGGTGCCGGTCCTGCTCGCCCCCCTGTCGGGCGTCACCGACCTGCACATGCGTCGCATCGCGCGGCGGCTGGGTGCAAGCGCCGTCGTCTCGGAAATGGTGGCGGCGGCCGAATTCGCCCGTGGGGCGGAGGAGGCGCGCCTGCGGGCCGAGGGCGGCGGGGTCGATCCCCACGTGGTCCAGCTCGCCGGCTGCGTGCCCGAATCGATGGCGGAGGCCGCGCGGCTGGCCGAGGCGAATGGCGCCGATGTCATCGACATCAATATGGGCTGCCCGGCCAAGACCGTCACCGGCGGCGAGGCGGGCTCCGCCCTCATGCGCGACATCGAGGGGGCCACGCGCATCCTCGCCGCCGTCCGCGCGGCGGTGGCGATCCCAGTCACGGTCAAGATGCGGCTCGGCTGGGACCATGCGAGCCTCAATGCCCCTGATCTCGCCCGGCGCGCCGAGGGGCTCGGCCTCGCGGCGGTGACCGTGCATGGCCGCACCCGTCAGCAATTCTACAAGGGCCAAGCCGATTGGGCCGCCATCCGCGCCGTGGTCGATGCGGTCTCGATTCCCGTGATCGCCAATGGCGACGTCGTCGATCTCGCCGGCGCGCGGGCCTGCCTCGCCTCATCGGGCGCGGCCGGGTTGATGATCGGGCGTGCGGCCGTGGGTCGTCCCTGGCTCGTGGGCGAGATCGCCGCCGGTCTCGCCGGCCGGGCACCGCGTTCCCTCGACGCCGAAGACAAGGCCGCCCTGGCCCTCGAGCATTACCAGGGGCTGATAGCGCTCTACGGCCCCGCCATGGGCGTGCGCCATGCGCGCAAGCATCTGGCGGCCTATGTGGACGATGTCGGCGCCCTCGGCTCGGATGACCGGACACGGCTTCTCACCACGACCGACCCGACAATCGCGGCCGACCTTCTCCTGAGGGCGATGCGGCCCCTGCGCGAACCGTCCATCACCGAGGAGGCAGCGTGAGCGCAGACAAGGACTATGGCGGAAGGACCCGCCCATTGCCTTCGAGTGAGGCGGTGATCAACGCGCTGCCGCTGCCGGTTCTGACCATCGGCGCGGATGACCGCATCCTTCACGTGAACCACGCGGGGGAGACGTTCTTCGATCATTCCGCCCGGTTGATGCAGCGCCGGCACTTGCGCGACATCATCCCGTTCTCGTCCCCGATCAGCGCTCTCGTGGCCGAAGTGCGCCGCCGCAAGGCGAGCGTCAGCGAATACGGCGTCGAACTGGTTCAGCCGCGCTCCGGCCTGGAGCGCAATGTCGACGTCTTCGCGACCCCCCTCGGCGACGAGGAGGACGCGGTGGTGATGATGCTGCAGGAGCGCACCATCGCCGACAAGATGAACCGCCAGCTCACCCATCGCGGCGCCGCCCGCTCGATGATCGCGCTGGGCGCCATGCTGGCGCATGAGATCAAGAACCCGCTCGCGGGCATCCGCGGGGCGGCCCAGCTCCTCGAACAATCGGGCACCGAGGACGACCGCCTGCTCACCCGGCTGATCTGCGACGAATCCGACCGGATCGTCCGCATCGTCGAGCGGATGGAGCTGTTCGGCGACGAGCGCCCGGTCGAACGAGGCCCCGTCAACGTGCACGGCGTGCTCGATCAGGTGAAGCGGTCTGCCCAGTCGGGCTTTGCCCGGCACATCCGCTTCGTCGAGACCTACGACCCGTCGCTGCCGCCGGTCCTCGGCAATCGCGATCAGTTGATCCAGGTCATCCTCAACCTTGTGAAGAACGCCGCCGAGGCCATCGGCGCCGATGCGGTGGACGGCGAGATTACCCTCTCCACCGCCTTCCGTACGGGGCTGAAGATGCAGGTTCCGGGCTCGCGCGAGCGGGTCAGCCTGCCCATCGAAGTCGCCGTGCGGGATAACGGGCCGGGGGTCTCGGCCGAGCTCCTGCCCGACCTGTTCGACCCGTTCGTGACCACAAAAGCCCAGGGGTCCGGCCTCGGACTTGCATTGGCTGCCAAGATCATCGGCGATCACGGTGGCATCGTCGAATGCGATCCGGTGCCGCGCCGCACCACTTTCCGTCTCCTCCTTCCCATGTCGAGCGCCCGAGACGGGCGCGAATCGGTCGTGGAGCAATAGAGTCGCGTCATGCCCAACGGCCACATCATCGTCGCGGACGACGACGCTGCGATCCGCACCGTCCTCAACCAGGCCCTGTCACGGGCGGGCTACGAAGTCCGCTCGACGGGCAACTGCGCCACGCTCTGGCGCTGGGTCGCGCAAGGGGAGGGCGATCTCGTCATCACCGACGTGATGATGCCGGATGAGAACGTGTTCGACCTGCTGCCGCGCATCAAGCGCGTCCGGCCGGAACTGCCGATCATCGTCATGAGCGCGCAGAACACGTTCATGACCGCGATCCGCGCCTCCGAGCGCGGGGCCTACGAATACCTGCCCAAGCCCTTCGACCTGAAGGAGCTCATCGCCATCGTCGGCCGCGCGCTCTCGCGACCGCGCGGCACGCCCGCCCCCGGCGCCGATCCCGGCAACGAGGATATCCCGCTGGTCGGCCGCTCGCCGGCGATGCAGGAGATCTACCGGGCCCTCGCCCGCCTCATGCCCACCGACCTCACGGTGATGATCACCGGCGAGTCGGGCACCGGCAAGGAGCTGGTGGCCCGCGCGCTGCACGATTACGGCCGTCGCCGCTCCGGGCCGTTCGTGCCGGTGAACATGGCGGCGATCCCGCGCGACCTCATCGAATCCGAACTCTTCGGACACGAGAAGGGCGCCTTCACCGGCGCGCTCTCGCGCTCGGCCGGGCGGTTCGAGCAGGCGGAGGGCGGCACGCTCTTCCTCGACGAGATCGGCGACATGCCGATGGAGGCCCAGACCCGCCTGCTGCGCGTGCTGCAACAAGGCGAATACACCACGGTGGGCGGCCGGGTCCCGATCAAGACCAATGTCCGCATCATCGCGGCCACCAACAAGGACCTGCGTGTCTCGATTCAGCAGGGCATCTTCCGCGAGGATCTGTTCTTCCGGCTCAACGTCGTGCCGCTGCGCCTGCCCGCGCTGCGCGAGCGCTCGGAGGACGTGCCGGACCTGATCCGTCACTTCTTCATCCTGGTGGAGAAGGAGGGTCTCAGCCGCAAGCAGCTCGACGGCGAGGCGATGGAGCGCCTGAAGCGCTATCGCTGGCCCGGCAATGTGCGCGAACTCGAGAACCTCGTCCGCCGCCTCGCCGCCCTGTATCCGCAGGAAACGATCACCGGCCCGGTCATCGAGGCCGAGCTCGACACGCTGCCGCTGGCGCAGCCACAGGCCAACGGGTCCGGTGCGCGCAAGGCCGGCGCGGCGGACAACGAGACGCTGTCGGCCGCGGTGGAGCGCCATCTCGCCGAGTATTTCAGCGGTTATCGCGACACGCTGCCCCCTCCCGGACTCTACCACCGAATCCTGCGCGAGATCGAAGGCCCGCTCATCGGCGCGGCGCTCGCCGCCACCCGCGGCAACCAGATCCGCGCGGCGGAACTGCTCGGCGTCAATCGCAACACCCTGCGCAAGAAGGTGCGGGACCTCGACCTTCAGGTCTTCCGCAACGCACGGTGAGCCCGCGCGACACGTCCGGCGAACCAGGGGACCTGTTCCATTTCAGCGAAGACCCGGCGATCCGGGTCTTCGCGCCGCGCCCCGTCCGCGTCGGCGTGGATCGCGGACAGGCGGGAGCCTGGCTGAACGGCCCCCTGGTCTGGGCGATCGATGCGGCCCACAGCCTGCTCTACCTGTTCCCGCGCGACTGCCCCCGGATCGTGATCTGGCCGACCGAACGGACCACGCCGGAGGACCGGCGGGCCTGGTTCGGCGACGTCACCGACCGCGCCGTCGCCTATGTGGAGGAGGCCTGGTCGGAAAGGATCGCGACCGCCGCGATCCAACGCTACCGGATGCCGGCCGAGACCTTCGAGCCCACCGGCGAGCCCGGCACCTGGGTCTCTCGAAGCCCGGTCGTCCCTGTTGGCCACGACGCGATCCGGGACCTCCCCGCCGCGATGAAGGCGCAAGGCGTCGAACTCCGCCCCCTCCCGCGCCTCACCCCCCTGGCGCCGATCTGGCGCTCCACCCTGCACGCGAGCGGCATCCGCTTGAGGAACGCGCAGGCCTGGGTCACGCCGGAGGGCGGACCGCCGAGGCCGATCGCACTTCCTCTTGCGCGGTGAGGAAATGCTCGGGTTGACCGGAACGGCTGGTCAAACAACAACTTCTGGCCCCACAAGAATGGCGCACGGCAATATTTACAATAAATTTCTGTACATACTAAAAATTATAGATTGCCATTTGCGATTCATAATCAGTAAAAACATAATATAACTGTCGCTATTACGCGTTGTGAAGAAACTTTTCACAATCAATTTAATAACTATTCGGTCATTATATTGTTTTTATAGATATCTATATAGACACATACGGAGAAATGTCACTTAATTAACGCGGAACGGCAAATCACAACAAACACTTCCTAAGTGTGATGTTGGCGCCACTCGATAAAGTTCAAAAAACCATTATTCGATCGCCTGACGCGTTTGTCCGAGGAGAGAACGTTTGGCCGAGGATCATGGTCGCTCTCCTTTCCGGACATGGCTTTCGATCTCGGTGCTCGGCATCGCCGCGTTCACGATGGTCTCGACTGAATTCGCCCCGATCGGGCTGATGTCGCAGATGGCTGGCGATCTCGGCGAATCCCAGGCCACGATCGGCCTCACGGTCACCCTCTACGCCTGGTTCGGAGCCCTCAGCGGTCTTCTCGCGCCGACACTTGTCGGACGCGTCCCGCGCAAAGCTCTCCTGATCGGATTGATGCTCGTCATCGCCGCGTCGAACGCGATCGCGCTCATGTCGCCGTCCCTGGAGGCGCTGTTCCTCGCCCGCCTCGTCGGGTCCGTGGCACACGGCATCTTCTGGGCGACGGTCGCCGCCTTTGCCATGGACATCGCCCCGCCTCACCGAACGGGGCTGGCGACCTCCATCGTCTTCGGCGGCATTTCCGTCGCCACGGTCATGGGTGTTCCGGCGGTGAACATGGCGGGGCAGGTGATGGGATGGCGCGGAGCCTTCGGCGCGCTTGGGCTGCTCGGTCTGCTCACGGCCGTTTCGATGATGGTGACGCTTCCGAACCTGGCGACATCGGCGCGCGGCCGGGAGGCGACGCTCGCCGATGCCATCGGTCAGCGGACGCTCCGCCCGATCTACGCCATCACCGCGCTGATCGGGGCGGTTCATTTCTCGGCCTACACCTTTGCCGAACCGTATATCGCCGCGCTTCCGGGCATCCTGCCGACGACGGTCCCGATTTTCCTCTTCGCCTTCGGTGCGGCAGGGCTTCTGGGCAGCGTTCTCGGCGCGTTGTTGATCGATCGTTTCCTGCGCGAGGTCATCCTGTGTGCGCTCACGGCGATGGGAATGGCCCTGATCCTCATGGGAACGTCGAGCACGGTCCTCGGTCTTCTCGGCGTCGGAGCATGCCTCGTGGTCTGGGGCGCGGCGATCTCGATGCTTTTCGCGACGTTGCAGACCTGGATTCTGAAGGCAGCCGGCCCGTTGGCAACGCCGGCGGCAGCCGTTCACACGGCCGTCCTGAACGCGGCGATCGGCATCGGCGCCATGGCGGGATCCGCCCTGCTCGATCGATGGGGTCCCTTCACCGTCATGCTCGGTGCCGGGATCGGCGCGATCCTGACACTGGGCTTCGCCCTCATCCCGCAGGGACGGAGGAGACAGACCATTTGAAGAATTCCCCGCCCGACACAGCGCCCGTCATTCGCATCGCGGCAGCGTTGATCTTCGATTCGCACGGCCGAACGCTCCTCGTTCGAAAGCGAGGGTCCTCGTTCTTCATGCAGGCGGGAGGAAAGATCGAGCCGGGAGAAACCCCGCTCGCGGCTTTGGCGCGAGAGCTGAAGGAAGAGCTGGGCGTGGAGCTTCCGTCCGAAGCATCCTATCTCGGCCGCTTCATCGCGGAAGCCGCGAACGAAGACGGCCACTGGGTGGACGCCGAACTTTACGGCTTCGACCTCGAACAGCCCGTCTCTCCCGCAGCCGAAATCGAAGAGGTGGCCTGGGTTTCCGAGACGACGCTGCCAACGATCGAGCTTGCCCCCCTGACAGCCAACCAGATCATTCCGCTGGCCCGGCGAATGCACCTGTCAAAGTTGTAAATCTCACTTCATCGAACAGACAAAAATCGATGGGCGCCATACGGCAAAGCGCGGGCGGGTTTCCCCGTCCGCGCTTCGAAAGATCAATCCAGCCGCGAGGGTCAGGACGTGGGTGTCAGGCCATGGCGGGCTTGGCCGTCATGGCCCGCGTCTCGCCGAGACCGAGCCAGTTCCGGCGCATGGGCTTGAGGACGAAGTAGGCGAGGATCGCGGTCAGCACGTCGAGGGTGATGATGATCGCGAAGACCGGGAGCCAGGAGCCCTGGACCAGGTAGATCCAGGCGGCGATCGGTCCGCCGAAGAGCGAGCCGATGCCCTGCGCCATGTAGAGGAAGCCGTAATTGGTGGTGGCGTGCTTGGTGCCGAACGTGTCGGTGAGGATCGAGGGGAACAGCGAGAAGATCTCGCCCCAGGCGAAGAACACGACGCCCGAAAGCAGGGCGAAGGCGTAAGCGTTCTCGCGGAAGACGAGGAGCAGCGCGATGGCCACCGCCTCGGCGGCGAACGCGATGCCCATCGTGTTCTCACGGCCGATCTTGTCCGACACCCAGCCGAAGAAGGGCCGGGTGAGGCCATTGGTGATGCGGTCGAAGGTGAGGGCGAAGGGCAGGGCCACGAAGCCGAAGATGATCGCGTCGGCCACGCCGAAGTCGCGGGCGAAGGACGCGAAGTTCGCCACCACCATCAGGCCGCCGGTGGACATCATCGTCATCATCGCGAACATCAGCCAGAACAGAGGCGTCTTCAGCATCTCCTTCGGGGCGGTGTCGTGGACACAGGTCGAGAGGTTGCGGGCCGGGGCCGGCAGGACCTCGTCGGCGCGGGGAGCCCTCAAGCCGAGGGCGGCCAGCGCGCCGATGATGCCGAGGATGATGCCGAACACCGTCAGCGTGTGGCGGTAGCCCGAGGCGGTGAGCATGTCGCTGATGGGGAAGGTGCTCAGCATCGCGCCCATGCCGTAGCCGGCGGCGACTACGCCCACGGCGAAGCCCCGGCGATCGGGAAACCACTTCACCATCAGGCCGACGATGCCGACATAGACGATGCCGGTGCCGAGACCGCAGAACAGGCCGTAGGTGGCGTAGACGCCCCAGAGCGTGTCGACGCGGGCGGCCAGCACCCAGCCGAGGCCCGAGAGGATGGCGCCCAGCGCGATCATCAGCTTGGGGCTGAACCGGTCGATCAGGTAGCCCTGGACCGGCGAGAAGAAGGTCTGCAGCACGATCAGGATCGTGAAGGTCCATTGCAGCTGCGGCAGGCTCGCGCCCGTCGTCGCGATCAGCGGCTTGGTGAACAGGGTCCAGACGTATTGCGGGCTGGAGATCGCCATCATGGCCACGAGGCCGAGGCCGAGTTGTATCCAGCGCTGCCGGGAAAGATTCGTATCCATTATGCACTCCATGCTGCGGGCACGGAGACGCAAAGTGTATACCAATCGAACCGACGGAGTCGTCAGCCTGTGGCGGAGACCAGCCAGCAACCCGCATTCAGGGCGACGCCCCCCGAGACGGTGCGCGTCGCGAAGTCGTCGCTCACCCTGCGCAGAGCGTCCTCGCGGATCGATGCCGGCTGATCGCGCAGGAGTCGGGAGACGGGGCCGAGTTCGGTGGCGAAATCCGCGGCGGCCTCCGCCGCGGTGGGGCCCGCGCCGTCACCGGACCGGGCGAGGGTGAGCGGGCGGTCGACGGCCTCGACGGTGATGTCACGGAAGCCAGCCTCCGCCAGCACGGCACGAATGGTCTCCGCTTCGGCGAAGCGGAACGGCCCGGGCGCGCCCGGCGGACCCGGCTCGGGTTCCGGCACGAGGGGCAGGACGAGGTCCCTCGGCACGGTGATCCAGGGATTGTCCTCGATTCGCCGCCAGCACAGGAAGGTCAGGCTGCCACCGGGAACCAGGGCCTTGCGGATGTTGGCGAAGGCGGCGGCGGAATCGTCGAAGAACATGATTCCGAAGCGCGAGATCGCGTGTTCGAAAACCGCCGCGCCGAAATCGTGGCTCTGCGCGTCCGCCTCGATGAACGCGATCGGCGCGCCGGCGGAAGCCTCGAGTCCGGCCCGCTCGCGCGCGACGGCGAGCAGGGGCGCGGAGAGATCGGCTGCCACCACATGTCCACCGGCACCGAGACGGCGCGCGGCGGCGATGGCGCAATCACCGGCGCCGCAGCCGATATCCAGCACCGAGCCGTCCACCCGAAGGCGTGCCGCATCGAGCAACGCGGTGGTGAGGGGCGCGAAGACAGCGTCGATCCGGCGCTGGTTGCGGGCCCAGCGCGCGCCGACCTCGCCGTTCCAGTATTCGCGCTGGGTGATCCCGCCATCCGCCATCATGAACCGTCCGGTCTCTGGGTCTCGATCGTCCGGTCCCCGGCGGGGACCCGTCTCACAGGCCGGCCGAACCGCCATCCGAGCGCGGATCGTGGACCGCCTCGATCCGCCCGTTGCCGGGATGGCGGACCAGCATGCCGGCATGGCCCAGGGAATCGATGTAGGAACCACCGAGTTCCTCGATCTCGTGGCCCATCGAGCGCAGCTCGGCGATACAGGCCGGATCGAACCGGTCCTCCACCTTCACGCTCAGGGATTCGGCACCCCATGTGCGCCCGTAGAGCAGGCGCGGCGCGTCGACGGCCTCGGCCGGGCTCATGCCATAATCGGCATACCGCGAAAAAATCTGGGCCTGGAATTGCGGTTGCCCGTCGCCGCCCATGCTGCCGTAGGACATCACGCGCCCGTCGTCGAAGGCGGCCAGTCCGGGGATCAGGGTGTGGAACGGCCGGCGCCCCGGCTCCAGGGGGTTCACCGCGCCCTTGTCCAGGGAGAACGAGGTGCCGCGGTTCTGCCAATGGATGCCGGTCTTCGGCAGGACGATCCCCGAACCGTATTCCCAGTAGATCGACTGGATGTAGGAGACGGCCAGACCGTCCTTGTCGATGGCGCCCATCCAGACCGTGTCGCCGTCGCCCGGTCCCCGGAGGGGCACGGAGGCGGCGCGACGCATGTCGATCTGAGCCGCCTCGCGGTCGAGGCGCTCCGGGGTGAGGAAGCTCGCCGGATCGACGCTCAACCGGTCGTAATCGGTGACCGTGCGGTCGCGGATGGCGAAGGCGCGCTTCGTCGCCTCGATCAGCCCGTGATACTGCGCCGTGCTCTCGGGCCGCGAAATCTTCAGCCGGTCGAAGATGCCGAGGATGATGAGCGCGGCGAGTCCCTGGGTGGGCGGCGGGAAGTTGTAAAGCGTCGCGTCGCGACGGCGCAGGGACAGGGCCGCCCGCTCTCGCGGCGCGTAGGCTTCGAGATCGGCCCGCGTCACCGGCGAACCGAGGCGGTCGAGATCGGCGGCGATCTCGCGGCCGAGGTCGCCCCGGTAGAAATCGTCGAGCCCCGCATGGGCCAATTGTTCGAGCGTATCGGCGAGGGCCGGCAGGCGGCGCGTGGCGCCAGCGGCGAAGGGCTTGCCCCCGTCGAGGAAGGTCTGCGCGAAACCGGGCTGGTCGTGCAGCGTGTCGAGCTCCTTCGGCACGTAGCGCGCCTCGGAGGGCGACACCGCGCAGCCCTGGCGCGCATGGCGGATCGCATCCGACAGCAAGGTCTCGAGGGGGAGCCGGCCGCCCAGCGCCTTGGCGAGGTCGAGGGCGAGCCGCCAACCGCCGATGGCGCCGGCCACGGTGAGCGCCGCATCCGGCCCGCGCGAGGGGATCGTTTCATGGCCCTGGCTGCGATAGCGAGCGACCGTGGCGAGAGACCCGGCCGGACCGCAGGCCTCGATGCCACGCACCCGGCCGCCCGGTTCGCGAACCAGCCAGAACCCGTCGCCTCCGATGCCGTTCATATGCGGATAGACCACGGCGATGGTCGCCGCCATCGCCGCCATCGCCTCGATGGCGTTGCCGCCTTGCGCCAGAACGGTCTGTCCGGCGGTGGCGGCCAGGTGGTGAGGCGCGGCAACGGCGGCGGAGGAATAGACGGGCGTCTCGGGCATCATGAACTCGGTGTGAGGAAAGGCGTGAGGATAATGTATTTTTACGCTCGGTCGACAGTGACATGTCCCTGGCAAGAACCGGACGCAGCCTGCTGCGGCAGCATCGGTTTCACCGCTCGAAGCGTCGTGTGAGGCCGCGCTGCATGAACGTTTTCCGCCGATACGCCTGCCCGATTCGTATTAATTTCGCCACACTGTTGTGGCGACGCATCAGCCATGGCGTGGCTTCGACGTTCCAGACAATCGGCCGCCTCGGGAGACGACGTCTCCCCGCAGGGCGAGCCCGAACCGCATAACAGACGGGCGCCGCCGCGCGGGCCCGGCTGGGTCGGTGCGCTCGTCGTCAGCACCGCCCTGGTCTCGGCCATCGCGACCTTCCTGATCCTCGCCGGGGTCATCCGGGTCACGCCGACGCCGACGATCGGCCTGACGCTACTGGGCATCAACGTCTTCCTCGTCCTCAGCCTGTTCGTCGTCATCGGCTGGGAGGCGCGGGTCTTCCTGCATGCGCGCCGGGCCAATGCGGCCGTGGCACGCCTGCATACCCGCATCGTCGGGCTGTTCAGCCTCATCGCGATCCTGCCCACGGTGCTCCTGGCCGTCGTGGCGGCGGTGACGATCGATCGCGGATTGTCGCTGGGCTTCACCGACCGCGTCCGCGACGTGGTGCTGAAATCCGTCGAGGTGGCCGACGCCTACCAGGAGAACCAGTGCCAGTCGCTCGCCCGCGAGATCCGCATCCTCAACGACGACCTCACGCGGGCGCGGCCGAATTTCGACGTGAACCGGCAATGGTTCGAGAACTTCCTGACTACGCGGGCGACGGCGCTCGGCCTGCCGGTCGCCGAGATCATGCGGGGGCCGAACGAGGTCGTGGCCCGCGCCAAGATCGACATCCTGAAGGAACGCCGGCTCCCCTCCGCCGCGGCCTTCGAGGAGGCGGCCAAGTCCAACGAGACGATCTGCCTGCGGCCGAGCGAGGGCCGGATCTTCGCCGCCCTGCTGCAGATGCCCGCCTATGACGGGGCCGTGCTGCTGGTGCAGCGCGAGGTGAGCCAGCTCGCCGTCGACTTCCCCGGCGTCTCGCGGGCGGCGGCGGCCGAGTACCTCACCTACGATTCCCTGAAGCGCTCGATCCAGATCAGCTTCGCCTCGATCTTCGTGCTGATCGCACTGATCGCCCTGCTGTCGGCGGTCTGGTTCGGCCTCAACTTCGCCAACCGGTTCGTCGCGCCGATCCGCCGGCTGATCAACGCGGCCGACCAAGTCGCCTCGGGCAATTTCTACGCCCAGGTCCCGGCCCGGAAGAGCGACGGCGACCTCGCCCATCTCGGCGAGAGCTTCAACAAGATGACCCAGGAGCTGCGGCGCCAGCACGATGGGCTGACGGCGGCCAGCGAACTCATCGACCGCCGCCGCCGGTTCACCGAAGCGGTCCTCGCCGGCGTCTCCCCCGGCGTCATCGGCGTCGACGCGGCGGGGCTCGTCACCATCGCCAACCCCTCCATCGAGCGCACGCTCGGGCTCAAGGCGGACGCGATCATCGGCAAGCCGCTGGTCCAGGCGGTGCCCGAGCTTCAGGCCATCCTTCCCGAGGGAGGGGAGGGCCGCCTGCGCGCCCTCCAGCAGCAGATCCAGCTGACCCGCGACGGGCGCGAGCGCACGGTCACCGTGCGCGTCACCAGCGAGCAGGCGCAAGGCGGCGCCCGCGGCTTCGTGGTGACGCTGGACGACATCACCGACCTCGTCACGGCCCAGCGCACCTCCGCCTGGGCGGATGTCGCCCGCCGCATCGCCCACGAGATCAAGAACCCGCTGACCCCGATCCAGCTCTCGGCCGAGCGCATCCGGCGCAAATACGGCAAGGTCATCGTCGCGGACAAAGACGTGTTCGACCAGTGCACGGCGACGATCATCCGCCAGGTGGACGAGATCAAGCGCATGGTGGACGAGTTCTCGTCCTTCGCCCGGATGCCGAAACCCGCCATCGCCCGGAACGACCTCAGCGAGATCGCCAAACAGAACCTGTTCATGATGCGGGTGGCGCATCCCGACATGGAGTTCGGCTTCACCGAAGCCGGGCAGGACCGCCTGCATGCCGCCTTCGACATCAGGCTCCTGTCGCAGGCGATCACCAACATTCTCAAGAACGCGGTGGAGGCCGTTTCCGCCGTGCCCGAGGCCGAACTGGGCAAAGGCCGGGTCGATCTGCGCCTCCTCGTCGAGGAGGGGTTCGCGGTGATCGAGATCACCGACAACGGCAAAGGCTTCCCCGTCGAGGGGCGCCAGCGGCTGCTCGAGCCCTATATGACCACCCGCGAGGGCGGCACCGGGCTCGGGCTCGCGATCGTCAGCAAGGTGCTCGAAGAGCATGGCGGTGGCATCGAACTGAACGACAATCCAGAGGGCAGGGGCGGTCGCGTGCGGATGCGCGTGCCGCTCGATACCCAGGAAAAGAAGCCGGAGGGGACACCTTCCGCGCAGGCTGAGAAGGTTGCCGCACAGACGGCACCCCCAATCGCGGAGATGACGTCATGAGCGCCGATATTCTGATCGTCGACGATGAGGCCGACATCCGCGACCTCGTCGCCGGCATTCTCGACGACGAAGGCCACCGGACCCGCACGGCCGGAGGCTCCGACGAGGCGCTCGCCGCCATCGAGTCGCGTCGCCCTCACCTCGTCTTCCTCGACATCTGGCTGCAGGGTTCGCGCCTCGACGGGCTGCAGGTGCTCGACCAGATCAAGCTGGGGCATCCCGACCTGCCGGTGGTGATGATTTCGGGCCACGGCAACATCGAGACGGCGGTGGCCGCCATCAAGGCGGGCGCCTACGACTTCATCGAGAAGCCGTTCAAGGCCGACCGTCTGGTCCTGGTCGCCGAGCGTGCCCTCGAAGCCTCCCGGCTCAAGCGCGAGGTGCGTGACCTCAAGGCGCGCTCAGGACAGGCGAGCCGTCTCGTCGGCGGGTCCGTGGCGGTGAACCAGCTGCGCCAGACCGTGGAGCGGGTGGCCCCCACCAATGCACGCGTGATGATTCTGGGCGCGCCGGGTTCGGGCAAGGAACTCTCGGCGCGGACGCTGCACGCCTCGTCGACCCGCGCGAGCGGCCCGTTCGTGGTCATCAACGCGGCGATGATCACCCCAGAGACCATGGAAGCGGAACTGTTCGGCGTCGAGGCCGGTGAGGGCCGCGCCCGCCGGGTGGGCGCCCTGGAGGAGGCCCATGGCGGCTCCCTCTATATCGACGAGATCGCCGACATGCCGCGCGAGACCCAGAACCGCATCCTGCGGGTTCTGGTGGACCAGAACTTCCAGCGCGTCGGCGGCACCACCCGCGTCCATGTGGACGTGCGCATCATCTCCTCCTCCTCGCGCGATCTCGCCGAGGAGATCGCCGCGGGCCGCTTCCGCGAAGACCTGTTCCACCGCCTTTCCGTGGTGCCGATCCGGGTGCCGTCCCTGTCCGAGCGGCGCGAGGACGTGCCGGAACTCATCAACTTCTTCATGGAGCAGATCTCGACCGCCACGGGGCTCGCCCGCCGACGTATCGCCGAGGACGCCATGGCGGTGCTGCAATCGCACGATTGGCCCGGCAACATCCGTCAGCTGCGCAACAACGTCGAACGGCTGATGATCCTCACCCATACCGACCCGGAGCAGGAGGTGACCTCCGAGATGCTTCCCACCGAGATCGGCGCCCTGGTGCCGACGACGCCGAACGGGGCGGGCGGCGAGAAGCTGATGAGCCTCGCCTTGCGCGAGGCGCGCGAGATCTTCGAGCGCGAATATCTGATCGCGCAGATCGCGCGATTCTCCGGAAACATATCGCGGACCGCCGAGTTCATCGGGATGGAACGCTCGGCCCTGCACCGCAAGCTGAAGTCGCTCGGCATCGGCCCCTGAGGGCCCGGGCGACCTTCACCTTACATGTACGTGCCCCTTGCATGTGCGTGACAATGAACGTGTAATAGTCGAGGTTGTCTGTTTTCACCGGTCTGCTACGCATTCAAACCAACAAGAACCCGCCAGTCACGGCGGGCGGCAGGTTTATAAGAAGGATTAATAAAAAATGGCGGGCGAACGCGCTCAGAACCTGCAGGACACGTTTCTCAATCATGTCCGCAAGAACAAGATCCCGCTCACGATCTTCCTCGTCAACGGCGTCAAGCTCCAGGGCGTCGTGACCTGGTTCGACAACTTCTGCGTCCTCCTGCGCCGGGACGGTCATTCGCAGCTCGTCTACAAGCATGCGATCTCGACGATCATGCCCGGTCACCCGGTTCAGTTGTTCGAGCCGGACGAGACGGCGCCCGAGAAAGCCTGACCTTCCCGTGCGGTGAGGCGGAAAAGCCCGGCTCGACCTTCGTCGAACCGGGCTCGCATCTCACGACGGGATCAGGCGCAAGACGGGCTTACCAGCCCCATGCCGGACGACAATGCAGGCCGCCATACGGACCGCGCCAGCAGGCGCCGCCGCCATAGGCGCCCCATGGGCCGGGATGCCAGAAATGACGCGGGCCCCAGCCGGGACCGTACCACCAATCGATGAAGAGGCTCGCGCTCTTGCCCGAAACGGGCGGCTTATCGCCGAGAACCTTGACGGTATAGGTGAGGGTGTCGCCGTTGAGCTTCGGATCGGTGAGTTCGACGACGGAGAGCTGAGCCTCGCCGTTGACATCCACCGACAACGTCGCGTTCGGCGGGTCCTTCTGGAAGTCGCTCTTTCCGGAGGTCCAGTAATCGACGAACTTCGCCGTGGCCGCGTCGCCGGTCATGCGCTCGGGCCGGTCGGTGAACATCAGGGTCTGCGGCGCGACACCCTTGAGCGTCAGGGTGTTGCCCTCGAACGTCACGGAATCGGCGGTCTGGACGAACAGCCAGTTCGCGGCCGGCATGGCGATCTTGGTATCGGACTTCGCATCCGGAACAGGCTGGGCCTGCGCTGCGGTGCCGAGGATCGACAACGCCACGGCCGCCAAAAGAGAAATAGTTTTCATATGCTAACCTTCGGTAACATTGACAGGCCTGCCTCAGGCCGCTCGATAAGCCGCGTTAGCCCTTACGATCCGATTAATGTGGTTCTTATACATGCTCCTACATTGATATTTGCCCACGGATCGGATGGCGCCGCCCTTGAGGTTCCGTGGGCAACGAGCCGGCATTCCCGCGCCCCGCCCGGACACTGTCAATGGAGCCCCGGCTCCCCCATATGAGTAGATCTCATGACACTCGCGATGAGTGAGTGCTTCTCCTCCGAGCAGGATGGCGCAGCGGGAGTTTTGTGAGAGACACGAGATCCGCGCTTTTTTCGCCGACCCGGCATCCCCGTCGGCGGAGAGCGCTCTAAGCCCGATGGGCAAGGGAACTTCATGAGCGAACCTATGCTTCCCGGAGAGGCACGGCTGCAGGCGATGGCCGCCCCCGAGGGAGACATCGCGGCGGCAACCCATACGCTCGTCGTGGGGCCGTATCTCACCCGTACTTCTCTCTCGAGGAACGGCAGCCAGACGCAGGAGCCGATGCGTTCCAGCGAGGCGCGGATCGACGAGGCGGCGGGTCTCGCCGTGGCCATCGAACTGGACGTCACCGAAGCGATCATCGCGCCCGTCTCCCGCATCCGCCCCTCGACCTATCTCGGCAAGGGCCGCGTCGAGGAACTGGCCGGGCGGATCAAGGCCGAGGAGATCGGGCTCGTCGTGATGGATTGCGCACTCTCGCCGGTGCAGCAGCGCAACCTGGAAAAGGCGTTCGGCTGCAAGGTCATCGACCGCACCGGCCTGATCCTCGAAATTTTCGGCCGTCGTGCCTCGACCCGCGAGGGCACGCTACAGGTCGAGCATGCCCACCTGGCCTATCAGCGGAGCCGGCTCGTACGGTCCTGGACCCACTTGGAACGGCAGCGCGGCGGCTTCGGCTTCCTCGGCGGCCCCGGCGAGACGCAGATCGAGGCCGATCGCCGGATGATCCAGGAGCGGATGACGAAGATCGAGCGCGAGCTCGACAGCGTCACGCGCACACGCGGTCTCCACCGGGAGAGCCGCGCGCGGGTGCCGTACCCGATCGTCGCCCTCGTCGGCTACACCAATGCCGGCAAATCGACCCTGTTCAATGCGCTGACCAAGGCCGAAGTGATGGCCAAGGACATGCTGTTCGCCACCCTCGACCCGACCGCGCGCGCGACGAAGCTGCCGCATGGCGAGACGGTGATCCTCTCGGACACGGTAGGCTTCATCTCGGAACTGCCCACCGCCCTCATCGCCGCCTTCCGCGCCACGCTGGAGGACGTGATCGAAGCGGATATCCTGCTCCATGTCCGCGATGTCAGCCACGTCGATTCGGAAGCGCAGGCGGAGGATGTCGGCGAGGTCCTGCGGGAACTCGGGATCGAGACGACGGCCGAGCGAATCATCGAGGTCTGGAACAAGGCCGACCTGCTCGACGATTCGGAGCGGACACGCCTCCTCAACCTCAGCGCCCAGGGGCGCAACGACCGGGACAGCGACGTGCCGATCCTGGTCTCCGCCCTCACCGGCGAGGGTCTGGCGGCCCTGTCCGGTCGGATCGAGGCGCGGATCGCCAAGCGTCGTTCCACCTTCGCCGTGACCCTGGCGCCGGAGGATGGGGCAGCGCTCAATTGGCTGTACGAGAATGCCGAGGTCCTCGACCGGCGCGCCGAGGAGGCGGGCACGATCCACTTGGCCATCCGCGTGGCACCCGAGAAAGAGCCGCGCTTCCTCAACCGCTTCGCCAGTGCACGCAAGCTGAGCCGGGCAGAGTAGCCGGTCATTCAGTACTCGCGTCCCGATCGGGACGCTTCAGCGCGAGCGGACTCGATAAAAAACCCCGGCTCTCGTCGAGCCGGGGGAGGGAGTCAGTTTCGGGTCTGAAGAAACGTCTTACGGCTGCAGCACGCTGTTGATGACGTGGATCACGCCGTTCGACTGCATCACGTTGGCGATGGTCACCTTGGCGGTGTTGCCCTTCGCATCCGTGAGAAACACAGCCTTGCCCTTGGTCTGAACCACGAGCGGCGCGCCCTGTACGGTCTTGATCTGGCCCTCGCCGCCGCTATCCTTGGCGATCTTCATGAGGTCCTTGGCGGTCAGGGTGCCGGGCACGACGTGGTAGGTCAGGATCGCGGTCAGCGTCGCCTTGTTCTCGGGCTTCACCAGGGTCTCGACGGTGCCGGCCGGCAGCTTGGCGAAGGCGGCATCGGTGGGCGCGAAGACGGTGAAGGGGCCAGGACCCGAGAGGGTCTCGACGAGGCCGGCAGCCTTCACGGCGGCGACGAGGGTGGTGTGATCCTTCGAGTTCACCGCGTTCTCGACGATGGTCTTCGACGCATACATCGGAGCGCCGCCGACCATCGGGTTCTTGGCGAGTGCGGCAACCGGGAACGCGGCGCCCATGCTGAAGGCGAGGGCGACGGCGGCGAAGGTGGAGGCCACGGGGCGACGGGCGTTGGTCATGGAGCGTTCCTCTTGAGTCATGCCCCTTCGGAGGGGGTCATCGCTCGTTACGGAGCCCGGAAGAGGAAAGTTTCGGGAAAGCTGCAGAAAGTCGTGGTCGTGTTAGATACGGCGGGAAGCGAGCACCTGCTCCCAAGCAAAAGCCCGCCCGACCAGGAGGTCGGACGGGCTTTCGTGATCCGAGCAGCGGCGAGGACAACCCTCGCCACTGAGTAAGATCAGTACTTGCGGATGATCGGGGCCGGAGCAGCGGCGACCGGGGTCGGCGAGTACAGCGGCACGATCAGGCGGCCCGAGATCTCGGTGCTGTCGAAGCTGGTGGTCGCGACGGTGCGGGCGACGTAGACCTGCGCGGTGGCGAAGCCGAAGTCGTAGCCGACGAGGCCACCCATCAGGAACCGGCCACGATCGTTGAGGGCGGCGTTGATGATGCCGCCAGCCTTGGCGCCGGTGTCGAAGTTGACGGTGCCGTAGGCGATGGCGCCGATCTCGAACTTGCCGAACTTCTTGGTCGCGGTCAGGTCGAGGTTGAGGGAGTCAGAGAGGGAGTAGACCGTGCCGAAGTCACGGCCACTGCCGAAGGAGGACGGCGAATCGTAGATGTTGGCGGTGAGGTTTGCAGTCAGATTGTAGCCATCGCCGGTGTAGCTGGCGGCAACGCCGACGCGGTAGGTGTTCGACGAAAGCTGGGGCAGCACGGCAGTGCTGGCGAGAGCGCCGGCGTTCGTGCGCAGGACACCACGATCACCGTTCAGCTCGTTCAGGTAGACACCGCCGAGCAAGCTGACGCCGAAGTTGTTGCCGAGGTCGAAGGCCCAGATGCCGCCGACGAAGGTACCGACGTTGATCGACGTGTCACGCAGGCCGGACGCACCGCTCTTGCCGAAGGTGAACACGGTCGGGGGAGCGACGAGGAGCTCGATGCGGCCGCCGAGCGGAACCAGCGGGGTCGACCAGACCAGCACGGGGATGTTGATCCCGACGTCCAGAGCCGAGTTGTCACGCGACTGGTAGACGAAGGTGTTCAGGGCGTAGATGCCCTCGGGAAGCGGCGCGCCGGTGGCGAGGCCGACCTGCTCGCCGGGGATCGTCGTGGTCTGTGCGTAGGAAGCCGAGGCGGTCATGCCCATGGTCAGCGCGAGTGCGCCGGTGGCGAGCCAGTTCTTCGTCATTTTCTAGTCCTTCCCAAGGATTTCAGGCACTCGCCGCGCAGACCTACGCACCATCTTGCCGAGCGCCGCATTCTTGCGGCTTCCTGGCTTTTTGTGCGTAGGGCCCCCCTTGCGGCCCGAATTCGTGTCTCAACGCTGAGAACTATTCTACAGGTCGGATCGGAATGACAGTCCAATGCTTCGGATCGAGGCAGTTCCAAATCCACCGTTGCGGAAAAGCCGCAATTTGGGCGCGCTGCAGCGCAAGGTTTTGTTAACTTTCTCGGCAGAATTGCCTTGGGCATGGCGTCGCATTGAGCAACGCATCGGCAAAATAACGCTGGGCCATCAAGCTGTTGCGAGCGACCGTATCAACGGGACGATTGCGCAAACGCGGCAGGCGGTTTGCGCATCGCAATTCCTGATCGCAGGCAGCCTGTGCGCCGCAACAGAGCCCCGGTTCCCCGCGCGAACGAATCACGCTCGGCCGGCGCGTGAAGACTGCCTATTCCGCCGCGCTACGGCCCTTCGCGACCACGCTCGCGGCCGCCTCGGCGAGCGGCCGGCGGGCCAGCACGTCGCGCAGGAACCGGCCGGTATGGCTCGCCTTCGATTTAGCGATCTGCTCCGGCGTCCCTTCGGCCACGACAATTCCGCCGCCATCGCCACCCTCGGGGCCCATGTCGATGACCCAGTCGGCGGTCTTGATGACTTCGAGGTTGTGTTCGATCACCACGACGGTGTTGCCCTGGTCCACGAGTTCGTGGAGCACCTCCATGAGCTTGGCGACGTCGTGGAAGTGAAGGCCGGTGGTCGGCTCGTCGAGGATGTAGAGGGTGCGGCCGGTGGCGCGCTTGGAGAGCTCCTTCGATAGCTTCACCCGCTGCGCCTCGCCGCCCGACAGGGTGGTGGCCTGCTGGCCGACCTTGACGTAGCCGAGGCCGACCCGCGCCAGGGTCTCCATCTTCTCGCGGATCGTCGGCACCGCCTTGAACAGGTCCGCCGCCTCTTCGACGGTCATGTCGAGCACGTCCGCGATGGAATGGTTGCGGTACTTCACCTCCAGGGTCTCGCGGTCGTAGCGGCGGCCCTTGCACACGTCGCAGGTGACATAGACGTCCGGCAGGAAGTGCATCTCGATCTTGATGACGCCGTCGCCCGAACAGGCCTCGCAGCGCCCGCCCTTCACGTTGAAGGAGAAGCGGCCGGCCTGGTAGCCGCGCGCCTTCGCCTCCGGCAATCCCGCGAACCAGTCGCGGATCGGCGTGAAGGCGCCGGTATAGGTCGCCGGGTTGGAGCGCGGCGTGCGCCCGATCGGCGACTGGTCGATATCGATGACCTTGTCGAGATTCTCCAGCCCGTCGAGACGCTCGAACGGGGCCGGGTGCTCCATCGCGCCGTTGAGGGATTTGGCGACCGCCTTGTAGAGCGTGTCGATGATGAGGGTGGACTTGCCACCGCCCGAGACGCCCGAGACGCAGGTGAAGGTCCCGAGCGGGATCTCGACGCTCACATCCTTCAGGTTGTTGCCCCGCGCGCCGACGAGGGTCAGCTTGCCCTTCTTCGTCTTGCGCCGGGCTGTGGGCACCCGCACGCTCATCTCGCCCGTCAGGTACTTGGCGGTGAGCGAGGCGGGGTTCTTCAGCACCTCCTCGGGGGTGCCCTGGGCGATGATCTGCCCACCATGGATGCCGGCACCGGGGCCGACATCGACGACGTAATCGGCCTGGAGGATCGCATCCTCGTCGTGTTCGACGACGATGACGGAATTGCCGAGGTCGCGCAGGCGCTTCAACGTGCCGAGCAAGCGCTCGTTATCGCGCTGGTGCAGGCCGATGGAGGGCTCGTCGAGCACGTAGAGCACCCCCGTCAGCCCGGAGCCGATCTGCGAGGCGAGGCGGATGCGCTGGCTCTCGCCACCCGAGAGCGAGCCCGAGCCGCGCGCCAGGGTGAGGTAGTCGAGGCCGACATCGACCAGGAAGGTCAGCCGGTCGCGGATCTCCTTCAGGATGCGGAAGGCGATCTCGTTCTGCTTCGGCGTCAGCTTCTCCGACAGTTCGGAGAACCAGCGATGCGCCTCGCGCACGGAGAGCGCGGTGACGTCGCCTATATCCTGCATGGCGACCTTCACCGCCAAAGCCTCGATCTTGAGGCGCTTGCCGCCGCAGGAGGCGCAAGGGGTCTCGCTCATGAACCGGGCGATGTCCTCGCGCGAGGCGTCGCTCTCGGTCTCCTTGTAGCGCCGCTCCAGGTTCGGGATGACGCCCTCGAACGGCTTGTTCACCTCGTAGGCACGCATGCCGTCGTTATAGGCAAAGCGGATCGACTCCCGGCCGGAGCCGTAGAGGATGACCTTGTGCGCCGTCTCCGGCAGGTCCGACCAGGGCGACGTGGTCTTGAAACCATAATGCCCCGCCAGGGCGTCCAGGGTCTGGCCGTAATAGGGCGAGGTCGATTTAGCCCAGGGGCCGACGGCACCGCGCTTGAGGCTGAGCTTGACGTCGGAGATGACCAGTTCGGGGTCGATCCGCATCTCGTGGCCGATGCCGCCGCAGGTCGGGCAGGCGCCGAACGGGTTGTTGAACGAGAACAGGCGCGGCTCGATCTCGGCGATCGTGAACCCCGAGACCGGGCAGGCGAAGCGCGACGAGAAGGTGATGGTCTCGCCCTCGGCCGGATCGGCGAATTCGATCAGCGCGATGCCGTCGGCCAGTTCCAGGGCGGTCTCGAAGGAATCGGCGAGACGCGCAGCGATGTCGGCACGGACCACCAGCCGGTCCACCACCACGTCGATATCGTGCTTGAGCTTCTTGTCGAGCTTCGGCGCATCGTCGATCGGGTAGTATTCGCCGTCGATGCGAAGACGCTGGAAGCCCTTCTTCTGGAACTCGGCGATCTCCTTGCGGTACTCGCCCTTCCGGCCCCGAACCACGGGGGCGAGGAGATAGAGCCGGCTCTTCTCCGGCAGGGCCAGCACCCGGTCGACCATCTGGCTCACGGTCTGGCTCTCGATCGGCAGGCCGGTGGCAGGCGAGTAGGGGATGCCGACCCGCGCCCAGAGCAGGCGCATGTAATCGTAGATCTCGGTGACGGTCCCCACAGTGGAGCGCGGGTTCTTCGACGTCGTCTTCTGCTCGATGGAGATGGCCGGCGAGAGCCCGTCGATCTGATCGACGTCGGGTTTCGACATCATCTCGAGGAACTGGCGGGCATAGGCCGAGAGCGACTCGACGTAGCGGCGCTGGCCTTCCGCGTAGATCGTGTCGAAGGCGAGTGACGACTTGCCCGACCCCGAGAGCCCGGTGAAGACCACGAGCTTGTCGCGTGGGATCGTGAGATCGATGTTCTTGAGGTTGTGCTCGCGCGCGCCCCGGACGGCGATGACGCGACGGTCGGGGCTACCCTCGAACAGCTTCTCGATCCGCGCCTCGACGCTCTCTTCCTGTGCCTGCGCCGCTTGGCTCTTCAGGCCCCGTGGTGTCTTGGCGGCGGCTTTTGCTTTGGCCATTGGGTCTCTTCGGCGGCAGGACTTGGCGGAAAGGAAGGACTTGGCGGAAAGGAAGATCGGCGACGACGCGCTGGGATCGTCTCCGGGACGTCATGCGGCGAGGTCGAAGACAACGGTCCCGCCACCGGTCGCCATGTCGGGCGCACGGGCCGGGCGGGCAAGACGCACGCCACGCATATCCGCCACCCAGCTAGAACAAAAAGCGTACAGCTACAATATCGGCGCTGAATTCCGCGCTCGGGCGGACGCTCGCCAAGCTCTCGCGACCGAACGCACCATGGAAGTGGGACACGCTCCTCTGCTGGAGCGGCACCCGACCGCGGTGGGTCGGCACGCATTTCCAGGCCTTCGTCTGCCGCGCTCCTGCTCGCCGAACCGCCATCCGGTTCGGCGCAGAACGCCCTAGACGCTCGTCTGGAACCCGCCGAGGGGCGCGACGACCCGGCAGATCAGCCCATCGGGCTCGTAGGCGAGGGAGACCTCGCCGCCGACGGCGCCGGCGAGCCCGCGTTCGATGAGCCGTGAGCCGAAGCCCTTCCGCGTCGGGGGGCTCACGGGTGGCCCGCCATGCTCGGACCATGTGAGGTGGATCGTGTCGTCGTCTCCCACCGCGACCACCCGCCATTCCACGACGACGCGGCCGTCCGGCCTGGAAAGGGCGCCGTATTTGGCGGCATTGGTGGCGAGTTCGTGCATCATCAGGGCGAGCGACAGGGCCGCCTTGGAGCCGATGACGATCTCGGGCCCCGACAGATCGAACCGCCCCGGCTGCTGGTCGTCGTGAAGGGACAGGGCGCTCTTCAGCACAGCCGAGATGGCGGCGCTCTCGCGCTCTCCGGTCAGCAGGATGTCGTGGGCATTCCCGAGGGCGATCAGGCGCGCGGCCAAGGCATGCTTGGCCGCTTCCACATCGGTGACGTTGCGCAGACTCTGCGAGGCGATCGCCTGAACCATCGCGAGGGTGTTCTTCATGCGGTGGCTGAGTTCGCGGTTGAGAATCCGCTGCTGCTCGTCCGCCTCGATCCGGATCAGGCTGCTCCAGGCCCGTTCCGCCACTTCGCGGACGAAGGCGATCTCGTGCGGCGTCCAGGAGCGTGGCGAGGCCTCCGTCGCATAGAGCACGCCGACGAGGCGGCCGCGCTGGAGCAGGGGGACGGAGATCACCGCCTGCACACCCTCCGCGATGTAGAGTTCCGCATCGCTTTCGAGGTCGGGGGAGGTCGCGAGATCGTCCACCGCGAGGATCTCGCCGCGCCGCAGGCCGGCGATACTCGCGGGAAATTCCTCGAGCCGCAGGGTCCGGCTCGGAAAAGTCTGTCCGTCCGAGGACCAGGAATGCGCCACCGTCACCAGCCCCGCCGGAAGGTCGACCATGCCGTAGCCGGCCCGCGTCGCCCCGAGGGCGCGGCCCAGGATCTCCGCCGTCATGGCCACGACATCGGCGTTCGAGCGCAATTCACGCAGGCGGTCGCCTAAGCTGATCAGCGCCTCGCGACGGGCATCCGCGCGTTTCTCCTCGGTGATGTCCTCGATCATCGCCATGGCGTGAACGGCGTCACCCAGGGTCTGGGAGACGAGGTTCACCCTCGCCCAGATGATCCGGCCGTCGCGTCTCCGGTAGCGCTTCTCGAACCGGTCCTGCAGGGTCTCGCCGGTGGCGAGGCGGCGATGCAGGTCGTCGCGCGCATCCGCATCCTCGGCGGGGGTCCATTGGGCGAGGGAGCGACCGACGATCTCGGATTCCGGCGCACCCCAGATCTCGCAGAGCTTGGCGTTGACCCTGAGCGCCAGGACGCTGCGGGGATCGAACTGGACGATCCCGATATTGGCGCCCTCGAAGACCGCGCGGAACTGAGCCTCCAACTGGCTTCTGACGGTGACGTCGAGCATCGCGCCGACCATCCGCACCGGCGCGCCCAAAGCATCGCGGACGAGATATGCGCGGTCCAGCACATCGGCATAGGCCCCGTCTCCCTTGAGGAAACGGTACTGGCAGCTCCACCTGTCCGAGCCTCCGTCGAGAAAGGCATTCAGCCCGGCGGAGACGATGGCGCGGTCATCGGGATGGATGTTGCCGAGCCACCAGTCGGAGCCGGGACCGATATGGGCAGGCCGCCAGCCATAGGACGTCTCGAGCGCCTCGTTCCACAGGATGGCGTCGCGCAGCAGGTCCCAATCCCAGACGACATCGTTGGTCGCCCTGGCCACGAGGCGATAGCGCTCGTCGGTCGACCACCGATCGAGGGAGGCGGCACCATCGCCGATGCCAACGGCACCGTCGGTCATACCACCGGCCGCCGTCCTTACCGGCGAAGGAAGATCGCGACGACTCCCTCGGAGGGGTGGAGGTACATTCGCAGTGGTCATCGGATGCGGGTCTGATTCCGTCGATCGCCATCACATGAAATGCAGTCGGACCTCGCAACGAACAAGTCTCGCCACGAGATTTCGCGAGATCCTCCCCACCCACAGCGTATCGAACTCGGATCGGAGACTTGACCCGGCACCTGTGCCCGGGATCGGAAAGCCTCGTCCTCCCGAGCGGACATCGAGCGATGCCGCCTCAGACAGCCGCTGCCGGGACGGGATCGTCCTGGCTCGGCTGCGTCGGAGGATCGACGAAGAGCATCCGCCCGTCGGCATCGTAGACGGCCCCGAGCACGGTCTCAAAATGGCTCACCACGGCGCCATGGCACTCGCAGGCCGCCTCCTGGATCTTGGCCCGGTCGAGAATGGTGATACGGCCGCGCCCCACCTCGATCAGCCCCTGCACCTGCAGGGTGCGCAGGATCCGGGTCAGGTAGGTCCGCTGCACGCCCAGCATGTTGGCCAGGAGTTCGTGGGTCACGGGAAGCGTTTCGGTGCCGATCCTGTCCTGCAGCGTCAGCAGCCAGCGCAGGCATCGCTCCTCGATCGGGTGGAGGGCGTTGCACGCCACGGATTGCAGCACCTGGCCGAGGAGGCAATCGGCGTAACGGGTGAAGAGGTTGCGGAGCGTAGTCGAGCGAAGCTTGGCGTCCTGCAATTTCGCGGCATCGAGCCTGAGGACCGGTCCGCCGATCTGCACCAGGGCCGTGCTGAACGCCGGAAGGCTGCCGTGACTGACGACGCCGCCCACGGCGCCCTCCCGGCCGATCGTGGCCGTCTCGGCGCTCCGGCCGTCCCGCATGGAGACGATCAGGTTGATGACCGTCTGATCGCAAGGAAAGGAGATGTACGAGACCCGGGACCCGACGGAGAACAGAACCTCCCCGCGCCGAACGACGGTCGGCTCGAAATGGGGCATGAGAAGCCCGCGATCCTCTCGGGACAGCGCCTTCAGCAGGAGATTGCCTTCGATGAAGGACTCTGTCGACGGGAGCATCTGATGCGCTGTGTTCACCTTCTGTCTCGCGCTTAGCTTATCACCGCCAAGGCGTCTGTCCACTAGTTGACGAAGGTAGCGAAAAATCTTGTCGTCGCGGCGGATGCCGCGCGCCTTCCGCCTGTCACGAGCGACTGGATTCACACATCTGCATTTACAGACATAGCGCGTCCCTCTCCCCCTTGTGGGGAGGAGGGCGGGACGGAGCTTCCCGCGAAAAATGTAGAATGCCGTAGCCGCAGGCAAGAAGGCGCCCGCGCGCATCACGCCCGGGCGCGGTGTCGGTTCAGCCCTGGCCGGCCTCGTCGCCTTCGCCGATGCAGTCGAGGGCCCGCTCCACGGCGCTGACCGCTTCGCGCAGGTTGCGGACGGTGAGCTCCATCTCCCTGCGGGGACGGCCCATGGCGGCGGCACGGTGGGCGACGCCCTGAAGCAGCTCCAGGGCGGCGAACAGATCGTCGGCGACGGCGACCACATTGGAGATCTGTGGTGCGGCGGCGGGGGGGCGGGAGAAGGGGACCACGTTGCTCATGTTGGACAAGGTGTCGCCCAAGGCCGGCCCGAGCACCAGATCCAAGGAGGCTAAATCCGCGTGATTGCGGCCCCCATGCCCGAAAGCCGTCAAGCGTAGTGAGCGTTTTCGTGGCGCGAGAACATCACTCTGCCCGTAAGCTGAGACGGTTCGTTATCCTTGTGCTTGACGCGAGGGCCAACCCGGCACCACGAAAGACCCGATCGGTCCAACCGGACCAGACTCCCAGGAACTTCCGATGCGTCCCATCCCCGTCCTCTTCGCCGTCGGCCTGCTCTGTGCCCTCGGGGCCTGCAACAGCGCCGACCGCAGCGGCTTCTCGGACAGTTTCAGCACCGAGAATTTCCGCCGCTCCAACGACACCAACGGCACGCAGACCCGCCGCGACGTGAACCGCGCCTACACCGCCCCATCGATGCCCTCCATCGTCAGCCGCGGCAACTGAGAGCCTGCTCGCGTTGCTTGTCCAAGGCCTTACCTCATCCTGAGGCGCCGCGGAGCGGCCTCGAAGGAGCCCTCCAGGGATCACGCGAGCACTGGAGGGCTCCTTCAAGGCCCACTGATGCGGGCACCTCAGGATGAGGAGGTCTGATTGGATGATCGATTCTGGAATGGAAATTCGTCGAAAAATCCAATCGAACAGGCTCCGACACTCGCCATTCAGTTCTTGGCCAGGGCGTCCGCGAAGGCGATCATGCGGTTGCGGGCATAGGTCGGCAGGCCGGCACTGATCGACGTGCCGGTGTTGAAGGACGAATTGCCCATCAGCACCTGGGCCGGGAGCAGGTTCTTCAGAACCGGCACGCGGGCATATTCCTGCTTGCGGTCGAGGACATCGGCCTTGATCGCCAGCGCCATATAGGTCGTCACCACCGTCTTGCCGGGGTCGTTCGGCATGGGTTGGAACACGGCGAGGAACTTGCCGAAGCGCAGGATCTGGTTGACCCAGAAGATCGTCTGTTCGAGGCCGCCGGCCACCGGCGTGTCGACCCGCGTGAGCGCCGCGAGCGAGGCCGCTTCGGCCGCCGGCAGGGTCCGCAACTCGCTCTGGAACGAGACGAACTCGGCCACCTTCTTCGAGGCGCCGTCCTCCAGCTTGTTGGCGAGCTTCACGCCCAGCGGCAGCTTGCCCTCGAGGTCGTAGCGGGATTCGATGCAGGCGGCGGCGCCCTCGCACCAGGCCCGGTCCGGGCGGCGGGCGAAGGCGGCGGCCGGGTCCTTGGTGGGCGTCACCTCGGCGGGGCTCAGGGTCTTGTGCTTGATGACGGGGTCCATCTTGGACACGAAGCCGAGATTGGCGAAGGCCGACAGGTCGATGGAGTCCGCGGGCTTGGCCACCACGAACCGCCCCTGCGCCACATAGACCTTCAGGGTCTCGTGCCGCTGCTTCGAGACGCCGTTGAGCGTCACGCTGTAATCGGGCTCGGCATAGGCGGGGTAGGGCGCCAGGGCCGCCTGCTCGGCCGGGCGCAGCTTTCGCCATTCGAGATAGGGCGTGAGGCCGCTCTCGGGGTTCGCCGGATTGTCCCGGTGGTCGGTGAACAGGATCGTGCCCGGCTTGAGGGCGGCAAGGCCCGACGGCTCGATGGCGGGAACCTCCTTGATCCGGTCGGCGGGGACCTGGACCTTCATCCCTTCCTGCGCGGAGGCGGGGAGGCCGAGTGCCAGGACGGGCAGGAAGCTGAGAATCTGGACAAGGACACGTGTCGCCGGAAGCTGCGTCTTCACGTCGGGGCCTCGATTGCTGATGAAGGGGGATCCGCGCCTTCAGTAGCGCGGGTCGTCGCCGAACAGGTAGTCGGGATCGCGGCGGCGAGCGCGGGGAGGCTCGTCCTCGCCGAAGGGCGAGCGCTGGGTGCCGGGCCATGCCGGGCTCCGCGACCCCTCGTAGCCATAGCCATCCCCCTGCGCCCGACGGCCGCGCGGCTGCGCCGGCCTCTCGCCGAAGGGGTCGAGGGGGTCCGGCTCGGCCCCGCGCCGGGTGGTGAGGTTGCCGTACAGGTCGCCCACCACGTCGGCGCCGTCGTCGAGGCCGCCAGTGTCGCCGTCCTCGGAATCCGGCCGCATGGCGGTCTGCACCTCGCGCGGCAGCAACTGGTACTGCGTGTCGGCCACGCGACCGTTGCTCAGCCGGAAATGCTCGAGGAAGCCGCCACCCGCGACACGCTCACCGCTGCGGGCGTCGATGGGCAGGTCGGCGAGGTCACGTTTCGCCTCCGGGGAGGGCGGGGCGAGGGGAGTGCGCGCCACGCCGTTGGCCCAGGCAGCCTGCAGGATGGTGCCGGCGATCGGCACCGCGAGATGCCCGCCGGTCTGGCCGCGTCCCAGGGTCCGGCGGGTACCATCGGCATTGTCGTAGCCGACCCAGACCACGATGGTGATCTCGTTGGTGAAACCGGCGAACCACGCGTCGTTCTCGTTCTCGGACGTGCCGGTCTTGCCGGCGATCGAGCCGGAGAAGCGGGCGAGGGCCGCCGCGGTGCCGTGGTTGGTGACACCCTGCAGCATGGTCTTCAGCTGATAGAAGGCCACCCTGTCGGCCGAGCCGATCCGCACCGGCTCCTTCGGCTCGCGCTTGTACAGAACCGTGCCGTCGCGCTCCACCGCCTCCAGCGCGTAGGGCGCCGGCCGCGCGCCCTCGTTGGCCACGGCCGCGTAGAAGGCGGCGAGATCGACCATGCGGACCGGCTGCGAGCCGAGGACGAAGGGATAGTAGCGCTCGCATTCGGCATAGAGCTGCGCTTCGAGCGCGAGGTCGCAGACGCGGGTGAGGCTCGCCGGCGGCGTATCGGCGATGCCGCCCTGGAGCAGGCGCGCGGTGACGAGGTTCTTCGAGAATTCGAGCCCGCGCCGAAGGGTCGTCGCGCCCGACCCGCCGCCATCGTAGTTCTTCGGGCTCCAGGACTGGCCGACACCGCCGATGGGCGGCAGGGTCACGCTGGCATCCATCACCAGGGTATTGGGCTGCAGGCCGGCGTTCAGCGCGGCGAGATAGGTCAGCGGCTTCAGGGTCGAGCCGGGCTGGCGCACGGTCTGCGTCACCCGGTTGAGCTGGCTCAGTGGGTAGGAGAAGCCCCCATCCATGGCGAGGATGCGCCCGGTGCGGTTCTCCAGCACCAGGGCCGCGCCCTGGACCGAGGGGCGCACGCGCAGCTCCGCGCGGAGAGCCTTGGCCTTCGGGTCGCGCAGCTTCACCCGCACCACGTCGTATGTCTGCAGACGGCCCTTGGCGATGCCGGGATCGAGGCTGACGATGCGCCCGTCGGCGAGCCCCGCCTTCACCGGTCCGCGCCCGGATTCGAGCACCACGGCGAGCGGCCAATGCACGTCGTAGAGCACCGGCCGCGCGCTCTCCAGGGCGCGCTGCCAGACGGGTTTCTGCGCCAGCGGCTTCGGCCCGGCGGCCGCCGGCGCGGACTTCGCGGCAGCAGGCTTGTCCGTGGCCGATCTGGGCTTCGCCTCGCCGCCGCCGACGAGCGGCACCGACTGGACCGATCCCTCCACGGCGGGCGTCGCCCCGCCGAGCTTGGCGATGCTGTCGGCGAGGTTGAATTCCGGCCCCTCGTAGCGCTGGCGCCCGGTGGCGCGCTCGTAAGTGGCGAGCCCGTCCTGCAGGGCGGATTCCACGGCGGTCTGGAGGCCGGCATTGATGGTCGAGCGGACCACGTGGGAGGCGGAGGTGAGCGAGTCGATGCCCGCGAAGGTGCGCGCCTCGCGCGTGAGGTGATCGACGAAGTAGAAACCCGAATCCCGCCGCGTGGTCTCGATCGGCTTCAATCCGAGGGGGGCGTTGGCCGCCTCGGTCAGCTGCGCCTCGGTGATGACGCCCTCGTCCTTCATCCGCGCCAGCACATAGGCGCGCCGCTCCTTGGCGCGGTCGGGATACTTGTCCGGATTGTAGAAGTTCGGCCCCTTCGGCATGCCGCCCAACAGCGCCGCCTCCGGCACGGTGAGCTGCCCCACCGATTTCCCGAAATAGCTCCGCGCGGCCATCTCGATCCCGTAGGAGCCGCGGCCGAGATAGATCCCGTTGAGGTAGAGTTCGAGGATCTGCGGTTTGCCGAGGATCCGCTCCAGGCGCGAGGCCACGATCATCTCGCGGATCTTGCGCTCATAGGTGACGTCGTCGCCCACCGACAGGTTCTTGACCACCTGCTGGGTGATGGTGGAGCCGCCGGCCGGCCGCCCCGGCGAGGCGAGGTTGCCGATGAAGGCCCGGATGACGCCGCGCTCGTCGATGCCCTTGTGGGTCTCGAAGCGCTTGTCCTCGGCCGCCACGAACGCCTTCTGCACCATCACCGGCACGTCGGAGATCGGCACACTGAGACGGCGCCCATTGGCCTCGAACGCCTCGGCGTAGCGCTTGCCCGCCCCGTCGAGGATCAGGCTGGCGCCGGGCAGCTTGCGGTCCTTCAAGTCCTGGGCCGAGGGCAGGTCGGCCACGGCCTTGTTGTAGAAGGCGATCACTTCACCCGCGTCGAAGGGCGAGTTCGCCGGGTTCTCGCCCTTGCAGAACTGCCGGTAGCTCGTGTTGAGCTCGCCGATATCGAGCCCGTGCAGGAGCTTCGGCGCGGAGGCACCGGCGATGGCCGAGGGGTCCTCCATCGCGGTGGAGATCAGCTCGTCGAGGTTGATGTCCTCGATGTCGAAGGCTTTCCGCATATGGGCGCAGCCGTCGCGCAGGATCTGCACCACTTGGCCCTTGTCGGCCACCGGATCGAACTGCGTCTTCACGGCATCCGGCCGCGTCGTCACCTGACTGAGCGTCAGCGCCGTCGCGAACAGCTTGATCAGGATGATGTTCATCGAGGAGCGGGCACCGAAATCCAGGACGCGTCACAGGGCACGGACGACAGGATCGGCAGCCGCAACGCACTCAGCCCAAGATGGGATGCACAAGGCGGCTGATTTAAGGAGACCGCCACCGGACCGGCCTCCCGCAACGCTTCCGTCCCCGGCGACGTTGCAGGCGGATGCGCCCGCCGGCGCGGCCCTCCGGAGACCTGCGTCGCATGATCAAGGACCTTTGGTACAAGAACGCGGTCGTCTACTGCCTGTCCGTCCGGTCCTTCCTCGACGGCAACGGCGACGGCATCGGCGACTTCGTCGGACTGGAGCGCCGGCTCGATTACCTGCAGGGCATGGGCATCACGGCGATCTGGCTGATGCCGTTCCAGCCTTCGCCGAAGCGCGACGGCGGCTACGACATCACCGATTACTATGGCGTCGACCCGGATTACGGCTCGCTCGGCGACTTCGTCGCTTTTACCCACGCGGCCAAGCAGAGGGGCCTGCGCGTCCTCATCGATCTGGTGGTCAACCACACGTCGGACCAGCATCCCTGGTTCCAGTCGGCACGATCGGACCCGGATTCCCCTCACCGCGACTGGTACGTCTGGTCGAAATCCAGGCCGCCGCATGCGGACGAGGGCATGGTGTTCCCCGGCGTCCAGACCACGACCTGGACTCGCGACGCCAAGGCGGGAGCCTATTACTTCCACCGTTTCATGCCGTTCCAACCCGATCTCAACACCGCCCATCCGGCGGTGCGGGCCGAAATCCAGAAGATCATGGGGTTCTGGATCCAGCTCGGCGTCTCGGGCTTCCGCATGGATGCGGTGCCCTTCGTCATTGCCAAGAAAGGACCCGAGGTCACGGGTGAGCCCGAAGAGCAATTCGACATGCTGCGGGATTTTCGCGAGTTCCTGCAATGGCGGCAGGGCGATGCCATCATTCTCGGCGAGGCCAACATCCTGCCGAAGAAGGACCTCGACTATTTCGGCGACGATGCCGACCGGCTCCACATGCTGTTCAACTTCCAGGTCAACCAGGCTCTCTTCTACGGGCTGGCTTCCGGCGACGGCCGTCCCCTCGCCAAGGCCATGCGCAAGACCTGGAACCGACCGGATTCGGCGCAATGGGCGGTGTTCCTGCGCAATCACGACGAACTCGATCTCGGACGCCTCACCGAGACCCAACGGCAGGCGGTCTTTGCCGCGTTCGGGCCGGAGAAGGGGATGCAACTCTACGACCGCGGAATTCGGCGCCGTCTCGCCCCGATGCTGGGCGGCGACCAGCAGCGCATCGAGCTCGCCTATTCCCTGATGTTCACCCTGCCGGGCACGCCGGTGCTGCGCTACGGCGACGAGATCGGCATGGGCGACGACCTCTCGCTCAAGGAACGCGACTGCGCCCGCACCCCGATGCAGTGGAATGCCGAGGCGCAAGGAGGCTTCACCAAGAGCGAAACCCCGACCCTGCCGGTGATCGGGAGCGGCGCCTACGGCTTCGACCACGTGAACGTGGCGAGCCAGCGCCATGACCGCGGCTCGCTGCTCAACTGGATGGAGAGCGTCATCCGCACCCGCAAGGAGGTGCCGGAGATCGGCTGGGGCGATTTCGCAGTGATCGAGACGGCCTCACCCGCGATCCTGGCGATCCGTTACGACTGGGAGGGCAACTCGGTGCTCTGCGTCCACAACCTCAGCGGAACGCCGATGGAAATCTCCCTCTCACCGGAGGTAGAGGGACCGGAGGGCCGTGTCCTGGTCGATCTCCTCACTGGCCGTCGCAGCGAGGCGGGTGACGATGGCCGGCACTGCCTGATGATGGAGCGCTACGGCTACCACTGGTTCCGGCTCGGCGGCCTCGACGCGCCGCTGAAGCGACGGGTTGGGTGAAGGCCTGTCTCAGGCCGAGAGCGCGGCGGACACTATCGATCCTGCCTGCCGCGCTCGGCGAGAATGCCCTATCGAAGCCTCAACTCGGATCAGCAATCCGGAAGATCGTCCAGGTTGTTTCGGGTGGTCTGATCGCGATCCGTGCGCAGGTATTTCCCGTTCGATCCCTGTACGACCCGTATCTCGGTCCGCCCGCTCGTCCAAGGAACGTAATAGGTATGAATCCCTCGTTCGATGTCGACGATGGCATCCAGCTTGGAACGGGGTGACCAGAAATCGCCATCATTGCAAAGGGAGGTGATATCTCCCTGAGAATTCTTTCCCGTCTTTCTCACTGCACGATCAGCCATGATGCATGGTTCCTTTCCGTTTGCCGCACATATCCGACAGCAAACTTGAGGTATTCACATCACGACAATTTTCAACCTAAGGGAAATTTACGTAGAGGCTCCGCCTACTTGTTCCGCCCCAGCAGCACGAGCCAGCCGATTCCGATCACGCAGACCATCGCGCCCACCGTGATGAAGGCCGGTGTGCCGAGATCCATGAAGCGGGGGGCGAGCTGCGTCGCGAAGGCGGCGACGATGAGCGCCACGGCGATGCGGGCGGCGGCGCGCTCGATGCCGCGGGTGAGCTTCTCGATGCCCTTCAGCTCGATCTCGACGGTGACGCGGCCCTGTTTCAGGCGCACCAGCATGAGGTGAATCAGGGTGGGCAGTTCGGAGGCCGCTCCGAACAGGCCCGCTCCCACCGCCTCGACCTTGCGGCTGATGCCCTTGATCGAGAACTGGGACGCGAGCTTGCTCTTCACCGTCGGGCCGGCGGCGGTGAAGAGGTCGAATTTCGGGTCGAGATGGCGCATCACGCCATCGGCGGTCACCAATCCCTTGAACAGGATGGCGAGGTCGGTGGGCATGGCGAGGTCGTTCTCACGGGCCATGGTCATGAAATCGGTGAGGAGGTCACCGAAGTTCAGCACCGAGCCGGCATGGCGGTTGATGAAGGCCTGGGACGAGGTCTCGAGCTTGGTGAGGTCGGGGTTGCTCGATCCGGTCCAGTCGAGGAGGACGGCCATCAGCCCATCGGAATCCTCCTTCAGCATGGCGCCGATCAGCATGAGAAGCTGGGTGCGGCGACGCTCGGAGAGGCGGCCGATGATGCCGAAATCGATGAAGCCGATGCGGTTTCCCGGCATCACCAGCATGTTGCCGGGATGCGGATCGGCGTGGAACACGCCCTCGATCAGCGCCATGTTGAGGAAGGCGTCGGTGCCCTTCTGGGCGACCTTGACCTTGTCGATCCCGGCCGCGTCGAGGCGGGGATGGTCGTTGGGCGGGATGCCGTGGATGAATTCCTGGACGAGGACGCGCTCGGAGGTGAACTCCCAGTGGATCTTGGGGATGACGATGTCGTCCCGGTCGGCGAAGATCGCCGCGATGGTCTCGCAGTTGCGTGCCTCGTTGACGAGGTCGAGCTCGCCGTAGAGACCGGCGGCGAGGTGGCGCATCTGCTCCTGGGGCTGGTAGCGCCCGAATTCCGGCCACTCGTCGACCACGATGCGGGTGGCATGGGCGAGGAGACGCAGATCCGCCTCGATGATCTTGCGCAGGCCGGGGCGCAGGACCTTCACCACCACCTCCTCGCCCGACATCAGACGGGCGCGGTAGACCTGGGCGATGGAGGCCGCGGCCAACGGCACCGTGTCGAACTCGGCGAAGATCTCCGAGGGCGGCGCCCCGAGATCGGCCTCCAGCTGCGGCCGGATCTTGTCCCAGGCGATCGGCCGGACCTGGCTGTGGAGCTTCTCAAGCTCCTCCGTCCATTCCGGCGTCAGCAGGTCCGGCCGGCTGGCGAGGATCTGGCCGAGCTTGATGAAGGTCGGCCCCAGGGCCTCGATCGCGCGGCGCACGCGCTGCGGCTGGGACAGGCGGGCCACGTCAACGTGGGGCCGGCGGCGCTTGGCGAACCGCGCCAGATGGCCGAGGCCGAGGCGCTCCACGACCTTGGTGACACCGAATCCGATCAGGACAGCGGCGATCTCGCTCAGGCGCTGCCTGTCGCGAGCGGCGACGAAGGCGGTTTTCAGCATGTGCGCAAGGGACTGCCCCGTCTGGCGTGAAGGTGGCCGCGTTGAAAAGTCAGATCGGCCCGCCTGTTCGGATCGTGCCGATCTGCGGCGCGGCTCCGTCTAGGGTGACGGCGAGGCCGAAATTTGGCAGCGCCGTCGCATTTGCCAGGACGGCAGCCTCGACCGGGACGGCAGCCTCCGACGGGATTAGCGCCGCCACACGCCCGGCGCCAGACGCCTTTTCAGCCCATGCGACCCCGGAAGCGCACATCGCCGACGCGAGGCATCCCCTCCGCGTGAAAATGAGCTAAACACGCGGACCGGACACGGGCGTCCCACCGATCGCGAACGAACGCGCGGCGGGGACGGGCGCCTCCTCAGACACGCAGTTCCACGGAAACGGAGACACGGTCCCGATGGCAGGCACGCCCCGCGCAGGTATCATTCCGGTGACGCCCTTCCAGCAGAATTGCACCCTGATCTGGTCCGACGAGACCAAGATCGGCGCGGTCGTCGATCCCGGTGGCGATCTCGACCGGATCGAAGCCGCGATCCGCGACCAGGGCATCACCATCGAGAAGATCCTGCTCACCCATGGCCATATCGACCATGCCGGCGGCGCGGACGAGCTGCGCGAGCGGCTCGGCGTCCCGATCGAGGGCCCGCACGAGGCCGACCGCTACCTCCTCGACAGCCTTCCCGAGACGGGCGCGAATTACGGCATCGACGGGGCTCGCGCGGTGACACCCGACCGCTGGCTCGCCGAGGGCGACGCGGTGAGCGTGGGCGAACTCGGCTTCGACATCGTGCACGCGCCCGGCCACTCGCCCGGCAGCGTGGTCTTCGTCAGCCGCGACGCGCGCTTCGCCCTGGTGGGCGACGTGGTGTTCAAGGGCTCTGTCGGCCGCACCGACCTGCCCGGCGGCAACCACGACCAGCTCATCCGCGCCATCAAGGACAAGGTCCTGCCGCTGGGCGACGACATCGCCTTCATTCCCGGCCACGGCCCCACGAGCACGCTGGGCGAGGAGCGGATGACCAATCCGTTCCTGCAGGAGTGAACTTCGGAGATGGGTGAGAGCGTCATCGCCTGGCCCCGTCGTGACTACGCTGTGGGGCTGCGAGAGACTGTCGGCTCTTGTCTCTTGCCACTCCCCGCGGCGCCACCTCATATCCTAGCGGCGGACGATCATGGATCGCCTGCACGTTCGAGGACCAGGATCGATGTCGGACACAGTGCGGTTTGATCTCGAGGAGCAGCGCGCCCGAATCGAGCGAGCTCAGGAAGAGACCCGCAAGTTTGTCGCCGAGCAGCACAAACTGATCGCCGAGCAGAGCAAATTCGCTGCCGAGCAGAGCAAACTTGCCGCTGAAGCATCGAAGCTGGCGCGAGATCGGATGCTCGCCCCGTGGCAGATCGCCCTTTCGGGTATGGCTGCCGGCGCCGCGTTCTTCGGCGCGGGTGCGGCTTTCATAAAGGTGCTCGGGCCGTGAGGTGAGTTCGGCTCGTTCGGGCTCCGAAACGGCCTGCCTTTCTCGCCTCCTGCCCGACGCTCGGACATCTTCCGCCGCCCTATCGGCTCGGTTCGCCACAACTGGGCTGGAGCGGTGCATTTTCAAGACGCACCGCTTATATATAGCCCACTGAACGAATCGCAGGCGTACCCGGGGACCGAGCCGGGGCACGAAAATCAAGCAAAGACCCGCCTGCCTGGGGAACTTGATGTCCGACATGACCGACGACGACACCTCCCGCAACCTGGCGGCTACGGCCTATGGGGCGGAATCCATCCGCGTGCTCAAGGGGCTGGATGCCGTGCGCAAGCGGCCCGGCATGTATATCGGCGACACCGATGACGGGTCGGGCCTGCATCACATGGTCTACGAGGTGGTGGACAACGCCATCGACGAGGCGCTGGCGGGCCATGCCGACGTCGTCACCTGCACCCTCAACGCCGACGGCTCGGTGACGGTGTCCGATAACGGCCGCGGCATCCCCACCGACATCCACAAGGAGGAGGGGGTCTCGGCCGCCGAGGTCATCATGACCCAGCTCCATGCCGGCGGTAAGTTCGACCAGAATTCCTACAAGGTCTCCGGCGGCCTGCACGGCGTCGGTGTCTCCGTCGTCAACGCCCTCTCGCAATGGCTCCGCCTGCGCATCTGGCGCAACGGCAAGGAGCACGCGATGGAGTTCCGCCACGGCGACGCGGTGTCGCCGCTGGTGGTCGTGGGTGACGGCAACGGACGGCGCGGCACGGAAGTGTCGTTCCTGCCCTCCACCGACACGTTCACGATGATCGAGTTCGACTACGCGACGCTGGAAAAGCGCCTGCGCGAACTCGCCTTCCTCAATTCCGGCGTGCGCATCGTCCTCACCGACGCGCGCCATGCCGAGCACAAGCGCGAGGAGCTGTTCTACGAGGGCGGGATCGAGGCCTTCGTGCGCTATCTCGACCGCTCGCGCAAACCGATCGAGGGCATGACGAAGCCGGTCTTCGTCCGGGCCGAGCGCGACAACATCCGCGTCGAGGTGGCGTTGTGGTGGAACGACTCGTTCAACGAGACCGTGCTGCCCTTCACCAACAACATCCCGCAGCGTGACGGCGGCACCCATATGGCGGGTTTCCGCGCCGCCATGACCCGGCAGATCACCGGCTATGCCGAATCCACCGGCATCACCAAGCGCGAGAAGATCACCCTCACCGGCGAGGATTGCCGCGAGGGCCTCACCGCCGTGATCTCGGTGCAGGTGCCCGACCCGAAATTCTCGTCCCAGACCAAGGACAAGCTGGTCTCGTCGGAAGTGCGACCGGCCGTGGAGAACGTCCTCAACGAGGGCCTCTCCAACTGGCTCGAGGAGAACCCGGCCCAGGCGAAATCCGTGATGGGCAAGGTCATCCTCGCGGCCTCCGCCCGCGAAGCCGCGCGCAAGGCCCGCGAGACCGTGACCCGCAAGGGCGTGCTCGACATCGCCTCGCTGCCCGGCAAGCTCGCCGATTGCCAGGAGCGCGACCCGTCGAAATGCGAGATCCTGCTGGTGGAGGGCGATTCCGCCGGCGGCTCGGCCAAGCAGGGCCGCGATCGCCACTTCCAGGCCGTGCTCCCCCTGCGCGGCAAGATCCTGAACGTCGAGCGCGTGCGGGCGGACCGGATGCTGTCCTCGGCCGAGATCGGCACGCTGATCACGGCGCTCGGCGCCGGCATCGGCCGCTCCTCCACCGACCGCGAGGGCTTCAACCCGGACAAGCTGCGCTATCACCGCATCATCATCATGACCGATGCGGACGTGGACGGCTCCCACATCCGCACCCTGCTGCTGACCTTCTTCTTCCGGCAGATGCCGGAGCTGATCGAGCGCGGCTACGTCTACATCGCCCAGCCGCCGCTCTATAAGGCTGCCAAGGGCAAGACCGCGATCTACCTCAAGGACGAGCGGGCGCTGGAGGATTACCTGATCGATGCCGGCGTCGACGGGGCGGTGCTCCGGCTCGCATCGGGCGCCGAGTTCGGCGGGCCGCAATTGAAGGCCCTGGTGGAGGAGGCGCGCCAGTTCCGTGGCCTGATGCAGGCGCTGCATACGCGCTACGACCGCGCCACGGTGGAACAGGCCATGATCGCCGGGGCCTTCCGCACCAACGTGGACGAGAACCCCGACGAGGCGACGAAGCGCGCCACCGAGATCGCCCGTCGCATGGACGTCATCGCCGACGATATCGAGCAGGGCTGGGAAGGCTCCGTCAGCGAAGGCGGCTACATCCTCAGCCGGACCCTGCGCGGGGTGCGCCAGGTCGTGACCTTGGATGCCTCGCTCATCGCCTCGCAGGAGGCCCGCCGCCTGTCCGACCGGGCCGAGGCCCTGCGCGAGATCTACGGCGAGCCGGTGACCTATGCCCGCAAGGGCGAGGAGACCGTCCTGCACGGCCCCGTCGGCCTGTTCGAGGCGGTGATGGCCTTCGGCCGCAAGGGCCTGCAGCTCCAGCGCTACAAGGGGCTCGGCGAGATGAACCCGCAGCAGCTCTGGGAGACCACCCTCGACAGCGAGGTGCGCTCGCTCCTTCAGGTTCGGATCAAGGATACGCAGGATGCCGACGACCTGTTCGTGAAGCTGATGGGCGATGTGGTGGAGCCGCGCCGGGAGTTCATCCAGGAGAACGCCCTCAGCGTCGCCAATCTCGACGTCTGAGCCAACGCGACCGGGAGGGTCGATATGAGCAACATCATCCGTCCGACCTTCGGTCAGCCGCGTCGGCCCGAGCCCGTCAGTGACGACGACCGGGTCGAGGTCACGACGCAGCGGGTCTACGGGGAGGCCGGCGATCACCGCGTCTGTCTCGTCCGCGACGACGACGCGCCCGGCGGGGAGGTCTACAAGGTCGTCGTCGGGCGTCTCTCCGGACAGGAAGTCAGCACCGTGGCGATCCTGCCGGCCACGGCCGAGGGCGAAGTGGATGCCGAGATGGTCGCCCTCGCGATCCTTCGCACGCTGAGCCTGATCGACGAGGACGACGACACTCCGGGCATCGCCTGAGGGCCAGTCCTCCAGCCCGGCCGAGTTCTCCATCGCCGGCGCGAGGCAGGCGACAGGATGTCCCATTTCTTGCGAGCGACCACCGCCGAAGAAGCCCGCGCTCCGGGCGCGATGGCGGCTGGCGGCACCCGTTTTCCGTACTGCCGATAGCGTAAGCGTCTGCACCGGCTCCACTTACCGAGCCTCGGCGCCGCCGCGCGGCCGCTGAATCACGTCCGCCGGCACAGGCGCCTCCACCGGCGCAGTGCTCGGCAACGGACCTTCCGTAGTCCGAGGAACCATTGACGCCAGATTGGACTTATTCTAATTAGTAACTGAGGGGCAGGCGCATCGGGGGCGTCCCGAGCCGGCCCGGACATATTGGAGAGACCGATGGCACAGATCACCAGCGCAGCTTGCGAGGCCTGCCGCTTCTTCGACGACCACAAGATCAATGGCGGCCAGGCTGCCGCCGATCAGGGCCTCTGCCGCTACAACCCGCCGGTGAGCCAGCCCGAGCCGAAGTCGCCTGGCCTGTGGCCGGTGGTGGCCTCGAAGGATTGGTGCGGTCACTTCACCTCCGGCATGACCGCCGCCGAGTAAGCTCCAGCCGCCCGCCGGACCCGTCAGGCGAGACCGATCGGTCAAGCTTAGAGAGGGTTGGCACAAGGTCGGTTCCATCACGAAGGGCGAGATCGGGGCCGGTGCGGAAGCACCGGCCCTTTCTCATGTGTCGAATACGGTGGCGTCTCTTCCCGAACCTCACGAAGAATTCTCTCGCACGCGTCCCGAATTCCGTTAGGACGCCGCGAGCCGGTCATGATCCGGTCACCTTCGCGTCCGAAGCGGGGACCTTCAGACGATGGGCGGCTCCTGCCATCGCGTCCTGTGTCACGCCTCCGTATGGATGGGCGGCACAGGGACGGGCGGTTGCGTTTCGGGGCGGGTTAAGGATTTTTTCTGGATGACGTATCGACCCATTTCGGCAATGGCCGGGCGCCTCTTGGCCCCGATGGCCGGCCTCGCGCTCAGCGCGATATCGGGCTTCGCCGTGGCCGCTCCCAACGATCCGAGCGGAACCTGGCTCACCGAGGACGGGCGGGCGCGGGTCCGCATCGAGAAATGCGGCGCCAAGAACGATCACGTCTGCGGCTACGTCGTCTGGCTGAAAGTGCCGCTGAACGACAAGGGCCAGCCCCGGGTCGATTTCAAGAATCCCGACCCGAAGAAGCAGGCCCGCCCCTCCCTCGGCCACCAGCTCATCATGGGCATCAAGCCGAACGCCGAGAACCATTACGAGGGCAAGATCTACAACGCCGAGGACGGGTCGTTCTACGATGTGACGATCTGGAGCGAGAAGCCCGGCGAGCTCACCGTGCGCGGCTGCATGCTGCGCTTCATGTGCATGTCGCAGGCCTGGACCAAGGTGACGGACACGGCACCGGGCCAGATCACCGGCCCGACCAACGGCCCGGGCGGCCCCCGCTCCGATCCGGAATGGGCGCCGAAGGCCGCGCCGGCCGGGGGAGCCGGCACGCCTGCCGCATCCTCCGCCAAACCGGCCGCCACGGCACCGAAGCCGGCAGCCAAGCCGGCCGAGTAAGACGACGGCCGGAACCGTTCGATCCGGCCGAGGGTCGTTGATATGATCGACGGCCCCTCGATGACGTCCTGCACGGCCGGATCGTGCCGCTACTGTGCGAACTCCTGACGATCAGGGAGTTCGCACGGTAAGCAGGCGTCGGGAGTCGGGTTGCACGACAAGACCTATCCTCGGATCACGACCCGTCCTCGGATCAAGCCCCTCCCTTGGCCAGGGAGCCGTTGCCCACCGGCATCATCGCGAAGCTGCCACCCCTGACCGTCTTCGAGCCGTCCGGGGACGTCCCCCCGAACCAGGCGCACGGCGGACGAGGCGACCGGGATCACTCGGCGCTCGACGTAGCGGTTCCGGCAGGCCCGAGCGGCTGCAGCCACACCGGAGCCGCACCTCCGACGTTCGATCCCCAAGACCCTCGACCGATCCCCAAGACCCTCGACAACGAAGCCACCCACGAGCGCCCGACGGTGCGCGTGGCCGGCTTCATCGTGTGAGGGACACTCGACGCTGCGCGTCTGCGCCACGTCCGGTCGGGAACGACCGCCCGGAGCCGGTCTGTTTCCATCGAACAGGGCCCCATTCGGCCAAACGTTGAGTGCGCCGCAGGCTCGACATAGACTTTGCTTGTCCAAGACATCGGTCGACCTTTGTAGAGGGGTCGATCGATGGATCGGCATTGCGGAGATCCAAGTCAATCCATGAATTTCAGCTTGAAATCCCTTGTCATCCTTGCGATTTCCGGAGCACTATCCGGGGAGGCCAAGGCAATCGATTCCGGCTTCTACAATGGCAGCCATGTTTGCAACGGCGCGTTGACGCTGGACGACTGGGAATTCCGACAGGAAGGGTCGTCATTCGACGTCTTCTTTCGCAAGACGACGGCGTCTTCCTTCCAAAAGCTGGAGTTGGTCGCTCAGGATACGGATGGTGGTCTTCTCCTCGTCGATCGGCGCGGTCGCCCTTGGATCGCGGTGCGATTCGGGCAGAACGGCGATAGCCTCCAGGGGCGGTGGCTCACCGGCCAGGGCAAGCCGCAATCCGATTGCGAGCCGTTCACGCTCTCCCGGAGCGAGAGCGCGAAGGCTCGCATGGATCGCCACTTCGGTCTGCTTGGCGAGGCCCATCCGACCGTCGAAACGGTGCGGACCGTCGCCGAGGAACAGCAGAAACTCCCGCCGATCGACCTGCTGCCGGATCTGGACCAGCAAGCCTATCGCCAGCGCTACGCCGAGGCCGCGCCGAGCTTCTGGAGGCGCTTTTACGACGCCGAGCGCAAGCGGCTCGCGGAACTTCCCGTCGCACCGCCGGACGCCCGTGATCGGGCCGTCGAGGAAATGCGTGCGGTGACGAGCCTCACGCTGGCGCCCGAGGGGTCGCTCGACCGAAACGGGGCAGCCCGCCAGGCTGCCCTGGACTTCCTGCGCATCGTCGCCGACCGCCTCGCGGCGAGCGGGCGACCGCTCGAGGCCCTGCCCGGGGATACCTTGTGCGAGCGAATGTCGACGTTCGGCTCTATCGACGTCGAGCGGCTCGAACTGGCGGTCGGTCTACCGGTCGAATACTGGGACCGTGCCTTCACGGAGGACCTTCTCCAGAAAGCCCAGTCCTGCAAGGACGGCAGGACCATCGGGCGGTTGCTGTCTCAATCCTATCCCGACATCGAGAAGCGCCGGAAGGCCGCCCTCTGGCTGCGCGAGGAGCGGGAGCGTCTCCTCGCCCTTCCCCTGACCCTGACGTCGTTCCGTGACACGAACGGGTTGCAGCTCAGCAGGGACGAACTCCGCCGAAACGACGTGTCGCGAATGGCCTATGACCGCTTCCTCGGAGCCCCGCTCGAAACCCGTCGCACCGAGATGGAGCAGGCCGCCGCTCGGGAGCTTCAGGAGGTGTTCGGCGGCGACAGCCTCAAGAGCCTCCCCCTCAACGAGGCTCGCTCGCAATGTGACCGGCTCGTCGGCACGCCATGGGGCAACGAGGCCCTGTCGCGCCTCCACAAGACCTGCACCGGAATGGCGGAAGACTACGTGGCGAGAAGCGTCCGGCAGGTCTTCCAGGAGCAGGTCGGGCGGATCGAGGCCGCACCGAGGACGTTCGCAGGGCTGGAGGCCAACAACTGGTTCCTGATGGGCACGGGCGATGTGCGCGGGATCTATCCGCCGACGGCCCTCGTCACGGAGTTCAACGGCAAGGTCGCCGACGCCCGGGCCGAGGCCGTCCGCATTGCGACGGGCGAAGTCGACAAAGCCTTCGCCGCCGCCGATCCTGTGTCGGACGTCACGACGTCGCCCCTCCTGCAATGCGGGCGCGGCACGATTCCGTCGCATGAGAGTCTCAGGCCCCTCGTTCAGGCCTGCCAGGAGGGAAGCCGCGCCTTGGCCGCCCGGCGCGACGAGCTCCGGTGCCAGGAAGCCCTCAAGGCATCCGGCGGCGGCTCCGGCCTGCTGGACGCTGCGATCAGGCCGAAGGCCGCAGCGGGCAACAGCTTCCGGGTCCGTCAGCTCGTCTGCGAAGCGGCCAGGCAGAAGGTCACGGTCACCTTCCCCACCTCCGGCATGTTGTGGTGGTCCAAGCAATATGTCGAGGCGCGGCTTCCGGCCGAGAGAGGCCGCGACCAGGTCCGCGCCCTACGCTGGCTCATCGAGCCTGTCGCCGATGCGAAGGGAGAATGGGCGATCTCCAGGCTCGAATCCAAGACAGGGGAGGTGGCGCTGCCTTTCCCCGAAGACAGCCTGCTGCCCTGCCTCGCGCGGCAAAGCCTCTGCCGCTGACGTCTCTGCGCGACCTCGACACCGGGGCGGCCGAGATGGGTCTTTCGTCACGCCGGTCGATACCGGCTCGCGCTGCCCCGGATCTCAGGTCCGGGGCGACGCATCGTTTAAAGCCCCGTCACTCCACCAGGGCGGCGTAGGTCAGCACCCGCAATTCCCGCCTGATCGGCAGGGCCGAGGAGGGGATGAGCTGGGCCAGCATCACCACGGCGAGGTCTTCGGCCGGGTCGATCCAGAACGAGGTGCTGGCCAAGCCGCCCCAGGCGACCTCGCCGGGGGTGCCGACGATCTGCGCCCGCGCCGGGTCGAGCATGACCGAGAAGCCGAGCCCGAAGCCGATTCCGGTATAGGAGGATTCCGAGAAGCGCGGCTGGCCCATCGAGGCGAGGTCGCCGCCCAGATGGTTCATCAGCATCAGCTCCACGGTCTTGCGCCCAAGGAGCCGAACGCCGTCGAGGGCGCCGCGCCCGAGGATGAAGCGGCAGAAGCGCATGTAATCCGACGCCGTCGAGACGAGGCCGCCCCCGCCGGAGGCGATCGCGGGCTTGGTGGCGAAGCGGCTTCCCACCGCGTCGTCGTAGAGCTTGAGGCTGCGGTCGCGGAACAGGCTGTAATTGGCCGCCAGCCGGGAGACCTTGTCGGCGGGCACGAAGAAATCCGTGTCGACCATGCCGAGCGGGTCGATGACCCTGGTCTTCAGGAAATCGCCGAACTCCTGGCCCGAGACCACCGCGACGAGGTGGCCGAGGAGGTCGGTGGCGACGCTGTAGTTCCATTCCACGCCGGGCTGGGCGAGGAGGGGCTGCCGCGCCAGCCGGGCGACCACCTCGGCGAGGCTCGCATCCTGATTCTCGCCGAAATCGACGCCGTTCTGCCGGTAGAGCGCATCGACGAGGGTCGCCTCCATGAAGCCGTAGGTGAAGCCCGCCGTATGGGTGAGGAGGTCGCGAATGGTGATCGGGCGCTGGGCCGGCACGGTCTCGGCCTTCACCCGGTTGCCTCCGGTGAAAACCCGCATGTCGGTAAATTCGGGCAGGAAGCGGGTGATCGGGTCGTCGAGCTGGAAGCGCCCTTCCTCGTAGAGCATCATCACCGCTACCGAGGTCAGCGGCTTCGTCATCGAGTAGATGCGGGTGATCGTATCGGCGGCAAACGGCGTCGCGCGGGCGATGTCGGCCAGGCCATGGGCGCGGAAGAACGCGGTCTCCCCCCGCCGCGACAGCATCACCGAGAGGCCGGCGAGCTTGCCATCGTCCACCAGCCTGCGCATCCAGCCGTCGACGCGCTCGAGCCGCTCGGGGCAGAGACCGAGGGCCTTCGGGTCGGTTACGGGCAAGTCCTGTACCGGGGTGTCCTGCATGCGCGCTTCTCCGCCTTTACCGCCCTCGCGCGGCCGTCTCGTCGAACCTGACCCCGGCCTTTAGAGCATCGTTCGGCGCCATGGGTACCGGTATTTGCCGGCTGTCGGTCAAACGCCGAAGAGCCGTCGCATGGCGCATCGAAGGGCCGTCGCGTAACGCATGGAAAGCGCGGGACGTGGCACTCACCAGCCCATGCTGCCCGGTCCGCCCTTGAACGGGCCGACGACCTCCGGCGTGATCCAGCCGCCATAGAAGCCGCCGGGCTGCGGCTCGGCCTTCACGTCGCCGACGAAACAGGCCTCCATCGCCCCGGCATAAAAGGCGACGAAGCCGGCAATGGCCGTGAAATCCGGTGTGGGTTCCGGGTAGGCCCAGGCCGCGCCCGGCGCCCGATGGCCGCCGGCTAGGACATCGTGGAGGACGGCGCGGCCCTTCCATTCGCAGATCCCCGCCATGATGGGCGGCCCGAGCACGCCATCGGCCACATCGCCGGGGGGCAGGTAATAGGTCGGCGGATGGCTGGTCTCCAGCACGCGGTACCCGGCCACCGTGTCGGCGACGGTCGCACCGGCGAACACCACGCGCAGGCGCCGGGCCACGCGCTCCAGCCGCGGCGGGCGCGGATAATTCCACACGCTTTCCTGGCCGGGGCCGAAGGGCAGGGGGGTGGGGTGCATCGGAATCATCCAACTTCTAAGGCGTATCAATGGGTTACCGGGAGAACACCCTTCCGGAAACGGGAGACCGTTTTCGCGATGGGGGCCGGCACGCAGGCGATATTCGAGACGCGGCGTTTGCGCGTGGCGCGGGCCATGCTAGCCCGGCTCGCGACGCGGATGATAGAAATTCGGCCGCTCCGATGGATCGGCCGTCTCGGTGAGCCGGCCATCCCGAGCCAGACACCCTGGGACAATGCCTGTGACGGATTTCGCCCTCTTTCTCGATTTCGACGGCACCCTCGTGGAGATCGCTCCCCGACCCGACCAGGTGGTGGTGCCCCCGGAGCTCGCGCCCGCGCTCCTGCGCCTGCGGGACCGGCTCGGCGGAGCGCTCGCCATCGTCACCGGCCGCCCCATCGCGGTGATCGACGACTTCCTCTCGCCCGCCAGGTTCGATGTGGCGGGCCTTCACGGGGTCGAGCGGCGGGTCGACGGGGTGGTGTCGGGAGGCAGCGCCGAGGATCATCCTGCCCTGCGCGCCCGCATCACGGGGTTGAAGGACGCCGTGCGCGACCTCGAATCCGTACTGATCGAGGACAAGGGCGCCTCCGTCGCGGTGCATTGGCGCCTCGCCACGCCCACCGACGCCGCGCAGGCGGAGGAGGCCGTGAAGGCGGCCGCGGCCGATCTCGGTGACGCCTATCGGCTGCAGCTGGGCAAGGCGGTCGGCGAGATCGTCCCGGCTTCTGCGACCAAGGGCCATGCCATCCGCGCCCTGTCCGAGGCGCCGCCCTATGCCGGCCGCCGCGCGATGTTTCTGGGCGACGACCTCACCGACGAGAAGGCCTTCGCCGTGGTCAACGAGGAGGGCGGCGTCAGCGTCCGCATCGGCGGCAGCGACACCATCGCCACGCGGCGCCTCACCGATCCCGATGCGGTGCGCGCGCTGATCTATGCCTGGGCCGACGGCGCGCCGATCGATCCCGACGCCCTGCCGCCCGCCTGAGGGCGCGACTGGCCGCGATCCCGCATCGGGGCCGGTGCCGCAGACCAGACCGTGACGCCCCGCACCCGCATCGAGGGCGGGCGAGATGTGAAATTCCGGATTCCAGCGCGAAGGACAACCGCACGCATGTTCGAGTTCCCGGTCCTCGTCGGCGATATCGGCGGCACCAATGCCCGCTTCGCGCTCGTGCCGGAGGCGGGCGCCGGGGCGGAGATCGTCGGCCATGTCCCGACCAACGCCTTCCCCGACCCGAGCGCCGCGATCCGGTCCGTTCTCGAAAAGTATGACGGACCGGCGCCGCGCTCGACGATCCTGGCGGTCGCCGCCCGGATCGATGGCCCCGCCGTCCGTCTCACCAATGCGAACTGGGTCATCGAAGGCGCGCGGATCGGCCGGGATTTCGGCCTCTCGCGCGCGGTGGTCGTCAACGATTACGTCCCCGTCGCCGCCGGCGCCGTGGATATCGCCCCCACCGACCTGACGCCGATCGGCCCCTATCGTGATGGCGGGCTGAAGGGCGACCAGGGGACGAGGCTCGTCCTCGGCCCCGGAACCGGGTTCGGCGCAGCGGCCGTGATCGCTTACGCAGATCATCTCGCCATCGTCTCTACAGAGGCCGGCCACGTGGATTTCGGCCCCGCCGATGCGGCCGAGGAAGAGATCTGGCGGCATGTGGAGCGTATCGAGGGACGGGTGACGGTGGAGGCGCTGCTCTCGGGACCCGGCCTCGCGCGGCTCTACAAGGCCATCCATCTCGCGCGAACCGGGCGAGAGGCGGCGGATGCCGAGCCCGCCAAAGTGACCGATACGGGTATCGACGGCAGCGACCCGGTTGCGGCCGAGGCCGTCACACTGTTCGCCAAGCTGCTCGGCCGAGTCTGCGGCGACCTCGCCCTGACCTTCCTCGCCACGGGCGGCGTCTATGTCGGCGGCGGCATCGCCCCGCGAATCCTGCCCATCCTGAAAAAGGGCGATTTCCGGCGGTCCTTTGAGCATAAGCCGCCCTTCGTCACGCAGATGGAGGCGATCCCCACCAGCGTGATTTCCGTCCAAGATCCAGCCTTTTCCGGTCTCGCCGCCCTGGCCAACCGGCCCGAGGTGTTCGTGTATCACGGGCAGGTCTGGACCGAGGACTGATCCGGGCGGCTACTCGTCCGACTCGTTGTCGACGTTCTGCTCCGCCTCGTCGTAGGTGTACCCTTCGAGCCAGTCGGCGCTGTTCTGCGATCCGGCGGGGTAGGGGTTTGACGCATCCGTCTGGCCGGCAATCTTGGCGGCCTTGCCCTCTTCCATCACGGTCTTCGAGACGTAGCCCATCGATCGATTCCTCCGCGCCGGCGCGATACCGGCCGTCACCGTGCAAGATGAGCGAGCGCCCGGAATTTCAAGGGCGCGGCTTCGTCAGATGCCGTCCCCCGCCACTTCGCGGGCCACGGCCCGCCGGCCGATGTCCCGGCGGCAGAAGCCCTCGGGCCAGTCGATCCGCGACACCGCCGCATAGGCGCGAGCCTGAGCCTCCATCATGCTGTCGCCGGTGGCTGTCACCGCCAGCACCCGGCCGCCATCGGCGACGATACGGCCATTCTCCGCCCGCGTGCCGGCCTGGAAGACGATGACCGCGTTGTTGGCGCCGGCTTCGGCGATCCCCCGGATCGTCGAACCGCGCATCACCGCGCCGGGGTAGCCGGCTGCCGCCATCACGACGGTCAGTGCGGCGCGATGAGCGTCGAACTGCAGGGTGATGCCAGTGACGTCGCCCTCGCAGGCGGCGAGCAGGGCCGGCACCAGATCGGAAGCGAGACGGGGCATCAGCACCTGCGCCTCGGGATCGCCGAACCGGGTGTTGTACTCGATGAGCTTCGGGCCATCGGCCGTCAGCATCAGGCCGGCATAGAGGATGCCGGTGAAGGGCGTCCCGCGCTCGCGCATTCCCGCCAGGGTCGGGGCGATGATCGTCTCCATCACCTCCCGTTCGATGGCGGGCGTCAGGATGGTGGCCGGGGAATAGGCGCCCATGCCGCCGGTATTCGGGCCGCGATCCCCGTCGAAGACGCGCTTATGGTCCTGCGCCGTTCCGATCGGCACGGCGCTCGTCCCGTCGCAGAGGGCAAAGAAGCTCGCCTCCTCGCCGAACAGGCACTCCTCGATGACGATCTCACCACCCGGTTCGCCAAGCATGGAGCGGACAGCGTTCTCCGCCTGATCCAAGGTCTCCGCCACCACGACGCCCTTGCCGGCGGCGAGCCCATCGGCCTTCACCACGATGGGCGCGCCGGATTGCGCCAGATAGGCGAGGGCAGCGTCCTGATCGGTGAACCGGGCGAAGGCGGCGGTCGGGATGCCGCGTTCCGTGCACAGATCCTTGGTGAATCCCTTCGAGCCTTCGAGCTGCGCCGCGGCCTTGGTAGGTCCGAAGGCACGGATACCGGCCGCCTGGAGATCGTCGACTAAGCCCGCAACCAGCGGCGCTTCCGGCCCGACCACCACGAGGCCGATCCCGGAGGTCTCGCAGAACTTCTTCACCGCCTCATGATCGGCGACAGCGAGATCGGGACGGTTCTCGCCGTACTCGGCCGTACCCGGATTGCCCGGGGCCGTGAACAGGCGGGTGCAAAGCGGACTTTTGGCGATCGCATAAGCCAGCGCATGTTCGCGTCCGCCGGAGCCGATGAGGAGGATGTTCATAAGTCACGCTTCGAAGGACACGGAAGGCATGGCGAGATGCCGAACCGGTATGGACAAGAGCCTGCACAATGCGCCGAATGGCTCTCCATCATAGCATTGTCCCGGCCTCGCAGCGCCGCCCCCTAAGCATCCCGGCATGGCGTTTCCCCCGAAAAGCAGGGGATGGAAAGTCCCGGCCACGGTCCCGGTCGCGGATTCCCGTGATTTCGAGGATGCTTGGCACGCACGAAATTCATTCCCCAACCGCATATGATCGATGATAATCGGAGGAACGATGCCGGCTGTCCCCGAGTTGAATATCGTCATGCCAGGATGTCGCCACTCCGCTTCCCCGCCAATGGCCCCGACGCCGGGGTCGGGAGTGCGTTTGTCGCAGTTTCTTCAAAGCGGTCGCGTCACCGTCAAGGCCGCCAATGACAATCGCCCATCCCATATTCCGGCGTTTTGGCCTTGGGCCGTGGCTATTGGTGTCGCACCGGTGCTGTCGGGCATCCTACTCCTGGCCCTGATCTTCTGACGCTGCCTGCTCGCTCCGGGGTTTACCTGCGTCCGTGCCGAGCCTAGCGTCCGCCGCGACATGGCCCTCGTTCCTCCTCCATCAACGTCTCCGCCGATCTCCAATGCTCCCGAATGGTCGGTGGGGGATCTCGCCTCGGCCCTGAAGCGAACGCTCGAGGACGCGTTCGGTCATGTCCGGCTGCGCGGCGAGATTTCCGGCTATCGCGGCCAGCATGGCTCGGGCCACGCCTATTTCTCGCTGAAGGACGGGACCGCCAGGATCGACGCGGTGGTGTGGAAGGGGACTTTCAACCGCCTGCGCCAACGGCCGCAGGAAGGCTTGGAGGTGGTCGCCACCGGCCGTATCACCACCTTCGCCGGTAAGTCCTCCTACCAGATCGTCGTCGAGACCCTCGAGCCGGCGGGGATCGGCGCCTGGATGGCCTTGCTGGAGGAGCGCAAGCGTGTCCTCTCGGCGGAGGGGCTGTTCGCGGCCGAGCGCAAGCGCGCGATTCCCTACCTACCCCGGGTCGTCGGGGTCGTGACCTCTCCCACCGGTGCCGTCATTCGGGACATCCTTCACCGGCTGGAAGACCGCTTTCGGAGGCCGGTCCTCGTCTGGCCCGTACGCGTCCAGGGGGAGGGCGCGGCCGAGGAAATCGCGACCGCCATCCGCGGCTTCAATGCGCTTCTCCCGAACGGCGCCATCCCACGGCCGGACGTGCTCATCGTCGCCAGAGGTGGCGGCTCGATCGAAGATCTCTGGCCGTTCAATGAGGAAATCGTGGTCCGTGCCGCCGCGGAAAGCGCCATTCCCCTGATCTCGGCGGTAGGCCACGAGACCGACACCACCCTCATCGATTTCGTCTCGGACCGACGTGCACCGACTCCCACCGGAGCCGCCGAGATGGCCGTTCCCGTGCGCGCTGATCTCGTCGCCGAGATCCGCGACCTTGGTCATCGTCAACGCGAAGCCGTCCAGCGCAGGCTCGACCGTGAGGGTTCAGACCTGCGCGCGCTTCTCCGCGCCATGCCGGGCGCGGATGCGTTCCTGTCGGCAAAACGCCAACGCCTCGACCTTGCCGAGGCCCGGCTCATGCCGGCGCTCGCTGGCAATGCGCGCGATTACCGGGTTCGTTTCGGCCGCCTGCTCGACAGGCTCGGGCGTCATCCGCCGGAATTGCGCCTGACCCAGGCGCGTGTTCGGCTCGCCCTGGTGGCCGATCGTCCCCATTCAGCCCTGCGGAACTACGCGGCGCGCAAAGGAGAGGCCCTAGCCTATCTCGGCCGCCGCCTCGTGGTCGCCCGTGAGCAAACCCTCGTGCGTGCTCGGTCGGAGGCGGTTCGCCGACAGGAGCGGCTCGGCGCACTCGACGCTCGCCTGGGACAGGCAGCCCGTCGCCTGCTCGAGCGGCGAGCCGACCGGCTCGCAAGTTTCGCATCGCTCCTCGGGTCGTTGAGCTATCGCGCGGTTCTTGCGCGAGGTTTTGCCCTCGTGCGCGACGAGGAGGGAGCGCCGATCCGCGCCGCCGCATCGGCGATGCAGGGGCAGCGCCTGAGCCTCGAATTCGCCGACGGCACGCTTCTCGCCCGGACGGAGGCTTCGGATGCTCCGACGCCGGGAGGAGCAGAGCCTCCGAAGCGCAAGCGACAGTCGCGGAAAACGGTGGAAACACCACCGCAGCAATCCCTGTTCGAGCTATGACCCGATCACGCCGTGGGTCCTGTCGAGCAAGTCCCGCCGCAGACGCATGGCATGGCCGTGAACCTTGGCGCGAGCGATGCGTCTTGGCCCGCCGTGGCTCGCAAGCCGTCGAGAACACCGCTAAAGGCATCCGCTGAAGTCTCGCCGCTGGGGAGCAAAGCCGCCAACGGAGGGATTTTCCTGAGAAACGGTTGAAATGCATGGCGGCGCGTCGAAACACGACCTCAACACCGCCGGTATCGGCCCTGCGCAGGCTTGCCAAGGAGAGACGATGACCACCACGATCGACAGCGGACAGAAGCTACACCTCGTCTTCGGCGGCGAGCTCGAGAACCTCGACGGAGTCAACTTCCGTGACGTGAAGGGGCTCGACATCGTCGGAATCTTTCCGGACTATGCCTCCGCGCAGAGCGCCTGGAAATCGAAGGCACAGGCCACCGTCGACAGCGCTCAGACGCGCTATTTCATCGTCCATCTCCATCGCCTGCTGGAGCCATGATCTGTGCAGGGCATCCCCCAATCATAAGTGAAGGCATTGTGACGCCGGGGCGGGGGTTGTAATGGGTGCCGCGCCGATGGGCCGGTATCTGGCGCGGCTGGAAAATGTGAGATGAAGACGGCGGCATGAAGTCCTCGATCAAGATCATCGCTGGAAATGCCAGCCGTCCGCTTGCGGAGGCGATCTCCGCCTATCTCGAGCTTCCCCTGGCCAAATGCATGGTCCGTCGCTTTGCGGACATGGAAATCTTCGTCGAGCTTCAGGAGAATGTCCGCGGCGAGGACGTCTTCATCGTTCAATCGACCTCGTTCCCCGCCAATGACCACTTGATGGAGCTGCTCATCATGATCGATGCGGCGCGGCGCTCCTCGGCGCGGCGCATCACGGCGGTGATCCCCTATTTCGGCTATGCCCGACAGGACCGTCGCACCTCCGGCCGCACGCCGATTTCGGCTAAGCTTGTCGCCAACCTCATCACCGAAGCCGGCGCCGACCGCGTGATGACACTGGACCTCCATGCAGGCCAGATCCAAGGCTTCTTCGACATCCCAACCGACAACCTCTTCGCCGCGCCGGTGATCGTGCGCGACATCAAGGAGCGTCTCGACCCGAAGGAATGGATGGTGGTCTCGCCCGATGTCGGTGGTGTGGTCCGCGCCCGCGCCATCGCCAAGCGCATCGACGCGACACTGGCCATTGTCGACAAACGCCGCGAGCGCCCCGGTGAATCGGAAGTGATGAACATCATCGGCGAGGTCGAGGGCCGTTCGTGCATCCTCGTCGACGACATCGTCGATTCCGGCGGTACGCTCGTGAACGCCGCAGAAGCCCTGCTGAACGCCGGCGCCAAGGATGTGTCAGCCTACATCACCCACGGGGTGCTCTCGGGCGGCGCCGTCTCCCGCATCGCGGCTTCGCGGATGAAAGAGCTGGTGATTACCGATTCGATCCAGCCGACACAGGCGGTCAAGCTCGCCCGCAATATTCGCGTGGCCACCATCGCGCCGCTGCTCGGCGAGGCCATCGGTCGGACCGCGACAGAATCGAGTGTGTCGAGCTTGTTCGTCTGATTGGCCCGATGCCTGACCGATACGGCAGCGGTCATCGTCCGCTGGCCAAGTTACGGCGCTCGACGCCAAAATCTCAGGGACCTCGCGTCGCGCGGGTCCTCCGTCGGCGGTGACCGGACGCGAAGGCAATTGCGCGCTCTTCTGCCGCCGCCTATATACGCTGATCCCCTTTTGAGAGCGTGAGACGGGACTTCCGGATCGATTCATCCGGAGCCTGCGGACCGATGCCCGGCGCCGCCCGTTCCCCGCTAACGTCGGAGCCACAGAGCATGTCCCAAGGTCCGCTAATGCCGAAGGCGACCGCCGTCTGGCTGGTCGAGAATACCTCGCTCGCCTTCGAGCAGATCGCCGATTTCTGTAAGCTTCACCCGCTCGAAGTGAAGGGTATTGCCGACGGCGAAGTCGCTGCCGGGATCAAAGGCCTCGACCCGATCACCACGGGTCAGCTTACCCGCGACGAGATCGAGAAAGCGCAGAAATCTCCTAATTACAAGCTGAAGGTTGCCGTCTCGAAGGTGAAGTTGCCGGAGGTCAAGCGCACCACCAAGGGTCCGCGCTACACCCCTCTGTCACGGCGCCAGGACCGGCCGAACGCCATCCTCTGGCTGCTCCGCAACCACCCGGAGTTGAAGGATGCGCAGGTCATCCGCCTCGTCGGCACCACCAAATCGACGATCCAGCAGATCCGTGAGCGCACCCACTGGAATTCGAGCTCGCTGCAGCCGATGGACCCGGTGACCCTTGGTCTCTGCACGCAGATTGATCTCGACTTCGAGGTTCAGCGCGCCGCCAAGGACCGACCGGCCGTTCTGCCGACCGATGCCGGCGCAACCCTGTTGCCCACAGAGGTGTCCACCGCAGGCAGCTACGAAGAGGCGGACGAGCATCATCGCAACGAACGCGACGAGAAGCTCAACGCGGATTCGGTCTTCGCCAAACTCAAGGGCATGCGCAACACTGAGGATGACGACGAGGAATAATCGTCACCTCGACGACACCACAACCCAATCGAATCTTCCCGAGGGCGCTGCTGTTGCAGCGCCCTTCTTCGTGTTGGTGCACCGCATGATCGCCAACCATAAGAAAATGCGTAATATTGATCCTCCTCGATCCACGGGGACACTTTTTCGGGGCGGATAATGGCCTCTCGCGAGACAGGACACGATGTGGCGGAGCACCAGCCGGGCAGCCACGGATTCGGACCGGACATCCTGGTGACAGGATCACTCCCTGACGCGGCGACCGGGGATGTTGTCCCGCGCATGGCAGCGTCGGAGCCTGTGACCCTGGCGGAGTCGTTGATGAGCGAGGAGGGCTGGAGCCCGCTGAATTTCGACGAGACTGGCCCAAACCCGCCCTACTTACGCATCGGCGGCAAGCTCTCGATGACGCTGACGGAATATGAGCCGTGTTTTTCGTCGTATAGCCGGGATCGCATCCTGTTCCGATCCAAGGTTTCGATGGCCGAGCATTTGCGGAAATACGATCAGATGATGATTGATCCGCTCGCCTTCGAGGAATGTTTCGGCCCTGGCGAGGGGACCGACGCGACATTCCCGTTCGGCGCTTGGCTTACGATCCGCAAGGTTGGATTTTCCGGCATCGAACTCTGGGATAAGGGCCGGGGCGATGTAGTTCTTCCACTCGAGGCACTCTCGATCGCCTCCGCGATCTGGCTGCGCCACGCCGAGACGCCTCGCTGGATGCTCACCTGATCGCCCCACCCACCAACGATCCGAAGCGTTATGTTGCCGAAACGCACGAGATCAGGTATGGGAGCGCCGTCCTCCAATCGGATTCGACTGCGCGCGGGCGTCTCGTCCCGTCACCGGCCCGTTGGAGAATGGCCCTCGACCATCGCTTCATATTGCGTTGGCCCTCCTACGGGGGGTGAGCCTGTCGGATCCCATCAGGGGCCGCGGGCGGTGATCGCCGAGGGTGCCCCGTCACACGAACCGCCGACGCCGGCCTCGCACGAGAGGCCTGTCAGGAGACAGAATGACCGCTGGTAACGCCCTGCAGCGTAGCCCGAGCCGCGACGACTTCGCGGCTCTCCTCGAGGAGAGCTTCCTCGAGCACGAGATCACCGAAGGGTCCGTCGTCAAGGGTCGCGTCGTCGCGATCGAAAAGGACGTGGCCGTCATCGACATCGGCGCCAAGACGGAAGGCCGTGTCGCCCTCAAGGAATTCAACGGCCCCGGCCGCGAAGGCGAACTTGCCGTCGGCGACGAGGTCGAGGTCTATGTCGACCGCATCGAGAACGCCCTCGGCGAGGCCGTCATCTCGCGCGATAAGGCACGCCGCGAGGAGAGCTGGGTCAAGCTCGAGAAGGCCTTCGAGGCCAATGAGCGCGTCACGGGCGCGATCTTCAATCAGGTCAAGGGCGGCTACACCGTCGATCTCGATGGCGCCGTGGCCTTCCTGCCGCGCTCGCAGGTCGATATCCGTCCCGTGCGCGACGTCACGCCCCTCCTTGGCACCCCGCAGCCGTTCCAGATCCTCAAGATGGATCGTCGCCGCGGCAACATCGTCGTGTCGCGCCGCACCGTCCTCGAAGAGAGCCGCGCCGAGCAGCGCTCCGAGCTCGTGGCCAACCTTGAAGAAGGCCAGGTCATCGACGGCGTCGTCAAGAACATCACCGAGTACGGCGCGTTCGTCGACCTCGGCGGCATCGACGGCCTGCTCCACGTCACCGACATGGCATGGCGTCGTGTGAACCACCCGTCCGAGGTCGTGACCATCGGCCAGACGGTCAAGGTCAAGATCATCAAGATCAACCACGAGACCCACCGCATCTCGCTCGGCATCAAGCAGCTGCTCGCGGATCCGTGGGAGGGTATCGCCCAGCGCTACCCGGTCGACGCCAAGCTCAAGGGCCGTGTCACCAACATCACCGATTACGGTGCCTTCGTGGAGCTGGAGCCGGGCATCGAAGGCCTGATCCACGTTTCCGAGATGTCCTGGACGAAGAAGAACGTCCATCCGGGCAAGATCGTCTCCACCTCGCAGGAAGTGGAAGTGCAGATCCTCGAAGTCGATCCGGTCAAGCGCCGCATCTCGCTCGGCCTCAAGCAGACCCTCCAGAACCCCTGGGAGGCCTTCGCCGAGCAGCATCCGGTCGGCTCCGAGGTCGAAGGCGAGGTCAAGAACAAGACCGAGTTCGGTCTGTTCATTGGTCTCGACGGCGACGTCGACGGCATGGTTCACCTGTCGGATCTCGACTGGAACCGCCCCGGCGAGCAGGTCATCGAAGAGTTCAAGAAGGGCGATATGCTGCGCGCCCAGGTTCTGGACGTCGATGTCGAGAAGGAGCGCATCTCGCTCGGCGTGAAGCAGCTCGGCGGCGACCCCTTCACGGAAGCCGGCGAACTCAAGAAGGGTCAGATCGTGACCTGCGAAGTGGTGGAAGTGAAGGATTCGGGGGTCGAAGTTAAGATCGTCGACACCGATCTCTCCACCTTCATCCGCCGGGCCGAACTCGCCCGCGATCGTGGTGATCAGCGTCCCGAGCGTTTCGCCGCCGGCGAGAAGTTCGATGCCCGCGTGATCCAGTTCGATCGCAAGGCCCGTCGGGTTCAGCTCTCGATCAAGGCCCTGGAAATGGCCGAGGAGAAGGAGGCGATGGCCCAGTTCGGCTCCGCCGATTCCGGCGCCTCCCTCGGCGAGATCCTCGGTGCTGCCTTCAAGAAGGCCCGCACCAGCGACGACAAGGACGACGCGCAGGACTAGGCCCCGCGCAGATACGAATGGCGTCCAGCTCGTTCGAGCTGGACGCCATATCTCGAAACGCCCGCGCGGGATCGTCTCTCGCGCGGGCGTTTTCGTGTCTTGGTACGAGACCTCATGACAGGACGGTTTCAAAACGCGACGTTTGAACGGATTGCGGCATCCGGCAGATTGTTGACCGCCGGCCCATCGGCTAGGAACCCGGCGACCGAAGAAACGGCTCGAACTGCACACGCCACTTTTCGAGACATAGCCGGTGCCAGACACTCGTCTGCAGTGGCAGCCACGTATGACATTCGGGTCGCACTTTAATCAGCTGAAAACAGCACTCACGTTTCATCGGCGGTGGTCGGCCATAAGCTTGTGCCGGCTCGCCATGATTCGGACCTCTTCGGGCCTTGGACACATAGCCCCATCTCAAGACGTCGCATCGAGGCCTGTTCTATAAGTGTTCCAGAGAGAAAATCGGAACACCGAAACGTTCGACGAGACTGATAAATAATAGCTGGAAGACTATCGCCGATCCCTTTACCGACCAGGGTCAGCGAGGCATCGATCCGGCAGACTGGTCAAGCCAGCACACCGGGCAAGAATGCCCATGGGAAGAAGCGCTCCTCCGATCCTCTCGATCCGATGCCCTGGACGGACAGACGTCCGATGAGGGTCCTCCGGACGTGTTCTGCAGAACGAGGTATGGCGATGAGCGCCGATAATAACGATACGAGCCCGTCCAACGGCGCTTCCTCCACTACGCCTGCCCTGAACCGCAGGCAGATTCTTGGCACGGCCCTGACCGGAATGGCGGCCGTGGCAATGCCCGGCTCCCTGGTCCTCGCTGCCCCTCCAGCAAAGAAGGTTGATGTCCTTCTGATCGGCGGCGGCATCATGAGCGCCACCCTCGGCGTCTGGCTGCGCGAACTCGAACCCAACTGGTCGATCCAGATGATCGAGCGTCTCGATGGCGTGGCGAAGGAGAGCTCCAACGGCTGGAACAACGCCGGCACGGGTCATTCCGCCCTCGCGGAACTCAACTACACGCCCGAGAAGAAAGATGGGCAGATCGAGATCGCCAAGGCCGTCGAGATCAACGAGGCCTTCCAGGTCACCCGCCAGTTCCTGGCGTGGCAGGTTCGCAACGGCGTCCTGAAGAACCCGCGCTCCTTCATCAACTACACCCCACATATGAGCTTCGTGTGGGGCGACGAGAACATCGCCTTTCTCGAGAAGCGTCATGCCGCGCTCAAGGCGAGCCCCCTCTTCGCCGGCATGGATTATTCGACCGATCCCGAGCAGATCCGGAAATGGGTTCCCCTGATGATGGAGGGCCGCGATCCCAAGCAGAAGATCGCAGCCACCTGGACCTCTTTGGGTACCGACGTGGAGTTCGGCGAGATCACCCGCCAGTTCGTCGCGCATCTGCAGAGCCAGCCGAATTTCCACCTGCAGGCCTCGTCCGAGGTCCGGACCATCGACAAGAACCCCGACGGCTCCTGGCGCGTGGTCTCTCGGAACCTCAAGGACGGGTCCGAGCAGAGTATCGACGCCAAGTTCGTCTTCATCGGCGCTGGCGGCGGATCCCTGCATCTCCTGCAGAAATCCGGCATTCCGGAAGGCGAGGATTACGCGGGCTTCCCCGTCGGCGGCTCGTTCCTCGTCAATGAGAATCCGGATGTGACGACGCAGCATCTGGCGAAGGCCTACGGCAAGGCCTCGGTCGGCTCGCCGCCGATGTCCGTTCCGCATCTGGACACGCGCGTCCTCGACGGCAAGCGCGTCCTGCTATTCGGTCCCTTTGCGACCTTCTCCACCAAGTTCCTGAAGGAGGGCTCCTATTTCGACCTCCTCTCCTCGACGACCACCAGCAACGTCTGGCCGATGGTTCGCGTGGGCGTGGATGAATATCCGTTGGTGGAGTATCTGGCCGGTCAGCTGATGCTCTCGGACGATGACCGCATCGCCGCCCTGCGTGAGTATTTCCCCAAGGCCAAGAAGGAAGAATGGCGCCTGTGGCAGGCGGGCCAGCGCGTGCAGATCATCAAGCGCGACAAGGACAAGGGTGGCGTTCTGAAACTCGGCACGGAGATCGTCAGCGCGAAGGACGGCAGCATCGCGGCGCTGCTCGGCGCCTCCCCGGGCGCGTCCACGGCCGCTCCGATCATGCTGAAGGTGCTGGAGAAGGTGTTCGCCTCGAAGGTTTCGTCCCCTGAATGGCAGTCGAAGCTTCGGCAGATCGTCCCGAGCTACGGATTGAAGCTGAACGACGATCCGGAACGGGTCGCGCAGGCCTGGGCCTATACGAGCGAGCAGTTGCAGCTGCCGTCTCCTCCGCAGATCGACGTCGAGGCACTGAAGCAGACGCCGGTCAGCAACACCGTCCTCAACAGCAACCCTACCACCACGACGAAGCCGGTCCACGACCTCGCTCCCTGAACGAGCGAAGCCAAGCGCTGAAATCCTCCGATGTCGCCCGTTCGCCATCGGAGGATTTTGCTTGGGTTGAACGATCGAAGCGAAAACCCGTCGCCGCGCCGGCACGACGCCTCGGCTTCGACCAATCCTAAACCACCCATCGGGCCCCGTATCCCTTGAGGCAGTGTCCTGACGCCGCGCATCCGGCCAACGAGTGCTCTTGCCGGTCCGCAGAAGGGAGCGCTAGAACACGGCCCTGCTTTCGCGTCCCCCCGGGCTTCGGCGACCTTCCGGCGGAAGGACGTGTGAGCTCCCAAAGGTTTGGTGCAAACCACCGGCGGGTGTGAAACAAGTCTTGACGGGCGGAGGGGTGCACCATGGATGCACGCCTCCTTGCCCATGAGCGAAGAACCGGCCGAAACGGGCGGAAACGTTAAGGGAACGGGACGATCGCATGGCTGCAGACGCCGAACTTCTGATCGATCGTCGGCGCCTGCGCCGCAAGCTCTCCCTCTGGCGCGTCGTGGGAATCGGCGGGTTGATCGTCGCCGTCGGTGCGGTGGGCTACCGTGTCCGGGGCAATGACGGGTTCGGTTTCCCAGCCGTGAAACCACAGATCGCGCGAATTTCCATCGGTGGCTTCATCGCCGGCAGCGAATCGACGACGAAGCTGATCGAGCGCGTCCGCGATGCCAGCGCCGTGCAGGGCGTCATCGTCTCGATCTCCTCGCCGGGCGGCACAACCACCGGCTCTGAGGAACTCTACCGCAACCTACGCTCGCTGTCCGAGAAGAAGCCGATGGTGGCCTTCGTCGATGGCACGGCGGCCTCCGGCGCCTATATCGCCGCCATCGCGGCCGATCATATCGTCGCTCGGGAAACCGCCCTGGTCGGCTCCATCGGCGTGCTGTTCCAATATCCCGATCTGTCCGGGCTGCTCGACAAGGTCGGCGTCAAGGTCGAGTCGGTGAAGTCGTCGCCCCTGAAGGCCGAGCCATCCGGCTTCACCCCGACCTCGCCCGAGGCACGGGCCGCCCTGGCCTCCGTTGTGGGCGACACCTACGCCTGGTTCAAAGGCCTCGTCTCCGAGCGGCGCAAACTCTCCGAGAAGGAATTGGCGACCGTTTCCGACGGGCGCGTCTTCAGCGGCCGCCAGAGCGTTCCGTTGAAGCTGGTGGATAGCGTCGGCGGCGAACGTCAGGCGGTGACTTGGCTCGAGGCGGAGCGCAACGTCGCCAAGGGCCTGCCCATCCGTGATTGGAAGCCCAAATCCGAGAGCGACTTCAAACTCTGGTCGGCTCTCGGCACGGGCGCCGATCTCCTTGGCATGGGCGGTCTCGCGACGCGCCTGCGTCAGGTCGGCGACGAGACGGCGAGCATCGCGCAAGGGGGAATGCTGGCTCTCTGGCGTCCGGCCTCAACCGATGCGCCTTGAGGGCGACGCCGAATCACCCCTGCCTGGATCACGTCCGCAGGGGTGCCGGAACCGCATGAAGTCAGGGAAGACCGCCGCATGATCAAGTCGGAGCTCGTGCTCAGGATCGCAGAGCAGAACCCGCATCTCTACCAGCGCGACGTGGAAACCCTCGTGAAGGCGATCCTCGACACGATCGCGGAAGCCTTGTCACGCGGCGACCGGGTCGAGTTGCGCGGCTTCGGCGCTTTCTCGGTCAAGCGTCGTGATGCGCGCCGCGGGCGCAACCCGCGCACCGGTGAGCCCGTTGCCGTCTCCGAGAAGGCCATCCCCGTGTTCAAGACGGGCAAGGAGATGCGCCAGCGACTCAACGAGGCCGGCATCGGCGCAGAGGAGCCCTCCGAGAATGAGGAATCCTGAGCCCATGCAAAGCCTCGTCCTACCGACCGGAGTGTCTCGATGATCCGCTTCTTCAAGGGTTTGGTGCTGCTTCCCGTCGCGATCGTGGTCGTGGCCCTGGCCGTGGCGAACCGGGAGGTCGTCCGCCTGTCCTTCGATCCGTTCACGGCGGACACGCCGGCCTTCAGCCTGCCATTGCCACTCTACGTCCTGATCTTCGCCTCTGTCGCCATCGGCATTCTCTGCGGCGGTATCGGCACCTGGCTCGGCCAGTCCGGCACCCGGCGCACGAGCGCCGCCCGCCGCCGTGAGATCCGTCGCCTGGAGGGCGAGACCGAGCGTCTGAAATCCCGCGTCGCGGCCAGCGAGCCCACGCCGGCCGAGCGTTATCCCGGCCAGGACGGCCGCGTCGCGCTCCCCGCCCCGCGCTAGAGGCCAAGCGCAGCCATGTCGTCGATCCGCGTCAAGATCTGCGGGCTCAGTACCCCCGCGGCCCTCGACGCAGCGCTCTTGGCGGGGGCTGACCTTGTCGGCCTCGTGCATTTCGCGAAGAGCCCGCGTCATGTCGACTTCGAGACGGCGGGTCGGCTGTCGGAACAGGCGAAGGGCAGGGCGGAGCGGGTCATCCTTCTCGTCGATCCCGACGATGCTCTGATCGATGCGGCCCTGAGGGCCGTCGATCCGGATTGGATCCAACTTCACGGCCATGAGACCCCGGAGCGGGTCGCGGCCATCCGTGCCCACAGCAATCGCCCCGTGATGAAGGCGCTCGGCGTCTCGACGCGTTCGGATCTCGACGTTCTCTCCGCCTATGAAGCGGCCGACCGCATTCTCCTCGACGCGAAGCCTCCGCCCGACGCGGCCCTGCCGGGCGGCAACGGCATTGCCTTTGATTGGGACATCCTCGCGGGGCTGGACCTGCCGGCGGGGACGATGCTGTCCGGCGGCCTCGCTCCCGGCAATGTTGCCGAGGCCCTCCGTCGGACGGGCCTTCGCGCTGTCGACGTCTCTTCGGGGGTCGAGACCCGGCCGGGAGAAAAGAGTTCCGAGCGCATCGGAGCCTTCATTGCGGCGGTTCGGACTGGCGAATAGCGTCCGATTTCACAAATCGACGCGTTCGCCGCATTGTAGCCGCCCCCCGCACGGGTCTAGGCATTGGCGCAACCCCATACCGAACGCACAGGCCCGGCGGCGATCCGCCAGCCGACGACGTGAAGGACGACTGACCTTGACCATCGCCCCCTCTCCGAACTCGTTCCGCAACGGACCGGACGAGCGCGGCCGCTTCGGCATCTTTGGCGGACGCTTCGTCGCCGAGACGCTGATGCCGCTCATCCTCGATCTCGAGAAGGCCTATACGGAAGCGAAGGCAGATCCGTCCTTCCAGCAGGAGATGAACGGCCATCTGACCCATTATGTCGGCCGTCCGAGCCCGCTCTACTATGCCGAGCGCCTGACCGAGCACCTGCGCGCGGCATCGGCCCCGGGTCACGGAGCCAAGGTCTTCTTCAAGCGCGAGGAGTTGAACCATACCGGTTCGCACAAGGTGAACAACGTGCTCGGTCAGATCATGCTGGCCCGCCGCATGGGCAAGCCCCGGATCATCGCCGAGACGGGCGCCGGGCAGCACGGGGTCGCCACCGCCACCCTCTGCGCCCGGTTCGGCTTGAAATGCGTCGTCTACATGGGCGCCGTCGACGTAGCGCGCCAAGCGCCCAACGTCTTCCGCATGAAGATGCTCGGCGCCGAGGTGATCCCGGTGGAATCCGGCACCAAGACCCTCAAGGACGCCATGAACGAGGCGTTGCGCGACTGGGTCACCAACGTCGCAGATACGTTCTACTGCATCGGCACGGTGGCCGGCCCGCATCCCTATCCGGCGATGGTGCGCGATTTCCAATCGATCATTGGCCGGGAGACGAAGGAGCAGATGCTGGAGATGGAAGGGCGACTGCCCGACTCGCTCATCGCCTGTATCGGCGGCGGCTCCAACGCCATGGGGTTGTTCCACCCGTTCCTCGACGACCGCGAGGTGGAGATCTACGGCGTCGAGGCCGCCGGCCACGGCATCTCGTCGGGCCTGCACGCCGCCTCCCTCTCCGGCGGGAAGCCGGGAGTGCTCCATGGCAACCGAACCTACCTTCTTCAGAACGAGGACGGCCAGATCGCCGACGCCCACTCGATCTCCGCCGGCCTCGATTATCCCGGCATCGGCCCCGAACACGCTTGGCTGCACGAGGCCAAGCGCGTCACCTACCTCTCGGCGACGGATTCCGAGACGCTGGAAGCGTTCAAGCTGTGCTCGATGCTGGAGGGCATCATCCCGGCCCTGGAGCCGGCTCACGCCCTCGCCAAGGTGTTCGAAATCGCGCCGACGAAGCCGGCCGAACACCTGATGGTGCTCAATCTCTCGGGCCGTGGCGACAAGGACATCCCGCAGGTGGCCGAAATCCTGGGAACCCGCCTCTGAGAAAACCGCAACGGGGAGCTCGCAAGTGGCAAACTCCCCGTTGACACCCGAAGGCGGATTTCTTTATACCGCCGATCTCTTCAGGGGCGCCTGCACCGCGCGGGTTCCTTTGTTGTGGCGGGGTAGCTCAGTTGGTTAGAGCAGAGGAATCATAATCCTTGTGTCGGGAGTTCAAATCTCTCCCTCGCTACCAATCATTCCTAGTCGTTAGATCGACCTAGCCTTTGAGCCCTGGACCCCTGGTCCGGGGCTTTTTGGTTCTCTGAGAGGTATCTGCCGGACAGCGCGAACAATCGGGACGTGGTGTCCACCTGACGGCATCGATGAGCAGTTTTTGCGTGGCCCCTGCCTGGTATCCTCAGTCTCGCTCGCGATGCTCCTCAGCGATGATCCCATGGCGCTTCGTCCCCACTCGCCACTCATCGGCGCAATCGGGAGGCCACGACCTCGTTCGGTACGGAGGGCTAGGTCGACCTTAGTGTAGATTGATCTTGATCGCGGGAACCGGACGCTCGGTCGTCGCCCCGAATGGAAGTCACAGGTGGACTTCAACCGGCTGTTTGCCGGGAGCGGACGACGAAAGTACCGGCGCCGGAAGGTCCGACGCCGGTCTGATCGAGTATGCGGCCTTCGGCGTCGGTGGCCGCGTCCTGCCGTTCCAGCCGGATGCCCTTATCCGAGGGCTTCTTCCACCGCCCTGCCGCAGGCTTCGGTATCGGCGTTGCCGCCGAGATCGCGGGTGCGCAGGGTCCGCTCGGAGAGGACGCGCTCGATACCTGTGACGATCTCCCGGGCGGCCTCGGGCTCGCCGAGATGCTCCAGCATCATCGAGCCGGACCAGATCTGGCCGATGGGGTTGGCGATGCCCTGGCCGGCGATGTCGGGGGCCGAGCCGTGCACCGGCTCGAACACCGAGGGGAAGAGCCGCTCCGGGTTGATGTTGCCGGAGGGCGCGATGCCGATCGTGCCCGTGCAGGCGGGTCCGAGGTCGGAGAGGATGTCGCCGAACAGGTTCGAGGCGACAACCACGTCGAACCGGTCCGGGTTCAGCACGAAATGGGCCGTCAGAATGTCGATATGGTACTGGTCCCAGGCCACGTCCGGGTAGGCCTTGGCCATCTCCTTCACCCGCTCGTCCCAATAGGGCATCGTGATCGAGATGCCGTTGGACTTGGTGGCCGAGGTCAGGTGCTTTTTCGGGCGGCTCTGGGCCAGCTCGAAGGCGAATTTCAGGATGCGGTCGACGCCGTGGCGCGTCATGATCGTCTCCTGCAGGGCGAATTCGCGGTCCGTGCCGGCGAACATGCGCCCGCCCGCATTCGAGTATTCCCCTTCCGTGTTCTCGCGGACCACCCAGAAATCGATGTCGCCGGGCTTGCGGTCAGCGAGCGGGCTCTTCACGCCCGGCATCAGGCGCACGGGGCGCAGGTTGGCGTATTGGTCAAACTCACGCCGGAACAGGATCAGCGAGCCCCAGAGCGAGACGTGATCGGGCACCCTGTCCGGCATGCCGACGGCCCCGAAGAAGATCGCGTCGTGGCCGCCGATCTGCGCCTTCCAGTCCTCCGGCATCATCCGGTTGTGCCGCTCGTAATAATCGCAGCTCGCGAAGTCGAACCAGTCGAACTCGAGGCTAAAGCCGTGGCGCTTGGCCGCCTTCTCGAGGACGCGCACGCCCTCCGGCACGACCTCCTTGCCGATCCCGTCGCCCGGAATGACGGCGATGCGATAGCTGCGTGATGTCATGGAAATGGAACTCCGCGGAGGGGTTTGGGGATTAGTCGGCGCTCGATGGCCACGGCGTCTCGGCGACAGGCGTCACCGGTCCCCGACCCTCGAACCAGGAGACCAGATTGTCCACGAGGAGGTTTCCCATGGCGCGGCGGGTGTAATGGGTGGCCGAGCCGACATGGGGCAAAAGAACGACGTTGTCCAAGGCCATGAGGGCATCGGGAACCCGAGGTTCGTTCGCGAATACGTCGAGGCCGGCCGAGTGGATCACACCCTGCTGGAGGGCCGCGATCAGGGCCGGCTCGTCGATGAGGCTGCCGCGCGCCACGTTGATGAGGATGCCCTCCGGGCCGAGGGCGCCCAGCACCTCCGCGGTGACGAGGGGCCCGGCTCCGCCGCCGGGCGCCACGACTACGAGGATGTCGCAGGCCCGCGCCAATTCAACCGCGCTCGGGTGGTAGTCATAGGCCACCTCGGTTTGCCTGCGGCGGCCGTGATAGGCGATGGCGCAGCCGAATCCGTCGAGGCGCGTGGCGATGGCGTGCCCGATCCGCCCGAGGCCGAGGATGCCGATGCGGCGCCCGCGCAGGGAGGGCGAGAGCGGAAACGGGGCTTTCGGCCAGGCGCCCGCGCGGAGATAGCGGTCGGCCTGTGGGAGGCGGCGGACGGTGGCGAGGAGCAGGCCGAGGGCGAGGTCGGCGACCTCCTCGGTGAGCACGTCCGGGGTGTTGGTGACGACGGCGCCCCGGTCCTTGGCGGCCGCGACGTCGATCGTGTCGTAGCCGACACCGAAATTGGCGACGATCTCCAGGGCGGGGAGGCGCGCGAAGAGATCGGCTTCCGCCGGCGCCTGTCCTCCCACCACCACGCCGCGAATGGCCGGGCCGACCTCCGCCAGGAACGCGTCCCGGTCGGTGGCCCGATCGAGGCGGTGGAGGACGAAGCGCTCGTCGAGGGCCCGGATCGTATCGGGCAGGATCGCCTTCAGCAGCAGGATCTCCGCCTTCGCATGCGCTGTCATGGGGCCTCTTCGCGGTTGCGTGTTCCGTGGAGGTGGCGCTCCCGCTCCGGGGCGAAGCCACCTTGTGCTTTCCGCCAACGGAGGGTGGACCGCAACCCGGAGCCGACCCGCTCGGCAAGACCGCGTTGCGCCAATCCCATACAGGCCGCGAGGACTGTCTCGTTCCTCTGGCCGCGCGGAAGGCCGGACCTGACCTTGACCACCGTGGCGCTGACGAAATCTTCGGTCAAAGCGGACAGAACGGCTCGCTCCTCATCACTGAGCGGTCGCATCGTACGGATTTCCTCGGCACGTCGATTCCCGGGAGACGGCCGCCGCCCGGAGCCGGGCGACGGCGGTGGAAGCCGTGCGGGGCCGGATCGCGCCCCGCACGGATCGGTCGCCGCTTACTCGGCGAGTTCGCGCATGACCTTGATCAGGTCCGACTTGCCCTCGAAGCCGATGCCGGGAAGCTCCGGCATGACGATGTGGCCGTCCTCGACCTTCACCCCGTCCGGGAAGCCGCCATAGGGCTGGAACAGGTCCGGGTAGCTCTCGTTGCCACCCAGCCCGAGGCCGGCCGCAATGTTGAGCGACATCTGGTGACCGCCATGCGGGATGCAGCGTTTGGGCGACCAGCCGAACTGCTCCAGCACGTCGAGGGTGCGCAGGTACTCGACGAGTCCGTAGGACAGGGCGCAGTCGAACTGCAGGTAGTCGCGGTCGGGCCGCATGCCGCCGTAGCGCAGGAGGTTGCGGGCATCCTGGTGCGAGAACAGGTTCTCGCCGGTCGCCATCGGGCCGGGATAGAACTCGGAGATCGCGGCCTGCAGGGCGTAGTCGAGGGGATCGCCGATCTCCTCGTACCAGAACAGCGGATACTGGCGCAGCATCTTGGCGTAGGCGATGCCCTGTTCGAGGTTGAAGCGGCCGTTCACGTCGACGGCGAGCTGCGCCTGCGAGCCGATCTCCTTCAGCACGGCCTCGATGCGGCGCTGGTCCTCCTCGATCGGCACGCCGCCGATCTTCATCTTCACGACGTTGTAGCCACGGTCGAGGTAGCCGCGCATCTCGGCGCGCAGCTGGGTGTCGTCCTTGCCGGGATAGTAATAGCCGCCGGCCGCGTAGACGAAGACGCGCGGATTGGCCTCGACGCCCTTCTGCTCGGCGAGCATCCGGAACAGCGGCTTGCCGGCGATCTTGGCGGTGGCGTCCCAGATGGCCATGTCGAGGGTGCCCACCGCCACCGAGCGCTCGCCGTGGCCGCCGGGCTTCTCGTTGGTCATCATCGCCGCCCAGAGCTTGTGCGGGTCGAGATTGTCACCGGCCTCGTTGAGCACGCTCGCGGGCTCGGCCTCGAGGATGCGGTTCTTGAAGCGCTCGCGGATCAGGCCGCCCTGGCCGTAGCGGCCGTTGGAATTGAAGCCGTAGCCCACCACCCGGCGGCCGTCGCGCTCCACGTCCGTGACCACGGCCACGAGGCTGGCGGTCATCTTCGAGAAGTCGATATAGGCGTTGCGGATGGGCGAGGAGATCGGCTTGGTGATCTCGCAGACGTCGACGATACGCATGGTGGCTCTCCTTGAGATGCGAAGGGATTCGCGCGGGGGGAAGGGATGGAAGCGGACGAAAGCACCCGGAAGGTCTAGTGGGCGGCCGCCACGGGGCGGGGCAGGGCATGCCCGGCTTCCGTGTCGGGAACGACGTCCTCGGATGAGACGGCGGCCCGGTTGCGGTAGGCCTCCTCCGCCTTGGCGAGGTCGAAGGCGCCTTCCCACTTGGCGACCGCGATGGTGGCGACCGCATTGCCGATGAGGTTCGTGACCGCCCGTGCCTCGTTCATGAAGCGATCGACGCCGAGCAGAAGGACGAGGCCGGCGACCGGGACGGTGTGGATGCTCGACAGGGTGGCGGCGAGGGTGACGAACCCGGCCCCGGCGACACCCGCCGACCCTTTCGAGGTCAGGAGCAGCACGCCCAGGACGACGAGCTGGTCGCCGATGCCCAGCGGCGTGTTGGTGGCCTGGGCGACGAAGATCGCCGCCATGGTCAGGTAGATGCAGGTGCCGTCGGCGTTGAAGGTGTAGCCCGTCGGCAGAACGAGGCCGACCACCGACTTCTCGCAGCCCACCCGCTCCAGCTTGGCCATCATCCGGGGCATCACGGCCTCGGTGGAGCAGGTCCCGAAGGTGATGAGGATCTCGTCCTTGAAGAAGCCGAGGACCTTGAAGAGCGAGAACCCGGTCCAGGCGCAGACGGAGCCGAGCACCAGCACGACGAACAGGATCGACGTGGCGTAGACACCGAGCATCAGGTAGGCGAGGGACCAGACGGTGCCGAACCCGTACTTGCCGATGGTGAAGGCGACGCCGGCACCCGCACCGATGGGGGCCAAGCGCATCACCATGGCGACGATGCGGAACAGCGCGTCCAGCAGGCTGTCGATGACGACGACCACCGGCTTGCCGCGTTCGCCCGCCTGAACCAGGGCGAGGCCGAAGAGCAGCGAGATCAGGATGATCTGCAGCATGGCGCCCTTGGCGAAGGCATCCACCATCGTCGAGGGGATGATGTCCATCAGGAAGCCGACGATGCCGGGCTGCGCTTCCGCCCGCTTGGCGTAGGAGGCGATGGCGCTGCCGTCGATATGCGTGGCGTCGATGTTCATGCCGACGCCCGGCTGCATCACGTTGACCACCACGAGGCCGATGACGAGGGCCAGCGTCGAGACGACCTCGAAGTAGATCAGCGCCCGCACACCGATGCGGCCGACCTCCTTCATGTTACCCATCTTGGCGATGCCGACCACGATGGTACCGAAGATGACCGGCGCGAGCAGCATCTTGATCAGCTTGATGAAGCCGTCCGCCAGGGGCTGCAGCGTGACGGCGACGTCGGGCAGGAAATACCCGACGAACCCGCCGATGACGATTGCTATGAAGACTTGAACATAGAGTCGGCTTAGCCATGACTTCATGATCTGTTTCCTCCTGATCTGCCACTTAGCGGGCAGCTTGATTAGTGATCCCTCTTGTGGGGCTTGATGCTGTGGGTACGCCTGGACACCCTCGTCCGGCCAATGCCATGTTCGGTTCGGGCTATGCGCGAACGGCATCGGGCTGGACGGACGGATGGACATGGTCCGACCGATGGATCTGGGCTGATCGATGGATCTGGACTGGCTGAAGGACTTCCTCGCGCTGGCGGAGCAGAAGACGTTCTCGCGGGCGGCGGAGGCCCGGAGCGTGACGCAGCCGGCCTTCAGCCGGCGCATCCGGGCTCTCGAGGATTGGGTCGGGACGCCGCTCTTCGCACGGGGCGCGCAAGGGGCGGCGCTGACCCCGGCCGGCGTCACCTTCCTCCCGGCAGCCCAGGCTCTGCTGCACAGCCTGGAGCGGGCCCGCCGCGAGACGCGGGCGGTGGGCGCTCAGGATACGGCGACGCTCTCCATCGCCGCGACCCACGCTCTATCGTTCACGTTCTTTCCGAGTTGGGTCCGCCGGGTCATGCGATCCCGGACCCTGGGCACGCTCAATCTCATTTCGGACAGCATGGAAGCGTGCGAGCAGATCATGCTGTCGGGCGAGGTGCACTTCCTGCTCTGCCACTTCCACGGGAACGCCCCGACACGGTTCGAGCCCGACCGGTTCGAGAGCGTGCGGGTCGGCGACGATCGTCTCATCCCGCTTTGCGCGCCCTCGGGAGACGGCGCGGGTCTGTGGTCGTTGCCGGGATCGTCCGCCGAGCCGGTTCCCTACCTGGCCTACAGCCAGGCCTCGGGCCTCGGGCGCATCCTGGCGAGCTGCCGCAACGGGGATTCGTTCCACCTCGACACCCGCTTCACCTCGCATCTCGCCGCGACGCTGACGACCATGGCGCGCGAGGGGCACGGCGTCGCCTGGCTCCCACAAACGGTCGCGGCCGACGATCAGACGCGCGGTCGCCTCGTCCGCGCGGGGCACGAACAGTTCGACGTGCCCATCGAGATCAGACTGTTCCGCTCGCTCGAGTGCCGCAATCACGCCGCCGACGAGCTTTGGGACTATCTCACCGAAGCGCAAACCTCATAGCTCGTGGGTGCGTCGATCACAGCCGCATCCCCGTGGAGCACGGCCAGTCTTGGGCCGGTGGACATCTGCTTTCGGGAAGTCAGTCAATCGCCGTCTATGGCAAGGTTGGGATCTGCCCGCTCCTCGGTGATGAATCGGCAAGACAGGTCGATAGCCTATGAACCGAATCGGGCCGCCCCCTGAACGGCCCACTCCCGCATATCTCCCGGGGGGCTCCGCGATCCTACCCAGGGTGCTTGACGATACCGTCACTCGGCATCCGGCTGGCGAGCGCATCGATGGCGAGGCGTGACCGCAACGGCAGATACCGTGCCGCGGGCCAGACGGCGTAGCAATCCATGGTCGCGTAGGGCCGCTCCGCCCAGAGCTGGACGAGTTCACCCTTTTGCAGGCTGTCGCGGATCAGCCAGTGTTGAAGCCAGCAGAGGCCGAGCCCCGCCTTGGCGGCGCTCAGGATGACTTCGACGTCGTCGAACCGCAGCCTGGAATGTGGGGAAACCGGGACGAGGACGCCGTTGGCATCCGGCAGGCGCCAAGCATAGCCGCGGTCGCCGCGCGCATAGGCGAGCGCGTCGTGCCCGGCGAGATCCGCGAGCTCCTCCGGGCGTCCGCGCGCATCGAGGTAGGACGGGGAGGCGCAGAGCACCATACGTTCCGTCACCAGCCGCCGGGCACGCAGGGAGCTGTTGTTGCCGAGCGCGCCGAAGCGCAGCCCGAGGTCGAAGCCGTCGGCGATCAGATCGATGACCCGGTCGCTGAAATTCAGGTCGAGTTCCAGCTTCGGATGCGCCTTGGCGTAGTCGAGCAGGATCGGCGCCGCGCAGCGCCGGCCGAGGAGAACCGGCATCGAGATCCGCAATCGCCCCGCCACCTCCTGGCGGCCCGATTCGAGGAGCGCCTCGCCGGTCCGCAATTCCGCGACGGCGCGCAGGCAATGTTCGTAGAATTGCTGCCCGGCTTCCGTCAGGCTCTGGGTGCGCGTGGTCCGCTGGAACAGACGCACGCCGAGCCGCTCCTCGAGCCGGGCCACGGCCTTGCCGACGGCGGACCGGGACAGGGACAGCCGGTCGGCCGCCCGCGCGAACCCGCCAGCCTCTACCGCCTCCACGAAGATCTGTACGCCGTCGAACTTGTCCCGCATCGGTCGCCCAGTCCTGCCGATCCTGATCCGTCGATTGTAGCGCCACAGGCAACAAAGAAGCGAATACTCAGATCTGAAGCCGCAGAAAAATCTACGCTAGAGGAAGGGCGGACGGACGGCGAGGCCCCGACAGGAGCGGCCCCGCCCAACGGGCGGCAGAGGTCGAGTCCCGTAGGCACGCCCCGGATGGAAAAGGAAGAACTGAGGATGAGCGCGAAAGTCGTTGTGGTCACCGGCGCGAGCAGTGGCTTTGGAAAACTCACGGCCCTGGAACTGGCAAGGCGCGGTCACACCGTCATCGCGACCATGCGGGATGTCGAGGGCCGGAACAGCGCGGTCCGGAACGAACTGATCGAGGCCGCAAAGGCGGAGGGGAAACCCCTGCAGGTCCTCGAAATGGATGTGGTCAGCGACGACTCGGTCGAGGCCGCCATCGCTCGGGTCATCGCGCAGCACGGCAGGATCGACGTTCTGGTCAACAATGCCGGCCTGATGCCCATCGGGGTGACGGAAGCCTACACGATCGCCGATGTCGAACGGCTGTTCGCGGTCAATGTTTTCGGGGCGGTCCGCGCCGACCGTGCCGTCCTGCCGCATATGCGCGACGCCGGCAGCGGACTGATCGTGCAGGTCACGTCGCTGATGGGACGCTTCGTCATCCCGTTCTTCGGTGTCTATGCGGCGACCAAGTTCGCGCTCGAGGCCCTGGCGGAGACTTATCGCTACGAGCTGAGCGGCTTCGGGATCGATTCGGTCATCGTGGAGCCGGGCCCGTTCCCCAGCAACCTGATCTCGTCCAGCCCCGAGCCGTCCGATACGGGCGTACTGACCGCCTATGGCGCAGTGGCGTCGATCCCGGGCCAGATCAAGGACAACGCCGACAAGTCGTACGACCCCGCCCATCCTCCGCGCCCGCAACTCGTCGCCGATGCGATCGCCGGGCTGGTCGAGGCAACGGAGCGGCGTCCCCTGCGCACGGTGGTCATGCCAGAGGGCGTGGATTTCGGCGTCGCGCGCATCAATGAGGCGGTGGCTCCGATCCAGAACGACATGCTTCGGGCCATGGGCATGGCACACGTCATCTGAAACATGAGGCGGCGGGACATGCGACCCGCCGCTTTTCGACGGGTTCGGTTTCGCTCGATGGAGGGGACGTTGCCTCGTAGGGGCCTTCCAGCCCCTGCGCTGAACGGATCGGGATGCCCCGGATGTGGCCGAACGTCCGGTTCGGCACGCTCCCGGATGCCTGCGGGATCAGAGCTGATTGAACCGCTGCCGCTGCCCCCGCGACCGGTACAGTTGCTAACTTTTGACAGCTTCATGTCCCTGTGACACCGTTCGGTCATGTCGAGCACGCCGACCCGCAACATCGCCCTGACCCATGAGCTGGAGAGCTACATCAAGGGTCAGGTCGCGAGTGGGCATTATGCAAATGCCAGCGAAGTCGTCCGCGCTGGTCTTCGCCTTTTGATCGAGCGTGACCACGCGGTGCCTCGCTCCCGCGGCCATAGCTCCGCCAAAGCGGCGGACAGATGATGACCGCCTCGATTGCCGCTCCGTCCGCCCCGCACGACTTCCAGGCGGATATCATTGCGGTCGAGGGCATCGCCGCGGTTCCGACGATCCTGAACGTGGTCTGTCGGACGACGGGCATGGGCTTCGCCGCCATCGCCAGGGTGACGGACGACCGCTGGGTCGCCTGTAGCGTCAAGGACGACATCGCCTTCGGTCTGGCGCCGGGCGGCGAGCTGCCGGTCGCCACCACGATCTGCGACGCGATCCGCTCGTCCGGGACGGGCGTGGTCATCGACCACGTGTCCGAGGACCCGGCGTACCAGGCGCATCCGACCCCGGAGATGTACGGCTTCCAGAGCTACATCTCGATGCCCATCACGCTGCCGGACGGCAGCTTCTTCGGCACGCTCTGCGCCATCGACCCTCGTCCGGCCCGACTGAACACGCCGGAGACCGTCGGCATGTTCAGGATGTTCGCCGACCTCATCGGCTTCCATCTCGACGCGCATAGGCGCCTCGCCGACCGGGAGGCGCTCCGGCGCAGCGACGCCTTCGTCAGAGGCATCCTCAGGGCGAGCCCAGATTGCGTGAAGGTGCTCTCCGCCAACGGCACGCTGGAATTCATGAGCGCGCGGGGGCTCGAACTGAACCAGATCGGATCGCTCCAGGACGTGGTGGGGCAGGAATATGCCGGCCTCTGGCCGGAGAGCGAGCGCGCCAAGCTGCGCGATGCCGTCCGGCGGGCGGCCGCCGGAGAGGTCTCACGCATCGAGGGGCAGGCCCAGACGGCCGATGGCGACCTCCGCTGGTGGGAGGTGAGCTTCGCGCCATTCCAGCCTGACGAGGGCAGTGCCCTCAAGCTCGTCGGCATCTCCCGCGACATCACCGAGCGCTACCGGGCCGAGACCGCGCGGCAAGCCGGGGCGGAGGCCCTGCAAGCCCTGAACGACGACCTGGAGCGGCAGGTCGCGGAGCGGACGGCGGAGCTTCGTCTGTCGCGCGACATCCTCCAATCCAGCGCCGCGCCCATCTGCGCCTTCGACACCGCGTACCGGCTCATCGCCTTCAATCAGGCCCATAGCGACGAGTTCTTCCGCATCTTCGCCCACCGCGTGCAGGTCGGCGAGGTGTTCCCCGACCTGTTCCCGCCGGACCAGGCCCCGGTCATGCGCGGGTTGATGGAGCGCGCGCTCCGGGGCGAGACATTCACCGTCACCGAGGAATTCGGCGACCCCGACCTGGCGAAGCCCTATTGGGAGGTGTCCTACTCGCCCTTGCGCGACGAGGTGGGACACATCGTCGGGGCGTTCCACTACGCCAAGGATATCTCGGAGCGGCTGCGCGCCGAGACCGCACTCGCCGACACGCAGGAAGCGTTGCGCCAATCGCAGAAGATGGAGGCCGTCGGGCAGCTGACCGGAGGCGTGGCGCACGATTTCAACAACCTCCTGACCATCATCCGCTCATCCGTCGATTTCCTACGCCGGCCGGAGCTGCCCGAGGAGCGCAAGCGGCGCTACCTCGATGCCGTGTCCGATACGGTCGACCGCGCCGCGAAGCTGACCGGGCAGCTCCTCGCCTTCGCCCGCCGCCAGGCCCTCAAGCCCGAAGTGTTCGAGGTCGGCGAGCGCCTGCGCGCCGTCTCCGAGATGATCGACACCGTGACGGGGGCCCGCATTCGCCTGACGGTGGAAACGCCCGACGAGCCCTGCTTCGTGAAGGCGGACCTGAGCCAGTTCGAGACCGCCCTCGTCAACATGGCGGTGAATGCCCGCGATGCGATGGACGGGGAGGGGACCCTGACCCTGACTCTGGTGCGCCGGGGAAAGCTGTCGCCGATCCGGGGGCATGCGGTCGCCCTCGGAGCCTTCGCGGCGATCTCCCTCACCGATACGGGCACCGGAATCGCGCCTGAGCAGTTGGGCCGCATCGTCGAGCCGTTCTTCACCACCAAGGAGGTGGGGAAGGGAACCGGCCTCGGCCTCAGCCAGGTGTTCGGTTTCGCCAAGCAGTCGGGCGGCGATGTCGACGTGTCGACCAGGCTCGGGCACGGCACGACGTTCACACTCTACCTGCCCGAGATCGTGATCGAGCAGAACGGCGCGGACCGCGAGATACCGCAGCCGGCCCCGGGCTCCCCGATGGGTGCGGGCCAGCGCGTCCTGGTGGTCGAGGACAATATCGAGGTGGGCCGCTTCGCCACGCAGATCCTCGAAGACCTCGGCTACCGCACCACCTGGGCCGTCAATGCCGAGGAAGCGCTGGAGCTGTTGGGGAGCGAGGGCAACGGATTCGACGCCGTGTTCTCGGATGTCGTGATGCCGGGCATGGGCGGCATCGCCCTGGCCAAGCGATTGCGCGCGCAACTGCCGAGCCTGCCGATACTGCTCGCTTCAGGCTACAGCCACGTCCTGGCGCAGGATGGAACGGAGGGTTTCGAGCTTCTGCACAAGCCGTACTCGGCCGAACAGCTCGGGCGCATCCTAAGGCAATTGACGACGAAGCCGATGAACGCGCTCGTCGGCTGATCGAAGCGGCATTCGCGAATTCCACCCGGCAAACTTAAGAAGCCTCCCCCCTGACATCGATCGTCCGCTGGTGATTCCGTGCTCGGAACCTAGATCCAGCCCCGCATCGTCACCACGCTCCCGGACATTTCATGGCTCATCGCATCCTCGTCACCGGAGCAAGCGTGGCCGGCTGTACCCTCGCATGGTGGCTTGCCCATCTCGGAAACGAGGTCACCGTGGTCGAACGGGCACCCACCTTCCGGGACGGCGGGCAGAACATCGACGTGCGCGGCGTCGGCCGTGACGTGCTGCGCCGGATGGGGCTGGAACAGATCGCCCTCGAACGCGGAACGGGCGAAACCGGAACCGCTTGGGTCGATGGCGAGGGCCGGATCGCCGCTCAATTCCTCGTGGACAGGGACGGCGGCGACGGACCGACGGCCGAGATGGAGATCCTGCGCGGGGACCTCGCCCGCCTCCTCTACGAGGCCGGGCGCGACACGGCACGGTTTCGCTTCGGTGACAGCATCGACAGGATCGACCAGGACGGGGAGGCGGCGACCGTCACCTTCGCGAACGGTCGCACCGAGCGCTACGACGCCGTCGTCATCGCCGAGGGTGTCGGTTCGGCGACGCGCGAGCTCGTCTTCCCCGGCGAGAACGATCCACGCTGGATGGATCTCGTCATCGCCTATTTCACCATCCCGCGCGTCGCCGACGACGACCGGCTCTGGCGCTGGTACAATGCGACCGGTGGCCGGAGCGTCTCGCTTCGACCTGATCGCAACGGCACCACACGGGCGATGCTGTCCCTCCGGCAGCCGCCGGGGAACGAGCAAGGCTGGGACAGCGACCAGCAGAAGGCGTTCCTGCGGGAGCGCTTCGCCGATGCCGGCTGGCAGACCGGACGTGTCCTCGCCGGCCTGGACACGACGGAGGATTTCTACTTCGACGTCCTTCGCCAGGTCCGGATGCCGCGCTGGTCGAAGGGCCGCGTCGCACTGGTGGGTGATGCGGCCTGGTGCGCCACGCCGCTCGCGGGCATCGGCACTACCCTCGCCATCACCGGCGCCTTCGTGCTGGCCCACGAGTTCTCGCGGACCGCCGATATTCGCTCGGGCTTCGATGCCTACGAGAGGGCGATGCGACCGATGGTCGAGCAGGGCCAAGGCGTCCCGAAGATCGCCCCGAAATTGGCGAACCCGAAAAGTCGCCTCGGCATCCGTCTCCTCCACGGTGCGTTGCGGTTCGCCAGCATGCCCATCACACGGCGTGTCGCGGGAAAACTGTTCTCGAATGCGCCGAAGGCACCCGACATGTCGCGTTACGACCCTCCGCCCACGGCTGACGAGGGGCCATCCTCCACGCTTCGGACAGTTTGATCGCGGCGCGACGAAAGCGCCGGGACCCGACAGGGCCAGCCGAGCGACGGACACCGGACCGAACGGCCAGGCGACTCCTCACTCTCAGCGCGGGCGCGCGGACATCGGCGTCATTGGCCCAGCGCAAGGGTGAGGCGGTAACGCGCCTGGCTCACCCGGCCCCTCACGGTGCCGACAGGGCACTCGAGCACGGCGGCCGCCTCCTCATGCGTGAGTCCATCCACCGTCACCAGCAACAACGTCTCTCGCTCCTCCATGGGAACGGCATCCAGGGCAGTCTGTAATGCGAGATGGGCGGCCCCTTGCTGCTGGTTGGCAGCCGCCGAGTGTTCGGCCGCGACGGCACCGTCGAAATCCAAGATCCGGCGCCTCACGCGCCTGTGCTTGTTGTGGTGGATATTGCGCAGGATCGTGAACAGCCACGCCACGAGGCTGGTGCCCTCAGCGAACTGGGAGCGCTGTTCCCAAGCCCGCATCAGCGTGGCCCGGACCATGTCGTCGGCCTCCACGATGTTGCCGGTGCGCAGGAGAGCGGAGCGGCGCAGGCGCGGCACGAGGGCGATCACCCCGTCGCCGAACGCCTTCGAGACCTGCCGCTCCGCCTCCGCGTCGAGCAGGGCGGCTCTGAGCCGGAGCAGAACCCTACCGAGCCGCGTATCGGCCTCGACCGTGCCCGCTCTGGGAATGAGCTCTTCAAGTCTTCGTCCAAGCTCATCCTGCACAGGGGGATTCGAGCCATCTGGATATGAAGATTCTTTAGCTTCTGTGGTGGCGTACATTCCGCAGATACGTCCTTGTACCGGATAGCGGCCGGAGGTCGCCGTGCTTCTACGGTTGAGAATACGTACGCGCTTCTGGATGATCGCTCACGTTCACGTCAATGATCCAGATATACCAGTCTTTCGCTTTCACACATCGGAACCGCCGGCCACCCCCACCTGTTAGAGGCGGGCTTGATACAGGCGGCACGGAAGGCGGTCGAAGGTGGTTGGCGGCGGCAGGCATGAGCTTCGGCGGGTCGGCGGGCGCAAGGACTGTCTTGTCTCGATCGTCATGACAGGCGGCCACACGGAGGCCGCCCGCCGGAAGCTCAACGAGCACGAGCATTCCGCAGACGTTGTCCAGAGCCGTAGCGACAGTTTCCCCTTGCTCTGAACTGACGAATAAAAATCACTCTACTAGTAGATTTGCATCATTGCTCGGCAGTGAGCACGGGCCACTTGAGGGGTGCGTCAGTCGCTGAGGCATTGGAGCATCCCGTGAGCGCGCAAAAGACGACCGATGCTTCCGACAAGCTCAAGGCCTCGGTGAAAGAGGCCATCGGTAAACTGGTCGGAGATCCAGAAGTCGAAGCCGATGGCAGATCTCAGCAGAAATTACTGAAACCCGACGTGAAACCGAAGACCACCCCAAAGTCGTAGCTTCGGCGGAACGTCACGCTTCACGAACATCCTTCACGACAAGAACAGGAGAGACATCATGGTCGATGCGGATCGCATCACGGGCGCCGCCAAGGAACTCGGCGGCAAAGTGCAGGGCACGGTGGGCGACCTCACCGGTTCGAAGCGGGATTCGGTGGAGGGCCGTGCGCGCGAGGCACAGGGTGCTGCCGAGAACCTCTATGGCCAAGCCAAGGACACCGTGCGCGACGCGGCCGACCAAGTGGTCGATACCGCCCGCGACATCGGCGGTAAGGTTCGCGACACGGTCGGCAACCTGATCGGGTCCGACGACGTCGAGGACCGCGCGCGCCGCGCCCAGGGCGCCGCTGCCGACACCTACGACCGCGCCGAGCGCTCCGTCCGCAGCGCTGGCCGCGAGGCCTATGACCGGGCCGAGGACGCCTACGAAAACGGCGGCAATTATCTGCGCCAGGGCAGCCGCGAAGCCAGCAACCAGATCGCCGAGCACCCTGTCGCCGCCCTGCTGGTCGCCGGCCTCCTCGGCTACGGAATCGGCCTCCTCATCCACGGCCGCGACTGACGCTTAGCGCTGCGATCGATCGGTCCGACCGCGCCGTGACCGCGCGGTTGGACCCATGAGTTCACCCACCCCCGAACGACCGAGCTTCTCGGACGACCGACGACCCGGAGTACCAGTATCGTGTCCACTTCCCCCCTTCTTGCGACCTCATCCACCCCGGCCGCCGCCGACACCCGCACCGTCCTGCTGAACCAGGTGTCGTGGGGCGCGATCTTCGCCGGCGCCGTCACCGCCCTGGTGACCCAGGTCATCCTCAACATGGTCGGCGTCGGCATCGGCCTGTCCAGCGTCGGACCGGTGGCCGCCGAYAACCCGGCYGCCTCGACCCTGTCGCTCAGCGCCGGCATCTGGTTCATCGTCTCGGGCATCGTGGCCGCCCTGGCGGGCGGCTTCATCGCCGGGCGCCTGTCGGGCAAGCCC
>NZ_LMMP01000049.1 GCF_001422815.1 Methylobacterium sp. Leaf91 | reverse complement strand
TGACCATCGCCATTCGAGAGGCTTTCTCTGCCTTCCGGCCGAACGAGTGCCGCAACTATCTCACCGCCGCTGGATACGATGCCTATGATCCAAGCTGAGCGGGCACGGCTCTAGCAGGAACGGTACGCCCTCGCGAAAGCTCCCCGGTCACCCTTTCTCAATCACGAAATCGCGCGCTCAAGGTCCCTCGTACGGTAGGGAGGTGCAGGCGGCGAAAATGTCAGAATTTGTTCAGCGATCGGGTGTCTTGATGCAGCACGCCCCGCGGTGAAGCTTTAATCCCGAGGGGACGCGATCCGGAGTTTGTGTCATGAAGCATGTCAAGACTTATGGCCTCCTTGCCACCGTCATTGGTGGCCTGACGATGTCTGCCGCCACAACCACCACAGCCGAGGCTGCCGGCGGGTGCGGTTACGGCTATTACCCCTCCGCGTTCGGGTGCAAGGCCACATCCCGCGCGTTCGGCTACTACGCGCCCCGCCCCGTGCCGGTTTATGGCTATGGTTACGGATATCGCCCGTATTACCGGCCCTATTACCGTCCTTACGCCTATGCTCCTCGGCCCTACGCTTACGCACCCCGCCCCTACGTGCGGTTCGGCTTCTGAGAATGACGAAGGGTGCTCCCGGCCGACCCGGAAGCACCCCCTCGTTCGATGGTAGCGAGGCGGGCGACGATAGGCCTGGATCGCATGAGACCCAGGCCTGATCCGCCCTCAGTGACGTCAGCGGGTCGGCGCGCTGGTACCTTTGCCCGATGCTCCCGGAGACGACCCCGAACCGGCATCATTGGCGCCCGTGCTGTTCGACGTGCCTGAGCGGCTCTTGTCTCCCGTGGAGGGGCCGCTCCCGGCGGCTCCCGGCGATGAACCGGCTCCCGCATCGTTCGGCCCGGTGTTGTTCATCGTGCCGGACTTCGTGGTTCCGGAGCCACCTTCCGCAGCGAGGGCGGGCGATCCGAGGAGCAATGCCCCGGCGAGGGCAAGCGTCAAAGCTTTCATGCGTTTCTCCCTGAGTCTGGCGCGGTGCACGCCGAAGGAAACGCAAAATTCAGCTGTGACGTTCCGGCACAGGCGGCAATGACGATCCGGCAGGCCGAGCCTGTCGTCGAGGGCATCGGGTGAGACGATCTGGATCGATGTCTGTGCCGAGAGTCCTTCGAGGTCTGCTTAGCTTGTCGACTGGCGGAGTTCAGACCGACCCTGACGCCTTCCATCTCGCAACGTAGGCGATTGCCTCATCTCTTTACTCCGCTCTACTATCGCTGTGCCGGCCATGCGGTGATGCGATTTGAGTCGGCGATGAGGTCGCCGATGTTCGTGGACGAGGGTTGGAAGCCGCCGCGAGAACCGGCTTGGGAGCCGCCTTCACGCAAGCCCCCGATGACCAAGGCACAAGAGCGGGCGGTCGTCTGGATCGTCGGACTGAATGTGGTGCTGCTCTTCGTTGCACCAGTGGGCGGGGCGAGCGTGATCCACGCCCTGATCGCGCTGTTCGGGCGGTCTTAGCCTCAAGGATGAGACGACCAGGATCCCGATCGTTGCTGCCCTGGCGTCACTGTCTACCGTGATCTTCCGAGGGTCTCGCGGATGTGATCCGAACTCCTGCCCCGACTGTTTGTGGCGACCTGTCGTGCTGGATCGCTGATGCTCTTCAGCCCACAGCCACGCAGCGCGGCAAACTTTATTGCTCGCTCACCCCGAACGCGGTCATTCAGTCCTGACCAATGCAACAGAATGCCAGCGTCGCGGTCACCGTCACACGAGACTGGCTGCACCGTACGACATGTTTCACGGAATGGCGTTCAAGGGCGGATCTGGCGGAGCTTACTCTGGCCCTCGCGTGATGGCGGAGAGATGGCGACCCCGGTTGGGCTCGAACCAACGACCTGCCGCTTAGAAGGCGGCTGCTCTATCCAGCTGAGCTACGGAGTCGGGACGCCGACCCCCATCTACCACCACCCTCCCTACCCGTCCATAAGGGACTCTCCCGCAAGGCGTTTCGCCTACGGAATGGCCCGGTTTTCCGGGTATCCAAGCGGGCCTTTCGTAACCCTGGCGTCGGATCCCGAAACATCATCCACAGCCGGGGGGCGGGAAATCCATTGCTACTGGTGTGCTACGCGGTAGAGCAGACGCTCACCCCGGAGAGCACATGGCAGCCAAGGCCGCTCTAGTATTCGACGCATCCATCGTTGCCACCCTTATCCGCGAGGCCACGGCCCCGCCCCGCGACGTCGCCGACGGCGGGTGCCCCGGCCTGACGCTGCGCCTCTCCCCGACGGCCGCGTCGTGGCACGTCCGGGCGCGGTACGAGGGCAAGCAGCATAGGGTCCTGCTGGGGGACGCACGGACGTGGACCCTCCCCCAGGCCCGGGCCGTGGCCGTCGAGGTCCGCCGGCACATCGATGCCGGCAAGGGCGAGCCCGCCCGGGAGTGGATCGAGCTCAAGCGGGCCGCGGTCGCTCGGGAGGCCAAGCGCCGCCGGGGCCAATCCGCTGGCGAGGAGATCGCCGTCCCCGAATACATGCCGAAGACAGCGCCCCCGGCGACGTGGACGTACGGTGAGGCCCGCGCCGCATGGAAGGATTGGATGAAGCGCGAGGCCGAGGCCGGGAGCCTGAGGTCCGCGACCGTCCGGAACTACAGCGGGGTCGTCGGCGGCCTGGCCATGCGGACGCTGGACAGGCGATTCGTTTCGAGGATCGAGGCACCGGACGTCGCGGCCATCGTCGAGTCCCTGGTCTCCGAGGACAAGCGGTCGACCGCCAAGGACGTCGTCCGCGTCACCCGCCGCTTCTGGGAATGGATGGCCGAGCCCGGCCAGGTCCGGCGGTCCGGCGCGAAGGCCGGGGCGATGCTCGGGCTCAAGGCGCCCCGCCTGGGCAGCGTGAAGAGCCGCCGTCATTTCCCGCTCTTGCCCGAGGTCGCCCATATGCTGGCGGTCGCGCAGCATGGGGTCCTTTCGGACAGCGTGGGGATGGCCATCGAGCTCCTCATCTACACCGCGCAGCGCAGGCTCAGCGTCGTGAAGGCGCGCGTTGACGAGTTCGAGCCTTGGGCCGCGCGGGAGGGATGGGGGCTGTGGTGGCAAGGTCATCGCAAGATCAGTCGCGGAGCCCCGACGCCCGAGGATCCACGCCGCGGGTCGCATGCCTTGCCGCTTCCCCCTCACGTATGGTGGCGCGTGCAGGCCTACCTTCGGCGGACCACGGGGGATGCGACGGTCCGGTCGGAATGGCTCTTCCCCGGGATGCGGCCGCGTCGCGCCGGAGGCACTGTGGCGCACATGTCGGAGGACACGCTCACGCACGCAGTCGCGGCCATGCCGGGTCGCCGGGCTAGCCCCCACGACGTCCGCCGCGCGTTCGCGACGGTCTCGCAGAAGGACCACGCGATCCCTGCCACGCAGGTCGGGATGGTCCTTGATCACGCCAACTCGGACCTGCTCCAGGTCGTGGACGGGAACGGCGTGACGAGGAGATACACCGGCGACCAGATGCTGGAGCTCAAGGCCCCCGCCCTGCAGGCCTGGAGCGACGCCCTGGTGGTTGCCCGGCGGGCGGTCGAGCTCCCGGACAGCGAGACCCTGAAGGCCATGCTCGTCGCGGAGAACCTCAGGCAGCGCGGGGTCAAGGATCCGATCGCGGAAAAGGCCAGGCGCGCGGCCGCCTCGGCGAAGGCATGGGCGGAGGGGCGGACGACCCGGCAACGCGCGCGTCAGACGGCGGCGACCTGACCCTGCCGGTCACGCCGGTCCCGCCCCAACTTGCGGGCGAGATCGGACGGCTTGCCCGCCCTCACGAAACCCCGGCTGACCTGCCTGTCCACGGCCGCAAGCTCCTGCAGGGCATCGCCCAGGGCCCGGCGCAGGGCGTCCCGCGCATCGCCGCCGGAGGCCTCCAGGTAAGCGCGCTCCATCTCGTCCACGGCTGTCTCCATCGATTCGCTCATGAGAACGAATGAAGAACAAACGTGATAGCCGACCCAATGTTCCGCGTTGGGCCCCTAGGTGGGCCTGGGCGGCGAGCACCATAGTTGCACGCTCCTGTCACCAATGAACCGCACCAATGTCGAGGGCCGGTGCAACCTCACGTGCGATGACCCCTCAAGCGGTTTGTGGGTTGCGACCTCGGACCTGAGAATTCCTCGACCGTTCGGCGCTTTCGCCGAAGACGGGACGGGGCACCGCCATGGGCTACAAGCATAGACATCCGCAGAACCGTGCGAAGGCGGCGTCCCTGCTCGTCAAGTTGAAGGGCGAGCTCGTGGACGTGACGGGCGTTCAGGTCGAAGCCCTGAGCAACGTCTACGCCGCCGCCGAAGCCTACTGGCAGCTATCCAAGGCGTCCGGGGTCCACCTCTACCAGGAAGGCGGAGGCTGGCATGCCGACCTGGAGTTCAAGGGCCTGCCGCCCGGCGTTCCCACCATCGTCGGCACCCCGGAGCCCGTCCCCACGCGGGAGGAGGCCATCGAGAGCGTGGTCGGGATGATGTCGATGTGCGCCCAGCGCGACAACGTCACTCCTCCGGACCCGGCGACGGGCTTGCGCTGGTTCCGGTTCGACAACCATCAGGTCCCGGTCGATCCGGGGATGCTGGAGCACTTCGTTTCCCGCGTCCCGGTGGTTGCGTTCGACGCCGATCATATCCGGAAGGAGCTCGACCTGCTTCGCGCCGACATCTCTGGCGACGCGCCCGTCACGGCCGAGGCCTGGGCGGCGGCCGAGTTCCAGCTTCGGTACGACGCGTGCCGCATGTGCTGCGCCGCCATGGCCTTCGGCATCATGCAGGTGTCGTACGATCGTCGGTGGACCTCGACCTCGACCTCGTCTCGGCGCCCGCGCCGGGGATGCACTGACCGCGGCGGTCGGTCAGGCGGCGTCGACCATCAACCGGCAGGCCGCCAGGTCGCGGCGTCGATAAAGCTTCGTCCGGACGCGGTCGTATGGAGCCGCGTCCGCGATGCCAGCTTCCGCGAGCCGGCGCAGCGCTTTCTGGGGTGCGAGGCCGAGGACGGCGGCCGCCTCTTGAAGGGTGACGTACTCCAAGGCGAACGCCTCGACGCTCGCCCTGGTCAAGGCCCTGACCGACCGCGGATCACGCGGGCGGTATCCCGGCGACCATTCCAGTATCCCCGCCCGGACCAGGCACCACAGCTTCTTCGGGTCCACGCCGACCAGCATGGCGGCCGCCTCGGGCTCGCTCACCTCGTCGGCGGAGCCCTCCCCCTGGATGACCCCGAGGATCTCGTCACGGTCGATCAGGAGGTCGCCGTAGCGCCGGCCAGTCGTATGGCGTCCCACCCATGCGAGCCGGTCGTCGAGGATGAGGTTCAGGATCTCGACGGTGCCGACACGCAGGCCGGGGGCGGCGCGCTCGACCGTCATCCGCGGCTCGGCAGGGTTGGCCACCGGCACGGCGTTCCGAAACAGCCTCGCCATGAAGGCATCGACGTCCGGGCGCAGGAAGCGGCGCTTCGAGCCCGCGTTCCGTTCGGCCTCGGGCAGGACGGCCAGCAATCCGGCCTCCTCAAGGTGGCCGACCTGCTTCACCGAGAACCCGGTCCTGGCGGCGACATCCTTGGCCGTGAGGTGGTCCTCGACGGTCGCGACGACCTTCCCGAACTCCTCGACGGTGATCCAGAGCCGCCGACCCTCCGCGACGGCCTCGGCTCCCACCAGCCGGAGCAGTCCGACGTCTGACCGAGAGCTCGAAAAGGCGGCGCTCCGTTGCGTGTGCATGCGCCGCTCGTTCAGCCGCACGCCGAGGAAGGCCGTCCCCGGGCTTATGGGAAGGCGAGTGAGCGAATGCAGAGATGCTTGGGAATGGCGATTGACGGTTTGTAGTCGACGCCGTGACCGGCGAGCACCGAACGGACCTCGGCTACGGATCGCCCGGACTTCGTCGCGATGGCCGCCAACAGGGAGGTCGCGTCCAAGCTCTTACGGTCTTCGCTCATGACGTTTTCCCCTGAAGTCGTTCGAGCCTGAGGCGGACGCGTTCGGCGGTCGTCGGGATCAGGTCGCCTGTCGCGGCATCGTGGTATTCCTTCTGCTCATGCTGACGGGCTTTCAGGGTGAAGCCGCCGCGACCGTCCGCGACGCGCAGCACGAGATCGACGCGGCGGTCGTACCAGGCGAGGTCCGGCATATCCGCGACGATACTCTCGACCAGTTCGGAGGCTTTCGGGCCGAGCAGGAAGTCGTGCTCGTCCTTACCCGTCTCCATCCTCCGGGAGCGAGGCAGAACCAACCTACGGCTTTTGAGAAAGCCGAGCACGGTATCGAGCGGTTCGTAGGCCCCGAAGTACCGTCTCAGCATCGGCACGCGACGCAGATCGGGTTCCTCGTCCTCGAAGATTTTGCCGGCGATGGCGAGGAGGCCCGGATCGTTCGTCGCCTCGAAGATCGAGAGGATCTCGTCGGCGAGGTAGTCCGAGTAGCGTATCCAGAAATCGAGCGCCTGAACTTTGGTCTCGCCGCGAAAATAGCGGTCATAGCCCGGGACTGGTTCGCCGCTGTATGGGCGACTGCCCTTCACCAGAATGAAAAGGATACGGAGCGCGTTGCGATGGTAATCGGCCTTGGCCATCGTCGGGTGCGTGTCCGAGGAATTTGAGCGAGAACAGAAAGCGTGAATCGTCCGGCCAAGTTTACAACGCGCGCCGACCTTCCGCAGCCTCAGGTGACGTTTTTTCGTTCCACGTCAGTGCCAGGTTGCCCCGTCGTTCGCATCATCAAGCAGGAACGACTGTTTCTTCACGGCTTCCGAGGATCATGCCCCGACTGATCGGGGGCGCGGACATGGTCGCGAAGCAGGACGTCTGGGATGCCGCGGACCGGATACGGACCCGTGAGCCTGCAAAGGGACAACCGAAGGAACGGGTCTCGGTCCGCAACGTCCGGAAGGAGCTCGGCGACAAGGGGTCCTTCGGTGACATCGGGGCGAGCGTCAAACTGTGGAAGGCGGAGCGCGGCTACCGACCCATCATCGAGGCGGCAGGCCTTCCGGAGGCGCTGGAGAAACGCCTGACGGATTTCGGCGTAGCGCTGATGGAGGAGGTCCGCGTCGAGCAGACCCGAGCCCGGATGGGTGAGATTTCGAACGGGGAGAGCGAGCGGGAGGCGTTCCGCGAGACCCTCGACGAGGCCCTGGCCCACGCCGACGCCCTGGAGGCGAAAGTGGCCTACCTGGAAGCGGAGATCGCCCGCCTCCGTGCCTCCGGCCCCGTGACGACCATTGCCCTGCCTGCCGCCGAGGCCCCTCGCCCGGAGAAGCTGATCGAGATGTTCCAGGGCGTCTACGGCAAGGTCCGTGGTCGCTCGCTGGTGAGCCAGATGGATGCGTTCTGGGTTCAGGTCCGCGAGCAGGTCGGGAATGAACTGTCCAGGCGCGGGCCGATGCGGGTGCACGCCCTGCACACCGCGCTTCCTCCGTGGCTGATCAAGGGCGCGACGGAAATCGACATGCCGCTCACCCCGGCCTGGCTGCGCTACCACCTGCTCCGCATGGTCGAGACCGGCGACGGGCTTGCCGAGGTCGATGGTTGCTTCACCCTTGCGGACACCCGCCAAGCGCCGCCAGAGCCCCCTCCTGAGCCAGAGGTCGACGACGAACCCGAAGAGCCGAGGATTTCGTCACGACGATTCTGGATCTTGTTCGTGGCGGAGGTCCATGACCTGCTGCGGGAGGTCGGGCCGCTCACGGTGGAAGACATCCTCGTGCGCCTGCCGCCTGGCTGGGTGGAGCGTACGAACGACTACAAGCCCATCCAGCCTGGGCGTCTCCGGTACAAGCTTCGCGTTCGCATAGAGTGGAAACGGCCATTCGAGGAGCTGCCCGACGGGAAGTTCGCCGCCACGGGACCCTGGCCCGGAAGCCGGTCGCACGACTCCGAGGAGGCCGCGTAACGCGTAGCGGCATCCGAGACGCGTTACGCTTCGGCCCGGAAGCCGTCACAACGGGTTTTCACCGGCATGGGCGTTCTCACTTTGGGACCATTTGGGTCTTCAGGGTGACGGTTAGAACGCTCAATCACCGTGCGACCGGGATCGTACCGCCTCGATCAGGATGGGCGGCATTTCACGGAGCCGTGGAAAGCCTAGGCAGCTGCTACGACAGGCAGTTCGTCGAGCCTCGTCGTGTAGCGTGGCGAGCGCATCTCGAACTTGGTCGACCATTCGCGCTTCGGGGCGAACCCGGCGGCGCCCGGGACGACCGCTCCGCGTCCGAAGCGACGGTTGCAGGCGTCTAGCGCCTCCATCAGGGCGGCCCCCATCTCGCGGTCGAGTTGGCCGAGGCCGGGCATCGCCCGCTGCGAGGCCGCCAGCGGCATCAGGTCGGTGGTGACCACCCCGGCCTTGGAATAGCGGTACCCGTCCCGCCAGGTCTTCCGGACGCCGTGGGTGGCGGCCTTCACCAGGGCGAGGGTGTCGCTGGTCGCCTCGGGGAGCGTCACGACCGTCGAGACCGAGCGTTGCGGCCGGTCACGGTCGTGCTCCGAGGTGTGGAAGAAGACGGTGACGTGGTTGGTGGCCAACCCCTCGCGCCGGAGCTTCTCGCCAAGTCTGGAGGCATGGGTGGCGACGGCCTGTTCCATGGTCGCGCGATCCTCGACGCGTTCCGAGAACGACCGGGTGACCGCGCATCCCTTCCGGGTGGCGGCGACCGTCTCCAGGTCGAGGCAGGGGGTGCCGCGGAGTTCGTGCACGAGGCGCTCGCCGACCACGGTCATGGTCTTGCGGGCGACCTTCGGATCGAGGTCCCGGACGTCGGCGGCGCTGTCGCATCCCAAGGCCTCCAGGCGGCGGGCGTTGGCCGGCCCGACGCCCCAGATGTCGGGGACCGGCACCCGGATAATCCAATGGTCGTATTGCTCCGGATCGGTCAGGTCGCAGACGCCGCCGAGCACGGGGTTCTTCTTCGCAATGTGGTTGGCGAGCTTGGCCAGCGTCTTGGTGGGTCCGATGCCAACGCAGGTGGGGATGCCCGTCCACGCCCGGACGGTCTCGCGCATGTCGCGGGCCAGGGACTCGCGATCCCTTTCGCGGACGTCGGAGATGTCGAGGAAGCTTTCGTCGATGGAGTAGATCTCGATGCGGGGAGAGAAGTCCCGGTAGACCGCGTTCACCCTGGCCGACATGTCGCCGTAGAGGGCGTAGTTCGAGGAGTAGACCCGCACCCCTTTCGCCTTGCACATTTCGCGGATCTTGAACCAGGGCTCGCCCATCTTGATGCCGAGCGCCTTGGCCTCGTTGGTCCGTGCGATGGCGCATCCGTCGTTGTTGGACAGCACGATCACCGGCACCTTCGCCAGGCGGGCGTCGAAGACACGCTCGCACGAGCAGTAGAACGAGTTTCCGTCGGAGAGGGCGTAGGCCCGGGCGCTCATTCGCAGCGACGCCGTGCGCAGACGGAACCGGATACCACGCCCCACACCTCGATGACGGCGTCGGGAGAGAGTTGGAACTCGGGGAAGCGGGGGTTGGCGAAGTGCAGGGTGATCCGTGGCCCCTGGCGCTTCCAGACCTTGAACGAGCGCTCGCCGTCGATGTCGACCACGACGATGTCGCCGGTGCGTGGGGTGAGCGACCGGTCGACGATGGCGAGGTCGCCGTCGTGCAGGTGGGCCAGCAGCATGCTGTCGCCGGCGACGCGGACCAGGAAGGTCGCCGGGCGGTTGACGATCAGCAGGCTCTGAAGGTCGATTTCTTCCTCGATGAAGTCGTCGGCGGGGCTCGGGAAGCCGGCCCGGACGGCCTTGGCGAGAAGGGACACCGGCATGGGAAAACCGATGGTGACGCCGCTGATCTGCATGGTGCTCCTCCGCGAATCCAGGAACAAAAGCAGAACACGTTCGGCGGGTTCCGTATAGCGGCTACGCTTGTCCGGGGAGGCACATTTTGGTGGGCGCGTCCTTGCCTTGGGGGGTGGGTGTCCCGCCGCCGGGCCGCGGTTCCGCGCGAGAACCGGCGCAAATTCTTGCCTCCGAGGGCGTAGCGCTTGCGGCTATTGCTACCCGTTGGAAGGAATCCGTTAACCATCTGGAACGGGCCGGGGGCCCGCTTCCGGCTCGCCCCCCTTGTCAAAAGGCCGGACTGGCATGCGAGGGCGACAGGAACACCACTGGGGGCATCCTGTTGGGTCGGCATCCCCTTCGGAGAAATGCGATGACGACCGATCCCCTTCAGAAGTACCCCCGGCCGCCGTTCGAGGCCCAGCCCCAGGGTTTTCCCGGCAAGACCGGCAAGATGGCCCCCGAGCCCGATCACGGCGAGGAGAGCTACAAGGGCTCGGGCAAGCTTTCCGGCAAGGCGGCGCTGATCACCGGCGGCGACAGCGGCATCGGGCGGGCGGTCGCCATCGCCTTCGCCCGCGAGGGGGCGGACGTGGCCATCTCCTACCTGCCCGAGGAGCAGGCGGACGCCGAGGCCGTCCAGGGCTGGATCGAGAAGGCGGGGCGGCGTGCGCTTCTCCTGCCGGGCGACCTCAAGGACCCGGCCTACGGGCGCGAGATCGTGGCACGCACCGCCGAAGCGTTCGGCGGCCTCGACCTCCTCGTGAACAACGGTGCCTTCCAGCAGCCGAACGAAGGGTTGGATAGCATCGAGGACGCGGTTTTCGAGGACCACTTCCGCACGAACGTCTTCGGCCCGTTCTACGTGACGAAGGCGGCCATGGCGCACATGAAGCCCGGCGCATCGGTGATCTTCACCTCGTCGGTGAACTCCAAACATCCGATGCCGTCGCTGCTCGCCTACAGCGCCACCAAGGGCGCCCTGAGCAACCTGGTGCTGAGCCTCGCCCAGTTGCTGGCCGAGAAGGGCATCCGGGTGAACGGCGTGCTGCCGGGGCCGATCTGGACGCCCTTCATCCCCTCCGGCATGGATCAGGACTCGGTGAAGTCCTTCGGTTCGAAGGTGCCGTTCGGGCGCCCGGGCCAGCCGGCCGAGCTTGCGTCCGCCTACGTGATGCTGGCTTCCGACGAGAGCAGCTATACCTCGGGTGCCCTGGTCACCGTGGCGGGTGGAATGCCCGTCCTCTGATCGGCATCAATTCCCGGGGGCGGTCGTTTCTACCGTCCCCCACTCGTAGCCTACCGGTCGGGGCCGCTTTCGGGACGTGCTGATGGCGGTCCCTACGTTTGTGTTGGGTAGGGACCCGTCCGTCCGCTCCACGACAGGGTTGGGTGGTTTATTGCCAGCCCGCTTCCGGTCAGCATATGCAGCGAAGCGAACATGGCCGCAGGGACCGCCCACGACCTTTTGCGGAAGCTGGGAACGTCTACTGTCGGGCAGATCGCCCCGCAAAGCGGACGCTGTTTAGGATGCGATGTCCAGCTCTTTGCCGCAAAGGAACCGCTACGGTTCTCGGAGCTGGAGAAGCGGATCGAAGGCGTGAACCAGAAGATGCCGATCCAGCAGTTCAAGGAGTTGGAGAAGGACAGCATCGTCACCCGAACGGTCTACCCCCAAGGTGCCGCCGAAGGTCGAGTATGCACTCAGCGAGAGGGGGGTCGCGCTCGGGCCATCCATCGAGGCGCTGATCGACTGGGCTCTCGTACGCCGGGAGGCGATGGGCGTCGCGTCCGTAGACTCCGCCGGCTGATGCATTTGGGTCGGAACCGGGACGTCCGCTTCAGGGCGAAGGGTGATGGTCCCGTTCCCATCCCTAGTCGATGTTGGGAGGCGGCCGTCGCATGGCCGCTTTCGGGAAGCGCTTACGGCTGGCATGTGTCGAAATCCGTCGGTCCGCTCTGCGACCGGGTCGGGTGGAAAGTGACCCGGTCGCTTTTGATTTGTGGGAGCAGGATAGCAAACGCAGAACCGAGGCATGAACGTGGTGGTGACAGTTCGAAGAGAACATCCCAGAGACGCTGAGACCATCGCCCAGGTCGTACAGCGTGCCTATGCCGATGTCCCCTACAGCGATCACCGCGAACACATTATGGTCGATCTTATGCGGGCGTCGGACGCATATATCCCTGAGCTTTCTTTGCTTGCAGAAGTCAACGGTGAAGCGGTAGGCCATGTCCTGCTGACGAAGGCGCATATTGGGTTTGGTTACTCAGCCTTCCCAACGCTGGCTCTGGCACCTTTATCAGTAGTGCCAGCATTCCAGCGCCAAGGGATCAGCAAGCTCTTGATCAGTTATGCTCACGATCAATCCGCCGCTCTTGGCTTCGCGACTATCCTGCTTGTTTGTATCCCGAATTACTACCAGCAATTCGGCTATGAGCGTTTGAGCCGCTGCCCGATCAAACTTCCATTCGATGCACCGGACGCGAATTGCATGATCTTGCCGCTAAAGCCGGGTGCGCTCGACGGCGTGTCTGGCATAGTTTGTTACGCTGAGGGTTGGCTTGAGCACTGAACAGCCGCTCCGCAGATTGTTACGAAGTGAGATGGACGGCTCAAGTGGGTTGGGACCTGTCCGTCCGCTCTTCGACGGGACTGGGTGGACTTCTGCTTGCCCGCTTCCAGGCGGCGGATGCATTCAAGCAGACATAGCGTCGGAAACCGCTCACTACCCATTTAAGACATGATCACTGATATCGGCGAACATTCGACGAAGGCGACGTGCCGGATATGCAGGGCGTCAGCGGGCGCGATTGGCATTCCAAAGCGCATCGGCAGTCTCGATTGCAGCTGTCAAAACCTGGGACGGGACGCCGTCACGTGCTTGGATGGAAAGACCGAGCAGGATGCCGTCGAGCAGCGACGCGAGCCCCTCGACGTTCGTTAGACCACTCAGTTCTCCCGCTGTGACCGCTTGCTCCACACACCGCCGGATCCGATTGCGATTGGAGGCCCGCTCCTTGGCCGTGAGTGCTCGCACCGCGTCGTCTTCATCCCCACCGAGCAGGGCGGACAGGGTGACGAGGCAGCCCGTCGGGTGCGTAGTATCCGCCTGCATCCTCGCCGAGCGCTTCAAGGTCTCGAAGATCCGTTCGCGCGGCGGCAGGCTCTCGTCGTGCAGGGGGGCCACCACGCGACCATGCGAAGCCAAGTATCGGTCGAGTGCCTCGCGGTAGAGCGCGGCCTTCGAGCCGAAGGCCGCGTAGAAGCTTGCCGACGAGATACCGCCCATGCCGCGGCGCAATCGGTCGAGCGAAGTGCCATCGTAGCCATGATGCCAGAACAGGCGCATCGCGCCCTCAATCGCGGCGTCGCGGTCGAAGCCGCGTGGGCGCCCGGTGCGTGCCATGGCTCATCTCCCGTCCATCATCTGGAATAATCGATCCATAAGTCGTTGACAAGCATCCGTACCCTTCGATATCTGGATCGAACGTTCCAGATGAAGGCACCCGATAATGGCAACAACGACGACCGTCCTCGCCGAACGACGGGACGAGGAGCTACCGGTTTCGGCCCTCCTGGCCCTGGCGATGACCGGCTTCACCGCCATCCTGACGGAAACGCTCCCTGCGGGCCTGCTTCCGCAGATCGGGACGGATCTACAGGTCTCGGAGGCGTTGGCGGGGCAGCTTGTGACGAGCTACGCGGCCGGCTCGCTCGTCGCGGCCATCCCGCTCGTCGCATGGACCCGGGGCTGGCGTCGGAGGACGACGCTGCTCGCCGCGATTGGCGGCTTCCTGATCTTCAACACCCTGACGGCGTTCTTGACGGATTACCGCCTTATCCTCGTCGCCCGGTTCCTCGCCGGGATGGCCGCAGGTCTCTCATGGGGCATCCTCGCGGGTTACGCTCGGCGCATGGTGCCGGAGCGCCTGCAGGGCAAGGCGCTCGCGCTTGCCATGGTGGGGACGCCCGTCGCGCTCTCACTGGGGGTGCCGGCCGGAACGCTCCTCGGAGCCGCCGTCGGCTGGCGGGCGGCCTTCCTAGCCATGTCCGCCACCACGCTGGTCCTGATCGTATGGGTACTCCGGCGGGTCCCCGACTACGCCGGGCAGCCGGCGGGAGAGACGTCATCCGTGCGCCAGGTCCTCACGACACCCGGAGTGCGGCCGGTCCTGGCGGTGATCCTCACGTGGATGACGGCGCATAACATTCTCTACACCTACATCGCCCCCTTCGCGGCGCTGTCGGGCCTACAGGCGCGCACGGACCTGCTCCTCCTCGGCTTCGGTCTGGCGGCGCTTGCCGGGATCTGGCTGACCGGGGTGCTCGTGGACCGCATGCTGCGGACCCTCGTGCTGGCGAGCCTCGGCGCATTCGCGCTTACCGCCCTGATGCTCGGGGCCTTTGGTGGTAGCGCCGCCGGCCTGATCGCATGCGTGCTGATCTGGGGTCTGTCGTTCGGAGGCGCGGCGACCCAACTCCAGACCGCCATCGGGGACGCGGCCGGCGATGGCGTCGACTACGCCAACGCGATGGTCACGACCGTCTGGAACGCCGCCATCGCGGCCGGAGGCCTCCTGGGCGGACTCATTCTGGATCGCTGGGGCGCGCAGGCTTTCCCTTGGGTGGTCATGGCGCTGGCGGCGGCCGCATTCGCAATCGCCGCGGCGTCTCGTCGACACGGCTTCAAGCCCGGCCGCCGCGGCGCCGCCTGATCATTCCCGGAGGTAGGGGCTGCCGATGTTCGCCGGATTGGCTTGCGCTTGCCTTGCCCTATCGGCCGCCTCGATGGATGTGTCGCCGAGGTCCTCAAGGTCCGGTAGATGCGGGTGCCCTCGGGACCATAAAGGAAATGAGAGCGCCAAGGTCGGTCCGGGGAAGGCTACCTGCCGGTCGCAATCGCACAGCAGGCGTCAGGCTATACTGCTCGGGAGAGCAGATGACGCAGCGTCGGTCGGCAACCAATCGCCCTAACTTGTGTTGCGAACCCATGACGACAAAGCGCTCCATGGAAGCCTCTGCCGTCCTCGTCGTCGAGGACGACGACCTCGTGCGACTCTGCGCGGTCGAGATGCTGGAGGATGCGGGCTTTTCAATCGTCGAGGCGCGACATGCCGATGAGGCGTGGTTCATTCTTCACGAGCGCTCGGACATCGGTGCGCTTTTCACCGATGTCGACATGCCGTGCACCATGTGCGGAGTGACCCTGGCCGGACGTGTCCACGACGCCTGGCCTGAAATCCGCCTCGTCGTGACATCGGGACGCCAGCGGTTCGCCGACGGTGAGATCCCGGACCACGGCCTGTTCGTGCCCAAGCCCTACAGCGCGGACCAGGTCATCGACGCGATCCATCACGCTGTCTGACCGTCGGCCGTTACGCGTCGCTGTCCCTGCCGTGGCGGTCGATCTCGGCTCCGAAGGAAGCGGGACGCGGGATGCGCTTCCCGTTGCCCGCTTCCCGAATCAACGATTCCTTAACCATGTCCGCCCGTGGCTCCAATCGAACCTGGGACCGGTCTCGTCGCTCTCGGTCGCGCCGTGTCACGTAGGCACGTCTTCGTTCGAGAGCGACAAAAGATCTGCCGGCGTCGGCCTACCTGTCTCGTCGCTTCCCGGCGTTAGGGCATCGCCCGAATGCGTCCGAGCCTTGGTCGGCGTATCCCAGGGGCCGGCTCATGGCTGGTCCTGGGCGGCACGAGCGTTCTCGGCCAGCCTCACGCGGATCTCGTCGAGGGTAACGGGCCGGAATTCGAAGCAGTCGACGCCGACATCGGTCCTGGTGGCGGTCCCGGGCAGGCTGCCGTGCGAGTGGCCGTAGAGATGGAGGTCACCGTGGTGCATGCGAGGCCACACTACGTGGGCGTAATGCGACAGCCAAAGCCCCGTGGATGTCCCGTCGGCGTTTTGGACCACGACCCGGGCGACGTCGACGACGGGCCCGTCCCAGGGCAGGCGCGCCCCGATTTTTTCGTGGTTGCCACGGACGAGGAAACGCCGGCCGTTGAGGCGGCGGAACACGTCCCGGGCGTAGGTCTCCGAGCAGCGATAGCAAAAGTCGCCGAGGTGCCAGACGGTGTCGTCGGGCCGGACGGCGGCGTTCCAGCGCGCGATCAGCGCCTCGTCATGCTCCTGGATGGACGCGAACGGACGGCGAAGCGACATCCGTTCGGACAAAATCGCGGCGTGGCCAAAATGGGTGTCGGAAACGAAAAAGTGGCGATGCATGGCAGCCTCGGCGTGAGCGGAGGCTGGGCGCGTGGCGGCACTCCGGGATCAGTCGGCGGGGTGGCGGCCTATGCGTATCATCGGGGTCTCCTGGGAACGGGAAGACCGTGCCCTGGTCCGTCGTGGGAGGCAAGGCGTGGAAAGCATGTCCGCGGACCAAATCAGGCTTCGGCGCGGTGCGACTGCCGCCCGAACCTTGGAAGCGGCGTCGGCCGATCTCACCTTTACCTCATGGGCAACGCGTTCGACGTCATCATCGTAGGGGGAGGTGCCGCCGGCATCGGCGCCGCCCGGCGGCTTGCGGTCCACGGGTTATCGGCCCTGCTGCTTGAGGCGTCGTCGCGCCTTGGCGGCCGCGCGCACACGCAGGACCTCGGAGGGTATCCGCTCGACCTCGGGTGCGAATGGCTTCATTCGGGCGACCGCAACGCCTGGGTGGTCATCGCCGAGGCGTCGGGCTTCCCGGTGGACCGAGGCGAGCCGCCATGGACGAAGGCCCACCCCGGCATCACCCAGGACGAGGACGCCCAGGAGGCGGCGCAACGGGCGTTCGGCGCCTGGGAGGAGCGGCTCCGTTCGGCCGCGGCGGGCAGCGACCGGGCGAGCGACGCGCTTGAACCCGGCGGCACCTGGAACGCCTACGTGCGGGCCATCGCCGGCTTCATGAGCGGTGTCGGGCCCGAGGCGATCTCAGCGACCGACTACCTGGCCTACGACGATGCCTCGACCGGCAAGAACTGGCACCTTCCGCTCGGCTACGGCACGCTGGTCGCCGCCAGCCTGCCGTCCTCGACGACGCTGCACCTCGCCACCCCCGCCGAGCGGATCGATTTGACGGCGGACGGCGTCGCCGTCACCACCCGCGCCGGCATCGTCCGCGCCGGGGCCGCCATCATCACGGTCTCGACCGCGGTCCTGGCGGGCGACGCGATCCGCCTTCCCTCCGGGGTCGACCCGTGGCGCGAGGCGGCCGCCGCCCTGCCGCTTGGTCACAACGAGAAGGTCTTCCTGGAGATCGGCCGGGAGGCCGCGTTCGAGCCGGACTCGCATGCCTACGGCGACCTGCACGACCCAAGGGCCGCGGCCTATTCCATCCGCCCGAACGGATGGCCGGTGATCGAGGCGTTCCTCGGGGGCGAAGGCGCCCGCATCGTGGAAGAGGAGGGCCCGGCCGCCGGCTTCGCCTTCGTCTCGGCGGAGTTGGCCGCCCTGTTCGGCAGCGACGTAGTCTCGGCGATCCGGCCGCTCGCGGCGACGTCGTGGAGCCGAATGGCCTCCATCGGCGGCGCATATAGCTGCGCCCTGCCGGGCCGATCCGGTGCACGGGCACAGCTGGCCCGCCCCTTCGAGGACCGTCTTTTCTTCGCGGGCGAGGCGACCCACCCCTTCGACTTCACAACCGCCCACGGGGCTCACGACAGCGGGCAAAGAGCTGCCGACGAGGCGATGGCGGCGCTTCGGGACAGGCACGGCCTAGGGCTGCGAGACCCTCTCGTCGCTACGGGAACGTGAGCGGCCCTACGGCGACCTCATCCCCGGTAGCGCAGCGCCTCGACCAGCACGACGAACGCCGGCGAAGGCCGGCACAGGGTCGGATAGTACAGGTGATAGCCTGAGAATGGCGGGCACCAGTCATCCAGCACCCGAGTGAGCCGACCGTCGTCCAGGCCGGCCTGCACCTGGTCCTGCGGCAGGTAGGCGATCCCGAACCCGTCGAGCGCCGCCTCCAGGATCAGGGTGACCGTGTTGAAGACGAGTTGCCCCTCGACCCAGACGCGGACGTCCCGCCCGCCCTTCTCGAACTCCCAGGCGTAAAGTCCCCCGAGCGTCGGCAGACGCAAATTGATGCAGGAATGGTCGGTGAGGTCCTCCGGCCGCTGCGGACCCGGACGCCCCGCGAGGTAGGAGGGCGCCGCCACGGCGGCCATGCGCATGTCGGGCGCGATCCGCACCGCGGCCATGTCCTTTGCCACCGTCCCCCCCAGCCGGATGCCGGCGTCGATGCCCTCAGCGACGATGTCGGTCAGGCCGTAATCGACGATGGTCTCGACCTTAATGTCCGGGTTCCCGGGCAGGACGCGTCGCAGGGCGGGCCAGAGGACCGTTCGCGCCGCATGCTCGTCCGCGGTGATCCGAATGGTCCCGGCCGGCCTGCCGCGTATCTCGGCAAGGTCGACGAGGCCGGCCTCGATCTCGTCGAAGCGCGGCCCCACGGCCTTGAGAAGCCGCTCCCCAGCCTCGGTCGCCGACACGCTCCGGGTGGTGCGCGCGAGGAGCCGAATACCCAAGCGCGCCTCAAGGGCCCGGACCGTCTGGCTCAGCGCCGGCTGCGATACCCCGAGCTGCGCGGCGGCCTTCGTGAAGCTGCCCGCCCGCGCCACGGCGACGAAGGCACTCAGGTCGTTCAGGCTCTCACGCAGCATCCATAAGCCCTGCTCATGACCCCATGTTCATTTGAGCACCTAATCGGGTTCGCACCCAAACGCTAGTTTCCGATCCAGCATCGCCGGGGGCCTTCGCGCGCCCGGCCCCATCGATCACGACGGAGCATGGCCATGGACATCAAACGCGCGGGCTCGCAGCCCTCCGGCAAGGGCCCGGAAGAGTGGTTCACCGGCACGGTCCGCATCGACCCGCTCTTCGGCGCGACCGAGCCGGCCCGCACCAGCGGCGCCCTCGTCACGTTCGAGCCCGGCGCCCGCACGGCCTGGCACACCCATCCGCTCGGCCAGACCCTGGTCGTCACCGCGGGTTGCGGCCGGGTCCAGCGCGAGGGCGGCCCCATCGAGGAGATCCACCCCGGGGACGTCGTCTGGTTCCCGCCCGGCGAGAGGCACTGGCACGGCGCCGGCCCGACCACCGCCATGAGCCACATGGCCATCCAAGAGGCGCTGAACGGCAGCCCCGTCGACTGGATGGAGAAGGTCACCGACGGCCAGTACGGCGCCTGAGACGCGCCCTCGAACTCGAACACCCAGGAAGGGGCGGCGTGCCCATGAACACGAACCAAGCCTGCGCGAACGATGCCGCCTTCGCTCGCGAGACGCCGGCCCGCGGATGGGGCGCGGTGTTCGCCATGACCCTCTGCGTCGCGACGCTGATCGCCTCCGAGTTCATGCCGGTTAGCCTGCTGACGCCGCTCGCGGCTGACCTGCACATGACCGAGGGGCATGCCGGCCAGGCCATTGCCGTCTCGGGCCTGTTCGCGGTCCTCACCAGTCTCGTCATCTCGACGGCGACGCGAGGGATCGACCGCCGCACCGTCCTGCTCGTGCTCACCGTCCTGATGATCGCCTCGGGCCTGATGGTGGCCTTCGCGCCGAACACCGCGATCTTCATGGCCGGGCGCGCCCTCGTCGGCGTCGTCATCGGCGGCTTCTGGTCGATGTCGACCGCGACGGTCATTCGTCTCGTGCCGGAGTCTGAGCTCCCGCGCGCCCTTGGCCTTCTCAACGGCGGCAACGCCCTGGCGACCACGGTTGCCGCCCCCCTCGGCAGCTTCCTCGGGGCCTATATCGGCTGGCGTGGCGCTTTCTTCTGCGTCGTCCCGCTGGGGGCCGTGACGCTGGCCTGGCTCTTCATGAGCCTGCCCACGATGCCGTCCGACCGGACGGCCAATTCCGGCACGGTGTTCCGGGTGCTTCGGCGGCGCCAGGTGCCCCTGGGCATGCTGTCGGTCTCGCTGTTCTTCCTCGGGCAGTTCGCCCTCTACACCTACCTGCGCCCGTTCCTGGAGACGGTCCCCCACGTGGACGTGGCGACGCTCTCGCTGATCCTGTTCGGCACCGGCGCGGCGGGTCTCGTCGGCTCCTACTTCATCGGCTTCCTGCTCAGGACACGGCTCTTCAGCCTGCTGATCGCCATGCCCCTCGTCATGGCGGCCATCGCCATAGCCCTGATGGTGGTCGGAGGCTCGACCGTGGCGTCGGCCGCCCTGCTCGCGGGATGGGGGCTCATCGCCACGGCGGCACCCGTGGCGTGGTGGACATGGCTCAGCCGGGCGCTGCCCGACGAGGCCGAGGCCGGCGGCGGGCTGCTCGTCGCCGTGGTGCAACTCGCCATCGCCCTCGGGGCCACCCTCGGCGGCCTCGCCTACGACGCGAGCGGCTACCGCGCGACCTTCGCCGTCAGCGCCGCCGCGCTCTGCGCCTCTGCCCTGGTCGCCCTCCTCGCCTGGCGTCAGCGGCCGGTCGACGGCAGCCGCACCTCGAATTGATGGGCCCTCTCATGGAACGTGCCACCCGAGCTGCGACGCTTCTAACCGCGGCGATGGCCGCCGTCCTCTCCGGCGAAGCTGTGCTTCGCGCCGAGCCCGCTCCGGACGCTCGGCCTTCCTCATCTCCAAACGGAAAGCCAGCCGTGATGGAAAGCATCCGCATCCGGCTCGCCGGCGAGACCGTCACCGTGACCCTGGAAGCCGGCGAGGCCGCGCGCGCCTTCCGCGCGCTCCTGCCCCTCACGCTGACCCTGAAGGATCACAACGGCACCGAGAAGATCGGCGATCTGCCCAGGCGCCTGTCCGTCCAGCGCGAGCCGTTGGGCGCCGACCCGGAGCCCGGCGACATCGCCTACTATGCCCCCTGGGGTAATCTCGCGATCTACTACGAGGATTTCGAATACTCGCGCGGGCTCGTCCGCCTCGGCCGCCTGAGCCGCATCCCGGATGCCTTCCGGCAAGCCGGCCCGGTCAAGGTGACCATCGAGGCCGTCCGATGACCGCCGGGACGCCGGGACGGCAGGCCCTGGCTCGCACCCTCATCGTTGCGGCCTGCCTCGCGGGCACGGTCGGAGCGCCATCGGCAGACGAGGCGCCGGGCAAGCTGACCTACGATGCGCGGACACGCGGACTGGTGCCCATCCCGCCCGGCGAGCGGGACTTGCAGAGCGTGGTCGCCCAGCCCTGGTTCAAGGTTTCCGACGAAGGGATCCCCCTGGAGGGGCCGTCCTTCGACCGGGCCGGCGACCTGCTGCTCACCGATGCCGGCACCGGCCGCGTGCTGCGCCTGACGCCGGACAGGCGACTGACCACGGTCGTTCCGGCGAACGCCCTGAACCTGGGTGGTCTCGCGATACACAGGGACGGCCGCATCTTCGCCGCCGGCACCGGTGGCTTAAAGCGCGGCTCCATCGTCTCGGTCCGACCGAACGGCACGGACATGCGGACCGTTATCCCGCCGGACGCGGGGTACGTGGTCAACGACCTCGTCTTCGATGCCGAGGGCGGTTTCTACTTCACCGATTTCCGGGGCACCTCCACCGATCCGAAGGGGGGCGCCTACTACGTGGCGCCGGACCTTAAGACCGTCACCCCGATCCTGCCGAACCTCGCGCTAGCCAACGGCGTGGCGTTGAGCCCGGACGGCAAGACCCTGTGGGTCACCGAGTTCGGTCGCAACCTGCTGCACCGGGTCGACCTCGCGGACGCGACCACGCCGACGCCGCTCGGGACCACGGTGGCCTACTATTTCACCGGTCCGGCGCCCGACTCGATGCGCACGGACTCCGACGGCAACCTCTACGTCGCCCTTTACGGGCAGGGCCGCGTCCTGGCGTTCAACCGCAACGGCATCCCCATCGGGCAGGTGCTGCTGCCGGGGCGCGACGACGGCCACAACCTGCGCTCCACCAGCATGGCGCTGCGGCCCGGCACCGACGAGCTCCTCATCGTCACGAACGACGGCACCGGCGGCCAGGGCTCCACGATCTTCCACGCCCAGGCCTTCGCGAAGGCGCTGCCGCTCTTCTCGCATCGATGACGCCCGCCACCGGTCCAACGGAAACTACCACCATGAAAACCAACGAACCGGTGCCCCTGTCCGGGGCCGCGGCAATCGGTGACGGCCCCGTGACGGTGTGGACGCGGCGTGCGGTCGCCGGTCTTCTCGTCCTCGTCGGCCTCACCCTCGGCGCCGGGGGCGCGGCCTTGGCTTGGTACGGTGGCTCACCGTACTACCTGCTGACTGGAGCCATCGTCCTCGCGAGCGGCGTCCTCGTCTGGCGGCGCAATCCGATGGGCGTACCGCTCTTCGCCGCGATGTTGGTGTGGACAACCGCCTGGGCCGTCTGGGAGGTGGGCTTCGACGCCTGGCAGCTCCTGCCCAGGCTGCTCGCTCCTTTCGTCCTTGGACTGGCGCTCCTGTTGCCACCCGTCCGGATCGCCGGCCCCCGCAGGCTCACCGGTTCATGGGGATGGCCGGCCTTCGCCGGGGCCCTGATCCTCGCCGTGGTGGCGGGGGGCGCCCTGCACCCGGTGGCACCGGCCGAACCCATCCTGCGCCGTGGCGTCGCCGAGCGTGCGCCCGGCACGCTGCCGCAACCCCTGGCCCGCATCACGGGCGAGGACTGGCCGAGCTTCGGCAACGACCCGGGCGGCACGCGCTTCAGCCCGCTCGCCGATCTGACCCCGCAGAACGTCGGCAAGCTGGAGGTCGCGTGGGAGGCCGAGACCGGTCCCGACACGCCCGGACCGGCGACCGCCCTGGAGGCGACGCCGATCATGGTCGGCGATGCCCTCTACCTGTGCGACGGCCACAACCGCGTCATGGCCCTCGATGCCGAGACCGGGCGCGAGCGCTGGCGCCACGACATGTCGAACGGCACCCCGCCCTCGGGCAAGCCGTGCCGCGGCGTCGCGCATTACCGCGTGCCAAACGCGACGGGCCTGTGCGCCACCCGCATCATCGCGGCGAGCCAGACCCCCGAGCTGATCGCCCTCGACGCCGCCACCGGCAAGCCCTGCACCGACTTCGGCAAGGACGGACGCGTCGATCTGCGCGAAGGGATCAGCACCTACCCCGCGGGTCAGTATTACGTGAGCTCGGCCCCGCAGATCATCCGCGGCAAGGCGGTGGTCGGCGGCGGCATCCCCGACGGCCAGTTCTGGGGCGGCCCGTCCGGCGTGATCCGCGCCTTCGACGCCCGCACCGGCGAACTGTCCTGGGCCTTCGATCCCGGCCATCCCGACCGGATCGGCGCGCCGCCGCCGGGCGAGACCTACACGCCGTCCTCACCCAACAGCTGGGCGCCGATCAGCGCCGACGAGGCGCTCGGCCTCGTCTACCTGCCGATGGGCAACGCCACGCCGGACAACTTCGGCGGCCTGCGACGGCCGTTCGACGAGGAGGTCTCCAGCGCCGTCATCGCCCTCGACGCCGAGACCGGCCGCCTGCGCTGGCGCTTCCAGGCGACCCATCACGACATCTGGGACTACGACACCCCCTCGCAGCCGACCCTGATCGACATGCCCACGGCGACCGGAATGCGGCCCGCCCTCATCCAGCCGACCAAGCGCGGCGAGATCTTTGTGCTCGACCGCGAGACCGGGCAGCCGATCAAGCCGGTGACCGAGGTGGCGGCGCCGCAGGGAGACCTCGGCCCGGGGGAGCGCCTGTCGCCGACCCAGCCCGCCTCCCTCGACCTGCCGGCCTTCCGGGGCGCGACCCTGCGGGAGTCCGACATGTGGGGCGCGACCCCCGTCGACCAGTTGCTCTGCCGCATCCTGTTCCGGCAATCGCGCTACGAGGGGCACCTGACCCCCATCACGTTGGGCAAGTCGGTCCTGATCGATCCGGGCTCGGTCGGCGGCGTCAACTGGGGCAGCGCTTCCATCGATGTCGACCGCGGCATCATGATCGCGAACTGGATGCGGTTCCCCGACCGGGTCGAGCTCGTGACCCGCGAGGTGGCGAACCAGCGCAAGCTGAAGCTGTCGGACGGGCAAAGCCCCGGTGGCGACGCCGACAGGCCGATGCTGAATACGCCCTACGGCGCCTATGGCGGGCTGTTCATGTCGCCGCTCGGCGTGCCCTGCACCGCGCCGCCCTGGGGGCTCATCGCCGCCGTCGACCTGTCGAGCGGGCGCCTGCTCTGGTCCAAGCCGCTCGGGACCGCCCGTGACACCGGGCCGTTCAACATCCCGTCGATGCTGCCGCTGACGGTTGGCACGCCGGTGTCCGGCGGCGCCGTCACCACGCGCGGCGGCCTCGTCTTCGTCGGCGCCAGCATGGACCGCACCTTCCGGGCGCTCGACGCCACCACGGGACGCGAGCTCTGGCAGGCCCGGCTTCCGGGCGGCGGCAACGCCACGCCGATGACCTACCGCAGCCCGGTCAGCGGCCGCCAGTTCGTGGTGGTCGCGGCAGGCGGGAAGCCCCCGCTCACCATCAGCCTCGGCACCAAGCTCGTCGCCTACGCGCTGCCCCGCTGAACCCTTCCGCGGGGCCTTCCGAGGCCGCGCGGTGATCCCACAGATTCCGGAGATACCGATGACCCAGACCCATGATTTCACCGGCAAGGTCGCCTTCGTAACAGGTGCGACGAGCGGCATCGGGCGCGCCACCGCCCTGGCGTTCGCCAAGGCCGGCGCGGCCGTCACGGTCGCCGACGTGTCCGAGAAGGGCAACCTGCAGACCGCCCGCCTGATCGAGGAGGCCGGTGGCCGCGTGCTTGCGGTCCGTTGCGACGTGAGCAAGTCCGAGGACGTGAAGGCCGCGCTCGACCGGACGATCCAGACCTTCGGGAAGCTCGACTTCGCCTTCAACAACGCCGGCATCGAGCAGCCGGTGGCCCCGGTGTCCGAGATCGAGGACGAGGACTTCGACCGCCTCGTCGCGATCAACCTGCGGGGGATGTTCCTCTGCCTGAAGCATCAGGTCCCGCTGCTGCTGAGGAACGGTGGCGGCGCCATCGTAAACACCTCCTCGGGCGCGGGCGTGAAGGGTATCGCTGGCCAGGCCGCCTACGCCGCGACCAAGCACGCCGTGATCGGCATGACCAAGAGCGCCGCCCTGGACTACGCGAAGGACGGCGTTCGCATCAACGCGGTCTGTCCCGGCATCATCGACACTCCGATGATGCAGCGGTTCACCGGCGGGACCCCGGAGGGCCTGGCACGGGTGATCGCGCAGGAGCCGGTCGGACGAATGGGCAAGTCTGAGGAGATCGCGGCGGCGGTGCTCTACCTGTGCTCGGACATGGCGGCCTTCGTGATCGGCCACGCCATGGTGGTCGACGGCGGCCAGACCGTCGCCTGACGCGGTCGACCCCGATGGGGAGCCCACGGACCCTGCACCGTGGGTCCCCGGCCGGTCCGAAATCACGTCTCCGGCACCCTACGATCCTTTGATGCCTCCTCCTTTCCCGCACCAAGACGGAAGCCGCAGCGTGCGGTCGACCGATCCGTCCATTCGACCTCGGAGCCCTCGTTGATAAAGGCCCGTACGTGCATTCTCATTGCCACGTCCCTGCTATGCGGCGCACCGGCCAAGGCTCAGCGGTCCAACACCTTCGGTCTGCCGATACGACTGCGTGGGGGCGAGCCAGCGCGACGTCCGATCCCTACATCCGCGTACCGGGTGCCGAGGTTTCGTCGAGCCTGCCGACGGACGAAACGGCAGCTGCATGCTCCTACGCCGGCAGCTTGGCGATGACCTCATCGAACGCCCCGGCCGTCAGCGCCCCTTCGTAACGGGCATCGTTCACGAACAAGGTCGGGGTGGCATGGACGCCGAGCCCCTCCGTCGCGCGGGCCTGCACGCGGTTCACGTGGTCGTAGAGCGCTTGATTGGCGAGGACGGCGTCGAACTTCGCTCGGTCGAACCCGGCCTGGCGCAGCAGGTCGCGCATCGCATCGAGGGGCTTCGGCACGAAGGCCCATGTGGCCTGCTTCTCGAACAACAGGTCGGTGATCGCATAGTAGTGCCGTCCGCCATCGGCCCGAGCGAGCATGAAGGCGGCCGTGTCGAGCGGGTTCAGGGGATACCCGCGCAGGGCGAAGCGCACCCGCCCGGTGTCGATCCAGCGGGTCCTGATGGCCGGCAAGGTCCCGTCGTGGAACGCTGCGCAGTGCGAGCACGTCACCGCGGCGTACTCGATCAGCGTCACCTTGGCGTCGGACGCACCGATCCAGATGTCCCCGAGGGGACCCGCCATCGAGGGGTCCCCTACGGAGACAGCGAGGGCATCGGAAGGCCATGTCGCCAACGCCCAGGCGGGACCGAGGAGGATGGGGCCAGCGAGCAGGTCGCGACGGGTGATCCGTCCAGACGCCGTTCCTTCGGTGGATCTCATGCGATATTGCCTCGGTCGCCCCCCACCCGGTCGGATCGACCGGATGGGGTGTTGGGAACGGGTTCGTCTCCGGTACCGTGGGTCGCCTCGACCGGAGCCGAAGCGACCCTGGGCATCGTCGGCAAGGTCACCGCGATGCATCAAAAGAGGGTAGCTGAAGGATCAGTTTGGCCAGCAGCGGCGGCCGTAGGGCCCGATGTGGAACCCGGCCGGGCATGAGCGGCCGCGGATGTAGCCACCCCATTGGCCACCGGTCCGGCAGCCGCCGTAGGGGCCGCGGTGGGCGTAGGGGCCGCAGCCGCCGTAGACCTGGATGATCTCGGCGCCGTCCAGGCCGGTGGACACGGCCGGCTGGATCAGCGGCGACGCCGCGGCCGGCAATGCCAGTCCAGCCAGGATGGCGACCGGTGCGAGGATCTTCAGCATCGTCGAGTCCTTCTCTGCTCTCGTTCGAGCCGCGATGCCGGAGATGGCCTCGCGACCGATGAGGACAGGATCGTCCTCGCTTGCCTCCCGGATGTGACGGGCCGATGCTTCGGCGTAACGTTTTGTAACGGGCCGCCCTTCACGTCGGCCTGGTCCTCAGGCGATGGCCGGCAGGGTCGCGACGAGGCGGGCACCGCCGAGCGGGGACGCCTCGGCCACCACGGTACCGCCGTGGGCCTCCGCGATCTGCCGCGCAATGGCGAGCCCCAGGCCGGTGCCGCCGGTCTGGCGACTGCGGGAACGCTCGATCCGGTAGAACGGACTGAACACGGCCGTCCGCTCGGATTTAGGTATTCCCGGGCCGTCGTCGTCCACCGTGACACGGCACGACGCGCCGGTCCGGCTCACGGAAACGGCGACCGTGGACCGGCCGAACTTGACTGCGTTTCCGATCAGGTTGGCGACGACCCGACGCAGGGCAACCGCGTCCCCGGCGGCCACGGCATCCTGCACGTCTTCGCCGGTCATGTGGACGTCGATGCCATGTGCGGCCTGCTCGGCCACCTCGACCGCGACAAGGTCGGCGAGGTCGACCGCCGTCCGGCCCACCTCGACCGCGGTGCCCCGTGCGAAGCCGAGGGAGGTCTCGATCAGCGCGGTCATGGCATCGAGATCCTCGACCAGTCGGTCCCGACGCCCCGGCTCCGACACGCCCTCGGCCCGCAGCCGCAGGCGGGTCAGGGAGGTCTTGAGGTCGTGCGAGATGGCGCCGATCAGCAGCGAGCGCTCCCCGAGGAGGCCGACGATGCGGTCCTGCATATCCCGGATCGCCTGAGATAGGCGCCGGATCTCCGGGGCGCCCCGCGGGGTGGCGACCGGCTCCGGCGCGCGGCCGTCGAACCGGGTCACCGCCTCTGTCAGACGCCGCAGCGGGGTTAGTTCGCGGCGTGTTCCGACGAGGACGAGCCCGGCGACCGCGGCGCCGAGGACCGCCACCCACAGGCTCAGTGGCTGGCCGAGCAGCCACGGCATGATCGAGCGATGCTTCTCGACCGCCGAGATGACCAGGGTCCGGCCGTCCGGCAGCCGATACGTCGCCGTGGCGAGCTTGCCGACGGGGAGGTTCCGATCCCTGTCGTTGACGTCCTCGGGATCGACGCCCCGGTGCAGCATGGCCGTGTCGGTGTAGGCCCGTAGCGGCCCGTCCGGATCACCGGTCATCCGGCGCAGGCGCCGTTCAAGGCGCGGCTCGCGGATCAGTCCGGCGGCATCCGGGGCCGTGTCCATGATCTCGGCCCTGAGGGCCTCGCCGCTGACGGCCCTCAGGATGGCCGGCCTCAGGGCGGGATCGGCATCCCTAAGGAGTGTGACGATGTTCGCGGCTTGGTCGACGCGCGGGAAGCGCGTCCCGTAGGGCGAGCGCTCCTGCCGCCGCTGCCACGTGTCCAGGGCGACGGTAGCGAGAACCAGAAGCGAGAGCGCCCCGAGCAGGAGCAGCATGATCCGCCCAAGCAGTCCGACGCGGGCCATCACGGCGCCGGCCTCACGGGCGCGGCGAGGATGTAGCCGGCGTTGCGCACCGTCTTAAGCAGCGCGGCCGCGGCGCTGCCCCCCGCGTCGAGCTTGTGGCGCAGCCGGCTGACCTGGACGTCGATGGTGCGGTCGAAGGCATCGGCCGAGCGCCCCCGCGTCCAGTCGAGGAGTTGATCACGCGAGAGCACCCGCTGAGGCCGGGTGACGAAGCAGTGCAGCAGGTCGTACTCGGCGCTGGTCAGGGCGATCTCGGCCGCCGGTTCGCCGGTCGTCACGCGACGAGCGGCGAGATCGACGATGAGGTCCGCCACGGTCAGGGTCCCGGGATCGGCGGCGTCCGCGCGAACCCCATTCCCATGGGCCCGCCGCAGGACGGCACGGATGCGGGCGAGCAGCACCCGCGGGTTGAACGGCTTCGAGACGTAGTCGTCGGCCCCCATCTCCAGGCCGAGCACACGGTCGATGTCCTCGTCCTTGGCGGTGAGCATGACGACGGGAGGGCCGCCCGCCTCGCGCAGGCGCCGACAGATGGAGAGCCCGTCCTCGCCCGGAAGCATCCAGTCGAGCACGATCAGGTCCGGGGCCGACGCGACCGCAAGGTGCTGGTCTAAGCCCGCGCCACCGTCGAAGCCGATCACGCGAAACCCCTCGCCCTCCAAGTAGCCGGCGAGTTGGGTGCGGATGTCGCCGTCATCCTCGACGACGACGATGGTCGGGCCTTCGTTCATGCCCCGAACATACGAAGGCCGGTCGGCTCGACAACGTGCAAAAGACCTTTGTCACAAAACGTTACATTGCGCCCGGTGACACGTTTCGCGCGTCATACCCTGGGGATCGCACGACGCCTCGGCCCGCGCGTTGCCACTCACCCAAGGAAATGACCTTGCCCAAGCTCACGACTTCCATCGACTATTCCGACCGCGACGCCGCCATCGCCATCAACTCATACACCACGGTCCTTCGGCATCCGAAGGTGCCGCATGAGCTGTTTGCCACCTACTGGCGGGACGTCCACGGCCCCCTGTGCTCACGAATTCCCGGGCTCGGCTGGTACGTACAGACCCACCTCTCGCGCGAGCAGGACGCTCGCCTCTGGCCCGAGATAGAGGGCATCAAGCCCTTCCCGGACTACGAACTTGATGGCGGCGTCGAGATCGGCTTCCAGTCCGCGGAGGATCAGGCCGCGTTCAACGAGGCGTGTCCGATCCTCTTCGCGGACGAGCAGAACATGTTCGCCGCCACCGTCGCCTACGCGCTGCCGAAAGGATCGACCACGCTGGTCGACCGGGTCGCCGAGCCATCCCCGAACGACGATGACGGTCTCGACCGCATCCACCTCCATCTCGGCGCCGCTCACGACGATGCCGCAGTGTTCAGAGACCGCGTCGGCCGTCTCGCCCGGGCGCTCGTCGCCGAGGAGCCGGTACTGCGGGTCCGCCTCCACCTGCCGGAGCCCTACGACAATGCCGACCCTGCGCCCCCCGCGCCCAACGTCGGGCACGAGGTCCCTGCCGAACGCCGCCTCGTTGCCATCATCGACATCGCGTTCGCCTCGCCGCTGGAGAGGACCACCTTCTACGCCTCCGAGGCCTTCATCCAGGCCGCCGAGGGCCTAGGCCGGGACGTGGCCCATGCCTCCCCGTTCGCTGTGAGCGGGGTATATACGTATGTCCGCGACAAGGAATTGACGCTCGCCGGCTTACGGGGCAGCCGTCCAGCTCAGCTTATCGAGAAGCTAGGCGCCCGGAACCAGGTCGCCGAAGATGTCCGCTACCTATTGCACACCGGCAAGCTCTTGGGTCACTGATGATCAAGGCCGGGTAGCTGATAGGGTTATGACTCAATCAGATTCACTGAGAGAGCGGCTGCCCCCGACCCAACCTCGCTGGAACGCAGAGGGCATCCGGTACGCGTAAACGGACGCTTCCCCATCGGCAGGCTGGCTGAGCCCTCGTGGTGCGGCTAGACCGTAACGACGATCTTTCCGATCTGCTCGTTGCTYTCCATGAACTTGTAAGCCTCGACGATGTCATCGAGCTTGAAGGTCTTGGCGATGACCGGCTTGAGTGCCCCCGAGGCCAAGCCCTCCACGATGTACGCCTTGGCCTTGCTTAGGCGTTCCGGGTCCGTGCTGACCTCGAAGATCTGGTAGCCGCGCACCGTGAGGTTCTTGCCGAGCAGCGAGAGGACCGGGATCGTGATCGGGGTGGTGTCGAGCGCGCCGTACTGGAAGAAGATCCCGAGGGTGCTCAAGGCCTCAAGGATCTTGCCGACCTCCGGTCCGCCGACCGGGTCGAAGGCGACGCGGGCGCCCTTGCCGTCCGTGATCCGCATCACCTCGGCGACGAGGTCCTGCTCCTCCGTGGCGATGACGTGGGCTGCGCCATGCGCCAGGAGTTCGTCGCGCTTGTTGCTGCGCCGGGTCAACGCGACGGGGAGGGCGCCGAGGGCCTTCGTGATCTGGATGGCGGCGAGCCCGACACTGCTGGACGCGGCGCGGATCAGCACCGTCTCGCCGGCCTTGACGTCGGCGATGTCGACCAGGGCGCCGTAGGCGGTCGTGAACATCATCCAGGTGGCGGCCGCCTCCTCCCAGGACAGCGTGTCCGGGTGCTTCACGACACCGATGGCCGGTGCGTTCACGAGCTCGCCGTGGAGGCCATACGCACCGAGCATGAAGCAGGGGACCACGCTGACGGCATCGCCCGGCGCAAGGCCTTCGACATTCGCTCCAAGGGCCTCGACGATCCCGGCGGCCTCGTAACCGAGGATGGCCGGGAAAGCCGGCTCGGTGACGTACTGTCCGGTCCGGAACATCACCTCGGCGCGGTTCAGTCCCATCGCCTTGACCCGGATCTGGACCTCGCCGGCCTTCGGCGCCGGCACCGTGACGTCCTCGACCTTGAGGACTTCGGGTGCGCCGATCTCGTGAAACCGTACGATGCGCGTCATGGGCCTTTTCCTGCCGCCGGTGCCATTCCCGTGGATCGGGGATGGTTTGCCGACCTGAACGTAAGGGTGGGCGACTGCTGCGATAACCTGCTAGTTTCTGCGCGCGGTGATGAATGAGACAGAACAATGCGCGCGGCCGAACTCGGTGAGATGTCGACCTTCCTGGCGGTCGCCAAGCATCGCAGCTTCCGGAAGGCCGCGACGGAGCGCGGCGTCGCGTCCTCGGCGGTCAGCCATGCCATCCACAGCCTTGAGGAGCGCATCGGCGTTCGGTTGCTCCAGCGCACGACCCGGTCCGTTGCCCTGACCGATGCGGGCGAACGCTTCCTCGCCGAGCTTGCCCCCGCCTTCGATCAGATCGCGAGGGCCCAGGAGAGCCTGAACACCTTCCGGGAGACGCCGTTCGGCACCGTCAGGATCAACCTGCCGACCTCGATTGCCCCCTTCCTGCTGCGCGACGTCATGGTCCCGCTGATCGAGGAGAACCCGGGCCTGAAGCTCGACGTCGTGGCGACCGACCGCTTGGTCGACATCGTCGAGGAGGGTTTTGACGCCGGTGTCCGGTTCGGCGAGGTCCTGTCCCGGGACATGGTCGCCGTCCGGATCGGGCCTGTGCAGCGTCTCGTCGTGGTGGGCTCGCCGGATTACCTGAGCAAGCACCCGCGTCCGGAGCACCCGCGCGATCTCGCTCGGCACACCGGCATCCGGTACCGCTTCCCCAGCGGCAAGATGTTCAACTGGCGGTTCGAGCGGGGGGGCGAGGTCATCGAGGTCGAGGTCGACGGCCCGATCACCCTCGACGACCAGGGCCTGATGATCGAGGTGGCCACCAAGGGAGGCGGCCTCGCCTATGTCTGGGAGGATCGCGCCAGGCCGTACCTCGATGCCGGAACCCTGGTCCTTTGCCTGGAGGAGTGGTGCCCCGTGAAGGGCGACCTGTTCCTCTACTATCCGAGCCGACGGCATGTTTCCGGGGGTCTCAGGGTCTTGATCGACCGCATGAGGATCTGATGCCGAGGACGAAATGAACTGAGGAGGCCGGGGATGCGTGAGATGGTGGCCGCTTCGGCGAAGAACTTACCGTAAGCGGTCAGGCGGAAATCCGCCAAAGGCGGTCATAAAGCGGACGGACGGGTCCCGACCCAACGCAGTCACTGCTGTGAGAGCGCGGGCGTCCAGAAAGCAGCCGTTCCTATGTGCCTCAACACAGAACGGCTGCTGGTCCGCAACGAAGCTTTAGGCCCCCATAGTCATAACGGAGCCGCCGTCGACCCGGAGGAACTCGCCGGTGATGAAGCTGGCGTGTTCCGAGCAAAGGAACGTCACTGCCGCCGCAACCTCCTCAGCTCGGCCGCGGCGCTTGGCGACGATGCCGGGGCGCTCCTCATCCAACGTTTGTTGAACCGCCTCGTCGAAGGAGATGCCCTTCTCTTTCGACTTCTTCTCCATCTGGGCGTCGGTCATCGGCGTGGCAATGAAGGCCGGTCCGACCGCGTTCACGAGTACGCCGTCCGGGCCATAGGCCTTCGACAATCCCTTCGCGAGGTTCAGAACACCGGCCTTGGCGGCGGCATACGGCAGTTCCTCGATATAGGGCTGCACCGCGTCCTCCGAGGAGAACAGCACGATGCGGCCCCAGCCCGCCTTGCGCATGTGCGGGATGAAGGCTCTGGTAGCGCGCACTCCGGCCATGAGATCGGTCTGCAACGCCTCAATCCAGTCCTCGTCCGTGAGTTCAAGGAAGTCGCCGGACGCTCCCGTGATGCCGGCGGCGCAGACGAGGATGGTGGGCTTGTCATCGAAGGCCATGTTGGCGAAGGCGGCGAGCACCTCGATCCCCTTGGCCCCGCTAAGGTCGGCTTCCACGGCGCGGACTTGACCCAGCGCCGACAGCTCCGCGGCGGTGGCCTGCAGTTCGGCGCCTTCCTTGTCGGTCAGAACGACGTGGACGCCCTCGCGCAACAGATGCTCGGCGGTCGAGCGACCCATGCCCGACTTCCCACCTGTCACGACGGCGACCCGTCCCTTGATGCCGAGATCCATGGCTGTCTCCTTGGAAAAGCGGTGGTTAGGTCGACCGACGTTGAGTACCTGGGGCTAGGCTAAGCCGAAGCGGGCGTGAGACGGCTTCAGGCGCTGCGGGCCTGCTCCGGATGGCGCCCTTCCGCGAACTCCTCGACGATCTTGGCGCAGAACGCCGGCAGGTCCTTCGGGTTGCGGCTGGTGACGAGACCCTTGTCGACCACCACCTCCGCGTCGACCCATTCCCCGCCCGCGTTACGGATGTCGGTCTTCACCGTCGGGAAGGAGGTAAGCTTGCGCCCCTTGACGACGTCGGCCTCCACCAGCGTCCAGGGCCCGTGGCAGATGACACCGACCGGCTTGGCCTGCTGAAAGAAGTCCCGGACGAAGCCGACCACGGCCTCGCTGCCGCGGAGCTTGTCGGCCCCCACGCTGCCGCCGGGGATGACGAGCCCGTCGAAGTCTGAGGCGGACACGCCGTCGATGACCTTGTCGACTGGATACTTCCCAGCCGGGTCGAGGTCGTTGTTGACCGTCTCGGCCTCGCCTGCCTCAAGCCCTACCACCGTGACGGTCGCGCCGGCCGCGAGCAACGCCTCGCGGGGCTTAGTAAACTCCGGCTCCTCCGTCCCCCGAGGGGCGATCAGGATGGCGATGGTCTTGCCCTGAAGGGTCATGGTTGGCTCCTCTGTGCGTGGCGAAAAGGGGTCGGCGTCAGGCCGGAATGCTCTCCGGCGAGGCAGTGTTCTCGGCGGTCACACCGTTCTCCCGGTGGCGGAAATCGCTCAGCGCCCGGTAGACCTGAAGCCGCGCCCGCATCACCGAACCCAGCGGCTGGTGCGCCGCGAGGCTGTGCGCCGGACGGAAGGTCATCACCTCGTCGAAGTAACGCACCCGCTCTGGGGAGTAGGCGTCCTGCCGGGGCAGGCGGAGCGTCGCCACCGTGCGGTACGGGCTGACCGCGACCGGCCAGTCGACCGACGCATCCTCGATGGGCTGGCGCTCAGCATCGGCCCAAAGCTGCGCCTTCACCTCGTAGACCACGTCGGTTTCGCGGAAGAACGCCGCCGCCGCGTGACGAAAGCCGTCCTCGTCGCCGTGCGGGTCGAGCCGCCATTCGGCCAGGTCCAGCTGCGCCTGCGAAGCCGGGACTGCGCCAAGCTTGGCGACGTAATCGCCGAACCGCATTGGGGCCTGACTGAAGTAGCTGTCGGCGAGCGGGTGGCTGTAGGGATGGCCGAGGAAATCGGCCATGGCGCTCTCCGTGCCGAAGGCGTGCAGCACGCGGTTGAGGTTGCGCGCCGTGGCGGCGACCGCGCTCTTCACGCCCTCTTGCAGGCCCGTAGATTTCCCGATCACTGTGCCGTCCCGCAGGAAGCCCGCCGCCGTGCCCGACGGGAAGGTCGTGCCGGTGGCAAGCACGAAGTCCTGAGTTTCGACGTCGTGGCCGGGCAGCCTCGCGCCGGCCGCGCCGAAAACCTTGATCGACATGCCGCGATGGGTGGACACGCGGTCGCCTAGGGTCTCGCCCGGCCCCTGGGCGAAGCGCACGGCGACCTTGTACGTCCCTTGATTGGCGAACAGACCCTGCGCGAGTTCGGGCGGCAGGTTCTCCGGGACGAACAGCTCTCCGATGACGCAGGCCGAACTCTTGGCGTGGCTCGCGCGCACGGCCCGGTGCTCTCGCTTCTCGACAACCTGCGACTGCTGGGTCATCCCTTGGATGATCCCATCGATGGACTTCTGCTCGTCCGGTGCGGGCGTCTCGATGTCTGGCGCGTAGCGAAGATAGGCCATGCTCGTTCCTCGGAAGCGGGTCTAAGGGCAGATGGTACAAAGCGGAGACCGGGCGGCGCTGGCCGACTGACGGGACGGCGCCTGCTTGGGTGACGCGACGATACCGATTGGCGCGAAGCGGGGACTACCGGGTGTACGCGGCCCAAGCCTTTCCACCCTGGCTTCGGGCAACCTCCGTCTCGGTCGCGGGCTCACGGGCCGACATCATTATCGAGGCACCGGCTGACACCAAGCCTGCCATGGCCCTTAGTTCGTCCGGCTGCTGGGGGTCGCGCGAGATGGCGTCCGCCTCTTTTTGAAGGCGCAGGTTGCAGGCCTTCGTGGCCAACCCGCCATCGGGGGTGCATGCATCGTGTCGGGCGCAGGCCGCATCGAGCGCGTCCACCGGAGCCGCGGTAGCGTTGTTGCCTGGTCCGCAGTAGTTGCCATGAATCAATACCGCCCGTGCCGTATGGCCTGCGGTCTGGGCTGAAACCGGCCAAGCCAGGAAAACGAGGAGTGGAAGGCTTAGAGCAAGCTTATAGTTCATTGTGGGGTCTGCCCCTTCGACCTCTAGCCACAGTGTGCTTGCACCAAAGTGGCTTCCATTGGGATTGTCGCGGGAGAAGCCCCTCCACGGGGCTCTGGTTCCGGACTGGTCGCAATGTCGCAACCTGTCGCGTCGCCCCGGTTCGGCGGGGGCGGCTGGCATCGAATTAGGGTGAGCACCCCTTGGTCTTCACTCGAATGCAGCGCCACTTTGTAGGGGAGCTTGCCCGCGACGAATGAAGAATACATCCGGCGTTCTCAGGCGTCGGCTTCTGCCTCCGCGGTACGTCTTGACTACCGCGTGATCATCTTTGGGAACGCCGGACCGAGAACGTCGTTCATCCCGGCGCCACACCCATCCGGAGCCATTGAACTTGCAAGCGCCCGTCCGCTACAGCCCTCACGTCGAACAAGTCGGCCCCAATGAGGCGCCAACAATCGACAAGTTGAACGAGACTTTCGACACGATCCTGCAAACGGTCGCCGATCATTCGGGGCATGCCGTCAGATCGGTCCATGCCAAGTCACACGGTATCCTGGAGGGGACGCTGACGGTGGACGCTGGACTGCCCCCCGAACTGGCCCAGGGCCTGTTCGCAGAGCCGAGCGAGCACAAAGTCTACATGCGGTTGTCGACAAACGCCGGCGACATCCTCCCCGACGCGGTTTCCCTGCCCCGCGGCGTCGCCCTTAAAGTGCTGGACGTCGAGGGCGAGCGCCTGCCGGATGCAGAGGGGACGACGCAGAACTTCATCATGGTCAACGGCAAGGTATTCCAAGCGCCGAACGCGGAGAAGTTCCTGGGCAGCCTCAAGCTGCTGGCCGGTACCACTGACCGCGCCGAGGGGCTGAAGGTCGCCGCCTCTACGGTCCTGCGCGGTGTCAACAAGGCCCTGCACGCGGTGGGCATCGACAGCCCCACCATCGGTTCCTTGGGCGGCGCGCCCAATGTCGATCCGCTCGGCGAGACTTATTACAGCCTCACCCCGTTCCGGTACGGCGACTACATCGCCAAGTTCTCGCTGGCCCCCGTCGCTCCGGCTCTGACTGCCCTGACCGGCACTGAGATCGATGCAGCCGGCCGCCCGAATGCCATCCGCGAGACAGTGCAGTCCGAGATGATCGGCATCGCCGGCGAGTGGGAATTCCGTGTGCAGCTCTGCCGTGACCTCGAACGCCAGCCGGTCGAAGACCCGACGGTGGAGTGGAAGGAGGACGAGGCACCGTTCCAGCGGGTCGGGATTGTCCGGGTTCAGCCGCAGGACAGTTGGGACCCTGCCCGGGTCCAAGCGGTGGACGAGGAGATGCGCTTCAGCGTGTGGACCGGCCTCGCAGCGCACCGACCTCTCGGCAACATCAACCGCGCCCGCAACGCCCCCTACAGGCATTCGGCTGAGTTCCGTGAGCGGTTCAACCGCTGCCCGATCCACGAGCCCGGCGCGGTGCGCTGAAGCGACATCCCGAGAATGCAACTGCTGTCGGTGGAGGGACCGGGTGCGACGGCGATGTCTGCTTCATCGCTAATCCGCTCGAAAGCGGACAGGCTGAGATCCACCCATTGCAGTCGTAAGGGCCGCTCCATCCAACACTTTGACGTGAGGCTCGCCATGGGTCGATCTTGGTTGAGGCCAGGCGGCCCTGGCGTCAGCCGCGGTGACGAAGCGCTTCCAATAGGACCGTGAAGGCCGGGGCGGGCTGGCGACGACTCGGGTAGTACAGGTGGTATCCCGGGAAAGGCTCGCACCAGTCCTTCAGCACCCGCACCAACCTGCCCTCGGCCACGTCCTGCGCCACGTGGTCCTCCGGCAGATAAGCCAACCCGAGTCCGGCGAGGGCCGCCTCCCGGATCAGGGGTAAACTGGTGAACACGAGTTGGCCCTCGACGCGCACGTTCAGGGCCTGCCCCTTCCGCTCGAACTCCCATGGGTAGAACCCGCCACGGGTCGGCCGGCGCAGGTTGATGCACCGGTGGGCGGTGAGGTCCTCGGGGTGCTTGGGTCTCGCCCGTTTCCTGAGGGAGGCCGGGGTCCCAACCACGGCCATGCGCATGTCGGGACCGATGCGGACCGCAACCATGTCCTTCTCGACGTGCTCGCCGATGCGCACGCCGGCGTCGAAGCGTTCGGCAACGATGTTGGTCAGGGCCTGCTCGGTCACGATCTCGACGTTGATGTCGGGGTAGTCCGGCAGCAGGCGTGCCAGGACCGGCCACAGGACGGTCGCCGCCGCGTCCTCGGACGCCGTGATGCGGACGGTGCCGGCGGGCTTGTCGCGGAGCTCGGTGAGCGCGGCGAGCTCGACATCGATCTGTTCGAACTGGGGTCCCACGATCCGCAGCAGGCGCTCCCCCGCCTCGGTCGGCACGGCGCCGCGGGTGGACCGGGTCAGCAGGGGCACGCCGAGCCGGGCCTCAAGGCCCTTCAGGGCGTGGCTGAGGGCCGATTGCGTGATGCCCAGGCGTGTCGCGGCGCGGGTGAAGCTGCCCTCCTGCGACACTGTCGCGAAGGACAGCAGGTCGGTCAGGTCCGTGCGCGCCATAGGCCGGCTCCTCACCGCATTCTGAGAGGTGGACAAGATCGTCCGGGATCGTGCCGCGGACGATCCATAAGCGTTGCTCATGACCCTATGTGGCTGGGAGGCACTAATCAACGAGACGTGACGCCGTACCTTGGAGCCTATCCAAGGTGTGTGTGTTTCCACGGGCATCCCGCCCTCGACGGGCGGCCGTCGCGCCATCGCCCCCCCTGCAGCAGGCTCGGAGACCAAGATGGGACGACCTGGAGATTACGACTTGAACCGGAGAGATTTGATGGTGGCTGCATCAGCCACGGCGGCCCTGGCCGCCGTCCCCTCGGCGGCGGGCGCCGCGCCCGCGGGAACCGAAAAGCCGGTCCTGGCCAAGGTCGGTTTCACCGTGAACGGCGAGCGCCGCGAGCTCGAACTGGACACCCGGACCAGCCTGCTCGACGCGGTGCGAGAGCACCTGCACCTAACAGGCGCCAAGAAGGGCTGCGACCACGGTCAGTGCGGCGCCTGCACCATGATCGTCGACGGTCGACGCATCAATTCCTGCCTGACCCTCGCGGTCATGCACCAGGACGCCAGCGTCATGACCATCGAGGGGCTCGGCAAGCCGGGCGACCTCCATCCGATGCAGGCCGCCTTCGTGAAGCACGACGGCTACCAGTGCGGCTTCTGCACCCCGGGCCAGATCTGCTCCAGCGTCGCGGTCATCGCCGAGATCAAGTCCGGCATCCCGAGCCACGTCAGCGCCGACCTCAACGGGACCTACGAGGTCACCGACGCCGAGATCCGCGAGCGCATGAGCGGCAACATCTGCCGCTGCGGTGCCTACTCCAACATCGTCGAGGCGATCACCGAGGTCGCGGGGAAGCAGGCATGAAATCCTTCACCTACGAGCGCCCGGGCACGCCCGCCGAGGCCGCCGCCGCCGTCGCCCGCACCCCGAACGCCAAGTTCATCGCCGGCGGCACCAACCTGCTCGACCTGATGAAGCTGCAGATCGAGACCCCGACCCACCTCGTCGACGTCAATGGCCTCGGCCTGGACAAGGTTGAGCCGACGCCGGAGGGCGGCCTTCGGATCGGGGCCCTGGTGCGGAACACGGATCTGGCCGCTGATGCCAGGGTCCGGAAGGATTACGGCGTTCTCTCGCGGGCGCTGCTCGCAGGCGCTTCGGGACAGCTCCGCAACAAGGCGACCACCGCCGGCAACCTGCTGCAGCGGACCCGGTGCCCGTACTTCTACGACACCGCCCAGGCCTGCAACAAACGCCAGCCGGGGTCCGGTTGCTCGGCCATCGACGGGGTCAGCCGGCAGCTCGCCGTCATCGGTGCGAGCGAAGCCTGCATCGCGACCTATCCGGGCGACATGGCGGTGGCCATGCGCGTGCTCGACGCCAGCGTTGAGACCGTCGACGCCAAGGGCGCAACGCGCAAGATCCCCGTGGCAGACTTCCATCGCCTGCCCGCCGACAAGCCGGAACTCGACACCATCCTGAGGGCCGGCGAGCTCATCACCGCGGTGACGCTGCCGAAGCCCATCGCCGGGACGCACATCTACCGCAAGGTCCGCGACCGTGCCTCGTACGCCTATGCCCTGGTCTCGGTCGCTGCCGTGATCGGCAAGGACGGGACCGGCCATGTCGCGTTCGGCGGTGTGGCGCCCCGTCCCTGGCGCGTCGAAGCCGCCGAGGCCGACCTGCCGCGGGGCGCCAAGGCGGTGACCGACAAGGTCTTCGCGGGGGCCAAGCCCACCGAGGACAACGCCTACAAGCTGAAGCTCGCCGAGCGCACGCTCGGTGCCGTCCTGACCGAGGCGAGGGCCTGATCCATGAAGTTCGACACCCCCGCAGGCACCAACCCCATCGACCAGCTCAAGGTCGTGGGGAAGGCCACCGACCGGATCGACGGCCCGTTCAAGACCACCGGCACCGCCCCCTATGCCAACGACTGGCACGACCCGCAGGCCAAGCTCGCCTACGGCGTCGTCGTTGGCGCGACCATCGCCAAGGGCCGGATCGCCTTGATGGACCTGGGCACCGCCAAGGCCGCGCCGGGCGTCGTCGCCATCGTGACCGCCGAGAACGCGGGCAAGCTCGGCAAGGGCAAGCTCAACACCGCAAAACTCCTCGGCGGCCCCGAGATCGAGCACTACCACCAGGCGGTCGCCGTGGTGGTCGCCGAGACCTTCGAGCAGGCACGCGCCGCCGCGGCGCTGGTCAAGGTCAAGTACACCACCACGAAGGGTGTCTTCGACCTCGCCTTGGTGAAGGACGGAGCGAAGGACCCGGGCGACGTCCAGGGTAGTCCATCCTCCTCCTCCGTCGGCGACTTCGCCGGCGCGTTTGCCTCGGCGCCGGTCAAGCTCGACGAGAGCTACGAGACGCCGGACCACGCCCACGCGATGATGGAGCCCCATGCCTCCGTCGCGTCCTGGGACGGGGACAAGGTCACCGTCTGGACCTCGAATCAGATGATCGCCTGGGGCACGCGTGACCTCGCGCTGACCCTGGACGTCCCGCAGGAGAAGGTCCGGCTGGTCTCGCCGTTCATCGGCGGCGGCTTCGGCGGCAAGCTCTTCCTGCGGTCCGAGGCGCTCCTCGCGGCGCTGGGCGCCCGTGCGGCCGGTCGGGCGGTGAAGGTCGCGCTGACCCGTCCGCAGATGTTCAACAACACCACGCACCGGCCCGCCACGCTCCAGCGCATCCGCATCGGCGCGACCCCGGACGGTAAGATCACCGCCATCGGCCACGAGAGCTGGTCGGGCGACCTGCCCGAGGGCGGTCCCGAGGCGGCGGTCTTGCAGACCCGTCTGCTCTATGCCGCCCCGAACCGGATGACTGCCCTGCGCCTCGCCGTGCTCGACCTGCCCGAAGGCAACGCCATGCGGGCCCCGGGCGAGGCCCCTGGGCTGATGGCGCTTGAGGTCGCCATGGACGAGATGGCGGAGAAGCTCGGTATAGACCCTGTGCGGTTCCGCGAGATCAACGACACACAGGTCGATCCGGAGAAGCCGGAGCGTGCCTTCTCCCAGCGCAGCCTCGTCGCATGCCTGCGCCAGGGCGCCGAGCGCTTCGGCTGGGACAAACGGGGCAAGCCCGGCCAGGTCCGCGACGGCCGCTGGCTCGTCGGGATGGGGATGGCCTCGGCCTTCCGCAACAACATGGTCCTGAAGTCGGCCGCCCGCGTCCGCCTCGACGGCAAGGGCATGGTGATCGTCGAGACCGACATGACCGACATCGGCAACGGCAGCTACACCATCATCGGCCAGACGGCGGCCGAGATGATGGGGGTCACCCTCGACAAGGTCATCGTGCGCCTCGGGGACTCCGATTTCCCGGTCTCCTCGGGCTCGGGCGGACAGTTCGGCGCCAACTCGTCGACGTCGGGTGTCTACGCCGCCTGTATGAAGTTACGTGAGGCCGTGGCCGGCAAGCTCGGCTTCAACTCGGCCGATGCCATGTTCGAGGACGGGCAGGTCCGCTCGGGCAATCGCACCGTTCCGCTCGCCCAGGCAGCTACCGGCGGAGACATCGTGGCTGAGGACGCCATCGAGTTCGGCGACCTCGACAAGACCCATCAGCAATCGACCTTCGGCGGCCACTTCGTCGAGGTCGGCGTCGACGTGGCCACGGCCGAAATCCGGGTCCGCCGCATGCTGGCGGTCTGTGCCAGCGGACGCATCCTCAACCCGAAGTCGGCCCGCAGCCAAGTCATCGGCGGGATGACCATGGGCGTGGGCGCGGCCCTGATGGAGGAGCTCGCGGTCGACACCGAGCGCGGGTACTTCGTCAACCACGACCTCGCCGGCTACGAGGTCCCGGTCCACGCCGACATCCCGCACCAGGAGGTGATCTTCCTCGACGAGGTCGATCCGATGTCCTCGCCGATGAAGGCCAAGGGCGTCGGCGAACTCGGAATCTGCGGGGTCGGCGCTGCGGTGGCGAACGCTGTCTACAACGCCACCGGCCTGCGGGTCCGCGACTACCCGATCACCCTCGACAAGCTCCTGAACCGCATGCCGGACGCGGCCTGAGCGCGTCGGACGGTAGGAGCGTCGCAAAGACCGAAGGTCGAGGAGCGAGATCATGAAGTTCGATACCCCCGCCGGCATCAACCCCGTCGACCGGCTCAAGGTCGTCGGGCAGCCGCTCGACCGGGTCGACGGTCCGCTCAAGGTGACCGGCACCGCCCCCTACGCTTCCGACTGGCACGATCCGCAGGCGAACCTCGCCTACGGCTTCATCGTCGGTGCCGGCATCGCCAAGGGGCGCGTCGTCGCGATTGATCTTGCTGCCGCCAATGCCGCCCCGGGTGTCGTCGCCATTGTCACCCATGAGAACGCGGGAACGCTCGGCAAGGGCGAGTTCTACGTCCAGCGTTTCCTCGCCGCGCCCGAGATCGACCACTACCACCAGGCCGTCGCGGTCGTCGTCGCGGAGACGTTCGAGCAGGCACGCGCCGCCGCTGCCCTGGTCGAAGTGAAGTATGCCCGGGTGGAAGGTTCGTTCGACCTGTCGGCGTTGGTGGCGACGGCGCCGGTCGCCAAGGCCGGCCAGTTCGGGGGTAAGCCCGAGACCAGCGTGGCAGACTTCGAGACCGCGTTCGCGGCGGCGCCGGTCAAGGTGGACGAGACCTACACGACGCCCGACCAGGCGCACGCGATGATGGAACCGCACGCCACCATCGCCTCCTGGGACGGCGACCGCCTGACCTGCCACACCGCGATCCAGCAGATGAACTGGGGCGTTCGCGACCTCGCCAAGACCCTTGGCATCACCAAGGACAAGATCCGTCTGGTGTCGCCGTACATCGGCGGCGGGTTCGGCGGTAAGGGGACGGTGCAGACCGACCTCGCCCTGGCCGCGGTGGCCGCGCGCGTGGCGCGTCGGCCGGTCAAGCTCGCCCTGCAGCGCTCGATGATGTTCAACACCACCATCCACCGCCCGGCGACGGTCCAGCGCATCTGGATAGGGGCGACGACGGACGGCCGTATCACCGCCATCGGCCACGACAACCTCAACGGCAACCTCGCCGGGGGCCGGACCGAGCCGTCGACCGCCGCGACGCGGTCGTTCTACGCCGGCGCCAATCGAATGACCCGCCAACGGCTGGCGGTGCTCGACCTCGCCGAGGGTAATGCGATGCGAGCCCCGGGCGAGGCCCCGGGATTGATGGCGCTTGAGATCGCCATGGACGAGATGGCGGAAAAGCTCGGCATGGACCCGGTCGCGTTCCGGGTCTTGAACGACACCCAGGTCGACCCCGAGCATCCCGAGATGCCGTTCTCAACCCGCCCGTTCGTAGAGTGCCTCCGCACCGGGGCAGACCGGTTCGGATGGGATCGGCGCAAGGCAGCGCCGGCCAGCGTCCGTGACGGGCGCTGGCTGGTCGGGATGGGTATGGCAGGCGCGATCCGCGCCGCGAAGATCGCCAAGTCCGGTGCTCGTGTGCGGCTCGATGCTCGGGGCGTGGTTACGGTCGAGACCGACATGACCGACATCGGCACCGGCAGCTACACCATCGTCGCCCAGACGGCGGCCGAGATGATGGGCGTCGGGATCGAACGGGTCGTCGCGCGACTCGGGGATTCCGATTTTCCCGAGTCGCCGGGTTCGGGTGGCCAGCAGGGCGCGCCGTCCGTGACCGCAGGCGTCTACGCCGCGTGCGTGAAGCTGCGCGAGGCGGTGGCCCAGAGACTGGGGTTCAATTCGGCCGACGCGATCTTCTCGGACGGCGAGGTGCGCCTGGGCAATCGCGCCGTACCGCTCGGCGATGCGGCGAAGGCCGGCGACATCGTCGTCGAGGACACCATGGAGTTCGGCGACCTGTCGACGAGGTTCGCCCAGCAGACCTTCGGCGCGCACTTCGCCGAGGTCGGCGTGGATGCGGACACCGGCGAAATCCGCGTCAGGCGGATGCTGGCGGTCTGTGCCGCGGGCCGCATCCTCAACCCGAAGACGGCCCGCAGCCAGGTCATCGGCGGCATGGTCATGGGCGTGGGCGCCGCCCTGATGGAGGAGATGGCGGTCGACACCAAGCGCGGCTTCTTCGTCAACCACGACCTCGCCGGGTACGAGGTACCGGTCCATGCCGACATCCCGCACCTCGACGCGATCTTCGTCGACGAGGTCGATCCGACGATGTCGCCGATCAAGGCGAAGGGTGTCGGGGAGCTCGGGCTGGTCGGCGTCGCACCTGCCGTCGCGAACGCGATCTACAACGCGACCGGGGTCCGCGTGCGCGACTATCCCATCACGCTGGACAAGCTCCTCGACCGCATGCCCGACGCGGCCTGAAGGTAACGCCAAGGACACCGCCATGCACATACCCGTCGGGGCCGCCTCGCTCGTCCTTGCAGCGACCCTCGCCACCGGAATGAACTGGCATTGCTCCGCCAGTCCCTCGCAGGAGGCGGTGACCGTCGAGCGCAGCGGTACCGTGCCCTCCGTAAGGGGCGCGCCGGAGAACTTCACGGGGACCGTACGCGTCGACCCGATGATCCAGGAAAGGCCGCCTTCACGGTTGTCGGGCGGCCTCGTTACCTTCGAGCCCGGCTCTCGGACGGCTTGGCATACCCATCCCCTCGGTCAGACCCTGATCGTTACCGCCGGGGTCGGTCGGGTCCAGAACGAGGGCGGTCCGGTGCTGGAGATCCGGCCTGGCGACGTGGTCCGCATCCCGCCCGGCGTGCGCCACTGGCATGGGGCCTCGCCTACCGCAGGCATGAGCCACATCGCGTTGTCGGAGGCGCTCGACGGCAAGGTCGTCGATTGGATGGAGCACGTCACGGACGCCGAGTACCGCGGCGAGTGACCTGACCGTAACCCCAGGAAAAGTGAGTTCGCGAGATGCGTCCGAAGATCATCTGCCACATGGGAAGCTCCATCGACGGCCGGCTCCACCCGAGCCGCTGGACCCCTCCCGCCGCGGGCATCGAGCAGGACCTGGTTCACCGGTACTACGACGAGACCGCGGCGCGCCTGGATGCCGAGGGCTGGATCGTGGGTCGCACGACCATGGCCGAGATCGCCAAGGGGCATCCGCGCAAACCCGAGACCGTTCCTGGTGACCTCCGCCAGACTCATGTCGGCAAGCGAAACGGCCGCGACCTGGCCGTCGCAATCGACCCGCACGGGAAGGTGCATTACGGCCGGGACGACGCAGGCGGGGACCATATCGTGGCGGTCCTCGGCGAGGGCGTCACGGATGACTATCTGGCGGAGCTCCGTGAGGACGGGGTCTCCTACATCTTCGCCGGTCCGGACGGCCGTGACCTCGTCGGTGCGATGGCAACCCTGGGCGAGACCTTCGGCGTAAGGACCCTGCTGCTGGAGGGCGGCGGCATCATCAACGGCGCTTTCCTGAAGGCCGGACTGATCGACGAGGTCAGCCTGCTTGTGTCGCCCGCGCTTGATGGTCTTGCGGGCGTACCAACCATCTTCGAGTACCACGGCGAGCCCGACGAGCGGCCGGCGGCCGGCAAGGCGCTTCGGCATCGCCACACCGAGACTTTGGAAGGTGGCACCGTTTGGCTCAGGTATGCCGTCGAGGATGCTCCCGGCGCCTGAGCCTCGTGAGCATGAACCGCCGCCGGTCAATGGCCGCCGGACCCGATTTCGCAAGCTGAATAAGACAGGGCCGCAGGAAATTTCCGTGCTGCCCTGTCATAACTCTAAGTTGATTTAGAGCGTAACTTTGGTGTGCCGAACCGGATCATTGGGTCGGCTATCAAAACGGGGCCGGGAGTCGATCCCAAATTGAGGCCAGGGAAATGTTTACCCTGCCCAAACGTCGCGCTTGCCCACCTCACGGCGAGCTGCGATCGTCCAGATCCACCCCGCCACCGAGGCCTCCCCATGTCGCGAAAATCCTGGCGCACCGCCGCCCATCCCGACACCTGAGGAGGACCTGACGCACGCGTGCGCGGCCTCCAAAAAATGGAGGCCGCCATGGCCACGCTATTCACAGCCGACAATCACTTCGGACACGCAGGCATCTTGCACGGGTTGAGGCCTGGGTTCGCTGGCATTGACGAGCACGACGCGATGCTCGTGGAGGCCTGGAACGCAACCGTCCAGCCGGGCGACACGGTCTACCACCTCGGCGATTTCGCGCTCTCCACGCCCGAGTATGCAGCGAAGATTTTCCGTCGATTGAACGGTCGCAAGATCCTCGTTTCGGGCAATCACGACAGAAAGAACCGCCGCCTGCCTTGGGCCGAGCAACACGACGGGATCCGCGAGGTCTCGGTCGAGGGCCGCCATCTCGTGCTCTGCCACTACCCCATGCGTTCGTGGCCGCGTGCCTTCAAGGGGAGCCTCCATCTCTTTGGGCACACGCACGGGCTCCTGCCCGGCACGACGCAATCGCAGGACGTCGGCGTGGACGTGTGGTCGTACCGGCCGGTGACCCTCGATCAGATCCTCGAACGCATGTCGGCGAGTGACACGCAGCCGGAGGAGCGCGTCCTCACACGGTGACAGCTACACACAGATGCCCTCCAGCCCCTCCAGGGCCTCCTCGTCCTCGGCGGTCAGGTCGAGGGGGGCTGGCTCAGGAGGGAGCCAGGCCAGGTGCCTGTCCGCTGGTGTCTTGCCATGCCAGGTGGGCACGACCACCGTCGCATCGTAGATCGCCCAAAATCGACGCAGTGCAACTTTCGCACTGCCGCCCTGCACGAGAAATTCGATTTCACCGCTCGGACCGGGCACGTACGACCAAGCAATCCAGCCCTCCGTCGGTGGCCGGTCGCGATGGCCCTTCGTGATCCACGAACCCCTTGCGAGCCATACGCCGTCACTGCCCTCCTGGGGACCGACGGCCGACATTGGGTAAATCGCGCTCGACGGCGGGGGGTGATGCAGGCCCCGGCGGACAATGACCGTGAGAAAGCCTGGGCCCGGGACAATACAAATGATGTCGGGCCACACGCACGCGTCGCCGGGCGTGTGATGCCTGCTGCTGTTTATGACGTACCGCAGCGGCCGGCCAAGCCATCGTGACAGTCCGGGGAGTGCGAGCCTGCAGATCAAATTCAGACGCCGGTCCGGCCCTTCCAGCGGGCGTGTCAGTGAATGCCGCTCCCGCCATGGACAGTTCTCTATACCATGGTAGGATGTCATAGGATACAAACGTACAAAATCGCTTTTCAGGTTATTTATACGTACTCGCAGACGATTGAATCGATGTTTCAGGCGACCCTTGGTCCAAGAATCGTCTTTAACAGATAGTATAAAAGCAGATGCACGAACGAACTCGCGGTCCGCGATATCGAGGCCCGAGAACGCGTTTCGGCAAGCGTTTTGCCACTCCGCTTTCTTCTGAACCCTTGGTGGCGTCCAATATCTGGTAAGGTACTTTGTGTAACTCGGATCGTAAACATACGGATACATATTAGTCTTGGGCATGTGCGTTTGCGTTCCGCTTCAGAGCAAGCCGGTTTTACGATAAAGCTCTGAACCAAGGCGGTTCCCTGGGCGCTCGCATTTGAGCGCCCAGGGTCATAGATGTCTAACCCTGGGCGGCGTTGACCGGCTGCTGCAGGTCTGGGTCGACCTTGTAATCGTAGCGTGCCCGGGTGCGGTGACGGGCATCGTAGAGTGCCCAGACGTCCCCCTCCTCGCCGGTGCGCCCGTCACCCCCCAGGGCCGCAGCTACGGCAACTGCGGACGTCTCCTCGCCTCGGATCAAGGCGAGCGCCTCGTGGTAGCCGCTGCGGGGACCTGAGGCTTCGCCCTCCGACCAGTCATCGAGGTACCGCTTGTAAGTGTCGAACTCGCGGCTCGAAAGCATATGCCACGAACGCTGGGCAATGGCCTGGAGGATGCGCTTCTCGTTAAGCGTCATGACAGAGGACCTGCGGCCGCTCGGCAGGGTGTGGACGTCCTTGGGGGCGACGGTTGGGCCCTCAGAGACGTCGTCGGGCTCTTCGAATACGACCACCTTCACGGGCATCGTCTCAAGAGAATTGACCGCAGCGGCCGCAGGCCTGGCTTTCGGGACGATCTCGAAGCCGGCTTCAAACAAGCCTTCCATGATGACGGCGGCCCGGTACTCGTTCGAGCGGTTGTCGAAGCAGCGGTCGAGCGAGCCGCGAATGATGGCCTGCACGGGCCGGTGGTCGAAGGTCTTGATACGCATGATGCGTGGTCCTGTCGGTGAAAGGGCTGCGGGAAATGCGCCCCTAGCCGGGCGCCCAGGCTTCGAAATGCGGTGTCTAGATTCTGGTGGGTGCGCCCCGGGCTCCCGGCGGGAGCGGCGGCGGCGGGAGCGGGCGAGGCATTTCGGACGCGACCGGATCGGGGGACGGACCGTCATCGGCAAGGAGCTCGTCGAGGATCCCCACGACCGCCGCACGTTCCTCGGGTGACCTGTTTGCGTCCAGGTCCACGCGTTCCTCGACGGGCTCGCCCGCGGCCTCGATCTCGCCGGCGAGGTGAAACAACGAGTTTTTCGCGAAATCGAGCAGCCGGGCGTCCATCTCGTCCAGCGCGAACGCGAGACGGTCGCGACGGATCGCCGGGATCTCTGGGTCGTCGATCAGGGCCCGCGCGGCGGCCCGTGCCTGCGTCAGGCGTGCCCGGACTTGGGCGATGCTGAGGCTCTGAAGATCGGTGATGAGATCGCACATCAGACCACACCTTCCCGGCGGCGGAGCAGCGTGCGGCCGCGGCGGTCACCCGGCAGGCCTAGCTGCCCGGCGCGGCGGTAAAGCGTCTCGGGAGTGACCCCCAGTTCGAGGGCGGCTTGCGAGAGCGGGGCGTGCGCGAGGACTACCCTTCTCATTGTCTCGTGGTCGAGACGCGAGGGACGCCTGGCGATGCGAGTGCCATGGCGGTACGCGCACAGGTGAACCGCCTGGATCGTGACGCCCAGGCGGTCCGCGACTTCTCGGACAGTCTCCCGTCCCTCACGCGCGCTCTCGACGTCTAAGAGCGTGACAACTGGCTGGCGTGGCTGGGATGTGAGCCCGAGCCCCCTGCAGTGCACCGCAATCGTCTTCTCATCCCAGCCCTCGCGCGCGGCGATATCGCGGTAGGTCATGCCGGCGCTGAGGTACTCCTCGCACCGGGCTCGGGAGAGCCTGCAGTAGCGCTTGGGTCCCCGGCGGCGGTCTGGACGTACCTCACCCTGCGCGCCAGTCCGAGCGCCCTCAAGACCTGACCGGCCGGCCCCCGCCTTCCCAGGAGCACGTCCGACACGTGCTGGGGCGAGAGACCCGCCTGGCGTGCCCATGCGTCCTGAGATCCGGCCCGGCGGCATGCCCCGCGGAGCAGCATGCGCACTTCCGTCTCCGTCAACTCGACCATCCATTGCGTCCTCCGCGAATCTGCCGAGAATATTATATCGCAACCCCTACGAGAATTTCCAGGGTCTCCAAAATTATGCCTTCAATGTTATACAACCTGCGCGATAGCTTTAGGCTTTATTACATTTGAACAACAGTTTCGACAACGCCGTGTTGTTCAAATCGTTGTCGAAATCGTCGTGCGGTGTTGTCGAAAGAGCCTCGACGGTTTCTGTTGCGATCCGAAATACGATTGCTACATTACTCAGATCCGCAGATTCGAGGATTCGCAAATGGCCCGCTACACGCCTCCGCTCCCCCCTTACGTCCAGCCGCCAGCGTGGCTTGGGCTCCAGTGGCAGATGGGAGAGCTGCTCCACACGCGGCACGGCCCGCGGTACCTGAGCCGCGCCGTCCGGACGCCGGCGTTCGATCAGGCTATCGACGCGGAGGTCGTCTGTTTTTGGGACCTGGGTCTCACACGCGAAAGCGAGAACGTCTTGTTCTGGCAGGCGCCCGATCACGACCTGGACGCCGTCCAGACAGCTATCGACAGCATCCCGGGGCGGGTCGCTGCCCGAGAGGTGGAGCGGGCGGCAGCGGCCGCGGCCCGGCAGGCGAAGGAGGAAGCGGCGGCGGCCGCGGAGGTGCAGAGGATCGCCGATCTCGTTGCAAGGGCCCGCGAGGAGGCGACGCGGTCCCTAAAAGATCGCAGGTGGTCTTGGGCCCGCCGGGTCGACGCCGATGAGGCTCAGGGCCTCCTCCAGCGTCCGGACCTCGATGTTGCGGATGCGATGCGGCTGCTGTCCCTCGTCGAGAGGGCTGGCAAAAACGTGGCGCGGTCTGAGGTCAAGCTGGCTGTCATGCACGAGGGGGAGCGGGCCCTGGCCGAGCGCCCCAACGTGAGGTCCCTGGCTCTCGAAGCTGTTCGCCTGATCACGGCGGAGGACGCGGACTGGGCGACGCTCGAAAACGGCCGTGGCTGGAGTAAGAGCGCGACTATCGACGGGCATGTCCTCGACGCGCTGCCGGAGCTCGACGTCGCCCAGGCGAGTCACGCGCTCAGGCTGCTCCGCGTGCACCACAAGCAACTGCCCCGGGCGGTCGTCGAGAGCATCTTCGCCGCGGCCTGATTTGTCGATTGCGAGAGCGACCGGACAATCGAAACGTCACCACAGCACAGGACCACCGCCCATGAATTTCATCGCTCGCGTTTTCGCTCTCGCCGCCGCCGCCGTTGCCACCGTTCTTGCGTTCGTCTGGGAGGGGGGCCGCTGGATCCTCCGTGCGGTCAAGTCTGCGACTGGGGTCACGACCCCAGTCCTGCCCGCTACGGACGCGGCCGCGGCGTACCTCGATGCCCCTGCCCCGGCGGTTGCCCCGTCCCCGGCATGGGGCCCTGCCCCCCGCCATCAGGTTGGCGTGCCCCTTGTGTCGTACGCCCGGCACCTCGTCGCTGGGGGGCCCGCTGCGGACGTGTCTGGCCTACCCGAGCCAGTCCTGGCCTGGGCCCGGGGCCTGTCCCACAGCGAGCTCGTAACGCTGGCTGCCGCCCTCCCGCATGAAGCCGAGGCACACGTCGGGGGCAACCTGATCGAGGGCCTGCCGTCGCTCACCCCGGCCGCTCCCCGTGAGGTCGTCCCGACCGCAAATGCGGACACATCCGCACCCGTTGCGGACACATCCACATTTTGGACGTGGACGCGTCCGCTCTCGGACGACCCGGAAGACGTCGCCATCGCCGAGCTCGTGAACCTGACCCTTGAGCGCAACCGCCGCCGCAAGGTCGCCTAAGCCCCACTCCCCCCGAATGCGAAAGGGCCCGCCGGTCATCCGGCGGGCCCTTTTTTCGTGGTCCGCAAATGGGCCATTTGCGGACCGAATCTGGACCGTAGGGGAAAGGCACAACCCCCTCAGGCGCGATTTCTCACTGACGGCGGGCGAGACGCAGCGCCCGGATTTCTGCCTGAGCCGCAGCGAGATCACGTGCGAGCTCGGCTTCCCGGCGGCGGGATGCGAGGAGAGCCTGGCCCAGGCGGTGGACCGCGCTCTCGGCATCCGCATCTGCCTGCGCCCAGGCCTGTGCTTCACGACGCGCACGCTGGCCGGCGACCAGGGCGACACCGACAGCCAGCATACCGCTATGCATGCCGTGATGAAGGGTTTCGGTCTGCCTGCTCATCGTCGATCTCCCTGCGTCCAGGCACTCATAGATTCAGCTCCAAGCGGCCCTTGCAAGACGATCTCGGAGGCAGGGTTACTGTTTCCCTGGGCTCTGATTGCGGAGGACGTGTCCGAGGATTGCTCAAGCAATAGGTGGCGCACCTCCCCGTTACTCCTATGAAGAGCATCGAAAATCCAAGGGGACACGGGCGACGGGTTTCAGGGCGGGCTCGTCGGTTTCACGGCAGGGTCGGACGATGCCGGCATGCTGCAGGTAACCATCAAAACCGACCCCCCAGAACGCGACGAACTCGGTCCGGCGGACATCCGAGCGGCGCTCGTGGACAGCGTGAACTCGATCGCAGAAGCCGCGCGGCTTCACGTGACCGAAGCACTCCCCGTCCACCTCGACCGACCCACGCCGTTCACGATGAAAGCGATCGGGGTGAAGAAGGCCCGGCCCGGCACCCGGGACGTCGAGGCCGAGGTGGACGTCCTCCCGCTCCAGGCGCGCTACCTTGCCTTGGAGATCTTCGGTGGGGTCCGGAAGGCGGGCGATTACGCGACGACCAAGCTCGGACCGTTGATCCCCGGGAAAGACTCTCCCCGGAATGCGTACGGAAACATGTCCCGCGGATACGTCCAGCGCGTCATGCAGCAGCCCGGCGTGCGGTGGGTGAAGCTCAGGCCGGACAAGCCCCCGGTCCTCATCCGGAGGCGCAACGGCAAGACCCAGATCCTAGCCCTGATCATCGAGGAGGCCAGGTACAAGCCGCGGTTACCGTTCTACGACCTCGTCGAGGAGGCCCTGTCAGGGGCACCGGGGATCGTCTCGCGGCGCCTCGATGGCCTGGGGAGCTAGGTCGGGAACATGGGGTGCATCCCCGCCCAGGTGGTCATCTGAATGTTGATCGGGGGGCCGGTCCCGGCTCCGTTGTTGACCGACGTCGAGAACCAGGTCCCCCCCTCATCACGGGTCGCGACGAAGAGGTAGGCATTCTGCGTCGACCCCGGCGAGCTCGGCCAGGACCTCGTCGAAGGTGCCGATCTCGTCGGCGAGGCCCGCGTCGATCGCCTTCTGGCCCACGAAGCAACCGCCCCCGCCGAACCGCGCGACGACGTCCTCGGGGCTCACCCCCCTGTTGATCGCGACGGCGTCCACGAACACCGATGCCAGGTCGTCGATGACCACCTGGATGGCCGCCCTGCCCTCGTCCGTGGCGGGGTCCGGGCGCTTGCCGGGGGACTGGCTGGAGACGATCTCGTAGCGCTTGATGCCGAGCTTCTCGTCCATGCCGCGGGTGTCGTTGAAGATGCCCACGACACCGATGGACCCCAGCTGGGCGCACTCATCGATGACCACGTGATCGCACGCGCTGGCGAGCCAGTAGGCCGCGCTGCAGGCATCGCCCTCGACCCAGGCCACGATGGGCTTGCGGCCCCGGGCGGCCCGGATCTTGGCGGCCGTGGCATTGCACCCGGTGACCTCGCCGCCGGGGCTGTCGAACTCGAACAGGATGGCCTTCACGGCCGGGTCTTCGAGCGCCAGATTCAGGTCACGGGCGATGGCGTCGTAGCTCGTGGCGCCGCATGCGTCGTGGATCCACGACGCGTACCGGAACGACGGACCGATGACCGGGATGACCGCCACGCCGTCGCGCACGACCATCTGGCAGATCTCGGGCTCCTCCCGGACCATCTCGTCGCTTACCGCCCGGAGGCCGTCCCGGTTGGCGATGCCGACCATGGTGTCGAGCATGCCCTCCCTGATCGCCCAGGGTGTGTTGGTCATCTTGCCCAGGATGGGAGGCGCCACAGACTCCTCTTTGAGGCGCGGGATGACGGCCGTATCGCCGCCCTGCGGCTCGGCCTCCTCCTCGCCACCCCAGACGACGGGTCGTACGATATTGCCCATGACGCTTTCCTCCGTGACCCTACGGGGATCCCCCGCGGCCCGGCGCTCACGGCTCACCTTCTCCATGAGCAGGCGCATCTCCCCGGCCGCCTTCTCCAGGGCACGCTCCTCGCGGGAGAACTCCACCTCGGACCACGTCGACCAACCGATGAGCTCGGCCATGGCACGGCCGTAGTTAGCGCAGTCGAGAGCCTCGTGGCGTAGCCCACCTATGGACCGCCAGGTGGCCTTGGGGCGCCCCGTCTTCGATTTGACGGTGACGTACTCCTCGGACACCAACTGCTCGCACCACCCCAACTCCACGTCCATCGGGAGGTCGACCCAGCCCGGGGGCGTCTCCTCGCCCGGTGCGGGACGGGGCAGGTTGAGTTGCCCCATGAGCTCCAATTTCAGGAGGCCGACGCCCAGGGTCCAGTACAGGACGCCCTCGTCGGAGGACCACGAATGGCCGTCCTCCGACTTGAATCTCCACTTGCTCTCTTTGAGGATCTGGGCGTCGATTTTCTCGTTGCCGCGGATGGCCACGATCCAGTCCGGGTCCTGCTTCTGGACCCACGGCATCACGACATCCGGCCACCTGCCGCGGTCGACCGCGACCCGTCGGATGGGCATGATCGCACCGCAGGGATGGACGTAACGACGCTGGAGGAAGGCCTTCAGGCGGGCCCAATGCTCCGGATCCCGGAGGGCGCCACGAAGGCGCACGTGCTCGACGAGCCAACGCTTTCCCTTCCTCCCGTAGGCCCACACCCCGACCTCCAGGTGGTCGAGGCCGACGTCGACGCCGGCGGTCAGGAACAGGGCCTCCGCCGGGATCTGACGCGAGACGTAGGTGGTGGAGCGACGGGCCCAGATCGCCTCGTACGAAGGCGTGTCGGTGACGTCGTTCCAGGGCAGGCCGTAGGTGGTGTTCCAGAGGGTTTTGGTTTTTGAGTAGTTGCCCTCGGCGTTCTCGGTCTCCGTGGCGATGTCTGCCCAGGACTGCCACCCGACGGGGCTGTAGAAGGAGGGGAGGTAATAGGACCGGGGCATGTGGGCCGGCGCGTTGGCGATCCTGGGGATCCACACGCCCTCGTCCAGCATCGCCTCCTTGTGCCGGGCCTCGTCGATGCGGCCGCCGCACTCGGGGTTCTCGCAGACCATGTGGGCCGTCTGGGGTTGCCCCTTCTCGAACCGGAAGTTCTCGCGATTGAAGACCGTCCTGTGGCCGCAGTTGTGGGGGCACGGCATGCGGTATTCCCGCTGGTCCCCTTTGAGGTACATCGCCCAGATGACGCTGTCGGACGCCATGTTCGGGGTGCAGTTCAGGAACTCCTTGGCCCGGCGCCCGAAGGTGCGGCCGCGGACGCGCACCAGGTCAACGGCGTTGCCCTGCCCCTCCAGGTCCTTCGGGTACTCGTCGGGCTCCTCGTAGAGGCGCCATTTCGCCGGCATCGATTTGAGGGCGGCCGCCGAGTTCCCGCCGGTGAGGCGGATCATGCCCCCGGGGAAGGTCTTGATCAGGAGCGTGTTGCCCGAGGCCTTGCCCCGGTTTGGGGGGATCTTGGCCCGCAGCGCCTTGCAGGCCTCGATCATCGGACCAAGGCGCTGCTTCGAGTAGAGCTCGGCCATCGCCACGGTCGGGCAGACCACGATGGCGGGGCCCCCGGCAACGGCGATGATGTATCCGAGCCAGTTCAGACCCGCCTGGGAGGCGCCCAGCTGTGCCCCCTTCATCAGGATAGTCGTCACGACCGGGGACATGGGCGAGAGGTTCGTGAGGATCTCGCGCAGGTACGGCGTCCGGGCGGTCGAGTAGTCGCCGGCCTCAGCGGCACCGATGGCCGGCAGGATGATGTTGCTGTCGGACCACTCGTCGACGGGCGTCGGAGGGTCGGGCATCAGGCCCTCGCACCAGCCCTCGATGATGGCCTCGGCGCCGTCGAAGGTCGCCAAGGGCGAGACGGCGTTCACCCGAGGACCTCGGCCTTCACGCGCGCGATGTCCTTCTCCAGATACGCCCGGAAATGCTTCTGGAGGCACTCGTAGAGGGCATGCTCGTCCACCCCGAGCTCGGCCGCCATCGTGGCCGCGTGCTTGTCCGGGAAACGGAACAGGCCCTCACGGAACTCGCGGGCCAGGGCCTGCACCAGGGTGACGGCCGGGGCACGCTCGATCACCGACTTCTCGTCGACCTTCCGTTTGATCTGCTCGCGGCGGGCCTTCTCCATGGTCCATGCGGCGCGCGCCTTGTTGACGTCGGGACCGGCGACCTCGGGGCGTCCCATGACAGCCGCGGGTCCTGCGGCAGGCGCAGGGCTCGACACGGCCGTATTAGTGGAGGGCCGCTCCCGCTGCATGGCCTTGTCGACATTCGACGCATACAGGGCCCTCGCCCGCTCGGGGTCGAACAGCCCCCCAGGCAGCTTGGCACCGGCGAGGCGGGTGTCCCTGATCTTCCGGACCGCCCCCTCGGAGATCCCAAGGAGCTTGGCCAGCGCACGTCCCGAGACCCCGGCCATCAGTCAGCCTTGTGCCTGGCCTTCGTGGCCTTGGTGTCCTGCCGCTTGAACTCGATCCCGAGGCTCTCGGCCTTGGCCCGGAACGTCATGCCCCCGCCGGCCATGACGGCCTCGCCCTTGTTCTGACGCTCCCATGCGATGATGAGGATGTCGGCCGCTCTGAGGTCGTTCAGGGAGGCACCGGCCACGGTGAAGGTGTGGGGCCCGAGCATCCACCGGTCACCGGCCCTGCAGACCGCGGGCTCCTCGGTGACGGTCAACTCCCGCGGCGGCTCCTCCTCGGGCTCGGGCGCCAGGACCTCCGCGAGATCCTTGAGCTCGACCTCACCGAACCCGGCATCCCCCAGGTCGAAATCGAACTCGCCGGCGTCGATGGCCTCCTGGATGAATGCGACCTCCTTGGCCAGCATGGTCTCGTCCCACGACGAGTTGAGGGCGACCCTGTTGTCCGCGAGGACGAGGGCCGCGCGCTCCGCATCGCTCAGGCCGGGACGCCGGATGACCGGGACCTGCTCCATGCCGAGGCGCTTGGCGGCCTCAAGGCGGCCGTGCCCCGCGATGATGGTGTCGTGCTCGTCGACGATGAGAGGGACGAGGAAACCGAATTGTTCGATCAGGGCCTGGATCTGTCCGATCTGGGCCTCGTCGTGCGTACGCGAATTCCGGGAGTACGCACGCAGGGTGCGCACCGCGACGAGGGCGGTCTCGGAGTACGCGAGAGGGTCGTCGGTACGCACGCTATCCCCTTGATCCGTCAGGCGGTACGCGGGGTGCGTACCCAAAAATTTCCACTGTGCCCGGGCGGATGCCGCACCTTCGCGACTCCTGCTTTCGGACGCCCCAGGAGGGACCCACTCCACCCCCCCCTATCTCGCCCTTTGTCACCGGCTTTCCGGGAAGGGGATGCCCTCCCGTCGCCCCCCTAGGAGGGGTCAGGGAGGGCGAGGAAGTGCGGACCAGCGCACGGGAGGGATCCTGCCCCCGTCCCGTGCAACGGACGATCCCGGGCGTTCAGGGACCTACGGGAACGCAGGGCATCGAGACCACACCGGGGATGCCCCTGCACGATTTCATGCAGGGGTGAGGGACGGGGGTACACATCCTGCCACCGGCATAGGGATGCCCGTGGGCTACGCCCCTGACCCGTCGAGAGGGGGCGCGAGACGGGCTACGAGAGCCGCTCGTATGGCCTCGGTCTGGAGGGGCACGCCACCGCTCTCGCGTCCCCGAAGGCCACGCAGGGCGAGGCGGAGGACATCCCGGGCATCCACGACGCTGGCCACCAGGGGCTCCCCCGGTCGGGTCCCACGCGAGCTCGCAGAGGCAAGGAGCGCGTCACGGAGCGCGTCGACGATGGCGGCATCAAGCTGGCGAGGATCAGGCGCGCCAGCCTCGCGAAGGGCCTGTCTCGCCGCACGCTTCCTCGCCCGGTCCGCATCGCGACGGGACGCCTTCGAGGCAGGTAGAGATGGGGTCAGGGGGATGCCGGCGGACATGGGAAGATGGTGAACCGGAGCCTGGCAAGGCACAACGAGAAACCCCGCCCTTCGGGGTACGGAGGACGGGGTTTCGGTACGTTGAGGTGCAACGCCCTGTCCCATGCGGAGACAGTGAGAAAGGTAGCGAATTCGGGCGCATTCTACAAGGGGCGAAGCGACCTAACCTACGGTCACGGAAGGAAAATGTTGTCCCGTTTGGCTACGCCCCTGGAAGGCTCTCCTGAGGCCTCCGGCCCCTTTCAGGGATAGGGAGACCCGAAGGCTACGCCCCATCCCTGCGGGGCTATCCTGAGGCCTCCGGCCCCTATCCCCGGAGGCTATCCCGAAGGCTACGCCCTGACCTCACTGTGGCATCCCCGAGGCCTCCGGCCCCTGACCGTGGAACAAGCTTTCCTCGGGCTACGCCCCCGCTTGAGGGAGGCTGTCTTGGGACCGATACGGTCAGGGACGATGTGCGTCGGGAAGGCACGAATTCCGGCTTCGTTCTCGTACGCACATACCGATTTCGCGATTGCACGAGCGTTAGCCTCTCGCCGCTCCCATGTCTCGAAAATCCCCTCACACCGCTCCTCAGACATCAAGATCCTCTCGGTCTTGATCTGGTACGCGATCATCGCCTCAAGCCTCTCATCCGGGTCCCAGCGCAAGGGCCGCGGGGCAGGAGAAGCCACGGGTGAGACAGGACCGGAGACCGGCTCAGTCCTGACGACCTCAAGAGAGGCAGAAGCGGTAGTACCCACGCACCCACCGGAACCAACCGACGCACCCAGCGCTCCCATCTGTGGGGTGAATCCTCTCTTTCTTGTGGCCTGACAGGGGTTTATCTCGGCGCACTTGGCCTCCATGATTTCGGCCATGATGCCGGTCACTTTGGTGTCCTTCGAGGCCTGCGTCACGAAGGAATCGTGCACCGGCAGGGCCGGGACATTCTCCCGCTCGCAGCGCTTCAGGACGTCGACGCACATCTCGCTCTCGATGTGCATGAGGCGGATGCCCATGTCCGCCCCGAGGAGATGGGCGATGGGCTCGTGGCGGTGCATGACGGCCTTCATGAGGCCCTTCGTGTAGTCCAGGGAGTGGGGCCACTCGCCCGGATCGCCCTCCTCCCGCTTCATGAGGGACAGGACGCCGCCATAGGTCGTCCTAGTGTTCATGACCGTGAGGAGCGCGGCCTTGACGTGCCTCGGGTGGTAGCCGTGCACGTCGTAGATCTCGCCGACCGGCAACTTGCCCGCCATGGCGTAGAGGAGCGTCGGGTGGCAGGCCGACCAGTCGCTCTCGAACGCCACCTCGCCGTTGATGAGGAGCTCGATCCGGCGCGCCGCCGGCAGCTGCTGCCACCAGCCATACAGACGCCCGTGCATGTCCCATCGGCCCCGGCCGTAGATACGAACCATGCGTGGGGCTGGCGTCGGGCGGAGGCCAACCCAGCCGCCGGTCTTCTCGGACCGGGCGAGGACGTGCCCCGGCGTGTGGAGCCATCCGTCGCCCTCGGGCATCTCGATGCGGATGGCGCCGACGGCCTCGTTGCGGGCCTCCATGACCTTGCGCAGGCGCCGGGTGTTGTCCGTGTCCGTGTACGCCATGCGCTCGCCGTCGACGTCCCGAAGCTCGATGACCTCCCTTGGCCCGACATGCTCGAAGGGGCAGTCGTGGAAGGCGGCGATGAGCCGGTCGGTAGCCCGCATGCGTGACTGCCAGCCGTGAGAGGCGGGACCGGGGAGCGCGCGCTCCTCCTCGATCAGGCCGAGGTCGAGGAGTTCCTGCACGGCCGCCTTGACCCGGTCGTACGTGTAGGCGGTACCCTCGTAGCGGGCCAACGGCGCGTAGAAGCGCTTGCTCCGCGAGTAGGAGACCCATCCGCCCTGGCCAGCGAGGGCGGCGCGGACGAGCGAGGTCATGATGGAGTTCCGGGCCTCCAGGGCCCGGGGGTGGCCTATCAGGCTGACGCCGGCGGCGGCGATGAAGGCGGGCTTGGTCCTCCAATGGAAGTCCAAGGGGAAGTCGTGCCCCTCAAGGGGCAGTTCCAGGGTTCGGGCAGGCATTGTATCCGCATGGTTTTGACCGTGCGCGGCCCGGCACCTCTGCGAGCCCGCACCCTCAAAACGTGCACTCGGCGTCAGTATTCCGCCAGCCTTCTCAGGGGCCTAGCCTTAACACCTGAAGTTAACGCGAGACTTACCCTACCCCCTCCCATGTTGTGCCCATGGGAAGCCCATTATCTCCCATGGGATCTCCATGAGTTTCGGGTGACCTTCACTCTGTGACCCTGCACAGGTCAGACTGCCCTGGTGGTCATCCAGAGGCCTTTACGGGGCATGCAAATAAATTTGGGATCGATGCCCTGATCCATGGGGGCTCCCATGGGAGGTCCGTCAACCCCATTGCTTACCCATGAACCCCATCGAGGAAATACGAATCGAGCAAGCCGCCCAAGGAGGGACCCCGGGGGGAGTATTCCGACAGCTCATTAACCGGCCGTTGAAGCGGTCGATGATCGCTAAGTCGTGACAAGACAGGCGATGCCGCCGCCCTGCGGGCATGGGAAAAGCCCGGCGAGCTTTACAGCTTGCCGGGCTCGCTCTTATCAGTTGGCCGCGGCCGCGAGGCGGATCAGACGATTGCGCGCGTAGACTTCGCGTGCACGCTCAAGCTTCCTAGCCTTTGCGGCCTGCCGGGCTGCCTCTTTCTCCGCTATGATCTGTTCTTCGACATTGGCGTAACTTAGCCCATCGGGGTTGAACAGGTCGTCGGTGAAGCGGTCACGCGGCCGTTGCAGTGCGGGCTCACTTCCCATGCCCAGGGGTCCTCCTGGCCCGAATTTGGGCCTAGTTATGCTTTTCCGGCACCTCCATGACCTGGATGAAACTTCGCCCTATGTATCAGATGCATCTAAAGAGCTTATGTCAGGTAACGTGTAAAAATCTATTGTTTTCTTTATGAGGTGCTAACCTTGTCATCTAGTCGCAGGCGGCGGCGTCCTGGTGGGGGCACGTAGTTAGGTTGGCAAACAAGGGCCAGAACGGCTTGTCTCAATCTGGTGGAAAAAGTGCAACTATAGACCGACATAATTTTAGATTAGCTCTGTTCCTCTTCTGATCTGGATAAAATTAATCGAGATGTAAATGATTGACACCGAATTATTTGGCGTTCAGCTATCTGAGGTCGTGTGAGGTTGATTTTTGTTATATTGGCGCCACCATTCGTCGATGCTTTCGCGCTAATCCGTCAACGACAGGAACCACTAGGCGTTCAGACATTCTCCCGGTGGGCGGCCGTTGAACAACTCGATATAGGCGGTGTCGGTTGGCTTGCTCGGTAGGGCGGTTGATCTCGAATCCCTTCAGGTGAGAAAGGTGATGTGCCTTTAACCTGCCTGCTGCTCCAAAGCGGTATCAGCGCGGACAGAATGGCGTCTCCGTGCTAAGTGATGCCGGCAGCGACGCTCTCCGCCATGCAGACACCGCAGGTTTGCGCTTCATCCAGCCAGTGATTGAACCCTGTGACATCTGATTTTATCGACGGCTGCTAGAAACAGAGGCTCGGGACGATCTGGCAGAACAAGCGGCTGAGATCGATGACCCTGGCTACATCAGTATGCGCCCAGGTCAGCCGCCGACGTCAATAAAGGGTGTATGTTGGCGTCGACAGGCGGTTCTGACGATTCCATAGTGTGGGCACACGGCTCTTTAAAACTGGCCCTTAACCGCCCCCGCCGAGGATGCAGCACCATACCCTTCCGCCATTCGTGCGGGCACATCCAGACGACTTACAGACCTCGGTCGCCGTCCCCCTTCACCATCATCACCAACTGCCGGCTGCGGCGATGCGACCGACGTTCCAAAAACGAGCCTCCTGCCCGCCACGTAGGAGCCTCCCCAAAATTCACGGCGCGCATATCGAGTGCAAGCCTACCTAGCGGAGGGCGGACCTTTACTCATGATCGTCGTCGCGGCTCTAAGGTTAAAGGGCGCCGTCATGGCGTGGCCCGACCTGATCGTGGCGGCGGTGATGGCCGAGATCTTCGTGACTTCCTCAATCCAAATTCTTCAGCAGGCCTGGACCGAGCACCAGAGAGACGCCGTCGCGACGCTCCCCGCACCGGCCAAGTGAGCCCCGGTCAAACCCGTTGAATGTCGAAGACCGCTACAGGACGACCATGACGACGAACGACGCACACGCCGGTCACGACCACGGGTCGCATGACCATGAGGCCCATGCGACCCATGACCATCCCGGGCATTCCCACGCCCCGGCGAGCTTCGGGAAGGCGTTCGCAATTGGCATCGCCCTCAATGTGGGCTTCGTCGCCATCGAGGCCACTTATGGGGTGCTGGCGAACTCGATGGCCCTGCTGGCCGATGCCGGACACAACCTCTCGGACGTGCTCGGTCTCGTCGTGGCGTGGATCGCGACGGTGCTGGCCAAGCGCGCCCCGAGCGCGCGGTACACCTACGGGATGAAGGGCTCCTCGATCCTGGCGGCCCTGTTCAACGCGGTGTTCCTGCTGGTGGCCGTTGGCGCCATCGCCTGGGAGGCGATCCAGCGCTTCGGCGAGCCCGCCCCGGTCGCCGGCAAGACCGTGATGATCGTCGCGGCGGTCGGCATCCTGGTGAACGGCATCACCGCCTGGCTGTTCGCCTCTGGTGCCAAGGGGGACATCAACATCAAGGGCGCGTTCCTGCACATGGTCGCCGACGCCGCCGTCTCGGCCGGGGTGGTCATTGCCGGCCTCGTGATCCTCTACACCGGATGGACCTGGCTCGATCCCGTCGTCAGCCTCGCCATCGTCTTCATTATCGTCTGGAGCACCTGGGGCCTCCTGCGCGACAGCCTCACGCTATCCCTCGCTGCCGTCCCGCCGGGCATCGACCCCGACGCCGTCCGCAGCCACCTCGAAGGACTTCCGGGGGTCGCGTCACTCCACGACCTGCATATCTGGGCGATGAGCACCACGGAGACATGCCTTACCGCCCATCTCCTAATGCCTGGCGGCCGGCCCGACGACGAGTTCCTCATGAAAACGGCCGTCGGCATCAAGGAACGGTTCGGCATCGGCCACACCACCCTGCAGGTGGAGACCAGCAGCGACACCGCCTGCATCCTCGCACCCGCCCACGTCGTTTGACCGGCATCGGGTGTATGAATGCCCCCGCGGACGGAACGGTGACGCCCATTGCAGGACGGAGGAATCGTTGATCCACGAAAACGGGGGCAACGCGGGTTCCGATGGTTCGGAACACGTCCTCCTCGTCGAGGATGACGACGGCCTGCGTATGCTGGTCACCCGCCTTCTCCGCGAGGCGGGCTATCGTGTCACCGGTTGCAGAAGCGCCATTGAATTCTGGCGCCTCCTGCCTGCCGGTGGCGTCGACCTCGTCCTGCTTGACGTGATGCTGCCCGGGGCCTCGGGCCTTGACCTGCTCCGGGCGTTGCGCGCGAGGAGCACGGTGCCGGTGATCATGGTCAGCGCCCGCAACGAGGAGGCCGACCGGGTGCTTGGGTTGGAACTTGGGGCCGACGACTACGTGGCCAAGCCCTTCGGCCGGCCCGAGCTCCTGGCCCGTGTCCGTGCCGTCTTGCGCCGCGCCTCCATGGCACCCTCGTCGCCCTCGTCCCCGGTATCCGAGGTGCTCTCCTTCTCAGGCTGGAGGCTCGACATGCGCAGCCGCTCGCTCGTCGATCCCGAGGGGGCGGCCGTCGACCTCTCCGGCGCCGAGTACGACCTCCTCCTCGTCTTCCTCGAACACCCGGGGCGCGTGCTGGGCCGGGAGATGATCCTCGAACTGTCCCGTGCCAGGCTCGGGTCCCCCACGGATCGCAGCGTCGACACCCTGGTGAGCCGCCTGCGGCGCAAGCTCGAACCGCCCGAGGGCCTGCCTCCGGTCATCAAGACCGTGCGCGGGGCCGGCTACATGCTCGCCTCGAAGGTTGAGCGCGCTTGAGACGCCTGGCACCCTTGGCCCGCAGCCTGGAAGCCCGAACGGTCGCAGTCCTGCTCCTGGCCATCCTCGCCGTCCACGGCGGGGCACTGCTTCTCTATCGGCAATCCGCGACCGCCGCGGCGGACGATGCGTTCGCGCGGCAGGTCGCCAACCAGCTTACCCTGGCGCGCGAGGCGGTGCTCCGCCGCCCACAGACCGAACGCGACGCCGAGGCGAAGGCCCTGTCGTCCGCGCATTTCGAGCTGGGATGGTCGCCGACCTCGACCCTGCTCCCTGACAGGGCCGGCGACCCGGCGATGTGGTCGCTCAGGTCCCGGATGATCGCGTCGGAGCCGAGCCTCGAACCCGGTCTCGCACTCGCGATGGACAGTGGCCACGAGGCCCTTCATCAGGAGGACCTGGGCGGTGCGCTCGCCCTGGCGGACGGGAGTTTTTTGACCTTCCGCTCGGCCCATGCACCCGGCCTCGCACGGCTCGGATCGTGGGCCTACCTCGCGACGGCGATGGCCATCCTCGTCGGTGTCGCCGCCGTCGTCCTGATGCACCGGATCGCGGGACCGTTGCGCGACCTCACCCGCGCTACGGCCGAAATCGGGCACGGAAAGGTGGTCCCCGTGAGGGAAGCCGGCCCCGACGAGACCCGCGATATCGCCCGGGCCCTCAACGCGATGCAGGACCGCATCCATCGGCTGGTGACGGAACGGACCCAGGCCCTGGCGGCCGTCTCCCACGACCTGCGCACCCCCATCGCGCGGCTTCGCCTCCGCCTCGACGGGCTGCCCGAGGGCGGCGAGATCCGGGCGATGGGCTCGGACCTCGACGACATGCAGGCGATGGTCGATTCGACCCTGGCGTACCTTCGGGGCGACGCAGACCCGGAGCCGCGCCAGGTTGCCAACGTCGCGAGCGTCCTCATGAGCATCGCCGACACGTCCTCGGACGCTGGCCGCGAGGTCGCCTATGCGGGCCCTGGCCGCGCACTCGCGACGGTGCGCCCAGTTGCGCTGCGACGCGCGCTCGACAACGTCGTCGACAACGCCGTGCGTTACGGGACCCGCGCCTTTATCTCGCTTGACGTGGAGCCGGAAGAGCTGGTGCTCACCGTCGAGGACGATGGTCCAGGCATCCCGCCTGAAGAGGTCGCCCGCGCCTTCGAGCCGTTCACCCGCCTCGAAGCGTCGCGGAACCGCAACACCGGCGGCACCGGCCTCGGCCTGACCATCGCGCGCCGGATCGTCGAGGCGGAGGGAGGCGGCATCGCCCTATCCAATCGGTCGGGAGGCGGCCTTCGGGTCCGGATCTCCCTGCCGCGCGCCGGTCGCTGACACACTTCGTCACGAACCAGGCGTCCGGGTGTAAAACAGGGTCGCTATCTCAGGTCTCGAAGCGGCCGCACCGGCTGCCGAACCCCAGGGATCAGAATTATGAAGCGTACCATCGCCGCCCTTCTCACCCTCGGCCTACTAGCAGGCCTCTCGGCTCCCGCCTACGCCGCCGAGGACGGGCATGGGAACGCGAACAATCCCGAGCGCTCCGTGCCGAACACCGGCGGCGTGGCCGGTGGCCCGGCCCATCGCGACGACCCGCGCGAGAGCGAGGCCCGCGAGGTCGGCAAGGACGGCAAGCCCGTCCATTCCGACAAGGATGGGCACGCCCACGGTCACTCCCACGGCAAGAAGTGAGCGGACGACGCTGACCTCGGAAGGCCGGGAGGATGCACCGATGCGTACGCTTCCCCTCCTGGTCGTCTTCGCCTTCCTTGCCGTCGGCATAGGCTACGCCCTTGGCGGGGGATGACCGGTCCGCTCCCGCCCGACGCCTTCACGGTACGGTAGTGCCCTCCTCGGTACCGTGAACCGCCCGCCTCGGCCTCGTGCCGGGGCGGGCACCCCTCCCGTGGTCCTTCCAGTCTCCGCCCGACCACGAAGAGCTGTTGCGCTTCCATGCCGTAACCCGCGTGGGTGCCGCCCTGCAGGATCGTCGTTTCGCGCACACGATCCCGCGTCGCACGAACTCCCTTGCCAAATATTCCCGAATTTCACCGGGAGCATTCGGATCGGTTTTCTCGATCCGTACGTTCCTGCGCAGTATTCGAGAGAGGGAGCCTCAACATGAAGACCAAGTTCGGAGCCATCGCCGCCATCGTGACCCTGGCCTTTTCGCCGGTCGCGGCCCTTGCGCAGCACATCGATGTCGGCCCGGGCGGCGTCAGGGTCCATGGCGACGGTCATGGTGAGCGCCACGGCGAGGGGCATCACGGGGACCGCCATGAACACCGCGAGGTCGTGCGCGAGCATCACCACCATGACGACCACCACGATGACCATCACGGCGGCGAGCGTCGCACGACGATCATCGAGCGTCACTGAGTTCTGCCGATCCGGGATCTCGTGAACCTGTTTCACGGCGTCCCTGATATCTTCATCCACGCTTCCATGAACGGCTGTTTCAGGCTTCGTTCAACTCGGCGCGCCCATCTTGAGGCATACCCCTTTGAGGAACGAGCCATGCGAGTTCGCATTCCAGCCTTGGTCGCCGTCGGCCTGATCCTGGCCCCGGCCGCCGCGTCCGCCCAATACTATGGCGGCGACTTCGACCGGCGCGGCGGGGACGTCCACGTCGACCGCTACCATCATGGCGACCACGATGATGTCGTCATCCACCGTCCGCATCGGGATTACGGCGACCGGGCGTTCTACGGGGAACGTCGGTACTACGGCGAGCGCCGGCACCACCACCATCACCACGACGACTATTAAGGTTCGACCCTGCCAAAGGGCCATCCGGCATGTACGGGTGGCCCTGAATCGTTCATAAGGCGACCATGACCACGGGACCTCGGATCAGGGCCTACGAGACGATGCGCGGCTGGTGGGCGACCACCGTGCGCGTGCTCTCGCTCGTCTTGGTCCTGGCGCTCGTCGTCCCGGGCGCGATCCATTCCGCCGAGGCCCACCGGTCCGTTGGTCACGAACTGTCCGTGTCCGCACCAACCCTGGCAGCCGCCGTCGATCACTCCGATGCCTGCCCCGCCTGCCATGCCACCTGCGGCTGCCATCAGGCACTCAGCGTCGACGGGACGCCGGCCCTACCGCCCCGCGGGACGGGGCGTGCCTCCTACGCGACCGTGACCACACCCATCGGATCGGTCTCGCCCGACCGCCAACCCAGGCCGCCTCGCGCCTGAGGCGACGCCGCCACGTCCGTGGCGCGTCCCGGCCGGCCCCACACGGGTCACGGCTGCCTCTAATTCGCGAAATACCCAGTACGGGACCGTTTCCCGCCGCCTAAGCGGCCGTGCGACGTCCCGGTCGGAACCCGGCCCATTCCCATGCGTGCATTCCTTTCCGTGGCTTTCCTGGCCATCGGCATCGTCATCGGCGGTGCCTTCCCCCGTGTGTCCGAGGTCGTGCAGGGCGCCCTCGCGGCCGCCGGCCTCACGAACGCCCGGGCGACGCCCCCAACCAATGCGGCCGTTACCAGGCCGGTGACACCCGCAGCCGACGATGGGCACGGTCACGGCGACCATGGCCACGAGCATGCCGACGGCGAGCCCAAGCCTTCCGGCGAGCACAAGCACTCCGAGGGAGAGGCCAAGCCCGAAGCCGGTGGCCACAAGCACGCCGAGGGCGAGGCGAACGGCCACGACGAGGAGGGAGAGGGCAAGATCAAGATGACGGCCGAGCAGGCCGCCGAGCAGGACATCGAGCTGGCGATGGTCGAGGGCGGGATCCTCTCGCGCCATTTGCTGGTGCCCGGCACCATCGCGCAGGACGCCGACCGGATCGCACGCGTTCCCGTGCGGGTCGTCGGCACCGTGTCCGAAATGCGCAAGCGCCTCGGCGAGGAGGTCGCCAAGGGCGAGGTCGTGGCCGTACTCGACAGCCGCGAGGTCGCCGAGGCCAAGAGCGACTTCCTCACCGCGACGGTCAAGGCTGACCTGGAGAAGACGAACTTCGACCGCCAGCAGGCCCTCTGGGACAAGCGGATCTCCGCGGAATCGGCATTCCTGAACGCGAAGGCCGCCTACTCGGAGGCGACGCTCAGGGTCGATCTCGCGCGCCAGAAGCTGTCGGCCCTTGGCCTGAACGCCGCCGAGGTGGCGACGTCCGCCAGGAAGGACGAGACCACGCCGAACCTGTCGAGCCTACGCCGCTACGAATTGAAGTCACCCCTCGCCGGGCGGGTGGTCGAGCGCAAGGTCGACGTCGGCACCGCCGTCGGCAAGGAAGGCGACCCGGCCGACGTCTACACGGTCGCCGACCTGTCCTCGGTGTGGATCGAGCTCGCGGTTCCGACCACCGAACTCTCGAAGGTCCGCGAGGGCGCCAAGGTGACCATCGTCGGCGACGACGCCGCCCGCGGCGAGGGCAAGGTGGTGTTCGTCAGTCCCATCCTCAACCCGGAGACGCGCTCGGCTCGGGTCATCGTCGCCCTGCCGAACAAGGACATGGCCTGGCGGCCCGGCACCTTCGTCACCACCGAGGTCGAGATCGCCCAGGACAAGGTCAAGGTGCGGCTGCCCAAGTCCGCCATCCAGACCATCGGCGGCGAGAAGGTCGCCTTCGTGCGGACCCCGGAGGGCTTCGAGCGCCGAGACGTGACTCTCGGCAGGGCCGACGATGACGCCTTCGAGATCCTTACCGGCCTCAATCCCGGGGAAGAGGTCGCTGTGGCCAACTCCTTTGTCCTGAAGGCCGAGCTCGGCAAGGCCGAAGCCGACCACGCGCACTGAGGGCGGCCATCATGATCTCGAAGATACTCGACTTCTCCGTCCACCAGCGCTGGCTGGTGGTGCTCCTGTCGCTGCTGGCGGCCGGCTTCGGCGTGTTCTCGCTGACGAAGCTGCCCATCGACGCCGTGCCGGACATCACCAACAACCAGGTGCAGATCAACACCACGGCCCCCTCGCTCTCGCCGGTCGATATCGAGAAGCAGGTGACCTACCCGGTCGAGACCGCGCTCGCCGGGATCAAGGGCTTGGAATACACCCGCTCACTCTCGCGAAACGGGTTCTCCCAGGTCACCGCCGTCTTCTCGGAAAAGCTCGACATCTACTTTGCCCGCCAGCAGGTCGCCGAACGCATCGGCGAGGCGAAGTCGACCCTGCCGCCGGGGGCCGAGCCGCACATGGGGCCGATCTCGACGGGTCTCGGCGAGATCTACATGTGGTCGATCCACTACGCCAAGCCGGAGGAGCGCAAGGTCTCCCCGGACGGCAAGGACGGTTGGCAATCGGACGGAAGCTACCTCACCCCCGAGGGCCAGAGGCTCGCGACGGAATTGGAGCGCACGGCCTACCTGCGCACGGTCCAGGACTGGATCATCCGCCCGCAGGTGAAGACCGTTCAGGGAGTGGCCGGCGTCGACAGCATCGGCGGCTTCGACAAGCAGTACCACGTCCAGCCCGACCCGATGAAGCTCACCGCCCTCGACCTGTCGTTCGCCGACATCGGCCGGGCGCTGGAGGCCAACAACGCCAACCAGGGCGCGCGCTACCTGGAGGACAACGGCGAGGGCTACGTCGTGCGCGCCGCCGGCCGCCTGGAGACCATGGAGGACATCGGCTCCGTCGTGGTGACCACCCGCGGGGGCGTGCCGGTGCGCATCTCCGACATCGCCGAGGTCCGGATCGGGCGCGACCTGCGCACCGGGTCGGGCAGCGAGGACGGACGCGAGGTCGTCATCGGGACCGCCTTGATGCTGATCGGCGAGAACAGTCGGACGGTGGCGGCCGCCGTCGATGCGAGGATGACCGAGATCCGGCGCACGCTCCCGCCCGGCGTCGAGGTCCAGACGGTCCTCAACCGCACGGTCCTGGTCGAGGCCACCATCCGGACGGTCGCCAAGAACCTGGCCGAGGGCGCCGCCCTCGTCGTGGTGATCCTGTTCCTGCTGCTCGGCAACATCCGCGCGGCCATCGTCACGGCCCTCGTCATCCCGGTGGCGATGCTGATGACCATGACCGGCATGGTCCAGGGGCGCATCAGCGCCAACCTGATGAGCCTTGGGGCCCTCGATTTCGGCCTCATCGTCGACGGGGCGGTCATCATCACCGAGAACGCCCTTCGCCACCTCGCCGAACGCCAAGGGGAACTCGGGCGAAAGCTCGACCTGGAGGAGCGCCTCGCCACCGTGCGGGTCTCGGCCGAGGAGATGATCAAGCCCTCCCTCTACGGGCAGGCCATCATCATCCTCGTCTACGTGCCGCTCCTCACCTTCACCGGGGTCGAGGGCAAGATGTTCGAGCCAATGGCACTCACCGTCATCATCGCCCTGGTCGCGGCCTTCGTCCTGTCGCTCACCTTCGTCCCGGCGATGATCTCCATCGTCATCACCGGCAAGGTCACCGAGACCGACAACCTTTTCGTCCGGGCGATCAAGGCCGCCTACCGCCCTGTCCTCGGGGCCGCCCTGCGCGTGCCCATGCTGTTCGTCGCGGTCGCCCTGGTGCTGCTCGTCGGAGCCGGCGTCCTGTTCAGGGGTCTGGGGCAAGAGTTCATCCCGCAGCTCGACGAGAAAAGCATCGCGTTGAACGCCCAGCGCATCCCGTCGACGTCCCTGTCGCAATCGCAGGCCATGCAGCTAAAGGTCGAGCAGGCCATCGGCCGGTTCCCCCAGGTCGCCTACGTCTTCTCGAAGACCGGCACCGCCGAGGTCGCCTCGGACCCGATGCCGCCGAGCTCGTCGGACACCTTCGTCATCCTGAAGCCGCAAGCCGAATGGCCGGACCCGGACCTGTCCAAGGCCGAGTTGCAGGAGAGCATCGAGAAGGCCCTCGGGGCGCTCGCGGGCAACGTCTACGAGTTCTCCCAGCCCATCCAGCTTCGCTTCAACGAGCTATTGGCCGGCACCCGCGGCGACCTCGCCGTGAAGGTCTTCGGCGATGATCTGGGCGCGATGACCGCGGCCGCGAACCAGATCGCCGCCATCCTGCGCGGGGTCGAGGGCGCCGACGACGTCAAGGTCGAGCAGACGGCCGGTCTGCCGTTTCTGGAGATCGGGATCAACAAGGCCGAGGCGGCCCGCCTGGGACTGAGCACGTCCGCGATCCAGGACGTCATCGGGGCGGCCATCGGGGGCCGCGAGGCGGGCGTCGTCTTCGAGGGCGACCGACGCTTCCCCATCGTCGTGCGCCTCAACGACAAGGTGCGCGAGGACCGCGAGGCCCTGGAGAACATCCCGGTGCCGTTGCCTCCCGGACCAAACGGGCGCGCCGCGTCGGTGCTCCTGAAGCAGGTCGCGAGCTTCTCGGTGACGGAGGGCCCGAACCAGATCTCGCGCGAGAACGGCCGGCGCCGCGTCGTGGTCACCGCCAACGTGCGGGGCCGTGACATCGGCTCGCTCGTGGCCGAGGCGCAGGACAAGGTGGCCTCTGGGGTGTCGCTCCCGGCCGGCTACTACGTGACCTGGGGCGGACAGTTCGAGAACCTGGCTTCCGCCCGCCAGCGCCTGATGGTGGTCGTACCGGTCTGCTTCTTCCTGATCTTCCTGCTGCTGTTCTCGGCCCTGAACTCGGCCCGGGACGCGCTCCTGGTGTTCAGCGCGGTTCCCTTGGCACTGACCGGGGGCATCGCCGCCCTGTGGCTGCGTGGCATGCCGTTCTCGGTGCCCGCGGCCGTCGGCTTCATCGCCCTGTCCGGGGTGGCGGTGCTCAACGGCCTGGTGATGCTGACCTACATCAAGCAGCTCATCGCCGAGGGACGGCCAAGGCGCGAGGCCATCATGGAGGGCGCCATGACCCGGCTCCGTCCTGTGGCGATGACCGCGCTGGTGGCATCCCTCGGGTTCGTACCGATGGCGCTGGCGACCGAGACCGGGGCAGAGATCCAGCGTCCCCTTGCGACGGTGGTCATCGGCGGGCTCATCTCGGCGACCCTGCTGACCCTCGTCGTCCTGCCGGCTCTCTACGCTAGGTTTGCCGATGCGGTCGCTCCCGAGAGGAAGGATCGGCCCATGCCGGTCCAACCGCATCTCCGCGCCGCCGAGTAGGAGGGTCGGCATGAGCAAGAAGGTCGCCCGAACCATCGCCGACTGGGGCGGCGGCGGCCCACGTCGCCGACGCCGCGTCAGGCCCCACGTCCGTCGCGCGGCCGGCCGGGCGTTCGCCCTGGCCCTCATCGCCATCCCGGCCTGCGTCTACCTTCTGTACTGCCTCTGCAACATCGGCGGGAGGACGCACTTCCACCTGATGCCGACGGGGCCGATCCATCCTCAGGACGGATCCCCGTGGGGAGACAAAGCCTCGATGATGCGGCAGTCGGCGACGGACCCGCAGCCGCACTGACCGATGACGTCGCGCAGCTCATGCGCCAACCGGGTCAGGTCGGCCAGCTTGCGCTCGACCTGCGCCAGGTGGGCGCGGGCGATGGTGTCGACCTCGGCGCAGGACCGGTCGCGGTCGTCGGCCATGGCGAGAAGCTCCCGGATCTGGTCGACCGTGAAGCCGAGGTCCCGTCCCCGCCGGATGAAGCTCAGGCGGCGCAGGTGCTCCGGACCGTAGAGACGGTAGTTGCCCGCCGACCTTTCCGGCGCCGGCAGGAGCTTCACCTTCTCGTACCACCGGATCGTCTCGACGCGGGTGTTCGTCGCCGCGGCCAAGTCGCCGATGGTCATGGGGGGTGCGTGCGCCATGGCCTTGACCCTGTAGTTGCTACAGGGTGCATGTAGGGCCTCAGACCCTTCGGCGCGAGGCCCGGGTCGACGGAGCTTGCCATGTCAGGGCCAGGAACATCGGGAGCGGTCCCCGCAGGCGCCGCGCTGCGCTACCGCGTGAAGGGCATGGATTGCCCGAGCTGCGCGACCAAGATCGAAACAGCGGTAACCCGCATGCCCGGCGTCCGCGACGTCCGCGTGAACTACACGGCCCAGGTCCTCGACCTCGTGCTCGACGAGGGCTCGACACCCAGGGCGGACCTGGAGAACCGGATCACGGGGCTCGGCTATGGCGTCGGGTCCCTGCCGACCGCGGCCGACCTCGCCCGCTCACAGGCAACGGGCATCGCGGCCTCGGCCATCGTCGAGGAGGAGGCGGAGTCCCCCGCCTGGCGCAGCCGCAAGGGGCTTTTGGCGCTGGGCATCGCCGTCCTGTTCGCAAGCGGATTTCTCCTGCAGACGGTTCGGCCCGGGCTGGCCGGGGAATACGCCTACTGGCCCGGCGCGCTCCTGGGTCTCGCCTTCTACGGACGCCGCGCCATCGCCGCCGCCCGCAACGGCTCGCCCTTCTCCATCGAGATGCTGATGTCGGTCGCCACCATCGGGGCGCTCGCCATCCATGCCGCCGAGGAAGCGGCGGTGGTGGTCCTCCTCTTCACCGTTGGCGAGATGCTCGAAGGCTTTGCGGCGGGCCGGTCCCGGGCCGGCATCAAGGCCCTCGTGGGCCTGGTGCCGAAGACGGCGCGCCTGGTCGAGGGGGACGGCGCCGTGCGTGAGGTGGCGGCCGCCTCCCTGGTGATCGGCCAAACCGTGCTGGTGCGCCCGGGTGACCGCGTCCCTGCGGACGGCGAGGTCACGGACGGCACGTCGAGCCTTGACGAGTCCCCGATCACGGGGGAATCGGTGCCCCGGCCAAAGGAGGTCGGGGACGCCGTCTATGCCGGCAGCGTCAATGCGGACGGGGCCCTGCAGGTCAGGGTCACCCGGATGCCGTCGGACAACACCGTCGCCCGCATTCTGCACATGGTGGAGGAGGCGCAGGCTTCGAAGTCGCCGACCGCCCGGTTCATCGACCGCTTCAGCGCCGTCTACACCCCGGTCGCCTTCGCGGTCGCCGCGCTGGCGGCGCTTGGCCCGCCGCTGCTGCTCGGCGCCGACTGGGGCACCTGGATCTATCGCGGACTGGCGTTGCTCCTCATCGCCTGCCCCTGCGCCCTCGTGCTCTCGACCCCGGCCGCCATCGCCTCGGGTCTTGCCGCCGGAGCGCGGCGGGGACTGCTGGTGAAGGGCGGCGCCGCCCTGGAGACCATCGGACGGGTGCGTACCGTCGCGTTCGACAAGACGGGGACGCTCACGGCAGGGCGTCCAAGGGTCACCGACGTCCTCCCATTTGCCCCGGACATGACGGATCGCACCCTGCTCGGGCTCGCGGCGACGGTGGAGGCCGGATCGAGCCACCCCATCGCTCGTGCGATCCTCGAACGTACGGAGGCCGACGCCATCCCCCTGCGCCCCGTACGCGATGCCCGTGCGGTTCCCGGCAAGGCCGTCCAGGCCACGGTCGCCGGTCGCACGGTCGCGGTGGCATCCCCGCGCCACGCCGCGACGCTGGCCAGCCTCTCGCCGGAAGCGGAAGCGACGGTGCAGGCCCTTGAGGAAGCCGGCAAGACCGCCGTCGTCGTGGTTCGGGACGGAGAGGCGCTCGGCGTCGTGGCGGTCCGGGACGAGCCCAGACAGGATGCGGCCGCCGGCGTCGCGGCCCTGCGCCGGCTTGGGGTCGAATGCGTGATGCTGACCGGCGACAACCGGCGCACCGGCGAGGCCATCGCCAAGGGCCTGGGACTATCGGTCCGGGCCGACCTGCTGCCGGCCGACAAGCTCGCCGAGATCGGCGCGTTGAAGGAGGTCGGCCCGGTCGCTATGGTCGGCGACGGCATCAACGACGCCCCCGCGCTCGCCTCCGCCAGCGTCGGCATTGCCATGGGCGGCGGCACAGACGCGGCACTGGAGACGGCTGACGCGGCCATCCTCAACGACCGGGTATCGGACGTGGCCGCCCTCGTGGCGCTGTCCCGGGCGACGCTCGGCAACATCCACCAAAACGTGGCCATCTCGCTGGGGCTCAAGGCCGTGTTCCTGGTGACGACGCTCGCAGGCATCACTGGGCTATGGCCGGCCATCCTGGCGGATACCGGGGCGACCGTCCTGGTGACGGCCAACGCCCTTCGCCTGCTCCGGGCTTGAGCCGATGCGTCTCATACGGGAAAGGGCCGGGTTCGGCGCCCTCGTCGTAATCGCTGTGACCGCGGCGGGCACCGACCTGTGGACCAAGGCGCTGGCGGTCGACAGGCTTTCCGACGAAACCGTGCACGCGGTACTGCCGATGCTCGACCTCAGGCTCGCGTTCAATCATGGCATCAGCTTCAGCCTGCTTCCGGCGCATGACGCGACGTCCTTGGTCGTCCTTCTTGCGCTTCAGGGAATGCTGACGGCCTACGTTGCCCGGTTGGCATTCCGCGCGACCGGAGCGTCGGAAGGAGTTGGTTTCGCCATCATGACCGGCGGTGCACTGGGAAACCTCATCGACCGATGGGTGGACGGCCGCGTCACGGACTTCCTCGACCTGCACCCGGCGGAGGTGCATTGGTTCACCTTCAACATGGCCGATATCTGGATCAGCCTCGGGGCCGCCTTGATAGCTTGGGAGGCAGTCGGCAAGCCGGGCGGGCCGAGACCACCAGCGCCGCTTGATCGGGCCGCCCTACGGGTCCCTTAACGGCGTCATTTCGGTCGTGCCCGTAATGGTCGAACGGCCTGGCCGCAGGCATGGACGATGCGGTCCTGCTAATTGAACGAATGCTGGGATGCGTCCGTCCCTTCAGTCAGGCGGAGGATGCGTTTAGGAAGAACGGCGCATGGGGTCCTATGCCTCGATGCCGGCCTCGCCCGCGACATGGTCGGGCTTCTCGACTTGACCGCGTCGCTGAAGCTGGAGGGCCACGACCCAGCACAGGACCGCCCAGGCCGACCCCACGCACCAGCCTGCCAGCACGTCGGTCGCGTAGTGGACCCCGACATAGACCCGGCTCAGCCCGACGACGACCGTGAGGAAGACGGCCAGCCCCATGAAGTACGCCTTCAGGCGAGCGCCCGCCGCCACGCGCGTCATGAGGGCGCCGAGTGTCAGGTAAGTCACGGCGGAGAGCATGGCGTGGCTGCTAGGGAAGCTGGCGGTGAACACCTGGATGCCGCCGGGGATCTCGGGTCGGGGCCGGTTGAAGAGGAGTTTCAGCCCGAAGCTGATGACCGTCCCGCCCAGGATCGATCCCACCACCAGGACCGCGGCCCCCTGCTTGCGGATCAGGAGCAGGTACCCTGCCACAGCCGCGATGAGGAAGCAGAGGACCACCATGCTGCCCAGGGAGGTCACGTCCCGGGCCATCTCGTGCAGCCAATCCGGTCCAATCGGACCAGCCGCGCCGGGTGGACGGAAGAAGTGGGCGACGCGGGTGTCGAACCCCATCGTGCCGCCCTCCATGACCTTGTCGGCCAGGAGACCAAACCCGAGGATGAGGGCGGCGACGCAAAACAGCGTCACGGGCAGACCGATCTCCCGCTTGCCGAGGCGCGCCATGATACCGGCACGGGCGGACGGAGAGGACTGGTTCATGCGCCCGAACTCCTGGATCGGTCCCTTGACGGTTGCTGGCTCGGGACACTCACCGCCTCATGCGGCAGAGCCGAAGAACCCGTTCGGATCCTCGCCCGTTCCCCCGCGGTGAGCGGCGAGCCAAGGAGAACCCGCACCTTTGTTGCCCGCAATGGTCGCATCCACGCCGAGATCCCTGTGGAGGAGGGCCTGAAACGTCGGATATCGACCCCGAGGCCTAGTGGTCGAAACCTGACGCTTGATACCGTCCGCTTCCGACCCAACTACGCCGTAAGAGCAAGCCAACGTATCTCTCGAAAGCAGACGTTGCAGTCGATCTCGCCGTGCGAGGGCATGATCTCGGATCTCCGCCTTTCAGAGTGGTGACGCCGCCGCATCATTCCTCTGACTGCTCCTGGGTGACGGCCGTATGCCGTGGTTGAGGACGAGTCGGCGGTCACGCTGACGTCACCAATCTTTTTCGTGTGTCAGTGGAATAGACGCGCCCGTTCGGCATCTCTCCCGATGCGGTCATGGTCGACCGCGGGAGACCTCACTCATGCACACCATGCTGATCCGCGCTGCCTTTGCGGCCTTCGCCTTCTCCGCCGCCGCCGCCCAGGCCGCTGCGCCTGCGATGACGGCCGAGACTGCCAAGGGGCCGGCGCTCGTCGATGCCAAGAGCATGACCCTCTACACCTTCGACAAGGACATGGGCGGCAAGTCGATGTGCAACGGCCCCTGCGCCGCCAACTGGCCGGCCCTGATGGCCGCCTCCGGCTCGGCTGCTAGTGGCGACTGGACGATGGTGACGCGGGACGACGGCACGATGCAGTGGGCCTACAAGGGCAAGCCGCTCTACACCTTCGCCAAGGATACGAAGCCCGGCGACATCACCGGCGACGGATTCCTCAACGGTGCATGGCACATCGCCAAGCCCTGATCGGTAAAGCCTCGTGGACGAGATCGCCGCCCTCATCGAACCGCAGATCCCAGCGTTGCGGCGCTACGCAGTCGCACTGTTGCGGGACCGCGAAGCGGCGGATGACCTCGTCCAGGACACGTTGGAGCGGGCGTTGTCCGGCTGGTCCGGACGTCGCCGCGACGGCGACCTGCGAGCCTGGCTGTTCACGATCGAGCGCAACCTGTTCCTCGGCACTGTTCGACGCCGGGGCCGGCGCGGCATCGATGTCGGCGCTGAGGCTTTGGAGCAGGTGCCCGATCCGGGTGCCGACCCCGAGGCCGTTATGGGGGCACGCGACGTGCTCACCGGACTCGACGCCCTGCCCGAGGAGCAGCGCTCAGTGCTACTGCTCGTCGCGGTCGAGGATCTGTCTTATGCGGAAGCGGCGCAGGTGCTCGGAGTACCGCTGGGCACGGTGATGTCGCGGTTAAGCCGAGCCCGGGAGCGGATGCGAAGTTTTCTGGAAACGGGCCGAACCGGCTTGTTGAGGAGGGTGAAATGAGCGGGGATCCACGCCCGGTCGGCGAGGACGACCTGCACGGCCTGATCGACGGTCGTCTCGAACCGGAGCGGCAGGCACTGGTCGAGGCATGGCTCAGGGGAAACCCCGCGCGGGCGGCCGAGGTCTCGGCGGATCGCGCCCTGCGCGAGCGCTTGCGTGCCCGCCTCGCGCCGATCGCCGAGGAGGCGATCCCGGCGCGGCTCCGGGTGGCCAACATCCGCTCGCGACATCGCCCGATAACCGGGCGCTGGCTTCCGGTCGCGGCTGCGGCCGTGCTCTGCCTCGCGGTTGGCGGTGCCGCCGGCTGGTTCGGCCATGCCGCGCGGCAGGTACCCACGGTCACGCTCGCGCGAACCGAGCCGGCGACCGACGACGCGGTGGCGGCCTTCCGCACCTACGTGGTCGAGGCGGTGCATCCAGTGGAGGTGCGCGCCGATGAGAAGCCACACCTCGTGACGTGGCTCTCGAAGCGCCTCGGCCGGGCGGTGACCACCCCCGACCTCACGGCCTACGGCTTCCGCCTGATGGGGGGCCGGCTGCTGCCGGCGGGTTCCGAATCCGCCGCGATGCTGATGTACGATGACGATCACGGCACCCGGCTGACGCTCTACAGCCGCGTAGGCGATGCGGATGGCCGCACGGTGTTCCGCTTCGCCCGCGAGGGCGACGTCGCCGCCTTCTCCTGGGTCGATGGCGGCATGTCCTACGTCGTCACCGGTCGCACCGACGAAGCGCGGCTTTTGACCGTCGCGCAGGCGGTTGACGCGCAGGTCCGTGGATTGCCGGTTCCGCCGCGGCAACCATGACCCTCGACCAACTCCGCATCTTCGTGGCGGTGGCCGAGCGGCAGCACGTAACCCGGGCTGCCGAGGCGCTGAACCTCGTGCAGTCGGCGGTCAGCACGGCGATCGCCAATATCGAGGGACGACACGCGACCAAGCTGTTCCATCGGGTCGGCCGCGGGATCGAGCTGACCGAGGCGGGACGCGTGTTCCTCGTCGAGGCCCGCGCGGTGCTCGCCCGGGCCGAGGCCGCCGAGCTGGTGCTCGCCGACCTCAGCGGCATGCGACGCGGGACGCTGGCCCTCTACGCCAGCCAGACCATCGCCAGCGACTGGCTGCCGCGCCACCTTGTCGCCTTCCGCCGGGCCTACCCTGAGATCGCCATCCGGCTGGCGGTGGGCAACACCACCGACGCTGCCGATGCGGTCCGCGCCGGGCAGGCCGAACTCGGCTTCGTCGAGGGGGCGCTGGACGACCCGACGCTCGCGAGCACCACCATTGCTCATGACCAGCTCGTCCTCGTGGTCGCCCCAGGCCATCCCTTCGCCGGAGCGACCGCCCTTGAACCCAAGGACCTCGCCGGGGCCGACTGGGTGCTGCGCGAGGGGGGATCGGGAACCCGCTCGGCCTTTGAGGCGGCGCTGGGTGCGGCCGGCCTCGCTGCGGCTCAACTCCAAGTCACACTCGAATTGCCCTCGAACGAGGCGGTCCGCGCCGCCGTCGAGGCCGGGGGCGGGGCCGCCGTGCTGTCCGAGACCGTGGTCGCCGCAGCGCTTCGAGCCGGGACCCTGGTACGGGCGGCGTTCGCCCTGCCGAGCCGGCCGTTCCGGGTACTGCGCCACAAGGAGCGCTACCGCAGCCGGGCCGCCGACGCGCTGCTCGATTTGATCGCAACGGCGGATGCCGAATGAGCGAGCCCGCGAAACCCGTTCCCCCCGACGACCCGCGGGTCAGGCTCGCCGAGGACCGCACGGTGCTGGCAGCCGAGCGCACCTTCGTGGCGTGGCTTCGCACCGGGCTCGCCTTCCTCGGCGTCGGCCTGGCCGCGCAGCGCTTCCTGCGAGAGGTGCTGGCGGTCTGGCCACTGAAGGTGCTGTCGCTCACGCTGATCGCCTGTGCGCTCGCCTCGTTCGCCGGCGCCGCATGGCGGGACCGAGCGATCCGGGCGCGACTCGCTCATGCCGAGATCCCGATGATGCCGCGCATCCTCACCGTCGGGGTTGCGGCCCTGCTCATCGCGATCTCGGGCCTCGCTGCCACCGCCCTGCTCTGGGCGTGACGGTCAGGCCACCGTTACCCGCACCCGGTGCCAGGCGGCGCTGAGGTAGCCCTTGTAGTTCCAGGTGTCGTCCGGCGCCGCAGGCTGGGTCTGGCCGGCGGAATCCCAGGCCCGTACCGCGAGTTCGTGCTCGCCGGTCGTCAGCTCGCGCTCGATCTCCCAGAACGTCCAGGCGTAGGGTGCGTCGGCGTCGCGGTCGATCCGGGCCTGCGCCCAGCTGCGACCGCCATCCGTCGAGACATCGACGCGGGCGACCGCGCGGTCACTGGCGATGGCGTAGCCGCGGATCGCGTGCCGGCCGGCCTTCAACGCCGCGCCGCGGGCGGGCTCGCAGATCGCGCTGTTGAGCGGCATCGCCTCGATGGTGATGCCGTGGGCGGGGTCCGCGGTCTCGGCGGTCACGTCGGGCGGAAACAGCTTGTAGTCGTCGGCCTGCATCGGGTTGTTGGAGGGGTGATCCTGCACCGTGATGCGGGCGAGCCATTTCGGGCTGCGGATGCCGGCAAAGCCCGGCACCACAACACGCAGCGGGTGACCGTGCTCGGGGGCGAGAAGCTCGCCGTTCATCGCGAAGGCGAGCAGCGTCTCGGGGGCGAGAGCCTTGGCGAGCGGGATCGAGGCGCCGAAGCGCGTGTCCGTATGGGCGATCCGGTCGTGGCTCTCGAAGGCGACGTGACGTGCGCCCCCCGCGTCGAGGCCGGCCGCGCGCAGCACCTCGGCGAGGCGCACGCCGGTCCATTCCGCGTTGCCGATGGCGCCGGGCGCCCACGGGTCGCCGGAGACCGGCGCCACCGCCAGCATGTCGGCCCGGCGGTTGCCGGCGCATTGCATCACCGCCGTGACGGTGACGGGCGCGAAGCGTTCCTTGAGATCGGCGAGCGAGAGGTCGAGCGACGTCGCGACCATCCCGTCGATAATCAGGCGGTAGCTGTCGGCGTCGAGGTCCGGGATGTCACCGTGGCTGCGGACGTAGAAGTCGGCCTGATCAGTCAGGAAGGCCGCGCGCAGGCGATCGAGCGGCGGCTCGGCGTTGTAGGGCGCCTTTCCGTGGACGATGAGGCGGTCCTTGCGCTGGAACAGGCCGAGCATGGGGTCTTTGTCCTGCGTTCGTGACGTGTCGACATCGGGAACGCGCCGGGAGCCGAGAAGGCACCCGGCGCGCGACGCCTCAGGGCTTCATGGTCGAGATGACCGCGTTCTTCGCCCGGTCCACCACGGCGACGCTAAGGTCGCGGTTGAGGACGTAGGCGTGGGCGTTGTCGGCCGAGAACGCGATCGCCTGGCGCGGCTCGTTCAGGCCGGTCACCGTGGCGACGACCTTGAGGGTGCCGGTGTCGATCACCGACAAGGAGTTGTCCTTGAGATTGCCCGAATAGACGAAGCGCCCGTCCGGGGTCAGCGCGGCGCCGTAGGGGTCCTTGCCCACCGCCACCTCGGACGTGACCTTACGGGCGGCGACATCGACCACGCCGATCGTGTTGCGGCCGCTGTTGGCGGCAAACAGCGTCTTACCGTCCTTGGTGATCGAGATGGCGCGCAGCTTGTCGAACCCGGCGATCTCGCCGGTGATCTTGTTGGTGGCGGTATCGACCAACGTGATCTTGTCGCCGAGGAAGTTCGTCACGAACACGGTCTTGCCGTCCGGCGACAACTTCACGCCCTGGCGCGGCTGCGCGAAGCCGGGGATCACAGCCTCGGCGAGCATGGTCCTGGTGTCGAACACGGTCAGCGTGCTCGCGGCCTCGTTATTGACGTAGAGCTTGGTCCCGTCGGCCGAGAGCACCGTGCCGAACGCGCCGGGGCCCGCGGCGAGAACGCCGGCTTCCTTGCCGGTGGCGGTCTCGTAGACCGTGATCCGGCCGGTGCCGCTGTCGGAGACGTAGAAGCGGGCGCCGTCCGGCGCGAACACGATGTTGCGCGGGGTCACGAAGCCGTCGAGGCGGCGCAGCACCGTGCCCTTGGCGACGTCGTAGACGATGACGGCGCTCTCTTCGCTGTTCGACACAGCGGCGACCGTACCGGCGGCGTTCAGCGCCAGCGCGTTGTTCTTGATCGCCCCGTCGAAACCGGCGGCGAACCCGGGCTGGCCCTGGGCGAGGAGCAAGGCGGCTCCGGCGACGAGGGCGCGCAGGCTGGTGCGGATATGGGTCATGAAGCGTGTCTCTCGGGCATGCGCGCTCGTTCGGCGGCCGGGGCCTGCCGTGAGGGCTGGTTCGAAATCGGAAATCCGTCGTGCAAGGCCGGGCCGGCCGTGCATCGCCCTGAGGAGACGCCGGAAGGCGCGGTCTATTCCCCGAGGCCGGCGAAAAAAGCGCGGCGGCCTCGGGAATCGGGGGTTCAGGGCGTCGGCTTCAACGCCGTGAGGTAATCGATGATGGTCTGCACGTCGGCCTGATCGACCGGTGCCTTGTAGACGTGAACCATCTTGTTCACGGTCTCGGTCCACTGCGCCTTGGTGAGCTTGGGCTGGGTCAGCACCATCCCGGCCGAGTGGCAGGCAAGGCAGTTGTTGTTGACGGCCTCGGCCCCCGGCCCGTCGGGGAAGATCCGGTCGGAGGTCGGCATCGCAATGGATTGCGAGGTGAAGCGCATCGGCTCGGGGGCCGGGGCGGCGAGCGCCACCAGAGGAGACAAGGCGAGCGCGGCGATGAGGGCCGCAGGGCGGATCGGGTTCATGGCTGGTCTCCTCAAGCGGCCTGGAAGGACACGGTCTCTATGCCGTTCTGCATGAAGCCGTTGGCGTTCCAGACCTGGTCCATGCCCTGGGCGACGCCGTTGGTATTGGTGCAGCGGACCTTAACCGCATGGGTGCCGGCGGCCAGCGCCGGCAGGCTGCCGTCGAAGCGGCGGAAGCTGTAGGGGCCCTCGTCCGCGCCGAGTTGCGCCGGAAACCACGTCGCCCCGCCGTCTCCGGAGAAGTCGACCGCCTTTACCCCGCAATCGCCGCCGAAAGCGATGCCGCGAAGGGCCACCGGCGTTCCGGCCGCCACCTTGGCGCCGTCGGTCAGGTTGGTGACGAAGGAGCGCGGCACCATCCTGTTGATCGGCACCGTCTTGAAGCCGGTCTGGCCGGGCTTGATGTTGGCGCCCGGCACGTCCGGGATGCGGTAGGCGGTCTTCATCCAGTACCCGTCGTCGGGCTTGTCCAGCACCTCGATGTCGGACAGCATCTTGACCCAGTAGGTCGAATACCAGCCCGGCACCACGAGGCGGAGCGGGAAACCGTTGAGCAGCGGGAGCTGCTCGCCGTTCATCGCGTAGGCGATCATCACCTCACCATTGTTGGCGTGGTCGAGATCGAGCGACTTCTTGAAGTCCGGCGCGTCGTCGACCACGGGCTCGTCGAGGCCGTTGAAGCGCACCTGCACGGCGCCGGACTTCACCCCAGCGCGTTCGAGCACGTCCTTGAGGCGTACCCCGGTCCAGCGGGCGTTGCCCATCGAGCCGTTGGCCCATTGCGCGCCGGGCACCCGCGGCTCGAACAGCCCGCGTGAATTGCCCGAGCACTGGTTCACCGCGGCGATCTCGAAGCGCGGCAGGCCGGCGATGGCGTCGAGCGAGAGCGAGAGTTCCTTATCGACGTGGCCGTGGACCTTAAGACGGAAGGTGCCGGCATCGACTTCGGTCGGGATCGAGGCCCAGTGCCAACGGACGTAGAAGCGGTCGTTAGGGGTGAACACGCCCTCGTCGAACACCGAGAACGGCGTCTCCAGCAGCGGCGGATGGGTGCGTTGAAGGATCATCTCGGCCTTGCCCGGAAAGGCGGTGGTCAGCGCCCGCTCGTCCGGGCCGCCGGGCAGCGGAAGCTTCACCGAGCCCGCGGCCCAGGCCGGCATGGCGGCGGCGAGGCTGCCGACCCCTAGGCCACCCAGGACGAGGCGGCGGTTCAACGGTTCGTGCAGATGGCGCATGATGTCTCCCTGGAATCGTTTGTTGGGCCGCGTCGGCCGGTCGCTGGATCTCGGTGTCGCCGTCGGCGGACGGCATTGGCGTCGGTCGGGACGGTTCGGTCTCGCCGCCGGAAACTCGGGTCGTCGATCCATGTCATCCCGGCAAAGAGGCGTCCTCTCCGTGAACGAGATGCTACAGCGAGATGATTATTCCACCCAATGATCGTTAGAGATCTGAACGATCTCCGATTGCGATCATCCGAAGATTTCCGATCTCCGATCAATGGCGGGCGGCCGGATCAGATGATCGTCAGCCAGGCGGTGCCGACGGCGGCGACAGTCAGGGCGACCGTCCAGAACAGGACCCAGCGCATATGACCGCTGGTCTCGCCCTGCCGGGCCTCGTCAGTGGTCTCGAAGGTGGGTCGGGTCATGATGGATCTCCCTGTCATTCGGGTGTTCGAAGGCTTCACGTGCCGCCGGACGGATGCCCGGCGGCCAAGGGGGCGCTGTCAGCGACCGATCAGTTCCCGCGCCGGGCCGCCGGTCTCCTGGCCGCGGCCACGGGCGTAGGCCGGGAGTGCCGGGTTCTTGGCGTTGGCGCCATCGGCGTCGCCGTAGATCGGTGCGGATGGGCTGGTGATGAAGCGGACCTGCGGAGCGCGGAGGCCCTGGGCCTGCGAGAGGCCCGTCATGCCGACGAGGGCGGAGGCGGCGAGGGCGACGGCAGCGATCGTACGGGTCATGGTCGATATCCTTCTGGTCGGGTCGTCACGTCGGTTCGTGATGACAAGAAGGTAGCGGCCGACAACCATTCATACTAATGGTTTGATTAGCTAGTTTTAATCGATTGTTTTGATGATTAAGCGCCGCTTGCGAGTTGATGTTTATCGCGGCGGCGCGCGATGCGGGGTCGTGCTAGAGCCGGTGCGTTGACCCTCCGAAGCCCAAGAGCGCCCCGTGTCCGAATCCAGTCTGCTGGCGATCAGCACAGGCCTAAAGCCGCTCTCGCGCCTCCAGCATCCGCGGGACGTGATCCGACAATTCACGCCGAACTGGTTCACCGTGGTGATGGGCACTGGCGTGGTCGCCTTGGCCCTCGACCGTCTGCCGGAGACGCATGCCCTGCTGGCCCCTGTGCCGCTCGGGCTCTGGCTCGCCTCCGTCGTGCTTTTCGCCACCTTCTGCCTAGTCTACGGCGCGCGCTGGATCTTCTACTTCGATGGCGCCCGACGGATCTTCGGACACTCGACGGTGTCGATGTTCTTCGGGGCGATCCCGATGGCACTGGCGACGCTGCTGAACGGGCTGCTGATATTCGGTCCGCCCTATCTCGGCGCAGAGACCGTCCGAATCGCACTGCCACTGTGGTGGTTCGACGTGGCGCTCGCTCTGATCTGTGCTGTCGCGATCCCCTACCTGATGTTCACCCGTCAGGAGCACCGCATCGACCAGATGACGGCCGTATGGCTGCTGCCAGTGGTGACAGCCGAGGTCGTCGCCGTCTCCGGTGGCCTGCTCGCTCCAGCCTTGAGCGGCGAGAGCCAACAACTCGCCGTCATCGTCACGAGCTTCGTGCTCTGGGGCGTCTCGGTCCCGCTGGCGCTGAGCATCCTGGCGATCCTGGTGCTGCGCATGGCGCTGCACAACTTGCCACCGCGTGAGATGGCCGCATCGAGCTGGCTCTCCCTCGGTCCGCTCGGAACCGGGGCGCTCGGCCTGCTCGTGCTGGGGCAGGCCGGTGGCCCGATCCTCGCGGCAGGCGGTTTTGCCGGCGCGCCCGAGATCCTCAGGATCACGGGCCTGATCGGCGCGCTGATCCTCTGGGGCTACGGCGCCTGGTGGTTTCTGCTCTCGCTCGCCGTCACCGTGCGCTACCTACGCGCCGGCGTTCCGTTCAACCTCGGCTGGTGGGGCTACATCTTCCCGCTCGGCGTCTATGCCCTGGCCACCCTGCGGATCGGCGAAGTGACGGCACTCAGCGGGTTCGCCTGGCTCGGAGCGGGCCTCGTCGGCCTGCTGACCCTACTCTGGCTGATCGTGTCCGTGCGCACGTTGCGCGGGGCCTATCGCGGGGAGCTCTTCGTCTCGCCCTGCCTCGCCGGGGCCTGACCGGGCCTCGGGCGCATCCGATCGGTTCAAGCGAGGCCCAGCACGCGGATCAGACCGAGGCTGACGGCGCCGAGTGCGACGAGCGAGGCGACCACCGCCAGGGTCACCCGCGCCCCGGCCTTGGCGACGCTGCGCACATCGACCCCGAGGCCGAGCGCCGCCATCGAGACCACGGTGAGCAGATTGGCGGTCTCCGACATCGGCGCGAGCGCGACCTGCGGAACCAGCCCGGCCGAGCGAAGGCCCGCGAGCGCCAGGAAGGCGAGGATGAACCACGGCACCAAGCGGTGGATCGCGAGGCCGGCGCGAGCAGGGCGGTCGCCAGCGGTGACGCCGGGGGCGGCCTCGTCGGTCTCCTCGCGCAGCCGGCTTGCGCCGAGCGAGAGCATCAGGACGACCGGGCCTAGCATCAGCACCCGGACGAGCTTCACCAGGGTTCCGACCTGGACGCTGAGCGCCGCGACCGGCGCGGTGGCGGCGAGGACTTGCGGAACAGCGTAGACGGTGAGGCCGGCGAGCACGCCGTACTGCATCGGCGACAGACCGAGCAGCGGCACCAGCAGCGGTAGGCCGAGCACCACCAGCACGCCCAGCACCGCGGTGAAGGCGATGGAGGCGGCGACGTCCTCGCCGTCGGCGCCGATCACCGGTGCCGTGGCCGCGATCGCCGAGTTGCCGCAGATCGAGTTCCCGCAGGCCACGAGGATCGCCATGCGCGGATGCAGCCCGAGCGCTCGGCCGATGCCGTAACTCGACAGGATCGCCACCGCGACGACGCCCGCAATGCCGAAGAGCAGGCCCGGTCCGGCGGCGAGGATCGTCGCGAGGCTGAGCGACGCCCCGAGCAGGACGACCGCGATCTCCAGCACGGTCTTGGCCCCGAAGGCGATGCCGGGAAAGAAACGCTGCGACGGGGTCCAGGCGGTGCGAATCGCGCTCCCGAGCAGGATCGCCAGTACCAGGGCTTCGAGCCAAGCGCGACCGAACAGATGCGCCTCGACGGCCTCGAAGCCGACCGCTGCGGCGGTGACCGCCACGCAGAGGCCCAGTCCCGGAAGGATGGCTCTCGTGCCGGCCAAGGCGTGCATCGATCGAGGGTGGGAGAAAAGTCTGGGCGCGGACATGGATGGCTCCGATGTGATGCCGGAGGATCCCAGGGCCCGTTCATTCACTCCAACGGAATGATTAGATGCTTGCCATCACTGAAATAGATGAAAGCAGGACCCCTTCAGAGTTTGCGGAGACCCATTGTGGAGGGCCGACAGGCGGATTCACCCGTCGATCCAGCGGGCCTTGATCGTCGTGTCCGCAGCAAGCTCATAGATCCTGACGGAGCCCGTCGCGAGTTCAAGGTGCTCGACCTCCGCGGGGCTCAGGTCTTCAAGCGCCATGACAAGCGCCCGCAGGCAATTGCCGTGGGCGACGACGAGCACGTCTCCGCCCATAACCGCCGGCTGGATGGTTCGGAGGTAGCATGGGACGATGCGGGCGACGGTATCGCGCAGGCTCTCACCGTTCGGCGGCGCCTCGGCGTAGGAGCGGCGCCAGGTCTCGATCCGCTCCGCCCCCCAGCGCGCATCGGCGGCGATCTTGTCGAGCCCGCTGAGGTCGCCGTAGTCTCGCTCGTCGAGCGCGGCGAAGCGTTGGGGGACCAATCCGGGTTGCCCGAGCGCATCGAGAATAAGCCGGCCGCTCACGATCGCCCGCGTCAGCGTCGAGGTGAAGGCTGCGGAAAAGCGCCAGCTGCGCTCGGCCAAACGCCGCCCGGCTGCCTCGGCTTCCATCCGGCCCTGCTCGGTCAAGGGCGAGTCCAGCAATCCCGTGAACAGGCCGGATCGGTTGGCTACGCTCTGGCCATGCCGGACCAGCACGAGATGTCGCGTGACCGGGGCTTTGCAATCGTGAATCACGCTGTCTCCCGAGGCAGAGCACTTTCGTGCCGGTCGCATCGCCTCTGATGATGTCGGCATCCGACTTCAACGAACTTCGACCATGCGATGGGTTGGACCGTTCATCCGGAGTCGGCGGGTCATCCTAGGTCCGCTTAAGAACGTCTCGCGACTGAAAGCAGCCAAGCTGCTTCCCACCCCAAGCTGACCTCGCGAATGGGTACCAAGCGTCAGATTTCAACCACTAGGGGCCCGCATCCACGGGACCTACGGAAACGGCGCTAGGCAACCATGCTCCGATGGCGCAAAAGAAACCTATGTTATGCGGCAACCTACCGGCCAGGCCGGCCTTTGGTATCCATGCCCCTGCCTGACCCCGCCGATGCCCCCCATGTCCTCGTGGTCGACGACGACGCCCTCATCCTGATGGATGTGTCCGACATCCTGGAGGATGCCGGTTTCGTGGTTCTTGAGGCGATGGACGTCGCCCAGGCGACGCGGGTGCTCGACGAGCACCATGGCAAGGTGCAGCTGCTGTTCACGGACGTGCAGATGCCCGGGCCGGACAACGGCTTCGACCTGGCGCGGCGGACGGCCGTGACGTGGCCCCACATCGCCATCGTGGTCGCCTCCGGCAATGTGCGACCTGAACCCGGGGACCTGCCCGATGGGGCGACGTTCATCGGGAAGCCGTTCAGCCCCTCCTTGGTCCGGCACCACGTGCGCGAGACGATGCCGTCGGAGAAGCACCCCGGGCCCCTTCGGAGGTAAGCCCGGGATCGGTTGGCCGGAGCCCCATGCCTCCTACCGGCTCTCCTCGATCATCGACCGGATGCGAGCGACCCTCGATGTCGGGTTAGGCGAGGTCTTCGAGAATGTCGGAGACCAACATGCCTAACCGTCGGCTCGTCGTCGACCACCAGCATGGTCTCGTCCTCGTTGTCATTCCGCGGCCAAGGGCATCGTGTGCCCCTCGACGGGTTCCGGCTGCATGTCGGATCTCGGCAGTCCCCATCCCTTCACCAGCCCGTATACCGCCGGGATCACGACGAGGGTCAGGACGGTCGACGACACCATGCCGCCGATCATCGGCACCGCGATGCGCTGCATGACCTCGGAGCCCGAGCCGGTGCTCCACAGGATGGGCAACAGCCCGGCTATGATGGCGACCACGGTCATCATCTTGGGCCGCACCCGCTCGACCGCGCCGACCATGATCGCCCGCCTCAGGTCATTTCGCGATAGGGCGCGCCCATCCCGCTCGCACTCCGTCCGGATCTCGGCCAGCGCATGGTCGAGGTAGACCAGCATGATCACCCCGGTCTCGGCGGCGACCCCGGCGAGCGCGATGAAGCCCACGGCCACGGCGACCGATAGGTTGAAGCCCAACCACCACATCAGCCAGACGCCGCCCACCAGTGCGAAGGGCAGCGACAGCATCACGATGAGGGTTTCAGTCAGCCGGCGAAAGTTGAGGTAGAGCAGCAGGAACACGGTCAGGAGGGTCAGGGGCACCACGATCTTGAGCCGGGCCGTGGCGCGGTCGAGGTACTCGACCTGCCCGCTCCACTGGAGGGTGGTCCCGGGTGGCAGGCTCACCTCGCCGGTAACAGCCGCCCGTGCATCGGCCACGTAGCCGCCAAGGTCCCGTCCCGAGACATCGACGTAGATGAAGACCGCGAGTTGCCCGTTCTCGGTCCGGATCTGGGTCGGCCCCCGGGTCAGTGCCACCTTGGCGACTTCGCCCAAGGGGACCGTGCCTCCGCCCGCGATGGGCACCTGCACCTCGGTCGCGATGGATTGTGGGCTCGACCGGAAGGCGCGCGGGTAGCGCACGTTGACGGTGTAGCGCTCGCGGCCCTCGACCGTGTTGGTGACGCTCTCGCCGCCGAGCGCCATGGCGATCACGTCCTGCACGTCCCCGACCGATAGGCCGTAGCGGCCCAGAACCTCCCGGTCGGGCGTGATGTCGAGGAAGTACCCGCCCTGGACGCGCTCGGCATAGGCGCTCGACGTGCCCGGCACCGCCTTCACCACCGCCTCGACCCGGCGGGCGACCTTCTCCATCTCGGCGAGGTCGGTTCCGAGCACCTTGATGCCGACGGGGGTCCGGATGCCGGTGGCGAGCATGTCGATGCGGGCGCGGATCGGCTGGGTCCAGGCATTGGAGACACCGGGGAACTGGAGCGCGGCATCCATCTCGGCTTTGAGGCTCGCCAGCGTCACGCCCGGGCGCCACTCCGCCTTCGGCTTCAGGTTGACGATGGTCTCGAACATCTCGGAGGGCGCCGGGTCCGTCGCGGTCGCGGCCCGTCCGGCCTTGCCGTAGACGGACAGGACTTCCGGGAAGCTCTTCAGGATGGTGTCCTGTCTCCCTAAAAGCTCGCCGGCCTTGGTCACCGAGATGCCCGGCAGGGTGGTCGGCATGTACATCAGGGTGCCCTCGTCGAGATCGGGCATGAACTCGGACCCGAGTTGCAGGGCCGGCCAGACCGAGGCGCCGAGAACGCCCAGCGCGATCAGGATGGTCAGCACCCGCGCCCGCAGGACCCCTGCGATGATGGGACGGTAGAACCAGATCAGGAGCCGGTTCACCGGGTTGCGGTGCTCGGGCACGATGCGGCCGCGCACGAACAGCACCATCAGCGCCGGAACCAGCGTCACCGACAGCACCGCCGCCGCCGCCATCGCGAACGTCTTGGTGAAGGCCAGCGGCCCGAACAGACGCCCTTCCTGGCTTTCCAGGGTGAAGATGGGCAGGAAGCTGACCGTGATGATGAGGAGCGAGAAGAACAGCGAGGGACCGACCTCGGAGGCGGCCTCTATCAGGACCTGGACCCGGGGCTTGCCAGGGTCCGCCCGCTCCAGGTGCTTGTGGGCGTTCTCGATCATGACGATGGCGGCGTCGATCATGGCGCCGACCGCGATGGCGATGCCGCCCAGGCTCATGATGTTGGCGCCCAAGCCCAGCGCCTTCATGCCCGCGAACGCCATTAGGATGCCGACCGGCAGCATCAGGATCGCGACCAGCGCACTGCGGACGTGGAGCAGGAACACGACGCAGACGAGGGCGACGATGGCGCTCTCCTCGATCAGGGTCCCCTTGAGCGTCTCGATGGCCGCCTCGATGAGGTGCGACCGGTCGTAGACAGGCAGGATCTCGGTGCCCTTGGGCAGGCTCGCGGCGACCTCGGCGAGGCGCGCCTTGGCACTCGCGATAACGTCGAGGGCGTTGGCCCCGAAGCGCTGGAGGATGATGCCGCCGGCGACCTCGCCCTCCCCGTTCATCTCGGTGATGCCGCGGCGCTCGTCGGGACCGAGCTCGACCCGGGCGACGTCCTTCACCCGCAGGGGCGTGCCCGCCTCTGTCTTCAGGACGATGCTCTCGATGTCGGCGATGCTCTTGAGGTACCCGCGGCCACGGACGACGAACTCGAACTCGGAGAGCTCGACGGTGCGGCCGCCTACGTCGGCGTTGCTCGCCCGGATCGCGTCCCGGAGCTTCGCCAGGGTGATGCCCTGCGCCCGCAACCGGCTCGGGTCGACGACCACGTTGTACTGTTTGACGAAGCCGCCGACGCCTGCGACCTCGGCCACGCCTTCGGCACGAGAGGCCCCGAAGCGCACGACCCAGTCCTGGAGCGAGCGGAGCTCGGCCAGCGTGCGCTCTTTGGCGACCACGACGTACTGGTAGACCCAGCCGACCCCGGTCGCGTCCGGTCCCAGCGTCGGGGTCACCCCCGCCGGCAGGCGCTTGGCCACGGTGTTTAGGTATTCGAGCACCCGGCTCCGGGCCCAGTATGGGTCGGTGCCGTCCTCGAAGATGACGTAGACGAACGAGACCCCGAAGAACGAGAAGCCGCGCACGACCTTCGACCGGGGCACCGTCAGCATGGCGGTAGTCAGCGGGTAGGTGACCTGGTCCTCGATGACCTGTGGCGCCTGCCCGGGGTACTCGGTGTAGACGATGGTCTGGACGTCCGAGAGGTCCGGGATCGCGTCGAGCGGCAGGGTCCTCAGGGCGTAGAGCCCGGCCCCCACCGCGAACACCGTCCCGATCAACACCAGAACCAGATTCCGGGCCGACCAGCCGATGAGCCGGGCGATCATGGCGCCCTCCCATCGGCCGCCGCCTGCGGACCTGGTTCTACCTTCGGCTCGGAGAGACCCTGCAGCGCCGCCTTGAGGTTGCTCTCGGCGTCGATGAGGAAGTTGGCGGCGGTCACCACCCGGTCGCCTGCCGCGATGCCCTCCCGGACTTCGACGTAGCCGTCGCCGCGGGCACCGAGCTTGACCGGGCGCGGCTCGAAGCGGCCCTCGCCCTTGTCGAGCAGGACGACCTGCCTGGTTCCGGTGTCGATGACGGCGTCGTCGGGGACGGCGACCACGGGCTTGGCGTTCCCGGTCGCGATCTCGACGTCGCCGTACATCCCGGGCCGCAGGTCGCCGTTGAGGTTCGGCAACTCGATGCGCAGGCGGGCCGTCCGGGTCCCCATGGCGAGGTGCGGATAGATCCGCGTCACCGTGCCAGTGAAGGTCCGGTCGGGAAACGTCCGGGCACGCACGGTCGCCGTTTGGCCCTCCGCCACGGACGCCAGGTCGCGTTCGGTCACGTCGACGAGCACCCATACCCGGGTATGGTCGACGAGCTTGAACAGGGTGTCGCCGGACTTGGCGCGCATGCCGTCGGAGACGTTGCGCTCGACCACGACGCCGTCGCGTGGCGCCGACCACGTGATGGTCGCCGGCACTTTTCGGGATCGCTCGATCTCGTCGATGGCCTCGGGCGGGATGCCGAGGTTCTCCAGTCGGCGCCGGGCGCCCTCGTAGCCGATGCCGGTGAGGTACTGCGCGGCGGCCGCGTTCATCTCGGGCGAGAACAGGCGCATGAGCGGCTGGCCCTTGTGGACGTGGTCGCCGGTGGTGACGGCCTCGACCTTCTCAATGAAGGCGTCGGTGCGCATCGCGATGACCGAGATCCGGCGCTCGTCCTCCTCGATGGTTCCAGGAGCCCGCACCGGCATGGATAGGACGCGCCGTGCAGCGACCTCCGTCCGGACGCCGGTTCGCTGGACCTTGCCGGGCGAGAGGGTCACGGTGCCGTCGTCGGTGTCCTCGCCCTCGTAGACGGGGAGGTAGTCCATCCCCATCGAGTCCTTTTTCGGAATCGGCGAAGTGTCCGGAAGGCCCATCGGGTTGCGGTAGAAGCGCACCTTGCGGGCGCTCGCGGGCGTCTTGGCCTGAGCCATGGCCATGTCGCCGTGGCCGGCGTCAGGCATGGCTTCCGCCTCTTCGGGTTCGTCGAAGCGCACGTCCTCGCTGGCGTGGACGGCGCGGTAGTCGCGACCGTCCGCCGTCTGTTTGGGTTCGGAGGCGTAGTCCGGCTTCCCGTCCGGGTCTCGGTAGTAGACCACCGAACCCGTCGCCTTGATCGGAGCCTGCGCGGGCATCGGGGAGGCCGGCCGTGCACCCGGCAGCCAATGGGCGAACCCGGTCCGCGCCTGCTGGACGAGCGCCGGCACGGGGCTGCCCTCATGCCCCGCGCCATAGCCCAGCCCCCCCGCCGCGAGCGCGGCGAGGGTCCCGGCCAGCCATGCCGTCCGGCTCACTTGGTGGCCTTGAACACCAGCTTGTTCTCGACGGTGCCGGTCTCGCCTTGGACCTTGGCCCCGAGCGAGAGGCGCCAGCCGCCGGCCATCGTCAGCTTCGCCTTGAACCGGTAGAGGCCCGGCTCCGGCGAGGGCAGTTGCTCGATCTTGGAGGTCATCTCCTCCATGCTGTCGGGCGCCATATCGATGCGCTTGGCGAAGATGACGGCGTTCGGCACGGGCTTGGACGTGCGCTTGTCGACGAGGCGGACGTCGAGGATGGCCTCGCCCTGCTTGGCTTCGTCCTTCACCAGCTGGAACTCGTAGTCCTTGGTGTCGGCCCGGGCCGCGGCGGTGAGGGCGAGGCCGAGCAGCGCAACCGTGAGGGCGCGCGAAAACGATGTCTTGGTCACGATGTGGGGTCTCCTGAACGCGATGGATGGCCACGCGCGGACGCGCGTCACCGTGCCGGCGCAGGCGCCGACGGCATCGGGTTCAGGCTCGGGGAGGCTCGGAGGGTGGCCCTTGCGAGACGCTGTCGAAGGAGGCGGTGACGGCCCACGCAGTCCCCTCGACGACGGCGACGCGTCCCGGCAACCCTAAGGCGCCGGGCAGGCCGGTGGCGACCTTCGCCAGGCAGAGTGCCATCAGGGGGCAGCCCTTCGAGCAGTCGGGCATGTCCGGCCGCTCCTTGGGGCAGCACGGCATCTCGTCCATGGCCATCCCGGCCATGTCGTCCATGGCCTCGTCGGGCATCGCCATGGCGTGGCCCTGAGCGGCCATCGGCGCATGCATGCCCGCGGCGGCCGCGGATGCGGTCACCGGCGCAAGGGCGAGGCTGAGGACCGCAAGGAGCGGAAGCAGCCGCCGAAGGGCGAGCCAGAAGGTCACGGACGGACGATGCCACATCGCGGAGCGGTGAGGAAGGGAGGTGACTACCGGACGCGCCAGAGGGATACGGCGAGCGCGACGTTCGCGAGGGCGAGCACGGTCAAGAGGGCGTAGGTCGCATCGGCGCCCGCCTGCGTCAGCACGACCGCCCCGAGGGAGGGCGCAAGCGCCTGCGCCACCAGCCCCGGACGGGCGAGCCGGCCAACGAGCGGGGCGTAGCGCTCGGGACCGAACAGCGCGAGGGGCACCGTCCCGCGGGCGATGGAATAGATCCCGTTGCCGGCGCCGTAGAGGACCAGCGACAGCCCCACCACGGGCAGACCAGCCGCCAGCATCGCGACCCCGATGGCGACGAGGACCATCGCCGCGGTGAGGGTCCATAGAGGGTGATGCCGGCCCTTCCCGGCCATCTCGACGATGCGCGCCCCCACCTGTGACGGGCCGATCAGCGCGCCGTATGCGACGGCCGAGGTCAGCGCCACGCCACGGGCCTGGAGAAGGGTAATGAGGTGCACCGAGACCATGGCCATTACGGTGCCGCCGAGGGTCAGGACCCCCGCCATGAGGAGGAAGGCACGCCGCTCGCGTGCATCGAGCCGGACGGCCGAGACCGGGCCCTCGGAACGTGCTGGCCCGTGGGCAGGGGGGTGCGGGATGACGAGCAGGACGAGGGGAAGCGTGACCGCCAGGTGCAGCCCGGCATAGGCGAGGCAGGTGCCGCGCCAGCCTACCCGTTCGATCAGGAAGGCCGAGAGCGGCCAGCACACCGTGCTGGCGAAGCCGCCCCACAGGGTCAGGGTCGTGATGGCGGGTCTTGCCTCGGCGCCGTAGAGCCGACCAAGCGTGGCAAAGGCCGGATCGTACAGGCCGGTGCCCATGCCGAGCCCGACGAGGAGCCAGCCCACTAGGTAGGTCGGCAGGTTCGGCGCGAGGCCGAGGACGCCGAGGCCCAAGGCAAGGACCACGGCCGCGAAGGCCAGAACGGGCCTACCGCCGTGCTCCCCGATGAACGCTCCGACCCGTGGCGAGACCAAGCCCGCGACGAGGAGGCCGAGGGACAGGCCGCCGATGACCCAACCCAGGGGCCATCCCGTGTCCTTCGACATCGGGGTGGCCAGCACCGACAACAGGTAGAACGAGGAGCCCCAGGTCAGGATCTGGACGACGCCTAGGGCCGAGATCACGGGCCAGCGGCGCACCGGGGTCATCGGTCCGCTACCGGGCCCCAAGAACGGGTAGCCACACTGCAAGGGCAGCCAGGGTGACGAGCAGCACCGGAGGGGTGATCACGAGGCCGACCCGCATGTACTGACCCCAGGTGATGCGCTGGCCCTTGATGTCGAGGACGTGCAGCCAGAGCAGGGTCGCCAAACTCCCGATGGGCGTGAACTTCGGGCCGAGGTCGCAGCCGATGACGTTGGCATAGACCATGAGCTCCCGGGTCAGTGGCGAGAGGTCCGGGGCCTGCTGGATTGAGAGCGCGCCCACCAGCACGCTCGGCATGTTGTTCATCACCGAGGACAGGATCGCGGCGGCGACCCCCGTGCCGATGGTGGCCACTAACGGACCGAAGCCCGAGAGCCAGACGAGGCCCTGCGCCAGGTAGTCGGTCAGGCCGGCGTTCTTCAGCCCGTAGACGACGAGGTACATGCCGAGGCTGAACAGCACGATCTGCCAGGGCGCGCCGGCGAGGACCTTACGGATGGTGATGACGCGGCTCCGGTTGGCAAGCGCCAGCAGGACCACGGCGCCGGCGCAGGTCACGACCGAGACCGGCACGCCGAACGGTGCCGTCACGAAGTAGGCGATCAGCAGCAGCCCAAGGAGCGGGAAGGCCGCCTTGAAGACCAGCGGGTCCTTGATCGCGTGGCGCGGCGCTTCGAGCTCGGCCACCGGGTACGTGGCCGGCAAGTCGTGCCGGTAGAACAGCCAAAGCACCACCAGGGTCGCGGCCAGCGAGACGAGGTTCACCGGCACCATCACGGCAGCGTAGCGGCTGAAGGTGATGTCGAAGAAGTTTGCGCTGACGATGTTGACGAGATTGGAGATGACCAGGGGCAGGCTGGTCGAATCTGCGACGAACCCGCAGGCGACGATGAAGGCCAGCGCGGCAGCCGGCTTGAAGTCGAGGCGCAGCAGGATGGCCAGCACGATGGGGGTGAGCAGCAGGGCCGCGCCGTCATTGGCGAACACCGCCGCGATGGCGGCCCCGAGCAGGATCACCAGCGGGAACAGCAGGCGCCCCTGTCCGCCGCCCCAGCGAGCGATGTGGAGCGCCGCCCAGTGGAAGAAGCCGGCCTCGTCGAGCAGCAGCGATATGATGATCAGCGCCACGAAGGTGAAGGTGGCGTCCCAGACGATGTGCCAGACCACCGGGATGTCGCCCACGTGGATGACCCCGGTGGCGAGCGCCACAGCGGCCCCGATGAGGGCGCTCCACCCGATGCCGAACCCCTTCGGCTGCCAAATGACGAAGACGAGGGTGACCACGAAGATGGCGAGCGCGAGCATCGGGACCGTTTCTTGTTCTTGACGGGTGGCGGTTCAGGCGGTGGCGACGCGGCGCCCGTGCTCGTCGACGACGCGCTCGCCATCCTCCTTCACGAACTCGCCCCGCTGGGCCGGGAGGAGGTCGAGGACCGCCTCGGAGGGTCGGCACAGGGCGACGCCCTTCGGGCTCACCACCAGGGGGCGGTTCAGCAGGATCGGGTGTTCTGCGATGGCATCGAGTAGCTGGTCGTCCGTCAGGCTCGGGTCCGAGAGCCCAAGTTCGGCGTAGGGCGTCCCCTTCTCACGGAGCAGGTCGCGGACCGTGACGCCGGCCCGGTCGGCGAGCTGACGCACCAGGAGCCGGTTCGGCGGCGTCTTGAGGTACTCGACCACATGCGGCTCGATGCCGGCGTTGCGGATCAGGGCCAGGGTGTTGCGGGACGTGCCGCAATCCAGGTTGTGGTAGATGACGACGTCCATCACGCGACCTCCGAACGGGGCGAGGTGGCGCCGGCCTGCTGGCCGATCTCGCGCACCTTGGCGGACAGGGCGACCCCATCGAGGCTGGCCAGCGGTAACGCCACGAAGGCCGCGATCCGGTTCTTGAGGTAGCGCTGCGCGGTCACGAAGGCCGTCTTGCGCTCCAGGTCGGTCCCCTCGACCGAGGCGGGGTCTTCGATGCCCCAATGCGCCGTCACCGGCTGGCCGGGCCAGTACGGGCAGGCCTCGCCGGCGGCGTTGTCACAGACCGTGAAGACGAAATCCATGACCGGCGCGTCGGGGCCGGCGAACTCCTCCCACGACTTCGAGCGCAGCCCCTCGGTCGGGTACTCCGTCTCGCTCAGAACCTGAATGGCGAGCGGGTTCACACCCGCCTTCGGTTTGCTGCCTGCGGAGAAGGCCCGGAAACGACCCTGGCCCTCCTTGTGAAGCATCGATTCCGCCAGGATCGAGCGGGCGGAGTTGCCGGTGCAAAGAAACAGGACGTTGTAGACGCGGTCAGGCATGGGCGGTGTCTCCGGTGGGAAGGCAGCAGGCGGCCAGGGCCGCGACGGCCGGTGCGCAGACCTCGGGGCGCCCCAGGCAACAATCGCGCATCAGGAATTGGATGAGCTCGGACAGGTCCGGGTAGGCGGCGCTGTAGATGATCGAGCGTCCCTCGCGCCGCGAGGTGACCAGCCCGGAATGCGAGAGCTCCTTCAGGTGGAACGACAGGTTGGTGCCCGAGACGCCAACGGCTTCCGCCAGCAAGCCGGCCGCCATGCCTTCGGGGCCGGCGGTAACGAGTTGGCGCACGATGCGCAGGCGGTGCTCCTGCCCGAGGGCCGCGAAGGCGGCCACGGCTTGCCGTTCGTCTATCATGATGTCAATATCTCAACCATCGTTGAAACGTAGAGGAACGAAACTTCTTGGACAAGCCCCAACATCCTTTCACCGATGGATTGCCCAACCTCAGCGAGGGGCACTTCGTGGTCCCGGCGGCGACCGACCTTCAGGTGCAGGCACCGTTCACCCACGCCCCGCGCTTCCTGATCCTGTACGGCTCGCTCCGGGAGCGTTCGTTCAGCCGCTTCCTTGCCTACGAGGCGGCACGGCTCCTGGAAGCCCTGGGCGGCGAGGTCCGGATCTACGACGCGCACGGCCTGCCACTGCCCGACGACAGCACCGCCGACCACCCCAAGGTCCAGGAACTGCGCGACCTGTCCATTTGGTCGGAGGGGCATGTCTGGGTCAGCCCGGAGCGCCACGGCAACATGACCGGTGTCATCAAGAGCCAGATCGACTGGCTCCCGCTGTCAGAGGGGTCGGTGCGCCCGACGCAGGGGCGGACCCTGGCGGTGATGCAGGTCTCGGGCGGCTCACAGTCCTTCAACGCCGTGAACAACCTCCGCATCCTTGGTCGCTGGATGCGGATGATCACCATTCCGAACCAATCCTCGGTGCCTGTGGCCTATAAGGAGTTCGATGACGCCGGTCGGATGAAGCCGGGGCCGCTCTACGACCGGGTGGTCGACGTCTGTGAGGAACTGGTCAGGTTCACGCTCCTGACCCGCGAGCGCTCCTCCTATCTCGTTGACCGCTACTCCGAACGGAAAGAGCGAGAGCCTGAGCGCCTCAAGGCCGTCGCCGTCGACATCGGGTTCGTCAAGCGCTGAACCACCGCCCGTCGGGTGTTGGATGAAAGCCGAGCGGCCGCGGGTTGCGTTAAACAGCCCTTCCACGTCACAGCGATATTCGGTTCAGGATGGCATCCGAAGGCAAGATCGGCGGATGATCTCGCTGCCTCCGGCCGTCACATCCCCGGTTGGGGTGTGTCGTCCTCATCCTCGGTCAGGTCGAGATCGACGGCCAACCTGAGACGCGGCTCCATTCTGTCGGGCAGCACTCGGAGGATGACGACCTCGGCGTACCCATGCCCGTCCTCCTGCCCCCGATAGTACAGGACAAGGGACGCCCCTCCCTTCCGTCCGGTCGCGAGTGCAACGTGGAAGGAACGCGTTTCGGGACCGAGCTCAAGCCTAGCTTTCGACGAAGGTTTCTCTGGTGCGTCGGCGACCATGCCAATCGCACGGTCTATGTAGCCCGCGTAAGCTTCGAATTGGCGGGTACCGAACTCCTGGTGGGTTTCGACGAGTATGCGTTCGATATCGCTTCTCGTGGCGCTCCAGGGGTCAGAGTCGAGGGTGGCGGTCCCTAATTTTCATTGTGTGAGCGCTCCTTGAGGCGGCGGTGATCGCATCGCGGGCCCAAATCCCGCAAGCTCGAAGCGGGAGAGATCCACAGCGCAGGATGAGCGCAAGACGACTGGAACAAAACGTGTTCAGACGACATTATTCCTGAACTTGGCCGCCGCCTGGGGGGCTCATTGCGCACGAAATCCGGGCCAGGGGCCAGGAAGGCTACACCACCCAAGGCGAAAGGGGCGGTGGCCGCGTGCGCCTCCGGTCCGCCAAAGCTGAGCGCACCAAAGGCGAAGACGGAGAAGCCAACGGTTCGGATCTTCGTGTCCTACAGCCACGCGAACATGGCGCAGCAGGCAAAGCTGCAGGTCCACTTGGCGCAACTGAAGCGCGACGAGGTCGAGACCTGGTTCGACGGCGACATGGAGGCCGGCGACGCACTGAACACCGAGATCTCCCGCAAGCTTCGGAAGGCCCACGCCTTCGTGGCGCTGATGAGCCCCGAGTACATCCATAGCCACTGGTGCCAACTGGAGTACCGCCGTGCGATGGGCCGCCGGGCCAGGGGCGCCATGCGTGTGGTGGTCGTCGTGCTCCGCCACTGCGACTGGAAGGATACCGGCGCTTCGGCGCTGAAGGTGTTTTCGCGAGACGGCCGGGTGGTGAGCAACTGGCGAACCGCGGACGAGGCTTTTCACGACGTGACCCAGGGCATCCGCGGGGCGGTCAGGGCGGTGCGCGCCTCGCTGGCCGAGGATGCCAAAGCGAGGCCTGCCAGGGCGGCCAGGAGCAAGGCATCCATTGGGAACGCCAAGACCGCCGGCGCTCGACGGATGAAGGGGGCTACGGGCCCGAAGCGGACCAAGGACGGTCCGCCGACGCGAAGTCGGGTTTCCGGTTGAACCATATAATTCGGGGGCGGCCCGTGGGGTCGGAATGGGCATGCCGAAGAACATTGTCGTCTTTTCGGACGGGACCGGCCAGGAGGGCGGGCTGCGCGAGGAGCAGCGCCTCAGCAACGTCTACAAACTCTATCGCGTCTGCCGGGTTGGCCCGGACAGCGGCATCGACCCGAAGGATCAGGTGGCGTTCTACGACCCCGGGTTGGGGACCGACGGCTCAGCCACCGGGTTGCTGAGCGCCTACCGAAGGCTGCAGAAGCTCCTGTCCTCGGTGACGGGCCTCGGCATCACGAAGAACATCGCCGACTGCTACGCCTTCATCATCGACCACTACGAGCCGGGCGACCGTATCTTCCTCGTGGGCTTCAGCCGAGGAGCCTACACGGCCCGTTGCGTGGCAAACGTGCTCTTCCTGTGTGGCGTCCCGACGATTGCGCCCGGGGGCGAGTGCAAGGCCCCAAGCCTTTGGGCGGCGGTTGGCCAATGGATGAAGGAGAAGCTTCCAGGCCGGAAGCACGCGCTCCCGCCGCCGGCCGAGGCACTACCCCCCGGCAGTTACCTTCCACGTTTTCGGAAGACGACCCGCGACATCGCCAACGAGGCGGTGATGGGAGTCTACGAGTATGGCGCCGGGTCCCCTCGGGGCGACTACGACCGGGAGCGCCAGGAGCTGGCGCGTCGGTTCCGGCACCGATACGGGTCAGGCGACGACCTGAGGTCGAACGTGGCTCCTCATTTCGTAGGCGTGTTCGACACCGTCGCATCCCTCGGATCGGTCGGCGTACGGCGTTGGGGCCTCGCGGCAGGGCTGTTCGCGCTGGCCGCCGTGCTCGCCGCCGGGCCGTCGGTCGTGCTCGACCTTGCATTCCATACGGGGTTCTGGAAGCCGTTCGCGGTCGTCGCGATCCTCGGCGCGGCTTTCGTCCTGTGGCGCTGGCTTCCTACCACCATCAAGTTCATCGTGAACTCCCCCGTCAACGGCAAGACGCGCTTCAACCTCGCGCAATGGCGGTCCGGGAACTACGACAGGTTCCTCAGCGGCCACGTCGGCTACGGTCGGCACGCCCTGGCAATCGACGAGACCCGCGCCGACTTCCCCCGTGTCGAATGGGCGAAGAAGGACGCCATTCGCCAAAGGGTCGGCGACGAGCCCGATCCGCTGATCCAGATGTGGTTCGCAGGCAACCATTCCGACGTGGGCGGGAGTTATCCCGAGGTCGAAAGCCGGCTCTCCGACATCGCGCTGGACTGGATGGTCGAGGAGGCCACGACCATTCCGTATCCGCTCCTGGTCGACGGGATGGAACCGGGCAAGACGGGTACCGGGCGATTGCACCTGCACCCGGCCTTCGACGGCATGCAGCACTGCGAGGTCGCCGGGATGCGCGACACCATCGCGGGCATCGTCCCCGGCTGGCTCCTGCCATTGGCCGGCAGGCTGGGCTGGGCGGTGAAGCCACGCTACGTGCCGCCCGGGGCGCCTGTCCATGAGACCGTCTACCGGCGCTTCCGGTTGGCCGAGGTGACGCAATGCACCGGCAGGGGCCCCTACCGACCGGAGGCGCTGGCCACCCACGGGGATTTCAACGACGGATCTCCGGCCGCCCCTGCACCCGCGCAGGCTTCGGCTCCGGGCACGCCCTAACCATCATCCTTTCACATGCAGGCCTCCGCCGAGGCCGACCATATAACGAGGTCTCGGATGAAGCTCGACAGTTTCAGGGTCACGAATTTTCGCAGCGTCGAGGATTCCGGCGAGATCACCCTCGGCGACATGGCCTGCCTCGTCGGCAAGAACGAGGCAGGCAAGACGGCACTGCTTCACGCGCTCGCCGGCCTGAAACCCCATGCGTCGACGCCTATCACGTTCGACCGTGAGCGGGACTACCCGCGGCGTTACCTGAACGAATACGAGAGGCGTCACGCGGACGACGACGCCATGGTCATCGCGACCCGGTGGACCTTGTCCGACGCCGAGATGAACGACCTCGCCGCATCTTTCGGGCCCGGCTGCCTCGCGTCGTCCCAGGTGACCCTCAGCCGGCGCTACGGTGGCGGGATCGGAGTGACCGTGCACCTCGACGAGGCCGCCTGCATGGCCTTCCTCACCGACAGGCATGGGCTAACCGAGGATGAGCGACGCGCCTTTGCGGCCTCCGGTTCGGCGGCAGCGGTCCGGAAGGCCCTGGAGGGCCTGGAGGAAATATCCGCAGCCCAACAGGCGCTACTGGATGCCCTGGAAGCCTTGCCAGGCAAATCGGTGCTCAACGCTATTGCGAGCCACGTTCGCTCGGCCTGCCCAAGCTTCATGTACTTCTCGCACTACGACCGCATGGCCGGCCAGATCCGCGTCGACGACATCGAGAGGGACGAGGATGGCGGCGTCCATCGATTTGGTCGCCGCCCGCATAGGTCGAGCGAGCCTCTCGAAGTCCCCGAGCTGGTTTTCCTCGATTTCCTGGAGTTCGCCGGGACCTCGGTCGAGGAGATCCGCGAGTCGAAGACCTACGAGTCGCTGAACGCGAAATGCGAATCCGCGTCGAACGCGATCACCGACCAACTGCGGGAATACTGGACCCAGAACCCGTTCCTGGAGATCGAGGTCAGGGTCACAAAGGCGGAGCCGAACGACCCCGCGCCGTTTGACGAGGGCGTGATCGCGCGCGCCCGCGTCAAAAACATCCTGCATCGCGTCTCGGTCCCCTTCTCGGAGCGGAGCGCCGGTTTCATCTGGTTCTTCTCGTTCCTGGTGAAGTTCGCCCAGGTCAGCAAGCAGGGCGGCAGCCTGGTGCTCCTGCTCGACGAGCCAGGGCTGACCCTTCACGGAAAGGCCCAGGCCGACCTGTTGAGGTACTTCGGCGACAAGCTGGTGCCCCACCACCAAGTGGTGTTCTCGACCCATTCGCCGTTCATGGTTCCACCCGACGACCTGACGCTCTCGCGCATCGTCGAGGACCAGATCGAACAGCGGCCGAACGGCTTCCCGACGACGAAGGGCACCAAGGTGCGCGATGACGTCCTGGCGACCGATCCGGACACGCTGTTCCCGCTCCAGGCGGCGCTGGGCTACGACGTGACCCAGGCCCTGTTCATCGGCAAGCACACCTTGCTGGTCGAGGGGCCCGGCGACCTCGTCTTCCTCAATGCGCTCTCGGCCCAGTTGAAGCGCCGCAAGCGTATCGCGCTCGATCCGCGCTGGACGATCTGCCCGGCCGGCGGCCTCGACAAGATCCAGTCGTTCGTCTCGCTGTTCAAGGGCGCGAAGCTGCACCTCGCGGTGATGTCCGACAGGGCTCAGGGCGACAAGCGCAAGCTGGAGCAACTCCGGGCCGCAGGTGCGATCCCCGAGAACCGCATCATGAACTACCCCGACGTGCTCGGCCTGCCAGAGGGGGATGTCGAGGACATCTTCGACCCGGAAGTCTACCTCGCCATTGTCAACGGAGCCTACGGCCTGAAGGGCCGCGGTGTGCTGACGACCGCCAAGCTCGACAAGGAGGCGGGGGGTATGGTGCGACTGGTCAAGCGGGTGGAGGCGGCCTTCAAGCTGCTGCCTCCCGACACGCCAGAGTTCGATCACTTCACGCCGGCGGACTGGCTTATTCGCAATCCCGCCGTTCTGGACGAAAAGACCCCCGCCATCGAGGCCACCCTGGACAATGCGGAGAAGGTGATCCGGGCGATCAACGGCGCCCTGCCTACGTAGTCCACCCCTACCGTCCGTGGCATCCCTTCGCGGACGGCGGGTGCATGAACCGCCTCTATCGCGGGAGACGGGTTTTCCCCACTCCACCATCGGCGGGACCTCATCGAATTGTGGCTTCGCACCCAAGCGTAGCCGCTATACGGAACCGGCCAAACGTGTTCTGCTTTTGTTCCTGGACTCTTGGAGGAGCACCATGCAGATCACTGGCATAAACATCGGCTTTCCCATGCCGGTGTCCCTTCTCGCCAAGCCTGTCCAGGCCGGCTTCCCGAGCCCGGCCGACGACTTCATCGAGGAAGAGATCGACCTCCAGCGCCTACTGATCGTCAACCGCCCGGCCACCTTCCTGGTCCGGGTCGCCGGCGACAGCATGATCCTAGCCCGCCTGTTCGACGGCGACCTCGCCGTCGTCGACCGCTCGCTCACCCCGCGCAACGGCGACATCGTCGTTGTCGACATCGACGGCGAGCGATCCTTCAAGGTCTGGAAGCGCCAAGGGCCGCGCATCTCGCTGCACTTCGCCAACCCTCGCTTCCCCGAGTTCCAACTCTCCCCCGACGCTGTCATTGAGGTCTGGGGCGTCGTCTCCGGGTCCGTCTGTGCGAAGCGCCGCTGCGAATGAGCGCCCGGGCCTACGCGCTCTCCGACGGCAACTCGTTCTACTGCTCGTGCGAGCGGGTCTTCGATGCTCGGCTGGCGAAGGTGCCGGTGATCGTGCTGTCCAACAACGATGGCTGCGCGATTGCCCGGACCAACGAGGCCAAGGCGCTCGGCATCCGGATGGGCGAGCCCTGGTTCAAGATCCGGGACATGTGCCGGCAGCAGGGTGTCCAAGTCTACTCCTCGAACTACGCCCTTTATGGAGACATGTCGGCCCGGGTGAACGCGGTCTACCGGGACTTCTCGCCCCGCATCGAGATTTACTCCATCGACGAGAGTTTTCTCGACATCTCCGACGTGCGCAACCAGGACCGGGCGTCCTTATGCAGGGACATGCGGGCGACCGTACGGGCCTGGACGGGCATCCCCACCTGCGTCGGCATCGGGTCGACCAAGACGTTGGCCAAGCTCGCCAACCACATCGCCAAGAAGGTACCCGAGCTCGAAGGGGTCTGCGACCTGACCGACCCGGAGCAGTACGACCACTGGATCATCCGCATCCCGGTGGGCGACATCTGGGGTGTGGGGCCGGCAAACGCCCGGCGCCTGGAAGCCCTGGGATGCGACAGCGCCGCCGATGTCCGCGACCTCGACCCACGCGTCGCCCGCAAGGCCATGACAGTCGTGGGCGAGCGCCTCGTCCACGAGCTGCGGGGTATGGCCTGCCTAGACCTGGAGACGGTAGCCGCCACCCGTAAGGGATGCGCCGTCACCCGGTCGTTCTCCGAGCGCGTCGAGGATCGCGCCACCATGGAGCAGGCCGTCGCCACCCATGCCTCCAGACTCGGCGAGAAGCTCCGCCGCGAGGGGTTGGCGACCAACCACGTGACAGTCTTCTTCCACACCTCGGAGCATGACCGCGACCGGCCTCAACGCTCGGTCTCGACCGTCGTGACGCTCCCCGAGGCGACCAGCGACACTCTCGCCCTGGTGAAGGCCGCCACCCACGGCGTCCGGAAGACCTGGCGGGACGGGTTCCGCTATTCCAAGGCCGGGGTGGTCACCACCGACCTGATGCCGCTGGCCGCATCGCAGCGTGCGATGCCGGGCTTGGGCCAACTCGACCGCGAGATGGGAGCCGCCCTGATGGAGGCGCTCGACGCCTGCAATCGCCGCTTCGGACGAGGCGCCGTCGTCCCGGGCGCCGCCGGGTTCGCCCCGAAACGCGAATGGTCGACCAAGTTCAAGATGCGGTCGCCCCGTTACACGACCCGCCTCGACGAGATTCCGATAGTCGCCGCGGCCTGACAAGCTTCTCACGCCCCTTGCGTTCGGGGACCGGCCAGGCGATCACGCGGAAGCTTCAAGGATAGTAACGATGAAACGCATGGCGCCGCCCCCGACCGACTAATCCCGGAGAGCGATGCCGCGCGCGAAGCCTCCGCAATTGCGAGAGGCTAAAATGCCAAAGGTACATTTCACGGCCGACAGCCACGTTGGCCATCAAGCTCTCATCCTCAGCCCGAGGATGCAGACCCAGCGACCGTTCGCTTCGCTTCACGAGCACGACGAGACCCTGGTCGAACGTTGGAACGCCGTCGTCCACCCGGATGACACGGTCTGGCACCTGGGCGACTTCGCATACCGGTGCACCGAGACTTATGCGCTCGCGATTTTCCTACGCGTTAACGGTCGCAAGCTCCTGATCCGTGGCAACCACGAGCGGATCGGTGAACGCCTCCCCTGGGCCGAGCCCGTCCGGGACGTGGCGATGATCGCCCTGCCGGACCCGGCGGGCGTGATGCGCTCCATATGGCTGAGCCATTACCCTCATGTGAGCTACCCTCGCTCCCACCGGGTTGGCCTTCACCTGCATGGGCATTCCCATGGTTCGGTCCCGGGCACGGCGACGCGTGCCGATGTCGGCGTGGATTGCTGGGACTGGGCCCCGGTGACGTTGGACCGGATCCTGGCGCGCTTGGCGACGAACGGAGCGGGGTCATGACTGCCCCTGGCCTTCGCCTATGGGTGTTCTCGGACCTGCATCAGGACTGGAAGGAGAATGCTTGGGACCCTGCCGCGCATGCGCCGGCGGGTGGTTTCGACGTGGCCGTCGTGGCCGGTGACGTGCACATGCCCCTGGTTCGGGCGCTGGACTGGCTCGGCGACCACTTGTCCGGCGTGCCGGTGGTCTACGTGCCAGGCAATCACGATTTTTGGTGGGACCGGGGTGAGGAACGCTACACGATTCACGACCAGTTGACCCGGGGGCGTGAGCGGGCGGACGCGCTCGGCATCCATCTCCTGCTCGACGACGCGGTCATCATCGACGGCGTTCGGTTCGCCGGCGGTACCCTATGGACGGACTTCCGCCTGGGGTCGTTCAACCTGAACCACGGTATCCGGACCGCCCAGGGGCGTGGTGGGATGGTCGATTACCGCCGGATCCGCACGGGTCCGAGGTCGCGCAATCGCATCAAGCCCGAGGAGGTGCTTGCGATGCACCGGGTCACCCGTGGCTTTATCGAGAACACCCTGGCCGTCAGCCACCCCGGTCCCACGGTGGTGGTGACCCATCACGCCCCGCACCCGGCGAGCCTTCCACGGAGCGACGCGGACCTACGGTGGTGCGATGCCTCCGACCTGACTGACGTCATCCTGGACCAAGGACCGGACGTCTGGGTCCACGGTCATGTCCATTATGCCTCCGATTACCGGGTGGGCCGGACGCGGGTGGTCTGCAACGCAAGGGGGCATTCAGATGAGCGAACCAGGTTCAGACATGGGCTCGTTGTTGAGGTCGCCCATTACATTCCTTGACCAGCCCCCTCGACGGATCCCAGGACAGGCCACCGTAGCCTCTCAGTCGGCTCGGTCCAAAATAACGGTCAGGTCACGGCATTCCGGACCTAAAAAATTCCCGAACGGGATACGGGCCTTGCGTTAACCGGGAGGCGCGGGGGGGGCTGTATCAAGGTGACCCAAACGGCCTGTCGACCCGGGGGCGCCCAGGCATTTTGCCGCCAGCGACCCTCGGAATAGGTAATTTGCCGTCCGCCCAGGCGTTTTGCCGCCCGCCCGCCTCCCGACAGGCGTTTTGCCACCACCGCCCCGGCCGGGCCGTTAACGCTTGGGCTACATAAGGTCCACGTTCGCGCATCCCTCCGGGTCCTGGCACCGGCCGAGGCGGACCAGCCCAGTCGAGTAGCAGTACGCCCATCCCGCGGCCGCATCGAAAGCCTGGACGGTCGACGTCGTTAGGCCCGTCCCGTCGGGGAACTTGTCATGCCCGTAGACCGTCCCGGTGAGCACGGTGCCATCCGCGGACCGGTCGTCGGGCTGTATGATCCAGTCGTGAAACAGGGGACGGTCGCCGAGCTCAGTCAGGTCGAAGCGGCTGCCTGGGTACCGGTTTCGCTGTGCCATGCCCTGCCGTCCGCGCCGAAGAAAACCATTGCGGCCGCCACGACGGGCCGGCCGCATTCGTCCGTGAAATGGCCGGCCAGGAACGGCCGGTAGTGGAGCCTCGCGGCCCCCGTGGGGACGCCGGCGTGTGGGACGATTGTGCCCCTGACCCAGGCGTGGACCTCGCGATTGCCGGTCCGTAAAACCCTGGCCCGAGACCCTGGCCGGACCACCATCACGGCGCCGGCCAGGGTTATGGTTTGGAGGTGCCCGACGACGCGGCCGCGTTCCCGGATCGACCAGCATCGCCGTGTCAGATTCCGATAGACGTCCGTCACCGGAGGGCGAGAGGGCGGAAGCACAAGGCGGCCGCCTCGGCCTCGGCGGCCATGCGCAGGGCATCGTGGGAGGTGATCCGGCCGGCCGCCTCATCCTCCATGATCCGGTCGATCCGGATCCCGGCGGCGACCGCGAACAGCCCGCAGGCCCTGCGGGTCGACCAAGCGAACCGGACCCGCTCGCGGATCGCGGGGAGGGTGTCACGCTGCATCGTGGCTCTCCTTCGCGCGGTCGATGAGGGACTGGATGAGGTCCGTGATGGCTTGCAGGTCCTCGCCCGTGATGAGGCGGTCGCGGGCCAAGTGGATCGCCGAGAGGCTCAGGCCGAACAGGGCGACGAGGCGGGGATCGTTGGTCATGCTCCCCTCCCTCAATGCCGCGCGGCTAGGGTCTCGCGACCAGCGAGGACGGTGTCGACGAGACGCTGCAGGCGGCGGACGCTCCCCCCTCTCCAGTGCTCCGCGATCAGGCCGAGCTCGTCGCCGTCGAGGTCCGGGAGCCATGAGGCATCCGTCCCCCTCTCGCGCCGGGCGTCCCCCACGATCCCCCGTGCGAGGGCCGGCAAGTCGGACGGCCTGGGCTCCGGCATCTGGAAAACCCGGAAGCGGTCGAGCAGTGGCCGGGGCATGCCTGAGGTGCCGTTCGCCGTGGCCAGGAACGTCACGCCCGCGAGGTTCGTGTCGCACTCCAGGTAGGGGTCCCTGTAGACCTCGGCATGATCCAGCATGGGTAGGAGCCCGTCGTGGAGCGACCCGTTCGTAGTCCCTGTGCCGGCCTTCTCGATCTCGTCGAGGATGACCGCGACGGTCGCCGTCATCTCCTGCCTGATGGTCTGAAGGGGGACGGAAGCCCGACCCGTGGACCACTGGCGGCTAGTACCCGTGAGCGACGCGTCCGCCACGCCACTGCACGAGTAGACCGAACTCGGGAGGCCCAGGGTGGTGGCGATGCTCGTGGCCAGCCGGGTCTTGCCGGAGCCAGGCGGCCCTACAAGCAGGATGGGGGGGAGCCGCGCGAACGGGCGCCCGACCATCTGGTTCAGGATCCGCTCGATGAGCCCTGCGGCGTGCGGGTACTGCTCAACGAGGTCATGGCGCGCGGCCGCGAGATCGGGCACCGGCCGGCACGGGAGGGTAACCCCGGCGATGGGTGCCCACTCGGCCCGGGGAGTGACCCCTCCGCTGCCTCGTGCACCGTCCTTGGCCGACCCCGGCAGGTGCTCGACGCTGCGCACCACGAGGAGGCCCGACCCAGGCGCCTCCGGCAGGTCGTCCTCGTCCTGATCGCGGGGATCGAATCCGGTGTCGTCACGGACGGGGCCGCGCATGACGTTGCTGGGCCTCTCCACCTTCACGACCGATCGGGCAATGATCTGCAAGGCGGTCAAACTGTCCCCCTGGCGGCGGTACGACCGTGGCTCGCGCTTGGGTGCCCATTGCCCTTCGTCGCAGTATGCCGCGACGGACATCATCTCGGCATGGGTGGTCAAAAGGTTAGAGAGCCGGAGGTCGGTATGCCCTCCCGCCATCGCGATCTTCCAGACGCGGACGGCACACCTCAGGGCGCACCCCTGGTCGCCCAGGAAAGCCTGGTAATAGACGCACCTCGTCGCCCAGTCGGCGTACGTGTCGCGGTGGTCCTGACCCAGCTTGAGGTCTTCCGAAGCCTCGTCGCACACGCTCTCGGCATGCGAGAGCGACGAGAGCGACACCCGGCATGACGACAACTTCTCAAGCGCGGCACGCACGGAGGGATGCAGGTGCGGCAGGTCGAGCAGGATCCCCGTCGACCAGTGGATTGCGTCCGCCATTGGATCGCAGTCCAGGAAATCCAGTCCCTGGTCGAGCCAATCAACGGATGGGGGGTGGTCGGGTGCGAACGGATCGCTGGCAGGCGCGCGAGTCGACGCACGCCGGGGGGCGTTCTTTGTCATGCTGGAGTCTCCAGTTCGCGCCATCTTGGGACGGAGCGGGAAGCCACCATTGCATGTGAAGCGTTAACGAATCGTTGCTTTGAGCGCGGCTGTCCGGGCCCGGGCCGCGGCCGCCTCCCCCTGCATGGTGGCGACCATCCCGAGCGCACGGTCGAGGATCTCCTCGCACCTCTGCCCGAGGGCCTCACGACCCTGGGCGGAGAGCGGCCCTGGCCCGGTCTCCCCCATTCCGTGGGAGATGACGTGCTCGTCCCAAAGGTATGCGACGGCTTGGAGCATGTATCCCGTCGCCCTCGGGTGCGCGGTCGCGGCCGCCCGGCCGAGCATGTCGAGTAGGGGCGCCGGGAGGCCGTGCGAGATGAGGCGGCCGCGTGCGAGCGAGCGCACGTTGAGACCCGAGGCCAGGCTCAGGGGCCCCACGAAATCGGGACCGAAGACGCGTTTGGCCACCCGCTCGATTTCGGCATGGAGGGCCTCCGCGATCTCGGCATGATCCACCGGCTGACCATCGATGAGGGCCTGACGGCCGTCGTATGACAGCAAAGGCCCCGCCGGGGGGGCGGCCCCCGCGAGGTTGGAGAGCGGCGAGCCCGAGACGTACCCGACGGCGTGCCCGATGGCGGGCGTTTCAGGCGGGACGGGGTAGAGCGTTATTCGCACGGAAGGAGGTCCTGGGTAGGGCCGGACAGGTAGACGACGTCGACGCAGAACCGGCCGGGGTGGTCATTCGCGACAGGCCACATGCCAAGACGTTGCCCCCACGTGTACCCCCTTGATGATGATGGTGGTGCCCCTCATGACGCCACCCGCTTCAGGCAACGAGGGCAGGTCGCAGGGGTGCCTTCGACGTCGCCCCACCCGACCGAGCGCCGGCCCGGCGTGGCACCGCACAGGGCGCTCCCGGCGCCGCCCATCGGGCCGCAGCCGTCCTCCGAGACAATGTGGTACAGCCGGCCTCGGTCGCGCTCACCGCCGTTGCTCAGGCGCCCGAGCATCTGTGCCGAGCGCCACGCGGAGCCGTCGGGGAGGACATACCGGGGTGCGGCCCCGAGGTATGCCTCGCGCTCCTCGGCCTGGCGGACCTGCCTGGCATGCTCCTCGGCCTGATATCGGGCGGTGGCCGCAGCGCGTTCTTCCGGTGAGGGGCCTGGGCCAGAGCGGACCATTGCCACCATTCGGTCGATAATCAACATATGAGGTTCCCTGCTGTACCGGGCGGCTTGTGGGCAAGCCGCTTCGGGTATTGTCCTATCTATACTGACAATCGCTTCCCGGCAAGATTAGTTGCGCGTCGTCAACGGCGATGGCGTTCTCGATGGGCCATCCGGACGCCACGTCCCGTTTCCTCCTATGCGAATCCGCGGGAACTGCTTCGATCGCCTTTGAAGCAACTCGCGAACGCGAGACAGGGACACGGACCAGCATGCCCACCGATGATGAGATCGAGGCCTTCGGGCGCTCGTACTCCCGCATGACACCAACGGAGCAGCGAGCCCAGGCGGCCTGGATCGACAGGCATGGCCTGCAGATGGCCGAGGCCGCCGCGCTTAGAACTGTCGCCGCCCTGGATCTCCGGCGGTCGCAGCATTCCTTTGCCCCGGAGCCGCAGTCTTGAGGCAGTCCACAATCGACGAGATCGCCCTCGGGGCCGCGCGCAGCGTGGAGCGCATCCTCGCCGAGGAGCACCCCGGTGGGGCCCCCCAGCGGGAGGCCAAAATTCAGGTCATGTTCGCGGACTGGATCAAGCACGCCGTGTGTCGCGAGGTCAGGAATGACCGGCGCCGCGTGTCGAGGAGGCCACCGTCGATTCCTGGCTCAAGCCCGAGACCAGCAAGTCCCACCGCGCCTGCCCGGACGTCGTCATCGCCGTCATCGAATACGGTGCCGGGGACACCATCTGCGCATCGTACTCGGAGGCAGCTGACTACCTCGGGCTCCGGGCGGAGCGGGTCAAGTCCATGGCCGCCGACGCCCGGGTGGGGCTCGGGGCCGCACTCTGGTCAGCGGGGATGGATCAAACCCTCGCCCTCGTTTCCAGTGGGCACCCGGTCACGCTCGACCTGGGTCCGGCATCGTACCTCCTCTTGAAGGAATGGGCCTTCCTCCCCCTGCAGAGCCGCGACGGCCGCCGGTGCAAGCTCGCGGTCCGCGCCTCCGTCGAGGAGGGCTCGGATGGCCGGTGGCTCAACACCGAGGTGAACGAGTGGGTCGATGACGCCGAGGCCAGGAAGGCGGCCGCGCAGGCCACCCACATCGCGGGGCTCATGGAACAGAACCGCATGCTCGGACTACGGAGGGTGGAGGCCCTTGATGCAGGCGAGGAGGCCGAGGTCCGCCGGATCGACAAGGTCCTCGAAATTGTCGCGCAGCAGATCGACGCGGCCTAAGGCCTGGCCCGGCCAACGTGTAAAACGATTCCCAAATCGCGTTTGTGGAATCGTTTTACACGTTCGGGGGCGGGGAAATCCATTGCCACTGACGTGCTACGCGGCCCCGGGCGTCCGGTCTCGGCGGCTGCTCTGCGCTCTGCGGGATGGGCGGCGGCTGCTCTGTTACCTGCCGCTTAGAAGGCGGCTGCTCTATCCAGCTGAGCTACGGAGTCGGGACGCCGCGCTTTTCCTAACACCGCCCTGGAGGGCTGTCATTAGCCCTCGCCGATTGCCTGGGCTGATCAAGTGTGGAGAGCACCAGATGGGCCTACGCTGCAAGGCAGCAGGATTTTCATAGCTTCCTCTACCGCAGATCCTGTGTTTGCGGCATGTTCCGACCAAGGGTGATCGACGGTTGAGACAACAATTATAAAGTCCAATCCTCGTCGATCCACGGCTCGCCTAAAGCTCCTATGAAAACCATACCTTCCTGCAAATTTCAGCATTTTCCGCGACAAAGCCTACTTCGCGGCGCATGCCGGAAGTAGGCTTTGTCGGATGACCCGGATGATACTAGGTCGGGTCTTTGGAAAAGACTCAGGCCGCCTGCTTCTTGCGCGGGCCGCGACGCTTCTTTTCCGGCGCGGGAGCGACAGCTTCTTCCACCGGCTCGCTCACAACCTCTTCTGGAGCTGACTTGGTCACAGTCTTACGACGCTGCTGGCCGAGACCGAGTGCACGAGCTAGCTCGGACCGTTGTTCGGAATAAGCGGCGGACGTCATCGGATAGTCGGGCTGCAGACCCCATTTTGCCCGGTATTGCTCAGGGGTCAGTCCCCGTAGCGTGAGGTGACGGCGAAGCGTCTTGTACTGCTTGCCGTCTTCGAAGCTGACCAAGTAATCCGGGGTCACGGAGCGGCGGATCTCCTGCGGCGTCGCCTTGGGCGGCCCAGTGTCCACCGCCGGTGCATTGCTCGTGCTCACAGTGCGAATGGCTTCGTGCACATCGCTTAAAAGCTTAGGCAGCTCCGCGCTTTGAACGTGATTGTTGCTGACGTAAGCGGAAACGATATCAGCTGCTAAGGTGATAAGACGAGCCGATTCAGTGTCTGATTCACTCATGATATTCGTACCATCGATTCAATTTGTTGAAACTGTACACGAGACTAAGCTCTGTTTTGACCTATCGCAAGATGTTATTGCAGGAAATTCGGTGTTTTAAGGATCATTCGCTCGTGTGTATCGGGTTTTCGCCGTCTGCGAGAGCCATATCATGCGATCCCCATACGTTTGGGCGTGGCACCAAGCAGAGTTTATCCATCATTTCAGCGCATCAACGCCTCGAGGCGGCTCGCTCATCACCAGACCCGACAAAGGTCGCAGGGGAAAACTTCGTGGGTGGGATTGTCTGCCGGTCAAAACAATCACGACTGGCAAATCCACCTGGGCCAGCCTCGAAGTTCCAACCAGGGGTAAGTCCGCTCCCGCCACTTCGCATAAGCTCAAAGGTCGTTGCGGCAGCCGAATCCAACTGCACGGCGCACTGCCACGCATCGGGAAGATCCATCATTCAGCCCTGTCGGTGGGGCTATTTGTCCAGATGTCATGCCGTGATCCCGATGTTGGAGTAGAAGGTGATTTTCCACCTTCGCCGAATAGCAGATGTCGCGACTTCTGGTGCGGAAGGCCGGCAAATAGTAGAAATTAAGAGTTTGCAATCGTATACCTCCCCTCTCATGACGTTTCGAGGTAGGAGTTCGGCAGCGGTAGCGGCGGATCTTTGGCCTCCTCGTCTGACATCTTCAAGGTGCTCGTGGAATTGTACCTTCCTCTCGCATCAGGAAAAGCTTCTTAGAAACAAGCATCTACTTCGACGGGGCATACGGTGAGTTTTTCGACTTTCATTGAGCGACAAGAAACTTACCTCATCGCCATGTTGGCAGGCGACGGTGGCTAACCTGTTCAACGGAAATCAGTTCCCTGTAACTTCAGTCAAAATCGTACCTTCATGCAAAAAGTATGCGTCGTATTGCTGCGAATATCAGCGGCACGATGAGAGGCAGATTCTCAAGCGGTCTCTTTTTAAGATGAGTCGTGAAGGTCGGTCTGAAATATCCGCCGTAATTTTGCTGAATATGGATGTCCCGTCAACGGGACGAACAAAATACAACTAATGCGCGTGGGGATAGTCTTTGTCGGGTCGGAGAGGAAGGGGGATGAAGTTGGACTCGTTGGTCGCTTCGATGTCCGAGAATCGACGTATGGCTGTCGCAACTCCGCGGCCGAGCCAGCCTATGGCGATGCGCTCTCGCATGGGAAATGCGCTGCCAGAAATATTATATACGCATTGTTCGAATGACGCCGCGTGAAGTCTCGGCGCCAAGTTCCAATTTCCGTCAGTCGACCGATCCGGCGATACCCGAGCCACGCCCCATGATATGGACAGGCCCGGATAGTGTAGTGAGTCCTGTCCGCGTCGTTCGTTTAATCCAGCCCGAGCATGAGGCCAATATTCTGAACAGCGGCACCGGAGGCGCCTTTACCAAGGTTGTCGAGCCGGGCAACGAGCAGCGCCTGGGAATGGTCCGGTGTTCCATAGACCCTTAGTTCGAGACGATCAGTATCGTTCAGGCCCTCGGCATCCGGCTTGTCGTTCGGGCTGGTCTGTATCACCGTCACCAAGGTGTTGCCGGCGTAATGGGCTGCGAGAGCCGCTTCCAGTGCTGCCGCATCCGGACGCCCCGGCAGAGTATCGAGGTGAAGCGGAATGCTGACCAACATGCCCTGGCGGAAGTTTCCCACGGATGGGATGAAGATTGGCCTACGGGTCAAGCCGCCATAGGTTTGAAGCTCCGGCAGGTGCTTGTGTGCAAAGCCGAGGCCGTAGAGCTGAAACGCCGGTGCGTCGCCGGCTTCATAGGCTTCGATCATGCTCTTGCCGCCACCGCTGTAGCCGCTCACCGCATTGACGCTGATCGGCGTGTCCCACGGCAGCAATCCAGCGTCGACAAGGGGCCGTACCAACGCGATCGCCCCGGTGGGATAGCAGCCGGGATTGGCGACGCGCCGCGACTCGCGGATCACCTGTGATTGGCCGGTGTTCAACTCAGCGAAGCCGTAAGCCCAACCGGGGCTGACGCGGTGGGCGGTGCTCGCATCGAGAATGCGGGGGCCGCCAGCCGGAAGAGCATCGGCCAAAGCCACCGTTTCCTTAGCAGCGTCGTCGGGCAGGCAGAGGACAACGAGATCTACGTCAGCCAACAGCGCCCGTTTGAACGCGATGTCTTTGCGGCTCTCATGAGGGATACTTTTCAGGGAGACGCGGCCCTCGCGCTCCAGGCGTTCGCGAATGCCGAGCCCGGTGGTGCCGGCCTCCCCATCGATGAACACCGTGGGCTTCGCCAATCCGCTTTCGCTCATTTGAAAGGTTCCGTTTGTCTCGCCGTGGGATAACCGCCCTGCGCGCTCGCGAGGTGAAGGCTCCGGCTTCTCAAGTCAATGTCGCCGTACCGGAGCCTTCGCGGTCGAAGCACCTTTATCGTCGTGCTTTCACACGGATTGATGACACGTCATACCCCGGGAACTGGCCCTTCCGGCGCATGTTGATCGCATGGAAACAAGCAAAGGCTTGAACGATGGCCGCCAGCGCAGAGAAGTCCGATCCTAAGCTGTGGGATAAAATCAAGTCCGAGGTCACCTCCTCGGATAAAGGAGGCAAACCCGGCCAATGGTCCGCCCGCAAAGCTCAAGCGGCGACGAAGGCCTATAAAGAGGCCGGAGGCGGTTACAAGGGACGGAAGTCCAAGGACAACAGCCTTACGCAATGGTCCAATGAGGAATGGGATACGAAATCCGGCGAGCCGAGCAGCGAGACGGGCGAACGGTATCTTCCGAAGAAAGCACGTTCCTCCTTGTCAAAGGAGGAGTACGACCGCTCGACCCGAAAGAAGCGTGCTGACACCAAAAACGGGAAGCAGTTCTCCAGTCAGCCGAAGGACATAGCCGAGAAAGCGGCCTCCGCCCAGAAAGGTGGATCCAAGTCCCGCAAGGCCTCGGATGGGCCCACCAAGGCCCAACTGATGGAGCAGGCCCGATCGGAAAATATCCGCGGTCGCTCGAGTATGTCGAAGGACGAGTTGCAGAAAGCGCTTCATGCCTCCTGACCGTGGGAGGATTGATAGATCCCACGCTTCCTTGGCATCGTGGTTGAACGGAAGCGAGCCACGCCGAGTTCTGCCCTATATCTCTGTTCTTCCAGGACCCGTTTCGATGATCGCCAGACCCGTCGTGCTCGCACCTTGTCTCGTCCTATTGCTGACGGGGACCGTACTTGCTCAGAGCATTCCGGCTCCGGCCGGCATCGGCACGGCTCCATCGCAGAGTGGTGAAGCTGGCACACCCTCAGGGAGCGCCTTTGGCATGCCATCGACAAACTCCGTTTCTCCCGGGTCTCCGGTTGGAAAGCCTCCGGTCGGTGGTGCGGGTGAGGCATCGGGGCCGTCCTCCAGTGCGGGCGTCGGAACCGGCGTCGGTGGCCCCCCTGGGACCGGCGCCCTGCCGGGTACCGGTGGAACATCCGGCGGTCCTGGTGGAATTAACCGCTGATACCGCCAATCCGGTTTTGATGTCACGTTCTCCGCAATCCCAATCTTTGTGAGGTCTTCACATGCCCATCCGCCTGAAGTCGCTCGCGGCCGGCTTCGCCACCCTCGTAGTTCTCGTGACAGGGTTCAGCGAAGCCGAGGCGTCCTGCCTGCGCAAAGTTGCCAACCGGTCGACATTGACGCTCGTAGTGGGCCAAGGGGAGGGTGGAGCAGTGACGGTTCGCCCCGGCACGTCGAGGACAATCAGGCTCGATGGGTCGGCTCCGGTAGACGTGACCGGCTATTGCGACGTCCCGCGCCGAGGCGCACCCTTCGGACAACCCGTTGTTCAGCGCAGCTTTCCCGTGACGGCGGTCATGGATCGCTGCTTCTACGAAATCGGGAATGGGTTCTTCGAACGCGAACTCGGCCCGAGCTTCTTTCCGCGCGACGATACCGGAGCGTTTGCCCTGAACACTCCTCGTCAGGGGGATCTCGCTCTGGGTCCATCCGGCGAATTCTGCCCTGCAATCCGATAAGGCTCGACCCGAAGCGGATATGAAAAAGGCCCGCATGCGGTGCATGCTGGCCTTTTTCTCATTGTACCACGTCCGTAATTGTCAGATCGCGGCAACCTTCCGGTTGATGGCGAGCGCGCCCAAGGTCGCGACCGCACCCGACAGCAGGTAAACTCCCACCCAGGCAAGGCCGAATCGGCTCGACAGGCTCAGCGCCACCAGCGGCGCGAAGCCGGCTCCGATCAGCCAGGCGAGATCGGATGTGAGCGCCGCGCCGGTATAGCGATAGCGCGTGCCGAGATACTCGGTCACCGAGCCTGATGTCTGCCCGTAAGACAAGCCGAGCAGACCGAAGCCGACGAGCACGTAGATCGTCTGGCCGGTCTCGCTATCGCCGAACAGCAGCGGTGCGAGAATGCTGGCGAGGCTGAACAAGCCGATTAGGCTGGCCGCTATGCCGACGAGCCGACGCCGGCCCACCTGATCCGCGACGATTCCCGAGATCACAATCGCGCCAGCGAAGACGATCGAGCCGACGAATTGTACGAGCAGGAACTCGCCGGCCGAGCGCTTCGTGAACAGGGTGATCCAGCTGATCGGGAAGATGCTGACGAGATGGAACAGTGCAAAACTCGCCAGCGGCACGAAGGCGCCGATAAGGACAGTTCGCCCCTGTGCGCGGATCATTTCCCAGACCGGGGTCGGGGCGAGTTCGCGCGTCTCGAGAAGCTGCGTGAACTCCTCGGTTGCCACGAGGCGAAGTCGCGCGAAAAGAGCGACGACGTTTACCGCGAAGGCCACGTAGAACGGGTAACGCCAGCCCCAATCGAGGAAGTCGTCCATGGTCAGGTTGGCGAGAAAGAACGAGAACAGGGCACTTGCGAGCCCGAAGCCGATGGGCGCTCCGAGCTGCGGGATCATCGCATACCAGCCCTTGCGGTCACTGGGGGCTTTGATCGACAGAAGCGAAGCGAGGCCGTCCCACGCGCCGCCCAGCGCGAGCCCCTGCCCTATACGGAAAGCGGCGAGCAGCCAGACCGAGGCCATCCCGATGCTGTGATAGGTCGGCAGGAACGCGATCGACACCGTCGAGCCACCGAGCAGGAACAGGGCGATCGTCAGTTTCACGCCTCGCCCATGCCGCCGGTCGATCTCCATGAAGATCACCGAACCGATGGGCCGTGCCACGAAGGCGAGAGCGAAGAGGGCGAACGCGTAGAGCGTGCCTTCCAGGGGCGGGACGAACGGAAAGAAGACCTTCGGGAAAATCAGCACCGAGGCGATGCCGAAGACGAAGAAGTCGAAGAATTCCGATGTCCGGCCGATGAGGACACCGACGGCAATGTCGCCGGGCGCGACTTCGGGTTCGGATGCGCCGGCCCTGGCACCTGCACTCAGATGCGGCGGGGTCTGCAACGCGTAATCTTGGCTCATGGACGGCCATTCGCTGCTTGAAGGGTGGGAAGGACACGCCGCACTTGGCGCATCCCTGTGTTCCGATTATGAGGGCTTGTTGCACTGCGGCAAAGCGATGCAACGTCACGTTTCGCGGATCAGTCAGGCATATGTCCCGCGGGTGATGCTTCCCTTCTTACTGCCTTCCGCGATGGAAATCAGCTATGCTCTCAACGCCCGGCTGATTAAAGCCGCACGCACTTGCCAGGGCGCCTTTGCACTGCGCAGGAGAAGCCCGTATCGAAACGGCATCGCGGCAAGCAATCCAGTACGAGCCGCCGCTTTTCGTAAACCAAATGTTTCCTCCCGACGTTCCGCCCGCGGACGTCTCACTGCAGCCGGTCGGATGTCATCCAGATCCTTGCGCGCTCTCGCATTCCTGCCTCTCATGGCCCTTCTCTCGGGCTGCAACATGGTCGTCATGCAGCCAGCGGGCGACATCGCCACGCGGCAGCGTGACCTCATTGTCGCCTCGACGGGGCTGATGCTGCTGATCATCCTTCCGGTGATCGCCTTCACGCTCTTTTTCGCTTGGCGCTATCGCCAATCGAACACCGAGGCCGAGTACGACCCCGACTGGCACCACTCGACTCAGCTCGAAGTGCTGATCTGGTCGGCGCCTCTCGTGATCATCATCGCCCTCGGGGCGCTGACCTGGATCAGCACACATACGCTCGATCCCTACCGGCCCCTGAGCCGCATCGACGCTTCCCGTCCGCTCACTGCGGATGTGAAGCCGTTGACGGTCGAGGTCGTGGCACTCGATTGGAAGTGGCTGTTCTTCTATCCCGACCAGGGCATCGCCACGGTGAATGAACTGGCGGCGCCGGTGGATGTGCCAATCAATTTCAAGATCACCTCGGCCTCGATGATGAACTCTTTCTTCATTCCGGCGCTGGCGGGACAGATCTACGCAATGGCCGGAATGGAGACGAAGCTGCACGCCGTCATCAACAAGGCGGGCGTCTACGAAGGTTTCTCCGCTAATTATAGCGGCGAAGGCTTCTCGCGGATGAACTTCAAGTTCCACGGGCTTGACCAGGGCGGCTTCGACCAGTGGGTCGCCAAGGTGAAGGCCGCGGGTAAGGAGCTCAACCGCGACGCCTACATCGCCCTGGAGAAGCCGAGCGAGCGTGAGCCGGTGGGCTACTATTCCAGCGTCGCGCCGGGGCTCTATAGCGCCATTCTGAACATGTGCGTCGTCGAGGGTAAGATGTGCATGGGCGAAATGATGAGCATCGACTCCAAGGGCGGCGCCGGCAAAGAGAGCCACGCCAACCGGGAGCGGCTTCGTTACGACGACCGGCATGCCGTCCGCGGCGAGGAGGCCCAGGGGGCGACGTTCCCAGCCACCGAAAAGAAGACGCGCAGCCAGGAGGTCGACCCGGACAAGGGGCATGATCACCACCACGACCATTCCGGGTCTGACACGAAGCAGAGTGACCCTGCCCCCGCGCAGCTGAACCGCTAGGCCGACGCGATGACGCGCGGCCTTCGGGACAGGCGCATCACAGTGGCGGCACCATTAAATTGAACCCATGAGAGACGAGTACCGAATCGGTCGGTACGTCCCCTCGCCGACAACCGGGAACGAAGCGATCCCATGTTTGCCAATCTCGATCTTCAGAAGCTCGTCTTCGGGCGACTGACTCTCGAAGCCATTCCGTATCACGAGCCGATCCTGCTCGTGACGTTCATCGGCGTCGCCATCGGTGGCGTCGGATTGCTGGGCCTCATCACCTACATGCGCTGGTGGGGTCCGCTGTGGCGCGACTGGTTCACCTCCGTCGACCACAAGAAGATCGGCATCATGTATGTGGTGCTCGCGCTGGTGATGCTGCTGCGCGGCTTCTCCGATGCGCTCCTCATGCGCTCGCAGCAGGCCATCGCCTTCGGGGCCAACGAGGGCTACCTGCCGCCGCATCATTATGATCAGATCTTCACTGCCCACGGCGTGATCATGATTTTCTTCGTGGCGATGCCTCTGGTCACCGGGCTGATGAACTTCGTCGTGCCGCTGCAGATCGGTGCACGCGACGTGTCATTCCCGTTCCTCAACAATTTCAGCTTCTGGATGACGGTCAGCGGCGCCGCGACGATCATGGCGTCGTTGTTCGTCGGCGAGTTCGCCCGTACCGGATGGCTGGCCTACCCGCCTCTCTCCGGCCCTGCCGGAAGTCCCGGCGTCGGCGTCGATTATTACATCTGGGGGCTTCAGATCGCCGGCATCGGCACCCTGTTGTCCGGCATCAATCTGATCGCCACCATCGTGAAGATGCGCGCGCCTGGCATGACCATGATGAAGATGCCGATCTTCACCTGGACCGCGCTCTGCACGAACATCCTTATCGTCGCCGCTTTTCCGATCCTCACGGCCGTTCTCGCGCTGCTCTCCCTCGACCGCTACGTGGGCACGCACTTCTTCTCGAACGACCTCGGCGGCAACCCGATGATGTACGTGAACCTCATCTGGATCTGGGGTCATCCGGAGGTCTACATCCTCATCTTGCCCGCTTTCGGAGTGTTCTCGGAGATCGTCTCGACCTTCTCCGGCAAGCGGCTCTTCGGCTACGCCTCCATGGTCTACGCCACCGTGGTCATCACGATCCTGTCCTACCTCGTCTGGCTGCACCACTTCTTCACGATGGGCTCGGGTGCCTCCGTGAACTCGTTCTTCGGCATCACGACGATGATCATCTCGATCCCGACGGGGGCGAAGCTCTTCAACTGGCTCTTCACCATGTACAAGGGCCGCATCCGTTTCGAGGAGCCGATGCTCTGGGCCATCGGCTTCATGGTTACCTTCACCATCGGTGGCATGACCGGCGTTCTCCTCGCCGTGCCCCCGGCCGATTTCGTGCTCCACAACAGCCTGTTCCTCATCGCCCACTTCCACAACGTCATCATCGGCGGCGTGCTGTTCGGTATGCTGGCCGGCATCACTTACTGGTTCCCGAAGGCGTTCGGCTTCAAGCTCGATCCGTTCTGGGGGAAGATGTCGTTCTGGTTCTGGCTAACGGGCTTCTACTTCGCCTTCATGCCGCTCTACGTCCTCGGCCTGATGGGCGTGACGCGCCGCGTGCAGCATTTCGACGATCCGTCGCTGCAGATCTGGTTCATCATCGCGGCCTTCGGCGCCGGGTTGATCGCGCTCGGCATCCTCTCCTTCATCATTCAGCTCGTCGTGAGCTTCATGCGGCGTGAACAGCTGCGTGACGTGACCGGCGATCCGTGGGGCGGCCGTACCCTCGAATGGTCGACCTCCTCGCCGCCGCCGGATTACAACTTCGCCTTCACGCCCGTGATTCACGATCACGATGCGTGGTCGGACATGAAACGCCGTGGCTATGCCCGACCGCTCCAGGGTTTCCGCCCGATCCACATGCCGAAGAACACCGGCACGGGCATGATCCTCGGCATCCTCAGCATCGGCTTCTCGTTCGGCATGATCTGGTACATCTGGTGGCTTGCCGCACTGACGTTCATCGCCATGGCCGTCGTCGCCATCGGGCATACGTTCAACTACAACCGCGACTTCCACATCCCGGCCGACACCGTGATCGGTACCGAGGCTGAACGGACCCGGTTGCTCGAAGGTCGGGTCTGAGAACCATGGCGTCGCACGCTCCCACCCTCGCCAAGGAAGGCGAGGCACCCTCCTTCTACATGGAGGAGGATCACCATCCCGAAGGCGGCACCATGCTGGGCTTCTGGATCTATCTGATGAGCGATTGTCTCATCTTCGCGGCCCTGTTCGCCACATACGCCGTTCTCGGTCGAAACTATGCGGCAGGTCCTTCTCCCAAGGATCTGTTCGACCTGCCGCTGGTGGCGTTGAACACGTCGATGTTGCTGTTCTCGTCCATCACCTATGGCTTCGCCATGCTGGAGATGGCCAAGGGCGAGCAGCGGCGGATGCAGCTCTGGCTCGGCGTGACCGGCCTGTTCGGCCTCGCCTTCATCGGCCTGGAGCTCTACGAGTTCGCACACCTCATCCATGAAGGCGCCGGGCCGCAGCGCAGCGCCTTCCTGTCGTCGTTCTTCACCTTGGTGGGCACCCACGGCCTGCACGTGACGCTCGGCCTCGTCTGGCTCGTCGTGCTGATGGTCCAGACCGAACAGAAGGGCCTTATCCCGGAGAACCAGCGCCGGCTGCAGTGCCTTTCGATGTTCTGGCACTTCCTCGACGTGATCTGGATCGGCGTCTTCACCTTCGTCTATCTCATGGGAGTGCTGCAATGAGCGCCGCCAGCCAGTCCGCCCATGCGGCGGACCACGAAGAGGACGTGAAGGGCCACGGCGACCATAGCGGTCACGGCTCGTTCAAAGGGTATGTCACCGGCTTCGTGCTGTCAGTGATCCTGACCGCGATCCCGTTCTGGCTGGTCATGGGGGATGTGCTCGGAAACCCGCGTCTCACCGGCCTCGTCATCATGGGCTTCGGTGTGGTGCAGATCGTTGTCCACATGGTCTACTTCCTCCACATGAACACCAAGTCCGAGGGCGGGTGGACGATCCTGGCGCTGATCTTCACCCTGACGCTCGTGGTGATCACGCTCACAGGCTCCGTCTGGGTGATGTATCATCTGAACACCAACATGATGCCGATGACGCCGACCAGCTTGCATCAGCACCACTAGCGCACCGTCCCAATTACTGGACGCCGGTTTTCGGGAAGAACGATGCGAGACCAGTACCCTACGGCCACGCCTCGGATCACGTATCCGAGGCGTGGCCGTAATTTTATCGTCTCGGCATTCTGATGAGAACGGATAGACCCCTCCGGCCCTCGGGCACTGGCCTCGCGGTAGTCGGCGTTCTAACTCTCCTGACCGTAGCGGCCTTTCTTGCGCTGGGCACTTGGCAGGTCCAGCGCCGCGCGTGGAAGCACGACCTGATCGCCCGCGTCGATGCGCGGATCCATGCCGCTCCGGTCCTTGCACCTCGGCAGCCGGATTGGCCCTCGATCGATGCCGGCACCGACGCTTACCGCCGGGTCTACGCCACCGGGACCTTCGCGAACGATCGGGAAACCCTCGTCCAGGCCGTGACGGAACTCGGCGGCGGATATTGGGTAATGACGCCGCTGGTGGGCGCGGACGGAACGACCATCCTCGTCAACCGCGGCTTCGTCCCCGCCGATAAGCGCGATCCCGCATCGCGTGAACTTTGCCGGACCATGGGCGAAACCCAAGTCACCGGCCTGCTGCGCATCTCTGAGCCCGGCGGCGGCTTTCTGCGCCACAACGATCCCGGGGCCGATCGCTGGTACTCGCGCGATGTCGCAGCCATCGCTGCTTCGCGAGGCCTCGGAGCGACCGCGCCCTACTTCATCGATGCCGAGGCCGGGCCTGATCCCGGCATCTACCCTATTGGTGGGCTCACCGTGGTGGCCTTCAGCGACAACCACCTCGTCTACGCCCTGACATGGTACGCGCTCGCCATCATGGCCGCGGCTGGTGGCGCCTACGTCATCCGCGACGGGATGCGCCGGCGCGGCGCCTGAGACGCTTCAGCTGTCCTCCGGAACCCAGCCGATCGACTGCCGAAGGAAGCCCATCCCGAGGGCCAGGAAAGCGGCGGTCTCGGAATTGTCCTTGCCGTAGCCGTGACCTCCGGCCGCCGGCTCGAAGAAAGCCGGGTCGTACCCGAGATGGCGTAGCTTCTCCGCCATCTTGCGGGCATGCCCCGGATGGACGCGGTCGTCGCGTCGCGTCGTGGCGATGAGGATCGGCGGATAGGGCTTGCCCGCTTCCGCTGTGTGATAGGCAGAGATGGCGCCGAGGAAACTCCAATCCGCCTCCACATCGGGATCGCCGTATTCGGCGATCCAACTCGCGCCCGCCAGGAGTTTCGAATAGCGCCGCATGTCGATGAGCGGGATCGTGCAGAACAGGGCGCCGAAGCGCTCGGGGTAGCGGGTCAGCATGTTGGCGATGAGGAGGCCGCCATTCGAGCCGCCCTGCGCGGCGATGCGCTGGGGTTTCGTGACGCCGCGCGCCACCAGATCGGCGGCCACCGCCGCGAAATCGTCATGCGCCAGCGCCTTACCCTCGCGCCGGCCGGCCTGATGCCAGCGGGTGCCGAACTCGCCACCGCCACGGATGTTGGCGACGATGCCGATGCCGCCCTTTTCCAGCCAGAGTTTGCCGAGCACCGCCTGGTAGGTGGGAAGCAGCGAGATCTGGAATCCGCCATAGGCTGACAGATGCACCGGCGCGTCGCCGGTCGCCCCAGTCGGCCCGACCTGGACGTAGGGGATGCGCTCGCCGTCCACCGAGATGGCCTCGTGGGGAGTGACCGTCAGGCCTTTGGTATCAAAGGCCGATGGCGTCGTGCGCAGGATGGTGGGAGCCGAGAGATCGCCGGGGATCGACAGCAGCGTCGGCGGCGTTAGCGGATCCTGAACCAGCGCGAGCAGAGACCCGTCCGACTCGCTCTGCTCGGAATCGAAGGGCCAGACGGACACGCTGCCGATCTCCGGCAGGCCCGGAAGGCTGAGGCGGTTCCAGCCGCCCTCCCCCGGTTCGAACACGTTGTAGGACGGGCGCAGATCGTCGAGGGCGTCGACGATGAGGCGCGGCCCGGCCCAGGAGACGTTCTGCAGCGCCCGGCGGTCGGAGGGCGTCCACAACACGGTGAAGCCGCGATCCCCGTCGAGGAAGGCCGGAAGGCCGATGGCGAGGACCGTATCGGGCACGTGGAGCGCGCCGCCGATGCTCCATTCAGAGCGGGTTCGGATGACGAGATGGTCGCCGTGGAGAGAGATTTCGGCGTCGGTGGGGGCGTCGATGCGGTGGGTCGGGCCAGTTCGGTCGCCGATATGCAGGATGCCGTCGAAGAAGCCGGTGCGCTCCATGAACACCACGCGCTCGGAGGGCGCGGCGTGGTCGACCTCGCCCCACAGGCCCATATTCTCGGGCGCGGTCTCGAACAGGACGGTGGCCGCGAGCGGGTCCTGGCCGCGCGTCCAGAGTCGAACCGTGCGGGAATAGCCGGAGCGGGTGGCCATGCTCTCGCCGAGGGCGCTCGACAGGATCAGCGTGTCGCGGTCGAGCCAATCCGCCCCGCCTTTCGCCTCGGGCAGGGTGAAACCGTCGGCGACGAAGCTGAGCGTCGGCAGGTCGAACTCGCGCAGAATGGTAGCGTCGCCCCCTCCCCGGCTGAGCTTCAGCAGGGCGCGGTCATGGGTGCCGGGGATGAGCGTCGCGCCGCCCCAAACCCAGTCTACGCCTTCGATTTTCGCCAGGGCGTCGATGTCGAGAAGGGTTTCCCAGGCGGGGGTGCCGGCCCGGTAGGAGGCTTCGTTGGTGCGCCGCCACAGACCGAGGGGATGCTCGGCATCGCGCCAGATATTGTAGAGGAGATGGCCGCGCCGTGACACGAGAGGGATCTTGTCAGGCCGGTCGAGAATGGCCTTCACCGCCTCGCGGTCGCGCTCCATGACAGGGTCGGTGAAGCGGGCCAGCGTCTCGGCGTTGCGCGCCTCGACCCAGGCGACGGCCTCCGCACCCTCCACCTCTTCGAGCCAGAGATGGGGGTCGTCATCGGGGTCGGCGCGGGTGGGACGGGGGTCGAAGGAGGGTTTCGTCGGCTGGATCATGTCCCGAAACTAGGGCGATTCCACCCGAATGGCGACGGCTTCCGAGCGGAATCGGACCCCCCTTTCGAGCGGTACGCGACGGGTCTTCGCGCGAATCTCTAACCCTCGAGCGTTCCCCAGCTCGGCTTCCATGCGCTTTGCGGATCGATGACCACGATTTCCATGCCGCCCTCGTTGGCCACATGCACGGCGATGCCGAAGGCCTGGGCGATGGGAAGCAGGCCGGTGGTGCTGAACTGGCGTCCGTCGGCGAGCTTCACTTCGCCCTTCACCTCGCCGCCGGCCTTCGACAGGCAGAGCGTGACCGCGGTGACGACGGGGGCGTGAACGCGCCGGAAGACGTTGGGCATCGAGTGACCTTCGGACTGTGTCGCGACAAACGAAAAGGGCGGCACGAGGCCGCCCTTTCCAAAACTCGAGAGAACCGAAACGCTCAGCGCTTCGAGAACTGGAAGCTGCGGCGAGCCTTCTTGCGGCCGTACTTCTTGCGCTCGACCACGCGGCTGTCGCGGGTCAGGAAGCCTTCGCGCTTCAGGGGCGCGCGCAGCTCGGGCTCGTAATAGGTGAGCGCCTTGGACAGGCCGTGACGAACGGCGCCGGCCTGGCCGGAGAGACCGCCGCCATGCACCGTGACCGTGATGTCGTACTGGTCGACGCGGTTGGCGATGGTGAGCGGCTGGCGCAGGATCATGCGCAGCACGGGGCGGGCGAAGTAGGTCTCGACCGTGCGGCCGTTGACCACGACGGTGCCGTTGCCGGGCTTGATCCAGACGCGGGCGACCGCGTCCTTGCGCTTGCCGGTGGCATAGGCGCGGCCCTGGGCGTCGAGCTTCTGAACGTGGACGGGAGCCGCGTTCTCGGGATCTTCGACGTTGGCGCGGTTCAGGTCGGAGAGGGACTGGAGGGTCGCCATGATCAAGCGCTCACGTTCTTGCGGTTGAGGCTGCCGACGTCGAGCGCCTGCGGCTGCTGGGCGGTGTGGGGGTGCTCGGTGCCCTTGTAGACCCGGAGATTGCCCATGATCTGGCGGAACAGCGGTCCACGGGGGAGCATACGCTCAACGGCCTTCTCGACCACGCGCTCGGGGAACCGGCCGTCGAGGATGAACTTCGCGGTCCGCTCCTTGATGCCGCCCGGGTAGCCGGTGTGGTGGTAGTACACCTTCTGCTCGCGCTTGCGGCCGGTGAACTTCACCTTCTCGGCGTTGATGACGATGACGTTGTCGCCGCAATCGACGTGAGGCGTGTAGGAAGCCTTGTGCTTTCCACGCAGGCGCATCGCGATGATGGTGGCGAGCCGGCCGACGACCAGACCCTCCGCATCGACGATGATCCACTTCTTGTCGACGTCGGCGGGCTTCAGAGAAAAGGTCTTCATCCCGTGGCGTTCCGTATGATGTCTTGCAAAACGATGCGCCGCCACGTGAGACACGCAGCGGCGTTGGAGGCTGCAATACGGGTCTGCGGATGAGTCGTCAAGGCATTTCGGATGATGGGAATCGGCAAAAACCTCAAGGAAACGAAGCATTTCGGGGTTGAGGTATCAGGATACCGCATCCTTCCCGCTCCCCTCCCACCCGCGCCCTCATCCTGAGGCGCCCGCGCCAGCGGGCCTCGAAGGAGGGCTTCAGCCATCATGCGCAAGCTGGAGCCCTCCTTCGAGGCCTCCGCTTCGCTGCGGCGCCGCAGGATGAGGTGGATGGGTGGGAATGGCCGGGCGCTTCGGCGGGATCGAGACTGGGCACGTCGCCATCGGTGAGCGAGACCGGCTGAAGCGTGAGGAAGCGCGGTTGTCCGGGCCAGGACTATCCGGCACCGGCTCCCCCTCTCCCCTCTGCGGGAGAGGGTGGCCCACGAAGTGGGTCGGGTGAGGGGAGCGCCCCATCCGGAGAGGCCGCCCCCTCTCCCGCCTGCTCCGCAGGCACCCTCCCCCGCAGAGGGGGGAGGGTGGGTGGCGGCTCACCGCTCGGGCGGGATCGAGGATGCTAAAGCGGTGTCAGACAAGCGAAATCGGCCGAACCCTGCGAAAGCGCATTTTCCGTAGTCAGGAGATATCCAGCACCGGCTTCCCCTCTCCCCGCACGCGGGGAGAGGATCACAGGCACCTTGTCGTGCCTGTGATGAGCGGAGCGACGGTGAGGGGGCGTCGCCGGAAGAGGCTCCCCCGGAACCGCCCCCTCACCGTCGGCTGCCGCCTCGACGCGCCGCCGACGGGGTCGTCGCGTCCCTCTCCCCGCGCGGCGGAGCGAGGGGATGCTCGCGCCGGACCGGCGGAGGGCGGAGGGTCACGTGCTCACCGCTCCGGCGGGATCGAATACGTCCCCGTGGCGTGGCAGACGAGGTCGTCCGAGCCGGTGGCGAAGAGGCGCGCTTCCCCCACCGCGAGGCGCTTGCCGAGCTTGAGGAGGGCGGCCTCGGCGACGAGCCCGGTGGGGCCGGGTTTTCGCAGGAAGTTGAAGGAGAGGTTCGTCGTCACGGCCAGACCCACCGGGCCGATATTGGCGAGGATCGCCGCGTAGAGGGCGTAATCGGCCAGCGCCATCATGGCCGGGCCGGAGATCGTGCCGCCGGGGCGCAGGAAGCGCTCGTGATAGTCGAGCCGCATCCGCGCGGAGAGCGGACCCACCGATTCGAGGTGGAAGGCCGGCCCGTCATGGTTCATCTGCGGGAAGTCCCGCTCCAGAAAGGCGATGGTCTCGGAAAGGCTCATGGCAGTCGTCATGACCCGCCTTGCAGCATGCGCCGCGATGGCGGACAAGTCTCGGGCTTCGTTTTCAAGAGTTCCGATGACCCAGCCCGACGCCGCCCAGCCCGACACCTCGCGCCACGACCGCTATCCCGATGCGCTGATCCGCCGGCTCCTCACGGAGACGAAGACCATCGCCCTCGTGGGCGCGTCCGCGAACCCGGCCCGGCCGAGCTGGATCGTGCTGAAATACCTGCTGTCGCGGGGCTACGACGTGATCCCGGTCAATCCCGGCCTCGCCGGGCAGATGCTGCTGGGCAAGCCCGTCGTCGCCCGCCTCGCCGACCTCCCCGGCCCGGTCGACATGGTCGAGATTTTTCGCAATTCCGACGCGGCCGGCGGCCTCGTGGACGAGGCCCTCGCCTTGCCGGTGCTGCCGAAGATCGTCTGGATGCAGCTCGGCGTCCGCGACGATGCCGCCGCCGCCCGCGCCGAGGCGGCGGGCGTCACCGTGGTGATGAACCGCTGCCCCAAGATCGAGTACGGGCGGATCTCGGGTGAGATCGGCTGGACCGGGGTGAATTCCCGGATTTTGAGTTCGAAGCGGCCGGTTTTGGGGGGTAAAGGGGTGCAGCGGTTGACGATTGAGCGCAAGATTACGCTCTAACCATAACTATTCTGTTTTTATTTCATAAAAATATTTCATTATTATCTACCTGCAGGTCGGCAATAGCTGATTTGTTCGATTGTATGGCTGCGAACCGTTTTTTTAAGGCCGAAGACGACGGCAGACCAGGTGTATCATTTTTATCATAAACTTATGATTGTATCTGTCGTATGCCACACGCGCTGCGCTCTGGGTCATTCGAACGTAAATGATCCGACGCGGCTCTAGCGGAGTGCATGAATATGGCCTGGATTTACGGTTCCAATGGTGTAAAATTTCTCTACAATAAAGATGATTTGGTATTGAGGGAGGCTAACAGAATAATCGCTTCTCAATATGGCGAAGAAATTTATGGCCTTGATGGGAATGATCGTATTCAGGGCTCCGAAGGGCCTGATTTCATTTCCGGTGGTGATGGCAGTGATTTAATCCAAGGCTTTGGCGGGAGGGATATTCTACAGGGTGGAATGCGTGGCGTGGAAATGACGTCTCAAATGAACGATCGCATCTACGGTGGGGATGGAAATGATGAAATTTCTGGAGATGGGGGGAACGACAGACTTTTAGGTGAGGCGGGCGATGATCAAATTTCCGGGGGCTATGGCAACGATGAGATCCTCGGCGGATCGGGTTCAGATAGCCTGAGAGGAGACGATGGAGACGATACGATCCTGGGAGATTCTGGAAATGATCGGATCGTCGGTGGATTAGGTAACGATTACATGAAGGGAGGTAGTGGAGACGATGTAATTTACGGGAATCAAGGTGACGACGTTTTGTTTGCCGATCAAGGAGTCGATCGACTATTCGGCGGTGAGGGAAACGATATACTTATCGCGGGTGATGGGCTTTCCAAAATGGAAGGCGGACGGGGATTGGATCTATTCAAGATTTCCAACTTTACTGGGACGGGGAATATTTTCATTAAGGATATTGGTGAGGAAGATGCTATTGTTTTCGAGTCAACAAGCATTGAGAATATTGAATATATAAGTGATGGATACGATATGATTTTCTATGATAAAGCTGATTTTGAAGATAACGGTGTTTTTGATAGAGCAGTAAGAGTCGAGAATTTTCTTCTCAACGCGGATTATAGAATTGAGCTGATCGGCGATATAAGTGGTGCTTACTATAGCACTGATTCTATAATTTGAGCTCAGCCATATGTTTGGCTCAACCTAATCAAAGATTCGGGTGTGCGCCTCGGGACGAATAAATATTTAAGCTGAAAAATTTACTTCGAGTCTAGAAGAGCCATTGATGCGATCTCTAGACTCGTTTTTGTAAGCCTCAATGATTAATCGAATTTTCTCTAATCTTTCTTTTATATTTGCACTGTCAGCATCTCCGTTATTTTTCGTCAGTGATCGTAGATCATCCATCGATTGTTGGTAGTCTTGTATAGCCCCTTCAGCAACAGTCCCTTCAAAATCGGCAAAATACTTTACATAGTCAACATTATTCCATAAGTGTTGATTGCCGCTTGTCGGCTCGACGGGTGCAAACTCACTGATGTGTGGTTTGCTCAAAGTCTGCCCGAACTGCTTCTCCACGCCCGCCTGGAGTTTTTGGCGTTCACTAGAGACGTCAGCCTTCGGTGCAAATTTGGTTTGCGAAGCCGACAGACTTCCAAGTCCGATTGCGGTCATGTCGTTTCTCTTGGTCGCAGCGCACCGTACTGGTCGCCATCACGCATACTAAAGATAGTTAGAATGCTTAACGCGACTTGGTGTACAAACCGTTAATTTCTACTGATGCGTGTATGGGTCCGTGGTTTGCACACTGGACTGAAAACCGTATCAGACAATCGAAAGTTAAAGTCGCCGTGTTCCCGTTTCCTCCATCAACGCCACAGCCATAAAGCTAACTCCAGCCGCCACAGCCAGATACAACCCAACCCAACCGATCCCGCCCCACTCACTCAGCCGCTGCGCCAGATACGGCGCGGCGGAGGCGCCCAGAATGCCGGCGAGGTTGTAGGTCACCGAGGCGCCGGTGTAGCGGACGCGGGTGGGGAAGAGTTCGGGCAGCAGCGCGCCCATGGGGCCGAACAGCCAACCCATGGCGAAGAGGCCCAGACACAGGAAGCCGAGCACCAGGCCGCCCTGCCCGCTTCCCAGCATCGGGCCGAGGAGCAGGCCGAGCGAGGCGGTGAAGGCGAGGCCGGTGAGGAGGACGGGGCGGCGGCCGTAGCGGTCGGCGGCCCAGCCCGAGAGCGGGATGCCGAGGGCCATGAACAGCACGGCCACGCATTCGAACAGCAGGAAGGTCGGCCGGTCGAAGCCGAGTTTCGAGACGCCGTAGCTGAGCGCGAAGACGGTGGAGAGGTAGAACACCGCGTAGCAGGCCACCATGGCGAAGGTGCCGAGCAGCGTCGCCTTGATGTATTTCGTGAAGATGGTGGCCAGTGGCACGCGCTCGGGCGGGGCCTTCTCCATGGCGGCCTTGAAGACCGGGGTCTCGGTCAGCTTCAGGCGGACATAGAGGCCGACGCCCACGAGCACGGCGGAGGCGAGGAACGGGATGCGCCAGCCCCAGGCCTGGAAATCGGCCGGGGTCAGGGCCAGCGCGAGGCCGAGGAAGCCCAGATTGGCGGTGATGAAGCCCACCGGCGCGCCGAGCTGCGGGAAGATGCCGTAGAGGGCGCGTCGCCCCGGCGGGGCGTTCTCCACCGCCAGCAGGGCCGCGCCGCCCCATTCGCCGCCAAAGCCGATGCCCTGGCCGAAGCGCAGGACGCAGAGCGCGAAGGGCGCCCACCATCCGGCGGTGGCATAGGTCGGCAGGCAGCCGATGAGCACGGTGGAGAGGCCCATGATCATCAACGAAGCCACCAGCGTCGCCTTGCGCCCGACCCTGTCGCCGAAATGCCCGAAGAACGCCGCCCCCAGCGGCCGCGCGATGAAGGCGATGGAGAAGGTGGCGAAGGCCGCCAGCGTCTGCACCGAGGGATCGTCGGCCGAGAAGAAGATCGGCCCGATCACCAGGGCGGCGGCCGTGGCGTAGACGTAGAAATCGTAGAACTCGATCGCCGTGCCGACGAAGCTGGCGATGAGGATCCGCGCGGCGGGAACGGGAGGGGGCGGAGCGGGCTGGAGCATGTGCGGCGCTATAACCGCAGGCGGGGCCGAGTGCCATGCGAATTCGTGCAGGATCGTTCCTGCGGTTCTCCTTCTCCCCTCTGCGGGAGAAGGTGGCCCGCGTCAGCGGGTCGGATGAGGGGAGCGCCCTATTCGGACGCGTTGCCCCCTCTCCCGGTCGCTCCGCGACCACCCTCCCCCACAGAGGGGGGAGGGACGCTCGCACGAGGCTCCCGCTCCTCGCGACAGCACTCACCCTTTATGTCTTCAGCGGGTCGTGGCCCCAGTTCATCAGCGAGAGACGCCAGGGCGAGTCCTCCACTGCGTCCTTGTCCTCCGGGCCGCCCTGTTTGAGGTGGCGGTTCACGTAGCCGGTGACCTTGCGCATGTGGGCGTAATCGTCGTCGGTGAGATCGGCCTTCTTGGCCTTCAGGATCGCGACGATGCGGCGGCCGGAGGCGTGGCCGGTGGATTCGGACGCGCCGTCCTTCTTCTGCCCGACCGAGCGGCTCTGCTCGCTGTCGAGAAATGTCTCCAGGGCGGCGGGCGTCATGTTCACCGCCTCCTTGAACGCGCGCCAGGTCTCGTCGTGGTCGTCCTTGCTCACCGTTCGCCTCCGTCGCATCGGGACTGGGTCAAGCGGAAGGCACGGGGCGGGTTCCTCGGGGTCGGAGGGGCGAATGGTCACGAGGTGTCGGCGCCCGCGCCGTCATCCTGGGGCGCCACAGGCGAGCCCAGGATCCAGACGCGGTGACGGCCTTCGCTGGATAAGGGTTCGCGGTTCTGGATCCCGGGCTCTGCTGCGCAGCCCCGGGATGACGGGGGTGATCTTCCCCCCTCGCGACATCGCCCACCCTTGACCCGCGCGCATCGTCCGCCATAAAGAACTTCTGTTCGTTTAAGCGGAACGGGGGCGTGGCTCCTCTTCCGTCTGGCCCGGCACAGGCGCTAGAACGACGTCCAGTGCGTGCCCGCCGGCCCCCGGAGTAAGTGATGACCGACCGTATCCCAGGCTTCAACACGCTGGCGATCCATGCCGGCGCCGCTCCCGATGCCACCACGGGTGCGCGGGCCACGCCGATCTACCAGACCACGTCCTTCGTGTTCGACGACGTGGACCACGCCGCCTCGCTGTTCGGGCTGCAGGCCTTCGGCAACATCTATTCGCGCATCACCAACCCCACCAACGCGGTGCTGGAAGAGCGCATCGCGGCGCTGGAAGGCGGCACCGCCGCCGTGGCGGTGGCCTCGGGCCACGCGGCCGAGCTCCTCACCATGCATGCGCTGATGCAGCCGGGCGACGAGTTCATCGCGGCCAACAAGCTCTATGGCGGCTCGATCAACCAGTTCAACCATTCCTACAAGAGCTTCGGCTGGAACGTGGTCTGGGCCGATACGGACGACCCGGATTCGTTCGAGCGGGCCATCACGCCGCGCACCAAGGCGATCTTCTGTGAATCCATCGCCAATCCGGGCGGGGTCATCACCGACATCGCCGCCCTGTCGGTGATCGCCCGGCGCCACAAGATCCCGCTCATCGTCGACAACACCATGGCGACGCCGTACCTGATCCGCCCCTTCGAGCACGGGGCCGACATCGTCGTGCATTCGGCCACCAAGTTCCTCGGCGGCCACGGCAATTCCATCGGCGGCCTCGTGGTCGATGGCGGCACCTTCGCCTGGGCCGGCGACGACCGCTACCCGATGCTGTCGCAGCCGCGCCCGGAATATTCCGGCATGGTCCTCTCCGAGACCTTCGGCAATTTCGGCTTCGCCATCGCCATCCGGGTGCTGGGTCTGCGCGATCTCGGCCCGGCGCTCTCGCCATTCAACGCCTTCCTCATCCTCAACGGCATCGAGACCCTGCCGCTGCGGATGCAGCGCCATTGCGACAACGCGCTCGAGATCGCGACCCATCTCAACGCCCATCCGGCGGTGGAATGGGTGAGCTATCCGGGGCTGGAGACGGACAAGTACCACCAGCTCGCCCGGCGCTACACGCCGCTCGGCTCCGGCTCGGTCTTCACCATCGGCCTCAAGGGCGGCTACGAGGCCGGCGTGAAGCTGGTGGCCAATCTCCAGCTGTTCTCCCATGTGGCGAATATCGGCGACACCCGCTCGCTGGTGATCCACCCGGCCTCCACCACCCACCGCCAGCTCACCGACGCGCAGAAATCCGCGGCCGGCGCCGGGCCTGAAGTGGTGCGCCTCTCCATCGGCATCGAGGACCCGGCGGATCTGATCGAGGATCTCGACGCGGCGTTAAGCGCTTGATTTTGCTGGCAGGCCTGGGCGCGATCCCGGCCCGACGCCCCCGGGTTGACCCTCGGCGGCGTCGGGACTACCCCGCGAACCATTCCTCCATCGAGATCGTTCGCATTGCATGACGCATGATCCTTTCGAGACTTCCGGCGAGCCCCCGGTCATCCTTGTCGTCGAAGACGACGGCCTTCTCCTGATGGAGGCGGCCGATACCCTGGTCGATGCGGGGTTCCGCGTCCTCGAAGCGCCGCAGGCCGACAAGGCGCTCACCATCCTCGAACGCAACGAGGAGATCGACCTGCTGATGACCGACGTGGACATGCCGCAGGGCTCCATGGACGGGTTCGCCTTGGCCCGCCTCGTCGCCCATCGCTGGCCGACCATCCCGGTCCTCGTCGTGTCCGGCATGGGCACGCCCGGCCCGCACGACATGCCCGAGGGCGCGCGCTTCATCCCGAAGCCCTACGCGCCCAACACCCTGGTCCGGACATTGCGGGCCTTCGCCAGGCGCGCTGCCTGACCCCGCCACCTCTTTCGAAGATCGCGACGCCCATCATGGCCACCGAGACCCGCCCGCTCCGCTTCGCCACCCAGGCCGTCCATGCCGGCGCGGCACCCGACCCCGCCACGGGCGCGCGCGTCCAGCCGATCTACTTCACCAACGGCTTCGTGTTCGAATCCACTGAGCAGGCTGCCGACATCTTCGCCATGCGGCGCACCGGCTTCTCCTATTCGCGCGGCTCGAACCCCACTGTGGCCGCCCTGGAGCGCCGGGTCGCCGCCCTTGAGGGCGCCAGGGCCGCCGTGGCCGTCTCGTCGGGCCAGTCCGCCCTCCTCCTCGTGCTGATGACGTTGATGAAGAGCGGGGATGCCTATGTCGCCTCGCCGCGCCTGTTCGGCGGCTCGCTCGGGCTGATGAACCGGCTCGATGCGCGCTACGACCTCGAGCCGCTCTTCGCCAAGGGCCTGACGCCGGCCGATTTCGAGGCCGCGATCACGCCGGAGACGAAGGCCATCGTCTGCGAGTCGATCGTCAATCCCTGCGCCACGGTGATGGACATCGCCGGCATCGCCGAAGTGGCCAAGCGGCACAACTTGCCGCTGGTGGTGGACAACACCCTCGCCTCCCCGGCGCTGATCCGGCCCATCGAGCACGGGGCCGACATCGTGTTCCACTCGACCTCGAAGTTCCTCGGCGGGTCCGGCCAGACCATCGGCGGCATCATCTGCGATGCCGGGACCTTCGATTGGCCGGCGGCGGAGGGGCGCTACAACCTCATCACCGAGCCCTGGGCCGATTACGATGGCCTCGTCGTCTCGGACCGATTCCCCGATTTCAGCTTCGCGGTCGCCTGTCGACTCTTCGGCCTGCGCGATCTCGGTCCCGGCCTGTCCCCGATGAACGCCTTCCTGACGCTCACCGGCATCGAGACCCTGCCGTTGCGGATGAAGCGGCATTGCGAGAATGCGAAGGCCGTCGCCACCTTCCTCAAGGACCACCCGGCGGTGGCATGGGTGAGCTATCCGGCGCTGCCCGGCCAGACGGGCGAGGAACTGGCCGCCCGCTACGTGCCCGATGGGCCGGGCTCCATCTTCACCTTCGCGCTGAAGGGCGGCCAGCCCGCGGCCGTGAAGTTCATCATGAGCCTGGAGCTCGTCTCGCATCTCGTGAATATCGGCGAGATCAAATCCCTGGCAATCCACCCGGCCACCACGACGCACCGCCAGCTGAGCGATGCCGACAAGGCGGCGGCATTGGTCGGCCCCGAGACCGTCCGTCTCTCCATCGGTCTCGAAAATGCCGAGGATCTCATCGCCGATATCGCCCAGGCGCTGGATCAGGTCGACGCCTAATCAGGCGAATTTGAGCTCGGTGGTGGCTCCTCTCTTCGGCTGCGCGACAGCGCCGCCGTGGTGCTTCAGGAACCACGGTACCCGGCTCTGCGGCATGGGCTTGCTGTAGAGATAGCCCTGCGCATAGGCGCAGCCCTGTTCGCGCAGGAAGGTCGCCTGCGCCTCCGTCTCCACGCCCTCGGCGGTGACGTTGAGGCCGAGGCTCTGGCCCAATTGAACCACCGCCGTGACGATGGCGGCGTCGTTCGGGTCCCGCTCCAGATCGCGCACGAAGCTGCGGTCGATCTTGATCTCGTCCACCGGATATTGCTTGAGGTGGGTCAGCGACGCGTAGCCGGTTCCGAAATCGTCGAGCGCCACGCGTACACCGGCGCTGTGCAGGCTCGCCAGCACCGCCGAGACTCGGTCGCCATGGCCGCCGAGCAGGACCGTTTCGGTCACCTCCACGCCGATCCGGTCATGGGAGAGGCCCACGGCGGCCAGATCGGAGATCAGGTTCTCGGCGAGGTTCTCCTGGGCGAACTGGGCCGAGGACAGGTTCAGGAACACCCGGCCGGGATCGTACCCTTGCGCGATCCAGCTTGCCAGATCGGCGAAGATCTGGCGCGCGAGGACGGTCCCGACCGCGACCCCGATCTCCGCGTCGTCGAACACGGTCGAGAAGCTGGCGGGTGCCAGGAGCCCGCGGCTCGGATGCTGCCACCGCGCCAGGGCTTCGAACCCGATGATCTCCCCCGTGGCGAGGCCGATCTTCGGTTGATAATACGGAATCAGCCCGCCGACTTCGAGGGCCGACCGCATCTCGCGGGCGACGGAGACGCGGTGCTCGATATCCGCCCGAAGCGCCGGGACGAACAGCGTCGCCCGGTTCCGCCCGGCCGCCTTGGCCGCGTAGAGGGCGAGGTCGGCATTGGTGAAGAGGTCGGTCGGATTGGCGGCGTGTTCCGGGAACAGGGCGAGGCCGAGACTGGCACGCGGCGAGACCACACGCCCCGAGACGGCCATCGACGGTTTCAGGACTTCGAGGATCGCCCGGGACAGGGCGTGGATGCGCCGGCTCGGCTGATGGCGATCCTTCTCGCACAGGGCGATGATGACGAATTCGTCGCCGCCGAGCCGGGCGACGAGATCGTGCTCGCCGATGATGTTGCCGAGACGCCGGGCGACCTCCTTGAGCAGGGCATCGCCCGCATCGTGGCCGAGGGTGTCGTTCACCTCCTTGAACGCATCGAGATCGATCAGGATGAGGCCGACGCGCTGGCCGGATGCCTCCGCCTTGCTCAGCGCGGCGTCGAGGGTCGTCTGGAACAGGGCGCGGTTCGGCAGACCGGTGAGGACGTCGCGCTGGGCGGCGAGGCGGATCCGCTCCTCCACCGCCTTGCGGCTCGTCATGTCGACGAGGCTGGAGATCACACGGGTCGCGCCGTCCATCTCCACGATGACCGCCGACAATAGGGCGTCCCGGCGTACACGGCCCGAGACGCCCGTGGCGATCTCGATCTCGCTGGCGGTTCCGCTCCGGTCGAGTTCCGCCTGGATCACGCGTCGGGTCGGCCCGTCGACCAGATCGCGTATTGTGTATCGGGTCAGCTTTTCGCCGTCGTCGAGTCCGTAGAAACAGCTCGCGGCGTCGTTGGCATCGACGATCTGGCCGTCATCGGCGCGCGACACCACGATTGGAATCGGCGCTGCCTTGAACATCGTCTCGAACAGGCGCCGGCTTTCCGCCAGTTCCGCATTGGCGCGCCGCTCCGCCTGGGTCGCGGTCCATTCGAGACGCCTCAGGCGGTTCGACCGCACCACGAACAGCAGCGTGGCGACGTTGGACAACAGGACCGCGAGACAGATGCCGAGGGCCGTGGACGGCATCGGCGGCGGCAGGAGATAGCCCGCCACCAGCGCGGTGGAGGCGATCGCGCTCGTCGTCAGGCTCCAGAGAAAGCGCGTCGGCATGACGATCATGTAGATCGCCGGAAGCAGCAGCATCACGAAGAGCGCGATGTCGGATCGCGACGAGCACAGGACCGCGACGCATCCGGCGACGAGGATCTCCCATGTCACCATCACTCCCTGCAGCCTGCCGAAACCGGTGACTTTCCAGGTCGCCAGCAGGCTGGCGAGGGACAGCAGGATGATACCGGCACGGGCGGGTACGGCGACCCAGAAATGGATCTGACCGGCGAAGCGCCAGTCGCTGAGCAGGAAGAGCGTGTTGAGGAGAATGGCGCAGAGAAAGATCAGGCGCGCATGGCGCAGGGTCTCGGGAAAGCGCTCGTCCTGAAACGCCCTTTCCCGATCGACCGAGACGAATTCGCCGCCGATGGCGTTGAGTCTATGCTTCCACATGGCGCCCGACACTCGCATGCAAAAGTCGCGCAGGCGTTAAGAACCAACTAGATTGATAACATTTATCAGCCTGAAGGCTTAGTTCGGGTCAGGGCCCGCAATGCCCCGCGAAACGTCCTGACATCCTGTTCGGTCATTGCCATGCGATGCAGCATATCGCGCATGTTGCGGGCGATGACATCCCGCTTTTCCGGCGGGTAGAATCCGCCCGCGTCGAGACTGGCTTCCAAGCTGGCGACGAGGGAGGCCATCGCCTCGCGTGTGGCGGGTGGAGATTGCATCTCGCCGGTGAAGGGGAGCCGGGCCTGGCCCGAGGCCTTGCGCCATTCGTAGCCGACGAGGAGCACCGCCTGGGCAAGGTTGAGGGACGGAAAGTCCGGGGAGACCGGAAAGGTGACGATGGCGTCGGCCAGCGACACCTCGTCGTTGGTCAGCCCGATCCGCTCGCGGCCGAACATCACGCCGACGCGCTGTGCCGTCCGCGAGGCCATGTCGGTCATCGCCTCGTCGGGACCGTAGGCGCGCTTCATCTGCCCGCGCTCGCGGGCCGTGGTGGCCAGGAGGTAGTTCAGGTCGGCGATGGCCTCCGGCACGGTGGTGAAGACGGTGGCGCCGTCGAGGACATGCGTCGCCCCTGAAGCGGCCTCCCGCACGCCCTTCTTGGGCCAGCCGTTCTTGGGGGCCACGAGGCGGAGTTCGGCGAGGCCGAAATTGGCCATGGCGCGGGCGACCATGCCGATATTCTCGGCCAGCTGCGGTTCGACCAGGATGATGACGGGGGCGCTCATCGACGCCCTCTGCCACGGGTCGGCCCGGACGGAAAGTCCGTCTGAGGAGGATGGGGGGCCGCGGGCACCGTCGGCGCCGCGGCTCCTCCGTTCGCAGTGGAAACGCTCAGATCTTACCGTCGAGACCCATCTGGTAGTATTTGTGGATGATCTTGTCCTGGTTCTCGAGGAGCCAGTCGATCGAGGGCTCGTTGGTCATGGCCTTGCGGATCGCTTCCGTCATGCCCTTGCGCTGGATCTCGAACAAAGCCTTGTGATCGACCGTCTCGGCCTCGATCACGCCGGGGCTGAGCCAGACCGAGCAGATGATGCCGAGATCGTTGGCCTTCTCCTTGGGGATATAGCCGAGGCGCACCGCGTCGAGGACGCCGTTGGCGATGGCGAACTGCACCGTACCCATCAGGATGGAGGTGTATTTGCTCTCGGTGACGCTGACCTTGGAGACGCAGAGCGTCACCGGCCGCACCATGATGTCGGTGTTCAGGAGCGCGAAGACACGGGAATGGCCAACCACCTGATCGCCCGTGAGGGTGGCGAGCGCCGTGCCGACCGGCCCGTCGAGTTCGCCGATGATGACCTCCGGCTCGGAGGCGGTGTTGGGCGGACCGCCGGCGACCAGGGCCTCGCCGGCCCGCAGGATGATGCGTTCGCTCATGGAGATATCCTTCACAGAAATCGGAATGGGCCGCAGATTCCCGGCCCGAGGGCGGATGTCCAGAGCCGGCCGGGAATTATCTCGGTCCCCGACGCAGTTCCCGATCTGTAAGGGGCACGGCTTTCGCGTCCTGTTGCAGCGCGCTATGACCGCGGGCGAGCGGGAGCGCGGCCGGTCCCGGCCGCGTGATGAGAAAGGTTCTGAGGATCATGTCGAAGATCAAGGTGGCGAACCCGGTCGTCGAACTCGACGGCGACGAGATGACCCGGATCATCTGGAGCGAGATCAAGAACAAGCTCATCCATCCCTATCTCGACCTCGACCTCGATTATTACGACCTCGGCGTGGAGCACCGCGACGAGACGAACGACAAGGTCACCGTCGATGCGGCGGAGGCGATCAAGCGCCACGGCGTCGGCGTGAAATGCGCCACCATCACCCCCGACGAGCAGCGGGTGGAGGAGTTCAAGCTGAAGGAGATGTGGCGTTCGCCCAACGGCACGATCCGCAACATCCTCGGCGGCGTGATCTTCCGCGAGCCGATCATCTGCAAGAACGTGCCGCGCCTCGTGCCGGGCTGGACCCAGCCCTTCGTCATCGGCCGCCACGCCTACGGCGACCAGTATCGCGCCACGGACTTCAAAGTGCCTGGCAAGGGCCGCCTGACCATCAAGTTCGAGGGTGACGACGGCACCATCATCGAAAAGGAAGTCTTCAAGTTCCCGGCCGCCGGCGTCGCGATGTCGATGTACAATCTCGACGAGTCGATCCGCGATTTCGCCCGCGCCTCACTGAATTACGGACTCGCCCGCAAGTACCCGGTCTACCTCTCGACCAAGAACACCATCCTCAAGGCCTATGACGGCCGCTTCAAGGACCTGTTCCAGGAAGTGTTCGACGCCGAGTTCAAGGCGAAGTTCCAGGCGCTCGGCATCACCTACGAGCACCGCCTCATCGACGACATGGTGGCCTCCTGCCTCAAATGGTCCGGCGGCTACGTCTGGGCCTGCAAGAACTACGACGGCGACGTGCAGTCGGACACCGCCGCCCAGGGCTTCGGCTCGCTCGGCTTGATGACCTCGGTGCTGATGACGCCGGACGGCCAGACCGTCGAGGCGGAAGCCGCGCACGGCACGGTGACGCGCCACTACCGCGAGCATCAGAAGGGCAAGGAGACCTCCACCAACTCCATCGCGTCGATCTTCGCCTGGAGCCGTGGCCTCGCCCACCGCGCCAAGCTCGACGACAACGGCGACCTCGCCAAGTTCGCCAACACGCTGGAGAAGGTCTGCGTCGACACGGTGGAAGCCGGCTTCATGACAAAGGATCTCGCCCTCCTCGTCGGCCCCGAGCAGAAGTGGCTCTCCACCACCGGCTTCCTCGACAAGGTCGACGCGAACCTCAAGACCGCCATGGCCTGAGGACGGTTCGCGGGTTCCCCCTCTCCCCGCTTGGCGGGGAGAGGACGTCGTCCCCCCCTTGTCGGGAGGCGACGTGAGCCCGGCAGGGCGAGGGTGAGGGGGTATCTCCGGGTATGGCTCCTCCGGACACGCCCCCTCACCCCCGGCTGCCGCCTCGCCGCGCCGACGACGGGGTCGTCGCTTCCCTCTCCCCGCGTGCGAGGAGAGGGGATTCGCGCCGGCCATCGTTCGCTTAGGATGAGGGCCTTGCCGCCTCGGCGTTGCGCTTGCGGGTCGCGGCGGCTTTCTTTGCCGAGGCCGAGCGTTGCTCGGCGGTGCGGGAGGCCGAGGCCTTTCCGCCGGCGGTCCCGCCCTTGTGGGCCGCCGGGTGGGAGCTCGACTTGCCCCTCCCCGATCCGCCCGGATGCTTGCCGCCGCCATCGTCCTTGTTGACGGTCGCCCAGGCGCGGGCCTCGGCCTCTTTCTCCGGTACGCCGCGCTCTTCGTAGGATTCCGCGATGTGTTCGGCCTTGCGGATCTGCTTGTCGGTGTATTTCGACTTGTCACCCTGTGGCATGGCGAGTTTCCCGTATCGGGCCCCTCGCCGCTGCCTCAGCTGTCGTCGGTCGGACCGTCCAGGATGGCGCGAACGCGGCGGATGAGATCGGTACGGCGATAGGGCTTGTTCAGAAGGTCGAACTCCGAACCCCCGGCATCGGTTCGCTCGAGACTCGCCTCGGCGTAACCGGTGGTCAGCAGGACCTTCAATCGGGGTTGCCGCCGCCTGGCCTCGCGGGCGAGCATGATGCCGTTCATCCCGCCCGGCATGATGAGGTCGGTGAACAGCAGGTCCACCGAGCCGCTCGAATCCAGGATCTCCAGCGCCTCACGGCCGTTCTGGGCCATCAACAGCGTGTAGCCGCTATCGCGCAGGATGGTCCGCGCCAGTTCGGCCACGTCCTCGCGGTCGTCGACGATGAGGATGGTCTCGGTCCCCTGGCGATCGACCGTCCCCGACACGGCGCGGTTCGGCTCCCGGTCGTCCTCGGCGGCGGCGGGGAAGGACAGGCGGACGCGCGTTCCCTTGCCGACGACGGACTCGATCTGCGCCGCGCCCCCGGATTGCCTGGCAAAGCCATAGACCATCGAGAGGCCGAGCCCCGTGCCCTTGCCCTCGTCCTTCGTCGTGAAGAACGGCTCCATCACCCGTGCCAGGATCGGCGGCGGGATGCCCGCCCCGGTATCGGCGATGGTCACGGTGACGTAGCGGCCCTCGCCCAGGGAATCCGATCCGCCGAAATCCTGCGAGCCCAGATCCTGCGCGCCGATATCCCGGTTCTCGGTGGAGATGACGACGGTGCCGCCCTCCGGCATGGCATCGCGAGCGTTGATGAGGATGTTGAGAAGGGCGACCTCTGCCTGAGCCGGGTCGACACGGCAGTTCCAGAGGTCTTCGCTCACGTCGAGCCGCAGCGTGATCGCGTCACCGAGGCTGCGCGCGGCCATATCCTCCATGCCCTTCACGAGGGCGTTGAGATTGACCGCGCGGCCATCGAGACGCTGCTTACGCGCGAAGGCGAGAAGCTGCTGGGTTAGGGTGGTCGCCCGTTCGGCGGCGGTACGGATATTGTCGGTGGCGCGCCGAAGGCGGTTACGGTCCGCATCCGGACGGTCGAGACCGTGGCTCAGGATATCGATGTAGCCGACGATGACCTGGAGAAGGTTGTTGAAGTCGTGGGCGATGCCGCCGGTCAGCTGGCCGAGCGCCTCCATCTTCTGGGCCTGCCCCAACGCCTCCTCGACGGTGCGGCGGCGGGAGACATCGAGCTGCGAGGCGAAGAAATACACGAGGTCGCCGGCCGCATTGTAGATCGGCGCGACGAACAGCGCGTTCCAGAAGGTCGATCCGTCCTTGCGGTAATTGATGATCTCGGTGGTGAATTCCCGCCGGGCCTGGATCGCCTCGCGCAGGGCGTTCACGCTTTCCCGGTCGGTGTCCGGCCCCTGCAGGAAGCGGCAATTGCGACCGATGATCTCCTCGGTTGCATAGCCTGTGAGGCCCAGGAAGGCCTTGTTGACGAAGACGATCGGGTTGTCGTCCTGCCGGGGGTCGGTGACCACCATCGGCATCCGGGTGGCCTCGACCGCGGTGAAGAAGATGTCGCTGGTGTGATCGGCGATCTCCGACACCGCCCCGGTTCTCACGCGCGGCGGTTCACCTGCAGGCGGTTTCTCGGGGCTCTCGGTCATCATCGGTCGGTTGTTTTGCCAGGCAATGAATGTGGGTCAGGAATGCCCAACGGCTGGCGCTTCATCCGTTTCCCTCGACAAATCCCGCGATGACGACGCAGGTGCCGACGGCGCCCGCGTCGTCATCGATCGAAATGGCCCGGAGTCGCGCCCGACCGCTTGGGTCGGGACGCATCTCCAGGTCTTTGTTCCGCCGCGTCCGTCGTGGCCGAAGCGGCATCCACTTCGTCGGAGCGCGCTTCAGGTCGCCGAGGGGGCGAAGCGCACGCTCTCGATATTGGCGCGTTCGAAAGCCTGCATCACGTGCTGGTAGGAACGCTCCATCTTGGTGGCCTCGTCGCCTTCGGTCTCCTCGGGCTTCAGCACGAACATCAGCATCGAGCGTCCGGTGACCTCGTAGCGGTCGCCGATCTCCCAGGTGCCGACCTCCTGACTGTCGGGCAGGTTGGTGTCGAGGAGCCGGGTCCAGCCGACGCCGCCGACCGAGCTCGGCAGCGTGAACGAGACGAGGTCGCTATAGGCGTTGTAGAGGATCAGCAGCGTCGCATCGCCGCCCCGGCGGTGGATGCCCGAGGCCTGCGCGCGTCCGTCGAGCAGGACCGCGATGGAATGCGCGCCGCCATCCGTCCAGTTCTCCGTGGACATTTCCTCGCCGTCGGGGCGCAGCCACGTCACGTCCTTGACGCCGAGATCCTCGTCATAGGCGCCGGAGAGGAAGCGCCCGCGGGTGAGGATCGGCAAGGCTTCGCGCAGGATGGTGAGGCGCTGCGTGAACTCGGCGAGGTCGCGGCCCGCCTCGTCGATCCCCTCCCAATCGAGCCAGGAGATCTCGTTGTCCTGGCAATAGGCGTTGTTGTTGCCGCCCTGGCTCCGGGCGAATTCGTCGCCGGCGAGCAGCATCGGCGTTCCCCGCGAGAGGAACAGCGTCGCCATCATGTTGCGCATCTGGCGGGTGCGCACCGCCTTGATCGCCTCGTCGTCGGTGGGGCCTTCGACGCCGTAATTGTTGGAGAGGTTGTGGGAATGCCCGTCCCGCCCGTCCTCGCCATTGGCGAGGTTGTGCTTCTCGTTGTACGAAACCGTATCGTTCAGCGTGAACCCGTCATGGGCGGTGAGGAAGTTCACCGAGGCCCAGGGCTTACGCCCGCGCTTGTTGAACTTGTCGGCCGATCCGGTGATGCGCGAGGCGAGGCTCGGCAGCAGACCGGAATCTCCGCGCCAGTAGCCGCGGACATCGTCGCGGAACCGGTCGTTCCATTCCGCCCAGCCCGGCGGGAAGCCGCCGACCTGATAGCCGCCGGGGCCGCAATCCCACGGCTCGGCGATGAGCTTGACCGAGTTCAGCACCGGGTCCTGCCGGCAGGTGTCGAGGAAGCCGCCGCCCTCGTCGAAGCCGTGCGGCTCACGACCCAGGATGGTGGCGAGGTCGAAGCGGAAGCCGTCGACCCGCATTTCCGTCGCCCAGTAGCGCAGGGAATCGGTCACCAGCTGCAGGACGCGCGGGTGCGACAGGTTGAACGTATTACCGGTGCCGGTATCGTTGATGTAGTAGCGCTCCTCGCCCGGCATCAGGCGATAGTAGGAGGCGTTGTCGACGCCCTTGAACGACAGGGTCGGGCCCTTCTCGTTGCCCTCGGCGGTGTGGTTGTAGACCACGTCGAGGATCACTTCGAGGCCGGCGCCGTGCATGCGCGCCACCATTTCCTTGAACTCGGAGAAGGCGAAGTCCGGCACCGCCGCGTAGCGCCGCGCCGGGGTGAAGAACGAGATCGTGTTGTAACCCCAGTAATTCACCAGGTTCTTTTCCTGGAGATAATCGTCCTGCACGAAGGCATGGACGGGCAGGAGTTCGACCGAGGTGACGCCGAGGCTCTTGATGTAGTCGAGCACGGCCGGGTTGCCGAGACCGGCATAGGTGCCGCGCAGCTTCTCCGGCACGGCCGGGTGCAGCTTGGTGAAGCCCTTCACATGGGTCTCGTAGAAGATCGTCTTCTCCCACGGCACGTGGGGCTTGCGGTCCCGTCCCCAGGTGAAGGCCGGGTCGATGACGCGGCTGCGGCGGGTGAAGGGCGCGGAATCGCGCTCGTCGAAGGTGAGGTCGTCGCCGGTCTCCATCTGGTAGCCGAACAGGGCCGGGTTCCAGGTGATCGAGCCGACGAGGCCCTTGGCGTAGGGGTCGATCAGCAGCTTGTTGGGGTTGAAGCGGTGCCCGGCCTTGGGCTCGTACGGTCCATGGACCCGGTAGCCGTAGATCGTGCCGGGACGCGCGTCGGGCAGGTAGCCGTGCCAGATCTCGTCGGTGTATTCGGGCAACTCGATCCGCTCGAGTTCCTGCTCTCCGGCATCGTCGAACAGGCAGAGTTCGACCTTGGTGGCATGGGCCGAAAACAGGGCGAAATTGACGCCGAGGCCGTCCCAATTGGCCCCCAGCGGATAGGGCGATCCCTCTTTGATGCGCGACCGCACGGCCTTCGTCTGCGTGGCGGCCTGCGGCATCGGGGGGTTCTTAGCGACCATGATCACTCCAGGGGGGGCTCGCTGCGTGACGCGGAGCCCGACGGCATGAATTCCGCCGAGTGAACGCTGATGCTTGACCGTAAGGTCCGTGATCGTGGAAACTTTTTGCGTTGCGAGACGGACTCGCGCGCAGGCGCCGTACTATGATCCGGCCGCTTCGCCGCGCCCGGCATCTTCGCCGTTTTGGAGGCAGCTCATGTCTTTGGAGACAGCCCATGTCCGATAGACCCTCCGTCCTGCAAGCCGCCGCCGAACGGCACGGCGTGAGCATCGACGCCGTCCGCCACCTCATGCGCGCATTGGAGGTGGGCAACGGAACCATGGCGCAGTTCAACCATCCCGAACTCGGCGGTTTCGGGCAATGGTCGTCCGGCGGCATGACCATGATCGGCAACATGTTCGATGCCAATCTCAAGTCACGGGTCGCGGCTCTCTGCGCCGATCTGGCCCAATCCCTGCCCCCCGGCGGATGGGACGACGGCGCGGCATCCGGGAATTGGTGGCCGGCGGAGCTCGGCCGACCGGCCACGTCCGGCTCGCAGAACAGCATGCGCTACGCCTATTTCCCGGATAGCCGGCTGCTCGCCGTGGAGACCTCGGGAACGCTCGTCCTCTACGATACCGGGCATTACGACATTTCCGGCGTGTCGCAGCAGCAGGGGGATACCCACAGCCTCCGCTTCAGTGGCCGCAACGGCTATGTCGATCTCGAATCGCTCCAGCGGGTCAGCGTAGCGCCCGCGCCGGATCGCTCCCTCGAGCCGAAGCCGTTCCATCCCGATCCGATCCCGGCGCCGATTCGCACCGAAGACCGCCCGCGTCCGGCCCCGGAGCCGGATTTCCCGCAAGCCGGAGCCCCCTCGGGCGACGTCATCTCGACCCTGGAGCGCCTGTCCGACCTGCACCGCAAGGGCGTGCTGACCGAGGCCGAGTTCTCGACCAAGAAGGCCGAGCTTCTCGCGCGGTTGTAGGGGCCCCATCGATCGACGGGCGGTTTCTCGGGGCGTCTGCGGCGACGCATGTCCATCGCAGGCGGACGACCCGTCACTCGCGATGGGAACGGCGCCAGCTCACGCAATGATCGTGGGGGCGCCGTCCATCCTCCGGACCCGCTCCCATTGTGTCGGTATTTGTTGTAACGACGATTCGATGACCAATGATGATATGCGCGAATCACGCGCCGCACTGATCCTGCTCGCCGTCGCGGTCGCGTCGGTCCTGATTTTCGGGGTGGTCACGATCCTGATTCAGCTCTGAGCCGAATGCGCGGATTGCGACTCGGCCGGCGACCTCAGTGCGTCCAGGGCGCCGTGCGGTTGAACTTGAAATTATCCGAATAGGACAGACCCTTGCGGATCACGGGCTTCTGGGGCTGCTCGACGCGGTAGGTGATGCCGTTATGGGTCGCGTAGGCCACGGCCTCTTCCTGCGTCTCGAATGACAGCCTGACCTGCTGCAGCATGTCCGACGAACCGGTCCAGCCCATCAGGGGGTCGGTGTCGCGCGGAGAACTCTGGTCGAATTCCAGCACCCACGCTTTGGTGCGGGCCATGCCGGATTGCGTGGGATCCTTGGCGGGCTGGTAGATCCGGGCACTCGGCATCGTGGGGTCGATAGCTCCTGCAGGATGGAACGGCCGATAAGCACGCGATTGGTCGGGGCGATAGGATTCGAACCTACGACCCTCTGGTCCCAAACCAGATGCGCTACCAGGCTGCGCTACACCCCGACTGCCCGTTACGGCCCCATCGCTCTAGCGGTTGCCCGGTTTCGGCGCAAGCAGCCTCTCACGTGCCGAGCCGCTGGCGATGAAATCCCGACCGATCCGCGCCCGCCGCCTTCGGCCTCCCTAAGGATGCCGATGGCGGACGGTTCCGCTCGATCCCGTTTGGCGGACGTCGCGGCAGACCGCTATGTCTGCACCACGCTCATCTGTGACACGATCTGAACCTTGCGGAAGTCCTCCGGGAGGATCACCGCTTCATTGTATCTGTTGCCGCCGAGCTTGCAGAACAAAAATCCGCCTCTCATGCCGACCTCGAACTGTCGTCCCTTTTCCAAGATCAACCGGCCATTTTTTCCGTCTGATGCGGTGATCTCTTCGAGAACGACAATTCTGTCTCCCGGCCGATACGATGCCTCGAACAGGGCTGGATCCACGTCGTCTTTCCAATGTGCCATGTCGTCTTGTCCCGTCTATGCAATTGGATATGGCTTTTGCTCGAGCGATGGGGTCGACTCGCACTGAGTGGACGCGTCGGGTCGCCGACCTGCAGCCGTCATAGCGACAGAATTCGAATCGGAAAAACCGGCATTCCCCCGCATGGCGTGCATCGCCTCCATGCGGCTGCCCGAAACCGCGGGGCATTTGCAAATGTGGTGGGGGAGCCATTCGCGGCACGCTGCTAGCCGCGTTGCACGGACGCGGAGAGTGAAGCGCCGTTTGGGGCTTCAGGGTTCGAGCCCGTATCCGCGACCCTGCGGTGCCGACGATCCCGGCACTTGGCATTCCCGCCCTTGACCCGTCCTGCGGATGTCCTGGCGGCGCCGGCGTTCAGAGCGAGAAAGCGACGCCGAGCTTTCGGTCCCGTCTCCAGACTACAGTACAGGCGCGGGGCTTCGCATAGGCCGTCATGACCAGGATGAACTCGTCCGGAACCGCCTCCGGAACTTCGACTTCGATCTGGGCGCCGGTTTCGGACTGGTCCCAGACGAGGCAGTCGATATCAGGCCGGTCGTTCCCGAATGAAAGCGCCCCGATGCGGAAGGCATCTTTGCGTGAGGCGCTGCGACGATTGGTGGTCACGTCATGGATCCCGATCAAACCTGATGTCGACTGTCATTGCAGCCGGTTAATTTTCAGGCCTTCGGTACGGCACTAGACGATCACATCGACGACGCGGTCCTGACCTGTCGGACGGGCGTTCAACGTCGGTTCGGTGCGCGCGCCGACATTGACGGAGACGAGGTTGGACTCGGTCTCCCGCTTGCGCAGGGCGTCGATACGGGCGTTCGCCACCACGTCGGTGGCTTTCAGAACTCCGAGCGAGTTCAGCGAAACCGTGATCGTCATGGTGAGACACCTCCGTCGATGGATGGGGACGCTACACGAGAATGTCGAGGACGCGCTTCTCGGTGTCGAGGGTCGATTTCAGCACGGCTGTGTTGAGTTCGAAGCTCGCCTTGCTCTCCATGAGCTGCACGGCCGAGCTCGACAGGTCCACCTGGGTCGGGCTGGGGAGGATCTGATCGGCCTGAGTCGGGCTCGGCATGGTCATGCCGACCGTAGCGATCTGTTCCGCCGCATTGCTGAAGCGCTGGGAGGCCGCCACCATCCCGCCGCCGCTGATCGCCGTCGCGCTGCTCATCCTGCCGGTCTCCCGCTCGGGTTACCCCGTGAAGGGGGATGCAAGCACGAGAACCTTAAAGCGATAGGGTGAAAAATCCGTCGCATTCGACCGAACGGTGCCGGCTTGACCTCGGTGCCGGCGGTCGCCACCTCGGCTTTCAGCGCCGCCCGGTGATCGCGGTTCGCTGGAGGGATTTCGATGATCGATCTGCATTACTGGCCGACGCCGAATGGCCATAAGGTGACGATGTTCCTGGAGGAGGTCGGACTTCCCTACACGATCAAGCCGGTGAACATCGGTAAGGGCGAGCAGTTCAATCCGGATTTCCTGGCCATCGCCCCCAACAACCGGATGCCGGCCATAGTCGATCACGACCCGCAGGGCGGCGGCGAGCCGGTCTCGCTCTTCGAATCGGGCGCGATTCTGCTCTACCTCGCCGAGAAGACGGGGCGCTTCATCGCCTCCGACCCCCGCGGCCGCGCCGAGGTGCTGCAATGGCTGTTCTGGCAGATGGGCGGGCTCGGGCCGATGCTCGGCCAGAACCACCACTTCTCGCAATATGCGCCGGAGAAGATCCCCTACGCCATCGAGCGCTACGTCAAGGAGACGAACCGGCTCTACGGCGTCCTCGACCGGCGCCTGGCCGACCGGGAGTTCGTGGCAGGGCCCGCTTATTCCATCGCCGACATGGCCTCCTATCCGTGGATCGTCCCCTGGGAGAAGCAGGGCCAGAACCTCGACGATTTCCCCAGCCTCAAGCGCTGGTTCACGGCCATCGCCGAGCGTCCCGGCACCAAGGCGGCCTATGCCCGCGCGCCCGAGGTCAACCCCGATCACGGCAAGACCATGAGCGAGGACGCCAAGAAGGTGATGTTCGGCCAGACCGCCAAGCGCGACTGACGCAAGGGGGGCTGAGCTATCGCCGGAGGCTATCCAGCCTCACCGGGGCGGCATGCGGGCGGGTCGCCAGCATGCCGTCGATGAGGGCCAGCACCTCGGCCCGGCCGCAATTGGCGGCCGGCTCGAACGGGGTCCAGGTCTGGGTGAAGTCGAGCTGGGCGAAGACGTCGCGGTAGCGGCGCAATTCGTTGGTGGTCAGCGGCACCCCGCGCACGAAGGCCTTGTGCGCCGAGATCGTCTCGGCCCGGCGGAAATCCTTCGGGTCGAGTTCGAATTTCAGGGCATCGCCGCAGAACAGGATCTTTCGCGCCCGGTCGAACAGGATTGCGTGGCCGTCGAAATGCCCCGCCGTGCGGTGGAGTTCGAGGCCGGGGAGCGGTTCGAGGAAATCGTCGTAGGGCCAGGAGACCTGCAAGGCCGCGCTCCAGACGAAGTCGGCGGCCGGCAGGCAGAGTTCCGGGTCGAACCGGTCCTGCAGCTGCACCAGCGCCCCATAGGCATGCGGGTGCGACGAGGACAGGACCTGCATTCCGCCGAGGGACGCGATGTGCTTGAGCGCCGCCTCGCTGAAGACCGGGCAGGCCTCGAACCCCATATTCCCGTCGGGCGTCTGGACCAGGTAGGCGCTCGGCCCGATGCCCGAGACGGGATCGTTCCAGAAGCGCCAGATGCCCGGCTCCAGCTCCTCCCAATGACAGGGGAAGCGGTCCTGCGCCTCGCGTTCGCTCCAGAATTGCCAGCCCTTCTGCGGCACCACGTGACGTGCGTCGAGGCACATCGGACACGAGGGCGGCGGCGCGAAATGGCGCTGCCAAAACCCGCAATTGTCACAGGTATAGGCGGGGAGATCGAGGGCGCCGGCGAAGGGCAGGTATCCGGGAGACACGGTGGCGTTGCTCGGGTTCGGGGCGGGAGGTCGAGGCCCAGCCATATAGGTCGTGTGTCGAGCCTGTCGCGGGTCGGATGACGAGAGGATCGCTTCGGGGTCGGCCGGAACGCATGGCCCCTGCGCCGGACGGCCCGCTTGCGAAGCGGCGGCGGCGTCGCGATCTCTTCCGGGTGGGGACGTTCATGGCCGGCGCGAGCCGGTCGCTCATGCAAACGGACACGCGATTCATGATCCCTCTTTCCGTTCTCGACCTCGCCTTCGTGCCGCATGGCGCGACGCCCGGGGACGCCCTGCGGAACACCCTCGACCTCGCGAGGGCCGCCGAGCGCCTCGGCTATCGGCGGTTCTGGCTGGCCGAGCACCACAACATGGTGGGCATCGCCAGCGCGGCCACCTCGGTGGTCATCGGCCACGTGGCCTCGGGCACGAGCCGCATCCGCGTCGGGGCCGGTGGGGTCATGCTGCCGAACCACTCGCCCATGGTCATCGCCGAGCAGTTCGGCACGCTGGAGACCCTGTATCCGGGCCGGATCGATCTCGGCCTCGGCCGCGCGCCTGGCACCGACCAGCGCACCCTGCGCGCCCTGCGGCGCTCGCCCGAGACGTCGGACCAGTTCCCTCAGGACGTCCTCGAACTCCAGGCCCTGCTCGGCGACGCGCAGCCGGGCCAGGTGATCCAGGCCGTGCCGGGGACGGGCACCAAGGTGCCGCTCTGGATTCTCGGCTCCAGCTTGTTCGGCGCGCAGCTCGCCGCCATGCTCGGCCTGCCCTACGCCTTCGCCTCGCATTTCGCGCCGGACGCGCTGATCCAGGCGCTCGCCGTCTATCGCGAGCGCTTCACCCCGTCCGAGCAGTCGACGGCGCCCCATGCCATGGTCGGCGTCAACGTCGTGGCGGCCGAGACCGATGCCGAGGCGCGCCGCCTGTTCACCTCGGCGCAGCAGCAATTCGCCAACATGTTCCGGGGCACGCGGGGCCTGCTGCCGCCGCCCATCGACGATATCGAGACCTACTGGTCGCCCTCCGAGAAGCGCCAGGCTTCGGGGATGCTCGCCCGCGCCATCGTCGGTTCGCCGGAGACCGTGCGCCGGGGGCTCGCAGACCTGATCGCCGAGACGGGCGCGGACGAACTCATGGTGGCTAGCGCCATCCACGACCATGCCGCCCGCGTGCGCTCCTACGAGATCCTGGCGGATGTCGCCGGAGCACCGATCCGGGCAGCCCCGGCGCGGGAACTCGTCGCGGGCTGATCCCGGCTCCGCCGGGCGGGGTCTCGCTTCACCCGGACGGTGTGCCTATGGTGCGGCACCAACCTCACGGGCCGACATGATCAAGAAGACGCACCTTCCCTCCGACGCGACTCTCGTGGACGTCGTCCCCACCCTGGAGGAGGCCGACGCGTATTTGAGCCGGCTGCTCACCAACATGCGCTTCTGCCAGAAGCGGCACGGCAACGCCTCGGTCCGCATCGCGGTCACGGGCAAGGGCGGCCACCCGTCCTACCGGGTCGATTACGTCAAGCCGGTGGCACCTGACCCGGACGGCACGCCGTTCGACGCCTATGGCGGCAAGGCCCATTACAGCTTCACCGCCATCAACATCATGGAGACGAACTGGAGCAGCCGGTCGATGAGTCTCGACGAGGTGCTGAAACTCCAGGCGGAATTGCGGAAGCCGAAATTCGAGGATCGGTGAATCCGGGGGCCTCGCTCTGATCGCTCTCGGCCGAGCCTGCCGGATTTATCCATCCACTCGACGGCTGTTCGCTCTATTCAAGAGGGTTCGACTTGAGGCGCAACGGGCTTCCTCTCCTGGGAACAGAAGGAGATTGCAGTGGCCGATTTGCTCGTCGGAAGCCTAATTGTAGCCTCAGTCATCCTGGGGCCGCGCAGCGGAGCCCAGGATCCAGAAACACAGGTGGTGAGGACTTTGCACCGTCTGCGGCTCTAGATTCCGGGCTCGCCGGTGGCGACCCGGAATGACGGGGTGGTGCCATATGCAGGCGCCCTGCCTTTCTCGAGCCGTGTCCCGCGCATCCCGCGAGATGCGTGACTCTCATAGCGCTCGACCGGAGGCGGTGGGTTCAGCCTGCCAGCGGGATGCGGGAGGCCCGGTCGGGCAGGCGCGTGGCCTTTGCTCCGCCCGCATGACCTGCGCCGAAGTTCGGCCGGGACGCGAAGGGCAGGAATGTCCAGCCGTCTCGTTTCCGGCCCTTCGTGACGTAGAGCGCGGAATCCGCGCATTCGATCAGTTCCTCCGGCATGTGGTGTCTGCCGGGGACGGCCGAGGTCACGCCGATGCTGATCGTCAGCCCGATGCGTTCGCCACGCCAGAGGAAGGGTGAAGCGCGCAGGGCCGCGTTGGCCTGCTCGGCGATCCGACCGGCCGCATCCCCCTGGACGCCGCGAAGCAGGATGCCGAATTCGTCGCCGCCCAGCCGCGCGAACACATCGGCGGGACGGATGATTCGCCGGACCGCGTCCGCCACGTGTTTGAGCGCGGCATCGCCGGCCATGTGGCCGAGGCCGTCATTGATCCCCTTGAACCGGTCGAGATCCATCAGCATCACGCTGAACGGCTCCGCGGCCCCGCGCGCGCATTCCCCGGTGAGCTGCCGCATGAACTGGCGGCGATTGGGCAGGCCGGTCAGGTCGTCCTCGGCGGCGAGCCGCTCCACTTTCGCCATCAGGCTGTCGACCACCGAGACGAGGAAGCCGAAATTCCAGATGATGCCCGCCAGGATGAAGACCAGCAGGTCGATGGCCGCGAGGGAGACCAGGGAGACATCCGGCGCGATGCCGCTGAGCCTCACCGTCACCGCGCAGGCGACGATGCCATGGGCCGTGATGGCCGACGCCAGTGCGCTCATCGTGATGAGTGCGCCGAGCTCCCGTGTCCGGCGCCGGGCGAGATAGAGGGCGGCGAGCACGAGAGGAATGCATTGCGACGTGACGTAGAGTGGGTTCTGGCCCCACCAAGGTTGCCAGGTAAGCGCCATGGCCATGATGCTGGCGGCCAGCAGCCCGGCATGGAGAGCCCAACGCGGCCTGTCCCCGTGGAAGCGGCGCAGGCCGACCGTATTCAGGTGAAAGGCCAGACAGGCGACGGCATTCCCGCCGACGGTGGTGGCAAAATTCCCGATGCCGCCATCGATGGCGAGCAGGATACCGCCCACCACATGAGCCACGCTGCCCGTCAGCCAGTAGCGCACCCCCGGCAGCGTCCTGTAGCGATAGAGGATGGCGGCCCAGAGCACGCAGTGCGAGAGCCCGGCTATCAGCACAATGAGGTAGAGCGTATAAAAGTCCGGCATGCGGGGCAGGTGCTTCTTTCGTCATCCGCGAAGTCTGAGGCCGATTCTCGGGCCCGGATTACGGGCCTCGCCGCGCCCAAGCTCGAAGGAAGCGACGCCGAATACGTGATTCGCAGCCGTCTCGACGTTAGACGGAGGAATATCGAGGCCAAGCACCATACTCCCGGCCGCGATCGCGTGGCGGGATTTGTCCTTGGTTTCCACCGCGATCTTGACTTGCGTGGGCTCCCGGACTAGTCCGCCAACCTCATATCCGACGACATGTCGTCAATACGAACGCCGACCGGCCCTGTGAGGCTGGAGGTCAACGCCCGACAGCGCGATGCGCCCTCGGGCGAGTTTCGCGTTGGAAACAGGCCGTCGCTCCGCCGATCCAGACGAGTGAGTCTCGCCCTGTCGCAAGCGCATGAACCCCTTCGCATCGAGGATGCGGTCAACGACGTCTGCCCCTGGTCGGGCAAGCCGATCGCGGTCGATTCCCTGACGCTCTACAACGGGTCCGTCGTCGGGTTCTGCAATCCCGATTGCCGGGACAAGTTCGCGTCGGCGATCAACGCCTTCGAGGCGGCGCTGCAGGTGCGGCGCGTCTCGTCCGCCGGCCTGTTCCAGTAGGTTCGGAGAGCCAGACGATGTTCGAAGGCCTGTCCGACCGCCTGTCCGGTATCCTCTCGGGGCTCACCCGTCGGGGTGCGCTCACGGAAGCCGACGTCACCGCGGCCCTCCGCGAGGTGCGGCGCGCGCTGCTCGAAGCCGACGTCGCCCTCGAAGTGGTGCGCGGCTTCACCGAGAAGGTCCGCGAGAAGGCGGTCGGCGCCGTCGTCGTCAAGTCGGTGACCCCCGGCCAGATGGTCGTGAAGATCGTCAACGACGAACTCGTGGCCATGCTCGGCTCCGAGGCCGGCCTCATCGATCTCAACGCCCCCGCCCCCGTCGCCATCCTGATGGTCGGCCTCCAGGGCTCGGGCAAGACCACCACCACCGCCAAGATCGCCCGGCGCCTGACCAACCGCGACAAGCGCAAGGTGCTGCTCGCCTCACTCGACACCCGCCGCCCGGCCGCCATGGAGCAGCTGGCGATCCTGGCCAAGCAGGTCGGCGTCGACAGCCTGCCCATCGTCGAGGGCCAGTCGGCGGTGCAGATCGCCCGCCGCGCCATGGATGCCGCGCGCCTCGGCGGTTTCGACGTGGTCATGCTCGACACCGCCGGCCGCATCACCCTCGACGAGGCGCTGATGGCCGAGGCCGCCGAGGTCAAGGCGGCGACGAAGCCGCACGAAGTCCTGCTGGTCGCCGACGCGCTCACCGGGCAGGACGCCGTGGTCACCGCCCGCGCCTTCGACGAGCGCCTGGGCGTCACCGGCATCGTGCTGACCCGTATGGACGGCGATTCGCGCGGTGGCGCGGCGCTCTCCATGCGCGCCGTCACCGGCAAGCCGATCAAGCTCGTCGGCACCGGCGAGAAGGTGGACGCGCTCGAGGAGTTCCATCCCTCCCGCGTCGCCAACCGCATCCTCGGCATGGGCGACATCGTCTCCCTCGTGGAGAAGGCGGCCGAGACCATCGACCATGAGCAGGCGCTCCGCACCGCGGAGAAGATGCGCAAGGGCAAGTTCGACCTCGACGACCTGTCGATGCAGCTCGCCCAGATGGAGAAGATGGGCGGCATCGGCGGCCTCATGGGCATGCTGCCCGGCATGGGCGCCATGAAGAAGCAGGTCGAGGGCGCCAATCTCGACGAGAACATGTTCAAGCGCCAGCGCGCCATCATCTCGTCGATGACCGCGCAGGAGCGCAAGAATCCCGACATCCTCAAGAATTCCCGCAAGAAGCGCATCGCCGCGGGGTCGGGGACGAAGGTGGAGGAGCTCAACAAGCTCCTCAAGATGCACCGGACCATGGCCGACATGATGAAGGCGATGGGCTCGGGCAAGCGCGGCATCGGCCAGGCGCTCGGCTCGATGTTCGGTCTTGGCGGCGGTGGCGGGATGGGCGGCATGCCCGGCCTTCCCCCCGGCATGCCCGAGCCGACGCCCGAGCAGATCGAGGCCATGCAGAAGCAGTTGGGCGGCAAGCTGCCGCCCATGCCGCCGGGCTTCGGCGGCGGAAAGATGCCGGGCCTTCCGGGGCTCGGAGGACCGAAGGGGCCGGGCGGTCTGCCGGGCCTCGGCGGTTTCCCGTTCGGGAAGAAGAAGTAGGGGCGAATGTGGAGCAGCGAATAGCGAAGGGGCGGCAGGCCGGCTCTCTTCGCTACTCACTACTCGCTATCCGCCAAGAACGATCAGATTACCAACCTCCAGGAGCACACCATGTCCCTCAAAATCCGTCTCACCCGTGGCGGCGCCAAGAAGCGCCCGTATTACCGCATCGTCGTCGCCGATGCCCGCGCGCCCCGCGATGGCCGCTTCATCGAGAAGGTCGGCGTGTACGACCCGATGAAGGCCAAGGACGATCCGGCCCGCATCGTGCTCGAGTCCGAGAAGATCCAGGCCTGGCTCGCCAAGGGCGCCCAGCCCACCGACCGCGTCCTGCGCTTCCTCGATGCCGCCGGCCTCGCCAAGCGCCCCGCGCGCAACAACCCGCAGAAGGCCGAGCCGGGCGAGAAGGCCAAGGAGCGCGCCGCCAAGCGCGCCGAGAAGGCCGCCGCCCCGGCCGAAGACGCCGCGGCCTGAGGCGTCCCCGCGATGGCGCGCCGCCCCGGAGGCACTTCTTCCGCCGGCGATGGCGGCCGTCGCGACCGCCCGAGCCGCTTAGGCTCGGGCTCGGCCACCTCCGCGCATCGGCCCAGGCCGATGCCGGAGGTGCCGCTCCCGTCCACCGATCCGAGCCTCGTCCAGATGGGCGAGTTCGGCCGCGCGCACGGGCTCAACGGCGAAATCCGCCTGAAATCCTATACCGGCGATCCGCAGGCCATCGGCTCCTACGGGCCGCTGATCGGCGCCGGGGGGCAGCGCATCGAGCTCACCGATGTGCGCCGGGCCGGCGGAGCCTCGCCCGACCTGCTCGTGGTGCGGGTGAAGGGCGTCTCCGACCGCAACGGCGCGGAAGCCCTGAACCGCCTCGCCATCTACCTGCCGCGTGACCGCCTCGGCCAGGTCGAGGACGAAGACGAGTTCTTCACGGCCGACCTCGTCGGGCTCGATGTGGTGGATGTGTCGGGCGCGGTCCTCGGCACCGTCACCGACGTGCCGAATTACGGCGGCGGCGATCTCCTGGAAATCAAGCCGGCCCTCGGCGGCGCGACCGCGCTCCTGCCTTTCACCAAGGCCTTCGTCCCGACCCTCGACGTGGCCAATGGCCGGATCGTGATCGATCCGCCCGACGACCTGTTCGCGCCCGCCGGGCCGAAGCCGCCCGACGAGCCCGCCTGAGGCGGGAGCGCCGGAACCGGGCCGTCGCTCAGGGCTTCGGGCTCGTCATCGCCGTCCGCGCCATCTCCAGCGGTGCCGACGTGACCGGCATCGGCCCGTCGAAGGGCCGCTCGTGCAGGCCGATCATGCCCAGCGTCGTCACCGTGGCGGCCGAGAACAGGATCATCGCGACGGCCTGCGGCACCGGCTTATCCACGTGGATCAGCCCGATGGAGAAGAGGGTGAGCAGCGCCAGCACCATCAGCGTCAGCCATTTCGACTGGTCGCCCTGGACGTCGGCGAGGCCCAGGCGCGTGCCGCGCTCGGCCCGCAGGTTCATCACCGCATCGAGAAGGCTCCCATGCGCGGCGGCTCCCGCCTCGGTGCTGTGCCGGGGATCGGCCACGGATTGCATCAACTCGCCCAGGGCGTCGTTCGCGGTCCCCGAAGACTCGCCCTGTGTCATCTTCGGCCATTCGTCGTCGATCAGCGCGTTCGCGTAGGCGAGCAGCTTGGTGCGGATCGCGGACATGTCGGAGGCCGCGGCGAGGCTCAGATCGTGAACGGCGAGGAGATTGGTCTTCTCCGATTGCACGATCTTCGTCGCCTGCCGCTGCCGTTCCCAGGCGTCGTTCGCCACGAAGCCCGTGAGCAGCGCCAACATCACCGAGATGGCGTTGAAGTAGGGGGCGACGACGCCGATGCCGAGCTTGTGCATGCCCGGGCGGGTCGCGGACCAGACCGAGAGGATGCTGATGACGCCCATCAAGACGGCGAAGACCGCCGACAGAAGGACGAACATCAACCAGACCGGCTGATCGAGCCAAAACGTCAGGACCACGCACGTATTCTCCCGCTCGCTCTTCGAGCTGGGACGACGATAGCCGGTCGCCGCTACCGAACCATGAATCCACCCTCGCTCAACGCTGGCCGGTTCGCGTCGCCCCATCCGTGCACGGGGTGATCGACGAGGGATCGGGGCGTGCCGCAGGGGCCGGAGCCTCGAAGATCGCGAGATAACCGCCTCCGCCCTCCAGCACCGAGAAGCCGATCTCGCGATAGCCCGCCGCCGAGAGTTCGCACCGCAGCAGGGCCGGCGGCGTACCGTGCCGCGACGGGATGGCGTCGGCATCGACGATCCCAACGCGGCCGCCGGGCTTCATCGCCGCGGCCAGGTTGTGCAGCAGGCCGTAGGGCTGGCTGATCTCGTGGTACATGTGAACCAGCAACGCCGCGTCGAGGGAGCCTGGCGACAGGCGCGGATCGTGCGGCTCCCCCCGCACCACGGTGACGTTGCCGAGCTTGGCGCGCGCGAGACGCGCCGTGAGGTCGGCGAGATAGCGCGGCGTCACGTCCTCGGCGAAGATATGGCCCTGAGGGCCGACCCGTTCCGCGAGACGCGTCGTGTAATAGCCGCTCCCCGCCCCGATATCGGCCACGGTCTGGCCCGGCGCGATCCCCATCAGCCGCGCCACCTGGCCCACCTCATCGACCTTGTCGCGCTGGGCTTCGGAGGCCCAGAGCGGCGCGATGATCTCGGCCACCGGCCTGTCCGGTTTGGGAAAGGCCGATGCCGGTGCTCCGGCCGGTGCCAGGGGCTCGACGGCCTGCGCCGGAACGGTGAGAGCCAGAGAGACGGCGATGGCGAGGGAGCGAAGCATGCCGGGACAACGGAAACCACTGGGGGAAAGTGCCCTGGCCCGGCTGCGGCGCAGTTGCGATGACCGGCGGGACCGTTTCGCGGCCGCAACGTGCGATGCACGTTGACCCGCCCTCACCACACGCGTCATCAAGCGCCATGACGCCCGCGCCCTGGTCCGCCACGATCCTCACCCTCTACCCGGAGATGTTTCCCGGCCCGCTCGGCATCTCGCTCTCGGGCGATGCGCTCGCGCGCGGAACCTGGGCGCTCGAAGCCCGGCAGATCCGCGACCACGGGATCGGCCGCCACCGCGCCGTGGACGATACCCCGTCGGGGGGCGGAGCGGGCATGGTCCTGCGCTGCGACGTCCTCGGCAGCGCCATCGATGCCGTGGCCTCCCCCGGCGACACGCGGCCCCGGCTGCTGATGAGCCCGCGCGGACGCCCCCTGACGCAGGCGCGCGTGCGGGAACTCGCGGATGGGCCGGGACTCGTCGTCGTCTGCGGCCGGTTCGAGGGGGTGGACGAGCGGGTGATCGCGGCGCGACACCTCGAAGAGGTCTCCATCGGCGACTACATCCTGTCCGGCGGCGAGATGGCCGCGATGGTCGTGCTCGACGCCTGCATCCGGCTTCTTCCCGGCGTCATGGGTAAATCCGCCTCGGGAGAGGAGGAGAGCTTCGAAGGCGGCCTCCTCGAATATCCGCATTACACGCGACCCCGCGAATGGGAGGGACGGGCGATTCCCGAGATCCTCAATGGGGGAAACCACGGCGCCATCGCGCGCTGGCGCCGGGGCGAGGCGGAGCGGATCACGCGCGAACGCCGGCCTGACCTGTCTGTGCGATCCGGCATGTCCTCGACAAAGCCTTGATCCATCAAGGTTTGACCGCGAAAGACCATGACGTTCCGGAGGGCGGGACTGAATTTATCCGCAACGCATCTTGCTTATTCGTCGCGTGAGGTTCATTGGCAGCGGCGGGCCACTCCTCCCCAACGAGGAGCATTCATCTGTAAGGATGGACTTTGTCATGACACGTCCCACCACGCGCCCCCGCGTGCCGAATTTCTCGTCCGGCCCCTGCACCAAGCGTCCCGGCTGGACCCTCCAGGCCCTTCAGAACGCCACTCTCGGCCGCTCGCACCGCTCTCCCGCCGGTAAGGCCAAGCTGGTCGAGGCCATCGAGCTGACCCGCACCGTGCTGCGCGTGCCCGCCGATTACCGCATCGCCATCGTCCCCGCCTCGGATACCGGCGCCGTCGAGATGGCCATGTGGTCGATGCTCGGCCCGAAGACGGTCGAGGTCGCCGCCTGGGAAGCCTTCGGCTCCGAATGGGTCACCGATGCGCTGCAGGAGCTGAAGATCTCGCCCATCGTCCACGAGACCGCCTATGGCGTGCTGCCGGACCTGTCGGCCATCGACACGAAGCACAACGACGTCATCTTCACCTGGAACGGCACCGCCGCCGGCGTCCGCGTGCCGAATGGCGACTGGATCGCCGCCGACCGTGAAGGCGTGACCATCTGCGACGCGACGTCGGCCGCTTTCGCCATGCCGCTCGACTGGGCCAAGCTCGATGTCGTCACCTTCTCCTGGCAGAAGGTGATGGGCGGCGAGGCCGCGCACGGCATGCTGATCCTCTCGCCCCGCGCCGTCGCGCGCATCGAGAGCAACACCCCCGCCTGGCCGATCCCGAAGGTCTTCCGCATGGCCAAGGGCGGCAAGCTGATCGAGGGCATCTTCAAGGGCGACACGATCAACACGCCCTCGCTCCTCGCGGTGGAGGATTACCTCGATACCCTGCGCTGGGCCCAGAGCATCGGCGGTCTCGACGCGCTCCACGCCCGTGCCGACGCCAATGCCAAGGTCGTTCACGACTGGGTGGCGCGGACCCCGTGGATCGGACACCTCGCCGTCGACCCGGCGACGTATTCGAATACCGGTGTCTGCCTCGTCATCACCGATCCGGACGTCCTCGCGATGGGTGACGCCACGGTGGCGTCGGTGGCCAAGGGGATCGCCGACACGCTCGATTCCGAGGGTATCGCCTTCGATATCGGCGCCTATCGCGATGCGCCGGCCGGCCTGCGCATCTGGTGCGGCGGCACGGTGGAGACCTCGGATCTCGAGGCCCTGATGCCCTGGCTCGACTGGGCCTATGCGGCCGAGAAGGCGAAGCTCGCCAAGGCTGCCTGAGGCGACGCCGCCCCCGTCGGCGCATAGTGTTCATGTGCGCCGCCTGACCACACCGATCCGAACCGCACCCTCATCCTGAGGCGCCGCAGCGTAGCGGAGGCCTCGAAGGAGCCCTCCAGTTCGCGCTGCGATCTCTGGAGCCCTCCTTCGAGGTTGCAAACGCAGCACCTCAGGATGAGGTGGGCGGACGGGATCCGATGCCGGCTGCCCGAACAGGGCGGCCCCGATGTTGCCCCCTCCCCCCCTTCCTCAAGAGCCGGAGGCCATCATGGCTGCTCCCAAGGTGCTCATTTCCGATTCCCTCTCCAATGCCGCTGTGCAGATCTTTCGCGACCGCGGAATCGACGTCGACTTCTTCCCCAACCTCGGCAAGGACAAGGAGCGCTTCGCCGCGATCATCGGCCATTACGACGGCCTCGCCATCCGCTCGGCCACCAAGGTCACGGAGAAGGTGCTGGCCCAGACTTCGCGGCTGAAGGTCATCGGCCGGGCGGGAATCGGCGTCGACAACGTCGATGTCGCCGCCGCCACGGCGCGCGGCGTCATCGTGATGAACACGCCCTTCGGCAATTCCATTACCACCGCCGAACACGCCATCGCGATGATGTTCGCTCTGGCGCGGCAGATCCCGCAGGCCGATGCCTCGACCCAGGCCGGCAAGTGGGAGAAGAACCGCTTCATGGGCGTGGAGCTGACCGGCAAGACGCTCGGCATCATCGGATGCGGCAATATCGGCGCCATCGTGGCCGACCGCGCGGTGGGCCTGAAGCTTAAGGTCGTGGCCTACGACCCCTACCTCTCCCCGGAACGCGCCCTCGAGATCGGCGTCGAGAAGGTCGAGCTCGATGCGCTCCTGGCGCGGGCCGACATCATCACGCTCCACGTGCCGATGACCGACAAGACCCGCAACATCCTGTCGGCCGAGAACCTCGCCCGCGTGAAGCCCGGCGTGCGCATCGTCAATTGCGCCCGTGGCGGCCTCGTGGACGAGGTGGCACTCCGCGCGGCCCTCGATTCCGGCCATGTGGCCGGGGCGGCCTTCGACGTGTTCGTCGACGAGCCGGCGACCGAGAATCCGCTCTTCGGCCATCCCAACGTCATCTGCACCCCGCATCTCGGCGCCGCCACCAACGAGGCCCAGGAGAACGTGGCGCTGCAGGTCGCCGAGCAGATGTCCGACTACCTGATGACCGGCGCGATCACCAACGCGATCAATTTCCCGTCCATTTCCGCGGACGAGGCTCCCCGGTTGAAGCCGTTCGTGGCGCTCGCCGAAAAGCTCGGCTCGTTCCTCGGCCAGCTCACGGACGCGCCGATCAAGGGCATCCGCATCACCTACGAGGGCGCAGTGGCGGGCATGAACACCCGTGCGCTCACGGCGGCGGCGGTGACCGGGGCGCTGCGGCCCTTCCTGCAGGACATCAACATGGTGTCGGCCCCCGCTCTGGCGCGGGAGCGCGGCATCGTGGTGGACGAGATCAAGCGCGAGGGCGGCGCGAGCGACTACGAATCCGTGATCCGCATCACGGTCGATGCCGAGGACATGCCGCGCGACGCCGCCGGGACGGTGTTCCATGACGGCAAGCCCCGGATCATCGAGATCCGCTCCATCGCCATCGATGCCGCCTTCGCGCCGCACATGCTCTACGTGCGCAACCACGACAAGCCGGGCTTCATCGGCCGGCTCGGCACCATCCTGGGCGAGGCCGGCGTCAACGTCGCGACCTTCAACCTCGGCCGCGAGGAAGAGGGCGGCAACGCCATCTGCTTCTGCGCCGTCGATGCACCGATCTCGGACAGCGTACGGGTGGAGATCGAGACGATCCCGCAGGTGAAGCGGGCACGGCCGGTGAGCTTCTGAGCGCGTTGCCCTCTTGCAGGGGGCACGTTGCCGTCATCCCGGGGCGCCGAAGGCGAGCCCGGGATCCAGAGCCGCCAACGGCGAATAGTCTTGCTCGACCTGCGTTTCTGGATCCCGGGCTCCGCTGCGCGGCCCCGGGATGACGTGGTGCACCACCGGACGTTTGGGCGAGCGACGCGGCCCGGTCGATCGCTCCGCGCCTTGCAATGGGTCGGGCGCATGGCCCAAGGACTGGCCCTTGCGCCCGGAACATGCGAGAGGCCCGCGCATGAACATCGACGGCAAACCCTACCGCACCATCCTTCCCGCCGCCGACGGCGCGTCCGTCGAGGTCATCGACCAGACCCGCCTGCCCTTCGCCTTCGAGATGAAGCGGCTCGCCACCCTGGACGAAGCGGCCATCGCCATTCGCACCATGATCGTGCGCGGCGCGCCGCTCATCGGCGTGACGGCGGCCTACGGCCTTGCCCTGGGCCTGCGCAGGGATGCTTCCGATTCCGGGATCGACCATGCCGTCGAGACCTTGGCCGCCACCCGCCCCACCGCGATCAACCTGCGCTGGGCCCTCGACCGGGTCGCCGCCAAGCTGCGCGAGGTCGCGCTTCCTGAGCGCGCCGCCTTCGCCTTCTCCGAGGCCGGGCGCATCGCCGAGGAGGATGTCGAGAGCTGCCACGCCATCGGCCGCCACGGCGCTGCGATCCTGGCCGATCTGCACAAGGCCAAGGGTTACGACAAGGAAGAGGGCCGCCGCCTCAACGTGCTGACCCATTGCAATGCCGGCTGGCTCGCCACGGTGGATTGGGGCACCGCCCTCGCGCCGATCTACGTGGCGCACGAGGCCGGCATTCCGGTCCATGTCTATGTCGACGAGACCCGGCCGCGGAACCAGGGCGCGGCGCTCACCGCGTTCGAGCTCAACGCCCACGGCGTGCCGCACACCGTCATCGCCGACAATGCCGGCGGCCACCTGATGCAGCATGGCGAGATCGACGTCTGCATCGTCGGTTCGGACCGCACCACGGCCTCTGGCGACGTCTGCAACAAGATCGGCACCTATCTGAAGGCGCTGGCGGCCTCCGACAACCGCGTGCCGTTCTACGCCGCCCTGCCCTTCTCCACCATCGACTGGACGCTGGACGACGGTGTCGCGCAGATCCCGATCGAGGAGCGCGACGGCTGCGAAGTCTCCCATCTCACCGGCCGCCTCGCCGATGGCGGATTCGCCACGATCGAGGTGGTGTCGCCGGGTAGCCCGGTGGCCAACCCCGCTTTCGACGTGACCCCGGCCCGCCTGGTGACGGGCATCATCACCGAGCGCGGCGTGGCTTCGGCGGATGCAGAGGGGTTGTTGGCGCTGTATCCGGAGCGGCGCTCGGCGGCTTAGCGGGTCACGACGCTTCCCACTGCCAGAACACAGACCCCGTAAACTCGAACACCCGCTCCCCGCGCTGGTTCTGCGCGGTGTTGTGGTGGGTCGCGACGCCCCAGCCGGGGCGTGAGGCCGACTCGCGCTTGTCGAGCAGGGTGCAGGCGTAAGCGATCGTGTCGCCTGCATAGACCGGGGCGAGCCAGCGCATGTCGCGAAAGCCGGGAGAGGGGCCGAGCTGCGGCACAGGACCGGCCCGTTCCGTGAGGGCGATGTCGCGCTGGCGGGTGATGTGCAGGCGCTTCATCCACACCGCCGCCGTATGCCAGCCCGAGGCGCAGAGCGCGCCGAAATGGGTCTTTCGGGCGGCGTCCGCATCGAGATGGAAGGCCTGCGGATCGTAATCCCTGGCGAAGGCGATGATTGCTTCGGGCGTGAAGACGTGCCGGCCGAGATCGCGGACCGTGCCGAGCTTCGCCTGTTTGAGGAAGAGCAGCGGCTCCGCATCGTCGCCTTCGATCACCTCGACCGGGTCTCCGGGCGTCACCGCGCGCGGCGGCAGGGGATCGGCCCCGCGCCGGGCGAACATGACCGTGAAGGCCTGAATCATCACCGTCTCGTCGCGCCCGTTCACGACCGTGAGGGTGAAGCGGACGAAGCCGCGATCCGGCTTCGAATTCGAGGCGCGGCACTCCTCCACCTTGGTGACGATCCGCAGCGCGTCACCCGGCAGGACGGGGCGGAGCCAGCGCAGCTGCGAGATGCCGGGCGAGCCCATGGAGGTGGCGCCGCGAAAGACATGGGCCTGGAGCAGGCGCATGCCGAACCCGGCCGTCTGCCAGCCGGAGCCGATCAACCGACCCGCCAGCGTCGCCTTCGCGGCCTCCTCATCGAGATGGAAGGGCTGCGGATCGAACTCCCTTGCGAAGGCGACGATCGCCTCCCGCGTCACCGTGAGCGGGCCGCCCTCGATCACGTCGCCGGGGGTGAAATCCTCGAAGGTGATGCCGGTCATTGAACCTCTTGTCCCCGGGTCGCAGAGTTTCGGGTCGAAGGATGGCGCTGCGCTCGCTTCAGGGGCGGCCCGCCTCTCCCCGCTTGCGGGGAGAGGATCACAAGCACCTCGTCGTGCTTGTGATGAGCGGAGCGAGGGTGAGGGGGCCGTGCCGGAGGAGGCTCATTCGGACGAGCCCCTCACCGTCGGCTGCCGCCTCGCCGCGCCGACGACGGGGTCGTCGCGGCCCTCTCCCCGCGTGCGGGGAGAGGGGATGGGCGTCCTCACCCCGGCGGATGCCGGCAGGCCGGTCCAGCTCCTCAATTGGCGAAGCGGAAATGCAGTACGTCACCGTCCTGCACCACGTAGTCCTTGCCCTCGAGGCGGAACTTGCCGGCCTCCTTGGCGCCGCTCTCGCCCTTCAGGGCGGTGTAATCGGCGAACGCGATGGTCTCGGCGCGGATGAAGCCCTTCTCGAAATCCGTATGGATCACGCCGGCGGCGGCAGGCGCGCGGGTGCCCTTCTCGATGGTCCAGGCGCGCGCTTCCTTCGGACCCACCGTGAAGTAGGTGATGAGGCCGAGAAGCTCGTAGCCCGCGCGGATGACCCGGTTGAGGCCGGGCTCCACGAGCCCCACCGCTTCGAGGAAGTCGCCCTGGTCGGCGAGCGGCATCACCGCGATCTCGCTCTCGATCTTGGCCGAGACCACCACCGCGCGCGCCCCCTCGGCCTTGGCCTGGGCGATCACCGCCTCGGAATAGGCGTTGCCCTTGTCGGCATCGCCCTCGTCGACGTTGCAGACATAGAGGACGGGTTTCGCCGTCATCAGCCCGAGGGTCTGGAACAGCTTCTCCTCTTCCGGCTTGCGGCTCACCAAACGGGCGGGCTTGCCCTCGCGCAGTAGCGGCAGCGCCCGCTGGACGAGATCGAGCATCTCCTTGGCTTCCTTGTCGGCGCCCTTGGCCTTCTTCTCGAGGGCGAAGAGGCGCTTCTCGAGGCTGTCGAGGTCGGCGAGCATCAGCTCGGTCTCGATGGTCTCGATATCCGCCTTCGGGTCGACCTTGCCCTCCACATGGGTCACGTCACCATCGGTGAAGCAGCGCACCACGTGGGCGATGGCGTCGACCTCGCGGATATTGGCGAGGAACTGGTTGCCGAGCCCCTCCCCCTTCGAGGCGCCGCGCACGAGGCCGGCAATGTCCACGAAGGTCAGCCGCGTCGGGATGATCTCCTTCGACGTGGCGATCCGCGCGAGATCGTCGAGGCGCGGATCCGGCACCGCCACCTCGCCGACATTCGGCTCGATCGTGCAGAACGGATAGTTCGCCGCCTGCGCCGCCGCGGTCTGCGTCAGCGCGTTGAAGAGGGTCGACTTGCCGACGTTCGGCAGGCCGACGATGCCGCATTTGAAGCCCATGATATTCCTCAAGAGTTCGCGAAGATCGATTCCGGTAAGGCCCGAAACGGATTCACGATTGTCGTTCCTTCGACCTCGCGGCCGTGCTGATAGTCTTCCGACAGAAGGAAGCGGCATCCGGCCCGGATCGCGGAACCGAGGATGACGCAGTCCCACCACTGAAACCGGGTCTGTTCCCGCAGTGACCACGCATCGCCGACGAGGGCGAGATCGGTGGCGCCTTCCGACCATTCCTCCAATGCCAGCGTCGTCTGCCGCGCATCCTCCGGATCGATCAGGAGCCGACCGCGCAGGATGACGGCATGCAACTCACCGAGAACCTGCGGGCTCACGACGATCAGGCCCCGATCCGCCAGCGCTTCCAGCCAATGCCGCGCCATGGATTGCTTCTCAGGGAAGCGGTCGTCGCGGGCATACACGAAGACGTTGGTGTCGACGAACACCCGGCCCGTGACGGGGACGGTGTCACTCGGCATCGTAGATCTGATCGCGCGTCGGCGCGCGCCCGTTCTCATCGAGGAGATGGAGGGGTGGCCCCGCCAGGAAACGCTCTAGTGCCTGACTCTGGGAGAGCGGCCGGCCGACGCGTTGTTCGACCGTCTCGGCGATGAACTTCGAGAGGCTCTTGCCGTCACGCGCCGCGGCGACGCGAGCGCGTTGCAGGAGGCTCTCCTCCATCGTCACCGTGACGTTCCTCAAACCAGCCTCCCCACCCTTCGAATCCGAGCTTCGATATCGTGTTCCCGTGTTTTCGTGTCAATCACGGCCGGTGGCCGCCGCGTTGACCTGCTTGACGTCGTCCCAGCCCCGGCCCGCCATGGCGAGGTGGACCTTGTTCTGGAAGCTCGCATCCTCGCCCTGGGCCAGGAGCGGAGCGTGGTCCGCCACGGCGCGGCAGAGATCCTCGACCCAGGCGCGCTCCCCCTTGCCGAAATCGTTCAGGACGTAGGCATGGACCAGGGCCTTGTCGCCCGGATGACCGATGCCGAGGCGGACGCGCCGGTAATCGTTGCCGCATTGGGCGGTGATCGAGCGCAGGCCGTTATGGCCGGCATTGCCGCCGCCGAGCTTCACGCGAAGCTTGGCCGGGGCGAGGTCGAGTTCGTCATGCAGCACGATGACGTCGGCGAGGGCGATCTTGTAGAAGCGCTGGGCTTCCGAGACCGAGCGGCCGGATTCGTTCATGAAGGTCTGCGGCTTCAGCAGGACGACCCGTTCGCTGCCGAGCGTCGCCTCGGTCACCTCACCCTGGAACTTGCGCCGCCAGGGCGCGGCGCGGTGGACGCGCGCCATCTCGTCGAGGGCGAGAAAACCGATATTGTGGCGGTTGCCCGCATAGCGGGCCCCTGGATTGCCGAGCCCGACGATCAGGCGCATGGCATCATCTCCAAGACGATTTCGTCACGAGAGCGCTCTCCGCCGAAGTGGATGCCGGTTCGGCGAAAAAGAGCGCGGCAAAACAGAAGGCTTAGAGCTGCGCCCGACCCAACGTGGGCGGGCGCAGCTCTAAGGACGGATGACGAAGGGGCGACGTCAAACGAAAAGGTGCCCCGACCTCGCGGCCGGAGCACCCGTGGACGAAGACGAGACCGGGGCGCGAAGCCCCAGGGCCTCAATCCTCCTTCTTGTCTTCTTCAGCCTCGGCGGCCTCTTCGGCCTCAGCCTCGGCCTTCTCTTCGGCAGCTTCGGTCGACTGCGCCTCGGCAATCGCGGCCTCTTCGGCCTCGACCTCGGCGCCGAGCACGGTCGGCGGCACGACGTTGGCGACGACGGCCTCGGCCTCACCGGTGAAGGTCGTGTTGGCCGGCAGCTTCACGGCTTCGATGTGGATCGAATCGCCGATCTGGAGACCGGTGAGATCGACCTCGACCGCGTCGGGGATCGCGTCAGCGGGCACTTCGAGCGAGAGCGTGTGCAGGACGACGTTCAGGGTGCCGCCATTCTTCTTGATGCCGGGGGCCTCATCCTCGTTGATGAAGTGCACGGGCACTTCGACGGTGAGGCTCTGGCCGGCGACGACACGCAGGAAGTCGACATGCAGCGGCACGCCGGTCACCGGATCGAGCTGGAAGTCGCGCGGGATCGCGCGGGTCTTGCGACCACCGGCATTGATCTCGAACAGCGTGGTCTTGAAACCGCCGGCATAGATCAAGGTCCGGGTGCGGACGAGGTCGATGGCGATGGATTGCGGAGCCTGGCCACCACCATAGATGACGGCGGGAACGTTGCCCTGGCGACGAACTTCCCGGGCGGCCCCCTTGCCGACCCGGTCGCGTGCCACGGCCTCAAGCGGCTTTACTGCGCTCATGGCGTGATCCTTCAAACAAAACAGAAAAAAGCCGCGCAACGCCAAAGGCCGCCCGAAACGGACGGCCCTCACCGATCCACGACGCGCCCGTGCCTCCAAGGGTGTCTGGCGGGCGCGTGTGGTGCATACCCGCAAGTGACCGGAAGTGCAATGTTTCCACTTCGATCGCCTTCGCCCGCATATCGGAAGGAATCGTTCCGATCTGCCCCGGCGCGCGACCGGTGCTGAAGCAGACTCGTCGAATTTCCGGCGGCCCGTCCTATTTCGGGCCGCCTCCTCCGCCCCCGCTTCCCCCCGTGGCCAGGTTGCGGCGGGTATCGGCCTGCCCGCTGACATCGCCGAAATACTTCGTCGCATCACCGAGCTGCATCGACGGCATGCAATTGGGGGTGCAGGAATAGGATTCCCGGTCCAGTCCGCGCTGCACCGTGACGATCGAGCCTTGAGCGGCTTGGACGCTGACGATGGATTCGGCGAGCATCGTGCCGGACGCGTCGAGGGCGATGAGGTTGGTGGAGCCGAAGCTCTTGCCGGTCAGGATGACGATCCCGTTCCGCTGGAGCGCCACATCCGCCACCAGCGGGTTGCCGACGATCACTGTCTGCGTCCGCTCGGGCAGGCGAATGACCTTGGCATTGTCGACGCTCACCGCCACGGTGGCCGGGGCCGTCTCCGCCAGGGCGGGTACCGCGCCGAGGGCAAGATAGAGGGCGACTCCGATCCCTCGAATCTCGCGCGTCAGGCGCGAGGGTGTCGGCAGTGACCGGTGGCCCATGGCTCTGATGCTCTCGGCTAAACCCGCGCGTTTCCGGCTGAGCCCCCCATGCGGAACGGCCAGCCTCTTTTCGTCAGGCGAGTGTTAAGCACGTGGTGGTGAATGAAGCGCTAAGGCCGTTCGGCACAAATCCCGATGGATCGGATCGCGCTGTCTTGACGGGATGATTTGGCGTCATCTCGCTATGGCGGAGGTCATGGCAGTAGATTTTTCACGAGATGCAGCGGAACTTATTCTTCCCGAAATGTGTAAAAATACATCTTTTTCATTCATTTCTCTTTTACCAAAAGATAATCGAGGGGTCCTGGATGCTATTTGCACGGCCGATTTAACCCAATCTCAAGAGAAAACAGGCCATTTTGTTTTCAGTCGCCGATCGAGACAAAGCAGCGTTCGACGGCAACTTGGCAAGACAACCAATTGGGAACTACTGTTATGTCGAGCATCTTCAAACGTTTTTCCGCCGACGAATCTGGCGCGACGGCCATCGAATACGGCCTCATCGCTGCGCTCATCTCCGCGGTGCTCGTTGCTGTCTTTGGTACCCTTTCGGACAATATTACGACTGGATTTGGTAAAGTCGGGACAACCATCGCTGGGACGACGAAGTAAGGTTGTCATCGGTTTTGCCAAGTAAAGATGGCAACATGCTCTGTGGGACCGTCATTCGCCCATTCCTCTGGCAGTGACGATCCAGCCGGCTGTGCTTGGGTGACGTAAGTGCCCTGCCGGACGATCTTTCCGGATCGTCCGGCGCAGCCGTTTCTGGAGTGATCGTGTCGCGAAGACCGACACCCGTGATCGCGGTCTTACTCACCGCGTCGATGACAAAGACCTGACCGGTTTCGGATCACCGGAACCCGCCGGGCGTATTCCGGCCGAGATTGAGGCTGTTCCCATGGCGAGCGTCACGCTGCTGATCGTGTTTCCGTTCCTGATGGCCTATGCGGCCGTCCGCGACCTGTTGACCATGCTGATCCCGAACACGGTGTCCCTTCTCCTGCTGGCAGGCTTCGCTCTGTTCGCGGTCGCGACGGGATTATGGGGGTGGGACCTCATGAGCCATCTCGGCGCCGGGGCGGTGACGCTGGTCGTTACTTTTACCCTCTTCGCCTTGGGCAAAATCGGCGGTGGCGATGCCAAGCTTGCCGCTGCGACGGCGGTATGGATCGGGTTCGACCGGTTGCTGGAGTATCTGGCAGTCGCCTCGCTCGCTGGAGGCGCGCTATCCCTGGCGATCCTGATGGCGCGGGCGCATCCGCTGCCGCCGCTGCTCGGCCGCCTGCCCTTCGCCCTCCACCTGCACGATGCGAAAACGGGCGTGCCCTACGGAATCGCCCTCTCCTTCGGCGCCCTGATCGTGATCCCGGAGACCATGACCTGGGCAAGAATGATGGCATCGTGATATAAGATGCACGTCCAGGGTGAGCTTGCCGAGCCCGCTCTGAAGCCTGGAAAGTCCTGACCTCAGCAAGAGCAGATCTGTCGCAGGACAGTCGCATTCGCCCATCGTTAGTTTTTGTTAACCGTAATTTGAGGAATCCCGTCGAACAAGGGATGGTGACGGCACGAGGCCGTCCTGTCAGGTTCGAACACGGCGATGAAACCAGCCCGCCTTGCCGTTCTCGCCATCGCCCTCGCCGCCGGGGGCGGGGCCGCGTTTCTGATGAGCGGCAGCGATGCACCGCCCCCGGCCCAGCCGGTGGTCCAGGCGCCCCCTCCCCCGCTCCCGGTCACGGATGTGCTGGTGGCCGCCGCCGACCTGCCGATGGGGCAGAACATCCAGGCAGCCGACCTGCGTTGGCAGCCCTGGCCCGACCAGGCAATCACCGTCGGCTACATGACGCGCTCTGTGTCGCCCAACGCCATGGAAACCATCATCGGTTCGATCACCCGCAGCGCCTTCCTCGCGGGCGAGCCGATCCGCCCGCAGAAAATCGCGCGGTCCGACGGTGGCTTCATGGCGGCGATCCTGCCCTCCGGCATGCGTGCCGTCGCCATCGTCACCGATACGCGCGGCTCGAGTTCGGCCGGCGGCTTCATCCTCCCCAACGACCATGTCGACGTCATCCGCACCTATCGGGACGAGGATGCTTCGCGCTCCGGCGGTGGCGAGGCGCAGATCTCCGAGACCCTGCTCACCGACATCCGCGTGCTCGCGGTCGGCCAGATCGTCCAGGAGAAAAACGGAACGAATGTCGTCACCGGTGAGACGGCGACCCTCGCCTTGACGCCGTCCCAGGCCGAAACCGTCACCCTGGCGCAGAAGGTGGGACAGCTCTCCCTCTCCCTGCGCAGTCTCGTGGATGCCGGCCGAACCGTGGATGCCGTACCCGAGACGCAGCAGGATTCCGCGATCACGGTCGTGCGCTTCGGCGTCGCCAGACAACAACCGCGTCGCTGAAATGCCGAACCGCGCGATGTTCAAGGATTCTTCGATGACCACGAGACATCGCGTCCGCGTGGGCAGCCTGGCCGTGTTCGCGGCCCTCGTGGGGCTGGCATTCCCGGCCCCGCCCGCCGTGGCGGCGCCGAGAGACAGCTTCACGCCCGCCCCGATCGTCGATGTCGGGGGCAATGAATCCGGCACCTCGCGCCGCGTCGAGCTCACGACCGGGCGCTCCCTCGTGATCGATCTGCCGCGCGACGCCAAGGAGGTCTTCGTCGCCAATCCGAAAGTGGCCAACGCCGTGGTGCGCTCGACCCGCAAGGTCTTCGTGATCGGCATGGAGGACGGAGCGACCTCGATCTTCATCATGGATGCCGAAGGCCGCCAGATCACCGCCCTCGACGTCACCGTGGCGCGCGACCTCAAGCTCGGAACCCTGCGGCAGATCCTGCTCCAGAGCATCGTTGGCGGGCGGTTCGACATCCGGACCGCGGGGGATTCCCTGATCCTGTCGGGCACGGTCGGTTCCGCTGCGGAGGCGGCCCAGGCCATGGACATCGCCACCGCCTTCGTCGGTCAGTCCGGCGGCGGTGCCGGCGGTCCTGGCGCGAAGGGCGCGGTCATCAACAACCTCACCATCCGGGGCAAGGATCAGGTGATGCTCCGCGTCACCGTGGTCGAGGTCGCACGGACGGTGCTCAAGCAGTTCGGCGTCAATCTCAGCGGCAACTGGTCCGGTTTCAACCTCGCGAACGTCGCGCCCTTCGGTCTCAATGGCGGGCAATTCCCGAACGGGAACGAGATCAGGGCGACGATCAACGCAGGCGGCGGGGCGAGCGTCTCGGCGACCTTGCGCGCCTTCGAGCAGGCCGGCGTCTCGCGCATTCTCGCGGAGCCGACGCTCACCGCCATTTCGGGGGAATCCGCCAAGTTCACGGCCGGCGGCGAGCTTCCCGTACCCGCCACCCAGAACTGCACCGGCGGCGTCTGCACCACCGGCATCACGTTCAAGACCTATGGCGTGACCCTGAACTTCACGCCGGTGGTGATGGCCGAGAACCGCATCTCCGTGCGCGTCGCGACGGAGGTCTCCGAGATCGACCAGACCAACTCCTTCACCTTCACCCAGGGCGATTCCACGGTCTCGGTGCCCGGTTTCACCTTGCGCAAGACCGAGACCACGGTGGAGCTCGCCTCCGGCGGAACCATGATGACCGCCGGCCTGATCCAGCAACGCAACAAGGCCTCCGTCGGCGGTCTGCCCGGCCTCGTGAACCTGCCCATCCTCGGAGCCCTGTTCCGTTCGCGCGACTACCAGCGCCAGGAAACCGAACTCATGATCATGGTGACGCCCTACATCGCCAAGGCGATGGAGGCGAAGCAGGTGGCGCGGCCGGATGACGGCTTCATCGATGCCCAGGACGGCCAGGGTATCCTGCTCGGACGCTTGAACCGGGTCTACGGTTCGGCTCGCACAGCGCCGCTCGGCGCCACGTATCGCGGACGCGTCGGCTTCATCACCGACTGACGCCCCGTGCGAGATCCACGCAGCCACGACATTGCAGGACGAAGCGGCCCCGGCCCCATCAGGACCCGACCCCCATGTCACTCATTCCGTTCCGCTCCCCCCTCGCCGTGCTCGCCTCGATTGCCCTGGCCACGACTTTGGGTGCCTGCCGCGCCGACCGCGCCGAGACCACCGGTTCGCTCTATCCGGCCGATTACCGGGCCCGTCATCCCATCGTGCTCGCCGACGACACGCGCTCGCTCGATGTCTTCGTCACCGGTACCGGTCATATCGATCCGCGACAGCGCGCCGATATCGAGGCCTTCCTGCTGGAATTCCGCCGCTACGGGCGCGGCACCGTGATCCTCGACATGCCGCGCGGCGTCTCGCCGTCGCTCGGCGCAGCCGTGGAGCGGACCGGTGCCGGTATCCGCAGGCTGGGCGCAGAAAACGGTGTCGGCGGAGGGCAGATGGTGGTCACCGGCTACGCGGTCGCGGACCCATTCCTCGCCTCGCCCCTGCGCCTCAGCTTCCGGCGCCTGGAGGCGAAGGTCGGCAACCAATGCGGCCTGTGGCCCCAGGATCTCGGGGCCGGAAGTCCTGCCTTCTCCGCGCGCAACGAGACGCATTGGAACCTCGGCTGCGCCATGCAGTCCAATGTCGCGAGCCAGATCGCCGATCCGGTGGACCTCGTGCGCGGTCGCCCGGAAGGGCGCATCGACGCGGTCCAGCGCACCATGGACATCAACAAACTGCGCGAGGGCAAGGATCCGTCAACCATATGGCGCCAGGATGGGAAGACGTCGGTGAAGGCAGCCATCGATAACTGATCGACGCTCCCCTTCCGTCGTTCGCCAGAGCTTCGGCCTTCGTTTCCAACCAGAGACCGGACCCCGCCCCATGCCCGATATCAACGAGTCACCCGAGCGCATCATCGCTCCGGTGCCGCGGATCACGATCCAGGCATTCTGTGAGACCGGCGAAACGGCCGCGACGATCGAGGCCGCCGGGAGCGACAGGCGGCTGCAGAAGGCGCAGATCAAGATCCAGATGGGCGGCGGTCCCGCCGCCGTCGAGGCGTTCCGCCACGCGCCCACGCCGAACGTCGTCATCATCGAGACGCAGAGCGCGAAGTCGCGTCCCCTGGAGATCCTCGATTCCCTGGCGGAAGTCTGTGACGAAGGGACGAAGGTCGTCGTCATCGGCCATGTCAACGACGTGCAGCTCTACCGCCAGTTCATCCAGCGCGGCGTGAGCGAGTACCTGATGGCGCCGGTGGAGCCGGTCATCCTGATCCAGGCCCTGTCCGACCTGTTCACCGCGCCCGGCGCCCGGCCGGTGGGGCGCACCATCGCGGTGGTGGGCGCCAAGGGCGGCGTCGGGTCGTCCACCATCGCCCACAACCTCGCCTGGACCGTGGCACGCGAGCACGCGATGGCCACCGTCATCGCCGATCTCGACATCGCCTTCGGGTCGGCGAGCCTCAACTTCAACCAGGATCCGCCGCAGGGAATCGCCGAAGCGGTCTTCGCGCCCGAGCGCCTCGATTCCAACCTCCTCGACCGGCTGCTCTCGAAATGCAGCGACAATCTCTCGCTTCTCTCCGCGCCCGCCACCCTCGACCGGACGACGGACCTGAACGAAACGTCCTTCGACAACCTCATCGACCTGATGCGGGCGGCCGTGCCCTGTGTGGTCCTCGATGTCCCCCATACCTGGTCGGCCTGGACCCGGCGCCTGCTGATCTCGTCCGACGAGATCATCGTCGTCGCCCAGCCGGAACTCGCCTCCTTGCGCAACCTCAAGAACCTGCTGACCCTGCTGCAGCAGAACAGGCCGAACGACGCCCGTCCGCGCATCGTCCTCAACAGCGTCGGCATGCCGAAGCGACCGGAAATCTCGGCCGGCGAGTTCGCGAAGGCCTTGGACGCCACGCTGACGGCGACGATTCCCTATGACCCCGCCCTGTTCGGCACGGCGGCGAATAACGGGCAGATGATCGCCGAGGTCCAAGCCGGCGCTAAGGCGTCGGACGTATTCTCCGAGCTCGCCGCACGCATGATCGGCCGCCCCGAGGCGCGCCGCCCCCGCGGGAAGCTGTTCGAGCCCCTCTTGTCCCGGTTGTCCCGACGCAAGGCGTCCTGATGGACCCGAACCGTGAGGAGCCCTGTCATGTTCGGTAGGAGGAGCACCGGCACGGCGGTCGCGGCCACCATCGCGGTTCCGTCGGCACCCAAGCCATCGGCCTCCATCCCGGTCTTCGACGACCATGCCGCCGAGGCGAAGAAACCGCAGGCGGAGCGGCCCGTCCCGGTCCGGGAGACGGTGAAGTCGGAGGACTATTTCCGCACCAAGAGCATGATCTTCGGCGCGCTGATCGAGGCCATCGATCTGGCGCAGCTGTCGCGTCTCGACGTCGAGTCGGCACGCGAGGAGATCCGCGACATCGTCTCGGAGATCATCGGCCTCAAGAACATCGTCCTGTCCATCGCCGAGCAGGAGGAACTCCTCGACGACATCTGCAACGACGTGCTCGGCTACGGGCCGCTGGAGCCGCTTCTGGCCCGCGACGACATCGCCGACATCATGGTCAACGGCGCCAACCGGGCCTTCATCGAGGTCGGTGGCAAGATCCAGCTGACCAATGTGCGCTTCCGCGACAACCAGCAGCTGATGAACATCTGCCAGCGCATCGTCAGCCAGGTCGGCCGGCGCGTCGACGAATCCTCGCCGATCTGCGACGCCCGCCTGCCCGACGGGTCCCGCGTCAACATCATCGCGCCGCCGCTCGCCATCGACGGGCCGGTCCTCACCATCCGCAAGTTCAAGAAGGACAAGCTCACCCTCGACCAGCTCGTGACCTTCGGGGCGATCTCGCCCGAAGGCGCGCGGATCCTCCAGATCATCGGCCGCGTCCGCTGCAACGTGGTGATTTCCGGCGGTACGGGGTCCGGAAAGACCACCCTGCTGAACTGCCTGACGCGCTACATCGACGAGGACGAGCGGATCATCACCTGCGAGGACGCGGCCGAGCTGCAGCTGCAGCAGGCCCACGTCGTCCGCCTCGAGACCCGGCCCGCGAACATGGAAGGGTCGGGGCAGGTCACCATGCGCGACCTCGTGAGAAACTGCCTGCGCATGCGGCCTGAGCGGATCATCGTCGGCGAGGTGCGCGGCCCGGAGGCGTTCGACCTGCTCCAGGCCATGAATACCGGCCATGACGGCTCGATGGGCACGCTCCACGCCAATTCCCCGCGCGAGGCCCTGGCCCGTATCGAATCGATGATCACGATGGGCGGCTTCAGCCTGCCGTCGCGGACCCTGCGCGAGATGATCGTTGGATCCATCGACATCATCGTCCAGGCGACGCGCCTGCGCGACGGCTCGCGCCGCATCACGCACATCACCGAGGTGCTGGGCCTCGAAGGTGACGTCATCATTACCCAGGACCTCTTCGTCTACGACGTGCTGGGCGAGGACGCGAACGGCAAGCTTCTCGGACGCCATCGCTCCACCGGCATCGGCCGTCCGCGCTTCTGGGAGCGCGCGCGCTATTACGGAGAGGAGAAGGCCCTGGCGGCCGCCCTCGACGCGGCCTCAGACGGCGCCGTCACCCCATGAACGGGCTGCAGATGCCCCTCGCCGTCGGGCTCGCGGCAATCGCCGCCGGGGCTGTCGCCTATGTGGTGCTGACGCCGCTCCTGTCGGGCGAGAGCCGCGCGGCCAAGCGCAGGCAGGCCGTCAGCGTGGTGACGGCCCCTGCCCAGCGCGTGGCGACGGCGAGCCGGCGTGAGCAGGTGGCCAGGAGCCTGAAGGAGGTGGAGGCCAAGCGTGGCGGGACGAAGGTCTCGCTCGAGCTCAAGATCGCCCGCGCCGGGCTGGATTGGACGAAGCAGAAATTCTACGCCGTCTCCGCACTCATGGCCGTCGTCACCGGTCTCGTCGTCTTCGTCCTCACCGCAAATACGCTCGCGACTCTCGCTGGCCTCTTCGCCGGCGCCTTCGGCCTGCCTCTATGGCTGCTGAGTTTCCTGCGTAAGAAGCGCATCAAGGCCTTCATCACCGAACTACCCACCGCCATCGACATCATCACCCGCGGCGTGCGCTCCGGCATCCCGGTGGGCGACTGCTTCCGGATCATCGCCCGGGAAGCTCAGGAGCCGATCCGTGGCGAGTTCCGCCAGGTGGTGGAATCCCAGACCATGGGTCTCACTCTCGGCGACGCCATGGTGCGGATGTACGAGCGGGTGCCCGTCTCCGACGTCAATTTCTTCGCCATCGTCATCGGCATCCAGGGCCGGTCCGGCGGCAATCTGTCGGAGGCTCTCGGCAACCTGTCGAGGGTCTTGCGTGAACGAAAGAAGATGGAGGGGAAAATCCAGGCCATGAGCATGGAGGCCAAGGCGTCGGGCGGCATCATCGCGGCCTTGCCCTTCGTCGTGGCGGTCCTGACCTACCTCTCCAGCCCGGATTACGTCGCCCTGCTCTGGACGACGAATACCGGCAAGATGGCCCTCGTCGCCTCTGCGATCTGGATGTCGATCGGGATCTTCGTGATGAAGAAGATGATCAGCTTCGAGGTCTGACGCCCATGTTGTCCATCATCGGCGAAAAGCTCATCGACCCGCGCTTCATCGGCATGGTGTTGGCCGGCGTGGCGGCCGCCGCGACGGCCTTCGCCCTGCTGCAGCCGCTTCTGGAGCCCGACAAGCTCAACAAGCGCATGAAGCTCATCGGCGAGGAGCGCGAGGAGTTGCGCCGGCGCGAGCGGGACCGGTTGAACAACAGGTCGACGCTGCGGGTGGCCCCGAAAGCCTACATGAAGCGGGTCGTGGACCAGTTCAACCTGAGCCGCTGGCTCGGCACCGACACCGCTCGGCAGCAACTGGTGATGGCGGGATACCGTTCGCCCGGCGCCGAGACCGGGTTCCTGTTCTTCCGGATGGTCATGCCCATCACGGTCGGGTTGGCGGCGATCGTCTATCTCTTCGTCTTGAAGATCCTGGATTACTCCGTCACCGTCCGCCTCATGATGGTCATCGCCGCCCTGCTGGTCGGCATCAAGGCACCCGAACTCTACCTCATCAACGCCACCAAGAAGCGCCAGGCCGAGATCCGGGCGGCATGGCCCGACGCCCTCGACCTCATGCTGATCTGCGTCGAGTCGGGCATGTCGGTGGAGCACGCCATCCGCCGGGTCAGTATCGAGACCGTCACCCAGTCGGTGGCGTTGGCCGAGGAGCTCGCCGTCACGGCAGCGGAACTGTCCTATCTGCCGGATCGGCGCATGGCGTTCGAAAACCTCGCCAACCGCGTGGGCCTCGATGCCGTCAAGGCGGTTGCGACCGCGCTGATCCAGGCCGAGCGGTATGGCACGCCCGTGGGTCAGGCCCTTCGCGTGCTCTCCCAGGAGAGCCGGGACCAGCGCATGAACGAGGCGGAGAAGAAGGCAGCCGGCCTGCCGCCGAAGCTCACCGTGCCGATGATCCTGTTCTTCCTGCCGGTTTTGTTCGTCGTCATCCTGACGCCGGCAATCATCCAGATCTACCGCTGAGGCCGTATCCGCGTCTCAGGGGCGCGCAGTCCGCCGCTCTGCTCGGAGTGATTGGATGTCCCTCAGACGGGCGGGAACTCGCCGGCCGGCGAGCGTCCGGGGGATTTCGCGGCTCTGGGCTGTCGCACCGGGGCGGACATGGCCCGCAGGGAGGCGGCGTTGGCCGCCGCATCTTCCGGAGACAGGTCACCACGGGTGACCTCTTCCGCCTCCGCGATCTTGCCCCGTAATCCGAGGACCAGAGCGAGGTTCTGGCGCACGCGTGCATCCGCGCGCGGCTGGGCCACGGCGACGCGCATCACTGCCTCGGCCTGGTCGAGCTGCTTTGCCAGCGCGAAGGACAGTCCGAGATTGGAGAGGACGGTGGGGTCGCTGGGCTGGATCTTGAGGGCGGCCTCATAGAAGCCTTGCGCGCGGACATGGTCGCCCATCTGGTCGGCCACCGCGCCCTGTGCGGACAGGACACGCCAATCCGGCCGCGCCGGGGTATGGGCGTTCTGGAGCACTTCGGCGGCTTCGGTGAAGCGCCCGACCTCCCCCAGGACCTTTCCGTAGGCGGCCAGAACGGCCGAATTCTTCGGGTTGCGCAGAGCCGTCTGCTGAAGCACCGCCACGGCTTGGGGCTTCTGGTTCGTGGCCCTGAGTGCCTGCGCATAGCGCAGGGCGAGGCCGACATCGTTCTGGTCGGCATTGTATTTCTGACCGAGCGCGTCGACGTCGCCGAGGCTCACGACGTTGCGGTCCGGCCCCCGTCCGAAATTCTTGATGGAGAAGCCGCCGATGGAGCCCGTGGTTTCCGGAGAGCGCGACTGGCAGGCGCTCGCCAGAAGGCCGAGCAGCGCCACGCCGGCCAGGCGTAGCGGCAACCGCATGGGAGTCGGTGAACCCGGATGAGGCTGGTCTGAACGCAACGACACCATGACGTGCTCCGCACGAGCCTGCCGGTCGACGCTTCACGCCACCGGTGGCGCAGTGATAGACCGTTAACCCTAATCGCCGGTTAACCCGACTTTAGGGCTTCAGCGGATCAGCCGGCCGCGCCACGCAACGCCCCCGAGAATCCATCCTGTCCCATCTCAGCGCCGACGATCCCTCCGCCCTGCCGATCTGCTGCCTCCGGAGCGACGAGTGGAGCGGCTTTGAAGCGGAGCTCGGCCCGAGGCACAGGGCCTTCGCCAAAGCGACCGACTTCCTGCCGAAAGCCGGGCGGGTGGCGCTTCTTCCCGCCGAGGATGGGACGATCGAACGGATCCTGTTCGGCCTCGGCGACGGGGCCGATCCGTTCCTCGCGGGCAAACTGCCCTCGCTGCTGCCGCCCGGAACCTACCGCCTCGAACCGAGGGCTTCCCTCGACATGCAGGCCGCTTCCCTGGCCTGGCTGCTCGGAAGCTATCGCTTCACGCGCTACCGCAAGCCGATACCGAAGGGACCGCTCCTCGTATCGCCGGAAGGCGTCGACGCGGCCGAGATCCATCGGATCTCCCAGGCCGTCGCCCTCGGGCGCGACCTCGTCAACACTCCCGCCAACGATCTCGGCCCAGCAGAAATCGAAGCCGTCGCCAGGGCCCTGGCGGAGGAACATTCCGCACTGATCTCGGTGACCGAGGGGTCGGATCTCGCTCGCGAGTTTCCCCTGGTCCACGCCGTCGGCGCGGCCTCGCCCCGCGCGCCCCGCCTCATCGACATGAGTTGGGGGGATGCGGACGCGCCGAAAGTCACCCTCGTCGGCAAGGGCGTCGTGTTCGATACGGGCGGCCTCGACATCAAGCCGTCGAGCGGCATGCTGCTGATGAAGAAGGATATGGGCGGCTCGGCGGCCGCCCTCGCCGCCGCCGCGATGATCATGGGGGCCGGTCTGAACCTGCGCCTGCGCCTCATCATTCCCACCGTGGAGAACGCCATCGCGGGCAACGCCTTCAGGCCGGGCGACGTGTTCAAGAGCCGCGCCGGGCTGACCGTGGAGATCGGCAACACCGATGCGGAGGGGCGCCTGATCCTCGCTGACGCCCTCGCTTTGGCCGATGAGGACAAGCCCGATCTGCTGATCGATTTCGCGACCCTCACCGGAGCGGCGCGGGTCGCCCTAGGGCCCGATCTCCCGGCCTTCTTCACGGAGGATGACGCACTGGCCACGGCCGTGTCGAAGGCGGGTGACGAGGCCGCCGACCCGGTCTGGCGGCTGCCGCTCCACAAGCCCTACGCGAGCCTGCTCGATTCCAAGGTGGCTGATCTGAACAACGTGTCCGGCGGACCCTTCGCCGGCGCGATCACCGCGGCTCTGTTCCTGCGGCGGTTCGCGCCGGCGACGCGGGCGCATGTGCATTTCGACCTGTACGGCTGGAATCCCTCGACAAAACCAGGCCGGCCGGAAGGAGGCGAGGTCCAGACCGCCCGCCTCGTCTATACCCTCTTGAAGGAGCATTATCCGGCCCGTTAGCGGGCGCCTTCAGGCCGCGAGTTGTGCCTTCTCGGCAATGTAGGCGACGCGCACCACGTCCTTGCCATAGGTCCGCTCCAGACGGCGCACGGTGAAATGGGCGCGCGCCATCGCCTGGAAATGGTTCATGAAGGCGGTGTTCACGGCAGCCCCGCCGACGGCGCCGAGGATCGGCACCGCTTGCGCGGCGACCTTCTGCGAGACCACCAGACCGAACCGCGCGGCGATCTGCGTTGAGAAGCGGATCAGGGCCGGAGCCGCCTCGTCGAGCAGGGCGCGGTTGCCGGCATAGCGTGCCGCTTCCGACATGGTCTTGGCCAAAGCCGCGCGCACCGCGAAATATCCGCTTTCCGTCAGCGCCGTCTCGGCACCGCTGCGTCCGCCGAGCGCGAAGACCTGGACGCAGGCCAGCGCGTTCTCCGGGTCCGACAGGTCTTCGCCCTCTTCGCGAGCGATCTCCGCGATGGAACGCAGCATCAACGTTGTCGAGACCGGCAGTTCCAGCGGCAGCGTCGCGATGCCGAACGCGCCGCCGACCGCGCCGGACAGGGCCGCCATCGCCTTGTGCCCGAAATCCCCGGTGGGCAGGAAGCGCGCGAAACGCTCGCCCGCCGTGGAGGCTGCTGGGGTGGGGAGGTCGTCGACCACTGCGGAGCCGGTCGCTCCGGCGGCCGATGCCGGGACGATCGTCTTCTGCGCCTCGGGCAGGGTCGCGAGGGCGACGCGCAGGGCCGTGCGCATCGCCCCCTCGGTGGCGCGCGAGACCGCCTCCGTCACGGGAGCCGGAAGGCTGCGGCTGATCATGTCGAGGGGCGCTCCGGCCACCGAGGACAGCCGCGCGGCGAGGCCCGGCGTCTCCAAGGTGCGGACGGCTCCGACGAGGGCCGCACGGTCGGCATCACTGAGGTTCGAACCGGTGGCGGTCTCCGCCGGGGTGGAGCGGGTATCGTCGACGAGGGAGATGTTGCTCACGACTAGGGTCTCATCCGTGTTTCGGGTGCCGGCGCGCCGGGCCGATCGCCGGAAGCAAGCGTGAGGCCCGCAGAATGGTTCCCGCTCACGCTCTCGGTGTCGCCCAGGGCAGCGGTCTCGGCGGCGGCGCGGGCCGCGCTGCGCTCGCCGGCGCGTCCGACGAAGAAGCACAGGATCACCACCGGAATGCCCACGGCCGCGGTGAAGGCGAAGAAGACGGGATAGCCGTAGCTGGCGACGATGAAGCCCGACGTGCCGGCCACGAGCTTGCCCGGGAGCGCGTAGAGCGACGAGAACAGCGCGTATTGCGTCGCCGCGAAGCCCGGTGCCGTCAGGCTCGACATGTAGGCGATGAGCGCCATTCCGGCGAAGGAACCGCAGAAATTGTCGATGGAGATCGCCGCCGTCAGCCGCCACACTTCAGGCCCGCCATAGGAGAGCCAGGAAAAGGACAGGTTCGACGCCGCCCCGAGGAACGCCCCGATGACGAGGGTGGGGAACAGGCCGAGCCGAGTCATCGCCCAGCCCCCGACGAAGGCGCCGGCAATGCCGACCCAGATGCCGTAGAGCTTCGACACCGCGCCGATCTCGGTGAGGGTGAAGCCGATCTGCCGATAGAGCGGACTCGCCATGACGCCGGAGATGAAATCCGGCATGCGGTAGAACGCGACCAGGATGAGGATCGCCCACAGGCTCGGGCCGAGGCGGGTATGGAGTTCGGTCAGGGGTTCCAGCACCGCGCCACGGAATGACCAGACCTTCGCCGGTGCACCATCGGGCCGTGCCGGTTTGGCCTCCGGATCCTCGTCATGCTGTCTGTCGAAGGCGGGGGCCAGGAGAGCGGCGATCATGCCCACACCCATGAGCGCGGCCATGCTGAAATAGGCGACAGACCATCCCGCCCAGTCTGCGATGAACAGGGCACCGGCCCCGGCGCACATCAGCGCCAGACGGTAGCCCAGGTTCGAGGTCGCCGCCATGACGCCCTGCAGATCGGTGCCGGCGGCATCGATGCGCCATCCGTCGATGACGACGTCCTGGGTCGCGGCGCAGATCGCAACGAGGAAGGCGCCGAGGCCGAGGAGGACGAGGCTGCTCGCCGGGTTGGCCGTGGCCATGAGCGAGAGCGAGAGGGCGACGGCGACCTGCGTCGCGATCATCCACGAGCGCCTGCGGCCGATGCGTGCGCTGAGGACCGGCACGTCGAAACGGTCGATGAGCGGCGCCCAGAGGAATTTCAGGGTGTAGGGGAGCGCCAGATAGCTGAAGAGGCCGATCGCCTTGATGTCCACGTCCGAATAGGCGAGCCGCGTCGAGAACGTGCCGAGCACGAGCAGCAGCGGCAGGCCGGATGAGAAGCCGAGGGCCAGCATCAGGATGATGCGGGGATCTTCAAAGATATCCCGCATGGCGAGCTTGGAGCGCGCCTTCCCCGCTACCGCTGCACTTTGAGCCATTCGTGGAACTCCTGAAGGCTTATGACCCTTGAAGGTGGGCTGCCATGCTCGTCGGCGGGTGAATCGTCCGTTGGATTGCCACGATGCGTCGCGGCGACAGCGGCCCCGTGTGACAGGGATGAAGAATGGTCACCAGGAACTTAAAGAGTGGGTGGTCTTTGTAGGTAGCTATTGGCTTGCAATGGGACATATTTCGACCTGACGAGTCGAAGTGACGGGGCAGATCGGCCTCGATTTATCTCTTGGGGCGGTCGGGTCGGTCAGTACCGTCGAAGTGCTGTCATCGTTCGAGCGGCGGCGTAGGCGTGATGTCAGGATGATGGACAGCAGCAACAACCCGGTTTCGGCCGAACTCCGTCCGGTGGGCAATGCCCTCATGGATGCCAAGATGTTCGCCATGGCCTTCGCTGCCAGTCCCACGCCCATGGTGGTGACCGACCCCCGCCTCGCCGACAACCCCATCGTCTGGGTCAACGACGCCTTTCTGAATCTCACCGGTTATACCCGGCAGGAGTTGCAGGGCCATAATTGTCGGATGCTCCAGGGACCCGATACCGACCCTCGGGCGATCGATCGCATTCGGGATGCCGTGCGTCGGCAGGTACCCATCGAGGTGGAGCTTCAGAACTACCGCAAGGACGGAACCTCCTTCTGGAACGCCATGACGATCACGCCGGTCCGCAACGATGCGGAGGAGCTCGTCTATTACTACGCCGCCCAGGCCGACATGACCGAGAAACACGTGCTCGAACTCGCCATGAAGGGGACGAACGACGAACTCGAACGGCAGGTCAACGAACAGACCGCCGACCTGAGGGCCGCCCTGGACGAGAAGACCGCGCTGCTTCACGAGGTCGATCACCGGGTCAAGAACAACCTGCAGGTCATCTCCTCCCTGGTCTTGCTGAAGGCGCGGCGAACCCCCCAGGGCGAGGCGCGGGACGCCCTTCAGGGCATGGCCGAGCGGATCGGGGCGCTCTCCATGGTCCATCGCATGCTCTATTCGGCCGGAGACGTCACACGGTTCAACCTGGAAGAGTTCGCCGACGACTTCCTGTCTGACCTCACCGCCAGCATCGATCCGGCGCGCACCGCGGTCACGGCCGAGATCGATCCGATCTCGTTGCCGGCCGCCATTGCGGCGCCTCTGGCGCTCATGCTCCACGAACTCGCTACGAACGCCGTGCGCCACGCTTTCCCCAATGACCGGGAGGGGCGCGTCTCCATCTCCGCCCGCCAATGCGAGACTGGCTTGCGTCTCCTGATCGAGGATGACGGTGTCGGTCGGACGGCGGGCGTGTCGAACCCAGCCGGGTTCGGCTGTTCCCTGGTCGAGATGGTGGTGAAACAGTTGCGCGGCGTCATCACCTGGCACGAGCCCGGAACGGGGACGCGCGTCGAGATCGTCATTCCGTTGCAGCACGAGATCAGGAAGCCGACCGCAGCCCTACCGCGCGAAGCCGCGATGGGACAGGCAGGGTGAGCCACGTACCCAGATTGCGCATTCTCGTCGTCGAGGACGAGGCGCTCATCGCCCTCGAACTCGAATGTCTGCTTGACGACCTCGGCTATGTCACGGTCGGCGTGGCGGGAAGCTCCGCCGAGGCCATCGAACTCGGCCGTACCACGGTGCCCGATATCGCCCTGGTGGACATTCACCTCATCGACGGTCCGACAGGCATCGATGTGGCGAGGACGCTCAGTTCGGACCCGCGCACGAGCGTCGTGTTCATGACCGCCAACGACAAACGCATTCCGGCGGATTTCGCCGGGGCTTTGGGAGTCATCGCCAAGCCCTATTCCGAGCGCGCCGTCGCCGGCGCGTTGCGTTACGTGGCCGCGCTACGGGCCGGCGGCCAGCCTGAAGCGGACGGGCTGGATGGGTTCCGGCTCGCCACCCGCGGTGCACCGGGCCACGAGTTGTAGCCGCCTCGGCCGCCGCCGGGACCGAAGGCTCGATCCGTTTCCGGTCTCGTCGTCACGCTTCGCGCGCCGCCTTCTTCAGGCGGTAGAGAACCTCCAGCGCCTCCCTCGGCGTCAATGCGTCGGGATCGATCCCATCGAGTTCCTGACGCAAAGGGTCTTCGCGCGTCGGAACCTGCACTTCCGGCATGGGCGGCGGCGCGAGGCTGGCGAAGAGCGGCAGATCGTCGATGCGGGGACGGGTCGGACGGTCGCGCTCGGCCTTCTCGAGATTCTTCAGGATCGAGCCGGCCCGGGCGATGACCCCGGCGGGAAGGCCGGCGAGACGGGCGACCTGCAGACCGTAGGACCGCTCGGCCACCCCCGGCACGACTTCGTGCAGGAACACCACTTCGCCCTTGTGCTCGGCGACTTTGAGCGTCGCGTTGTCGAGCCGCGTGAGACGCTGGCTCAGGGCCGTGAGTTCGTGGAAATGGGTCGCGAACAGCGCGCGGCACCCGTTCTGCTCATGCAGGTATTCGAGGCAGGCCCAGGCGATGGAGAGGCCGTCGAAGGTTGCCGTGCCTCGGCCGATCTCGTCGAGGATGACGAGGGAATGCCGGCTCGCCTGGTTCAGGATCGCGGCCGTCTCCACCATCTCGACCATGAAGGTCGATTGCCCGCGCGCCAGATCGTCGGCGGCCCCGACCCGCGAGAACAGCCGGTCTACGACCCCGAGATGCACGCGGGTCGCCGGCACGAAGGCGCCCATCTGGGCGAGGACGGCGATGAGGGCGTTCTGGCGCAGGAAGGTCGACTTGCCGCCCATATTCGGCCCGGTGATGAGGCGGATGCGCCCGCGCCCTTCGCCGGAAAGGTCGCAATCGTTGGCGATGAACGGCTCGCCGGATCGCCGCAGGGCCGATTCCACCACCGGATGTCGGCCGCCCTCGACGACGAAGCTGAAACTGTCGTCGACGAAGGGCCTGCGCCAATCCCGCTCCACAGCCAGTTCGGCATGGGAGGCGGTGACGTCGAGGCTGGCCAGGGCGTCGGCGATGGCGGCGACGGTCTCGGCCTGGGCCATGATCCGAGCGGCCAGTGCATCGAAGACCTCTGTCTCGAGGGCGAGAGCGCGGTCGGCTGCTCCCGAGATGCGGCTTTCGAGATCGTTCAGTTCCACGCTCGAGAACCGCATGGCATCCACCATGGTCTGGCGGTGGATGAAGGTCTCGCGCATCAGGCCCTTGAGGCAGCTTTCGCCGACGGCCTGCGGCACCTCGATGTAGTAGCCGAGCATGTTGTTGTGCTTGATCCGCAGGGTGCGGCAGCCGGTCTCCTCGGCATAGCGCGCCTGCAGCCCGGCGATGACCTTGCGCGAATCCTGACCGAGGAGCCGGGCCTCGTCGATTTCGGCATCGTAGCCGGCGCGCACGAACCCGCCGTCGCGGCGGTTGAGGGGGAGGTCGTCGGCGAGCGCCGCGCGCAGATGCTCGACGAGGTCGGCATCGACCGTTCCCAGCCGCTGGACGATGGCGCCGAGGGCGTCCGGCAAGGCCTTGACCTCGCCGCAACGCTGCGAGATCGCCAAGGCCGCGTCGAGACCGTCACGGAGGGCGGCGAGATCGCGCGGCCCCCCGCGCCCGAGGCCGAGCCGCGAGAGGGCGCGGGCGATGTCGGGCGCCCGCGCCAGGGCGTCGCGCAGGGTTCGACGAAGGGCGCCGTCTTCCACCAGGAACGACACTGCCTCGTGGCGGCGCATGATGGCCGAGAGGTCGGTGAGAGGGCCGGCGAGATGCTCGGCCAGCAGCCTCGCGCCGATGGCTGACACCGTGCGGTCGATGGCGTCGAGCAGGCTGCCGGTGCGCTCGCCCGAGAGGGTTCGGGTGAGTTCGAGATTGGCGCGGGTCGCCGCATCGATGGCCAGCGTCGCCCCGCTCGTCTCCCGCGTCGGCGGCGACAGAGCGGGCCGCGCGCCGATCTGCGTGCGCTCGATATAGAGCAGGGCCGCTCCGGCGGCGGCGAGTTCGGCCCGCCCGAACTGCCCGAACCCGTCGAGGGTCGAGACGCCGAACTGCTCCTTGATCCGCCGCTCCGCCGAGGCGGGTTCGAGCTCCGCCTGCGCCAGGGGCGTGACCGGGGCTCTCACGTCGCGCCAGAGCCCGGACAGCGACGGATCTGAGTGGATCGCCTCGGAAAGCACGATCTCGCGCGGATCGTGCCGGGCGATGGCAGCACCCAGCTCGCCTTCGGGAACCTCGCTCAGGGAGAACCGGCCGGTGGAAATGTCCACGGCGGCGATGCCGTAGGCGTAGCCGGATTCCGAAAACTTGCGGCGGCCGAGGGCTAGGAGGATGCTGGCCCGCGACGGGTCTAGGAGACGGTCCTCGGTGATCGTGCCGGGGGTGACGAGGCGCACCACCTCGCGCCGCACCACGGATTTCGGGCCGCGCTTCTTGGCCTCCGCCGGGTCCTCGGTCTGGGCACAGACCGCGACGCGATGGCCGAGGGCGATGAGGCGGCTGAGATAATCGTCGGAGCGCTCCACCGGCACACCGCACATCGGGATATCCGCCCCGCCATGCTTGCCGCGCTTGGTCAGGACGATGCCGAGCGCGCGGGATGCGATTTCCGCATCCTCGAAGAACAACTCGTAGAAATCTCCCATCCGGTAGAACAGGAGGCAATCCGTATTGGCGGCCTTGATCTCGATATACTGCGCCATCATCGGCGTAGCGCCGGCGATGTCGAGGGGCGAGGCGCTCACGGTTTCTTCCGCCGTGGCCTGGGTCTTCGGACTGGAGCGGACTGCACGCTGGGACATGCCCCATCATAGCAGAGCCGGCCGGACCGGATCAGCGCTCCCTTCCGCATCATCTGGGGAGAACCGCCGAGCGACGAAAAAAGGCCGATGCGTCTCCGCACCGGCCCCTCCGACGAAAATACTGCCGCTCAGCTTAGTAGCGCGGGCCGCCCGACGTGGTGCCCTTGCGCTGCATGTAGCCCGGCTGCTGCGGGTTGCGGGAATTCGGATCGCCGTGGCTGTAGGCGGCGGGGGCGCGGCGATGGCGCATGCCGTGACGATGATGGTGGTGGCGATGGCGCATGCCGCGATGGCTGGCGTAGCCCGGGTGATGACCGCGGGTGACGATTTCGGTGGTCAGTGCCTCACCGGCGATCACGGGAGCGCTCGGCATGGCCGGGGCGGCAGTGGCGGCGCCGAGGCCGAGAGCGCTGAAAAAGGTTCCTGCTGCAAGAGCAAGGGCAATCTTGGTCATCAAGTCCATCCGTTAGGATCGCGCCGCGCGCGTCGAGGCAATAAGTCGTTCGCCCGGACTCCGTTCCCATTCTTTTTTAACGCATGTTTGTCCACCGAAAAGCCGGTAAATGAGCCGGAACGAGGGGATGATTCCGGTATCCCGCACGTGATCGATGACGCCGCGCCGAATCGGGGTTGCGCATCTCACCGCTTGCCCGCACCACCCCACCCGCGATGGCGACGAACCCCTTCTTCTCTGCTGCCCTCCCGATCGATGCGGCCCTGCCGCGCCTTCTCGCGGCGCTCGAAGCAGCCCCGTCGGCGGTGCTCGTGGCACCTCCCGGAGCCGGCAAGACCACTCGCGTCCCGCTGGCGCTACTCGATGCGCCATGGCTCGGCGCCGAGGGCCGCATCATCCTCCTCGAACCTCGGCGCCTGGCTGCCCGCGGCGCGGCCGAGCGCATGGCCGCCACCCTCGGTCAGCGCGTGGGCGAGACCGTGGGTCTGCGCGTCCGCCTCGGCTCGAAGATCTCGCGGGCGACGCGGATCGAGGTGGTCACGGAGGGGGTCTTCACCCGCATGATCCTCGACGATCCGGAATTGTCCGGCATCGGCGCGGTGATCTTCGACGAGTTCCACGAGCGCTCCCTCGACGCCGATCTCGGTCTCGCCCTCGCGCTCGACGCCCAGGGTGGTCTCCGCGACGATCTCCGGATCCTCGTCATGTCCGCCACCCTGGACGGTGCCCGGGTCTCGCGCCTTATGGGCGACGCGCGGATCGTCGAATCCGAGGGGCGGGCCTTTCCGGTGGAGACACGCCATACGGAGCGCGATCCGAACCGGCGGATCGAGGATGCGATGGCCGACGCCATCCTTCGCGCCCTGCGGGCCGATCCCGGCTCCGTCCTGGCCTTCCTGCCCGGACAAGGCGAGATCCGGCGGGTCGCGACGCTCCTCGCCGAGCGGGTCGACGAGAACACCGAAATCGCGCCCCTCTACGGTGCCCTCCCTCCGGCCGAACAGGACCGCGCCGTGGCGCCCGCTCCGCCCGGAACCCGGAAGGTCGTGCTGGCGACCAGCATCGCCGAGACGTCGCTGACGATCGAGGGCGTCCGGATCGTGGTCGATTCCGGTCTGTCCCGCGTGCCGCTCTACGAGCCCGGCATCGGCCTGACCCGCCTCGTCACCGCCCGCGCCTCCCGCGCCTCGGTGGACCAGCGGCGCGGCCGCGCGGGACGGACAGAGCCGGGGATCTGCTATCGACTGTGGTCGGAGGCGGCGACCAGCGCCCTCGAACCCTTCACGCGGCCGGAGATCCTGGCCGCCGACCTCTCCGGCCTTCTGCTCGACTGCGCCGCCTGGGGCGTCTCCGATCCCACTACCCTCTCGTTCCTCGATACCCCGCCGGCCCCTGCTCTGGCGGAAGCGCGCTCGATGCTGCGCGACCTCGCCGCCCTCGATGGCAATGGACGCCTCACCGAGACGGAACGGGCCTTGCGGGCCATCCCCCTCCCCCCGCGCTTGGCCCGGATGGTGGTCGCGGCGGCGGAATTCGGCCGGGCGCGGGAGGCTGCCGACCTCGCCGCGATCCTGGTGGAGCGCGGGCTCGGCGGCGACGATGCCGATCTCTCCATCCGGGCCGATCGGTTCGCCCGCGACCGCGGAACCCGTGCCTCCGACATGCGGCGTTTGGCGCGAGGCTGGGCCGAGCAGGCCGGGGGATTCGTTCGCGCAGTCAGGAACGTGGATGTCTTCGGGGCCGGGCCGCTCCTCGCCCTTGCCTATCCCGACCGCGTTGCCCGCTCGCGAGGCCGCGACGGCGAGTTCGTGATGGCGAATGGCCGCGCCGGGCGGCTCGATCCGGCCTCGGCGCTCGCGCGCGAACCTTTCCTCGTGGTGGCCGATATCTCCGGGACGGCGGCTGCCGGGCGCATCCTCGCCGCCGCCGCGATCACGCTGGAGGAGATCGAGACGCTGTTCGCAGAGCGGATCGAATCGGTCACCCAGGTCGTGTTCGATAAGGGAGCCCGGTCCCTGCGGGCACGCGCCTCCCGCCGTCTCGGCGCGGCAACCCTCGGCGAGCGGATCCTGCCGGTGAAACCGGATGCCTCCTCGGCCGCGATCCTGGCGCGGGGCATCGTCGGGCTCGGCCTCGACAGCCTGCCCTGGACGCCCGCCCTCGCCCAGTGGCGGTCCCGGTTGGCGTTTCTTCGCGCTGCCGAGGGCGAGACTTGGCCCGACCTCTCGGATGAGGCATTAGGCGCGTCGGTGGAAGATTGGCTCGCGCCGGAAATCGAGGGCCGTGTGAGCCTCGACTCCATCACGGCAGACGATCTCGGCCGCGCGCTCGGCGCGCTTCTACCCTGGGAGATGCGTCATCGCCTCGATACGGAGGCCCCGACCCATTTCGAGGTGCCGACGGGATCGCGCATCCCCATCGACTACGATGCCGAGGGCGGGCCGGTTCTGGCCGTCCGGGTGCAGGAATTGTTCGGCCTCGACCGCCATCCCGCCATCGCGGGCGGTCGCGTGCCGTTGGTCCTCCACCTGTTGTCTCCGGCCTCGCGTCCGATCCAGATCACCAAGGACCTGCCCGGCTTCTGGCGCGGCTCCTGGGCCGCCGTGCGCGCGGAGATGCGCGGGCGCTACCCGCGTCATCCCTGGCCGGACGATCCGCTGACCGAGCCGCCGACCCGGCGGGTGAAGCCGAGGGGGACATGATGACGGGCTTTTCTCGATGACGGGCTTTGCTTGGCCTGCGGCGCATTTCGATCCGCGAGGCCGCCTGTCCCGCCGAGCCTATCACCGTCAATTGATCGGCACGCTGCTGCTTGTCGTCGTGTCGGGCAGCATTGCCATCCTGGTCGCGTCGATGGAGGCGCGGTCCGCGGCGCTGATCGTAGTGGCAGCAGGCACCATCGGGGGCGGGGCTTTCGTGACGGTCGCCACGGTCCGGCGTCTGCACGACCGGGGGCGGACCGGATGGTGGCTGCTCCCCAACGCCTTCGTGACCGTCGCGGGTTTCGCCCCGATCGAGACTCTCGCCGATGCCTACCCGGTGGCCGTGATCGTCGCCACCCTGGTGATGACCGGGTTCAATCTCTGGTTCCTCATCGAGACCGTGGGGCTGGCGGGCATGGCGGGCCCGAACCGCTACGGGTTCGAGCCGGAGCACTGAGCCGCGTCAGTGCTCCCGCGCACGGTCCACCACCGCGCGCGCCGCCTCGAAGGCCTCGTCCGCATCGAGATCGGTGGTGTCGAGAAGAACGGCGTCGGGAGCGGCCTTGAGAGGGGCTGTCGAGCGTTGCGCGTCGCGTGCATCGCGGGCGACGATGTCGGACAGGATCGCCCCGAGGCTCGCCGGCTCTCCCCGTCGAAGGAGTTCCAGATGCCTACGCCGGGCGCGCTCCTCGGCGGCGGCGGTGATGAACAGTTTCACCTGCGCCTGCGGGCAGACCACGGTGCCGATATCGCGCCCGTCGAGGACGGCGCCGCTGGCGCCGCCGGCAAAGCGCTGCTGCCAGGCGAGCAAAGCCGCGCGCACGGCCGGGATCAACGAGATGCGGGAGGCCGCGTCTCCCATTGCCCGCTCCCGGAGGCGCGGATCCGCGAGGCGGTCGGCGATCAGCGTCGCGGCGGCCCGAGCCGCAGCGGCATGGTCGTCGAGGTTGCGCCCGGCATCGATCACGCTGAGGGCCACGGCCCGGTAGAGCAGACCCGTATCGAGATGGGGCAGGCCGTAATGCGCGGCGAGGCGCTTGGCCAGGGTTCCCTTGCCCGAGGCGGCGGGTCCATCGATCGCGATGACCATTGGCATGGGACCTACTCCGCGATGCGGCCGCCGAGCGCCCGCATCGTCGGCAGGAAGCTCGGGAAACTGGTGGCGATCATGGCACCGTCATCGACGGTCACGGGTTGCTTCGTCGCGAGGCCCATCACCAGGAAGGCCATGGCGATGCGGTGGTCGAGATGGGTGGCGACGGTGCCGCCGCCGCGCGCAGCGGAGCCGTCGCCCTCGACGATGAGATCCTCACCCTCGATCCGGTAGGTCACGCCGTTCTCGCGCAAACCATCCGCCACGGCGGCGAGGCGGTCGGATTCCTTCACCGTCAGCTCGTGCAGCCCGTTCATCCGGGTGACGCCCTCGGCGAAGGCGGCGGCGACGGCGAGAATGGGATATTCGTCGATCATCGCCGGGGCCCGCTCGGCCGGCACGTCGACGCCCTTGAGCCGGCTGGCGCGGACATGGAGATCGGCCACGGTCTCGCCGCCCTCGTCGCGCTCGTTACGGCGCTCGATATCGGCGCCCATCTCCAGCAGCGTCGTGATGAGGCCGATGCGCAGGGGGTTCATCATCACGCCCTTGATCGTCACCTCCGAGCCGGGGACGATGAGCGCCGCCACCAGCGGGAAGGCCGCGGAGGACGGATCGGCCGGCACGATCACGTCGGTGCCGCGCAGGATCGGCTGGCCCGTGAGGGCGATGGAGCGGCCGTGGCCGCCCGGGCCGTGCGGACTCACCGCGACCTCGGCGCCGAACAGGCGAAGCATGCGCTCGCTATGGTCCCTGGTCGCCGCTGCCTCGATCACCGTCGTGGTTCCGGGCGCGTTCAGGCCGGCGAGGAGCACCGCCGATTTGATCTGCGCCGAGGCGACCGGGGTCTCGTAGGTGATCGGAATGGCTTCCTTCGGCCCGCGAAGGGTCAACGGCACGCGGCCGCCCTCCTCCTCGCTCAGCACCTGGGTGCCCATGCGGATCAGCGGATCGAGGATGCGGCGCATGGGGCGCTTGCGCAGGGATGCGTCGCCGTCGAAGGTCGCGGTGACGTCCTGCCCGCCGACGACGCCCATCATCAGGCGCGAGCCGGTGCCGGCATTGCCGAAGTCGAGCGCGCCGGCCGGGTCCATCATCCCGCCGATGCCGACGCCGCGCACCGCCCAGCTGCCCTGCCCGAGGCGATCGATGCCCGCACCGAGGGCTCTGGCGGCGTCGGCCGTGCGCAGCACGTCGTCACCTTCGAGCAATCCCTCGATACGGGTCTCGCCGATGCTGAGGAGGCCAAGGATCATCGCCCGGTGGGAGATCGACTTGTCCCCCGGAGGCCGCAGCGCGCCGCGCAAGGGCGCGCCGGCGGAAGCGGTCAGGGGCTGCGGTTCGGAGTGATGCGACACGGGATCGACAACTTTTCGGCTTCTGGCGCGGTCGCGCCGTCAGGGGCCGGCCATGCAGCCGGCGAACATCGTAGCGCCGGTTACCACGCAGGCGGGGCGGCGTCATCCGACCCGGAGAGGCCTCCGGGCGGTTAAATCCGGATAAACCGGAGGCCCAGGTAGTCGGGGTGTCCTGACGAGAGTATTTGACAGGACGGTTTCACCCGACTAACGGGGCGCCTCTCCCAAAACCCTATCAGAGGTTCGCCCGTGGCCAGACCGGAACTCGGCTTGAAGCGTCAATGCATGAGCTGCGGCGCGAAATTCTACGATCTCGACAAAGATCCGGCGACCTGCCCGAAATGCGGGACCATCTATCAGGCCGCCGCCACGTCGCGCATGGCCGCTCCAGCGCTCGCCTCCCGCTCCGCAGCCGTGCCGGCTGACGACGACGAGGATACGGATGCCGAGAAGGGCGGTCCCGAGATCGTCTCCCTCGACGAGGTCGAGGCCGCTGAGGACGAGGCGGATACCACGACCGGCGACGACGATGCCGATTCGACAGATGCCGACGACACCTTCCTCGAGGAGGAAGATACCGGCGACGACGACGTGGCCGACCTCATCGACGGCGATATCGAGAACGACGAGGAAAGCTGAGGCCCGACCTCGGCACCCTTTGCGTCCCCGAGAGCGATCGCAGCAAAATCCTATGCCGCGTAAAATTCTCGGCGGTGAATGCGATTAGGGGCTTGAGTCCGGGCAAGCGCCCGAATATAGAACCGCCTCCGCCGGACGCCGCAAGGCAGGTTGGCGGAACGACCACCGCGAGACATGTTGCGGTGGTCCCAGAAGTGGGGCCTTAGCTCAGCTGGGAGAGCGCTTCCATGGCATGGAAGAGGTCATCGGTTCGATCCCGTTAGGCTCCACCATTTCTTTTCGTCCGAGTCGTCGATGTGGTCGCTAGATGCGGCCTTCGACGAGCCGGAAAACAGCAGATCTCGGTGGTGTTCACCGATGATGACGACGATCGTGAGACGATGTCACGATTGTTTCGGAATGTGGGGCCTTAGCTCAGCTGGGAGAGCGCTTCCATGGCATGGAAGAGGTCATCGGTTCGATCCCGTTAGGCTCCACCATTCGCTTTCTTCGATAGCCCGGCCTCATGCTCCGCGAGCGGACGAAGTACGACATCCCTCAAGCTCATCTGGGATATCGGCATACCGGCCGCGCCGTGTAGGACGACGCGCCCGGCAGGGAAGATACGTCCGTTCAGACGATGTGGAAATCGAGATTGGTGAGCGCGATCGGCTGATCCAGGACGGCGAAGGTCACCGCCAGGGCGCTGCCGTTGCCATCCTTGTCGTAGGACACGGTCCCGGTGGTCCGGTCGTAGAGGATGCGGTCGTCGGCATTCACCGCGCCGGTGGACAGGTCCTTGAACGCGGCGGCGGCCAATGTCCCGATGGGCAGTGCCGGCACGATCGTCCGCGCGATCTCGATCGTATCGGCGGTTGCGAAATCCGTGATGTGGTCGAGATTGGCCGCATTGAAGGCGGTGCTGAAACGGAACGTGTCGCTTCCCGCCCCTCCGGTCAGGATATCCTTACCCAGCATTCCGTCGAGGCGGTCGCCGCCGGCATTGCCCACGAGCGTGTTCGCCACCTTGCTACCGGTCATCGTGTCGGCGAAGACCGATCCGGAAACCGATTCGATCGAGATCAGGCTATCGGTGCCGCCATAGGTGTCGGTGGCCGTGCCGGCACCGAGATCCACCACCGCGCCGTGGGTGGCCCCGGCGAGATCGTCGTTTCGGAAATCGATCGTGTCGAGCCCGGCTCCGCCATCCAGGACATCGTCGCCGCCTTGCGCCGTGAAGCGGTTCGCCAGCCCGTCGCCGGTCAGACGGTCGGCGGAATCCGTGCCCGCGACTGCCTCGATCCCCGATAGCGTATCGGTATTGCCGAAACCGTCCGTCGCCGTGCCGGTGGCGAGGTTCACGACGACGCCCCGGGTGCCGCCATTATCCACGTCCCGGTCGTAGCGGATTTCGTCGAACCCCCTACCGCCGGCGATCGTGTCGTTACCCCCAAGTCCGTAGAAGCCTTCGTAGGCGGCACTCGCCGTATTGCCGCCCGTCAGCATGTCCGCGAACTGCGTGCCTCGCACGGCCTCGATGCTGATGAGCGTATCGCGATAGCCGAACCCATCCGTCGCGATGCCCTTGGCGAGATCGACCGTGACGCCCTGGGCTCCGCCGAAACTCGCATCCCTGTCGTAGCGGACCGCGTCGTTGCCGCCGCCGCCGTCGAGGGTGTCGCCGCCGCCGAGGCCGATCAGGCTATCGAAGCTCCGGTCGTTCGAATCGTTACCGTGCAGGGAGTCGGCGTATTGCGTGCCGCGTACGCCTTCGATGTTGCGGAGCGTGTCGGTCGCTCCGAACCCGTCGGTGGCTTTTCCCGCGGCGAGGTCCACGATGACCCCACGCGTGCCACCGAAATTGACGTCCTTGTCGTAGCGTACCTCGTCGTAGGCCGAGCCGCCATCGATGACGTCATCCCCGCCGAGACCGAGGAAGAAGTTGTTCGGACCGACGGGATCGGTGTCCCCTCCCGAAAGCCGGTCGGCAAAGGCGGTGCCCCGCACCGATTCGATGTTACGCAGTGTGTCGACATTTCCGAACCCGTCGATGGCCCTGCCGGTCGTGAGGTTGACGGTGACGCCCTTCTTGCCGCCGAACCCTGCATCCCGATCGTAGCGGGCTTCGTCGAAACCGCTGCCGCCATCGATGATGTCCGTGCCGGCGAGCCCGTAGAAATACTCTCCCGCGCTGTCCAGGGCTTTATTGCCTCCCGTGAACCGGTCGGCGAGCCGCGATCCCATCGTCGCCTCGATGCCGATCAGCGTATCGGTATTGCCGAACCCGTCGGTGGCCTTGCCGGTGGCGAAATTGACGATGACGCCCTTGATGCCCTTGGCCTCGTAATCATCCATGTAATTGGCGATGTCGAAACCCGCCCCACCGTCGATCACGTCGTTCCCGTCCCGACCCGAGATGATATCATCGCCGGATAGACCGTTGATCGTGTCACTTCGCCCGAGCAGGTTAACGTAGACGTCGGAATTTTGAGTCAGGTTCACCACCGCCATTTGAGTCTCTCTTGTTTGATAAAACTTTGAATTATGGATTCGTGTCACTATGCGGATATAAACTGTTATCGAACGATGAGATCAAATTCAGTTAAATAAAACGTGGATCGGCGCCTCTGGCGATTTCTGTCGATCGGTGGTGTTCGCAGGTCACGGGCCTCACGGTCATCGGCGCGGGCGGCATCTGACGATCCCACACCAAGGCGCTTCCCGCCCCGAGCAGCCGGCCCTCCCTTCCATCCCGCCAAGGATGCCGAGACGCTGATGAGTTCCTGCGCGCCCGCTTTGCCAGCGGGGACAGGTGCCCGATCATGGCGTGTGTCGGTTTCGGCTGCATGATAGGTCGAAGCCATGACCCTTCCCGCCGGACCGCATGCCCCCCTCGCCTCCTGCTCTACGGAAACGGCCCAGGCGCTGATCGAGACCCTGAGCGCGCGGCTCCTCGGCGGCGACAGTGCGACATCCGTGCTGGAAGGCTGGTGCCGGGAGCGTCGGCTCGCCTCAAGCGCCAATCTGGTGGCGACGCGGGTCGTGGGTCCCGAACGACAGCCGAGCCCTGTGCAGGGTCAAAGGCTCGACCTCTCCGACGGGGAAGTGGTCCGGTACCGGCACGTTCGGCTGAGCTGGGGAGGCCATGTCCTCTCCCAGGCCGAGAACTGGTACGTCCCGGCTCGTCTGACGAGAAAGATGAACCTGCTCCTCGACGAGACCGAGATTCCCTTCGGCCGGGTGGTCCACACCCTGTTCCCCAGACGGCGAAACCTGCGCCTGCTTCGATTATGGCCCCACGATGCAGGTGTTCCCGGCCCGTCCGACCAGGTCTTCGCCATCGAGGCGATCCTGTCGGATCGATCCGGACGCCCGATCTGCGAAGTCAGCGAGACCTATACGGGCGCCATTCTCGTGAGAGGCGACGATTGACCACCCTGCTCACTCGTCGAGGCGGGATTCCGGGTCGAGCTTCGACAGTTTCAGCAGGTTCTGGCCGTAGGCGGTCTTGGCGAAGAGTTCGCCGCGCGCGATCAGCTGCGCCTTGTCGATGAAGCCCTGGAGATAGGCGATCTCCTCCAGGCACGCGACCTGCAGGCCCTGCCGGTTCTGCAGCGTGCGCACGAACTCGCCCGCTTCCAGCAGGCTGTCATGCGTCCCCGTATCGAGCCAGGCATAGCCGCGCGACATGCGCTGCACATGGAGTTCGCCGAGATCGAGATAGGCCTGGTTGACGGATGTGATCTCCAATTCGCCGCGCGCCGAGGGCTTCACGGCGGCGGCGATGTCGAGCACGCGGTTGTCGTAGAAGTAGAGGCCAGTCACCGCCCAGGGGCTTTCCGGCACCGATGGCTTCTCCACGATGCGCAGCGGCCGCCCCTCGCGGTCGAGGGTGACCACGCCGTAAGCTTCCGGGTGATCCACGTGATAGGCGAAGATCGTCGCGCCGGTCTCGCGTTCGCGCGCCTGTTTCAGCATGGCGCTCATGCCCGAGCCGAAGAACAGATTATCCCCCAGAACGAGGGCGACATCGTCCGAGCCGACAAAGTCGCGACCGATGGTGAAGGCCTGGGCGAGGCCTTCCGGACGGGGCTGGACCGCGTAGCTGAAGGAGAGACCGAACTGTTCGCCGGTGCCGAACAGGCGTTCGTAATTGCCGAGATGCTCGGGGCTCGAAATGATCAGGATCTCGCGGATGCCGGCGAGCATCAGCACCGAGACCGGATAATAGATCATCGGCTTGTCGTAGACGGGCAGCAGCTGCTTGTTGATCGACAAGGTCGCCGGATGGAGCCGCGTGCCGGACCCGCCGGCGAGAACGATGCCCTTCATGACTGTGCCTCTGCTGAATGATGCGCGGGGCCGACAAGCCGGTCGAGAATGTCGTCCAGGGCGGCCTGCCAAGGGCGCGGAGTCAGCCCGTAGGCTTTCGTCAGGCTCTCCGTCGACAATTCCGAGTTGGCGGGCCGCCGCGCCGGCGTCGGATAGGCGCTGGTGGGGATGCCGTTGACCGGAACGTTCCGGCCCCCGCGCGCGACCGAACCGGAGACGATGGCTTGCGCGAAACCGTGCCAGGTGGTGGCACCCGCATTGACGAAATGGTGCGTGCCCGTGGGCGCGTCGCTGTCGGCGGAAAGACGCAGGGCGATATCCGCGAGGGCAGCGGCGAGATCGGCGGCGGAGGTCGGGCAGCCGCGCTGGTCGTTCACGACGTTCAGCGCATCCCGCTCGGCCGCGAGCCGCAGCATCGTCTTCACGAAGTTGCCCCGGTGCGGGCTCACGACCCAGGCCGTGCGCAGGATTGCGTGACGCGGATTGGCGGTGCGGACCGCCATCTCCCCAGCGGCCTTGCTGGCGCCGTAGACGCTCGTCGGGCCGATCGGCGCGTCGGACGTGTAGGCGCCCGAACCGGTGCCGTCGAAGACGTAATCGGTGGAGACGTGGACGAGGGGGATGCCCCGCCGCGCCGTCTCGGCCGCCAGGATGGCGGGAGCCAGGGCGTTCAGGCGCCAGGCCTCCACCACCTCCGACTCGGCCTTGTCCACGGCGGTGTAGGCGGCGGCGTTCACCACCGCCCCGATCGTGCGCTCGGTAAAGATCCGCGCCACGGCCGCAGCGTCCGTGATGTCGAGTTCGGTACGGGTCGGGGCGACGAGGGTCACGCCCGCGCCCCAATGCCGGGAGGCCAGCAGTTCGGTGCCGACCTGGCCCGCCCCGCCGAGGATCAGAATATTCATCTCAGGCCTTCGCGGCAGGTGTGCCGAGGCCGAGGCGCTCGCCGGTATAGCGGCCCTCGCGGATCGGACGCCACCAGGTTTCGTTGTCGAGATACCAGCGTACGGTGTCCTCGAGCGCGTCCTCGAAGGATTTGGTGGGGGTCCAGCCGATTTCCCGCTCGGCCTTGCCGGGGTCGATGGCGTAGCGCCGGTCATGGCCCGGACGGTCGGCGACGAACGAGATCAGGCGCTCATGCGGGCCATGCTCCGGCCGTAGTCGGTCGAAGGCGGCGCAGAGAGCCTTCACCACCGCGAGGTTGTTGCGCACCGACCGGCCACCGAGAAGGTAGGTCTCCCCCAGCGACCCACGTTCCAGCACCGCGACGAGGCCGCGTGCGTGGTCCTCGACGTGGATCCAGTCGCGCTCGTTAAGCCCGTCGCCATAGACCGGCAGCGGACGGCCTTCGAGGGCGTTGAGAATCATCAGGGGGATCAGCTTCTCCGGGAAATGCCGGGGGCCGTAATTGTTCGAGCAGTTCGTGATCAGAACCGGCAGGCCGTAGGTCTCTCCCCAGGCCCGCGCCAGATGGTCGGAGGCGGCCTTGGAAGCCGAATAGGGCGAGCGCGGGTCGTAGCGGCTGTCCTCGGTGAAGAACCCGTCCGGCGGGAGCGAGCCGTAGACCTCGTCGGTGGAGACGTGGAGGAAGCGGAATCCCGCCCTCGCCTCGCCGTCGAGGCTTTCCCAATAGGTGCGGGCGCCGTCGAGCATCACCTGCGTGCCCACGACATTGGTGCGGATGAAAGCGCCCGGATCGGTGATCGAGCGGTCCACATGGCTCTCGGCGGCGAGATGCATCACCGCGTCGGGCCGGAACTCGGCGTAGAGGGCATGGACGGCGGCGGGATCGCAGATGTCTCCCGTGACGAGCCGGTGACGCGGATTGCCGTCGAGGGACGCCAGCGAGATCGGGTTGGCCGCGTAGGTCAGTGCGTCGAGTGTCGCGACCTCACGGCCGAGATCCTCGACGAGGTGCAGGACCAGCGCCGATCCGATGAAGCCGCATCCGCCCGTGACCAGGATGCGTTGGGGTTTGGCCATGTCGACAAATCCTGGTGGTCGCGCATCAGCGGGCTCGTATCCTGTCGCTGAAGCTGCGGTCGCTGAAATTGTGGAAGGACCGCCGATCAGAAGACCGTGCCCAATTGGGCGAGGGACGGCGCCACCCGGTCCTTGTCGGACAGGATTGCTGCTTCCGCGCTGACCGGCCAGGAGATCGCCAGATCCGGATCGTTCCAGGCGAGATTCCGGTCATGCGCCCGGCTGTAGTAGGACGACACCTTGTAGGCGACCATGGTGTCGGGTTCGAGGGTACAGAACCCGTGGGCGAACCCGACGGGAACGTAAAGCTGCTCCCCCTCGGCCGCGTCGAGCCGGACGGCGACATGCCGGCCATAGGTCTCGGACCCATGCCTCAGATCGACGGCGACATCGAGGATGGACCCGGAAAGCACGCGGACGAGCTTGGCCTGCCCTGCGGGTTCGAGCTGGAAATGCAGGCCGCGCACGGTTCCGGTCTGCGCCGAGAAGGATTGGTTGTCCTGCACGAAGGCGACGTCGATGCCGGCCTCGGCCAGGATGTCCGCCCGGAAGGTCTCCCTAAACCAGCCCCTATCATCGCCAAAACGATTGGGCACGACCCGTTTCACCGCAGGAATTTCTGTCTCAATCACACGCATCGCTGGATACAACCCTCGCCAGACAGTGCCTGTAGGCGCGTGGACGGCTTTCCTGTCAAGGGATGCCCCAGCCCTCGATCGACTTGCTCCCCCCGTACCGGAGGGGTAACTCCCGCCTCCTTCAGAGCCGGGCCGATCCGACGGCCGCCGTGACCATTCGAGAGCAGAAAGGATCATCATGACGTCGAGGCAAGTCACCTCACGGCCCACCGTTGCGCTTTTGATGGCGCTGGCCATGACCGGGGCGGCCTTCGCCCAGAAGGGCATCGACCCGAGCGGGGTGTGGTTGACGGAGAACGGCGATTCGAAGGTGCGGATCGCGCGTTGCGGAAGCGGCTATTGCGGCACGCTCGTCAGCGTTCCCGGTCCGGGGCTGGACTCCAAGAACCCCGATGCGTCGCTGAAATCGCGCAACCTCATCGGGATTCAGATCATGAATGCGGGCACCCCGTCGGGGGACGGCTATGACGGCTCGCTCTACAACCCCAATGACGGCAAGACCTATTCGGGAAGTCTCACGGTGAAGGGGCCGAACGTCGTCGAGGTCGCCGGCTGCGTAATGAGCGTGTTCTGCAAGCGGCAGACCTGGAAACGCGTCAACTGACCGACAGCGCTTCGCGGATTGCGTCGATGGCGGCCTGGGCGCCCGATCCTTCCGGTCCGCCGGCCTGTGCCATGTCGCGGCGACCGCCGCCGCCCTTGCCGCCGAGATGCCCGGCGCCCGCCCTGACGAGGGCGACCGCGTCGTAGCGGTCGGTGAGATCCGCGGTCACCCCGACCACGAGACCGGCTTTTCCATCGGCCGACAGCCCGACCAGAGCGACGATCCCGGAGCCGATACGGCTCTTGCCGGCATCCACCAGGCTCTTGAGGTCGCGGGTCTCCACGCCTTCCACGACCTTGGCCATCACCTTGATTCCGGCGATCTCGGTGACGCCGTCATCGCCCCCCGACGTGCCGCCCATCGCCAGCTTCTTCTTGGCTTCGGACAATTCGCGTTCCAGGCGACGGCGATCCTCGATGAGGGCGCTCAGTCGCTCGGGCACGTCGGCGCTCTGGGACTTCAGCAGGCCTGCGATCTGGCTCAGGGTGCGGCTTTCCTCGGCGCGGTGACGCCGGGCCGTCCCCGCCGTCAGGGCTTCGATCCGGCGTACGCCGGCACCGACCGCGCTCTCGCCGAGCACGGTGATCTGGCCGATCTCGCCCGTACGGGCCGCATGGGTGCCGCCGCAAAGCTCGATGGAGAAGGCCGGGAGCCGGCCCTCCTCGGCGAGTTCACCCTGGTTGTCGACCGGACGCCCCATGGAGACGACGCGAACCTCGTCGCCGTATTTCTCGCCGAACAGCGCGCGGGCGCCGGAGGCGACGGCCTCGTCCTGGGCCATGAGCTTGGTCACCACCGGCGTGTTCTGCAGCAGCACGGCGTTGGCGATGTCCTCGACGGCGCGAAGTTCGGCCTCGTCCAGCGGTTTGGGGTGGCTGAAATCGAAGCGCAGCCGCTCGGGGGAGACGAGGGAGCCCTTCTGGGCCACGTGGTCGCCGAGTACCTGACGCAACGCCTCATGCAACAGATGCGTCGCCGAATGGTTGGCCCGGATGGCCGAGCGTCGGGCATGATCGACGGCAAGCTCGACCGGCTGACCCATGGTGAGCCGACCTTCGTCCACGGTGACGTGGTGGACGAAAAGATCGCCGAGCTTTTTCTCCGTGGCGGTGACGCGCGCCTTGAGGCCGGTGGCAGAGAGTAGGCCGGTATCGCCGACCTGACCGCCGGATTCGGCGTAGAAGGGTGTCTGGTTGACGAGGACGAGGCCGGTCTCGCCCGCCGACAGGCCGTCGACCTCCCTGCCTTCACGCAGGATCGCGGTGATGATGCCTTCGGCGCTCTCGGTCTCGTAGCCGAGGAACTCGCTGGCGCCGACGCGCTCCTTGATGCCGTACCAGACCGTCTCGGTGGCGGATTCCCCGGAGCCGGTCCAGGCTGCTCTCGCCGCTTGGCGCTGGCGCTCCATCGCCTGGCCGAACGCCTCCGTGTCCACGCCGATGCCGCGCGCCTTCAACGCGTCCTGCGTCAGGTCGAGGGGGAAACCGTAGGTATCGTAGAGGGTGAAGGCGGTCTCACCGGACAGGTTCTGGCCCTGAACCAGCGAACGGCTTTCCGAATCGAGGATGGCGAGGCCACGCTCGAGGGTACGGCGGAAGCGGGTCTCCTCAAGGCGGAGGGTTTCCGAGATCAAGCTCTCGGCGCGGGTGAGTTCGGGATAGGCCTGACCCATCTCGCGGACTAGGGTGGGGACCAGGCGGAACATCACCGGCTCGCGGGAGCCGAGGAGTTCGAGGTGGCGCATGGCCCGGCGCATGATGCGGCGCAGGACGTAGCCGCGGCCCTCGTTCGACGGCAGCACACCGTCGGCGATGAGGAACGAGACCGAGCGCAGGTGATCGGCGATGACGCGGTAGGACGCGACGTTTCCTGTCTCGGGGGGACGGCCGACGGCATGGCTCACCGAATCGATCAGTGCCTTGAACAGGTCGGTGTCGTAATTGCTGGTCACGCCCTGGAGGATTGCCGCCATGCGCTCCAGCCCCATGCCGGTATCGATGGAAGGGCGCGGCAGAGCGAGGCGGTTGCCCGGCTCGATCTGCTCGTACTGCATGAAGACGAGGTTCCAGAATTCGAGGAACCGGTCGCCATCCTCGTCCGGCGAACCGGGAGGACCGCCCTGCAATCCGGGGCCCTGATCGATGAAGATCTCCGAACAGGGACCGCATGGGCCGGTATCGCCCATCTGCCAGAAATTATCCGAGGTGCCGATGCGGATGATCCGGTCGTCGGAGAAGCCGGCGATCTTGCGCCAGAGCCCGGCCGCATCCTCGTCATCCGCGTAGACGGTGACGAGGAGCCGGTCCTTCGACAGGCCGAACTCCTTCGTGATCAGGCTCCAGGCCAGTTCGATCGCCTGCGGCTTGAAATAATCGCCGAAGGAGAAATTGCCGAGCATCTCGAAGAAGGTGTGGTGGCGCGCGGTATAGCCGACATTGTCGAGGTCGTTGTGCTTGCCGCCGGCACGGACGCATTTCTGCGCCGTGGTGGCACGGTTGTAAGGCCGCTTCTCGACGCCGGTGAAGACGTTCTTGAACTGCACCATCCCCGCATTGGTGAACATCAAGGTCGGGTCGTTACGGGGAACGAGGGACGACGACGGCACCACGGCGTGGTCCGCCTTGGCGAAATAGTCGAGAAAGGCCGACCGGATCTCGTTGACGCCGCTCATCGTGAAATGACTCTGTCGTGCGCTTGGGGCGGTCGAGACGACAACCCGAGGCTTCTTCGTGGCTTGCGCCCTCATAAGGAGGCCGGACCGTCGAGTCACGCCCGCTCCGCGATCGTGCGTTCCTGTTTCTTAACGCTGCACCCTTCGAACGCTCGACGGCGCTCGTCTCTGGACTTGGCGATCGACCAAAGAGCGAGCATCGGGCCGATTCGCACCGATAGGATAGTCCGAACATGAAAGAGGCCGCCGCGATGGTCCGCGACGGCCTCTTTCATGACTTACGAGGCGATCAGGCCTCGCCTTCGTCCAGATCGTCCGCCGTGGGCTTGGCGGTCTCGAGGATCTTGTCGGCCAGCAATCCCGAATTCTGCCGGATCGCGGCTTCGATCTTGTTGGCGATATCCGGATTGTCGCGCAGGAACCCCTTCGAGTTCTCGCGGCCCTGGCCGAGGCGCTGGCTCGCATAGGAGAACCAGGCGCCGGACTTCTCCACGATCCCGGCCTTCACCCCGAGGTCGATCAACTCACCGACCTTCGAGACGCCCTCGCCGAACATGATGTCGAACTCGACCTGCTTGAAGGGCGGCGCGACCTTGTTCTTGACGACCTTGACGCGAACCTGGTTGCCGATGGCCTCGTCACGATCCTTGAGGGTCGAGATACGGCGGATATCGAGGCGCACCGACGCGTAGAACTTCAGTGCGTTGCCGCCGGTGGTCGTCTCCGGGCTGCCATACATGACGCCGATCTTCATCCGGATCTGGTTGATGAAAATGACCATGCATTTCGAGCGTGAAATCGAGCCCGTGAGCTTGCGCAGGGCCTGGCTCATCAGGCGGGCCTGAAGGCCGGGCTGGCTGTCGCCCATCTCGCCCTCGATCTCGGCGCGGGGCGTGAGCGCCGCCACCGAATCGACCACGAGCACGTCGATAGCGCCCGAGCGCACCAGAGTGTCGGTGATTTCCAGGGCCTGCTCGCCGGTATCGGGCTGCGAGATCAGGAGATCGTCGAGCTGCACGCCGAGCTTGCGCGCATAGACCGGATCGAGAGCGTGCTCCGCATCCACGAAGGCGCAGACGCCGCCCTTCTTCTGGGCCTCGGCGATGGTGTGAAGGGCAAGGGTGGTCTTGCCTGATGATTCGGGGCCGTAGATCTCGATCACCCGGCCACGCGGCAAGCCGCCGACGCCGAGCGCGATGTCGAGGCCGAGCGAACCGGTGGAGACGGTCTCAACCTCCGCCACCTTATCGTTCTTGCCGAGTCGCATGATCGAGCCCTTGCCGAAAGCACGCTCGATCTGGGACAGCGCGGCATCGATCGCCTTCGCCTTGTCCTTGTCCACCATCGGGGAATCCACAACTTTCAGCGCGGGCTGAGCCATTCGTCGGCATCCTTATGCATGGGGAGAGCTCAAGGCTCAATGTGCCTCGGATGCGAATGATGTACTTGTTTTGTTCTCTTTTTGCAAGGTGCCGGGTGCCGATTTCGCATCATTCGGCTGGAGAACGTCGCCCTAACGGGCGATCGTCTCCTTCACCGTTTCCACGAGCTGCTTGAGGCTGAAGGGCTTGGGCAGGAAGTTGAAATCCTCGCCGTCGGGCAGGTTCTTGCGGAACGCGTCCTCGGCATAGCCGGATACGAAAATGACCTTCAGATCAGGACGGTGCTTGCGCAGTTCGCGTAGCAGCGTCGGGCCGTCCATTTCGGGCATCACCACGTCGGAGACGACGAGATCGATGGTTTGGTCGACATCGCTGATGAGGGCCAGAGCGTCGAGGCCCGAGGCCGCTTCCAGCACTGTGTAGCCCCGTGCCGACAGGGCCCGGCTGTTGACCGCGCGGACCGGATCCTCGTCCTCCACCAGCAGGATCACGCCCTGCCCGGTATGATCGGGCGAGGGTTTGCGCGGGGCGGATTGCCCGCCACTGCCGGGCTTTTCGAGGTCACGCGCTCCCCTGAGCCGGCTGGCGGCGATCTCCGCGTTGCTCTGCGGGGCAACGGCGACGGCGATTTCCGGAACGGGCTCGGCCGCAGGCTCGTGACGCGGCAGGTAGATCCGGAAGGCGGTGCCGCTGCCAACGGTCGATTGCACGTCGATGGTGCCGCCGCTCTGCTTGATGATGCCGAAGACGGTGGACAGGCCGAGGCCGGTCCCCTTGCCGATATCCTTCGTGGTGAAGAAGGGCTCGAAGATCTTCTCCATCACGTCGGGCGGGATGCCCTCGCCGGTATCGAGCACCTCGATCAGGACATGGTCGCCCGCCGGTGCGCCGGGTTGGCGCTCGTTGGTCTCTTGGCCTTCGAGGATGTTGGCGGTGCGGATGAGCAGCTGGCCGCCATTCGGCATCGCGTCACGGGCATTCACCGCGAGATTGACGATGACCTGCTCGAACTGGTTCACGTCGGCCTTGATCGGCCAGATGTCGCGCCCGTGCTTGAGGTCGAGATCGACACGCTCGCCGAGCAGGCGCTTGAGCAGCAGCGTCAGATCGGACAGGGCTTCGCCGACATTCATCACTTCCGGGCGCAGGGTCTGGCGCCGCGAGAAGGCCAGCAGCTGCCGCACCAGGCTCGCGGCCCGGTTGGCGTTCTGCTTGATCTGCATGATGTCCTGGAAGGCCGGATCGGTCGGCCTGTGGCTGGCCAGCAGAAGGTCCGAATATCCGATGATGGCCTGGAGGACATTGTTGAAATCGTGCGCGATGCCGCCGGCGAGCTGGCCCACCGTGTCCATCTTCTGGGTCTGGGCGATCTGCTGCTCTAGCTGGCGCTGCGCCGTGGTGTCGAGGGCATAGAGGATCACGCGCTCACGGTCGGCCGGCGTGGCCGCATCCGCTGCCGCCGAGGTGTCGCCGCCGGCCGGGCTGAGCCAGACCCGCGCGGAACGGTTTCCCGGCCCTGCCAGCGCCACCTCGATCGGTTGCACCTCCACGGTCCCGTCGGCGGCCTTCACCAGGGCGCCCTCGAGGACGGCCCTGTCGCGGTCGAGCAGGGCTTCCCACATCGTCGGCTCGGTGCCGAGCTCGCCACGCCCATCCGGCACGGCCTGGCGTGGGGTGCCGCCGAACAACCGGGCGAAGGACGCGTTGGCGCGGGCGATGCGCCCGGTCCGGTCGAGGGTCGCGATCGCGATGGGGCTGTTGTTGAGGAAGCGGGCGAGCCGCACCTCGGCGGCGCGCTGCGGCTCGTCGCTCTCGGCCCCGGCCGAGCGGTTGAGCACGAAGGTGCGCGACGGGCCCGGCTTGCCGTCCTGGCCGAAGGCGACGCGATGGTAGAGCCGGGTCGGCAACGGCTGGCCGTTGCGGCGCCGCAGGTCGAGGTCGAACCGGTCGGTGCGCACCTCGCCGGGCAATCCCTCGGTGGCGGTGAGCACGTCGGCGCTGGGTGCGATATCGGGCAAGCGCAGGCCGCCGGACCCCACGGTCGCGAGGTCGTAGCCGAGCCAGAAGGCCAGCGTCGCGTTCATGTAGACGATGGAGCCTGCCGGATCGATGGACAGGAAGCCGGCCGGCGCATGGTCCAGATAATCGATCGCGTGCTGAAGCTCCTGGAAGACGTTCTCCTGGCGCTCGCGCTCGTGCGTGATGTCGGTGACTGTCCACAGGGTCGCCGGGAGTCTCGGCCTCTCCACCGCGCGCACGGCGATGCGGAACCAGGCGAAGGCGCGCTCGGTCTCGCCCTGAGGCGGGGGCGCCATGCGGATTTCCTCCACGTGGCCGCGCCCGTCATGGGCTGCCTGGGCGAGGCGGTAGACCGCCTCCGACACATCGGGCGAGCCGACGAAGACGCGCTCCACCGGCCTCAGGTTCGAGAAGGTCTCTCCACCGGAAATACGGAGATAGGCTTCGTTGGCGTAGATGAGGCGGCCGCCATCCTCCACCACGATGGCGCCTTCGGGCGATGCGTCGACGATGGCCTTGGTGATGTCGTCGCGCCCGGTCTGTCCCGAGAGCTGGAGTGCGCCGATCGCCAGGGCGAACAGGCAGAACACGCCGGCCATGGCGAGCAGGGCGAGAAGCCCCAGGATGAGCGGCTGCGCCTGTTCGTTCGCGACGAAGGACAAGCCTACCGCCGCGCCCACGAGAAGTCCGGCGAGAACGAGGAGCAGTCCGACCCGCCCAGGCCTCTCCGACCGGTCGATGGCGCTCGACACCGGTTTCGTTGGTCCGCTCACCTCAGCCATTTCGGCGCCATTCCACCCTCGACCGATCCCGGTTAGCGCCCGGGCCGCGTCGGCAGCAAGGGTATCCTCAGGACGTCACGGACCAGTCTCGTCAAAAAAGGTGCATAAAGCGTGGCGTTTTCACGCCGCGCGGCGCTTCAGCCGCATGACGAAGCCGATCACCTCCGCCACCGCGCGGTAATGTTCCGCCGGAATCTCGGAATCGATCTCCACCGTGGCATGGAGCGCCCGGGCCAGCGGCGGGTTCTCCATGATGGGAACATCGTGCTCCTTGGCCACGGCCCGGATGCGCAGCGCCAGGGAATCGACGCCTTTGGCAACGCAGATCGGAGCCGCCATCCCGGCTTCGTAGCGCAGGGCGACGGCGTAGTGGGTGGGGTTGGTGACGATGACCGTGGCGGTCGGGACGTCGGCCATCATGCGCTTGTTGCCCCGCGACGCGCGGATCTGCCTCATCCGGCCCTTCACTTCCGGATTGCCCTCGCTCTCCTTGTGCTCCTGTTTCATCTCCTCCTTGGTCATGCGCAGCTTCGAGCGCCAGCGGAAGCGCTGATAGAAGGCGTCGCCCATGGCGATGACCACGAACATGGCGAGCATACCGCCGAGAAGCTTGAGGGCGATGCCCAGGATGGCAGGCAGCATCGCCGCGGGGTCGAGCCGGGCGAAGACCTCGAGCCGATCGCGCTCGTTCCACAGGATGGTGCTGGCGACGACCCCCACCAGCATCAGCTTGGCCAAGCCCTTGATGAACTGGACCATGGCCTCCACGCCGAAGATGCGTTTGACGCCGGCCATCGGCGAGATGCGATCGAATTTCGGCATCAGGGCATCGGTGGAGAAGACCAGGGGGTGCTGGACCAAACCGCCGGCGAGGCCTGCAATGACCACGAGGCTGACGGGAATCATGAGCGCCTGGCCGCAGATCAGCAGCATCCTCATCCCCATCTCGGTATAGGCGGTGGGGTCGGAGGGGACCTGATGCGCGTTCATCAGAAAGGCGCGCAAGCTGACGAGCAGGTCCTTGGCGATCGTTCCCGATGCCAGCAGCAGCGCCATCATGAAGGCGGACAGGATGAAGAAGGTGTTGACCTCGATGCTGTTGGCGACGTTGCCCTGCTCGATCGCTTTCTCGATGCGCCGCTGAGTCGGCTCTTCTGTCTTGTCTTCCTGATCGCTGTCGTCGGACATGGCTCAGCGCTCCCCTGTCCGCTGTCTCACAGGTCCTTTCGACACTGCCGTCACCGCCCGGTCAACTCGCCGAGATAGCGGCCGATGTCGTCGAGGAAGACACCCATCATGATGCCGAGGCTGCCGAACAGGATCAGCATGCCGATGAGGACGGAGGCCGGCACGGCGATGAAAAAGACCTGCATCTGCGGCATCAGGCGCGAGAGCACACCGAGCCCGACATTGAACAGGATGCCGAACGCGATGAACGGCGCCGAGATCTGGACCGCCAGGAGGAAGCCCCGCGCCATCGCCCGAAGGGCGAGCTGGGCCGCCTCCCCCATGGCCAGCACGCCGCCGGGCGGCAGCATCACGTAACTTCGCCCGATGGCGTCGAGAGCCACGTGGTGCAGATCCGTGGCGAGGATGAGGGTGATGCCGAGCATCATCAGGAAATTGCCGAGCGCCGCCTGCTGGCCGCCCTGCGTCGGGTCCACGGTCATCGCGTAGGACAGGCCCAATTGCTGCGAGACGATGACGCCCGTGGTCTGCAATGCGGCCAGCACCATGCGGACGGTGAGGCCGAGGACGAGCCCGATCAGCAATTCGCCGATAAGAAGCGAGATCAATCCGGGGGCCGCGAGGGTGGCGCCCTGCATCGGCAGGAGCGGGCGCACCATCGGGAACAGGATCAGCGAGACCAGCAATGCGAAGGCGAGGCGGATGCGCGGCGAGACGGATTGTTCGCCGAGCCCCGGCAGCAGCATCATCAGCGTGCCGATGCGCGCGAAGGTGAGCAGGTAGGCCGCCGCGATGCCGGGCAGGAGCAGGTTCATGATCCTGCATAGCAGCGCCCGGCCCGGCGCGTCATCCGCCGGATACGATGCGGGCGGCGATGCGGGTCATGTAGCCGGCAAGTGCATCGCCCATGAAGGGCAGCATGAAGAGAAGCGCTGCGAAGACCGCGACGATCTTGGGCACGTAGATGAGCGTCTGTTCCTGGATCTGCGTCAGCGCCTGGAGCAGCGAGACCACGAGACCGACGACCAAGGCGACGATCATCAGCGGTCCTGCGACCTTGAGAAAGACGAAGATCCCGTCCCGGGAGACGTCGAGGATGGCAAGGCCGGTCATGGAAGTGAGCTCGCGGATTGTTTCGGGGCGGCGGCGATGTCGGCCGGCATCTCGTCTGCGCCCTCATCCTGAGGTGCCGGAGCGGAGGCCTGGAAGGAGGGCTCCAGTTCGCTCGCCGGGCTCTGGAGGGCTCCTTCGAGGCCCGCTGACGCGGGCACTTCAGGATGAGGAGGCGGGCAGGAAGGCAAAGAAAAGCGGTGGCGACTAGATCTGCATCCGCATGATTTCCTCATAGGCGGAGATCACGCGGTCCCGGACGGCGACCAGGGTCTGGAGTGCCGTCTCGCTCTCCGCCACGGCGGTCACCACATCGACGACGTTGGCCTTGCCGCCCGCTACCGCCAGGGTTTGCGCATCGGCCTTGGCGCCGCTCTCGCCGATCTTGTCCAGGGCCGAGGAAAGAAGCGACGTGAAGCCGCCATCCGCTGCAGAAGTCGGGGCGATCTTGGGCGCGCCGCCCTTCATGCCGCCGATATTCTGGACGGCGGCGTAGGCTCCTGCGGCGAAGGCGTTGGTCGGCATGGCGGCGGACTTTCGGAGGGAGAGGAGCGTCAGGCCTTGAGGATGGCGAGGGTGGCGTTGATCATCTTGCGGGTCGCGGTGACCATGTTCAGATTGGCCTCGTAGGAGCGCTGTGCCTCGCGCATGTCCATGTTCTCGATCAGCCCGTTGACGTTGGGCATCCGCACTTCACCGCGCGCATCGGCGCTGGGATTGCCGGGATCGTATTTGGTGCGGAACGGAGAGGGATCGCGCCTGACCCGCCCGGCCTCCAGCATCGACGCGCCGGTCTCCCGGTCGATGTGCTGGGTGAAGGTCGGGATCTTGCGCCGGTAGGGTTCGGCGCCGACCGCGCTCGGGGCCGAATCCGCATTGGCGATGTTTTCGGCGATGATCCGCATCCGGCCCGACTGGGCCTTGAGACCGGATGCGGCGATGGTCAGGGATTTGAGGAAGTCCACGGCAGGTTCTCCGCAAGCTCAGAGGGCGGGACGATCAGCGCTTGCCGATGGCGATCTTCAGTTTGTCGAGGCTCTTCTGGTACATCGTCGCGGCGAATTGATATTCGGCCTGGTTGTCACCCGCCTTCATCATCTCCTCCTCCAGGTTCACTCCGTTCCCGCTCGGCCTGATCTCGAAGCCATTGAACCGGCGGGGATCGGCACCCGGTCCTTCGGGACCGCCGTTCAGGGCGATGTGGGCCGGGCTGGTGACCGCGAGGCCCGAGTTGCCGCCCATGGAGCCTGCCGGCTGAGCGAGGTCGCCGGCTCCGTTGCCGAAGCGCGGGCTCGCGAGATCACGCGGTTTGAAGCCCGGCATGTCGGCGTTGGCGACGTTCTCCGAGAGCAGCTTCTGGCGCGTCTGGTGCCATTGCATCCGGGTGCGGAGCATGGACAGGATGGGAAGGTCGGTGACGGACACGGTGCTCGAAGCCCCTCGGCGCCGCCGGAATCTCCCGGAGCGGTGGGCAAAATCTGCCGCCTCCATGGTTAATGTTCGGTTAAGAACATTCCTGGACGCGACCGGCGTTCGGGGCGGAAATTTTGTGTTAACGAAGTCTTAAGGAAGAATGCCTGACCAAAGGCTGACCGGGATATCGGCTCCCGCACGCGCCGCCCAATCAAACCGAGTTAGCAGATAGCTTCGATACGGCCTGATGTGCCGTTCGTAAAACGATGACGGGTCTGTTTTCGCTCCTCCTTCAGCACATGGCTGAGCTTTACCAGGACCATCGGACATCCCCCGCATCTGCGGAGCGGATTATGCCAGATGGCCAGACGGAGGCTGATAATATAAATTTACATTTTTACTGATTAACAGGCTGGCTGGATTTCGTTTGCGCCCTTAGGGTTCTTGTTTCGGCTGGGCATAGTGTATTCGCTGATCAACAGATTTAGTCTCTCCGTTCAGGCGAGGACGAAGAGCGCCATTTCGCAATGAAATAAATGGCAGCCATAATCAGCAGAATCGGGATGCTAAACCATAGCCATCCCATATCCGGGTAATGGCTGCCCGCTGGGCTGGGGGCCGGTTGGGTCCGACCCGCTTCGGTATGTGGTTGGTCTACGGATTGTGCGAGTGAAGCAGTCGTAGTCACCACCCATATTGCTGGGGTAAGTCGTCTCGCCTTGGACATGACGGATCACTTTCACGCTGACAGTTGCGAGGACGCGACAGCCGGACGCTGATCAGGGGGTCGGTACGGCTTCATCCTGCTCGACCGCGTTGGTTATCTCGTCTCCCGTCATCCATTGCACCCCTGCGGGAGAATGAATGGCATGCGCGAATAAACCCATTTGAAGTTTCGTTTTGGCGGCTGCCAGGGCCTTCTCGGAGCTTTCATGCTCCTCGTGGTTCCATTGCCCGCCGGCTCGGTTGGTGCTGTCGCCCCATTGCAAGATCCACATCGCGTGCTCCTTCTTTGAGGATCAATCCTGCAATACCCCCGGCTGGTTCCGCGTACGGTGTCGGACAGTGATGGGTCGGCAATCAGATTGACCTTCGGCCTCTCTCAGCCGTCTTTCAGGCTCGAACCCGATGCGTCCTTGCGAAGAGCGCGGCCAGAGCCGCGAGGCAGGCCGTCAATCCAGCCGGGAAGATCAAGGCGAAGATACCGATCGCGCTGTAGACGGCGGCACCGCCAATGGCTCCGATCAGCAGGGCCAACCAAACTGCGGCATCACCAATCCAGCCCAGCGGCGGTCCCGTCTTCGTGAAGGCAGCGGCGATCTTTTGACCCAGGCTGAACAGCGCCCCAGTGATGAACGTCGTTCCCGCTCGGAAGCCCTGCACCGAGCCGAGAACCGCGTTCTGTGCGCCCATGGCGAGAGCCAGGAAGAACGACACCAGACCTAAATCAGGCAGTTGCAGCCCGAGGGCGAACGCTCCGAAGACCAGGATGGCCTCGTAGGTCAAAACGATCGTCGTCTTCCAAGGCGCGGGCGTGACGATCGACAGGCCGCTGGCAATGGTCGACCCGAGCAGGAACGTGGCGATCAGGACTGCCGGTTTTACGATGCCGTCCACCGCACCGTGAGAGATCGACACCCCCATCTGTGTGGTGTTGCCACTCATGAACGATGTGTAGAGCCCGGTGAGCTGAATGAACCCGATGGCATCGATGTAGCCCGCCAGCCCGGTGAGCAGCAGGCCGAAGGTAAGTTGCGACGGTCGGTTCAAGATCCCGCTCTTTGATACGCCCACACAGTTCGCGACGCTGCCGGTCTACCTTGCCGTCCTGACGGCGTCTGGCGCAAGAGCCGAATGGGTGCGGCTCCCGACACGTTAGAACAGGTCGCCGGGTGATGGGCCGGCTGGACTTTTGAAGGACGCCGTTGCCGGCCAAGAGGTCATGCGGGTGTTCCTCAGCGGGAATACGACGCTGCTCATTGGATGGATGGTGACGGGAGCGCGAGGCGAAAGGGAACACTGACCGCCGCCGGCTCCCGTAACGGTGGCCGACGTGCCGCCGTTCCTGCAGGTGCTGCGCGCGCGGCAGTCGACGTGATGAAGGAGTTCCGTGGCCTCGCCCCCGGCAGACCGAGGTCACTAACCGGATCGCAAAGACCGTCCGGGTCATCCATGACCAGGGGGAGCCTCACAGCGGGTTACTGACCGCAATCGTGTGAGAGCGAGCAATCGAGAACCGAATGCACAGACACGACGCACATGTTCAGCGCGCCCTTAAAGCCTACTGGACCCGACGCTGCGCATCGCAACGTTCGGTCGTCCCGAGAGCGCGACATTGCCCCGCCCGGTGAAAACCGGAGCGGGGTTTCCTTAACGCGTCTTGGCGCAGCGGTGTCTGCTGATCAGTAGCCGCGATAAACCGGGCGACCGTAGGGCCGGTAGTAGGGGCGGGCGTAAGGCCTCGCATAGCCAGGGCCATAGAAGCGGCGCGGGCCGTGATTGATGGAGCCGTTGCCGCGGCAGCGCCCGGTGAAGCGGTCAGGGTAATAGCCGAGGCCGCAATATCCCGCCGCCTTGGTCACAAGACCGTCCTCCAACGCGCCCGCAGCCGGTGCAGCGGCGAATGGGGCTGCCTGTGCGGCACTGCCGAAGCCAATGGCGCTGGCCACGATTGCAATCGCAGACAGCATTTTGAACGTCATCGTTTTCCTCCAAATCCAACCTTAGGCTGGGCATTTCGATGAGCCCAAGCCGTCGCTCCAAGGAACCTATACGCCAACTCGATGAATGCGGCATGAGGACCAGTCAGCCTTCACCAGCCCGGTTCACACCACGGCGGATTCTGGTTTTCAATCGAACCAGCGACGAGGCGTGAATCCATAGACGGCCAGGAGCGCCAGCATCGCAAGCAGGAATGGCAGATCGTAGAGAAGCGCTAAGATCAGCAGGCCAAAGTAGCCGATGGCGGTCGAGGCCATGATAACCGCGACATACGGGCTCATTGCTTAGTGCCCCTTCCGAGTTTCCCGCTGCCTGTTTTCACAGCTTGTCCAACTTGGTCATCAATCAGACGGTTCGGTGCATTCGGCAAGATAATTCTATTTCAGCCTTGTACAAACTCATGGTTGCCCATACAAGGCTAGATGAAAAGAAATCTCAAGTTGTATAATTCAAGATCCAATGAAAAAATCAGCCGGGCGCCTTATAAATAAGATTTCCGACGTCGTGTTGTCTGCGTGGCCGGGTCGAAAGCTGCGAAGAATAGAAACTGAAATCGCCAGAATGGAGCGTATTATTGAAAAAGAAACAATGATGAGTTCACCTAAACAGGATGTAATTAAAAATGCAGAGATAGTGCTTATAAAACTCAATGGCGACAAAATAAAATCGCGAAAGAAAAGTCGTCATACTATATAAATATTGTATAATAATAAAATTGTTCTGGTATTATGATATATAATACGTCATTATATCATACAAGCACAATTGCCATTACCGTAAGAGTTCCTAAGTTGCATAGTCAGATGCATGTCGGTGGAACGCCTCATCCGGTTATGGAAGTGCGGAGTAAGGCGGATCGAAATTTTGCCTTGTGGAACGAGGCGACGGGAAACCCTCCGTAAGATCCCATCTTTCGAACGAGATGCGATAGATTTCTGGCCTTCTTACTTGATACATCTCCTCCGCAAGGCCGCGTGAGAATGAAAGCCCGTAGCCTGACGAGACATGCCCGCGAATACGCTAGGCTGATGCTACAGCCGGCCTTTCGATTTCCGAATTGGATTTGAAGCAGCGGAATATCCAACGGATCCCTAGCGCGCCAAGTGCGGTCGCTGCGCTCCAGCCCAACGCGCTATCACGCGGTAGGTACGTGATCAGCCCAAACCATATCTGATAGCTCAGCCATAAGAGTACGAGCCCCGCGATTCCCTTGAGGGGCCTTACGACATATCGCGATTGTGTCGGCACCATTGCTCTTGGCCCCCAAGTCCTGCCCATCCAGGCAGTTCGAGCTTCACCGTTAATATATGCGCGCTCGCACAGATGACGTGAGACAGGATCCTGCTCGAACATCCGTCTCGCCCAGTCGTTGGTCTCGTTCAAGACGCCAGCGAGGACACCATGACCGAAAAGAAAACGCCCCAAACCGATGAGGCAGGCCCAACGGCTGCGCCGGACGCTCAGGATCCGCTGAACGTACCAATGGATCAGGTCATCACGAAAACCTCGAAGATCGAAGGCAGCCATACCCAGGAAACCGTCGATCCGGCCGAGCGGCTGTCTGATGATCCCGAGGGGCAGAACGATCTCGCTTGACCCTCTGCGTGTTGCGAACCCTGCCCCGCATGGCTCCGGCCACGCGGGGCAGTTCGCTCATCGCTCAACGGATCAGGCAGCCCCGACCTCGAATTCCATCCCCCGCCCGGGACCCTGGTCGGTATAATCGACCAGAACGTACCCGCGCTCAGCCAAACCCGCTTCGAGGATATCGCGGTGCTTCCGGTACATCTGGCCGATCGCCAGGGGTGTCAGTCGGGGGTTGCCGCGTCGCAATTGCTCGACGCCGATGCTCACCGGCGCTCCTTCGCGGTCGGCAATCCGAGCGAGGGCCAGCGCCAGATCGGCGGCCTTCGTCTCCGAGGCTGATTTCGCTTTAAACGCCATCGCGGTCCCATTCCCTCAAGCCACCCGCAGGGCTGAGCCGGCTTACTCGAACCTTAGGCTTCAACAACTGATCGAGGAAACCCGCGGGCCTTAACCCCTCGGCCTAATCCGAAGCACGAAGGCTGTTGATGAAACGCCTCGCTATCTCGCGCACAGCCTCATCATCTCGGGTGTCGTCATGAGCCTTGTCCCAAAGATGATCCACGCTGCGGTCGAGTTCGTCCAGTAAGTCCGGGTGGCGCTGGGCGACGAACCGAATCGTGCCAAACAGCAGATGCTCAATCGCGATTTCCCGGCGGTTCGCATCCGCGATTTTGTCCGAGGTCGGGGTGTGAGGCGCATTTGTCATAAACCCACAACGTCACGCACCCTCGCTAGGTTCGCCACGCGAACCCGGTACGAGTGCCGCAGCACCGTGCGTTTGCGGCACGCGAGACGAGGCAGATATCTCGACACAGGACTCGCGGCTCGAACGGTCATCCGCTGCGTCTAACGCTTCACCGTCCAGATCGGCACGGCACCGTGCGGTCGCCCCGGCACAGTCCGAAAGTATCGCGTCCGCTCGAAACGGATGAAGTCCGGCTCGACCTTCGACACGAGATCGCTACTCAGAACGAGGGCTCCGCAGAAATCGGAGCGGATCACGCCGAGTTCGGGGTGCACGCCGAACAAGTCCAGCGTCGTCCAGCCGAGACGGCCAGCCTCGTCGGCGTACTTGTCGAGGAAGTCCAGGGCCGCGGCATGGACGCCCTGCCAATTCTGTACCGTCAGCCCAGGGCAAGGGACCACATTAGGCTTCATGCTGAGGAAGGCTTCACGCCACGATTGGGGGCTGCCTGGTTCGATCTTGAAGGCGGGTGATGCAGACATGGGGCCCGGCAGTTGTGATGGGCCGGACGGAATAGGGGGCGCAGGATGGAGGCGCTATGCCCGATGCATCACAGGTGACGGCCCAAAGGCATCATCCAATCAGTCCGAAGCGGTGTAGGAGCTTCTGTCCGTCAAGGCAGCGGCGAACGATTCCCGATGGCGGGCGTTTAAGGCCATGCTTGCGCGATCGCCCCTTCGACAGTCTCATTCCAGGGCATCGGCTATCGCCGATCGTTTCGAGGCTGGAGACGTCACGGCGGGGCTGACGCTCGCAGGCGCCAAGAATCATCCGGCCGTTCGAGCGCTAGGGCTAGCGAGCGAAATCGGGAGTTGGAAGTCGCTGCTCGCTCTGTCGGCTGGTGCTTTGGCCTTGGGCATCGTGAAGCGCGATCGCCGCCTCGCTGAGGCAGGCCGACACATGCTCCAGGCCGGTATTCTGGCGAGCGTCGTGAAAACGAGCTTGAAACGGACGGTGCATCGAACGCGCCCAAACGTCCTCATGGATGAGGGGATCTACGCGCGAGGGTGGCCTGGAACCGGCAACGGGCCATGGCAATCCTTCCCCTCGGGCCATTCCGCCCTGAGTACCGCGGTCGCTTGTGCCGCCGCTCGAGTCTATCCCGAGGTCAAGGGTGTCGCGTATGTCACCGCTGCCGGGGTTGTCGCAGCTCAAGTTCTACGCGGGGCGCATTTCCCCGCAGATGTGTTGACAGGCGCTCTGATAGGTCTTGCCGCAGAATCGGCGGTCAATAGGCTCACGACGCAAGGCCCGAGGACGCGTTCCTAGCCAAGGGCCCCCACAAATAGGTCGGCTCGCTCCGGCTGTCTCTCGCTTCTCAACCTGTGCATGCAATGCACCGGCTCGTTTAGATTCATATCGCGACGGATCTGTTTACAGGACTGAGACAACCGGCGCGCGATAGTCATTCTGCCGGATCACGCCGGGCTCCGGCCGCCACAACCTTCATCATGGTGTCGGGCAGCGGGCGCTGTAGCTCGAGGGCGATCTCGGTCGGCGCCTCGAGCCACGTCCGCCACTCCTCCGATGTCGTCAACAGGACCGGCATGGCCTTCGGGTGAACCGGGCCGACGATCCCATTGGCCTCTGTCGTGAGAAACGAGAACAGCCGGTGCTCGGCTTCCTCGCGGTCGGGGTTCTCGGCCTTGGTACCGCGCACGCCGGTCCAGGGACGCCAGATGCCGGCGAAGGCGAAGAGCGGACGGTCGTCATCGAGGGCGAACCACGTGGGCGTCTTCTTCGGCTTGGTGTCCGCGTACTCGCTGAAAGAGGAGACCGGGACGAGACAGCGGTATTCCGGCTTCAGCCAGGGCCGCCAGTGCGGGCTCTTCACGTTCCGGACGTTTGTGACCGGATTCTCGCCGTACTGCTTCGGACCTGGGATGCCCCATCGAAACATCTCGAGGGCCTGCCTGCCATCCTCGATCCGTACGATGGGCGCCATCTGGTCGGGGAAGATGCCCGGCATCCTCGGGAGGTTTCCGGCGCGATCCTCCGCAACGCCGAATGCTTTACGGATGTCTGCCTGCGAAGTGATGAGGCTGTAGAGGTTGCACATTCCAGCACCATTCTGCCGCAGCTACGAACGGCCTTCTGTCACGTTAGCCGAGGCCCTCGGAAGGACAGACGATGACCTCAGACCCACGCACCGCCGGCCCCCGCCCGCCTTTCCCCGGAGACCAGCAGCAGGAACGACCTGGCTTGACCTCGAAGATGACACCCGTGCCGGACCATGGTGAGGAGAGTTATGTCGGCAAGGGATTGTTGATCGGCAAGGTCGCCTTGATCACGGGGGGCGACAGCGGAATTGGTCGCGCGGTGGCGATCGCCTATGCCCGTGAAGGAGCGGATGTCGCAATCTCCTACCTGCCGGTTGAGCAGTCCGATGCGGAGGAGACCGCTCGGTGGATCGAGAAGGCCGACCGGCGTGCTCTGTTGCTGCCGGGCGATCTACGCGACGAGGCGCATTGCCGTGAACTCGTCGCTCGCACCGTCGAAGCGCTGGGTGGCATCGACATCCTGGTGAACAACGCAGCTGCGCAGACGGTCAACGAAGATCTCGACGACGTGACGTCGGAGGATCTCGAAGGGTCGTTCAGAGCCAATGTGTTCGCCATGTACTACCTCTGCCAAGCGGCGGTACCTCACATGAAACCCGGCTCCGCGATCGTCAATTCGACCAGTCAGCAGGCCAAGATCGCCGATAAGACGATGCTGATCTACGCAGCGACAAAGGGCGCCATCGCGAGCCTCACCATTGGCTTGTCGAACTTGCTCGCCCCCAAGGGTATTCGGGTGAATTGCGTGGCGCCCGGCCCGATCTGGACACCCATCCAACCCATCGTGAAAAGCCCGGAGCAGATCGAGAAGCTCGGAGAGGACACCCCCCTTGGCCGAGCGGGTCAGCCTGCCGAGCTCGCGCCGGCCTATGTCCTTCTGGCTTCGCGCGAGGGCAGCTACATGTCCGGCGCGTTGGTGCCGGTGACAGGGGGCACTCCCATGTTCTAGGCGGGCGGCACATCCCGGCATCGTCGAAAACGGCCGACACGTCACTGTGGGGCTGGACGAGTTCCGTGAGGCGGCGACTTGCCGGTAGCGGGGTGCGCGATCGACCTACAGACCTCTCTGAGCTGATTTCTCCTCTGTACAGGATCGCACCAAGTCGGAACTAGTACGGCCTCCTGGGCATGACCTCGTGTTCCTCCCCTGAACGGACTTCGCCCGCCCGGCTCATGCCGTGGCGGGCTTTTTGTTTCAGATGAACGCCTCACCGGTCATCGACGACTGGCTATATGGGCATAATAATTCCAGCGACCTTAACAATATGCTCGCCAAGCACGCGATCACTGGCGTGTTGCCGCTCAGCTGCTTGAGCTCGTGCGATCGCTCGCTTCTTGGGTGACCAAGCATTTCTATAAGCTCGGTCATACACGTCATATAACACTGGTCGCTGGCGGTCCCGGTTGCTCTTGGCCCTACCGCGATTATCGCGTGCCGGGCTTTTTCTGTGGGCAACGGCATTCCTGCAATTTCAGCGAGCAGGGGAACGTGCGTTAACCAAATCAACGAGTTACCGTAAACGAAATCTTAACGTTATTGCCTGTGACCGCCCCAAGCGTGATATCAGGACAACCTGTGCGTATGGCCTCGGCCAGAAACCCGAAAGAGCCCGATCTTGTCAGCGTTCTTTAATTCGGACGGCTCGTTTCCGCTCCAGTTCCTGATCATCTTCGCCGTCATCTTCGCCGTGCTGGCCGCGATCGTGCTGGTCTTCCGGCGATTCTCGGGAAGGGGCATGGCGTTGGCCAAATCCGGCCCCCGCGGACGACAGCCCCGCCTCGGTATCGTCGATATCTACGAACTCGACAGGCAGCGGCAACTGATCCTGCTGCGCCGGGACAATGTCGAGCATCTGCTTCTCGTCGGTGGCCCCAACGACGTCATCGTAGAACGCAACATCCATCGCGGCGCCGGCGCCCGCCTCCCTGTCGACGAAGTGGCCAAGGTCGAGCCGCTCCAGGAGGAGTCGACCTTCGAGCCTGCGCGGCCGACCGAGCCTCCGATGTTCCAGGCGCCGGTCTTTCAAGTGCCGGATCTGCAGCCGCCGACACCCCAATCTCAAGTCTCGAAAGCTCAGGCCTACAGCGAGCCGAGTTCACCGGCAGCGGCGCCGGAACTGGCGGCAATGCCCAAGCCGCGCGGCGATGCTCCCGAAGAGCCGAAGACCGCTCCGAAGCCCAGCAAAGCCGACATCATCGCCGCAAAGGCGGCCCGTCGGAATCCGCCGCCGCTCGCGAACCTCAAGGCCGAAGCCCCCGACCGTCAGCGCCCCACGGAGGCACGCTCGGATGTGGCCGATGAACCGCCTGTGCCCGCCGCGGCAACACCGAATGCCAACGAGGTCGTTGAAGCCCCCCCGACCCCGGTCGCGCCACCGGTGACCGAGCCTGCGCGCACCGAGCCGCCGATGCGTCCACAACCCACGGCGAAACCCGCCCCGATGGTCGAGCAGGTTCCCGCCGTTCCGCCGCCGTTGGCGCGGCCGACGAGTTCCCGTCCGGTGGACGCGGCGATCCTGTCCGACATGGCAAGGCAGCTCGAAGAGGCTCTTCGCCGGCCATCCGCCGCAATTTCTCCGTCGCCGCAGGCCGTGCCGCCGAAGGCATCCACGCCGCTGGCGGAGCCCAAGCCTGCGCCGAGGCCTGAGCCGGTTCTCGATCCGATGAAGACAGAGAAATCCGCCCCTGATCGGCCGGTGGATCCGATTGCGGCCGCCATGGCCGAGCCCGCAGACGCCGAACCGCCGCAGGCCGCCGTGCCTCCCAAGGCCGATCCATCGACGGTGAAGCCGAGCCGGGACGAGCCCGTTCCGAGTGAGTCTGCTCCCGACGGTCAGGACAAAAGCGAACCGGAAGTATTCTTGCCGGCACCACCACCTCCTCTCCCAGCCGCTCGGGAACCGGCGAGCAAGGAGCCGCTGGCCCCGCGTCGCGCCCCTCCCGCCGCACAGAATCCATTCTCAGTGGAGGAGATCGAGGCCGAGTTCGCGCGGCTGCTGGGGCGTCCGCTCGATAGGAAGGGCTGAGACCAGCGCCTACTCGGCCGCGGAGCGTGACGGAAAGCCCTTTCCGTCATTGGCCAGTGTGGCCGGCAGGGCGAATACCCCCTCGGTGGGTTCGTCCTTCCGCCCGATGAAACGGCCGAAGAGTCGGACGAAAAGGCGAGACAGGTCGTCGACCAGGACGAAGATGGCCGGCACGAAGATCAGCGACAGGCCGGTCGAGACGATGAGGCCGCCGATGACCGCGACGGCCATCGGCGCGCGGAATTCGCCACCGATGCCGAGCGCCATGGCCGACGGCACCATGCCCGCCGCCATGGCGATGGTGGTCATGACGATGGGGCGGGCGCGCTTACGCCCCGCATCGATGATCGCGGTGGCGCGATCCACGCCCCGCGCCATTTCCTCGATGGCGAAATCCACCAGCATGATCGCGTTCTTGGTGACCACGCCCATGAGCATCAGGATGCCGATGACCACCGGCATTGAGATCGGCATGTGGAAGATCAAGAGACCGAGGATCGCTCCCCCGATGGAGAGAGGGAGCGAGAACAGGATGGTGAGCGGCTGCAGGAAGTTTCCGAACAGCAGCACCAGAACGCCGAAGACCATCATCAGTCCCGCACCCATGGCGAGGGCGAACCCTTCGAACACCTCGCCCATGATTTCCGCATCGCCGGTCTGGCTGATGCTCACGCCCGGCGGCAGGTTCTGCGCGGTCGGCAGCGCCATCACGGCTTCGATCAGGGTGCCCAGCGCGTCCGAGCCCTCCATGTCGGCCTCCAGGGCCACGCGGATCGAGCGGTCGTAACGGTCGATCGCCGTGGGACCGCGACCGAGGCTGAGATCGGCCACCGTGGAGAGCGGAACGGAGGCGCCCCCCTTCACCGGGACTTTCAGGCTCTCCAACTGGGACAGGTCTCCGCGCAGGGCGAGGGGCAGCTGCACCCGTATCGGCACCTGCCGGTCGACGGCGTTGAACTTGGCGAGGTTGGCGCCGATGTCGCCGATCGTCCCCACCCGCACGGTCTCGGCGATGAGGTCCGTGGAGACACCGAGATCGGCGGCGACGCCGGCTTTGGGGCGGATGCGGATCTCGGTACGGTCGAGCGGTGCCGTGGAGAGTACGTTGACGAGGTGGGGCACGGTGGCCGCCTCACGCTGCAACTGCGCCGCCGTCTCCGAGACGAGGCGCAGGTCCGGCCCCGAAATGATGAGCGCGAGATCGCGCTGCCCGCTGTCTCGCAGCGACCAGAACCGGATGTCCGGCTCCTCTCGCAGAATCGCACCGATGATCCGGTCGAGCTGCTTCTGCGTGCGATGACGGGCGTTCTTCGGCGTCAGGTTGATGGTGAAGCTCGCGAGCCGCACCTCCTTCTTGGCCGGCAACTGGCGGCCGCCATCCACGAATACGCTGCGGACTTCAGGCAGCGCCCTGATCTTGTCGACGATGCCGTCCGTGACGCGGGTGGTGTCGGCGAGGCGGGCACCGGGCGGCAATTCCACGACGAAGATCGTTCGTGCCGCATCCTCTGCGGGAAGGAAGCCGGCGGGCAGCAGCCCGGTGGACATGATCGACCCGGCAAAGCACGCGAGGCCGACGACCAGCGTGACGTATTTATGCCTGACGGACCACGCGACCACGCGGGTATAGGCCCGCATCACAGGCCCCTCGCGCTCGTGGTCGGGACCGTGATCGCGCAAGAAATAGGCGGCGAGCAGCGGCGTGATGAGGCGGGCCACCAGCAGGGACATGAACACGGCCGCCGCGATGGTGAGGCCGAACTGTTTGAAATACTGACCGGCGATGCCGCTCATGAAGGAGACGGGTGCGAAGATAGCGATGATCGTGGCGGTGATCGCGATGACCGCGAGGCCGATCTCGTCGGCGGCTTCGAGGGCCGCCCGGTAGGCGGATTTACCCATCCGCATGTGGCGGACGATGTTCTCGATCTCCACGATGGCATCGTCCACCAGAATGCCCGTCACGAGGGTGATGGCCAGCAGGCTGACGGCATTGAGCGAGAAGCCGAGGGTACTCATCACCCAGAAGGTCGGCAGCACCGAGAGCGGCAGCGCGATGGAGGCGATGAGCGTCGCCCGCCAGTCCCGCAGGAACAGGAACACGACGATGACGGCCAGCGCCGCGCCTTCGATGAGGCTCAGCATCGCCGAATGGTAGTTGCCCACCGTGTTGATGACGGAGGTGTCGATTAGGTCGAACCGGACACCGGGATTCTTCGCCGCGAGATCGGCGATCTTGCGAGCCACCGCGCTGGCGACCTCGGCATCGCTGGCGCCCGTCGCACGCGAGATCGCGAAGGCGACGACGGGCTCGCCATTGAAGCGTGCGAAGGTGCGCGGCTCCTCCGACCCGTCCACCAGCGTCGCCAACTCGTCCAGGCGGACCTTGCGGTTGCCCGGTACGACGATCGAGGTCTGGGCCAGGGTATCGAGGCTGGCGGCGCCGGCCAGCGTTCGGATCGATTGTTCCTGGCCGCCGAGTTCGCCGCGCCCGCCCGCCATGTCGGCCGAGGTGAGTCGGAGCTGGCGGTTCACGTCCGCCGCGGTGATGCCAAGTGCCAGGAGCCGGTCGGGTTTGAGTGTCACACGGATCTCGCGAGCGACACCGCCCAGACGCTCGACTCCGCCGACGCCTTTCACGCCCTGGACCTGCCGGGCGATCACGTCGTCGATGAGCCAGGACAAGTCTTCCGGCGTCATCGCCGGCGCCGAGGCGCCGTAGACCATGATCGGCAGGCCGGCGATCTCGACGCGGCTGATGATCGGCTCGTCGATGGTGCGCGGAAGCGTCACCCGCACCTTGGCGATGGCGTCCTTCACGTCATTGACGGCGCGGTCCACGTTCACTTCGAGGCGGAACTCGATGGTGGTAGCCGAGACGCCTTCCGAGATCGTCGAGATGATGTGCTTGACGCCCTTCACCCCGGCGACCGCATCCTCCACCACCTTCGTCACCTGGGTCTGCAGCTCGGAGGGAGCCGCGCCGGCCTGGGTGACCTGGATCGCCACGATCGGGATGTCGATGTTCGGGAATTGCGTGATCGGCAGCGAGCGGAAGCTGACGAGCCCGAGGATCATCAGGACGAGGAACAGCACGATCGAGGTGATCGGCTTGCGGATCGCCCAGGCTGAGATGTTGAGGCGCATGGGCTGACGGGTCCGATTCTCAGCGCGACGTCACGGAGGCGGCGGCTTCGGCTTTCGGCTGCACCGGTCTGACCCGGTCGCCATGGCGAAGGAAGCTGCTGGCCCGCGCGACGACGGCCTCACCGGATTTCAACCCCTCGCGGATTTCCATGAACCCGTCCGCCGCGAGGCCGGAGACGACCTTGCGGGCCTCCACCGTGCCGTCATTCACCACGTAGACGAGGGCCGAGCCATCGATCCCGTAGAGTACCGCGGAGAGGGGGACGGCCACGGAATCGCGCCGCGCCACCTCGACCTTGCCGCGCGCGAAGGCGCCGATGCGCAGGGCCGGGTCGCGGTCGAGGCTGATACGGATCTTGCCGAGGCGCGTCAGCCGGTCGATCTCGGGGTCGATCCGTCGGACCTTGCCCGTCACGATTCGCCCCTGGTCCGCTTCGAGGCGCACGATGTTGCCGCGCTTGATCCGGGGCATCCAGGTTTCCGGCACTTCGCCTTCGAGTTCGATCTCGCCGCGCGCGATAAGCCGGAACAACGGTTCGCCCGTGGACGTCGCCGCCGCGCCGATCCGGGCGGTGCGGCGGCTGACGATGCCTCCGTCGGGTGCCTTGATGTCGGTGCGCGCGCGCTTGAGCGCGATCTCGTTGCTCTGCGCCCGCGCCGCCGAGAGATCGGCCTCGGCGAGTTGCAAGCCGCCCTTCGCCGCGGCGAGCCGGCCTTCGCCGCCTTGGGCTGCCGAGACCCGCTGCTCCAGCACCGCCGCCGTGGCGTTCCCGGTCTTGATGAGGGAGCGGGCGCGTTCCAGCGCGAGGTTGGCCTCGATCTGCGCGGCCTCGGACTGGACGATCTGGCTACGTGCCTGAACGATGGCCGCGTGAGCCTTGGCGACGGCGGCGGCGTTGGCCGCCTCCTGCGTGGCGATCATCTCCAACGAGAGCCGGGCCAGGACCTGGCCCTTCGTGACCTCTGCTCCCTCCTCCACCAGCAATTCCGTGATGCGGTAGCCCTCGATCTCAGGCGCCACCAAGATCTCGTCGCGCGGGACGAGCGTGCCGGTGACCACGGCCTGCTCGACGATCTCCCGGCCGGCGGCCGGCACGATGGTCACTGCCGGGGCTGGCGCGGTTGCGCCGCTCACCGGCGGCGCCTCAACCGCCCGAGCCGTCGAGGACAATGCCAAGAGCATGAGGATCGAGAGAAGCTGAAGCAGGCGCATGGAAACGTAGCTCACCGTTCAGCGGAGAAGTCTGGACGACCCAGGCGAAGCGAAGCCGCCGCGCTTGTCTCTTCTCTAAGACGCCGGCCTTTTCATGACGCACGATCAATAGAGGTTTAGCGCTGGCCTGAGCTTCGATCATCCGAGTCGCAGACTTGCGACGGCAGCCGGGCAACCGGGCTGCCGTCATGACTGCTTGGCGAAAGCCTTTTCCAGGAACCTCGCGGCCGAGAGTGCACGAGCATCGTCCCCGAAACGGGCGATGATCTGCACGCCGAGCGGGGCCCCCTCCCCCGGCACGGGGATGGTGACGCAGGGCACTCCCATCAGCGTCCAGAGCCGGTTGAAGCGGGAATCCCCGGTGGAGGCGTACCCCTCCGGCGCCCGGCCCGGGGCCGAGACCGTCAGAAGGATGTCGAGATCGGAATCGCGCAGGATGTCCCGCAGGCTGCGCCTCGCATGATGAGCCACCCGCCGGGCGGCATCGTAGGTAGCGGCCTCGATGGTCCGGGCGGTGTCGAGATGGCCGCGCAGGAGCGGCGGCAGCGAATCGCGGTGGGTATCGTATTCCCAGGCGAGGGCTTGCGCCGATTCGAAATCCTGGATCGTCGCGTGCGCATCGAAGGCATGGCGGAACTCGTCGGGCAACGCGAAGTCGCGGATGTCGGCACCTGCCGCTTCCGCCATCACCCGCGCCCGGTCGAGAGCCTGCAGCGCGCCGGGTTCGGCGGCCTCGCAATACTCGGGAACGAGGAGGCCGATCCTTGGAATCGGCCCCGTCCCGTCGATCTCCGGCCGGCCGGCGATGAGGGCGAGGGCATGGGCGGCGTCGGCTGCGCTCGCGGCGAACAGGCCGAGTGTGTCGAGGGTCCAGGAGAAGCACTTCACGCCGACCGTCGGCAGCAGCCGGAACGAGGGTTTCACGCCCACCACGCCGCAAAAGGCCGCTGGCCGGATCACCGAGCCGCCTGTCTGTGTTCCCAGTGCCAGCGGCAGCATCCCGGCGGCCACCGCCGCTGCCGAACCTGCGGACGATCCACCCGGGGTCCGGCCCGGCGCGCGGGGATTTCGTGTCTCCGTGGGATCGACGAAGGCGAAGGCGGTCGTCGTGGTCTTGGCCAGGGGCACGGCGCCGAGGCGCTTCAGACGCGCCACGATCGGCGCATCGGCGCGCGGCTGCCAACCGGCATAGATCGACGATCCCATCTGCGTCGGGAGGTGCGCGGTGTCGATGATGTCCTTGATGCCAACCGCGATGCCGGCGAGCGGGCCCGTATCGGACACTTGCGGGGTTGCATCGGTCGCCACGAAGGCACGGACCGACGGTTCGTGCTCCGCTATCGCGTCCCGGGTCCGCACGATGGCCTGGGCGGGGGTGAGCGTTCCCGCCTCGATACGGGCGCGGAGGGACAGGAGCGAGAGCATCGTCATCGGGTGGCTCGCTGGGGCACGATGAAAGGGAGAGCCGGCGGCTTGTTCCAGGAAGCGCCGTCGGGAGCGGGTGTCACAAGCGTGTCTCGGGCCGCTCGACGAACAGTCGAGGTGATGCCAGTAACGTCGGGAAGCGTCCAGCACATCACGGTGGCGCTGGTGCTGCGGCCTTGCAACTTCTGCGAGAGTCTTCGATTCCCGCTCAGCTTTGGTCTCGCTCATGCATGGCGGTTGCGTCACCGGTGGGCGACGATGACAAGCGTGCCGGAGACACGCCCGTGGCCGAAACGCTGCGACGAGGGATGCGAGTGGGCGATGGCGGGAATTGAGACGCAGGTGGCCAAGGATCGCGTGGGAATGATGTGCCAATCCCTGCGCCGCGCCATCGTCGAGCGCGCGCTGGCGCCCGGTGATCGCCTGCCGGAAGATGCCCTTGGCGACCGTTTCGGCGTGAGCCGCACCATCGCGCGGCAGGTGCTGGGGCAACTCGCCGGTGAAGGGCTGGTGGAACTCCGCCGCAACCGGATCGCCATCGTGGCGACGCCGAGCTGGGAAGAGGCACGCGACACGTTCGAGGTCCGCATCTCCCTGGAGCGCCTCGTGGTCCAGCGACTGGCCGGTCGCCTCACCGCCGAGCAGGAAGCGATTCTGCTCGCACATATCGACGAGGAGGACGCGGTCCGTGGCGGACCGGAAGCCCCATCGATCCGGCTCGCCACCGAGTTTCACCTCCTGCTGGCGCGAATGACCGGCAGCCCCGTCCTCGTCCGCTACGTGGCCGAGCTCGGCTATCGCTGCGCGCTGACCCTCTCGCTGTACAGCCGTCCGCACTCCTCGGATTGCGCCGTCAACGAGCATCGCGAGATCGTGGCGGCGCTCATGGCCGGCGACGTCGATCGTGCGACTCATCTGATGGATCATCACCTCGATGCCGTGGCCGTGCGGGCGCAAATCGTTGCCGAGCCGCCGCGCGAGCGGGACCTCCGCCGGGTCCTGGCACCCTACGTCACCGAGAAGAGTACTTTGCGACGCCGGGCTGGTTGAAGCGGCGCAAATGCGATTCCGCGCCGGCTTGCGACATGCGCCAATCCGGCGGCTTTAATCTCTCGGCAACCCTGAAAGCCTAGGCCCCTCTCCTCGGACCGTCGGCCCTGACAGGAGAAGCCCGCCTTGCGTGAACCTTTCGTTCCCGATGCGCTGGCCGAGCGGCTGCGGGCCAAGCGGCGCAATACGCGGCCGGTGGCGGCCCTGGTCTGCGAGCCCGCGAAGCCCCTCTTCGCCGAGTTACTCGATGGGCGCGGGCATGGCACCGGGCAGTTCGTCCGTCTGTCGCAGGGAATGGTGGAGCGCATCGCGCGGGTGATGCGCGATGAGGTGGTCGGCGAAGGGGCTTGACCATCCGGCGAGGCCGCATCCCGCCGGGCAGTGTTCCGGTTCGGCGAGAACGGCCTTACAGAGCCGGCGATGGACCTGAGACCCTACCAGCGCGCCAGCCTCGACGCACTCTATGCCTCGTGGCGCAACGAGACCGGCGATGGGCTGATCGTCCTGCCCACGGGGGCGGGCAAGGCCTTCGTCATCGCGGCCCTGGTCCGCGAAGTGCTCGCCGAGCGTCCCGGCGCGCGGATTGCCATCGTCACCCATACCCGCGAGCTCATCGCCCAGAATCATCGTGAGCTCATGACCTACTGGCCGGCTGCGCCGGCCGGTATCTACTCGGCCGGCTTGAACCGACGCGAAACCGCGACGCAGATCCTGTTCTGCGGCATCCAATCGGTCTGGAACCGCTTCGACGCCATCGGTGCCTTCGATGTCGTGGTGGTCGATGAAGCCCATCTGATTCCTCGCGACGCGGAGACTCGGTACGGCCGGTTCCTCGCGGCCCTGCGTGCCGCCCGACCGGAGCTGAGCGTCGTCGGCCTCACCGCGACTCCGTACCGCCTCGATAGCGGCCGCCTCGACGAAGGCGAAGGCCGCCTGTTCGAACGCATCGTCTATGAGGCCAATGTCGGCGACCTGATCCACCAGGGCTACCTCGCCCCGCTGATCTGCAAGGCCACCGCCACGGCGCTCGACGTGTCTGGCGTGGCCAAGCGCGGCGGCGACTACATCCCGAGCGCCCTCGAGGCGGCGGTGAACCAGGATTGGATCACCCGCGCGGCGGTGGAGGAAATGGCCGGTTTCGGCCGCGACCGCCGGGCCTGGCTCGCCTTCTGCGCCGGTGTCGCCCATGCCGAGGCGGTGCGCGATGCGGTGCGGGCGGAAGGCTTCAGCTGCGAAATGGTGACGGGCGAGACCGGCAAGCGCGATCGCGACCGGGTCGTGCGCGATTTCACCGCCGGAAGGCTACGCTGCCTGACCTCGGTCGGCGTCCTTTCGACCGGATTCAACGTCCCGCGCGTGGACCTCATCGCTCTGCTGCGGCCGACCCAGAGCACGGGCCTCTACGTCCAGCAGGTGGGCCGTGCGCTGCGGACCGCGCCGGGCAAGTCCGATGCGCTGATCCTCGACTATGCCGGCCTGGTACGGATGCACGGGCCGGTAGATATCGTCACCGCGCGCAGTGCCGCCGCGATCAAGGGCCGAGAGGGAGAGATCCGGGCCAAGCCCTGCCCCGGCTGCGGCGCGCTCATCGCTCTCAATGCCAGCACCTGCGAGGCGTGCTGGGTCGAGCCGGACGAGACCGACGAGGATGGGCCGAGCCATGAGGCCGCGGCCGACGACGAGCATCCGATCCTGTCCCGCGCGGTACCGGTCTGGCGCGGCGTCTCCCGGTGGCGGCTCGGCCGCCATGCTTCATCCGGCAGCCTCGACGTCGAGTTCCAGACCGATGACGGGTCGAGCCACCGGGTGCGGATCGCCTTGGAGCAGGCCGGTTACCCCCGAGAGAAGGCGGTGCAATGGTGGCGTCAACTCGGCGGCGGCCGCGACGTGCCGATGACGGTTGCCGAGGCGCTGACGCGGATCGACGATCTCACCCGGCCCTCCGCGATCCTGATCCGTGCCAACGGACGACTGTCCGAGAGCATCAGCTATCGCTTTCCGGATGGCCGCACCTTCGTCGACACGCGGCGGCTCGCCGGAGCCGACGCCTGAGGGGAGCGCCTAAGCCGAGACGCCGTGCTTCGTGAGCAGTCGTTCGGCACTGTCGTTCCAGACTTCCATCGTCACGATCAGACCGTCACGTACCGTGAAGCGGTCGACGTAGCGATTGCCTTCGAACGGCGTTCCATCCGGCCATTCGCCGTAAAGGGTGCCGAGGCTGTAGACCGTGGTGACTCCCTCTCCCGGCACCACGTCCAGACGCTCCATGCGCTTCTTCACCCAGGCATAGCGGCCCGCGTTGAAGGCCGTCACCTCGCGGGGATGCCGGAAGACCCGGGCGCCAGTGAAGACGATCTCGATCCCCGGCGCCATATAGCGCGCGGCGGTTTCAGGGTCGGGCACCATGGAGGCTTCGAGATAGGCAGTGACGATGGCCGCATCGGTGTCGGTGATGGTTTCTGCCTCGGTCGCTTGGGTCATGCTCTGGTCTCCGTTCGATCCCGACACTGCTCCGAGCTTGCAAAAAGTGCATGCAATAAGTGTATGCAGTTTGGCGTGAAAGCAGGCATCGCAATCCGCGCTTTTGGAATTAGATGAAGTATATCAACGCTTTGACAAATGGCATGGTGGTTGCGGTGATGGGCCCGATTCTTCCGGAGAGCCGTCCATGCGCAAGCACAGCCCATCATCGCTGACCCGTCGCCTCGCCCTCGGGGCGACCGCGTTGGCCGGTCTCGCGTTCGTCGCGCCGGTGCAGGCGGCGGAGACAATCAAGATCGGCCTCGTAACCGCCTTGTCTGGCCAATCCGCCAAGTCCGGCGAGGCGATCTCGCGAGGCATCGGTCTCGCCATCGACGAGGTCAACGCTGCCGGCGGCGTTCTAGGGCGGCCTCTGGAGCTCGTGGCGCGGGATGACGAGGCCAACCCGTCGAAGGGCGTGCTGGCCGCCCGGGAGCTGATCCAGCGCGTCGGCGTCGTCGCCCTGGTCGGCGGTCTCGATACCCCGGTCTCGATGGCGATCGTGCCCATCGCCAACCAGATGAAAGTGCCCTTCCTCGGCCCCTGGGCGGCGGGCACCGGCATCACGCGTAACGGTGCCGCCGACAACTACGCCTTCCGCGTCTCGGCGGTGGATGCCCTCGTGGACGAGGCTCTCGTCGCCTATGCGATCAAGACCCATCAGGCGAAGAAGCCCGGCATGATCCTCGTCAACAACGCCTGGGGCGAGTCGAACCAGCAGGGTCTGACGGCGGCCTTGAAGACAGCCGGTCTTCCTGCCGCCGGCATCGAGAAATACGAGGCGTCCGACGTGGACATGGTGCCCCAACTCACGCGGCTGAAGGAGGCCGGCGCCGACACCCTGTTCCTGGTCGGCAATGTCGGGCCCTCGGCCCAGATCGTGAAATCCCTCGACCGGATGGGATGGAGCGTACCCGTCGTGTCGCATTGGGGGCCTGCCGGCGGTCGCTTCGATGAGCTTGCCGGCCCGAGCGCCGCCAAGGTGCATTTCATTCAGACCTTCACCTTCGCCGGCAATACCTCGCCAAAGGCGATGGCGGTGCTCGATGCCCTGAAGGCCAAGTATCCGGCGATCAAGTCCATGGCCGATGTGACCCCAGCCGTGGGCATCGCCAACGCGTACGACGCGACGCATCTCCTGGCCCTTGCGATTGGCGAGGCCAAGTCCACAAAGGGGCCGGACGTGCGCGACGGCTTCTACAAGATCGCCACCTATCCCGGCCTGATCAAGACCTACGACAAGCCCTTCGCCCCGGACCGTCACGACGCGCTCGGCCCACAGGATTACGTGTTCACGCGGTTCAAGGACGGCGAGATCGTCGCCGTGGCGAACTGAGGAAGCGGCCATCGCCGTTCATCCCACCCGCGACCTCATCCTGTGGCGCCGCGAAGCGGCCTCGAAGGAGGTCTCCGGAACTCACTGTGCGAACTGGACGCCTCCTTCGAGGCCTCCGCTTCGCTGCGGCGTCTCAGCGATGAGGTGGCTGGGTGGGATGGACCACATGATACGGTGAAAGTGAGAGTTCCATGTTGACCGGCTCCCTTGTGAGCGGCCTCGGTCTCGGGAGCATGTATGGGCTCATCGCCCTCGGCTTCCACGTGACCTACGCCGTCTCCGGTACGGTGAATTTCGCGCAAGGAAGCGCCGTCACCCTCGGGGCGGTGCTGGGCTACATGCTGGGCGTTACATTGGGCTGGCCGATGCCGTTGGCGGTGGCCGCAGCCCTGGCCGGCTGCGCGTTTCTCGGCATCGTGGTCGAGCGCATTCTGGTGCGCCCCTTCGTCGAGCGGAACTCGGATGCCTGGCTCCTTGCCACGGTGGCCGGGGGCGTGGTGCTCGACAACGTCATTCTGTTCACCTTTGGCAAGGAACCGCGCAGCCTGCCCTCCCCGCTCGCGCGCAACCCGGTCGATTTCTTCGGTACCGGAATCTACCCACTGCAGATCGTGATCCCCGTTGTCGGGCTCGCCGTCGCGTTCGCCATCCACACGGTGTTCCGCCGGACAGATCTCGGCCGCGTTCTGCTTGCGGTGGCGCAGAATGCCGACGCTGCGCGGCTGATGGGCATCGACGTGCGTCGGGCGGTGGCCTGCGCCTTCGCGCTCTCCGCCCTGCTCGCGGGCGCGGCGGGCCTCCTCATCGCCCCGCTGTTCTCGGTCTCGGCCGAGATGGGCACCCTGTTCGGCATCAAGGCCTTCGCCGTCGCCATTCTCGGCGGGATCGGCTCCGCCACCGGCGTGGTCCTGGCCGGTCTGCTGTACGGCGTCGTGGAAGCCCTGGTCACCGGCTATCTCGGTTCCGGCTACACCCAGATCGTGGTGTTTTCGGTGATCATCCTCGCGCTGGCGCTGCGTCCTGACGGCCTCCTCGGCCGGGCCGCCGTGAACAAGGTCTGAGCCGATGCGCGCCGGAAGCTCCGCCCTGCCCCTCGCCATTCTCGCCCTCACCGTCGCGGGGATCGGCCTCGTGGCCGCCACCGACGGGTACAGCCATTTCATCATCGCCCTCGTGGCGTTGACGACGCTGGCCGGAACGGGGCTGAACGTCCTCCTCGGCCTCACCGGCCTGATCTCCTTCGGCCATGCCGGTTTCTACGCGATCGGCGCCTATGCGAGCGCCATCCTGACCCTTTCCGGGGTGAGCTTCTGGCTGGCGCTCCCCGCCGCCGGCCTGCTCTCAGGGGTTCTCGGCGGCGTGCTCGCGATCCCCGCCATGCGGGTCAAGGGCCCCTACCTCGCCATGGTGACGATCGCCTTTGGCTTCATCGTCGAGCATGGCCTGATCGAGGGCGGTGCGCTCACCGGCGGCCAGAACGGCCTCGTCATCGCCACGGGCCCGACGCTGTTCGGATTGCCGTTCCTCGAGCGCGAACTCGCGATCCTGTCGATACTCGGTGCCGGCCTCGCCCTCTACGGCTTCCATCGCCTCGCGCGCAGCCGCCTCGGCCTCGCCATGCGGGCGGTGCGGGACGCGGATGTCGCCGCCGCCTCCCTCGGCTTCGATCCGGTGCGGGTGAAGACCTTGGCCTTCATGATCTCGGCGGCACTGACCGGTCTCGCCGGGGCGGTGCTGCCGCCGTTGATGCTGTTCATCGCGCCGAGTTCGTTCCCGTTCACCCAGTCGATCCTGTTCGTACTCTCGGTGGTGGTGGGAGGCGCCGGCACAGTGCTGGGGCCGCTCTTCGGTGCCCTGGTCACCGTTCTCCTGCCAGAGACCCTCTCCGGGCTCGCAGAGTACCGCCTGCTGTTCTTCGGCCTCGCGACGCTGGTGGTCCTGTGGCTGGTGCCGGCCGGCATCGTCGGGAGCCTCGCCCGGCTCCTGCCGCGCCGCGTTTCCGAGACAGTGCCACGCGTCGGGGGAGACGTTGCCACCTATCTCGCGCAGCGGTCGCCCGAAGCGCTCTCGGTGGAGGGGATCGGCATCAGCTTCGGCGGCATCAAGGCTGCGGAGGGCGTCTCGGTGAACGCCGCCCCTGGCGCCGTCACGAGCATCATCGGCCCGAACGGGGCCGGCAAGACCACCGTTCTCAACATGGTCTCGGGCTTCTATCGGCCCGGTGCCGGGGCGATCCGGCTGATGGGGCAAGATCGCCCAAATGAAGATCTCCCGAGCCAAGATCCCGTCGGCAAAGATCTCGCCGGTCTGCCCGCTCACCGTATCGCCCGCGCCGGCATTGCCCGGACCTACCAGACCACGCGGCTGTTCGGTTCACTGTCGGTCATCGACAACGTGGCCCTCGCCATTGCCCCCGGGCGTCTGTTCCGAGCAGGCGCGAGAAGCGATGTCGCCGCCTCTACCGCCCTCCTCGCCTTCGTCGGCTATACCGGAGCCCTCCACCGGCCCGCCGCCGAACTGCCTCACGTGGATCGCCGCCTCGTCGAAATCGCGCGGGCCCTGGCCGGTCAGCCACGCGTCCTTCTGCTTGACGAGCCCGCAGCGGGCCTCACTCGCGCTGATACCGACCGTTTGGGTGGTCTCCTGCGCCGCATCGCCGATTGCGGTATCGTGGTGGTTCTCGTCGAGCATGACATGCCCCTCGTCATGGGCATCTCGGACCATATCCTCGTCATGGATGCCGGCCGGCCCATCGCGCGGGGGGACGCCACTGCGGTACGGGCCGATCCCGCCGTCCTGCGGGCCTATCTCGGTGGTGCCGATACCCCTGCCCGGCCGCGCCCGTCCCCTTGGAAAGGTCCCGCCGACGCGGTTCTCTCGGCTCTCGACCTGACCGCGGGTTACGGCGCCGCACCGGTCCTGGACCGGCTGTCGCTGGATGTCCGTCCCGGCGAGACCGTCGCGCTCCTCGGCGCGAATGGGGCGGGAAAATCCACCGCCATGCGTGCGTTGAGCGGTCTCCTCCGCCCGGTAGAGGGCGCGGTGATCCTGGAGGACCGTGCCATCGCCGGCCTACCGGCCCATGCCATTGCCCGCCTCGGCCTCGCCCTCGTGCCTGAAGGCAGGCAGGTCTTCCCGGAACTCTCCGTGTTGGAGAACCTCCGGCTCGGCGCGCATGGACGCAAGGCCCCGATCGATCCGAGTGAGATCGAGGCCCTGCTCGACCGGTTTCCCCGCCTTCGCGACCGGGCAACGAGCCGGGCCGGGCTACTTTCGGGCGGCGAACAGCAGATGCTGGCCATTGCTCGCGGGATGATGGCGCAGCCGCGCATCCTCCTCCTCGACGAACCCTCGCTCGGGCTCGCCCCGTCCATGATCAACGCCCTCTACGCCGTCGTGGCCGAGTTGCGCGACCAGGGCGTGACCATCCTCATCGTCGACCAGATGGCCGCACTGGCCTTGACCGTGGCGGATCGCGGCTACGTGCTGGAACAGGGCCGCGTCGTCGCCTCGGGCTCGGCGGCGGAACTCTCCGCCGATGAGACCCTTGCCGCGGCCTATCTCGGTGCTGCCTGACAATTCGAGGGAATGAGATCGATCATGGAGCGCGATGCATTGACGGATGCACCGAAACACCACGGCCGCTACCGCTATAGCGCCCTGCCCGATCGTCCCGTCTACGACTGGCCGGGGGGGAAGCGCCTCGCGGTCTATGTCGCTCTCAATCTCGAGACTTTCGATTTCGGATCAGGCCTCGGCGCTGAACTGGCTCCCGGCGGTCCCCAGCCGGACGTGCTGAACTATGCTTGGCGCGACTGGGGCAATCGCGTCGGCGCCTGGCGGATGAAAGCGCTGTTCGACGAGCTTTGCCTTCCCGCCAGCGTCCTTGCCAACAGCCGGATCTACGAGGATTGCCCCGGTCTGATCGAGGCTTTCCGGGCACGCGGCGACGAGATCGTCGGCCATGGCCGCACCAACGCGGAGCGACAGGGCAGCCTCGACGAGGATGCCGAGCGCGCCCTCATCGCCGAAGCCACTGCCATCCTGGCTCGGGAGGAAGGCAAGGCCCCCGCCGGATGGCTCGGTCCCTGGATCTCGCAATCTCGCGTGACGCCGGACCTCCTGGCCGAGGCTGGATACCGCTATCTCCTCGATTGGGCCCATGACGACCAGCCGATCTGGTTCTCCACACGCGGAGGCGGGCGCATCCTTTCGGTGCCGTATCCCCAGGAACTCAATGACATCCCCGCTATCGTGGCGAGGAAAGATTCCGCGCGGGACTTCGCCGATATGATCGTCGATGGCTTCGACGAGATGCTGCTGCAATCGGAGCGTGCCCCGCTTGTCATGGGGATTGCCCTGCACCCCTATATCGTCGGTCAGCCGCATCGGCTGCGGCCGCTTCGGGCGGCGCTTGCCCACATCGCCTCCCACCGCGACGAAATCTGGCTCACCACCGCTGGAGCCATCGCCGACCATGTGACGAGCCAGGCGGGACCGGAGCGGGGATAGCGCCACCACTTCGCACGTTGCTCCGACCCAGAGCGCCCGCTGGGTTTGTTCCGTCAGTAAGCGATATGGCTATTAAAGGGTGGAAGGCGCGCAAGGCTTGCGCCATATAGGGGACATGACCGAAACATCGACATACCCCTACACCCTGGAAATCCTCAGCCCCCGCACCGAGGGCGCGACCTACCAATGGGCCATTCGCAAGGGTGGCAAGCTGGTTCAGCGCTCGGACCGAAGCCTGACCAGCGAGGCCAAGGCCCGCGAGAACGGTCTCGCTCAGATCGAGAAGCTCCTATCGGGCTTTGGCGAGCGATAAGCTCGGTTTTCTTCGGTTCTGCACTCGGATAGCGGCAGGTCCTGGTTGAACGCCGGACCGCCGCTAAGACCGTATCGCTGGAACGTGACGTGGGGGCGGGCCTTCCCCGATTGGCTTTAGCCGATGGGGTATATGGCGTCACGGTTGACGCCTTAGCCCTTCCACGAACGGCCGAATTCCTTCCTGACTAGCATGGCCGCAGCGACCTAATCCGAATGGGTCCTGCCGGCCGCTTTGCAAATTGCGTTGGCATATTATATCCCAGTATGTGTCTCTGACGCCGATTGCTGGGAGGTCGCTCGATGGTGAAGCTGGTGCAACCCGATCGTCCAATCTGGCCTCCTTTTCCGGACGAACCCAATGAGGTGCCTCCTTCGATAGAGGATGGGCTTCAGGGCGGAACGCCAAGCGAGCGGATACCGCAGGCGGAACCTGGATACAGCCATGTGACCGAACGTAAGGAGCTTGTTCGACCCGCCATATTGCCGGGTTCATAGCTGGCTGCCTACAAGGTCTTGAGCTGTGTCGAGTGTGATAGGCTGCAAAGCTTGAAACTGATCGCCCTCACGTAGGTTGACGTCTCAGAGATTCACTTGTGAATTCTGGGACGTTTCATGACGAAGATCGCTACTTCCTTCTTTGCAGTGATGCTGACTGCGTCCGCTCCCGCCTTCGCACAATCGTCAGGGCCGGCGGAAATCAAGCAACCTGGCCCGGCACGTATGACAACGCCGGGGACCAACGGCGCGCCGGTGGTGAAGCCGGGGGGAATCGATAACGGTGGTCCAGGCTCTATTGGAACCGAGGCGTATGGTGCCGTAGGCGCGGAAAGCCGTTCGAATAACTCGGGTGCTGCGGGCAACGCCAACAAGCCTGAAGTCGCGATCCCCAATACGGGCGGTGGTGGCGGACGATAGACCGTGCTTTGGACGTACTCACACAACCGTATTGGTGCTAGTCAGTTGCTCGTACCGACGGTATAGATTCGGGCTTTCGTGGAACGAGGGCTTTATATCGGCAGATATGACTTGGCTTATACGATGATATCAGCTCGACATTAGATTTTATTCATTCGATTGTTGAAAATTAGAACGCTACGGGTGTGATGAATTCGTGGCCTGTATGGCATTCACGCAATCCGGTATTTGCATTTGGGCGGAAGCCGCTCCGCTTAATCGACCGTAGACCAGTTATCAGACGATCGACCGGCCCGCGCGAGGAGGGCACCATCGCGAGCCGGTCGATGTACCGCGCATTCACCGGGTGAACGCGCGATGTCGGCATGCCCGAAGCGGTCGGGCATGATTGATGTGTCCCCTCACGATGCGGCCGGGTGAGCCATCGAGGTCGCGCCGGCAGTCGTCCGGTCCTTGTCCGGAACTCGCTTCACGCGGAACCAGAGGGCATAGAGCGCGGGGAGGAACAGCAGGGTCAGAAGCGTCCCGACACCGACGCCTCCGATGAGGACGTAAGCCAGAGCCCCCCAGAACACCGAATGGGTGAGTGGGATGAAAGCGAGCATGGCGGCGGCTGCGGTCAGGATGACGGGGCGGGCGCGCCGCACCGTCGATTCGACGATGGCGTCGTAATCCGACAGGCCGGCTTCACGGTCGTGGTGAATCTGGTCCACCAGAATGAGCGTATTGCGCATCAGGATGCCAGACAGGGCGATCAACCCTAGGATGGCGTTGAAGCCGAAGGGCTGGTGAAAAATCAGCAGAGTCGGCGCGGCACCGACCAAGCCCAGCGGGGCGGTGGCGAAAACCATGAACATGGCCGCGAACGAACGCACCTGAATCATGATGACCGTGAGGGTCACGATCAACATGATCGGGAAAACCGCCACGAGCGACATCATCGCCTTCGCGCTTTCCTCGACCGCGCCGGCTGTGTCGATGCGGTAGCCCGGGGGTAGCTTGGCCTTGATCGGATCGAGCAGGGGCGCAACCTGAGCGTGGATGTCCGGTGGCTGCTTTCCGTCGATCACGTCGCCCTGGACGCGGATATAGGTCTCGCGATTGTAGCGCTTCAGGACTGCATCCTCGCTGGTGCTCTCGAGCCGGGCGACTTGGGACACGGGCACTTGGCGTCCGTCCTTCGTCGCCAGCGTCAGGTCACCGATCTCGCCGAGTGAGCGCCGCTCCGGGCCGGGGCTGCGCAGCAGCACATCGACCGAGCGCAGGTTCTCGCGCACCTGCGTGGCGGGGGTGCCGTTGAGATAATTCTGCAGCTGCTGGCCTGCCTCCTTCGGGGTCAGCCCGATCAGGCGCAGTCGCTCCTGGTCGAAGGCGAGCCTCAGATTGGGGGTCTTGTCGCCCCAGTCCAGATGAACCAGGCGCAGGTTCGGGTTGGCCGCCATGACCTCTCGGATCTCGGCTGCGATGCCACGGATTACGTCGAGATCAGGGCCGACGACCCGGAAGGCCACGGGGAAGCGGATGGGAGGGCCGAATACGATCTGCAGCACGCGCACCCGCGCCTCGGGGAAGCGGCCCTCTTCCACAAGTTTGCGGACCCTGCCGCGTAGGACGTCGCGGGTCGCCGCATCGGCGGTCTGCACCACGATTTGGGCGAAGGCCGGATCTGGCAGTTCGGGATCGAAAGAGAGCACGAAGCGGGGCATGCCCTGGCCGATATAGCTCGTGATCTCCCCAGCCTCGGACAGTTCGCGTACGGCCGCTTCGATCCGCTTGACGCTGGCCTCGGTGGTGGCGAAAGCCGATCCCGCCGGCAGGGTCACCTCGACGATGAGTTCGGGGCGCTCGGAATTCGGAAAGAACTGCTGTTCGACCTTCCCCATGGCGACCACCGCGAGCGCGAACAGACCTACCGTGATGCCGGCTGCCATCCATTTGTGGTCGACCGACATCCGCACGACGCGGCGTAGGCGCTGGTAGTTTTTCGTGGCGTAGATGGCCTCGTGGCCGCCTTCCACTTTCTTGATGTTCGGCAGAAGCTTGATGCCGAGATACGGCGTGAAAGTCACGGCGACGATCCAAGAAATGATCAGCGAGAATGCTACGACCCAGAAGATGTTACCGGCATACTCCCCGGCGGTGGACGCGGCGAAGCCCACCGGCAGGAAGCCTGCGATGGTGACAAGCGTGCCCGTCAGCATCGGCGCGGCGGTGGCGCTCCAGGCATAGGTCGCGGCCTCGATCCGGTCGGCGCCTTCCTCCATGCGCACCACCATCATCTCGATGGCGATGATGGCGTCATCGACGAGTAGCCCGAGCGAAATGATGAGGGCGCCCAGTGTGATGCGGTCGAAGTCGCGGCCCGTCACCATCATCACGACGAACACCGCCGAGAGGGTCAGCGGCACGGCGAGCGCCACGACGATGCCGACCCGGAAGCCGAGCGCCACAAGGGAGACGAAGATCACCACGCCGAGGGCCGTGAAGAACTTGACCATGAATTCATGGATGGCGTCGTCGATGACCTTGGCCTGGTCGGTGATCTTGGTGAAGGTGATGCCCGCCGGCGTCTCGTGATGGATCGCCACCTCCTCGGCATTGAGGGCCGCGCCGAGGTTCAGGCCATTGAAGCCAGGCTTCATCACGAGGCCGAGCATGAGCGCCGGTTCGCCGTCGTTGCGGATCTCGAAGGTCTTCGGGTCTTCGTAGCCGCGCTTGACCTCGGCGATATCGCCGAGCTTGAGACTGCGGTCCCCGGCCGCAACGGGGAGGTTTCGGATCGCGTCGAGTCCGTCGATGGCGCCGTCCAGGCGCAGGTAGACGCGTGGACCCACCGCCTCGACGAAGCCTGCCGGTGTGACGTCGTTCTGATTGGCCAGCGCCGCCAGCACTTGCTGGCCGGTGATTCCGAGGGTGGCAAGGCGCTGATACGAGATTTCGACGAAGATCTTTTGGGCCTGCTCGCCGAGGATATTGATCTTCTCGACGCCGGGCACGCGCAGTAGGCGCTGGCGCATATCCTCGGCCCGTAGCACCAGCTGCCGGTGCGGAAGACCCTTTGCCTGCACCGCGTAGAGGGCGAAATAGATGTCGGAGAATTCGTCGTTGAACAGCGGCCCAAGCACGCCACGTGGCAGGCTGGAGGCCTGATCGGAAAGCTTCTTCCTGGCCTGATAGAACTCCGATTGGAGCTTGGCCGGCGGCATGTTGTCCTTGAAAATGACCTTGGTCATCATCAGGCCGGGCCGGACTGTCGTCTCGGCGCGATCGTAGTAGACGAGTTCCTGCAGGCGCTTTTCGAGCGGGTCGGCGACCTGACGCTGCATTTCCTCGGCGGTGGCGCCGGGCCAGGCAGCCGAAACCGTCATCACCTTGACGGTGAAGGCCGGATCCTCTCCGCGCCCGAGCTTTTCGAACGCGAAGAAGCCGGCGCCCGTAAGGGCAATGAGGAGAAAGAGCGTGACCGCTCGTTCTCGGACCGCAAGTTCTGAAAGGTTGAAGCCGCTCACCGCACGACTCCCGTCATGCTCGCCGGGGCCGGCCTGACCTTCTGGTCGGGCTTCAGCAGATGAGCACCCAGCGCCACGATACGGTCACCCGCACTCAGGCCCGCGACGATGTCCGCGCGCTCCTCGCCCATACGAGCGACCTTCACGACTTGAGGCCGCACTGTTTCGGTGGCTGCGTCGTAGCGCCAGACGGAGGTGCCTTGGCCTTGGTCGAACAGCGCGCCAAGCGGAACTTCCACCGCGGCGGCACGGCCGGCACTCAAGGTCTTAAGCAGCAGGGTCACGGTCGCGCCGAGTGGCGCGGTCTCGCCGCCGCCCGACAGAATGTAGCGCGCGCGGTAGGTGCGCGTGGCGGGGTCGGCGGTTGCCGAGAGTTCACGTAGCCGCGCGGGATAGGTGCTCTCGCCTTCGGCGTAGAGGGTGGCCGAGGCTTCGCCTTGCGCGGCACGCCGGCTGCCCTCCGGCAGGAACACTTCTGCCTCGCGCGCGCCATCACGTGCCAGTTTCACCACCGTCTGCCCGGCGGCGACCACTTGACCGGGCTCCGAGGGGACCTCCATCACGACCCCGTCCGCATCGGCCTGCAACTCGGCATAGCCGGCCTGGTTGGCGATCTGGCTCGCTTGGGCTTCGGCATTGGCGAATTGCGCGATGGCGGCGTCGGCCGCGCCTTTGTTCTGATCGTAGGTCTGTTTCGAGGTCCAGCCGTCTGAGACGAGTTTTCGGCTGCGCTCCTCGTCGGCTTTGGCCTTGATCATCTGAGCGCGGGCAGCCTCGACGGAGGCGCGGGCGGCGTTGAGCGCGAGGCTGAAATCGGTCCGGTCCAGGCGCATCAGAGGCTGGCCGCGCGTCACCCGGTCACCCGGATCGACGAGACGTTCGAAGATCTTACCTCCGACGCGGAAGCCGAGATTGCTCTCGGTGCGAGCCCGGATCACCCCCGTGTAGCGGGCCATCCCGCTGCCGCTGCGCACGACCTCCACGGTCTGGACCAAGGGCGGCTGAGGTGACACGGCGGTCTCGGCCGGCGAGCATGCCGTCAGGGCAAGCCCGATCATCCCGAGCGCAATCCTCGCATCCATCACGCATTTCCCCGTCGACGACTCATCGCGAATAAGATGATGAGTAACATATATTTTGCCAAAGAGAAGCGTCAAGATGCGTCGCTGTGGAGCGCGCCCTGTCTGAGGATGTCGCTCTCGGCCTATCGGGGGGAAAGGCAGCTCTGCCGGTACTGAAGGCCGCGGCGGTCAGAGTTTTGTCGTCTCCGCCCGCATTGTGATCGGGCCGCCAGGGACTCTCAGCGAAAATCTCAGAACACGGGCAACGGCATGAACCGATGCTGGGTCAGGCCGCACAAAGAGGCCGCGCGACTCCCGTTCTCAACGAAACAACTGGCGCCGAGGCCGAAAAATAGGGTCAGCCACGCATGGGGCGGGCTTGCAGGATGGCAGCCAGCACGAAGGGGCGCTTCATCAGGGGGCCGGCATTGCCCCGGTTCACGAAATCATTCGCGCCGGGATGCCGTCGCACGGCTTTTCCCAGATCGAGACGGTAGCCTTCCTTGAAAACGAAAGGCGGCGCCATCGAATTTGCAAGAAACACTTCGACGGCAGCCGCCACTTCCTCTTGGGAAATTAAATTCAGGTCGCACAGGGCGGCTGTCGTCAGCTTTTCGGTCATTCCGAATGGTAGAGCCGCGCCGCTTTCCCGGCAACCATTAGCGCACTCAGTGCGGCGGCATTCTTCATTGGGCAAGCCATGCCTGACGGTCTCGCAGCCGTCAGCCGAACCCCTGAACCATCCGTCTGAGCCAGCGCACTAGTGATGGGTCGATGCGTTAGAGGGCGCACGCGACTTGCTTCAGTGACAACGCCGGTGCAGGGCGATGAGGGTGTTCGGCCAGATCTCCGATTCCGCCACCRGCGCCARGTCCGGTTGCCAGTGATCGAGGAACCGTTCGATCCAGCGCGGCGCGTCGAGGGGCATGTACTGATGGACCGCGCCCGCGGGCAGGCGCCGCCCGATCATGTCCGGTTGCCAGTGATCGAGGAACCGTTCGATCCAGCGCGGCGCGTCGAGGGGCATGTACTGATGGACCGCGCCCGCGGGCAGGCGCCGCCCGATCAGTTCGGCGGCGCTGCGCGTCCCCGTCGTGACGAGGACGCTGAAGCCCCGGGCGATCATGCCGTCGACCAATCCGACGAGCGAGAGGGCCTCGCCCACGCTCGCTCCGTGCATCCAGACCAGGGAACCGCTCGGGCGGGCTCGTCCGGCAAGGCCGCGACGCTCAGGCAGGCGCCCGGGATCCTCCTTGCCCTGGCGGGAGCGCCAGGCCAGMAGGCCCGCCACCGCCGGTTCACCGACATAGAGGCCGAAGCGATAAGCCCGTAGAGCGATGGTGAGCGGGGGAGCCTTCACGAAAACGGCCCGAGGGCCAGGGACCCAGCCACCGGATCGACGACCCGGTCCGGGCGGCCGACGAGGGTGTAGGCCCGGTCGTGAACCCGGTTCATCTCGTTCTCCAGGCGCTGACGCAAGCGCTCCAATTCCTCCGGATCGACGTCGCGCGGGACGAGGACCGCTTCACCGAAGACCATGGCACCCCTGCCGAAGGGCAGCCCGAAACAGGCCTTGTCCCAGCTGTTGAAGCGCAGATGCCGGCTCGTGACGACCGCGACGGGAATGACCGGCCGACCGGAGAACCGCGCCAGTGTCAGGATGCCGAGATCGCAGCGGCGCGACACCTTCGGCACGTCGGCGCTGAAGGCGACGCTCTCGCCATCCTTTAGGGCACGGATCATGGCGCGCAGGCCTTCCGCGCCGCCTTTCGCCTTCGCATCGCGCACGGTGCGTCCGCGCGCCCCGGAGGCCCGAATGACGCGGACACCCATCCGGGTGAGGGCGATGGTGTTGATGTTGCCATCCGCCGACCGCGAGATGATCGTCGCGATCCTGTCCTGCGGACGGCGCATGAACGAGATCATCGTATGCTGGCCGTGCCACATACCGGCGATGAATGGTGATTTCCCGTCGAGCCAGCGGTGCGGCTCGGCCGGCTCGACCGTGAAGCGGTTCGTCGCGCGTACCAAGCGCAGGTAGTGGAAGGCGACGAAGCCGAGGCTTTTTTGAACCGGTGGCGACCGGCCGACGCGTTTGAGAAGGCTCATACACTCGGTTCCGCGGGCCGGACGTTCGGCCCTTCGTCCGGTCGGCCCTCAGGGCGCACGTGCGGCAGGTTGCGTCGTCTGCGCATCCGCCGAACGGCGCTCGCTGGGGAGCATGGCCGGTCCGGGGTGGTCTAGCGCCGTTCGAATTGCCGGCGCAACCTCGCCAGGGCGGGCCCGACCTCATCCGTCCGGCGGAACGGCCATCATGCAAGGGAGGAAGCACCGTATCGGAGCGCCGACGCGGTCCTCTATGATGTGTGAGCTTACGCCGTCGCGATCCTGGATTCGAACGCGCGAGCGACGATTTGCGAGGCTTGACGCGGCAGCCGCCAGTGGCGAAGGCGAGCTCCTCATCCGAAACGGAACCGATGTTTCGCCTCGCCCATCTCACCGATCCGCATGTCGGCCCTATCGCACGTCCTCGCTTGCGCCAGCTTCTGGGCAAGCGCGCCACCGGCTATGTGAATTGGCGCCGCGGGCGCAGCCGACACCACGACATGGAGATCCTCGCGGCGCTGGTGGCCGACTTGCGGACGCAGCCTCACGACCACATCGCCTGCACCGGCGACCTGTGTAACATCGGTCTGCCGAGTGAGTGGTCGACGGCTAGGGTCTTCCTCGAAGCACTCGGCGCTCCGGACGATGTGAGCTTCGTTCCGGGCAATCACGACGCCTATGTGCGCGGCTCACTCGAAGGGCTGTTGAAGGCGTGCCGCGCCTGGACCTCCGGTGACGATGGCACCGACGGCATCTTCCCCTATCTCCGGCGCCGTGGACCGCTYGCCCTGATCGGGGTCTCGTCCGCGATTCCCACCAAGCCCTTCGTCGCCAGTGGGCGCCTCGGCCCTTCTCAGATCCAGGCTGTCGAGACCATTCTGAAACAGCTGGGCGCCGAGCCCGAACCACCGTTTCGCGTGGCGATGATCCATCATCCGCCGCAGCCAGGGGGGGCGTCGCCCGGGCGCGAATTGAAGGACGCGGATGCGTTCACGGCGATGATCGCGCGTGCCGGCGCGGACCTGATCCTGCACGGGCACAACCATGTGGGGAGCATCGCCTTCGTCGAAGGCCCCGGTGGTGCCGCCGTCCCGGTGGTCGGAGCGCCTTCGGCCTCGGCGGTGTCGCACGGCGGCACCTTGCACCGCCGCGCGAGCTATCATGTCTATACGGTCAGAAAGGCCGACGACCGCTACGTGATCGAAGCCAAGGAACGCGGGTTGACGGAAGCCGGGGCGATTGCCGACCTCCGGGTGTTGCAGCTGACGCGAAGATGACCGTTCACACGCCGGCCATCCCGGATCAGGCCGTCAATCCCACCAGGGGGCGCTGGGCCTGGCGGGAGATGCTGGCCTGATACAGCTCTGCCTGAAGCCGCGTGAGGCCGCTCACGAGGGCCGTCGGACCCCGATAGACCGTATAGGTGCCGTCATGGGTCGGTTTGACGTGAATCGTCTGGGACATGGACTGTCTCCCGGCCTCGAGGAATCGGTCGATTCATTCTTTCGGAGTAGGTAGTGTTAATCGGGCGTTCATCCGCCGCAAGTGTGGCAGATTTCGGAGTAGGTAGTGTTAATCGGGCGTTCATCCGCCGCAAGTGTGGCAGA
>NZ_LMMP01000048.1 GCF_001422815.1 Methylobacterium sp. Leaf91 | reverse complement strand
ACGGTGGCGCTGCATCACGTGTTCGACACGCCCGACGACCGGATCGTGTGGGATGTCGGGCACCAGGCCTACCCGCACAAGATCCTGACGGGGCGGCGGGACCGGATCCGGACGCTGCGCCAGCCGGGCGGGCTGTCGGGCTTCACCAAGCGGTCGGAGAGCGTCTACGACCCGTTCGGGGCGGCGCATTCCTCGACCTCGATCTCGGCGGCGCTCGGCATGGCGGTGGGCCGCGATCTCGACGAGTCGACGGCCAAGGCCAAGGGCCAGCCCGCTCCGAAGCGCCGCAACATGGTGGCGGTGATCGGCGACGGCTCGATGTCGGCGGGCATGGCCTACGAGGCGATGAACAATGCCGGCGCGCTGCATTCGCGGCTGATCGTGATCCTGAACGACAACGACATGTCGATCGCCCCGCCGGTGGGGGCGATGTCGGCCTATTTCGCCAGGCTGGCCTCGGGCGGGACCTATCGCGGCCTGCGCGAGACGGCCAAGCAGCTCGGCAAGTTGCTGCCGAAGGCGATCTACCAGCGCGCCGCGGCGGCGGAGGAATACGCCCGCTCGCTGGTGGTGGGCGGCGGCACGATGTTCGAGGAGATGGGCTTCCACTATGTCGGCCCGGTCGACGGGCACAATCTCGACCATCTCCTGCCGATCCTGAAGAACGTGCGGGATTCGGACCAGGGCCCGATCCTGCTCCATGTCGTGACCCAGAAGGGCAAGGGCTACGCCCCGGCCGAGGCGTCGGCCGACCGCTACCACGGGGTGGTGAAGTTCGACGTCCTGTCGGGCGTGCAGGCCAAGGCCAAGCCGAACGCGCCGGCCTATACGCGGGTCTTCGGCGAGAGCCTGATCAAGGCGGCGGATGCCGACGACAAGGTGGTGGCGATCACCGCGGCGATGCCCGGCGGCACCGGGATCGACCTGTTCGGCAAGGCGCATCCGGACCGGACCTTCGATGTGGGCATCGCCGAGCAGCATGCGGTGACGTTCGCCGGCGGTCTG
>NZ_LMMP01000047.1 GCF_001422815.1 Methylobacterium sp. Leaf91 | reverse complement strand
GTTTCACCGACGTTGCGCCATACCTGTCCGTCGACCTCCTCACGCCCTCCGACAGCCTCGCGTCCGCCCCGCCTACGCGGTGACGGCCGGAGCTCGGTAGATCCCACCCTTCGTCAGAAGGGCCCACGCGATGCGCGCGTTCTTGTTCGCCACAGCTACGATGACCAGCATCGGCGGCTTGCGAGCGAGCATTTGGCCAAGCCATGAGTCGGCCGGCACGCCCTTGCGCTTGGCCCAGCGTACCACTGCGCTGGCCGCGATGATGAGCAGGCGTCTCAGCGTCCGCTCGCTCATGCGCGAGGTGCGACCCAGGCGCTCTTTGCCGCCGGTCGAGCGCTGCACCGGTGTCAGCCCGACCCAGGCGGCGAAGTCGCGGCCCGAACGAAACGTCTCAACGGGCGGGGCCAGGGCCTCGATGGCAGTGGCGATCAGCGGGCCGATGCCCGGCACGCTCATCAGCCGCCGTGCCGTATCGTCGGCCTTCGCGCGCGTGGCGATCTCAGCATCCAGGGTTGCGGTCTGCTCCTGCAGATGGCGGAGCGCACAGACGAGAACGGCGAGGCCGGCGCGGGCGGCTGGAGGAATGTCCGAAGCGGGATCCTCGATCTGCGCGATCAACCGCTCGATATGGGCGGGCCCCTGCGGCGCGATCAGGCCGTACTCGGCAAGATGGCCGCGGATCGCGTTGATGAGCTGGGTGCGCTGGCCGACCAACACGTCGCGGGTCCGGAAGATCACCGCGGAGGCCTGCTTGGCTTCGCTCTTCACGGCAACGAAGCGCATGGTCGGACGCTGCGCGGCCTCGCAGATCGCCTCGGCATCGGCCGCGTCGTTCTTCTGGCGCTTGACGAAGGGCTTCACGTAGGCAGGCGCGATCAGCTTGACCGTGTGACCGAGCTTGCCAATCTCGCGGCCCCAATGATGAGCGCCGGGGCAGGCCTCCATCGCCACGAGGCAGGGTGGTTGGGCCGCAAAGAAGGCCAGCACCTGCTCCCGCCGCAGCTTCTTGCGGAAGATCGGCGCACCGGCAGCGTTCGCGCCGTGCGCCTGGAAGACGTTCTTGGCCAGATCCAGGCCGATGATGCTAACCTCTGTCACGGACGCCTCCCTCGGGTGGTTCACAACACCACCAATCTGGCACGTCGATGCCGTCGGGGGCGTCCACCCCATCATTACAAGACCACCACCGTCACCGCCGCCCTGCGCACCAGCGGTCCCACAGCCGTCGCCCTGTTCGATGGGGCCACGAACGGGGCACGCTTCCGCACCTACGTGACCGACACCCTGGTCCCAGAGCTGAAACAGGGCGACACCGTCATCCTCGACAACCTGAACGTCCACAAGGTGGCCGGTATCCGCGAGGCCATCGAGGCGGCCGGCGCACGGATCCGCTACCTGCCGGCCTACAGCCCTGAACCGAAGGACCGCGTAGCGACTTCAACCCGTGTATGGATGACTCCTGCGGGTCAAGGATGTCGGATCGGTTCGGGTGAACTGGTCGGTTGCGGCCATGTATACGGCGTCTGATCTGCAGCGGGATC
>NZ_LMMP01000046.1 GCF_001422815.1 Methylobacterium sp. Leaf91 | reverse complement strand
GGGCCATCGCCACACGCTACGAAAAGACAGCCGCCAGCTTCATGGGCATCCTCTACCTCGCCGCCGCACTCGATTGGCTCAAGCGATGACACGCCCTAGACTAACCTGAGCGACAAGGCGATGCCGGACATTGCTGCGCCGGGTGCTTGCCGTCGCGACACCCGCTTCGCGCTCACTCAGTGCCATTGCCGGTCCTATGATGTCGGAACCGACACGGATCGGCACGCCGGAGGGAGAAGGGCCCCAAGCTCCTGTTTCCGCGTGAAAGAAGATGGCTAAGAAAAAGATTTTTCCAGCCGGCGCGTTTCGAGCGGGGGGGGGGTAGCTCTCGCTAGGCCCCAGCGTAATCGCGTTTGTTTTGGCGATTATATCGTTGACATATACGACGTGCGAAGTGGCCAGTAACGAGTTGAAATCGCCATTTGCCGCAGTAGATGTTAGTGCGGTTGCGATGCTCCTCGTGTAGGATAGAACAATCGCGGCCCTCTGATTGGCGCCCCGCGCTTGAGAGACAAATTGCGCTCCCGCCTTTTATGTGTGGAGAGCCGCTGTGCCACGTTATTACTTCGACATCCACGACGGCGTATCGCTTCGTGATGAAGAGGGGATTGAACTTACCGATCTCAATGCAGTGGCGCGGCATGCCAAAAAGGTTCTACCTGAGATAGCGGCCGATGAAGTGTGCAAGGACGGCGAACACCAAGCTTTCTCTGTGCTGGTGACTGACGAAGAGGGGCACCCTGTCTACTCAGCCGCCGTGACCTATACAGGCACGTGGCTGATCCGGTAGCGTCTACTTTGGAGTTGTCGGGACTTTTGGCTTCGCGATCCGCTTAAACGCTGCATCGAAGTCCGCTTCATCCTCGCTGGCCCCGGCCTCACGCGCCCCTTCGACGAACCTGCGCTTCTGCTCCTCAGGCGTCAGCTTCTGAGCGCCGAGCTTGGATGGACGCTTGGGTTCGGCCTCTGGCTCGTCCAGCATCACCCTTGTTTCTTTGATCAGCGCCTTGGTGAAGTCGTCACGCGTTTGGCGCTTTAGCTTAAGGGCGTTGAGGATCATGGACTGGCTCCGGAACGGAGGCAGCAAGCTGGGCGGGTATGGCTAACGACCCATGAACGTCAGCGAGTTCGCGTTTGCGACAGGACCGGATGGCTTGGGGTCGGCTCTCCTGAAGGAAACGGTGCTCGATCATGGCGCGTATTGCAACGACGATCTGGCCGAGTACCTTGTCGCGACGTCGGCCGATGCTCCGGAAGTCGAGGCAATCCAGGTGCCGGATGAGGATACCGAGGTGAATGCACTTGGCCTGAAGGGCTTGGGCGAACTCGGCAACATTGGTGTCAACACCGCCATCGCGAACGCCCTGTTTCATGCATGCGGCCGTCGCTTCAGGCGCCTACCAATCCGAGCCGAAGGCCTCTTCTGATGATGGTCCGGCGAAGTCCATTTTCAGGATAGGCTTGTCATCCCTTGTTCCGCCGTATCGCGACCAAGTGCGTGACGGTCGTTTCGGTGGCCTGTGGATCGCTCTTTGGCGTGGCTAGAGCCGTGCCCTGGCTGTGTTTCGGCGTGCAACTTTGACCCCGTGAGGCGGGGGATCGGCGTCCAATTCTGACCCCCTAACCTCGTTCTCGCAGACTGCTCTCCGGTACG
>NZ_LMMP01000045.1 GCF_001422815.1 Methylobacterium sp. Leaf91 | reverse complement strand
GCCTTCGTGGCCGCGCAGGACACCGGTCGAGAACGTCCAGGCCACCTGCAGCTGCTTAACGTTGCTGGCATTGATCTGGTCGAGCTTCGAATAGCGCGTGTTGGCGTAATCGACCGTCTGCAGCACGGGCTCGTCGGCGATGGCCGGGCCGGACGCAAAGAGACAGAGCAGGAGGGCCACGGCTCGTTTCATAGCTGACATCGGCGATCCTCCAACATGGCGTGCGCGTTCCGGCGGCTCCTCTATCATCGGATGCGGATCGATTCGCGGGCTTCCTTGCCGCTGGGATCGGGGCGATCATGTCTACCGTCATCCTTGCCATCCCGCCCGAACTCGTCTATGCGCCGCAGCTCGCGTTCGCTCCGGCTGGGGGCTGAACGGACGGTGCCGGCTTGTCCGGCATGCGGAGTTCGCTCCATCGTCCCGTGTCTCCGCCTTCGATCAACCGCTCGGGCCTTCAAACGGCTCGAAGGGCTTGGCGCCGGGTGAAACGCGTTGAACCGGCCCGACGATCGACATCCGCACATCCGTGCCGTCGGGCCCCTTTTGCTATGAAGGGCCCGTTATGCCTCTCTACGAACACGTCTTCCTGGCGCGCCAGGACGTGACGGCCCAGCAGGTCGAGACCATGGTCGAGACCTACAAGGGCGTCATCGAAGCCAACGGCGGCAAGGTCGAGAAGATCGAGATGTGGGGCGTGAAGTCCCTCGCCTACCGCATCAAGAAGAACCGCAAGGCGCATTTCACGCTCCTCAACGTCGACGCCCCCCCGGCGGCTCTCGCCGAGATGGAGCGCCAGATGCAGATCTCCGAGGACGTCCTGCGCTTCATGACCGTCCGCGTCGAAGAGCTCGAGTCCGAGCCGTCGGCGATGATGCAGAAGCGCGACCGCGACGACCGCAAGGATCGTGAGCGCGGCCGTCGTCGTGACGACGAAGGCTTCGGTGGTGGTGGATTCGGTGGCGACCGGGATCGTGGCGACCGCGGTGATCGCGGCGACCGTCCCGAGCGCAGCTTCGGCGGGGAGAACTAAGCCATGGGTTTCGGTGCTGGACCTGGTGCGGCTCCTGCCGCTGGTGGTGGTGGTGGTGCGGGCGGCGGACGTCGTCCCTTCTTCCGTCGTCGCAAGACCTGCCCGTTCTCGGGCGCGAACGCTCCCAAGATCGACTACAAGGATGTCAAGCTCCTGTCGCGCTACGTTTCCGAGCGCGGCAAGATCGTGCCGTCGCGCATCACGGCGGTGTCGGCCAAGAAGCAGCGTGAACTCGCCCAGGCGATCAAGCGCGCCCGCTTCCTCGGCTTCCTCCCCTACGTGATCAAGTAAGACCATCGTCCTGGCTCGGTTCGATCCGGGCCAGGACGCCCGCCGCCCGCGCGGCGGCGCAGAATCTTTACTTCCGCTGCCACAGGTCGGCGGAAACATTCTTCGTATCGGCCGCATGCGCGCTGCCGGACGTCGTTGGGGCGAAATGAAACGCCTCTAACCCTGCCCTTTTCCGGGACAGCGGGACAGCGGGATCGATGACACAGTTTCTCGGTATCGGCATCGGCGCGGGCCTCGTCTCCGCACTCCTCTTCGGCGTCCTGCTGAAGGGCACTTTGCTGTCGATCGTTCTCTATCTGCTCGCCCCGCTCCCGATCCTGATCGTGGGCCTCGGCTGGAGCCACAAGGCCGCCCTCGTCGCTGCGATCACGGGCGCCATCGCGCTCTCCTTCCTGCAGCCCTTCCTCGGCCTCGGCTTCCTCGCCTATCTGGCGCTGCCGGCCTGGTGGCTGGCCTATCTCGCCCTGCTCGGCCGCCCGAATGCCGACGGCACCATGGAATGGTACCCGACCGGGCGGCTTCTCGCCTGGACCGCCGGCACCGCCGGGCTCGCCTTCGTCGCCATCGCGGTCATCGCGTCGCCGAACTTCGAGACCTTCCAGACCCAGTTGCGCGGGATGACGCGCACGCTGGTGACGATGCAGGGCAAGACCCGTGCGACGCCCCCCGCCGCTGCACCTGCAGGAACCCCTTCGACGACGGAGAATCCCGCGCCGGTAGAGAATGCCCCGCCCACGGAGACGCCAGCGACTCAGCCAGAATCGGATGCGAAGACGGCGCCCTCCGCCGAACCCGGCACCGACCAGCAGAACGCTGTGGCGGATGCCCTGGCGACGATCGCCCCCGGACTGGCGACGCAGGGTCTTGCCGTGCTGCTCACCTTCTATCTCTGGGCCGCGGGCCGGATCGTGCGCATTTCCGGCCGCCTGCCTCGGCCCTGGCCCGACATCCCCTCAACCGCGATGCCGCGCTCCGTCCTCGGCATCCTGGGAGCGGCCTTCGTGCTGGCCCTGGTGCCCGGCTATCCAGGCGTCCTCGGCGTTTGCCTCATCGGTGCGCTGACCGCCGCCTTCGCCATGCAGGGCCTCGCCGCCTTCCACGACCGCAGCCGTGGCCGGCCCGGACGCATGGCCCTCCTGTTCGGGCTCTATCTCATCCTGTTCTTCACGCAGGGCGTCGCCCTTTTCGCCCTGACGCTGTTCGGCCTCGCCGACACCGCCTTCAACCGGCGCCGTCCCAAGGAAGACGCCGGACGAACCTGAGGCCCGTCTCCCGCGTCACGCGGCCGGATCTCTCTCGACACACCCCACCCCAGCAAGGACCAAGATCATGGAAGTCATCCTCCTCGAGCGCGTCGCCAAACTCGGCCAGATGGGCGAGACCGTGAACGTGAAGCCGGGCTACGCCCGCAACTTCCTTCTCGCCCGCGGCAAGGCCCTGCGCGCCACCGCCGGCAACAAGAAGCATTTCGAGACCCAGCGCGCGCAGCTCGAAGCCCGCAACCTGGAGCGCAAGACCGAGGCCCAGTCCGTCGCCGAGACCCTCGAGGGCAAGAGCTTCGTGCTGATCCGTCAGTCGGGCGAGACCGGCGTGCTCTACGGTTCGGTCTCCACCCGCGATCTCGCCGAAGTCGTCACCGCTGAGGGCTTCACCGTCGGCCGCGATCAGTTCGCCCTCAACCAGCCGATCAAGACGCTGGGCCTGCACAACGTGCCGGTGGTGCTGCACCCCGAGGTCGAGGTGACCGTCACCGTCAACGTCGCCCGTTCGCCGGAAGAGGCCGAGCGTCAGGCCCGCGGCGAATCGACCACCGAGCGTGAGGCGTTCAACCTCGACGACCTCGGCCTCGAAGTCGGCGCCGCTCTCGCCGAGGCCGGCGACGACCGCGAGTAAGCTGCATCCACGACCGGTGGAGAACGGGGATCGTCGCCCGAAGGGGTTGACTGGTTCCCGATTTGTTCCAGCATGGCGCCTGTCATCCCGAAAGGGGTGGCGGGCGTTTTTCGTGTCGCAATCCGGGCACACTCCATCCCGCCCGGCCACCTCATCCTGAGGTGCCGGAGCGCAGCGGAGGCCTCGAAGGAGGCCTCCAGTTCGCACGGTGGGTTCTGGAGCCCTCCTTCGAGGCCCGCTGAAGCGGGCACCTCAGGATGAGGTGAGAGGGGCGGCGCGAAAGGCGCGTCGCGCGAATCGGCTAAGGTTCGGCTAACCATGCCTGGGCCATGGTCGTGCGGTAGCGGAATGATGCGGCGACGGAATCGCCGCGCGGTGTCGAAGAAGTCGGAGCCTCGAGTCAGCCCATGGCCCTGCCCAACGCCCTGACGGCAAACCTACAGAGCGTCACGCAGGAGTTCCGCGTCGCGCCCCACAACATCGATGCGGAACAGGCGCTGCTCGGCGCGATCCTCGTCAACAACGACGCCTATTACCGGATCTCGGACTTCCTCCTGCCCGAGCATTTCATGGAGGATGTCCACCGCAAGATCTTCGAGGTCGCCGCCTCGCTGATCAAGGTCGGCAAGCTCGCGACCCCGATCACGCTCAAGACCTATCTCGGTGACGCCGATCTCGGCGGCCAGACGGTGATGCAGTATCTCGCCCGCCTCGCGGCCGAGGCGACCACCGTCATCAACGCGGGCGATTACGGCCGCACCATCTACGATCTCGCCATTCGCCGCCGGCTGATCACCATCGGCGAGGATCTGGTCAACGGTGCCTATGAGGCGCCGGTGGAATCCTCGCCCCGCGACCAGATCGAGGGCACCGAGCGCCGGCTCTACGAGCTCGCCGAATCGGGCAAGTACGATGGCGGCTTCCAGAAATTCTCCGATGCGCTGACTGCCGCCGTGGACATGGCCGCCAAGGCCTACCAGCGCGACGGCAAGCTCTCGGGCATCGCTACCGGCCTGTCGGATCTCGACGCCAAGATGGGCGGTCTGCAATCCTCCGACTTGATCATCCTCGCCGGCCGTCCGGCCATGGGCAAGACTTCGCTGGTGACCAACATCGCCTTCAACGTCGCCAAGGCCTATCGGGGCGAGAAGCAGCCCGACGGGCGGATCGAGACCAAGAACGGCGGCATCGTCGGGTTCTTCTCCCTCGAAATGTCGGCCGAGCAGCTGGCCACCCGTATCATCGCCGAGCAATCCGGCGTGCCGTCCTACAAGATCCGCCGCGGCGACATCCGGCCGGAGGACTTCTACAAGATCACCGATGCCGCCCGGGACATGCAGACGATCCCGTTCTACATCGACCAGACCGGCGGCATCTCCATCGCGCAGCTCGCCGCCCGCGCCCGCCGCCTGAAGCGCCAGAAGGGTCTCGACCTCCTCATCATCGACTATCTGCAGCTGCTCTCCGGTTCGGGTAAGCGCAGCGACAACCGCGTGCAGGAGATGACCGAGATCACCACCGGCATGAAGGCGCTGGCCAAGGAACTCGCGGTGCCGATCATCGGCCTGTCGCAGCTCTCGCGTCAGGTGGAGAATCGCGACGACAAGCGCCCGCAGCTCTCCGACCTTCGCGAATCGGGCTCGATCGAGCAGGACGCCGACGTGGTGATGTTCGTGTTCCGCGAGGAATATTACGTCAACAACAAGAAGCCGCGCGAAGGCACGGAGGAGTTCTTCGCCTGGGAGGCGGAGATGAACCGCGTCCACGGCAAGGCCGAAGTCATCCTCGGCAAGCAGCGCCACGGCCCCACCGGCACGGTGGAGCTGCAGTTCGACGCCAACATCACGCGCTTCTCGGATCTGGCCAGCGAAGACCGGATGCCGGAGCGCATGTAATCGGTTCCATACCGCCGAGTGAGGGTGACCCTCTTCCTTCTTGTGGGGAGGAGTTGGAGGCGGGTATCGGTCCCCTAGCCTCAGCCAATCGAGGGGCCCCCAATCACCCCCGCTCCTAACCTCTCGCCACAAGGCTGAGATGGACGCGGCCCGCTTGAAAGAGCGGATGTAAATCCTTTAGCGCCGCCCTGAGGAGCGAAGGGCGCTACAGAGACCGTCGACTCTATGGTCCACCCTGCGAGAGACGGTAGACTCCGCTTCCTCACATGAGATCTGCAGGCAGCGGAGACTGCCCCATCACCGCGCTCGAACGAGATCCTGCAATGTCGATCGCTCATCCGGAGGCCGCCATTCACGGCGCCCGCCTCACCATCGACCTCGCGGCCATCGCCGAGAACTGGCGCCGGCTCGGCGCGCAGGCCCCGCATATCCCCTGCGCCGCCGTGGTGAAGGCCGACGCCTATGGCTGCGGTCTGGACGTGGTTGCCCCGGTCCTGTGGCAGGCCGGCTGCCGGACGTTCTTCGTCGCCCATGCGAGCGAGGCGATCATCGCGCGGTCGCTCCTGCCGGAAGCCACGATCTACGTCCTCAACGGCCTCGCTCCCGGCAGCGGCCCCATCCTCGCCGCGCATACCCTGCGCCCGGTCCTCGGGTCGCGCGAGGAACTCGAGGAATGGGTGGCGCTGGGTGCAGAGGCGGGGAGACCGCTCGCCGCGGCTCTTCACATCGATACGGGTATGAACCGCCTCGGCCTGACAGTCCCCGAAGCCCTGGCTCTCGCCGGAGACCCGATCATCCCAGCGGCGGGGATCGACCTGCTGATGAGCCATCTCGTCAGTGCCGAACGGCCCGACGAGGCGATCAACCGACGCCAGTGCGAGGACTTCGATGCGGTACGCCGCGCCTTTCCGGGCATTCCGGGTTCGTTCGCGAATTCTTCCGGCTGCTATCTCGGCGCAGGCATCGCGAACGACATGCTCCGGCCGGGCTACGCCCTGTTCGGCGGCAACCCGATGCCGGGACGCCCGAACCCGATGCGGCCGGTCGTGCGCCTCGAAGCGCGGATCGCCCAGATCCGCGACGTGGAGACGGGGGACAGCGCCGGCTACAATTCCCGCTGGACCGCTCCCGGTCCGCGACGGCTCGCCACCCTCTCCATCGGCTATGCCGACGGGTATCCGCGCTCGGCGAGTGGTCGCGGCCATGCCCTCGTCGGCGGGGTGCCCTGCCCCATCGTCGGCCTGATCTCAATGGACCTCATCATCCTCGACGTCACCGATGCGCCTGAGGCCCGTCGCGGCGAACCGGCGGTTCTCATCGGTGATTCCCTCGACGTGGACAGTGTAGGCCACGCCGCCGGCACCATCGGCTACGAAATCCTGACCGGCCTTGGTTCACGATATGTTCGTCGTTATGTAGAGTCTACCGACTGATCCGGCGATTCCAAATCCACCGCCTCATCCTGAGGTGCCGAAGCGAAGCGTAGGCCTCGAAGGAGAACTCCAGATGGCGCCGCCGGCCCTGAAGGTCTCCTTCGAGGTCCGCTGGCGCGGTCACCTCAGGATGAGGGCGCGGGTTGGATGGCCGCAGACTGTCGTCCGTGCTTCTTCAAAAGGCGATCATGGCCAAGATCCACCAGACCTTCGTCTGCCAATCCTGCGGCGCCGTCTACAATCGCTGGCGCGGGCGCTGCGAAGCCTGCAACGGCTGGAACACGATCGTCGAGGAAACGGGCGCGAGCGGCCCGCAGGCCGGGCCGGTCAAGACGCGGCCGAGCCGGGCGCGGGGGCGGGTGTTTCCTCTGGAAGGGCTCACCGGCGAGGCCCGCGAGGCCCCGCGCATTCCCTCCGGCATCGGCGAACTCGACCGGGTCACCGGCGGCGGCTTCGTGCGCGGCTCGGTGATCCTGCTCGGTGGCGATCCCGGCATCGGCAAGTCGACCCTGCTGATGCAGGCCACCGCCGCCATGGCGTGGACGGGTGAGCGCGTGGTCTACATCTCCGGCGAGGAGGCGGTGGCGCAGGTGCGCCTGCGGGCCGAGCGCCTCGGCTTGTCGAGCGCGTCGGTGGATCTCGCCGCCGAGACCAATGTCGAGGACATCGTCGAGACCCTGAGCCAGGGGCGCCCACCGGCCCTGGCCATCATCGATTCGATTCAGACCATGTGGACGGAGACGGTGGAATCCGCCCCCGGCACGGTGACCCAGGTCCGATCCTCGGCCCAATCGCTGATCCGGTTCGCCAAGACCACCGGGACGGCGGTGATCCTCGTCGGCCACGTGACGAAGGACGGACAGATCGCCGGTCCCCGCGTGGTGGAGCACATGGTCGATGCCGTCGCCTCGTTCGAGGGCGACCAAGGCCATCACTTCCGCATCCTGCGGGCGGTGAAGAACCGCTTCGGCCCCACCGACGAGATCGGCGTGTTCGAAATGACCGATCGGGGCCTCGCGGAGGTGCCAAACCCCTCGGCGCTCTTCCTCGCGGGGCGCGACCATGCGGCACCGGGCACCGCGGTCTTCGCCGGCATGGAGGGCACACGGCCCCTGCTGGTGGAGATCCAGGCCCTGGTGGCGCCTTCCTCCCTCGGCACGCCGCGCCGCGCAGTGGTCGGATGGGATCCCAACCGCCTGTCCATGGTGCTCGCGGTGCTGGAGGCTCATGGCGGTATCCGGCTCGGCACCCACGACGTCTATCTCAATGTCGCAGGGGGCCTGCGCATCACGGAGCCGGCGGCCGACCTTGCCGTAGCGGCCGCCCTGGTCTCGTCGCTGTCGGGCGCGGCCCTGCCGGGCGAGACCGTCTATTTCGGCGAGATCGGTCTCTCCGGAGCGATCCGACCGGTGGCGCAGGCACCATCGCGTTTGAAGGAAGCGTTGAAGCTCGGCTTCGCCAAAGCCGTCACGCCACAGGGGCGCAACGAGGTCGGCGACAATTCCTTGCCTACGGAAGCCCTGCGCCACATTGCGGATCTCGTGGCCGGCATCGCCAGCGGCGCGCCCAAACGCGGCCGGCCCGAGCGCAACCCGGCGCGATACGAATACGAAGACGACGAGTGAGGCCCGCGAAGGGAGGGCGTACCGGAGGGTGACGGCCGAGTTTCCGCACGATATACAGGCGCGGCGGCGAGGGGGAGCCGCACGAGCAGGCCATCGTCAGCCCCTCTGCCCCGTGCGACCATACCAATCAATGCCGTTTTCCGTTCTCGATCTGGCCGTTCTCGGCATCGTCGTCATCTCGGCCCTTCTGGCCGCCGTCCGCGGCGCGACGCGCGAGGTTCTCGCCATCGTCGCCTGGGTCGCCGCCGCCGCAGTGGCCTGGAAGCTCTATCCCCTGCTGCTGCCCACGGTGAGCCAGCACGTCTCCAATGCCACCGTTGCGCTGGTGGCTTCCATCGCCACCATCTTCCTCCTCACCCTCGTCATCGTGTCGATCATCACGGTGAAGGTCTCCGACATGATCCTCGATTCGCGCATCGGCGCGATCGACCGGTCCCTCGGTTTCGTCTTCGGCGCTGGGCGCGGATTCCTCATCTGCGTGATCGGCTGGGTATTCCTGGCCTGGCTGGTCCAGGGCAAGATGCCTGATTGGGCAGCGCAGGCTCGCAGCCGCCCGATGCTCGAGAAATCGGGCGACGCCCTGGTGGCGCAGCTGCCGGAGAACCCGGAAGGGTTCCTGAAGCAGTTCAAGAAGTCCAAGGGCGACGGCACGGCGGACCCGGTCGAGCCGGCCGGTGAGGGCGATACGGCGCCCGCGCAACGCCGGACGGAGTCGCCCGCACGACGCTGACCTTCTCACGCAGCGCGTCTGATCTGCGTGGCAAGCCGCTTGGTTGCGGAACCAAGGCCGACTAAATGACGGCTTCTTGCAGGAAGCGGCCGTCGTCATAAAACGGTCGCAGGATGCAAGCCGGTCCGTGGACGGTGCCGAAACCGGCAGCGGCGGGCCACCTTAGGATCGCAGAACCAGATGTCAGCACGCAGCGCGAGCGCCCGCCATTCGGTCGACGTGGTGGATGGGCTGGACCGGGACGGGGACACGCTGCGCGAAGAGTGCGGCGTCTTCGGCATTTTCGGCCATCCGGACGCCTCCGCCATCGTGGCGCTCGGCCTCCACGCCCTCCAGCACCGGGGCCAGGAGGCGGCAGGCATCGTCTCCTTCGACGGGCACATCTTCCATTCCGAACGCCGGCCCGGGCTCGTCGGCGATTCGTTCTCCGACCGCTCCACCATCGAGCATCTCGAAGGCTCGGCCGCCATCGGCCACGTGCGCTACTCGACGACCGGAGGCACGATCCTCCGCAACGTCCAGCCGCTCTTCGCCGAACTCGCCAGCGGCGGCCTCGCGGTGGCCCATAACGGCAACCTCACCAATGCCCTCTCCATCCGCCGCGACCTCGTCCGCGACGGCGCGATCACGCAGTCGACCTCCGACACGGAAGTGATCCTGCACCTCGCCGCCCGCAGCCGCGCGCCCCTGATCGTCGAGCGCTTCACCGAAGCCCTGCGGCAGGTCCAGGGCGCCTACGCCATCGTGGCGCTGACCAACAAGAAGCTCATCGGTGCCCGCGACCCCCTCGGCATCCGCCCGCTGGTCATCGGCGAACTCGACGGCCGCTACATCCTCGCCTCGGAAACCTGTGCTCTCGACATTATCGGCGCGAAGTTCATCCGCGACGTGGAGAACGGCGAGATCGTCGTCATCTCCGAGGAAGGCATCGAATCGATCCGGTTCGCGCCGGCGCAGCCCATGCGCCCCTGTATCTTCGAGTACATCTACTTCGCCCGGCCGGATTCCGTAGTGAACGGCAAGAGCGTCTATTCCGTCCGCAAGAATATCGGCCACGAACTGGCCCGCGAATCCGCCACCGCCGCCGATGTGGTGATCCCGGTGCCGGATTCCGGCGTGCCGGCAGCCCTCGGCTTCGCCCAGGAGACCGGTCTGCCCTTCGAGATGGGGATCATCCGCAACCATTATGTCGGGCGCACCTTCATCCAGCCGACCCAGTCGGTGCGTGAACTCGGCGTGCGGATGAAGCATTCGGCCAACCGCGCCGTGGTGGAAGGCAAGCGCATCGTCCTCGTGGACGACAGCCTCGTGCGCGGGACCACATCGGTGAAGATCGTGCGGATGATGCGCGAGGCCGGTGCCAAGGAAGTGCATTTCCGCATCGCCTCGCCGCCGATCACCTATCCGGATTTCTACGGCATCGACACGCCTGAGCGCGAGAAGCTGCTCGCCGCCACCCACGACCTCGAAGGCATGCGCCGCTACATCGGCGCTGATTCCCTGGCCTTCCTGTCGATCGAGGGCCTGTACAAGGCCATGGGCGAGGAGAGCCGCAACGAATCCTGCCCGCAATATACCGACCATTGCTTCACGGGCGACTACCCGACCGGCCTGACCGACCTCGCCATCGCCGGGCCGAAGCGTCTCGCGATGCTCGCCGAAGCAGATTGATCCGACCCATGACGAAGCCCCTCGACGGCCGTATCGCCCTCGTCACCGGCTGCTCGCGCGGCATCGGCCGGGCGGCGGCCCTGGCCTTGGCCGAGGCCGGGGCTCACATTGTCGCCGTCGCCAGGACGCAAGGGGCGCTGGAAGAACTGGACGACGCGATCCGGCAGGCGGGATCGAGCGCGACACTCGTCCCCCTCGACCTGACCGATTTCGACGCGATCGACCGGCTCGGCCTAAGCATCTACGAGCGCTGGCAGAAACTCGACGTGGTCGTGGGCAATGCCGGTATCCTCGGCAATCTGACGCCCCTCGGCCACGTGACGCCCAAGACCTGGACGCAGGTGATGGACATCAACGTCACCGCCAACTGGCGCTTGCTCCGTTCCGTCGACCCGCTGTTGCGGAGGTCGGATGCGGGCCGCGCTATCTTTGTCACCTCCGGCGCCGCGCAGAAATGCAAGGCCTATTGGGGGCCGTACTCGGTTTCGAAGGCCGCTCTCGACGCCCTCGTGCGCACCTACGCGGCGGAGACCGAGACCACGCCGATCAAGGCCATGCTGCTTAATCCCGGCCCCCTCCGCACCTCCATGCGCAAGGCGGCGATGCCGGGCGAGGACGAGACGACACTGAAGACTCCAGACGACCTCGCACCGCATTTCGTGCGTCTCGCGAGCCGGGATTGGGATCAATCGGGCAAGATCTACGATTTCCCCAGCGACCGGGTGCTGACGCCGCAGATGGCGGCTTAGCTTTTCTGTCACCCATAACCTGCCCGCGACCTCATCCTGAGGTGCTGGAGCGAAGCGAAGGCCTCGAAGGAGGGCTCCAGGACTCGCAGTGCGGTCTGGAGCCCTCCGTCGAGGCCGCTTCGCGGCACCTCAGGATGAGGTCGGTGGCGGGAGTGACCCGCCTTCATCGAGGTTTCCATCATGATCGACGTTCGCTGCATCTGCGCCATCGGCCTGCGCGGCCAGTTGGGCCTCAACGGGCACCTGCCCTGGGAGGGCAACACCGATCCGCTCTTCGTTGAGGACGTGACGCGCTTCTTCGCGCTGACCATGGGGCACGTGCTGATCGCCGGGCCAAAGACCGTGGCCTCCGTGCCGGACTTCGCCTTCAAGGACCGCACCATCGACGTCATCCGCAGCCACGAGGACCCGGAAGAGGTGCTCAAGCGCTATCCGGGCCGGCGCATCTTCGTCGGCGGCGGCATCACGGTCTGGAACGTTTACGCCAAGTACATCCAAAACTGGGACATCACCCGCCTGCCCTATGACGGCGAGGCCGACCGCTGGTTCGATCCGGCCTGGCTGGTGGGTGGCGCATTGCGAAGCTGAGGAGCAACGACCTTTCGCCCTACGAGTTGATGGAGGTCGCTCGCAGGATGATGGCATGACCGCGCATAGCTACCGTTTCGGCATCGAGGAGGAATACTTCCTGGCCGATGCCGAGACGCGAGGGACGCCGCGGCGGTCGGTGAAGCCGTTCCATACCGAAGCGAGCGAGCGCCTGCCCGAGATCGGGCGCGAGATGTTGCAGTGTCAGGTGGAGGTCTGCACCCCGCCCTCCACGGAGTTCGGCGAGGCGAGAGAGATCCTGGCCGGGCAGCGCGACGCCCTCGGCCGGCTGGCCAGAAAACACGAGCTTATGGTCTTCGCCGCCGGCACCCATCCGGTGGCGGATTGGGCGCGGCAATTGCCCACGAAGGGCGAGCGCTATCGCGGCATCCTCAAGGATGTGGGCCTCGCCGGCCGCCGCAGCCTGATCTGTGGCATGCATGTCCATGTGGAAGTGCCCGATCCCGCGGCCCGGATCGACCTGATGAACCGGCTGCTGCCGTTCCAGCCCCTGCTCTTCGCGCTCTCGGCCTCGTCCCCGTTCTGGCAGGGCAAGCCGACGGGGCTCACCGCCTACCGCCTGAGTGCCTTCGGCGAATTGCCCCGAACGGGATTGCCGCAGCTCTTCTCCGGTCCAGAGGCATATGAGCGCTACCTGCGGATCATGACCAAGGCCGGTTCGATCCAGGATGCCAGCTTCCTGTGGTGGTCGCTTCGTCCGTCGATCAAGTTTCCCACGCTGGAGCTTCGCGTGGCGGATTCCTGCACCCGGCTTGAGGATGCTCTCACGGTGGCGGCACTCTTCCGCTGCCTCGTGCGCTGCGTCGTGCGCCAGCCGGACCTCAACGCCGATCTCGACGGCGTCTCTCTCGCCCTGGCCGAGGAAAACCTCTGGCGCACCCAGCGCAGCGGCACCGAGGCCGAGATCATCGACGAAACCAGTGAGGATGCCCTCCCCTTCGCCGACGCCCTCGACAAGGTGCTGGCTCTCATCGATGCGGATGCCGATGCGCTCGGCTGCGGCGCGGAGGTCGAGCGCGCCCGCACCATCGTGGCGAAGGGCACCAGCGCCGACCGTCAGATCGCCGTGTTCGAAGCCGCGCGCGAGAAGGGCCGCACCAACCGTCAGGGACTGGACGACGTGGTGGATTGGCTGAGCGAAACGACCTGCGGGTCGTGAAGCTCAGCCCTTGTTGTCCTTGTCGAACGGGTTCTTCGAGGTGCGCAGGGACAGCCGGATCGGCACGCCGGGCAGGTCGAAGGCTTCGCGCAGGTTGTTGACGAGATAGCGCGTGTAGGATTTCGGCAGGCCGTCGAGCTGGTTGCCGAACAGGGCGAAGTGCGGCGGGCGGCTCTTCACCTGGGTGGCGTAGCGGATCTTGATGCGGCGGCCGGCCACCGCCGGCGGCGGGTTGCGCTGGGTCGCCGCGCTGAGCCAATCGTTGATCTTGGAGGTGGAGACGCGGCGGTTCCAGACCTCGAATGTCTCGGTCACGGCCTTCATCAGCGCGTCGATGCCGTCACCGGCCAACCCCGACAATGGAACTACGGAGACACCGCGCACCTGCGGTAGCAGGCGGGTGCAATCCTCCCGCAGCTTCTTCAGCAGGCCGGGCTGGTCCGCCACGAGATCCCACTTGTTGAGGCCGATGACCACGGCCCTGCCCTCGCTCTCGATGAGATCGATGATGGTCAGGTCCTGCTTCTCGAACGGGATCGTGGCATCGAGGAGCACCACCACCACCTCGGCGAAGCGCACGGCGCGCAGGCCGTCCGACACGGCGAGCTTTTCGAGCTTGTCGTCGATGCGGGCCTTGCGGCGCATGCCGGCGGTATCGTGGAGCTTGATGCGGCGGCCGCGCCATTCCCAGTCGAGGGAGATCGAATCCCGCGTGATGCCGGCCTCGGGCCCGACGAGCAGGCGCTCTTCGCCGAGCATCCGGTTGATGAGGGTGGACTTGCCGGCATTGGGGCGGCCGACGATGGCGACCTTCAGCGAGCGATTCGACGGGTCGTCGTCGTACCCCTCTTCCTCGTCGTCGAGCTTGGGCAGAGCCTCGGTGAGCGCGTCATGCAGCTCGCCGATACCCTCGCCATGTTCGGCCGAGAACGGGATCGGGTCGCCGAGCCCGAGGGAGAACGCCTCGTAGGCGCCGGACAGACCGGTGCCGCCCTCGGCCTTGTTGGCAACGAGCACCACCGGGCAGCCGGCCCGGCGCACCAGTTCGGCGAAAGGCTGGTCGGCGGGGAGGATGCCGGCACGGGCATCGATGACGAACAGCACGACGTCGGCTTCGAGGATCGCGGCTTCGGTCTGTGCGCGCATGCGGCCGAGCAGCGAATCGGCATCGGCCTGTTCGAGGCCCGCCGTATCGATGATGCGAAACACCAATCCGCCGAAGTTGACGTCGCCCTCGCGCCGGTCGCGGGTCACGCCGGGGCGATCGTCCACGAGGGCGAGCTTCTTGCCCACCAGACGGTTGAAGAGGGTCGACTTGCCGACATTCGGCCGTCCGACGATAGCGACGGTCGGCATGTCCATGGTGGTCTCGATTCAGTCGTCGTACGGAGAAAATTCGTCGTGCAGGCGTCGTGCCGAAATTCGGCTCAGCGCGTCACGGGCGGGGGTGCGGCCGGCTCGGAGGCGGGAGCCGCGGTCACCGTGACCGGACCGCCGGCCACGAGGGCAGCATAGACCTCGATACGCTGGCGCAGGTTCGCCGGCGTCTGCGGATCGGCGACGATCTGGTCGAACCAGCGCCCGGCGGCATCGTATTCGCCGCGCTTCAGCGCCACGAGTCCGAGCATTTCGCGAGCGGTGTGGCGGAACGCGCCGGTCGGGGCGGCGAGCCCCTGGAGACTGGCGAGCGCGGTATCGGGATTCTGCTGGTCGAGGCGGATCAGGGCGGCGCGCAGGCGGGCGAGGTCGCGCAGGCCATCGCTGAGCTTGGTGTCGGCGGCCAGCGCATCGTACTCGGTCGCGCCGGCGGCGGCGTCGCGCTTGGTGGTCTCGGTGGCGGAGCGGAACCGGGCCAGCATCCGGTAGCCGCCCGGTGCATCGGCTTCCAGCGCCTCGAAGGCTTTGTCGGCCTCCGTACCCCTGCCATCCTTGGCGAGACGATTGGCGGCCTCGAACTTCTCCGACGCCGCTTCCGCACGGACGCGCTGATCGTGCTGCCAGTAGCGATAGCCCCCGACGCCGGCCACAACGAGAATCGCAACAGCGATGATCAGACCACTGTAGCGCTTCCAGATCCGGGCGACCTGATCGCGGCGATAGTCTTCGTTGACCTCGCGGATGAACTCGTTGTTCTCGGCCATATCGTCTCACGCCGACCGCGATACGATCGACGGCCTTGAGGAAAATCCAAGCCCGGCGCGTAGCACAGCGCAGCCGGCTTGGCGACTGGATAGCTTGGAGAGCGGCGAGCTGTGAGTGCGGCCGGTCTCAGGCCTGCCCCGGCCAGGCCGCCACGCCGATGAGCAACGGGTGGAGATATTTGGCGAAGGCGAACCAGACGACGAAGCCGACAACGACTGCGATCGCATCGTTGCGCCAGCCGGCCGGGGCTGCGACGGCGCCATGCTGGGCGGCCACCGCGCCAGCCGACAGGGCGCGGCGCTTGGCGTTGATCCGGGCGATCACCGCCCAGGCGAGGAAGCTACCGAACAGCAGGATCGAGCCGAGGTCGCCATTGGCGAGGAGATGGGCCGTCGCCCAGATCTTCACCGCCAGCAGCATCGGGTGCTTGGCCCGCGCCCGGATGTGGCCGGGCAGGTAGGCGGAGGCCAGAGCGATGAAGGCGAGGAGCGTCAGCAGCAGCGCGAGATGGCGCGTCCAGACCGGCGGGTTCCAGACCTGGATGTAGCCATCCGCGCGGTATTGTCCGAAACCATAGGCGATGAGCACGATGCCGACGATCGACAGCACGGTATAGCCGAGCTTGAACCGGCTCTCGCCGACCTCGTCGATGACGCCCGCGCGCTTGGCCCTCAGCATGGAGAAGGCGTGCGTGCCGAGGAACAGCACGAGGCCGAGGATGAGGATGAGCATGAAGGGCCTTCGAATCGAGCCTGTGGATCGCGGGAGCCGCGCCAGGCCGGGTGAAGCAGACTGTAACGGTTCAAAACCCAAACCGGCGCGGATGTCCAGGCTCATCCGATGACGCGGCTTCTCGCGCTCCTCCTGCTCGTCCTGCTTCCTCAAGAGGTCGCGGCGCGGTCCGAACCGCCGCTTTCCGCCCTCACCCTGGTCGGAGCGCCGACGACGATATTCAAGGCCGGTCGCGATGCCTGCGACGGGGCGGACGTGCCGGACGCCTCCGCCCGAGCCTTCCGCGACTCAGCGGGCGGCGTCGCCCTGTTCGGCATGCATTACCGCAACAGGGCCCTGCGCGGACCGAGCCTCGACCAGTTGAAGCTCGACTGCGCCGTGGTGCTCGAATCCGGCGAGAAGGCCGATCCGGCGGCCTATGACGACCGCTCCTGGATCACGGCCACATGGACGGAGGACGGCAAGGCCGTCTCGGCCCTCCTCCACCACGAGTACCAAGCCAACGAGCACGAGGGCCGCTGCCGCTCGAAGGTCTATATCGAGTGCTGGTACAACACGATCGTCGCCGCTTCTTCCGGCGATGGCGGGCGCAGCTTCACCCGCGCCAAGCCGCCCGTCATTGTGGCGGGGGCGCCGTTCCGTCAGGAGGTCGGCCAGGGCCGGCAGCGGGGCTTCTTCAATCCATCGAACATCGTGGCGGACGGGCGCTGGCGCTACGTGCTCATCGCCACCACCGGCTGGTCTTCCGGCGGCAGCGAGCAATCCGCCGGGGCCTGCCTGTTCCGCACCGACACGCCGTCCGATCCGACGCGCTGGCGGGCCTGGACCGGGCTCGGCTTCACCGCCGCCTTCCCCGATCCCTACACCAAGCCGACCCTGCTCACCGAACCGTGCAAGCCGTTGGAGCCGTTCGGCCTGCCCGTGGGCGCGGTGGTGCGCCACCGCGGCACGGGGGCCTGGATCGCCGTCTTCATGGCCGCGGCCGGCGCCAAGGTTCCGCAATCCGGTTTCTACTGGACGACGTCACGCGACCTCCTCACCTGGGATCAGCCGCGCCTGCTCCTCGCCGGCGCCACGCTCTACGACGATCCCTGCACGGCCAAGGGCGACCTCATCGCCTATCCGTCGATTCTCGATCCACAGGCGACCGGCCGCAACTTCGACGATGTGGGCGACACCGCCCTCCTCACCTACGTGACGCTGCGCCGGGAGGGCTGCCAGGTGACCTCGGACCGCGACCTCGTCCGCAGACCATTGGCGCTCAAGGTCTGGCCGTAAGGCGGAAGCGGATCGTCATCACGGCCGGCCCCTATCCGGCATGGGGCGGACTTCGTTACCGAGACCGTGCCGTTGGAGACGAACCTGCCGGCCCGGCGGCATCGCACGTCTCCGTGTCAGAACTTCACCAGTTCCACGCGCCGGTTCTTTGCCCTGCCCTCCTCGCTGCCATTGGAGGCGACCGGACTGGCGGCCCCGAAGCCCTTGGCTCTCAGCCGATCCTTCGCGACGCCGGATGCGATGAGCCTGGCCATGACCGCCCTGGCGCGGCCATCGGAGAGCGACTCATTGTGCCCGGCGGACCCGGTCTCGTCGGTGTAACCGTTGATCGCCAATTTGAGACCTGGATTTGTCTTCAGCAGGCTCGTCACCGCTTCGATCTGAGACGCGGAATCCGGCAGGATCTCGGTCTTGTCGGTGGCGAAATTGACATGGATCACCGCCCGCCCGGTCTTGTCGATGTCCTGTTTCAATTGGTCTGCGGGCAGCAGGCCAGCGGTCTGCGCGAAGGACTTTGTTTCTATGATGGTCCAGCTCGCGTTGTTGCTGCCGGGCACGAAATGCACCCAGATCTGCCGGTCCGGACGGCGGATCACCCATGTCTGCGTCCGTTCGGAGTAGACGTTACCGAGGCCTTCATACATGCCCATCTTGACCTCCTCCGGCAGGGTATCGGTCACTGAGGTGGGCATCTGGCTGTCGGTGAGCTTTCGAGCACCGGCCTGGGTCAGCACGGCCTCGATGTTCCTCTTCAACTCATAGGACGAGTAGGTCTCGCCGTCCTTGGCACCGATGAGGGACAGGAAGACCTTGCCGTCGACGTCGTGGAGCGCGGTGCCCGTCCAGAACGGAAAATGCCCGAATTCGCGCGTCTCGGGCGGGTTCACCGGCTGGTAGCCCGCGGGCAGCGCGAAATAGGGAAAGCCGCCGAGGGGCATGGTCGAGACGGGAATGTCGTCGAGCGCCACGGCGCCCGGTATGGTCCCGCCCCCGGGAGACGATGGACCCGCGACCGGCTCGGCCCTGCTCTCGCTCGCGGCATAGGTGAGCGCCAACAGAATCCAGACCAGCTTCAATGCTCTCATCATCCACTCCGCCAAGATGATGGCGCCGACAGACCGGGCCGTCGTCGACAGCATTACGGGAAGGCGGGCCTTCAGGGGGGCAAGAGATGCCACGCCAGCGCCCGGTGTCGAGTCGGACGGATGTCCGATGGACCCCGACCGCCCCCTTTGCCGACCACGCGACCTTGCTGCCCTCGGCCGCACTGGCTATATTACTGGATACATCTGGAGCCGATCATGGGAAGTTCGCAGAATCGCGCCATCCGGAATTATCGCTCTCGCCTTGGCGAGCGTGGCCTCGCGCGTTTCGAAGTGCTCGGACGAGATACCGATCGCGACCTCATCCGGTCGCTCGCCAGACGCTTGTCCGAAGACACGCCCGAAGCCTCGGAGCTTCGTGCGACCGTCAGCCAGTCGATCGCTGGCGCTCCGCCCAAACCAGGCGGCATCCTCGCTGCGTTGCGGCGTTCGCCCCTGGTGAATGCGGAACTCGATCTTTCCCGCCCCCTTGAAGAGGGACGCAAGGTCGACTTGTGACGCGCTATCTCTTGGACACCAACATCATCAGCAACGTCGTCAAGCCGCAGCCGTCGGACTCACTTCTGGCGTGGATGTCGACTCAGCGCGATGAGGACCTATTCATCGCGTCATTGACCGTCGCTGAAATCCGCCGCGGGATTTTGGAGAAGCCACGGGGGAAAAAGCGCGAGGCGCTCGAGAGATGGTTCTCCGGACCGGAAGGACCCCAAGCGCTGTTTATGGGCCGTGTCCTCTCGTTCGACGACAAAGCAGGCCTGATCTGGGCACAGCTGATGGCGGCGGGGAAAACGGCCGGCAACCCGCGCAGCGGGCTCGACATGATCATCGCCGCAATCGCCGGTGCGAATGACTGCGTGGTCGTCACCGACAACGAAAAGGATTTCGCCGGAGTCGAAATCCTCAATCCTATGCGCGGATCGATCTGATGCAGCGCCGGGGTCCCGAACGGCTCGGAACGGCGAATTCTATCCCACTCTATCAGCGTGTCGTGGGGTGATTCGGCGCAACGTCAGCGACGCCCGAAATCACTCCCACTCGATCGTGCCGGGCGGCTTCGAGGTGATGTCGTAGGTCACCCGGTTGATGCCCTTGACCTCGTTGATGATGCGGGTGGCGACGCGGCCGAGGAAGGCCATGTCGAAGGGGTAGAAATCCGCCGTCATGCCGTCGACCGAGGTGACCGCGCGGAGCGCACAGACATGGTCGTAGGTGCGGCCGTCGCCCATCACGCCCACGGTCTTCACCGGCAGGATCACCGCGAAGGCCTGCCAGATCGTGTCGTAGAGGCCGGCCTTGCGGATCTCGTCGAGATAGATCGCATCGGCTTTCCGCAAAGCCTCCAGTTTCTCGGCCGTGATGGTGCCGGGGCAGCGGATGGCGAGGCCGGGGCCGGGGAACGGGTGGCGGCCGACGAAAGCCTCCGGCAGGCCGAGCTCCTTGCCGAGCACCCGGACCTCGTCCTTGAACAGTTCGCGCAGGGGCTCGACGAGCTGCATGTTCATGCGCTCGGGCAGGCCGCCGACATTGTGGTGGCTCTTGATCGTCACCGAGGGGCCGCCGGTGAAGGACACGCTCTCGATCACGTCGGGGTAGAGCGTCCCCTGGGCCAGGAAGGCGGCGCCGCCGATCTTCTTCGCCTCCTCGTCGAACACGTCGATGAACAGGCGGCCGATGGTCTTGCGCTTGATCTCCGGGTCGCTGACGCCTTCGAGCTCGCCCAGGAACAGCTCCTGCGCCTGAACATGGACCAGGGGGATGTTGTAATGGTCGCGGAACAGCCGCACGACCTCATCGGCCTCGCCCATGCGGAGCAGGCCGTGATCGACGAAGACGCAGGTGAGCTGGTCGCCGATCGCCTCGTGGATCAGCACCGCCGCCACTGAGGAATCGACGCCGCCCGACAGGCCGCAGATCACCCGCTCCTTGCCGACCTGCTCGCGGATCTTGGCGATGGCCTCCTCGCGGTAGGCGCCCATGGTCCAGTCACCGGTGCAGCCGGCGATGTCGCGCACGAAGTTGCGGATCAGCAGAGCGCCGTGCGGGGTATGGGCCACCTCCGGGTGGAACTGGACCGCGTAGTAGTTGCGCGACTCGTCGGCCACCGCCGCGAAGGGCGCGTTCTTCGACAGGGCGACGGTGGTGAAACCGTCGGGGAGCTTGGTCACCCGGTCGCCGTGGCTCATCCAGACCGGATAATGCTCGCCCACATGCCAGACGCCCTTGAACAGGGGACAGTCCGAAATGATCTCGATCTCGGCGCGGCCGAACTCGGCATGGTGCCCGCCCTCGACCTCGCCGCCGAGCTGGGCCGCCATGGTCTGCTGGCCGTAGCAAATGCCGAAGACCGGCACGCCCGAATCGAACACCACCTGGGGCGTGCGGGGCGAGGCCTCGGTCGTCACCGATTCGGGGCCGCCGGAGAGGATCACGCCCTTCGGCTTCGATTCGGCGAAGGCCTCAGCCGCCTTGGTGAAGGGGACGATCTCGCAATAGACACCCTCCTCACGCACGCGCCGTGCGATGAGCTGGGTCACCTGGCTGCCGAAATCGACGATGAGGATCTTGTCGTGGTCGGTATTCATGGATCGGAGTTAGACGAGGCCCCGCCATGGTGCAACGCGCAGCGTCCGCAGGGCACACGTCGCCCACATGCATCGGGCGTGGCCCTGCCTAGCGAAGGACGGAAGGCGGGATAATTAACAAAGGATTCACACAATCTGCGCGATTCATCCCGCCCTTCCAACAGACAGGAGCTTACGCAATGAGAGCAACCCTCTTCGGATTGGCAGCCATCACCCTCGCTGGCATCGGCTCGGCATCGGCTCTGCCGCTCGCCGGCATGACCCTTTCCGCCCCCGCCACCGCGATCGAGCAGGCGCGGGTCGTCTCGCGCACTGTCGTCAGGGGCCCCCGCTGCCGGACGGTCGTGACGAAGCGTCGGGGTCCGTATGGCCGGGTGACGATGGTGCGTACGCGCCGCTGCTTCTGAGCACCGACCTTCGCGCCATCGACTCGGTGGCGCGAAGGCGCCGCTGGAATGGCTCGCTCTCAGAGCCATTCCAGCGGCTTTCACGCCCGGAGGATGCCACGATGGCGACGGTGTCGTCGGCCGCCCGGCAAGGAGGGCCGGCGGTCGAGGCGCATCAGCCGCGCCGTTCCAGGGTGGCGACGTAGAAGCCGTCCGTGCCCGTGAGGGCCGGACTCATCTGCAGGCCGTGCTCGGTGAACCGCACCACCCCGGCGAGGCCCGGCGCATGGTCGGCGGCGATCTTCTCGGCCGGCAGGACCGTCAGCCCGCCATTCGCCCGTGCGAGGATGCCGTCGATGGCCGCGTCGTTCTCCTCCCGCAGCAACGAACAAGTGATGTAGGTGATCCGCCCGCCCGGCCGCACCAGGCGCGACGCCCGGTCGAGCACCTCGGCCTGGTCCGTGACACGCGCGCTGAGGGAGCCGGGGCGCAGCCGCCACTTGGCGTCGGGGTTGCGCCGCCATGTCCCCGAGCCGGTGCAGGGCGCGTCGACCACCACCCGGTCCACGGTACCGTCGAGGTCGCCGAGCACATCGGCCCGCGCGCGCCCGGCGCGCGGGGTGCGGATCTCGGCCTCGGCACCCGACCGGCGCAGCCGATCATGGATCGGGGCGAGCCGGCGCGGGTCGTCGTCGGTGGCGATGAGCCGTCCCTCGTTCCGCATCATGGCCGCGAGGGCGAGGGTCTTGCCGCCGCCGCCCGCGCAGAGATCGACCACGGTCTCGCCGGCGCGCGCGCCGGTCAGGGCGCCGGCGATTTGGGAGCCCTCGTCCTGAATCTCGTACCAGCCGTCGAGGAATTCCGGCTCAACATGCAGGGCGGGACCGCGACCATCCTCGCCGATGGGAATGCGCAGGCCATTCGGGGCATGCGGCGTCACCGCAGGTGACAGATGCGTCAGCCCGGCCAGGGCCGTCTCGCGATCGCGCTTGAGGGTGTTGATCCGGATATCGAGGGGTGCGCGGCGGGCGAGCGCGCGCAGCTCCTCCAGCAGGGCATCGCCGAACAGGTGGCCGAGGGAGGGTAGGATCCAGTCCGGGACGTCGCCGGCCACATGGGGCGGTGCATCGGCGAGCGAGCCCTCGGCGATGGCCGTGCGCTCGGCGTCGGTCAGGGGATCGGGCGCGAAGCGCTCGCCGGAGAACAGCTCGCCGATGGTGGGCGCCGCGAGTCCGTGCTGCAGCCGCAGCATGCCGATGAGGATGGCGCGCGGGGCCTCGTCCCCCATGATCCAGGCGGATGAAGCCCGGCGGCGCAGGGCGTCGTAGACGAGGCTCGCGATGGCCGCGCGGTCGCCGGAACCGGCGAAGCGATGGGCGAGGCCCCAATCCTTGAGGGCATCCGCGGCCGGACGGCGTCGCCCGGCAATGTCGGCGAGCACTTCTATAGCGGCGGAGAGACGGGCGGGAGGGGTCAGGACGAAATCCTCAAGGTTAGGGAAGGGTGACCGCGGTCGATCGTCGCCGCGATACGGTCACGCTTTGAGCCGGGGTTGGACACATTACAGCCGAGCTTCCGGCGAGATCAGCCCTCAGACCGGCAGGGTGGCGGATCTGTCTCGTGGCCTTGCTGCGCCAGAGCCCACTGCGTCAACGTACGGAGCTTCGCAATCGTCATGTCGCCCATCATTCACCTGACCCTCGCGGGCATCGTCCTCATGAGCGTCGCCGCCTGCTCCACCGCCCCCGCCGTCGATCTGACGCCTCCGCCCCAGCGCCCCTACGATGCAAAAACTCAGCTGGAATACGGCAACCCGCCCCCGCCGCCGCCGGCCCCGCGCTACTGAGCGACCGACTTTCGGGGCCGCCGCTCAGGACGCCTCACGGGCGCGACGGTTCTCGTAGGCCTTGAGATGCGTGTAGACCCGGTCGAGCATCGGGTGCGCGCCCTCTCGCCCGCGGGAGATGAGATCGCCGATGATGTGATCGGCCTCGATCCGCGCCTGGTTTTCGATGTCACGCAGCATCGAGGCGGTGAAGGCCGACCCCTGCGCGGTCAGCGTCGCCTGCGTGTTCCGCATCACCTTGTCCCGTGGCGCATATCCGGCATCCTCGGCGATCCCACGGCATTCCTCCATCAGCGCCTCGATGAAGGCGAGACCGCCCGGCGCGGCGACGATGTCGCCGACCGTCGACCGCATCAGGCAGGTCGCCCCGGCGAGGGTCGCCAGGAACGTCCACTTCTCCCACATTTCGAGAACCATCGCCTCGCTCAGACGGGCCTGGAACGCGACGCCCTGCATCAAGGCTTCGATCCGCTCCACCCGCTCGGAACGGCCGCCGGCCCGCTCGCCATAGGTGAGGCTATGGAGCGGGCTCATCATGCGGATCTCGCCATCCGCCGTCACCGTCGCCGCGATGGCGCAGGAGCCGCCGAGAACCCGCTCCGGCCCGAAAGCGGCGTCGAGGATGTCGAGATGGCGCAAGCCGTTGAGGACGGGCAGCACAAGCGTCGTGGGACCGACGGCCGGTGCCACGTCGGCGATGGCGGCGTCGAGGTCGTAGGCCTTGCAGCTGAGGAGGACGAGATCGAAGCCACCGCCCTTCCCCGCCGCGAGATCGGCGGCCGTGAGCGTCGCCGGTTCGGCGATGTGGACGTCGCCCACCGGGCTTTTCACTCGGAGCCCCGACGCGGCCAGAGCCTCGGCCCGGGCCGGCCGCACGAGGAAGGTGACGTCCTTGCCCGCCTCCACGAGACGCGCCCCGAAATATCCACCGGTGGCACCGGCGCCGACGACGAGCACGCGCATGGGACGATCCTCAACCTCGATAAGTCTCCCTCTTTACCGGACGAGGGCGGCGACTTTCCAGGCGTGAACGGAAATTCCGAACCTCAGACCCCGATCGGAGCGAGGAAGACGCGCACCGCGAAGACGATCCACATCACCAAAAGCACCAGCGCCCCGAGCGTATAGGCCTGGAAGCGGTAGGGGACGTGGTTCGAGGTGACGTAGACCCCCGCATGAACGGCGCGGGACGCGACGAAGATCCAGGCCAGGACCACGAAGAGAAGATCGGCCTTCTTCGTGTAGAGGGCCAGCGGCACCAGGGCGAAGAACAGCACCGGCAGTTCGAACTGGTTCGAGAACGCATTGGCTGCCTGCTGCGCGCGGGGCGGCCAGTTGCGCTGGCCCATCGAGACCTCGCCGGACTTTACCGACCCGGCCCTGACTTCCGCCAGGCGCACGCGGCCGAGCCAAAACATCAGCACGAAGATCAGCAGAACCTGCGCGAAGACGGGGGCGAGGATGGCCTGGACGGTCATGATGAAGCCTGTTGGTCCGCATCACCGGCCGAGGGCGGCAAGCGGACCGTCGCAGCGGAGGACGATGGCGGGCGGTTTAAACGGGTGGACCATCGGGGGATGAGGCGCGTGACACTCGGCCATTCGTCTGACCCGATCAGCATGCCATCGAGGCCGAATGCCAGTCCGATCCGCGCCGGCACCGGCCAAAGCCGGGCGACGGGACGGATCAGACTGCGTATCGCGGTCAGGCGCGGCTGGGGTAGTTCGGGCTTTCGCGGGTGATGGTCACGTCATGGACGTGGCTCTCGCGCAGGCCCGCATTGGTGATGCGGACGAACTGCGCCTTGTCCTGGAACTCGGGGATGGTCGGCGCGCCGACATAGCCCATGGCGGCACGCAGGCCACCGGCGAGCTGATGCAGCACCGCCGCCACCGGTCCCTTGTAGGGCACCTGTCCCTCAATTCCCTCGGGGACGAGCTTGTGAGTGTCGCTGACCTCGGCCTGGAAGTAGCGATCGGCCGAGCCGCGCGCCATGGCGCCCACCGAACCCATGCCCCGGTAGCTCTTGTAGGAGCGGCCCTGGTGCAGGAACACCTCACCCGGCGCCTCGTCGGTTCCGGCGAGCAGCGAGCCCAGCATCGCCACCGACGCGCCGGCCGCGATCGCCTTGGCGAGATCGCCCGAAAACTTGATGCCGCCATCGGCGATGACCGGCACGTCTGCGCGGTCGGCCGCCTCTACCGCTTCCATCAGAGCGGTGAGTTGGGGCACGCCGACGCCGGCCACGATGCGGGTGGTGCAGATCGAACCCGGGCCGATACCGACCTTGATCGCATCCGCGCCGGCATCGATGAGCGCCTGGGCGCCGTCGCGGGTGGCGACGTTGCCGGCCACGATCTGCACGGTGTTGGAGAGCTGCTTCACCCGGCGCACGGCGTCGAGCACCTTGATGGAGTGCCCGTGGGCGGTGTCGACCACGATCACGTCGCAGCCGGCATCGATGAGACGCTCGGCCCGCTCGAAACCGTTATCGCCGGTGGTGGTGGCGGCGGCGACCCGGAGGCGACCCTGCTCGTCCTTCACCGCGCCCGGATAGGCCACCTGCTTCTCGATATCCTTCACCGTGATCAGGCCGATGCAGCGGTAATGGTCGTCGACCACGAGAAGCTTCTCGATGCGGAACTGGTGAAGCAGGCGCTTGGCCTCCTCCTGGTTCACGCCCTCGCGCACGGTGATGAGCCGGTCGCGGGTCATCAGCTCGGCGACGGTCTCGGAGGGGTTCGTCGCGAAGCGCACGTCGCGGTTGGTGAGGATGCCGACGAGCTTGCCGCGCGAGCCGTTGGGGCCGCGCTCCACCACCGGAATGCCGGAGATGCGGTTCTGCTTCATCAGCGAGAACGCGTCCGCCAGGGTCTCGTCGGGATGGATGGTGATCGGGTTGAGCACCATGCCCGATTCGTACTTCTTGACGAGGCGGACCTGCTCGGCCTGCTCGGCCGGCTCGAGATTGCGGTGGATCACGCCCATGCCGCCGTTCTGGGCCATGGCGATGGCCATGGGCGCCTCGGTGACGGTGTCCATGGCCGAGGCCAGGATCGGCATGTTGAGGTGGATCGAGCGGGTCAGCCGCGACGCGATGCTGACCTCGGTGGGCATCACCGAGGATGCGGCGGGGCGGAGAAGCACGTCGTCGAAGGTCAGGCCCTCGATGATGGAATCCGCGGTGATACGAGCCATGTGCCAACTCCCGAAACGGTGAGAGGCGCCGGACTGGAAACAGCTGTCGGCGCCGAATGCGTTGGCACGGCGCAGTATCATGGGGCCGGACCCTGCGCAAAGGCAGGATCGCAGCATCGCAATGGAAAACTCAGTTGATCGGGTCGCGGGGGCCCTTGTCGGTCCATTCCGGCGGCAGGCCGATATAGTCGCCGACCATACCGTCGATGCCGGGCGCGCGGCCGAACTGCTCGCAATCCGGATCGAGCGGAGCCTCGCCGAGGGTGGTGATGCGGATGCGATTCCAGCTCGGGATAGACAGCGGCTCCTTGAACGGGTCGCGTCCGGTCACGAGGAGCGTGCCGAAATCCTGGCCGAATTCACCCGCCAGATCGTAGGCGTCCCCGGCCGCCGAGAAGCGGGCCTGGTTGGTGAAGGCGTTGGCGCCGCCACCCCAGATCATCGCCGCCCGCTGCTGGTGACGGCTGTCGAGGGCTTCGGCCTCGATGGTGATGCTGCCGAGGCCGATGGGAATACGCGGGATCGGCACGCGGCCGACAGCAGTGGCGAAGCCGACGCCGAGCTGGGACGCGACGGTGATTCCCGCCGAGGTGGCGATGGTCGCGCCGGCGGCCGGGACGTTGGTGAGTTCGACACGGGTGACGGCGGACCGGATCGTGAGGTCGGCCTTCTTGGTGGAGACCACGTCGTAGCGCAGCGACAACTCGTAGCAGAGCGCACGGTCGGCTGCGTTGGCGATCAGGCGGCGCTCGACGCTGTTGAGACCGGGGCCGGAGATCGATTCCGGAAACGCCGCCGGGATGATGCGGACCGTCCGCGTCGCCGCGAGGGTTGCCTGATCTGCATAGAGTTTCGCCCCGGTCGCCACTTCGGTGCTTCCATTGAGGCGGTCGTAGCGGGTGAGCGACCCGCTTTCATTGAGAATGACGGTGCCGCAACCGGCGACCATGAGCAGCAGGCCCAGAGCCCCACCGATGAGGGGCGAGCGTCGACAGGTTTCGAACCGCGAGGGCATTCAATATCTTTCGCGCAAAATGGCGGCGGTGGCTCGCTCGACCGACGTGATACGAGACAGCCGAATTGTTGCTGAGCTTAAGGCCGTATCGACGCCCCCGAAAGCCGGCCATGCCGGCCTGACGACTTGAAGCCCGCACCTGTGGCTCGTGGGTCACGGTCGTCCACCACGTGCGACACCGCACGCCTCATCCACAGCCACCATCATTTGTGTGCATGTTCGTTCGAGAGCCGAGTTGCGCCCCCCTCGACGCCGTGACGGAACCGGGCGGCTTTAGCCGCGCTACCTACGCGATCCCCATGCGCCCATCCCAAATCGTCCCCCTCGTCGTCGCAACGGCCCTGTTCATGGAGAACACCGATTCCACGGTGATCGCCACGGCCCTGCCGGCCATCGCCCGCAGCCTCAACGAGGATCCGATCGCCCTCAAGCTCGCGCTCACGGCGTATCTCGTCAGCCTCGCGATCTTCATCCCGATCAGCGGCTGGATGGCCGACCGCTACGGTGCGCGCACGATCTTCCGCGCCGCCCTCGTGGTGTTCATGGCGGGGTCGCTGGCCTGCGCCGCGTCCGATTCGCTCGGCGCCTTCGTCGCCGCGCGCGCGTTCCAGGGCATTGGCGGGGCGATGATGGTGCCGGTCGGCCGTCTCGTCATCCTTCGGGCGGTGCCGAAGAGCGAACTCGTCAGCGCCCTCGCCTACCTGACGATTCCGGCCCTGATCGGCCCGATCATGGGGCCGCCGCTGGGTGGGCTGATCACCACCTATCTCGACTGGCGCTGGATTTTCTTCATCAACATCCCGATCGGCTTGGCCGGAATCGTCCTGTCCACGATCTATTTCGAGAACATCCGCGAGCCGTCCCGGCCACCCCTCGACGTCCTCGGCTTCCTGCTCTCGGGAGCCGGCCTCGCCACCTTGATGCTCGGCCTCGCCTCCCTCGGGCGCCATCTCCTGCCGGATTACGTATCCTGGGGCTGCCTCGGCGGCGGCGCGATCCTGCTCGCGCTCTACCTCGCCCATTCCCGCCGGGTCGAGCATCCCGTGATCCGCCTCGATCTGCTGAAATACCCGACCTTCCGGGCGGCGGTGACCGGTGGCAGCCTGTTCCGCATTGGCACCGGGGCGATCCCGTTCCTGCTGCCGCTGATGCTGCAGATCGGCTTCGGCCTCGATCCGCTGCAATCGGGCCTTCTCACCTTCGCCGCGGCGGCCGGCGGGCTCCTCATCAAGATCATCGGGCCGCGCATCCTGCGCGCCTACGGGTTCCGCCGGGTGATGCTGTTCAACGCCGTCGTGGCCTCTTGCTTCCTCGCGGTGAACGGCCTGTTCACGGCGCAGACGCCGCATTGGCTCATCATCGGCATCCTGCTGGTCGGCGGCTGCGTCAGGTCGCTGCAATTCACCTGCGTCAACGCCATCGCGTATGCCGATCTCGACAAGCGGGAGATGAGTTCGGCGACGAGCCTGGCGAGCGTGGCGCAGCAATTGTCGCTCAGCCTCGGCGTCTCCATCGGAGCCCTGGCACTGGAGACGGCTGCCGCGCAGCATGGCCGCACAACCATCGAGGCCGGCGATTTCTCGCCCGCCTTCCTCACCGTCGCGCTGATCTCATGCGCTTCCCTCTTCGCCTTCCTGCGGCTGAAGCCGGATGCGGGCGCGGAGGTGTCGGGTCAGCGCCTCGCGTCGAAGGGCGTTTAAGCCGCCGCGCGGCTCGACGGCCGGGCGGGGCTGCGCTTCGGTCCCTTCGCGGATTTCGCATTGGCGTTGGCGGATTGCGGCCGGGCAGGCGCGCGCACGGGGGCCTCGCGGCTGGATTGGCGCCACCCCTGCCAGCTCCAAGCCCCCGGACCGGTGAGGGCGTAGATGAGGAAGCCGCCGGCGAGGCCGAGATCGGCGAGGAACAGGGTGCGCTCGGTCAACGCCGCCGCGCCGGAATAGGCCCAGAACCCGTGCAGCAGCACCGCCATCGCGACGGCGAACCCCGCCAGGGCGAAACCGGTGATACGCGGCAGGACGCCGAGGATCAGCGCCAACGGCCCGAAGACCTGGACCACCACGGCCGCCGTGGCGACGGCGTTGGGAGACGGCATTCCGGCCCCGGCCAGCGCCAGCGCGAAGCCCGAGACGTTGAGCGCACGCGCGATGCCGGTGGGCAGCAGCGCCGCCGCCAGCAACAGGCGCGACGCAAGGAGGATTCCGTCCTGGCTCCGACCGAACACGCGCGAACTCCGTCCCTGACCCATCGAGATCGGGAGAATGCGCGAGACCGGCTGAAGACAGCGTTAAGGGGTGTCAACCGGGCTCATTCACCTGGGGAAACAGGCGAATCGGACATGGCTATGGAGAGGGGAACAAGATCGGCCCGTAATCCTGGGCGCCATGCAGGATGTGGACGATGTCGATCGTCGCGGCACCGACACGATAGAAGATGAGATAGTTTCCGTACGTCCGGACCCGGATGCCCCTGCGCTCGTATCGCCGCACAAGAGGGAAACCGAGAGGCGCATCGGCCAGACGTTCGCAACAGGCGATCAACGCCTGGACGAAAGCGGCGGCGCGAGCCGGATTGTCGCTGGAAATGTAATCGCCGATCCGTTCCAGATCCGCTTCGGCGGTTTCGGCGAAGACGACGATCATGCCTCGGCGACGGTCGACCGGTTGCCGTACCGTGTCGCCAGACGCGCGGCGACTTCGCTTGCCGGGTTGAGCCGGCCTTCATCGGCATCGGCAAGTCCGCGCTCGATGGCAGCGTCGAGCGCCGCCAGTCGATTCTCCCGCTCCTCCAAGAGGCGCACGCCCTCGCGCAACACGTCGCTACGGGATTGGAAGCGCCCGTTCTCCACGAGTGTTGAAACGTAGCTCTCGATCCTGGGGCCGAGGTCGGCACTTGTCGGCATCGCCGCCGCTCCCTGTCTACCGGAGGTCATGGTCTAGGACCGGTCATCGCCCGATCATCGCTATCAGGTATCCCCTATGTGGCGAAGGACATTTCGCCGACGCGCCGCTCCCCCCGACGAAACCGGCTGAAGACGGCGTTAAAGCTTGGAGCCGGCGCTCACTCGCCCGGGGAGCGACGCTCCGCCTTCGCCAGCGAGCGCTCATGCAGCAGAACTGCGAGCCAGCCGACGCCGACGGCGAGTAACGGCGTGAAGACGAAGGCGATCGCGTAGGAGGTGCTCATTGATCGAGCCCTTTCAGGACACGGCGTGCAGCCAGATGTAGGCCTCCGGCGCCGAGAATCTAAACGAGGACGCCGCCGATCATCTCGAACGGCCCAGACAGGGCTCGAAAATTTCCTACATTGTACAGGAAGCCCGCGACCGGCGTGGCGATCCCGACCGTGAAGCACGCCGTCGAGGCCCGGTCCAACGCGTTGGCGAGCAGCTTCGTCTGCTCGATCAGAGATGGCTTCATCGGATCGCCCGCTTTTCCATCAACGATAAGCGTGGCAGACTCGAAGTTCAACTTATGGTCGCCGTCGAACCGGTGCGTTCCTCACCCCGACACCCCACCCCGGAACAACCGCCCGCGCTCGGTCCAGGCGACGACGAGAAGCGCCGAGCCACCGAGTCCGGCATAGCCGATGCCGAGGGGAAGCACGGTGCCGTCGAAGGCCTGGCCGATGACGAAGCCGCAGAAAGCGCCGAGGATCGTCGTGTAGAAACCGAGGAAGGACGAGGCCGTGCCGGCGATCTCGCCGAGGGGCTGCAGGGCCAGCGCGTTGAAGTTCGGCATGGCGAAGCTGATCATGAACTGGTTGCAGGCGAGCACCGTCAGGAACAGCCACAGCGGCGGATGCCCGGCATAGGCGAGCCCGATTGCGACCTGGGCCAGCGCCACCGCCACGAACAGGGTGAGGCCCACATGCGAGAGCGGCCGCATCCCGAGCCGCCGCACCAGGCGGGCATTGACGAGGGTCGCCGCCCCCATGGCCCCGGCCACGAGGGCGAAGGCGAGCGGAAACAGCGCGCCGAGCTGGTAGAGCCCGGTATCGAAGACCTGCTGGGCCGAGCCGACATAGCCCATGATACAGCCGGTCAGCAGCCCGAGGGCGGTGGCGTAGCCGACCGCCACGCGGGTGCGGAAGGTCAGGGAGACCGCCTGACCGATGGAGCGCAACGAGAGCGGACGCCGGTATTCCGGGTGCAGCGTCTCCGGCATGCGCCAGGAGAACCAGAGGGTGAGGATGCCGGCCAGGGCCAGCATGGACACGAAGACATAGTGCCAGGAGCCGAGCAGCAGCATCGCCCCGCCGATGGCGGGCGCGATCATCGGCACGATGAGAAACACCATCATGATCAGCGACATGACGCTGGCCATTTCGCGCCCCGAATAACGGTCGCGAACGATGGCGGTGGAGAGGACGCGCCCACCCGCCGCCCCGATCCCCTGGATGACGCGGGCGGCCAGCAGCCATTCGAAGGACGGCGCGACCATGGCGAGGCCCGTACCCGCCCCGTAGACCGCAAGGCTACCGAGCAGCACCCGCCGGCGCCCCAGCGCATCCGAGACCGGCCCGTAGACGATCTGGGCCACGCCGAACCCGATCATGTAGACATAGACGAGAAGCTGCAGCGCATTCGGATCGGCGACCGAGAACCGCGCCTGGATCGCCGGAAAGGCCGGCAGCAGGTTGTCGATGGAGATGGCGGTCACCGCCATCATCAGGGCGACGATGCCGACGAATTCGCCGAAGCCCGGACCGTTCCAGACCGGTCCGACGGGCGGAAGAGCCCGTACCGATCCCGGCTGATCGCCCGGCGGAACCGGCCTCGAGGGTACAGTCACTCGTCTTGAGCCTCTTTGCGATCGCCGGCTCCCGGGCCGGCGATATCATGGTGGAAAGTGCGCGGCCGGACCTTCGGTTGCGCGCCCCTTCGCTGGGATGCGCGTTCGAGACGAGGCTCCGTACCGGCGGCGACGATGGTCACCCGATCGCATCCCGGTTGCCCGGCATCGTCGCCCGCCATGCCGAGTGGCGTTACTGGCTGCCGCCCGCCACCTGACCGAGCTTGTCGATGTTCTGGGTGACGAGGGCGATGTTGCCGTCGGACGGCTTCTTCGGCTCACCGGCGGCGATCGCCTCGTTGATGTCCTTCAGCGCGGCGGCCTTGTCCTTCGGCTTCATCTTCTTGTCGGCCTCGACGGCGGTAAGCTGCTTCTTCAGCAGTGGCACGACGCCGACATAGGTCTTCGTCTCGGGGTCGATGCCTTCCAGCACCGCCTCGACGCTGTCGGCCGCGTCCTGCAGGTCGTCGACGCTGGCAAAGCCGTTCTTCTTCGCGATCGCCACGGCCTGGGCCTGAACCTTCGGATCAGGCTTGTCCGCGTTGCCGCCAGGGAGTTTCGCCAGTTCGGGCTGCGCGGCCACGAGGCCGTCGATCAGCGCCTGGGTCAGGGCGACCTCCTTCTGCTCCTCAGCCTCGGGGGCCTGAGCGGGAGCGGCGGGGGCTGGGGCGGCTTTGGCGGGTGCCGGCGCCTTCTGCGGCGCCTGGGCGAAGCTGACCTGCGAGACCAGGGCGGAGGTACCGAAGGCGAGGGACGCTGCCAGCAGGGCGCGAGTGGTGCGGCTCATGGATGTCTCTTCCTGTTGCATGGTTGGGGAAGGGCCGTCATCGGCGGAGCGGGTCCGACCGTGACGGATGGCTTCGTCCGTTGGCACGAAGGCGGGCCATGTTGCCGAGCTTCGGGGCGAAACAGTGATCTCGGCGCCGAGGCCGATCACGGTTTCGCGGGAATGACGGCGATGTCGACCGAAGGTGGCGCTCCCGCGCAACCACGCCACATTCCCGCGCAACCTTGGCAGGATTGCAGCCGACGGATCACCGCGCCCTATGCTCTCACGCTTTCTCGTCGGCGCTTGCGCCCTGTTGCTGCTGCTCGGCGCGGCGACCGCGCAGGAGCGTGCTCCCGGCGCGGCCATCGGCGGCGAAACGGAGGCGTTCTCACGCAAGGCCGCCGCTTTGATGGAATCCCATGCGGATGGCGGCGTCTTCTCGGGTGCCGTCATCGTGGCGCGGGACGGCATCCCTCTGTTCCGCCACGCCTACGGCATGGCCGACCGCGAATGGGCGATTCCCAACACGCCGGACACGGTGTTCCGCATCGGCTCCATCACGAAGCAGTTCACCGCGGCGGCGATCCTGAAACTCGCCGAGGCCGGTTCCCTCTCCCTCGACGATCCCGCCATCCGCTACCTGCCGGAACTGCCGCCGGCCTGGGCTGCGATGACGATCCGGATGCTGCTCAACCACAGTTCCGGCCTGCCCAACGTCACCGCCCTGCCGGGCTACGCGACGCAACTCGGGCGGATCGAGCGCTCGCCGATGGAGACGGTGGCCCTCCTCTACCGCGAGGACCTGCTGTTCCCGCCGGGGAGCGGCCACGAATACAGCAATACCGGCTACATCCTCCTCGCCGGCTTGATCGAGCAGATCACCGGCCAGAGTTTTGCGCGCTATCTCGACGACGCAATCCTGGCGCCGGCCGGATTGGCCTCGACCCGGGACGCCGATCCCGGCGCCATCCTCCCCCGGCGTGCCGCCGGCTACCGCCGCGTCTCGGGCGAATGGCGCCACGCCCTGCCGCTGGCCGCCAGCGCCCCGTCGGGTGCCGGCATGCTGGCCTCGACCCTCGACGACCTCGTCGCCTGGGACAGGGCGCTGTTCTCCGGCCCCGTCCTGTCGGAGGCGTCGCGCCGGGCCATGGTGACGGATTACGGCCACGGCTACGGCCTCGGTTTGTATATCGGCACCGCCTACGGGCAGCGCCTGTGGTCGCATGGCGGGTTCATCAGCGGGTTCAGCGCGATCAAGGATTCCTATCCCGATCTCGGCCTCACCATCGTGGTGCTCGGCAATTCCGAGATCGTGCCGGCCCAGGCCCTCTCGCGACAACTCGCGGCCCTCTATCTGGGCGAGCCGGCGCAGACCGAAATCAGCGTCGGACCGACCGTTCTCGACCGCTATGTCGGCTTCTACCGGACGGGCCCGCGCTCGGTCCTAGGCGTCACCCGCGACGGCGACCGTCTCACGGCACAGGCGGTCGGTCAGGGATCGGCCGAGTCCCGCATCACCCTCGTCGCCGAGAGCGACAGGGCCTTCGCGGCGGATAACGGCGCGATCCGCGTGGCTTTCGACATCGAACCTGACGGACGCGCCACGGGCGTGATGATCCACCGCGACGGCATCGAACGGGCCGGCCCCAGGATCGATCGGGCCATCGCCCGGCGGATCACCGCACGCCGCTTCACCCGGCTGCCGTCGGGACGGTAAATGTCTTCCCTGACCCCAAACTCGGGTTGATACCGTCCGGTTTGTGGGGACTTTCACGCCGGTTCCGACACCCTGACCGTCATTCCGGGTCGCCGAAGGCGAGCCCGGAATCCAGAACCGCTACGGATGCCAGCATCGTCGCTGGGTCGGTCGCCCGATCGAGCCGTCGTAGAGACTCGTGGCGGATCTGGATGCCGGGCTCCGCTACGCGGCCCCGGGATGACGGGACGTCCCGCTCATTGTCATGCCGAACCCTATCGACCCGAGTTCGAAGGTCTCCGCGCCCGCCCACGGCATCGCCAGACCGCCGCAGAGGGGCTAGACTGCCTCAGCGCGTAGCTCCCCGCCACAGAAGCGGGACCACGCGCCGACCCGCTCGATGCCGTCGATCCGAGCCGGTTAGGCCAAAAGTCTATCTTGATTTGGCAATCCGCCCGGCTTCTGCTGGCGCACACAAGAACAACACGGAGGAAACGCACATGAACAAGCCAGAATTCCTGTCGTCAGGTACCAAGGCGCCGTTCTCGGCCCGTTACGAGAACTTCATCGGCGGCCAGTGGGTCGCCCCCGTCGCCGGCCGGTATTTCGAGAACACCTCACCGGTCACCGGCCGCGTCATCTGCGAGGTCGCCCGTTCGGACGCGCAGGACGTGGAGAAGGCCCTCGATGCGGCCCATGCCGCCAAGGAGGCCTGGGGCCGCACCTCGCCGGGCGAGCGCGCCCTCATCCTCAACCGCATCGCCGACCGGATGGAGGAGAATCTCGACCTGATCGCCCTCGCCGAGACCTGGGACAACGGCAAGCCGATCCGCGAGACGACCAACGCCGACATCCCGCTGGCCATCGACCATTTCCGCTACTTCGCCGGCTGCGTCCGTGCCCAGGAAGGCTCGATCTCCGAGATCGACCACGACACCGTCGCTTACCATTTCCACGAGCCGCTCGGCGTCGTCGGCCAGATCATCCCGTGGAATTTCCCCATCCTGATGGCGGTGTGGAAGCTGGCGCCCGCGCTCGCCGCCGGCAATTGCGTGGTGCTCAAGCCCGCCGAGCAGACCCCGGCCTCGATCCTCGTGGTCGCCGAGCTCATCGCCGACCTGCTGCCGCCGGGCACCCTCAACATCGTCAACGGCTTCGGCCTGGAATGCGGCAAGCCGCTCGCCTCCTCGCCCCGCATCGCCAAGATCGCCTTCACCGGCGAGACGACGACGGGCCGCCTGATCATGCAATACGCCTCGCAGAACCTCATCCCGGTGACGCTGGAACTCGGCGGCAAGTCGCCGAACATCTTCTTCGCCGATGTGGCCAACGAGGATGACGACTTCTTCGACAAGGCCCTCGAAGGCTTCACCATGTTCGCCCTCAACCAGGGCGAGGTCTGCACCTGCCCAAGCCGCGCGCTGGTGCACGAATCGATCTACGACCGCTTCATGGAACGGGCGATCAAGCGCGTCGAGGCCATCGTCCAGGGCTCGCCCCTCGACCCGACCACGATGATCGGCGCCCAGGCTTCGGGCGAGCAGCTCGAGAAGATCCTGAGCTACATCGACATCGGCAAGCAGGAAGGCGCCAAGGTCCTCACCGGCGGCGAGCGCAACACCCTCGAAGGCGACCTGGCGGAAGGCTTCTACGTGAAGCCCACCGTGTTCCAGGGCCACAACAAGATGCGCATCTTCCAGGAGGAAATCTTCGGCCCCGTCCTCTCGGTGACGACCTTCAAGGACGATGCCGACGCGCTCTCCATCGCCAACGATACGCTCTACGGCCTCGGCGCCGGCGTCTGGACCCGCGACGGAACCCGCGCCTACCGCTTCGGCCGCGCCATCCAGGCCGGCCGCGTCTGGACCAATTGCTACCACGCCTATCCGGCCCATGCGGCCTTCGGCGGCTACAAGCAGTCCGGCATCGGCCGTGAGAACCACAAGATGATGCTCGACCATTACCAGCAGACCAAGAACATGCTGGTCAGCTACTCGGCCAAGAAGCTCGGCTTCTTCTAGGCCTCAAGGTACGAGACCACCTTGCCCCGGCCGGAAACGGCCGGGGCTTTTTCTTGGCCCCGACCTCTGCGTGGCCGCTATTCGCGCCAGCCGTAATCCCGCGCCTGCGTCGCCGCGCGGTGGAACACCAGCCGGCGGTCGTATTCCAGCGGGTCCTTCGGCTGGACCAGGGCGCCGGGGGGCACGTTGAGCCAGTCGACCAGGCGGGTCAGCATGAAGCGCAGGGCCGCGCCCCGACACAGGATCGGCAGCGCCACGACCTCGTCGTCCTGCAGACGACGCACGGATTGGTAGCCGGCGATCATCGCCTCGCCCTTCTCGGGGAAGAACGTGCCGTCCGCCTCGAAGCACCAGGCATTGAGGCAGATGGCGAGGTCGTAGGCGAAGGCGTCGGTACAGGCGAAATAGAAGTCGATCAGACCCGACAGGTCGTCGCCGATGAAGAACACGTTGTCGGTGAACAGGTCGGCATGGATCACGCCGGAGGGCAGGCCGCGCGGCCAGCCGGCCTGGAGCACCGCGAGATCGCCGCGCACGCGCTCGGTCAGTCCCTCGGACACGCTGTCGGCGGCGGGGCCGGCGGTCTCGAACAGCGGCTGCCATGCCTCGACGGAGAGGTTGTTGGCGCGGGTCATGCCGAAATCGCTGCCGGCGCGATGCAGCCCCGCGAGGGCGACGCCCAGCGCCCGACAATGGTCGGGGGTCGGCCGTTTGACCGACACGCCCTCCAGGAAGCTCACGATCACCGCCGGACGACCGCAGAGCGTGCCCAGCGCCACGCCGTCGCGCCGCGCGATCGGCTGCGGGCAGGCGAGGCCGCGCGCGGCGAGGTGCTGCATGAGGTTGAGGAAGAACGGCAGGTCGCCGGCATTCACCCTCTTCTCGTAGAGGGTGAGAATGTAGGAGCCCGCCGTGGTGTGCAGGAAGAAGTTGGTGTTCTCGACGCCCTCGGCGATGCCCTTGTAGGACAGGAGCGTGCCGATCTCGTATTCGGAGAGGAAGGCGGTCAGCGCCTCGTCGGAGACCTCGGTATAGACGGCCACGGGCTTCGCTGAGGTTCGAGGGCGGAAACGCGAAGGGGCGCCCGCAGGCGCCCCCGGATAGAGAGCCGATGCGGCCGTGTTACTCGGCGGCTTCGCTGCGCAATTCGCGCGGCAGCGGGAAGGACATGTCCTCCACCACCGTGGAAACCGTATCGACGGTGACGTCGTAGCGGGCGGCGAAGGCGTCGATGATCTCTTCCACCAGCACCTCGGGCGCCGAGGCGCCGGCGGTGAGGCCGAGCTTGCGGATGCCCTCGAAAGCCGGCCAGTCGATCTCCTCGGCGCGGAGCACGAGGCGGGTGATCGGGCAGCCGACGCGCTCGGCGACTTCGCGGAGACGCTGCGAGTTCGAGGAGTTCGAGGAGCCGACGACGATCACCGCATCCACCAGCGGGGCCACCTGCTTCACCGCTTCCTGGCGGTTGGTGGTGGCGTAGCAGATGTCGTCCTTGTGCGGCCCGGTGATGGTCGGGAACTTCTGCTTCAGGGCGGCGACGATGTGGCGGGTATCGTCCACCGACAGGGTCGTTTGCGTGACCCAGGCAAGGTTGTCGCGATTCTCCGGCTCCAGGGCGGCGATCTGCTCCAGATCCTCCACCAGGGTGATCGAGCCCTTGGGCAGCTGGCCCATGGTGCCGACGACTTCCGGATGGCCGGAATGGCCGACCAGCAGGACGTGGCGGCCGCGCTTGTGGTGGATCTCGGCCTCGCGGTGGACCTTGGTCACCAGCGGGCAGGTGGCGTCGATGGTGACGAGCCCGCGATTGTCGGCATTGGCCGGCACCGTCTTGGCGACGCCGTGGGCCGAGAAGATCACCGGGGCGTTGCCGTCCGGCACCTCGTCGAGCTCGCGCACGAACACCGCGCCCTTCCGCTTCAGACTCTCGACCACGTATTTGTTGTGGACGATCTCGTGGCGCACATAGACCGGAGGTCCATAGATCGCCAGCGCCCGCTCGACCACGTCGATGGCGCGAACCACGCCCGCGCAGAACCCCCGCGGTGCGCAGAGCAGGATCTCCAGCGGCGGCTTGGCCGAACCGTCGGGAAAGGTCTTCGAAAGAGGATCGCTCATGATAGCCGGGATGTGGCGAGGCGAGGCCGCCCCTGTCAACCTCCTATAGCGTAAAATGCGCGGCGGTGTCAGGGCGGAGGGGGCACACCGGGGCAGGATCGGATGCGTCCCTCCCTTGCGTCACTTACCTGCGCCCCAGCATCCGGTCGCTGATGATCCGCCGCTGGATCTCGCTGGTTCCCTCGAAGATCGTGGTGAGCCGCGCGTCGCGCCAGTAGCGTTCCACCCGGCGTTCGGTGGTGTAGCCGTTGCCGCCGTGGAGCTGCATCGCCTGGTTGGTGACGCGCACCGCCATCTCGGTGGCCAGCAGCTTCACCTTGGCGGATTCGCTCTCGGCCGCCTCGCCCTCGTCGAGAAGGTGGGCCACCTGTTGCCAGTAGGCGCGGGCCTGATCGACCTCCGCCGACATGTCGGCCAGCGCGAAGCGCAGGGCCTGGAACTCGCCGATCGGATGGCCGAACTGTTCGCGCTCCTGCAGGTAGAGCTGGCAATCCTCCACCGCCGCGCGGGCGACGCCGACGGCGCGGGCGGCGGTGTGGACGCGGGCAATGTTGAGGCCGCGCTGCACCGAGGCGAAACCGCCGGAATCCGCATCCGCGCCGCCATCGCCGTAGAGGCCGGTGAGGCGGTCGCCCTCCGGCACGCGCACGCCGTCGAGTTCGAGCTCGAAGGTGAGGAAGCCGTGATAGCCGATCTTGTCGATGACATGGCCCGTCATGCCCTCGGGGAAGGTGCCGGGCTTCTTGACCACGAGGAACGGTTCCAGCCCGGCCGAGCGCGGCTCGCCCGGCTCCGGCTCGCGGGTGCGGGCCAGGACTTCGATGAAATCAGCGGCGAGCGCGAAACCGGCCCAGCGCTTGGTCCCGGTGAGAACCCAATCGTCCCCGTCGCGCACCGCGCGGGTCTGGACGCCGGCGAGATCGGAACCGGCGGTGGGCTCGGACAAGGCGATGCCGCCGATCCACTCGCCGCGGGCCGATCTCTGCAGGAGAGCGCGGCGGCGCCCCTCGTCGAGGGTCTGGGTGCCGAGCCCTTGCCCTCGCGCCAGGATGCTGCCGACGGAGAGCCAGGCGCGGGCGAGCTCCTCCGAGACGAGGCAATATTCGAACACGCCGAGGCCGAGTCCGCCATGCTCGGCCGGAATGGTGATGCCGAACCAGCCCTTGGCCGCCATCCGGTCGATGAGCGAGCGCGGCATCTCGGCTTTCTGCCGGTCGAGTTCGTCGGCGAGCGGCAGCACCACGTCCCGGGCGAAGTCGCGCGCTTCCTGCTGAAGCCTGGCGCGCGCCTCCGTGCGCCAGGGGGAGAACAGCTCCGGCGGACGCGGCTGCTTCAGCTCCGACTTCGACATGGTTCCTCCCGAGACTTTGTGTTGGGCGTCGCCCTTATCCAGCAAAGCTTCGCTTCGGCTCAGGGGTTCCACCTGGCGCGGTGCACCAGAAAGTCGTCAGGCCGCCGCCATGCTCTCCTCCAGCACGCGAAACAGGCGCGGATCGGCGCAATGGGCGACGTTGAAGCGAAGGAAGTCACGCCCGCTTGCGCCGATGCTGAAGGCCGCGCCGGGGGCGAGGACCACGTCCCGCGCCAGGGCGTTGCGGGCGATGTCGGCCGAATCGAGCCCGTCCGGCAGGCGCGCCCAGAGGAAGAGGCCACCGCGCGGCTCGGTCCAGAGCGTGAGGCCGCAGCGCTCCAGCCGCCGTGCGGTCTCGCCCATGGCGCGGGCGAGTTTTTCGCGGATTTCCGCGAGGTGGCGGCGATAGGCCCCGTCGGTGATGAGACGGTGCATCAGCGCCGCGGAGAGATGACCGTTGCCGAGGCTGAGGGCGAGTTTCAGGTCGATCAGCCCCTCCACCCAGTCGGGGCGCAGGGCGATGTAGCCGCAGCGGATCGAGGCCGAGAGGGTCTTCGAGAAGCTGCCCACCGCGATCACCCGGTCGAGCCCGTCGAACCCCGCCAGACGCGGGGCCGGGTCGGCTTCGAGATCTCCGAAGATGTCGTCCTCGACGATGAGCATGTCATGCGCCTCGGCGAGCTTGAGGACGCGGTGAGCCACGGCGGGAGCCAGGGTGGCGCCGGTGGGGTTATGGAGCGCGGAATTGGTCAGGTAGAACCGGGGCCGGTGCTCGACGATCAGCCGTTCGAGCTCGGCGACGTCCGGCCCGGCGGGGGTGAAGGGCACACCCACGACCTTCGCGCGGTTCGCCCGCAGCAGCGCATGGTAGTTGAAGTAGCAGGGGTCATCGACCAGCACGGCGTCGCCCGGGTCGAGGAGGAACCGGCACAGCAGGTCCACGGCCTGGGTCGCCGAATCCGTCAGGACGATCTGGTCGGCCTCCGCCTCGATCCCCTTCTCGGCGAGACGCCGGGCGATCTGGCTCCGCAACGGCGGAAAGCCGAGGGGCTTGTCATAGCAGATCACGTTCGAATCGGCGTCGCGGGCAATGTGGCGCAGGGCGCGCCGGATCGCCTCCTCGGGCATCCATGACGAGGGCAGCCAGCCGGAACCGGGTTTCAGCAGGTCCGGCCCGGATTGCATCGATTGCCGGGTGATCCAGAGCGGATCCACGGCGCGGTCGAGCTGCGGCCCGATCTCCTTCAGGCAGAGCGGGCGGGTCTTGCCCGCCACATAGAAGCCCGAGCCCCGGCGCGCGACGATGGCCCCTTCGGCGCCGAGGCGCTCATAGGCCTCGACCACGGTGGATTTCGACACGCCCATGGATTCGGCGAAAGCCCGCACCGAGGGCAGCCGCGCGCCGGGCATGAGCTGGCGTCCGGCGATCCGCTCCATGATCGCGGACGACACCGTATCCACCAGGGTGAGCGTGGTCCGCGCCGATCCCGCCATCTGTACTGATCCTTCGCCCGGACAATTCAGCCAAAGCGTACTGGACTGTCCCTGTCTCCGCCAGCGGGACGGGGCCATCCCTGCCCTCCAACGAAACGCCGTCAGGCCCGCGCGGCAGGCCGGCGAAGGAAAGGCCCATCGATGACGACGATCCTGCAGCAGCGGAAGACCACGCGGACGGGCGATCTCGCTCGGCGCGTCTCGCTCGCCGCCGCCCGGCTGTTCACCGGACTGGCCGCCGAGTTGTCGCGCCAAGCGATCAACCGGCGTGTCCTGCGCAAGCTCAGTGTCATGACCGATCGGGAATTGAAGGATATCGGCCTGATCCGGCAGGACGTGATGGATGCAGGCGCTGTTGAGGCCGACGCCTCCCAGTTCCTGCTGGTCCGCCAGGACGAGAGAAGGGAAGCACGCCGCACCCAAAGCGTTAAGATCTGATCAAGATGGCAGAACGTGCATTATTGAGCATGACTTCGAATTCGGCATGCCGCCAAACTGGTCATTCGGTTGGTGATTGAGGTTTATCCGTGGTCCGGTTCTACCAGACCTGCAGGCACCGCAAGTCTATTTGGGCTAAGTGCTCGATCGCACGTCTTTCAGGGCGGAGGGGGCGCACATCACTCCCATCACCTTCGCCGCAAAGATTGTGCGTCGAGAATTTGGAACTCAGGATCATGAACAGCACCCTCAACTGGACCCCGGGCGACGCGGCAGCCGAACAGGTCGGCCGGGCCACTCGCTTCATCGGCAACCTCTTCTCCAAGGCCGCGTCCCTGGTCTCGCGCAACGACGCCGACAAGCGCGGCCTCGTGGAGCTCGGCTCCCTTTCCGAGCGCGAATTGAACGATATCGGCCTCACCCGCTGGGACGTCCTGGACGCCTACGACGCGCCCTCGCCTTCAGACGCCACCAAGGTGATCCTGGCCCATCGCGCCGTCCGCCAGGTCACGCGCCGCTTCGCCTGACACGTCACGCGCCGCTTCGGCTGAACCGCGTGCCGCTGCGCACCGGTAGTGGATGCGACACGGCCCATCCACCACATGCAGGCGTGGCGGGGGCGATGCCCCTGGTCTAAGAGGAGAGCACGGCGACGCGCTCGCGGCACCGGCCGCGGGCGACCCCACTCCTCATAGACCGGATCGACATGGCGAGCGCCTCCACCCATGTGAGCTTCCTGCCGCCGGTGCTGACCTTCCTGTCGGCGGCGGTGATCGGCGTGCCGATCTTCCGTCTCATCGGGCAGAGCGCGGTACTTGGATATCTCGTCGCCGGGGTCATCATCGGCCCCTTCGGCTTTTCGCTCATCGCCGAGCCGGAGACCGCCGCGAGCGTCGCGGAACTCGGCGTCGTCCTCCTTCTCTTCATCGTCGGGCTCGAACTCGAGATTTCCCGGCTGATTTCGATGCGGCGCGACATTTTCGGGCTCGGTGCGGCACAGCTGCTCCTCTGCACGATCTTGCTTGCCGGCGCCTGCGCCCTGTTCGGGCTCACCCTGGCCGCGAGCCTCGTCATCGGCGTCGCCCTTGCCCTGTCGGCCACCGCCGTCGCCCTGCAGCTCTTGGAAGAGCGCGGCGATCTCGGCACGCCCTATGGCGGACGCGCCTTTGCGGTGCTGCTGTTCCAGGACATCTCCGTCGTGGCCATCCTCGCCCTGATGCCGCTCCTCGCCTCCAGCGGCGGCACCGGCAACGACGAGTGGCTGGGACACGCGCTCGCCTCCACGGGGACCGTCGGGGCGGCGATCCTCGCCGTGGTGCTGGTGGGCCGCTACGGCCTCAATCCGTTCTTCAGCATGCTGGCGGCCAGCGGCGCGCGCGAGGTCATGACGGCGGCGGCCCTCCTCGTGGTCCTCGGCACCGCGATGCTGATGGAGCATGTCGGCCTGTCCATGGCGATGGGCGCCTTCCTCGCCGGCGTGCTTCTCGCGGAATCGAACTTCCGCCACCAGCTGGAGGCCGATATCGAGCCGTTCCGCGGCATGCTCCTCGGCCTGTTCTTCATGAGCGTGGGCATGTCCATCGACGGCGGCCTGCTGAAGAGCGCGTGGCCCGCCCTGCTCGGCGCGACGGCGGCTGCCATCCTGCTCAAGGTCGCCATCGTGGCCGGCCTGTTCCGCCTGTTCGGATCGCCCTGGCTCGATGCCGTGCGCGGCGCGGCGATCCTCGCGCCAGCGGGCGAATTCGCCTTCGTGCTGCTTCCCGCCGGGTCCGAACTGGGGCTGATCGACCAATCCTCCACCCGGTTCGCCGTGGCGCTCGCCGCCCTGACCATGCTGGTCGGCCCCGTCGCCGCCAAGGCCCTCGACGGCTACCTGTCGCGCCACCGGCCGGACGCGGTGGAGCACGCACCAGACCAGATCGAGAGCACGGAGGCCCGCGTCCTCGTGGTCGGGTTCGGCCGTTTCGGACAGATCCTGACCCAGGTGCTCCTCGCCGAGGGAATCAGCGTCACCGTCATCGACAAGGACGTGGAGCAGATCCGCTCCGCCTCGCGCTTCGGGTTCCGCATCTATTACGGCGACGGCACGCGCCTCGACGTGCTGCGCGCGGCCGGAATCGGCCGGGTCGAGCTGCTCTGCATCTGTGTCGACGATCCCCAGGCGGCGCTGAAGATCGTCGATATCGTGCATGAGGAATTCACCGGAGTGCGCACCTATGTCCGCGCCTTCGACCGGATGCATTCCGTGGAGCTGATGAACCGCGACGTGGATTATCAGCTTCGCGAGACCGTGGAATCGGCCATCGCCTTCGGCCGCGCGACCCTGGAAGGGCTCGGCATTTCGGCCGAGGCCGCCGCCGCAACGGCGCAGGACGTGCGCAAGCGCGACGTGGCGCGCCTCGTCCTGCAGCAGGCCGGCGCCCTTCCGGAGGAAACGCGCTATATCGGCGGCAGCCCCGAGATCAAACCCGAACCCTTGACCCGTCCGCAGCGCCCGTCGCGCGCCCTCAGCGCCGAGACCAGAGATATTATCGGCCTGGAACAGCGCGAAGCCGCGACCCGCACGTTGCAAGTCCAGGATTCCCCATTGCAGGACACGCCAGCGGATGCCTGAAACGAGCGCGGCGGCGGTGAAACCCGCCGCCCGACGGGAGACGGGCCGTTTCGTCACGGGATCGATCCTGCGGCACGTCGTGGTGATGAGCGGGACGGGCTCGATCGGGCTGATGGCGATCTTCGTCGTCGACCTGCTCTCGCTGATCTACGTCTCGAAACTCGGCGACCCGACGCTCACGGCGGCGGTGGGCTTCGCCACCATCGTCCAGTTCTTCGCCATCGCCATCAATATCGGCCTGATGATCGCCGCCGGGGCCCTGGTCTCACGGGCCATCGGCGCGGGCGACGAAGCGGGCGCGCGGCGGCTGGCCACCTCCGCCTCGATCCACGGCATCATCGTCTCGGGCATCCTCGTCCTCGCGATGCTGCCCTTCCTGCCGACCATCCTGTCCTGGATCGGAGCCGACGCCGAGACGCTGCCCGTCGCCGAACGCTTCCTCTGGATCGCCCTGCCCTCGAACATGCTCATGGGGCCGGGCATGATGTTCTCGGGCCTGCTTCGCGCCGTCGGGGCGGCGCGCCAGGCGATGTACGTGACGCTGGGCGGCGCCATCGTCACCGCCGGCCTCGATCCGCTGCTCATCTTCACGGCGGGGCTGGGGATCGACGGGGCCGCCATCACCACCTGCGTGGCGCGGGCGACCTTCGCCCTCGTCGGCCTCTGGGGCGTGCGCCAGCACCGGATGCTCGCCACGCCGAGTGTCGCGGATGTGATCTCGGACGCGCCCATCGTCTTCAGGATCGCCCTGCCCGCCGTGCTCACCAATCTCGCCCCCTCGGTGGCGAGCGCCTTCATCGCCCATGCGCTGGCCAAGTTCGGCGCCGTGGCGGTGGCCGGCAACGTGGTGATCGACCGGCTGACGCCGGTGGCCTTCGGCGGCCTCTTCGCCATGTCCGGCTCCATCGGCCCGATCCTCGGCCAGAATTGGGGAGCGGGGCGGTTCGACCGGATGCGCGGCGTGCTGAGGAACGGCGCGCTGGTCACGGCGGTCTATGTCGTGGTGGTCTGGGCCGCCCTGATCGCCTTTCGCGGGCCGTTGACGGGCCTGTTCGAACTGACCGGGACCGCCGCCGACCTGTTCGTCTTCTTCTGCCTCGTGAGCGGAGGCGTGTGGTTCTTCACCGGGCTGCTGTTCCTCGCCAACGCCTCGTTCAACAATCTCGGCTTTCCCTTCCTGTCGACCTTCCTCAATTGGGGCCGTGCCACCATCGGAACCGTGCCCCCGGCGCTCCTCGGAGGCTATCTCTATGGCCCCGAGGGCATCATCGCCGGGGTGGGGTTCGGCTCCGTCGCCTTCGGGGCGATCGGTATCGCCCTCGCCTTCCGGACGGTGACGCAGCTCGAGCAACGGGCCGGTTTCGCGCGCGAATTGGCCTCGGAGGCCGATGCGGATGCCTCCGGGGGCGATATTCCGGCCCCGGAGAGGCCGAACGCACTGGTTTAGAGCCGGGACGGGCATGATCTCGGGCTGGTAAGTACGACTGGGATGCGACAGAGTTCGCGTCTCGACAGCAGGCCGAAGCAATTCGGCCTGGCCGCGATGGGATCAAGAGGCTGCCGCCATGTTCAACCTGTTCGATCTCTTGCAGGCGCAGGGCGGCATGGACCCCAATGGTTTCATGGGCGCCAACGGTTTCGGCCAGCAATTCGGATTGTCGCCGGACCAGACCCGTCGGGCCATGGAAGCGCTGATGCCGGCCCTGACGCTCGGCCTCCAGCGCAACGCCGCCGCCGATCCCACCGGCTTCACCCAGATGTTCAGCTTCATGGACCCGGCCGCGCTCACCGCCCCGCAGGCCAAGCCGCAGATGGATGCCATGATGCGCCAGCTCTTCGGCTCGCAGCATCTGAGCCAGGCCGTCCTGCAACAGGCGGCTGCGGTGAGCGGCGTGGCGACGCCCGCCCTCCGGCAGATGCTGCCGCTCATGGCCGGCATGGTCGTGGCGGGGATCGTCCACGTGATGATGAATCCAGGGCAGCCCGCTCCCCAGCCCGCGCCTCCCCCGCCCTCGCCCTTCGGCATCCCGACCCATCCCTATTGGACCGAGATGATGAACGGCTTCATGAAAGCGGGCGGTGCGATGCTGTCTTCGCCGATGCAGGCCGCCGCCCCTGCTCGTACCGCCCCGGCACAGAAGAGCCTGCCGCCCGCACGCCTGTTCCCGGCGGCCCGACCGGCACAGGATTCCACCTCAGCGCCCGAATCCCGTCAGGCCTCGGCCGGCGCGCAGCAAGGTGCTGCGCTGAACCCGTTCGATCTGTTGCAGCAGATGTTTCAGTCCGGGCTGGAGGTTCAGCAGGAAAACGCCAGGACGATGCAGAGCCTGTTCGACAGCCTGTGGCGTGACGGCATGGCGTCCGTGGGCTCGTCGAAAGCCAACAACCCGACGCCGAACCGGCCCGGCCAGACGCGGCGCTGAAGCCGGCGCCGCACGAGACGCGCGGGGCACGAACGCTCAAATACTCCGGGTGAAGGCCTGCGCGACTGACTCGTAAAGCTCGCGGACCCGGTTGGTGTAATTCAGCAGCGCCGTGACGATCCCCAGGACGATCACGCTGGCAATCAGCGCATATTCGATCGCGGACGTCCCGCTTGTATCTCGGGCGAACCGCGAAGCGCTTCGTGAAAGACGGGACGAAGGGCCAGCCGAGGACGCGATCGGCTTGGCGACCGTAGATGTCACATCGTTTTTTTCAGAAATCGTCATCGAGCGAGGCGATCCCTGAAGAAGCAGCGCCCGCCTTCCTACGACGAAAATCATTGCCGACGGTTTAAACAAATACCGGCGAAACGCCGTCGGACTTCCAATGGGTACGTGCCCCTCCGCCACCGCGAGCAGGGGCTCGACATCCGGTTCGATGTCCCACGATCCGGCAGCGACGGCCCAGCGCTTTCACCGCTCACATCGTCATTCCGCGTCACCGGGTTGCCCGGCCCCGAAGGGCCGAGCCCAAGGCGCCCTAGACATCACTATGCAGGACGAGACGGATCGGCTCTCGCCCTATCGAAAACGCGTGCCGCAAGCCCGCGACCGGGGCTGCCGTCCATCAAGCTTTTCCGGATTCCTTGCGCAGCGCGTCGATCCGTTTCGAGGCCTCGGCCTTATCCAGATCCGGCTCGAACGAGTCGGGTGATTTCGCCTCCTCCGACAAGGTCTTGAGATAGGAAGCCTGCGCGCCGGTCATCGGCTCGTCGCCCGTGGTCCATTCGCTCGGATCCTTGATCCGGTTCGATGCATCGCCACCCGCCGTCTTCGGGTTCTCGTTCTCGTCCGTCGCCTGCTTCTTCGTCATCGCTCGACCTCGTTCATGAATTGTTCTCTCCATAACGAGGCGGTCGCCGATGAGTTCCGAACCCTGACCACCCCGGGATGCGGGGTGTAAGCCTCACTCCGCCACGATCCTTCGTTCAGGCAACCGGCGGCCATATCGTTGGTGCCCCGCTAGAGCTGCGCCCGACCACGTTGGGTCGGGACACATCTCCAGGCCTTTGTTTTGCCACGCTCTTTTTCGCCGAACCGGGATCCACTTCGGCGGAGAGCGCTCTAGCCCGGCAGAAGTCCCGCCTGACGGTAAGTGTCGATCGCCGCATCATAGACGGAGAGATCCGATCGGCTTCTCGCCAGAAGTTGCGCGCCGGCGATGGCCGCGAAGATGGCCCAGGCTCTCGACGTGGCGGTCTCGGCGGTGACCGGGGATGCGGCGGTCAGCTGTCTGCCGATCCAGGCCACGTTCACCTCGGCGAAAGCTCGCACCTCCGTCTTCACGTCGTCCGGCAGGTCGTCGTGCTCGGCGGCCATCATGCTGCCGAGGCACATTCGGTTGTCGTTCTGGAGCGCCGTGCGGAACGTGTCGGGGTAGCGCCGCAGACAGGCGACCGGATCCGGACATGCGTCCGATAGGGCCTCCAGGGCAGCGAACGCATCTTCCCGGTAGCGACGTGCCACCGCCGCCCCCAGGGCAGCCTTGCCGGGGAAATAATAGTGGATGCTCGCCGCCTTGATTCCCACCTCCTCCGCGAGATCGCGGAAGTTCAGGCCGCCATAGCCGCGTGCCTGCGCGGTCAGCCTTGCGGCGGTCAGGATCAGTTCCCGGGTGCTCTCACTCATCCTCCGCTTCTACACCTCAATTCTATCGATTGGCAGGTAGACGTTGACGTGTCGTCATCGACCTGCATGGTGTATCTACCAACTGGCAGATAGAGAGCGTTGCCCATGAAAATCTACGACCGGGAGGCGGGTCCCCACCCCGCACGAATCCGCATCGTCCTCGCCGAGAAGGGGCTGGAGGAAAGGGTCGAGTTCGTCAGTATCGACCTCATCGCCGCCGAGCAGAAGCACCCTGGTTTCCTGGCGATGAACCCGATCGGGAAGGTCCCGGTCCTCGAACTCGATGACGGGACGATCATCACCGAATCCACGGCGATCACGGAATATCTCGACAACCTGGACGGCCATCCGACCCTCACGGGTACGACACCGCGTGACAAAGGCATCATCCATATGATGCAGCGACGCGCCGAGATGATGCTGATCGATGCCGTCGACGATTATTTCCATTACGGCACCCCCGGCCTCGGCGGCGCGCTGCGGCCATGGCGGATGCCGGATTGGAGCGGGGCCAAAGAATGGGGGCAGCGGCGCGGCGCCTATGCCGTCGCCAACATGCCCTATTTCAACGATCTGCTGGCGAAGCAGCCCTTTCTCGCCGGAGAGCGCTTCTCGATGCCGGACATCACCTTGTTCGCCGGGCTGATGTTCGCCGAGATCGTCGGCCTGCCGATCGCTCCGGAACTCACCGCCCTTCACGCCTGGCGCGGCAAGGTCGCCGATCGTCCGGCCGTAAAGAACCGCAGCGGACAGGTCCCGCGTCCGGAAGACCTGGCGCGATACGGCGACGCGGCTTAGGGCCTGTTCGGGCTGTTTTTCCAGGGCTTCGCCTCATCCTGCTGAGGTGCCGCATAGCGGCCTCGCAGGAGCCTTCCAGGGATCGCGTGACCACTGGAGGCCTCCTTCGAGGCCCGCTGACGCGGGCACCTCAGGATGAGGAAATCTGCTTGGATGTTCGATTTCGGTTAGGATCGTCCGCTGAAAAATCCGAGCAGGCAGGTGTCTGGGAGCCGCAGGCTTCCACACCGGGACCGTCCATTGCGTCCGCTTGCGTGATGGACGGCGAGCCTCGTCACGAAGGACCAGCTCGATGTGAATCCCCGGTGAGCGAGGGCAAGGCGTCGTTCACGCCTCGTCCCCGCAAGCGCCCACGACGTGGCCGCGCGAAGTGCGGTCCGAACTACGCCGCCACCGCCTTCGGCTGAACCTCGGCGGTGTAATCGTCCATGAGCGTCTTGGTCATGGCGGCCGGCGTGAAGCGGTAGGGACCGATTTCGGAGACTGGCGTCACTTCGGCAGCGGAGCCGGTGATGAAGCACTCGGAGAAGCCCTCCATCTCCTCGGGCTTGATCCGCCGTTCGATCACCTCGAAGCCACGCCGGTGGGCGAGGTCGATGACGGTCTGGCGGGTGATGCCGTTGAGGAAGCGGTCCGCGAGCGGCGTGTGAACCACGCCGTCCTTGATGAAGAAGATGTTCGCGCCGGTGCATTCGGCGACGTAATCCTCCCAGTCGAGCATCAGGGCGTCGGCATAGCCCTTGTTCTCGGCCCGGTGCTTCGAGATCGTGCAGATCATGTAGAGGCCCGCCGCCTTCGAGGCGGAGGGGATGGTCCGCGGATCGGGCCGGCGATAATCGGCCATGTCGAGGCGGATGCCCTTCATCTTGGTCTCGGGATCGAAATAGCTCGGCCATTCCCAGGCGGCGACCGCGAGATGGATGGTGTTGTTCTGGGCCGAGACGCCCATCATCTCCGAACCGCGCCAGGCGACGGGACGCAGATAGGCGTCGGTGAGGCCGCTGGTCTTGAGCACGAGTTCCTTGGCCGCCTCGATCTCGGCGACGCCGTAGGGAATCGTGAAATCGAGATACTGCGCCGAGCGGAGCAGGCGCTCGGCATGCTCGTGGCTCTTGAAGATCCGTCCGCCATAGGCGCGCTCGCCCTCGAACACCGCCGAGCCGTAATGCAGGCCGTGGCTGAGCACGTGGATCTTGGCCTCGCGCCACGGCACCAGCACGCCATCGAACCAGATGGTGCCCTCGCGTTCGTCGAACGGGATCACGGACATGACGAATTCCTTGAAACCGCGGGCTCGCATCGTCGCGCCTGCGGGGTCGATCGATCGGGTTGGCGCGATGGCCAGGCAATGCCCCGCGCAGTATCCGCGGGGACGGAGGTCCGCAAGACGGCCGTTACGGCGAGCCGGCCCCGGGGAGGCTTGACGGGTATCAACGCCCCTGAGATATGTCAACAACACTGACGTATATTGAGGATGTCGCCGGACGTGACGCGCCAATCGACCCTGGCAACGAGCCCGCCCCCCATACCCCCGTCCGGGGAGGATGACGGGCTGGCGAATTCAGGTCTCGCGCCCGAAGGCGTGCGCGTATCCGACAACGGCATCACCAACGATCTCGTCGAACTGCTCTTCTTCGCCTACCGCGATTTCGTCGGCGACCCGGACCGGATGCTGGCCGAATACGGGTTCGGGCGGGCGCATCACCGGGTGCTCCATTTCGTCTACCACTATCCCGGCCTGACCATCGCCGAACTCCTCGACATCCTGCGGATCACGAAGCAGAGTCTGAACCGGGTTCTCAAGGATTTGATCGAACAGGGTCACATCGTGCAGAAGACCGGCCGGAGCGACCGCCGGCAGCGTCTGCTCTATTGTTCGGAGACGGGCGCCACCCTCACGGCCGAGCTGACGCGGGTGCAGGTACGGCGGGTCGCCCGCGCCATCGCGGACCCGGTGGGGGATGGTCCGAAGGACGCCCGGGACAAGAGCGGATTTGCAGCGGCACAGGGGTTTCTCATGGCGATGATCGAACCCGAAGAGCGCGCGGCGGTGACGAGCCTGATGGCGCGGCGCGCCCGGAGCCGTCGCTGACATGGCATCGCCGGAACTGAAGGTCCGCGCCGAGCTTCCCGACCACGCGCCCCATATCCTCGTGGTCGACGACGACCGGCGGGTACGTGAATTGCTGTCGCGCTATCTCTACGAGCAGGGCTTCCGCGTCACCTCCGCCGGAAATGTCGAGGAGGCCCGGCAGCGGGCACAGAGCTTCGTCTTCGACGCCCTCGTCCTCGATGTGATGATGCCGGGCGAGAACGGTTTCGATTACGCCCGGCAGGTGCGCGAGACCTCGCGGGTGCCGATCCTGATGCTCACGGCCCGTTCCAACCCCAACGACCGGGTGATGGGGCTCGAGATCGGGGCGGACGATTACCTGCCCAAGCCCTTCGAGCCGCGCGAGTTGATCCTGCGCCTCAACAACATCATCAAGCGCCGCCCGGACGGCGCGCCGCCATCGGACCGCACCATCGCCACGGTGACGTTCGGGCCGTTCTCCTACCGGATCGACCGGGGCGAACTGCGCCGCGACGAGGAGACCATCCGCATCACCGAGCGCGAACGCGAGATCCTGACGATCCTGGCGGAGGCCAAGGGCGGCAATGTCGACCGCGACGTGCTGGCCGGGAATGGCGGGCTGGCCGCGGAGCGCACCATCGACGTGCAGATCAACCGCCTGCGCCGCAAGACCGAGGTCGATCCGGGCAATCCCCTCTTCCTCCAGACGGTCCGCGGCATCGGCTACCGCCTCGCGATCGATTAGACAGGACCCGCCATGGCCCTCGCCGGCCTGAACCTGTCGCGGATCAGAACCAGCACCGCCGCCGCCTGGCGCGCGAGACCGCATCCGCGCCGGATGTGGAAGAGGCTCGCGCGCGCCATCGGCAACGCCCTGCCGAAGGGGCTCTACGCCCGCTCGCTCATCATCATCATCGCGCCGGTGGTGCTGCTGCAATCGGTCATCGCCTACACCTTCATGGAGCGGCACTGGCAGCTCGTGACGCGCCGTCTCTCGGCGGCCGTGACGGCCGACGTGGCGGCGATGATCGACGTCTATGAGAGTTACCCCCAGGACAAGGACGCCGACACCCTCACCCGTATCGCCGGCACGCGGCTGAACCTCGACCTCGACATCCTGAAAGGGGCGAAGCTCCCCCTGCCGGGGCCGCGCCCGTTCTTCTCCATCCTCGACGAGACGCTCTCGGAGGAACTCGCCAAGCAGATCGGCCGGCCGTTCTGGATCGACACGGTGGGCCGGTCCAGCCTCATCGAGATCCGCGTCGAGATCCCGGACGGGGTGCTGCGGGTGACCGCGCGGCGGAGCATGGCCTACGCCTCGAACTCGCACATTTTCCTGCTCTGGATGAGCGGTTCGTCCCTGGTCCTGCTCGGCGTGGCGATCCTGTTCCTGCGCAACCAGATCAAGCCGATCCTTCGGCTGGCCGACGTGGCGGAAAGTTTCGGCAAGGGCCGCGAGATCGAGTTCCGGCCGCGCGGCGCCCGCGAGGTGCGCCAGGCCGGCCACGCCTTCATCGAGATGAAGCGGCGCATCGAGCGGGCGATGGAACAGCGCACGACCATGCTCAACGGCGTCAGCCACGACCTTCGCACCATCATCACGCGGTTCAAGCTGTCGCTCGCCCTGGTGGAGCAGACCTCGGAGGTAGAAGACCTCCAGCGCGACGTCGACGAGATGAGCCGGATGCTGGAGGCCTACCTCGCCTTCGCGCGCGGCGATTCCGGCGAGGCCGCCGTGTCCACCGACATGCGGGCGATGCTGGACGACCTGCGCACCGACGTGGAACGTCTCGGCGCCCATGTGGCCGAGGTGGAGTTCGACGGCCGCGCCATGGTGACGCTGCGGCCGGACGCGTTCCGCCGCTGCCTGTTCAACCTCGCCGCCAACGCCGCCCGCTACGGCGAGACGGTGGCGATCCGGGGCCGCACGGAGGCACGCTCCTTCGTCGTCTCCATCGACGATGACGGCCCCGGCATCCCTCCCGAGAGCCGCGAAGAGGTGTTCAAGCCCTTCGTCCGCCTCGACGATGCGCGCCAGGATGCCGGCGGGTCGGGCCTCGGCCTCGCCATCGCCCGCGACATCGCCCGCGCCCATGGCGGCGACGTCGCCCTTCATGACAGTCCGCTGGGGGGATTGCGTGCCACCGTCCGCATCCCGGCGTGATGGTGGAGCGCCTGTGAATTTTGTTGCGTTCGGGGTGTCCCCTCGGGCGCAGTCCAATGCTATGACCGGTGCCGCTTTCAAGAGAAGGGCCGAACCCCGGTCCCGATACACGCGAGTACGCCATGAACCCGCTGGGTCCCGTCCTGATCGTCCTGCTCCTCCCGATCTCCGCCATCGGCCTCCTGCTCTACACCGATACCGGGATCGAGCCGGCGCTGTTCTCCGCCACGGTGAAGACCTTCGTCGCCCTGTTCGCCATCGCCGGGATTCTGTCCTACGGCGCGAGCCGGCTCGCCGCCCGCTCGGAAGGCTGACAACCGCGCCTCCGGATCGGCCCCATGGCGGGGCCGGTTTCGCGGTGACGCAACGGTGACGATGGGATCGAGGACGACATGAAGGCCGCCCTCGCTCGAATTCCCCTGCCCGCCCGGCCATGGACGGCACTCGCCCTCTGCCTCGCGGCGGGCGTCGCTGCGCTCTCCCCACTGGCCCTGGCCGCCGAGGAAAAGTCGGCCCCTCCGCCCGCGTCGATGCCGGAGCCGCCGGTTCGGCCCGCCGAGCTGAAGCCCGAGTCCGCGCCGACATCCGCGACGGTCCCGCCCCTGCCGGACGCTCCGACCCCGCCCGAACGCCCGGCCGAACTCACGCCCCCTGCACCGGCCGCGCCGGAGACGGGCCCGGCCTCGGAAATGCCGGCGCCACCACCGCGCCCGGCCGAACTCTCGACGCCGCCGGCCTCCACGCCCGCCCTGACGCTGACGGTCGCCCCCCTCGACGATACCGCCTGTCGCAAACGCCTCGAACGGCTGGGGGCGGTCTTCGAGGCGCTGCCGCCGATCTCGAACGGCCAATGCGGCGCGGAGAAGCCGCTGAAGCTCAGCCGTCTGACCGGCGAGGTGACGCTCACCCCGCCCGCGACCCTGGTCTGCAACACCGCCGAAGCCCTGGCGCGCTGGACCACGGAGGCCCAGGAAGCCTCGGAGCGCATCCTGAAGGCGCCCCTCCGGAGCCTCTCCATCGGCACGTCCTACGAGTGTCGCGGCCAGAACCACGATCCCGACGCCAAGCTCAGCGAGCACAGCTTCGCCAACGGCGTGGACATCATGGGCTACGGCTTCGAAGGACGGGCACCGATCCAGGTGGGCGCCGGCCTCGACGGTGCGCCGGAGGCGACGTTCCAGGCCGCGACCCGGGCCAAGGCCTGCGCCTTCTTCCGCACCGTGCTCGGGCCGGGGTCGGATGCCTCCCACGGCAACCACCTCCATCTCGACGAACGCGAGAGGAATGCGGGACATCGCCTCTGCCAATAAGACTTGGTCTCTGCCAGTAGGAGCGGTGGAACGCCGAGGGGTCGGACCGGCTTGAAGGAACGAAGCTGTCGATCCCTAGGCGAAAGTTGATCTCCCGATGCCCCATCTGCCCCTGCCGAGCGCCGTCGCGCTCATGGCTCTTGTCTGCCTCGCGGCTCCGAACGCGGCAGTGGCGAAGCCGGCGGGAAACACATCCTCGGAGGCCAGCAAGGCGAGCTCCGACAAGGAGGCTCCCGGCGAGGCCCTGACCGCCGAGGCGATCAACGGCGCGACCTTCTCGGCGCCAGAGACGCCCGAGGGTGGCGGCAAGAAGGAGAGCAAGAAAGCGCGGGCGAAGGGCAAGGACAAGCGTCCTCAGCCGCTGCTGGTGAAAGTCCAGGTGCTGCTCGACCGGGCGCATTTCTCCCCCGGCGCCATCGACGGGCGGGACGGCGAGAACATGCGCAACGCCCTGTCGGCCTTCGCCGTGGCCCAGGGGCTGCCTGCGAGCCAGACCCTGAACCAGGAGCTCTTCGACAAGCTGGCCGCCTCCAGCGCCGACCCGGTGGTGGCCACCTACACGATCACCGACACCGACGCCTCGGGCCCCTTCGCGGAAAAGATCCCCGCCAAGATGGAAGAGCAGGCCGATCTCGAGGCGATGAACTACACCAATCCGCGCGAGATGCTGGCCGAGCGATTCCACATGTCGCGCGATCTCCTCAGCGCCCTGAACCCCGACGCCGCCTTCGACAAGGCGGGCACCGGCATCGTCGTGGCGGCGGTCCCTCCGCTCGAGACCGGCAAGCCGGCAAAGGACGAGGCGAAGTCCAAGAGCAAGTCCAGCGGCAAATCTGAAGACAAGGCCCGCGACGCATCGGACGGCAAATCCGCGGACAAGCCGGCTGCGGACAAAGGCACGGACACGTCGAAGAAGGACGATGCACCCAAGAGCGACGATACCTTCAAGAAGGATGACGCCCCCAAAAAGGATGACGCCCCGAAGAAGGACATCGCGTGGGTCGAGGTCGACAAGGTCACCAGGCATGTCCGAGGCTTCGGCGAGGACGGCACCTTGCGGGCCTATTACCCCGCCTCCATCGGCAGCGCCGAGAAGCCGGCCCCCTCAGGCGAGGCCAAGGTGAAGGGCGTCGCCTTCGCGCCGGTCTATACCTACAACCCGAAATACGCGTTCAAGGGCGTGAAGACGAACAAGACCTTCTCGATCCGCCCCGGCCCGAACAACCCGGTCGGCATCGTCTGGATCGACCTGTCGATCCCGTCCTACGGCATCCACGGCACGCCAGAGCCGGAGAAGGTCGGCAAGACCGAATCCCACGGCTGCATCCGCCTGACCAACTGGGACGCCCGCGACCTCGCCACCCGCATCGAACGCGGCGCGAAGGTGGTGTTCAAGGACGAGTGAGGTGACTTGGGCGTAGAGTTGGGACGTGCGCAGTTCGAACGGACGAGGAGCAGGCTCCGACCCGAGCAGCTCCTGAGTAAGTCGGCTTTCAAGCCACCGGGCGGGATAGAGAGCACAACCGGAGGAACGGAGGTTCACTGTATAGCCCTGATTTCAATCGTATTCATCGAGAAATAGTTTAAATTTATTAAGGCTCTTGACGGCAGCGTGGTCGACATAAAACCACAGGGTATTCGTCAATGTACCGCGCCCTTCTCTGCCTAAGCGCGCAGCACGACGCCTGGGTCTTGCCCCTTGCTGCTATCGTATGCTGGGTATCGAGCCATACCGCGCTGCGGCTTGCCCGTCAGTCAACTAAGAGCCGTGGCCTGGAACCTTTGGCGTGGCTCTTGGCGGCGGGTTTCTCAGCTGGAGCCGGGGTCTGGAGTACGCATTTCATCGGTATGCTCGGTTATGATCCGGGACTCGTCGTCAGCTACAATACGCGCTTGACGCTGCTATCCTTGATGGCAGCCATACTGGCGTCGGTGGTCGCACTGGCGTTCGGACGTTGGGCCACCAATTCAGCCATGGCGGCGGGCGCCGGGATCGTTCTCGGGCTGGGCGTGGCGGCCATGCATTTTATCGGCATGGCGAGCATCCAGCTTCCTGGAGCTTTTGCCTGGGACCGAACGCTCGTCTTCGCCTCGGTGCTGATCGGTTGTAGCTTTTCAGCCGCCGCATTCGTCGCTTTCAGGCATCGAGGGCTGAAATACCCGAACGGTGTCGCCGCGACGCTTCTGACCGTCGCGATCGCGGGATTGCACTTCACCGCCATGGGCGCTGTGCAGATCACCCCTGACGGAGCGGAACCTGCTTCGGTGTCTGGGCTGCCACGTCTCGCCCTCGCCTCCGGCATCGCTGCGGTCATGCTTGCGATCCTGGGCTTTGCCGCGCTCGCCCTGTTCGCCGACCGCATGCGCCGCGCCAATCGCGCCTTGCGGACCAGTGAGACCGCTTTGCGGATCAGCGAAGAGCGTCTTGCGCTCGCCCTCGATAGCGGCAGCGACGGCCTTTGGGACTGGGATGTCGCGACAGGAAAGGTCTGGTTCTCAGACCGCTCGCAGACAATGCTCGGCTACGAGCCGGCCGAGATCGAGGGTCATGTGCGGTCCTTGATACGACTTACGCACCCTGACGACATCGAGCAGTCTCGAAGGCAGCTGGCCGACCACATAGAGGGGAAGACGAAGATCTACGAATGCGAGCAACGCGTCCGCAACAAAAGCGGTGCCTACACGTGGGTCCTGTCGCGCGGCAAGATCGTCGCGCGTGATGCCACAGGGGCTCCACTCCGCATCGTCGGCACACAGATCGACATCGCGGCGCGCAAACAGGCGGAGCAGCAGATCGAGTATCTGGCGTTGTACGATGCGCTCACCGGATTGCCCAACCGCACCCTATTTTGGGATCGCCTCGACCGTGAAATGGTGAGCGCGGAACGACGCGGACACTTCTTCGCGGTGCTCGCCTGCGATCTCGATCGTTTCAAATGCGTGAACGACAGCATGGGACACCCGGCGGGCGACACCCTTCTGCGCAAGGTCGCTGAACGGCTTACCGCGGCGATCCGTGAGGGAGACACCGTCGCTCGGCTCGGCGGCGACGAGTTTGCGATCGTTCTCAGAGGACTCGACCATCCGCAGAATTCCAGCACTACAGCGCAGCAAGTCATCGACGCCGTGAAGCTGCCTTTCGATATCGAGGGCCGCGCAGTCAGTGTCGGGATCAGTATTGGCATCGCGCTGGGGCCACAGGATGGCTGCAATCCGGACCAGTTGTTCAAGAATGCCGATATCGCGCTCTACCGCGCCAAGGCCGCAGGTCGGAGCACTTACCGCTACTACGAGCCTGAGATGGATGCGGCGATAGCCGAACGCAATGCGCTCGAACTAGACCTTCGCGAAGCCGTTCGGCTGGGTGAGTTCGAGTTGTACTACCAGCCGATCATCCGCCTCGAGAACGATATGTTGAGCGGCTTCGAGGCGCTCATGCGTTGGAGAAGTCCTTCGCGGGGCCTCGTCTCGCCCGGAGACTTCATTCCACTGGCCGAAGAAATCGGCTTGGTCGTCCAGCTCGGTGCCTGGGCCCTGAAGGATGCATGCTGCGAAGCGGCGGGATGGCCCGGCGACCTCAAGGTCGCGGTGAACGCCTCAACCGTGCAATTCGCCGAACTTGGTTTGGAGCATGCTGTTGTGACGGCGCTGGCGGCGTCAGGTCTGCCGCCGCAACGTCTTGAGCTCGAAATCACCGAGAGCGTGCTGATGAGCGACACGGAAAGCGCAATCCGTTGCCTGCATCGGCTGCGTGAGCTTGGAGTACACATAGCCCTCGATGATTTCGGCACCGGCTTTTCGTCCTTGAGTTATCTGCGGCGCTTCCCATTCGACAAGATCAAGATCGACCGTTCCTTCATCCACGAAATCGGCAATGCCGATACGGCCGCGATCGTGCGCGCCATCGTCGGCCTCGCTGAACGGCTGGGCGCGAGCATCACCGCCGAGGGTGTCGAGGACGAAATACAGCTTGCCCACGCACGTGGAGAGGGATTCACAGAGGCACAAGGCTACTTGCTGAGCAAACCACTTTCAGCGCGCGATGCTCTTCAATACGCCCGTGCTTCGAAAGATCTTGTGGCGTGATACCGCGTTTTCTTCTTCCACGCCGGCTACGAAGAACTGATGTTTTCGGGCAGGCGACCTTCAGCATCAACGGCAACGTCTGCTTCGGGACGCAAGGCCAGGACCCTACCGCTACGGTCCGGCAACGGTACTGGCTTCCAACGTCCGACGATCTGAGCCGTTGGCGGGCCGATATGGCCGTGAAAGCCAAGATCGATTGGGTGGCAATGGCATGTCTACGATTTCTGCCGCCGCTCGATGTCCTCGTTCAGCATCGGACCGACGAGGTGATCTCCGAGGCGAGCACCACTGGGGGGAGCTGTCGGGGAGCCCCGCTCCCCCTCGGGCTTCTCCTTGCCGACAACTTCGAGCGGTCCATGCAAGACGGCAATCCGTCCCGGACCCTCGCGCACGAAGGCATTGAGGCGGCCCGTGAGCGCATCGGGTCCAACCTTTGGCCCGGTGACCAATCCGGTCGGCGTGCCATCCTCAGCCGCCCTTCACTCCGTCGGCTTTATCGCGTTTCGCCCTCGGCAGCTTCGCGTCCCAGTTGATGCAGGGGAACTCTCACATCCTGTCGGCTAGATCGTTTGTCTGCACCAATGCGGATCATCGAGCTTTCTCCGCGCTATGTGCATCAGATCGTCCCGAACGGACTGGGTCGCGCTGAACGGGATATCGAAGTTCAGGCTATGATAAATCAGGCCGAGGACGGTGCTGTAGTCGGGATCGTCAGCGCTGCGGTCGATGAAGTTCAAGACCCATCGGTAGACGGATTCATGGTCCGACGGAGAGGAATCGTCCCCGACGACCAGCCGACCTCCGGTGATCCACTCGCTCCGCAATGCCGCGATGTCCTGCGCCGTCGGGTTTGTCATACCGCCTCGTGACGTTCGAACAGGCCCGGCAGCGACCGCGCCAAGTGTCTGAACTCATCATCCCCAGCCGACCACCTCATCCTGAGGTGCCGAAGTGCAGCGAAGGCCTCGAAGGAGCCTTCCAGTTCGCGTAGCGGGTTCTGGAGCCCTCCTTCGAGGCCGCTACGCGGCACCTCAGGATGAGGTAAAGCATGGGAAATCAATTTTAACAGGCTCCGACCCGTCGTCGATTTTAGATCGCATAAACGGTCGCCGCCTTTACGAAACCCATTCATTGCCGCGCTCGGTCCGCCGAAACCAAACTCGCCAGCCCGAGCAGCACCGCGTCGCAGAGGAAGGCCAGGGCGGCGGTGGCGAGCGCGCCCTGCAGCATCGGCAGGACGTTCTGGTTCTGCAGCCCGGCGACGATAGGGGTGCCGAGGGTGGAGGCTCCCGCCAGGGCTCCCACCGCCGTGGTGGCGATGGCGAGGACGAGGGCCGTGCGCAGGGCATCGACGAGGCCCGGCAGCGCCAGGGGCAGTTCCACCCGGAGCAGGATCTGGATCGGCGTGAAGCCCAAGGCCTCCGCCGCCTCGCGGGCCTCGGGCGAGACCGATTCCAGCGCGCCCACCGTGCCGCGCAGGACCGGCATGATGCCGTAGGCCACGAGGGCCAATAGGGTCGGCGGCCCGCCGAAGCCCAGGATGGGCAGGGCCAGCGCCACCATCACCACCGGAGGCACCGCCTGCGCGGCGGCGGCGATGCCGTCGATGCCGCCGCGCAGGGGCGCGGCGAACGCGCGCGTCACCAGAATGCCGAGACCGAGGCCGAGGACGGCCACCAGGGCGAGCCCGAGCGCGGCGAGGCCGAGATGATGCGTCGCGAGGGCCAGCAACCGCTCGGCGCTCAGGCCCCGTCGCGGCTCCTCGCCGAGGCCGGCCACGATCCAGGCGGCCAGGGAGGGATGGCTCATCGCCGCGAAGATGGCTCCGACCAGGAAGATACCGAAGGCCGGGCGTAGGCGGTGGGTCATGCGCGCCACCTCGCACGGCAGCTTGCCTCCATCGCGCTCAAGGCCGCTTCCGCCGCCAGCGACAGGGCGACGATGGGGATGGCGCCGAGGAGGATCAGGTCGGGCGCGAACTGGGCCATGCCGTCGAACACGATCCGCCCGAGGCCGCCTGCGCCGATGAGGGCGCCCAGTGTCGCGAGGCCGAGGCTCTGGACCGTCGCGACCCGCAAGGCTCCCACGAGCACCGGCGCGCCGAGCGGCAGCCTGACCTGCCGCAAGATCTGCCCCCTCGTCAGGCCGATGGCCTCGGCGGCATCGATGGCGGCGGGGTCGGCGGAGCGCAGGGCCGTGCCGATCCCGCGCCAGAGCGGAAGCAGCAGGTAGGCGGCGATGCCGATGAGGGCGGGCCATGGCCCCAGCGCCGAAAGGCCGAGATCGCGCAGGGCCGGCACGGCGCGGACCAACCCGGAGACCAGGGCGACGAGGCCGCCGAATAAGGCGACGGCGGGAATCACCTGTATGCCGCTCACGACGAGCCCGACGATTCCCTCCCCCGAGCGCCAGAGCGACAGAATCACCGCCGCCGGAAGCGCCAGGACGATCGCCCCGCCCGAGAGGAGCAGATGCTCGGCGACGGCCCGATGCAGAGTCTCCTGCCGCCCGGCATATTCCACGACCAGCGAGAGCCGGTCCAACCCGCCGCCGTGCCACGCCGCGATCAGGATTCCCGCGACAGCGAGGGCGGCGAGCAGACCGAGACCGCGGATCCGGGCGCGTCCGATGCTGGCTCCGGCGAAGGCCAGGAGGCAGGCCGAGGCCATCCAGAAGCCGGAGCCGAGGCTGGCTCTCGCGGCGGGCGGCATGGAGGCGAGGCGACGAGTCGCCTCCGCCCCGAGGCCGAGCAGGAGGAAAGCCCAGGCCGCCGCGAAGAGGCCGACGGCGAGCAGACCACCCATGCGTCGGGGCAGCGTCGCGAGAAGGACGAGACCGGCCAGCGACAGCAGCAAGACCAGGCCGATCGATCCATCCCCAAACCCGGACGCAACCACGGGAGCGCCGGGCAGGAGCCGATTCGGCGCGATATCGAGCAGCGCCATCCGATGGAGGAATGCGATGAGAAGGCCGGCCCCGAAAAGCCCGGCCGATGACGCATGAAAAGCCGCCCGATGGCGGTTCGAACGCCAGTCCGATTCCGCTCTCATCCGATCAGCCCGCGCTCCGTGAGGTCGTCACGTGCGACCTTTTCCGCGATCTCGCCGTCCACGGTGATCCGCGCGTTCAGCCGGCGAAGGGTCGGGGCGTCGAGACCGGCGAAAATGCGGGCCAAGGCCGGGCCGATCGCCGGAAATCGCTCCAAAGCGGCGGCGCGGATGACCGGCGCGACCTCATAGACGATCTGGGCCGCAGCGGGATCGCTCATCACCACGAGGTCCAGGGCAGAGAGGGCCCCATCGGTGCCATAGACCATCCCGGCATTGACCCCGCTGATCCGCTGTGCCGCCGCCCGCGCCGTCACCGCCGTATCGCCACCGGGCAGGCTGATGATGCGGTCGAGGGGCAGGCTGAAACGGTAGGCCGCCTCGAAGGACGGCAAAGCCGCCGGGCTCTCCACGAACTCGGTTGACGCGGCCAGCAGGATCAGGCCGTCATTCGCCACCTTGGCGAAATCCGCCATCGTGACCAGATGCCGCTCCCGCGCGAAATCGCCGTTGAGGGCGATGAGCCAGGTGTTGTTGGCGGGCGCCCTGGCGAGCCAGATCAGCCCCTTTTCGGCATCGCTCCGCCGGATGGTCTCGTAGGCCTCCTGAGGGATCTTCCAGGCGGGATCGGCCTCGGTGCCGGTGAAGAACGCGCCGTTTCCGGTATATTCCGGGTAGATATCCACGTCGCCCGACAGCAGGGCGCCGCGGACAATCTGGGTCGGGCCGAGGCCGAGCTTGCGCACCACCGGGACGTTGAGATGCTCGAGCGCCAGGGCGATCATCGCCCCCGTGAGCGCTCCCTCCGTATCGCGTTTCGAGGCCACGACGAGGGGCCGCTCAGCTCGGACAGGAGATGCAGCCGCGAAGGACGCCGCGCCCAGCATTACCAGGGCGCCGCGACGATGAGTGGTCATGAGGCCGCGCCCTCGCTTGCTCCGCATGCCACAGGTATCGGCGATGTGCGTGAAAATGTATCGTCCGATAACATTAACCCGATCCTGAACCGCCGAGGCCACTTTCTGCGCCTTGACACGCCAAGCGGAACGGGCGACGGCTCGACCGTTGCCACAGGAGCCATACGTCATTCCCGCCACCCCGACGGATGGCAAGCCTGCGAGGCTACGGATGACGGCACCGTTCCGGGCAGGAACGAATCGAAGGGAAGAATCCCCAGCGTGAGTGCTGAACAGAACGACACTCTCCTCGACGGCGCCAGGGTTCTGGTGGTGGAGGACGAAGCGGCCATCTCGATGCTGCTCGAAGACATGCTGCTCGACTTCGGGTGTACCGTAGTCGGTCCCGCTGCGCGTCTTGCGACGGCTTTGGAAATGGCTCGGAACGAGACCTTCGAAGTCGCGATCCTCGACGTCAACGTCGCCGGCGAGCCGATCTATCCGGTGGCCGAAGCGATCACCGAGCGCGACCTGCCCATCGTCTTCTCGACGGGCTACGGCGGCGCGGGGATTCGTGAGCCGTTCCGTGATCGTCTCGTGGTCCAGAAGCCATTCAGCCAGGCCGATCTGAAGCGCACCCTGATCGCTGCCCTCGCGGCAGCGAAGAAATAGGCCTCGGTCGACCTCGCTCGGGCGCTGCTCTTGGCTGATGGCCTCGTGTCAGCAGCGACCGCTCTTCCAGAGAGTACAGCGGCGCCTGCAGCCCTGCCCCATCAAGCTCGCGGGCGGGTCCGGACTCGACACAACTCCGTCCTCGGATGGAGGGTTACCTCTCGGCTCAGAGTCCCTCGATCGTGAAGGCGTCAGGGAGATGGCGCGGCCAAGTCCTTGGCGCAACGAACACCGCATCCGCCCTGAACGTCATCCCCCCGTAGCGGGGATTGCGCGTGATCCAGGCACGCACGGCGCGGGAAAACCGGGCGCGTTTCTTTGCATCGATAGCGACTAGGGCAGTCTTGAGATTCTCCCTCGCCTTCACCTCTACGAAAGCAACGGTGTCGCCCCGGCGTAGGACCAGGTCGATCTCGCCGCCATTCGCGCTGAAGCGCTGGGCCAGAGGGCGATAGCCCTTCATGATCATGGCGAGGAGGGCCAAGGTCTCGCCGGACTGGCCGCGCAGGTAGGTGGCGCGCCGCCGTCCTTTCGCATCGAGGAGCTTAGACGTCCGCATCGGTACGTCTGGCGAGGACGAGAGCCCGGGCATAGACGACCCGGCGGGGCTGGCCGGTGGCATCGGCCACGAGAGCAGCGGCATCCTTAATCGAGTGACGTGAAAGCGCTGCCTCGATTGCCGCATCGAGACCGGCCTCGACCTCCTCCTCCGGCGGTTCTTCCGGGTTGGTCCCGATCACCACCACCACCTCGCCCTTGGGAGCCCCCTCCTCTGTGAAGGTCTCGGCCAGGGTCGCGAGGGTGCCGCGCCGGATCGTCTCGTAGAGCTTGGTCAGTTCGCGGGCGACCGCCGCGGGCCGGCTCCCTCCGAGGATCGCGGCGGCATCCACCAGCATTTCGGGCAGGCGGTGGGGTGATTCGAACAGGACCAGTGTTCCGGGGATCTGCCCGAGCGCCGCCAGGCGATTGCGCCGGGCACCGGATTTCTGCGGTAGGAACCCCTCGAAGAAGAAGCGGTCGGTGGGCAGGCCTGCCGCGACGATGGCGGTCATCACCGCGGATGGACCGGGAATCGGCGTCACGGCGATTCCCGCCTCGATGGCGGCCTGAACAAGCTTGAAACCCGGATCCGACACCAGCGGCGTCCCGGCATCCGAGACCAGGGCCAAGGCTTCGCCGTTCTGCATCCGTGCGATCATCCGCTCGCGGACAGCCGCGTTGGAATGCTCGTGATAGGCGACCAGCGGCGTCGTGATGCCGTAATGCATCAACAGCGTGCGGGTGACGCGGGTGTCTTCGGCGAGCACCGTATCGGCCGCCGCCAGAGTCGCGAGCGCGCGGAACGACACATCCTTGAGGTTGCCGATCGGGGTCGCCACCACGTGCAGGCCTGGGTCGAGCGGTTCCGCCTCTGCCGCAAGGCCAAAAGCGGTGAAGGTCGAGATGGGCTTGGCCGGATCGTGGACGGCCCTGGAGCGGCGCGTCCGATTGTCGATTCTCTGAGTCATGAGGCAGACATTGCCACGGGGACACGGGCCGGAGGAATGCCTGCACCGGGGGTGTCGCGACATTTACTTTTGTCGTTCAGGCTTTAACCGTGCGCGCATCGGGCGTGAGATGCGGATTGGCGACGAGGAGTACCGTGCAATGGAGAAAAGCCTTGCAAGGGGCCACCGTCCGGCAATGCCCGTTTGGGCGATGGCGGTGGCGATTCTCCTGCTCGCCGGGGGGCTCAGCGGCTGCATCGGCGGCCCCGATGGCGGCCCACGCGCCACGAAAGCCGCTCCTGACCCGGATATCGCCGCCGCTGGCGATCCGCAGGCGCCGTCACCGGGCGCGATGAAGATCGGCACGGGCTCGGTCAAGATCGCCCTCATCCTGCCCCTGTCCGGTCCCGGTGCAACCGTCGGAACGGCCCTCCGCAATGCAGCGGAACTCGCCGTCGAGGATTTCCAAAAGCCCGACCTGCAGATTCTGGTGAAGGACGATCGCGGCTCGCCCGATGGCGCACGCGAGGCGGCCCAGGCCGCCCTATCCGAGGGCGCCGAACTGGTGCTCGGCCCCCTGTTTGCGGCCAATGTCCAGGCGGCTGCCGGCGTCACGCGCGCGGCGGGCAAGCCGATCATCGCCTTTTCCACCGATGCGAGCGTCGCGGCACGCAGTGTCTATCTCCTCAGTTTCCTGCCGCAGACCGAGGTGGACCGGGTAGTCGACGAGGCGGTGGCGGCCGGGCGACGCTCCTTCGCCGCGCTGATTCCCGAGAGCAGCTACGGCAATGCCGTCGAGGCACAATTCCGTGAGGCGGTGGCCAGAAAGGGTGCTCGGCTGGTGGGAATCGAGCGATATGCGCCTGGCGCGCCAGCTCCAGCTATTTCGCGCCTTGCGGGCCTCATCAATGGTCCTGGCGCTCAGGCTGACGCCCTGTTCCTGCCGGAAAGCCCGGAAGGCTTGGCCATCGTCGCACCGGCCCTCGCCAAGGCGGGATTTTCTCCCAGCCGAGTGAAGCCCATCGGCACGGCGGTGTGGAACGACCCGCGCCTTTTCGCCCTGCCCGCCCTGCAGGGCGGCTGGTTCGCAGCGGCCGATTCGAAGGGATTCAGCGATTTCTCGCAGCGCTATCAGGCGCGGTTCGGCTCTGCACCTCCGCGTGTGGCGACGCTGGCCTACGACGCTGTCTCGCTCATGGCAGCGCTGTCGCGGCAATATGGATCTCAGCGCTTCGCCGACGCGACGCTGACGACGCAGGCCGGCTTCTCGGGGATCGACGGCACCTTCCGCTTCCGGCCGGAGGGGGTAAGCGATAGGGCTCTAGCCATCTACGAAATCCGCAGCGGCGCACCGGCTATCGTGAGCCCGGCCCCGCGCACGCTCGGCCCCTCTGGCACCTGATCCGGCTTGCGCGTCAAGTATGGTCGAGAAAGGCTGCGCAGAAGGTAGCCCTGGCCGGCGATGCACCCCGGTCGATGCGATAGATCATGAGCAACCGGACGGGGGCCAGCATCAGGCAGCGAGTTCCGCCACCACGGCGTTGAGAACCGGCGCACCGCGCGGGGTCGCGGCGATGCGGCCTCCGTCCAGGCGGGCGACGAGCCCGTCGCAGATCAGAGCCTCGACACGCGCCGCATCGATGGGACGGCCTTTCAGCATCGCGTAACGGTCGGGGTCGACGCCCTCCTTGAGGCGCAGACCCATCATAAGGAACTCATCGCCCTGGTCGGCACATGAGAGTGCTTCGGTCTCGATGATGCCATGACCGTTGCGCTCGACCTGAGCAAGCCACGCCTCCGGCGCCCGCTCAGTGACGGTGCCCATCCGCCCTTCTTCCGTCACAAGCCGGCCATGCGCGCCTGGACCGATGCCGGCATACTCGCCGTAGCGCCAGTACAGGAGGTTATGACGCGATTGCGCGCCGGGGCGAGCGTGATTGGAAATCTCGTAGGATGGGAGGCCCGCGGCGTCGCATACCTCTTGCGTCACATCATAGAGTGCCCTCGCCATGTCGTTGTCCGGTGGGACAAGCTTGCCGGCCGCATGCAGGCCGAAGAACGGCGTGCCGGGCTCGATGGTGAGTTGGTAGAGGGACAGGTGCTCAGCCGCCCGCGCGATGGCCTCCTTCAACTCGGCCCGCCACGCCGATGCGCTCTGGTTCGGCCGCGCATAGATGAGATCGAAGGAGTAGCGTTCGAAGTGGGCAGCCGCCGTCTGCACCGCCGACATTGCCTCCGCGGCCGTATGGAGGCGCCCCAGCGCTTTCAGGGAGATGTCGTCCATGGCTTGGACACCGAGCGAGACACGGTTCACCCCCGCGGCCCGATAGCCGCGAAAGCGACCGGCCTCGACGCTCGTGGGATTGGCCTCCAGCGTGACCTCGATATCGGGGGCCGCCCCCCAGGCACCGTCAATGGCCTCGAGAAGCCCCGCCACGGTTGACGGCTGCATGAGGGACGGCGTGCCGCCGCCGAGGAAGATGCTGGAAACCGTGCGGCCCGGAACGCGCGCCGCGACATGGGCGATCTCGGTCCGGAATGCCGCCAGGAAACGTCCTTCATCCACCGGGGCATGGCGGACATGGCTATTGAAGTCGCAATAGGGGCATTTCGAAGCGCAGAAAGGCCAATGGACATAGATTCCGAACCCGGCGTCGCGGGTCGGGTGGTCCGGTCCTGAAGAGTCGGTCATTCAACGGATGTGCGCGCGGATAACAGTTTTGGCAATGGTCCCGGAGACATCCCGCGCTCAGCCTACGCCCCCTTCTTGGATTCATCCGCCACAAGAAGGTCTCGGTGAGAGACCGTTGCGGCCGTCGATGAATCCACCTGCTCCCGTCGGCACGACTGAGATCAGGGTCATCCAATCTCAATCTAGACGAGACCGGTCAGACCGGACGCTGCAGGCAACTTTGGGCCAGCAGCACGAAGGCCCGCGCCCGGTGCGACAGCGCATTTCCGCTCTGCCAATCGACACCGTGCTTCTCCTCTGAGGAGATCTCACCGAAGGTTCGGTCGTAGCCGTCGGGCAGGAACATCGGGTCGTAGCCAAAGCCTTGTGAGCCGCGCGGCTCTACAAGATCGCCGAAGACGCGGCCTTCGAACGTTTCGGTGTGGCCATCGGGCCAAGCGATGACGAGGGCCGAGACAAAATGAGCCCGGCGGGTCGTGGCTCCGCGCTTATCGAGCTCGGCCGCGATGCGAGCCATCGCACTGGAGAAGTCTTTGCTCGACCCCGCCCAGCGGGCGGAGAACAGTCCGGGTGCGCCATCGAGGGCGTTGACGCAAAGTCCGGAATCGTCAGCGAAGGCGGGCAGGCCCGAAGCCTGCGCCGCAGCGATAGCCTTGATCGCTGCGTTCTCCGCGAACATCGTCCCGGTCTCCTCGGGCTCCGGCAAGCCGAGTTCGCCGGCAGAGACGGCCTCGACACCGAAGGGCATCAGCAGCTCACGCATCTCCACGAGCTTGCCGGCATTATGAGTGGCGATGACAACTCGCCCGGTGAGAATGCGCGGCGCGCTCATGCGATCGCCTGCTTCTGAAGGGCGACGAGTTGCTCGACGCCGCCGCGGGCTAGGCGCAGCAACTCGATGAGTTCGGCTTCCGAAAAGGGCTTTCCCTCGGCGGTGCCCTGCACCTCCACGAGGCCGCCGGAGCCGGTCATGACGAAGTTTGCATCGGTCTCGGCGGCCGAATCCTCGGCGTATTCGAGATCCAACACGGGGGTGCCTTTGTAGATGCCGCAGGAAATGGCGGCGACATGCTCACGTAGGGGATCGACGGAAATGATGGAGCGCCCGCGCATCCAGGTGAAACAATCATGCAGGGCGATCCAAGCGCCCGTGATCGCGGCAGTGCGAGTGCCGCCATCCGCTTGAATCACATCGCAATCCACGGTGATCTGGCGCTCGCCGATGGCGGGAAGATTGGTGACGGCGCGGAGCGAGCGGCCAATCAGCCGTTGGATCTCCTGCGTCCGTCCGGAAGGCTTGCCGGAATTTACCTCGCGGCGGGTGCGTTCATGGGTAGCGCGGGGGAGCATGGAGTACTCGGCGGTGACCCAGCCCTTTCCCGAGCCGCGCAGCCATGGCGGACCGCGCTCTTCGAGGGAGGCGGTGCAAAGAACTTTCGTTTGACCGAACGTCACGAGGCACGAACCCTCGGCATAACGGGCGACGGAGCGCTCCAGAGTCACGTTGCGCAATTCGTCGTTCGCGCGCTTCGAGGGCCGCATGGGCACTCTCCTTGGTCGGGTTCCGGGATGGTCGTCCGGGCTCTTAGGCCGCGGTCCGGCTACCGGCAAGCGCAGCGAGGTAAGGTAGGGGCGCGCCTCGCGGCGCGCCCCAAACGCGGGCCTCAGTAGCGGTAGAAGCGGCGGTGATGATGGCCGAAATGGCGGCGGTGATGGTGATGACCGAAGCGACGACCGTAATGATGGCCGAAATGGCGACCGCGATGATGGCCGAAATGGCGGCGATGATGCCGGCCGTGGTGGCGCCAGTGTCCGCCGCCGTATTGAACCTCGGTGGCGGCCGCGTTCGCCGCGCCGGCGACTTCGCTGGATACCGCCATCGGCGCGGCTTCAGCGCCACGGGGCGTTCCCAGGATCATCGCGCCCACCAGGGCGACCACGATGGCGAAGGTCTTCGCCATGGCGGACAGGGTTGGGTTCTTCATCAGGACGGGCTCCGTTTGACAGATGTTTGTTTCGTCGACCGCTGGGTGCGGATGCGTTGCAACGCATGTTCGACGAAAAACGACGCACGACCTGGGGAGATTATATATTTTTTGTTTCGGGATTAAGCATAGGCCGATCAGAATAAGGCTTTTATTCCTTTAAATTCGTCGAGCCTCCATCCTCGCTCGACAGAATGCGCCGGAATGAGCGAGCGGTGATCGTCTGTAGACGCCCGTTAGAATCATGACCCGAACTCGTTTTTCTCCCACTTGGGTGATTCAGGTTGGCAGGTAGCCGGCATGTTCCAGACCGTCGTCCCTGCCATGTCACTATCTCTCATCGGCCACGCTCTCCGCGGAACGCACAGCCATCAACCGTCCGTTCAAGTCATTGGCATGGGATATGCTAACGGCGAATCCGGCTACGAACGGCCGCGAACGATGTGAGGGGAAACCCGGCTGTCGGATCGCTTGAGGTACGAGAGGCTCGAAATGACGAAATATAAGCTCGAGTATCTATGGCTCGATGGATACACGCCGGTGCCGAACCTGCGTGGCAAGACCCAGATCAAGGAATTCGATGGCTTCCCGACCCTTGAGCAGCTTCCGCTGTGGGGCTTCGATGGCAGCTCGACGATGCAGGCCGAGGGCGGCAGCTCCGACTGTATGCTGAAGCCTGTGCGCCACTTCCCCGATAGCACTCGCAAGAATGGCGTCCTCGTTCTCTGTGAAGTGATGATGCCGGACGGCGTCACCCCGCACGTCTCGAACAAGCGCGCAACCATCCTCGATGATGACGGCGCCTGGTTCGGCTTCGAGCAAGAGTATTTCTTCTACAAGGACGGACGCCCCCTCGGCTTCCCCGCCACCGGCTACCCTGCCCCGCAGGGTCCCTATTATTGTGGCGTCGGCTATAAGGAAGTCGGCAGCATCGCTCGCAAGATCGTCGAGGAACATCTCGACCTGTGCCTCGATGCCGGTATCAACCACGAGGGCATCAACGCCGAGGTGGCCAAGGGCCAGTGGGAATTCCAGATCTTCGGCAAGGGTTCCAAGAAAGCCGCCGACGAGATGTGGGTCGCTCGCTACCTTCTCCAGCGCCTGTGCGAGACCTACGAGATCGATGTCGAGTACCATTGCAAGCCGCTCGGTGCGACGGATTGGAACGGCTCCGGCATGCACGCGAACTTCTCTACGGAGCACCTGCGCACGGTGGGCGGCAAGGCCTATTTCGAAGCGCTCATGGCAGCGTTCAAGGAAAACCTGGACGACCACATCGCGGTCTACGGGCCTGACAACCACATGCGGTTGACCGGCAAGCACGAGACCGCTGCGATCAACGAGTTCAGCTATGGCGTCGCCGATCGTGGTGCCTCGATCCGGGTGCCCCACAGCTTCGTCAACAATGAGTATAAGGGCTACTTGGAAGACCGCCGTCCCAACAGCCAGGGGGACCCCTACCAGATCGCCTCGCAGATCCTGAAGACGATCGCGACGGTTTCAACCGCCGACGAGGCGAAAGCGGCCGCCTAAATATTAGGCAGACAATTAAGGCTTTTGCGCCAATTATAATCGATGCCTGTCGCAGGGTCTGCGGCAGGCATTCTTTTTTGCTCATTTGGAAGGCAAGCGGGTCTCAATGAACAAGTCGCTTGGCTACCTCGGTGCAACACGCTTCTTTTCGCCTACATTACGATGGGGCGTAGGGGATTACCGTCCCTACTGAGTTCACGCGCCGAAGATCGACCAGCCAAGGCGCCGAGTGAGCATCTCGAGGGCGATCCGGCCGAGATGCGAATTACCGGATGCGTCGAGGCCCGGCGACCATACCGCGATCGACGCTTTTTCGGGGGCCACCGCGATAATTCCGCCGCCGACGCCACTTTTGCCGGGAAGGCCAACACGATAAGCGAATTCGCCGGACCCGTCGTAGTGACCGCAAGTCAGCATGACTGCGTTGATACGCTTGGCGCGCTCCGGAGAGACCACGGAATGCCCGGTGAGAGGGTTGCGGCCGGAATGAGCGAGGAAGCGGCTCGCCGTGGCCAGCTGCCGGCACGACATGCCGATGGCGCAATGATGGAAATAAACACCCAGGGTGAAATCGACCGGGTTATCGATATTTCCGAAGGATTTCATGTAGTTGGCAAGCGCGATATTACGGAAACCCGTGCGCAGCTCGGAGGCGGCCACCGCCTCGTCAATGGTAATGGTCGGGTCCTGGGCAAGGAACTGCATGAAGCGCAGGATTTCACCGAGCGCTTCCCGGGGCTGGTGGCCCGACAGTATCGTGTCGGTCACCGCGATGGCACCGGCATTGATGAACGGATTACGGGGGATACCGCGCTCACGCTCGAGCTGGACAATGGAGTTGAAAGGACTGCCGGACGGCTCGCGACCGACTCGGCGCCAGAGCCGATCTCCCGCCATGCCGAGGGCCAGAGTCAGCGTGAACACCTTAGAGATGCTTTGGATCGAGAATGAAGTGTCGCTGTCACCTCCTGCCGCCACATGCCCGTCAGCATCGATGACGACAATTCCGAAGGCCTTCGGATCGACACGGGCGAGTTCCGGGATGTAGGTGGCGACCTCACCTCGGTCTGGCCGGTCAGCCATCTCCTCGGCGATTTCTCTGACGACGGTATCAAGGTCGGGCACGGCGTCGCTCATCTGCGAGGAAACGGGTATCGATGCGAGCCAAGACGGAACCCGCATGCCTCCGCCACGGCGCCATCCGACAGATGGCGGAGTTTCGCGGCCGGCCGCACCGCGACGCAAAGGGCATTCCTTTTGGACGAAGCGGATTGCCGGAGAACAACGTCGATGCCGCGGGCCTAGAGGTTGTGCGCGAGGGCAGAGCCGGACACAATCGCCGCTCAGGAAGAACCCATTGAACGATCGCCCCCGCCCCTTCTCTTCTCAGCAGCTCCAGCCCCTCGCGGCTCTAAACGAGCGCACACGCGAGATCTTTCGACAGATCGTGGAGAGCTACCTCACGACGGGCGAACCTGTAGGATCCCGCAACCTCGCACGCATCCTGCCCATGGCGCTGTCGCCGGCCTCGATCCGCAATGTCATGGCGGATCTGGAGCATTCTGGCCTGATCTTCGCGCCTCACACATCCGCCGGCCGACTTCCGACGGAAATGGGCCTGCGCTTCTTTGTCGATGCCATGCTGGAGATCGGCGATGTCGGGCGCGAGGAGCAGGAGCGGATCGAGGCCCAAATGCGTGCCGCCGCATCTGGCCACACATTCGAAAGCGCCTTGGCCGAGGCCTCGACGCTGCTGTCCGGAATTTCCCGGGGAGCAGGCGTCGTGCTCACCACCAAGACAAACGTGCACCTGAAACACATCGAATTCGTCCGGCTCGATCCAGCCCGCGCCCTCGTCGTACTGGTGTCGGATGACGGTTCGGTGGAGAACCGCCTCCTGGATCTGCCCCCGGGCCTTCCGGCCAGCGCCCTGCAGGAAGCCTCCAACTACCTCAATGCCCGCCTTCATGGACGCACACTGGGAGGCTTGCGCGCCGAGATCGAGGCCGGCCGCGAGGCGATGAAGCGCGAACTGGACGTCATTACCGAGCGCCTGGTGGATGCGGGCCTAGCCACCACCGTCGGGCCGTCCGACGCACGTCAATTAATCGTGCGCGGCCAAGCCAACCTTCTCGACGACCTGCGCGCGGTGGAGGATCTCGAACGCATCCGCCTACTCTTCAACGACCTTGAAACGCAAAAGGATGTGATCGAACTGCTCTCCCGCGCCGAGGGTGGAGAAGGAGTGCGCATCTTCATCGGCTCGGAGAATAAACTGTTCTCGCTTTCCGGCTCGTCGATGATCGCTGCACCTTTCCGGGACGGTTCTCAGAAAATCGTCGGCGTCGTTGGTGTCATCGGCCCGACGAGACTTAACTACGCGCGGATCGTGCCGATGGTGGATTACACTGCTCGGGTAGTCTCGAAGATGCTCGACCGCAACGGGCGCTGAGCGTCATTGCGTTCATCTCACTGGACAAGACTTCGCTTCTCCAAGAAAGCTCTGCCACGACTTGAAGGAAACTGAACCAATGGTCGACGACGCCCCGGCTTCGGGGATTAATGTCGAGACACTGGCGACCTTTATTCGAAGCTCGGCACATGAGTAGCCAAAGGCCTGCTGAAAGGCCCTGACTTAGCTGCCCTCCTGCCGGAAAGCGAAACTCGCTGCGATCACTCGCATAGAAGTCTCAGTCTTTCACCTCGCTGTGATCTCGCCAAGCGCACGCGTCAGGCGCAGCCTGAGAATGACGTTCTCAACCTAGCCTGTTGCACTCATGCGGCGCTGCAGAGTTTAGTAAGAGGAAGAGGCCCAACCTCGCAGGTCGTTTGATACGCGGACCAAACATAAGCCCTTGCCTGAAACATCCAGGCTCCGGATCGCTGATGACAGCTTGTCCGGAGCCTGGACTCTGTTCTCACGTCACCACTTCGATCCGGCAAAGCATCACGCGCTACGGTTCACAATTCGACAGCGTATGCGCTTCGCCAGAGGAAGTTCCCCTCGAGGACACCACAGATGAAGATCAACCGCGGATGACGTCCACAATCTCATAGGTGTCCGGGTCGACGATGACGATGTCGTCGTCGACAAGTACGTATCGGTAATCTTCGTATTCGGGCACGATCTGCACGATGTCAGGCGGCAGGTCGTAGAGAGTGTAGCTTCGGGCGATTGCGGTCCCCACCGTCAGAGCGAAAGCACCAGCGGCAAGACGGGGGATCCCGCGACGAAGTACGCTCTGGCGAAATTCTGTACGCTGCGGAGCACCCAGTCGGCCATAAGCCCCGCGCACGGCGCCGCTATCGCCTCGGCCCGCACGATCTCGACGCCCGGCTCGATCACCCCGGTCGCTGTCGCTCCTCTCGCCACGATCCGCTTTGCCATCCTTCAGGCCGCGATCGGCCTTGCCGCTTCCGTCCATCCGCTCATCACGATCGGCCCTGCCGTCTCGCTCAGCCTTGCCGTCTCGGTCAGACTTGCCGTCTCGATCAGACTTGCCGTCTCGATCCGGCCGGGCTGCGGGATCGCTCCTGCTGCCAGCACTCGGGCGTTCGCCCTGCTCCATGCGGCCATTTCGTTCGCCGCCAGCATCACCGCCTCGCTCCATTCCAGCCGCGCCACCGCGCTCACCCGCAGGGCCGCCGCGATCCCCCGAGGCACCACCGCGTTCCATACCACCTGCGGCTCCACCACGCTCGGCTCCGCCGCCACCGGCGCCCCGCATGCCGGCGCCACCAGCCGATCCGGCACCACCTGCGCCACCGCCGGGCGCACCGGCGCCTGCCGCTGCGCCGCCACCCGCACCGCCACCTGCTCCAGGCCCACCTTGGGCGAAAGCACTCGCCGCACCGACGACGAGAACGGCAGCCGTCACCGTACTCCGCAAGAGCTTGCTCATGTCAGTCAGTCCATCTCTTGGTTGATTGCTGACGCCACGCGGCGCCGACGCGAAGCCGAAACGGGAAGACTGCCAAAACCGTTCCGCGATTTAAAACTACTTCCCACGTCGTCATCACACTGCACAGGCAACTTAAGCCCGAGCTTCACGGTAACGGACTTCCAAGTATTTCCACTTGGAGAAGACGATGACGTACCTTTGCCATGGCGGGAAGGGCGATGGGGATGAGGGAATGGATGACATTTGCAGCCTGCTGTAGGAAAGCCGCGTTGAGGCGCTTGTGAATTCTCCATCGCCGCTTAACGTCGCCGACCAAGAGGCCCAGGTAGGGCTCCGACAAGGATGGTAGGGAGTGCCCATGTCCGACGCTATCGCGATCGATCCTTCGAAGCCTGACGATCCGGAAGACCGCCGTCGGCGGATATTCGCCATCGTGGGCTCGTCGTCGGGTAATCTCGTCGAGTGGTTCGACTTTTATTGCTACGCCTTCTTTGCCCTCTACTTTGCGCCGGTCTTCTTTCCCGAAGGCGACGATACCAGTCAGCTCCTGAAATCCGCCGCCGTGTTCGCGGTCGGATTCTTCATGCGCCCCATCGGTGGTTGGTTGTTCGGCCGTATCGCCGATCGCCTTGGCCGCAAGACCTCGATGATGATCTCGGTGCTGATGATGTGCGGCGGATCGCTCATGATCGCCGTGCTACCGACCTATGCCAGCGTGGGGCACTGGGCTCCCGCCCTGCTCTTGCTCGCACGTATGATCCAGGGCCTTTCCGTGGGCGGCGAGTACGGCACCAGCGCCACCTACATGAGCGAGGTCGCCCTGAAGGGTCAGCGTGGATTCTTCGCCTCGTTCCAGTACGTTACCCTAATCGGCGGACAACTTCTGGCCTCGCTGGTGCTGATCATTCTGCAGAGCTTCCTCACCGCCCAGCAGCTCACTGCCTGGGGCTGGCGCATCCCGTTCTTCATCGGTGCGATGGCGGCCGTGGTGGCGCTGTTCCTACGTTCGTCGCTCGCGGAGACGGCGACCAAAGAGGACATGGCCTCGAAGGAATCGGGGACCTTTTCGGCCCTTTTCAAGCATTGGCGGGCGTTCTGCGTGGTACTCGCCTACACCGCCGGCGGCTCCTTGAGCTTCTATACTTTCACCACCTATATGCCGAAATATCTCTTCAACACGGCGCATATCGACAAGATCACCGCATCGCAGATCTCTACTGCGGCGCTCCTCGTCTACATGGTGATCCAGCCCTTCTTCGGCTGGCTTTCGGATAGGATCGGCCGCAAGACCAACATGCTGCTCTATAGCGGGCTCGGCACGCTGATGGTGGTGCCGCTAATGACGGCGATCGGCTCCACTACGAACCCCTACCTCTCGTTCGGTCTGATCATGATCGGCCTCACGGTGATCAGCTTCTACACGGGCATCAGCGGCATTGTGAAAGCAGAGCTGTTCCCGACCCAGGTCCGGGCGCTGGGGGTCGGCCTCTCCTACGCGGTAGCGAACTCGATCTTCGGTGGCACGGCGGAGGCGGTAGCCCTGTATTTAAAGCAGATCGGCTCGGAAAGCAGCTTCTTCTGGTACGTCACGGCGATGCTCGCCATCGCCTTCATCGGCTCGCTGATCATGCCGAACCCCAAGCGCCACGGTTATCTCGACGGTGACGGCACGGTGGAAGAGGCGCTGATGCGCAAGTCACGCCGGGCGCTGCCCGCCTAAATTGCCGCTCTGTCGAAAGGTCAAACGCACGCGGTGTTCGCTCGCCGCGTGCGTCTACATAAGTGCCGCACAGCAACCGTGATCCGGTTCGGGTGATATCGTCGGTGACTATTTCCGATGCAGTGCGAGTCAGTCGGGCATGTGCGTGATTTGGCCCTTCGCATCCGCATGGCCGAGACTTGCAGCGAGGAACTGGATCAGTTTCACGCAGCGTCGCCCATGATCGCTCGTCGCTGCCGGTCGAGTTCCTCGCTGTAGCGCTTGAGGGTGTGGCTCTCGGTGAGCAGCCCGATCACCCGACGCGAGACCGGATCGTCCACCACCGCCAGAGCTTCGCTCTCCGCGCTGTCGAAGGCCGAGGCTGCCTGTTTGGCATTCATGCCGGCGGTGAGGAACACGTCTGTATAGCGCATGGCCTCGATGAGACTGGCCTCGCTATCGGCCGTCACCAGGGCATGAGCCTCGGGCACCAGCACGATTCCGGCATAGCGCCCTTCCTTATCCACCATCACAACGCGGGACGGCGAGCCGAGGGGATGAGCCGCAAGGAAATCGCAGAGCTTCATATCGACCGGCACGGTTTCGACCTCGCGACGCATGAGCGCCCCAACGGTGAGTGACCTGATCCAGCCGATATCATGCGCGCTACGGATGCTTTCGCCGCGAAGGTGGAAGCGCCAGGTGGCAAAGGAATAGCCGAAGGTCTTCCGCACGGTCATCGACGAGGCGATCACCGCCACCAGTACGAGGCCGGTGATCGGAAAGCTGCCGGTGAGCTCGAGGGCGAGGAATGTCATCGTAAGCGGGCCGCCGATGACTGCCACCGCCAGGGCGCTCATGCCGATCACCGCATAAGCCAGCGGTGTGAGAGCGAAGAAGGTGAGTCCCTCCAGGCCGGATAGTCCATGAACGCCGGAAAGGGCCGGGATTGCCTCCGCCATCAGCGCGGCAAAGAGCTTGCCCGCCAGAGCGCCGAGAAACAGCGAAGCGAAGAACAAGCCGCCGCGAAAACCCGAGCCGATCGAGATCGCCGAGGCCGAGGCCTTCGCCACGAACAGCAGCGCCAGAGCACCGAACCCCATGGCAGGCATGTTGGTGTCGAGATGGAGATGGAGCGCTCCGTGCCCACCGGAAAGTATCTGCGGGGAGACAGCTAGGGCCAGGACGCCAACGCAGAGACCGCCGATGGCGGGGGCGAGGAAGGCCGGCAGGCGGGTCGCCCGCACACCCTGCTCGACTAGGGTGACACCACGCATGATCAGAATTCCGAGCCCAGCGCACGCGAAACCGAGAGCGAGGCTCGGTAGCGTATCGATTCCGGAGACCGCCCTCGTCGTCAGGACATCGAAACCGTTGGCAGTCACCAGGGGACTCTGCGTTACGAGCGCCTTGGCGACGAGGCTACCGCACAGGGCCGAGACGACCACCGGTGTGAGAGTGGCGATGGAATAGGTGCCGATGATGAGTTCGAACGCATAGAATGCCCCCGTGAGCGGCGCCCCGAAGGCAGCGGCGATGGCGGCGGCCGAACCACAACCCACTAGGGTACGTAGATCCGAGCGACGCATTTCAAAGGAGAGGCCGAGACGCGAGGCGATGCCGGCGCAGATCTGGGTATAGCCCGCCTCGAGACCGACCGATGCACCGCTGCCGTTCGAGATCACATTTTGCGCCGCCACGGCAGCCGACCCCTTCAGCGAGAGTCGCCCGCCATGCAGGGCATTGGCCTCGATGGGATCGACGATCGGCTGCTGCGGGCTGCCTCGGCGACGAGCCAAGCCCAGGGCGATCAGGCCGAGGATGAGACCGCCGACGGCCGGGCCGACCAGAATGAGGATCGGGGCCACATCCGTCGAAGCGCTGAGACGGGCGCCGTGCGGTAATCGATAGAGGATCTCGCGCAGGCCCTGCGTCGCGAGACTCATGGCCGAGACTGCGATCCCGGCGATCGCGCCGACGCAGGCGGCCAGCGCCACGAGCCCGGCTTCGCTGCCGCGCACCAGGGCACGCAATCGGCTTGGCACGTGGACCAGCAGCTGGCCGGCGGGAGATCCACGGCGCGGCGCGGTTTCTGAGTTCATCGACCGACGGGGGGATTGGCACGAAAGGGGTACGAAGACCGCGGCACCTTAGGGGTGGGGTGCAAGGTCCGTCGACCGAATTTCCACGTCCGGCGGCATCGATGGGGCGAAGAGTTTTCCCCATTCTGCATTCCTTGCGTCTCTAACGCTTGAAATGCCCGCAGCCTCAGGATACATCGCAGCCCGAGTGCCGCTGTAGCTCAGTTGGTTAGAGCGCTTGATTGTGGATCAAGAGGTCCCCCGTTCGAGCCGGGGCAGTGGTACCATTCGACTATCCTGGCGTCTCTGGCGACGCCTTGCAGGCTAAGAATTGGCAGCTGTTTCTAAAAGCTCCCAGCTTGGCCTTGCCTGCCTAGAATGATGCGTATCGCCCGATTACGGCAGCGCCGTTCTTGCTAGATCAGTTCCGATGCAATGTTGTCGTGAATGCCCGGTGGTTGCTGGTGTCTTCCGTCCGACCCTGTCGCATGCGGACGGTAAAGGCTCGTAATGGCTAAGCTGCCGCAAAGTGGCCATCGACGCCACGGGATGATCACGAGCCTAGCCGTTTTGTCGCCACAACTGTCCTCGTAAATGCCGATGTGCGCCACCACACGGAGACGAGTCGATCAGATGCGGGTTCAGAAGGTCGGATCATCACGAGTTACCCCTCCCTCGCGCCGCTTCGGCGCTGGCGGTGATGCGGCAACTTCATCCGATGCGCTGACGCTCAAGAATCGTGTCGGACACGACCATGGGAGCCGCCCCGCCCTCACCCGCTCCGTTCTGGCCATGATGCTGGTCGCGGGAGGCCTGAGCGCCGTCGTTCTCAACGGCACCGGCACCAGTGGCTTCGGCGCCGTGGTACAATCGGCTCAGGCGATGACCGAGCTGTCGATGCCGAAGCCCAGAATTCAGTCGGCGGTCCCGGGAGTTCTAGAAGCTCCACCCACCGTACTCACGTCATCCTCAGCCTTTGCCCCCGTCCACGACCTCGACACCGAAATTGGCTCCAATGCCGTCGATCGTGTCTCCTACGATTACCTGTTGACCGAAAGCGCTGTCGGCGACCCGAACGATATCCTCGAATTCGGACCGATGAAGATTCGCCGCCACTTGGTGCAGAAGATCGTCCGCGCTGCGCAGGCCGTACAGACCGACCCCGTCCTGCTGATGGCGGTAGCCGACAAAGAGTCGAGCTTCATCACCGAAGTGCAGGCCAAGACGTCCTCGGCGACCGGCCTATTTCAGTTCATCGAGCGCACCTGGCTCGGTGTTGTGCGCGACTTCGGAGCGAAATACGGCCTGACGCAGGAAGCGGCCCTCGTGGTCTCCGGCGATAACGGCAAGCCGAGCGTGGCAGATGCCGCCGAGCGGACCCGCATCCTCGAATTGCGGCGTGACCCCTATCTCGCCGCACTGATGGCAGGTGAGATGCTGAAACGCGACGCGGCGCGAATCTCCCTGCGTATCGGCCGCGAGCTGACCCTGGGCGAAGTGTACCTCGCCCACTTCCTCGGTCCCGACGATGCCGAGGAGTTCCTCGCTACCGTCGTCGACAAGCCGACATCCGCGGCCGCCCAGATGCTGCCGGGCCCGGCGCGCGCCAACCGTTCCATCTTCTTTGCGGCCCAACGCGGTCGCCGCAAGGCAGCTAGCCTGTCGGTGGCCCAGGTTCATGAGAAGTTCGAGACGATGATGAGCACTCGTGGTGCTCGCTACCGCGATGTCCGCTCTCTCTCGGGCGTCATGGCCTATGCCGACGCCTCGGTGGAGTGACCGCGCTTAACCGCATTTATGCGCCGATCTCGCCGTCGGTCCTGCCCCCCAGCAATCGCATTTCCCGGATCGATTCGCCATCGGCCCAACCCTTGTTGCGCCATGGGAGCAACTGACGCCTGAGTCCCTACGTTGAGCTTGGGGCCGCACGCGGCGGCACCATGCAGATGACGAAAACCGGAGGGATGACGTGCTCGATCCGAAAGGCCCGTCGAACAATCGTTCGCCTACTCCTTTCAAGGATGTTCCGAAAAAGCGCGCAGGCAACGATACGCTCGCGCCTGGCCTCGCCCTCGACCAAATCGGCGAAGCCCTCGCGTCCTTCTATGACGACCTGATCGCCGAGGGCATTCCGGAGAACTTGGCTGCCCTCGTTCGTCAGGTCCACCAGCCGGAAGCCACGCCTGAGCCCGATCCCGTTATCTCCGCGCCGATTCGTAAATCCGGCCGCCTCGCCCTCGTGGTCGAGGATGACGCATCGACACAAGGCTTGGCAGTCGCCCTGCTGGACGAGACTGAGCTCGATGCTATCGGCTGCGCTACGGCGGAAGAGGCTCTGGCCGTGATGCGGGACAGGGGCGGTGATGTCGCTCTGGTCTTTGCCGATATCCAGCTGTCGGGCGTCATGGACGGCCTGCAACTGGCGCGTGCCGTCGCGATGCTGTGGCCTACGGCGAGGATGGTGGTCACATCCGGCCGACGTGCTCCGCGACCGGACGCATTGCCGGAAAGGGTGGTCTTCATCCCCAAACCCTGGCGCCCCCAGGATGTGTTGGTGGAAGCCGAGCACGCAACCAGCAATCCTCCTCCGCCAGTGCCCTGAACTCTGCCCACCGCGGATGAATCGGCCAGGGCCGCTTTCACTTTGATGACGATCGCTATCGAACCAGCTCAAGGAGCATTGCCCCAGCGGTGATATTCAGGCCAATACTCCTGTGCCGTGAAGGCGACATCACGGGCCGCCATGACGTTGGGCGCACCTCTTGCATTGCATCGATCCAAGAGAGTGGTACCGACCGGTGCTGCGGAGCCTGTGAACGTGCCGATCCTATCCGTCCGTCACATTACGACCTACCGGTACCGCCAGCCCGTCGGCTTGGGCGAACACCGGATCATGTTTCGTCCGCGCGACAGCTATGACCAGCGCCTGATCGCCGCGACGCTGAAGATCACGCCCGAGCCGTCGTCTCTGCGGTGGTTGCACGACGTGTTCGGAAATTGCGTCGCCGTGGCGACATTCCAGGGTCGCGCCTCCACCCTGACCTTCGAATGCTCGATCACCCTCGATCACACACCCGAGCTCGCACCGGAATTTCCGATCGCGCCGCATGCGGCCTACTACCCTTTCGGCTACGGCGCCGACGATATGCCGGATCTCAGCCGCTCCATCGAGCGGGAACATCGCGATCCGAAGAACGAGGTCGATGCCTGGGCGCGTAGCTTCGTTCCGCCTGCGGGTCGCATCGGCACGCAGGATCTGCTGGCCGAGATGACGCGCCATGTCCGGCGCAACTTCGCCTATCTCGCGCGCTCGGAGAAAGGCGTTCAGGACCCCGTCACAACCCTGCGCCTCAAGCGCGGAAGCTGCCGCGATTTCGCGGTACTGATGATCGAGGCCGTGCGCGCGCTTGGCATGGCCGCCCGCTTCGTCTCCGGCTACCTCTACAATCCGCGCGGTGACCGCAACCGCCATGTGGGCGGTGGCTCGACCCATGCCTGGGTTCAGGTCTACCTGCCCGGCGCGGGCTGGATCGAGTTCGATCCCACCAACGGCATCGTCGGCAATCGCGACCTCATCCGCGTCGCCGTCGCCCGCGATCCGCGGCAGGCGGTGCCGTTGCACGGCTCCTTCTTCGGGTTTCCCGCGGACGATCTCGGCATGTCCGTGAGCGTCGAGGTCGATGAAGTCGAACTCAGTTCCCTTGAGCAGCGTACACCCGATGCGATGGTGGTGCGTTGATGACGTTCATTCCGCTGCCATCAGATGGCGGCTGGGTTCAAATCATATTTTTTCAGACATGGGGCCAATACGATGAAGATCAGGACTGGGTTCGACATCGCCTTCGAATCGGTTCAGCCGACGCCCATGATTCTTGAACTGAGCGTGCATCCATCACGCATGCCGGATGTGATGACCCCACACGTCATCAGCTTCAACCCGCCGATACCTTTCCAGGAATATCGGGACGTCTACGACAACATCTGCACGCGCATCGTCACTCCGGTTGGCCGTCTCGACATCTCGGCCGATTTTACCGTTTACGATTCCGGATTGCCGGACGAATACGCTCCGCATGCGCAACAGATCGACGTACAGAACCTGCCGAGCGATGTCCTCGTCTATCTCCTCGGTAGCCGCTATTGCGACACCGACAAGCTGTCTGAGACGGCCTGGTCCCTCTTCGGAGGGACGATGCCTGGCTGGTCGAGGGTCCAGGCGATCTGCGACTACGTTCACGACCGCATCCGGTTCGACTACATGCTCGCCGATGCCACGCGCACGGCCTGGGACGGTTTCATGCAGCGCCAGGGCGTCTGCCGCGACTTCGCCCATCTGGCGGTTGCTTTCTGCCGATGCATGAACATCCCGGCGCGCTACTGCACCGGTTATCTCGGCGATATCGGCATCCCGCCAGTGCCGGACCCGATGGATTTTTCGGCATGGTTCGAAGTGTATCTGGACGGGCGCTGGTACACATTCGACGCCCGTCACAATACACCACGGATCGGCCGCATCGTCATGGCGCGCGGTCGCGATGCCACTGATGTCGCGATCACCACCAACTTTGGTTATTCGCACCTTGCCCGTTTCGACGTGCATACGGACGAGGTGTACTAAATTCATAAGCTCACGTTAACGAGACGCGAAATCTGCGACCGGGGGTGGAACCACGCGCCTACGCCTACGCTTGTATAGCAAAGGTTACCGCACAGGTAAGGCATCCGACCATGAAGACGTTGGCGACCGCTTTTGCAGGCATGATGGGTGCTTGCATCCTCGCTTCCACCCCCGCTCTCGCCGCCTCCTCCTACGATCCGTTCGGAACGGGGGGCGACGATTACTATCCCGAGACCGAGTACAGCCAGCCCTCCTACGACCCTTATGGCTATCAGGGCACCGTCGGTCAGGGCGCGCAAGCAGCTCCGCAGGCCCAGGTCTCACCAATCCCGCGCGAGATCGTAACCTTCCGCGGCGCATACAAGCCTGGCACGATCGTCGTCTCGACCGCCGAACGGCGTCTCTACTTCGTTCTGCCGAACGGTGAAGCTATCCGCTACGGCGTTGGCGTCGGTCGTCCCGGCTTCACTTGGTCAGGCACGAAGACCGTTACCGCCAAGCGCGAATGGCCGTCATGGACGCCCCCGGCCGCAATGATCGCCCGCCGCCCCGACCTGCCGCGCTACATGGCGGGTGGTGTGGAGAACCCTCTGGGCGCCCGCGCCATGTATATCGGCAATACGGAGTACCGGATCCACGGATCCAACGAGCCCGACACGATCGGTCAGGCAGTTTCGTCAGGTTGTATCCGGATGACCAATGACGACGTCACCGACCTTTACGAGCGCGTGAAAGTAGGCGCCAAGGTCGTCGTCCTCAACTGAATTCCACGTCTCTGCAGAACAACGCCGCGTCATCCCAGGATGGCGCGGCGTTGTTTCTTTCCGGTTCGACCCTTACGGGACGACACGTCCCACCGCAGTCTGCGGTGAACTGAAGGACGCGATCGGCATGTCGCAGAAACAGCGCGCCCCGAGGGGACGAGGTCCGGGCAGCGGGCAGGAAAAGGGCTGCAGGCCGCTGATTCCCGACTGGACAGCATCGCAGTTCAAGCCGACGGCCCGGCGGGGCGGGGGCCCGCGATCCTCGTAATAGTCGCGCCGGGGCGCGGGGCGGTAGTAGCCGTCGTCATACTGGGCGCTGGCGGCGCCAGCGGATAGCACACCGGCCAGAGCGAGGGCCAACAGGCCGAAACGCTGGGCGGCGCGCAAAAAAGCAGGTCGCATGAAGGTTCGCCCTCTTCGACGAGCCCGAAATCCGGGCGGGGCGCCAGGGTTAGGAGACCGGCCGTCGCGGTGCAAGCGCCGTGTCGCACCTCGTTCGCTGCCGTCGCCGACGGGACTACGGCACCGGCGAATGAGGACCTTTCAAAGAACTGTGAGGGAGGCGATCGGCAGCCACGCTTCCAGTTCGTCGCCGTCGACGTCGCCATCCACGAACCAGCGGCACAGGGCCTTGTCGTCCACGATCTCGACGACGGTCATTGTCGCCTCGTTGTCGTCAGACCCCACGTAATCACCCGGCTTGATGGTCATCGATCCCCGTTCCCCCCGATCTCCGCTGCGTGGACATCCTAAGCTTTGGTGACTTGAGACTGTCGAGCAGGACTGCCGCACCGTCCCGGACAAGGTCTCAGGAGCGATACGGCAGTTTCATATGCCGTGCCGGCTCGTCTGAGAACCTGCCTCCGCCCTCGCTGCTTATGCTCGGATCATCGTTGGGAGCGACTCATCGAGCTGCACATTCGAAATCCGGGACGGGCACGGCACGCATCAGGCGGGCCTGACCAGGAACCCGACGATCCGGCGGACCAGGGGCAGGACCAGGAGAAGCGTCGGGAACGCCACGACCCAGGACAAAGCCCAGGCCGGCGGCCAATGCTCGAGGAAAGCCGCATCGGCCCCCAAGGTCTTGTAGGTGGAGATCGCCGAGACGACGAGCGTCATCAGCAGCGAGAGCACCAGCGGCATGATGAGCCACTGACTGCTCGGCGGCAGGCATCCGCGGAGGCTGAACGATTGCAGGCGGTTCATGAAAACCCGACGTCTGTACCGCAATCCGGGGCAGCGCTGACACCGACCGGAAGACGGATCGGAAAATGCGTTGCTTGACGTCAGACGCTTACGGCACGCGCTTGGCGCGGCGAAACTTGACTAGGGCAGCTTGGCCGGGAGCGTCAATAGCCGAATATCGAGCCGGGTCATCGCGTCCATCTTCAGAAAAACAATAAGGCCCGCCTCACCGTGAGGGCGGGGCGGGCCTCTATCATCGGACGGATCAGATCCGTCGCATTTCGAAAATATCAGGAATTGGCGTTGCGAATGGCTTGCTCGGCATCGGCGCCGGCCTTGCGAGCCGCCTCGGTGCCCTGCTCCATCGCCTTGCGGGTGTTCTCAGCCGTCTCCTGCATCGCTGCCTTGGCCTTCTCGGCGCCTTGCTGCATTGCACTCTGCGCCAAGCCACCGAACTCCTTGGCCTGGGCCTGGATTGCGGCGAACTGGCTGCGGACGAACTCAGCCTGATGCTGCATGGCTTCCTGCAAGTCGCGCGAGCGAACGAGCTTCTGGGCGAGGTCGAAGGCGGCATTCACGTTCTGCTCGGCGAACTCGAAGCCGCGCGCGGAGACGTCATGTGCACTGGTACGGGCCGTGTCGGCCGAACCCTGGACCGTGTCGGCGGTGCGACGAGCGGCGCCGATGAATGAGTCGAAGGCCTTACGAGCCTGATCGACGCTCTTCTCAGCGAAATCGCGCATTTCAGCGGGCACTTCATAGTTCGGGGTGTTGCTCATGTCCGTCTCCTCTGAACTTGCTTGTTGATCGTTTGTTGTGCGCTGCACAATAACACAGCGCCCGCTCTATGCCACCCTCGATCACGGCATTAAGGATGACAAAAGGTAAACGCGCATCGGCGGCGCTTGGTGTCTACATCCGCGGCGCGTTGCGGTTAAAAAAGGGTGCGAATCACTCACGTGTCACGCGAAACGGGTACGAATGTTCGAAAGACGGGCTGAAGAACCGATATCCGGCCCTGAACCGGACCTCGGCGACCTTATTAGACACTGGAGCGGTGATTCGCGGTTTGGCGCTCGCCTGAGCGGCCCAGACGCGGTGTGGCTTGTGCTCGACGGTACGGCGGAGCGAATCCTGCTGGCTTCGACGGCGGATGGCCTTGCGCGGTCTCTGAGCGACGGCGAATCGGGCCGGATCGACGACGCGATTCGCATGGGCGAACAAATTCGTCCGCGCGCCCTGCCGCTGGATCGGCCATCGCTGATGAAGCTGCGATTCGACACGCGGCGTCTCGGACAGGCCACGACCTGCCTTGCTTTGCGGACCAAGGATGCATCGGGTCGTAATTGCGTGATCGTGGCGGTCCTCGATCGCCTGCCGGGCCACCGAGCCTTGCCCCAGAAAGGCGCAGGCGAACAGGAGCGCGCACAGGCCGATCCGACGGCAGCACCTGAGCCGCGTCCTTCCGCCTTCGAAGACACGTCCGCACCATTGGACAGCCGCGCGGTGCGGACTGGGCGCGTAACCTGGAAAAGCGACGCCGAGGACAGGCTCACGGACATTTCCGGCCCCGCCGCCGCCGCAGTCAAACCCGTACTGATCGGAAGGACCTGGGCTGCGCTATCACACACGCGCACGCTGCTCGACGCGGAAGGGCTCCTGCAGGCCTTGGCCCAGCGCCGGACCTTTCGTGCAATTTCCGTCACGCTGCAGGCCGATGGCATGCCGGGCGCGATGGATCTCGACATATCCGGCACTCCGATCCAGCGTGGGGCAGCCGAGTTCACCGGGTTCAACGGCTTCGCCATGGTGCGGTCTTCAACCGCGTCATCGGAGAGTGGGTCGGTGGGCCCAGAACATGCGGACATCATCACCGACCTGCATCCTGGCGATCAGCCTGTATCGGAGGTGGAGCCCGATGATGGAGCATCTGCCGATACTGCCGAGGCTGTGACGCCAACGGCCATGGAGCTCAGCGCCATGGACTCGGCGAGAAAAACGGACTCGGCGAGAAACGAAGAAACATCAGCTCTGCCCGTGGCGGAACCCGCTTTTGCGACGATCGGTGATGATCCGGCCGCTGCTGCGGAAGGAGATTCCTCCCTCGCCCTCCTCAACGTGGAGCCGTCAGGGGAAGAAACGACCGAACGGTCTGCGACCGGAACAGAGCCCCCTACGACTGACGAAGACGCCTGGACACCGTTGCACGACCCGCATTTGTCCAGCAACGAACATGCAGCGTTCCGCGAAATCGCGCGGGCCCTGGGCGCGCGCTTCGCAGGCGATAGCACGCCCGACGATGAGGTTTCGGAGGCCAGGACCGGCGACGAGCGCGCCACCGGCGGTTCTGTGACTCCGTTTCCCACGGCGATGACGCGGTTCGCGGAGCCTGCATCGGAAGACCCCAATGCCGCCGTCAGCGCGACGCTGGAGCGGGTGCCCGGCGGCGTGATGGTCTATCGCGGCGACAGCGTCCTGTTCGCCAACAGCCACCTGCTGGCGATGGCGGGCTTCGCCGATCTGGCCGAACTGGCGGCATCGGGCGGCATCGGCAAGCTGTTCGGCGGCCTCGTCCCGCACGAGCGGAAGATCAACGGCACACCCGCCATCCTCACCGCCGCCTCGGGGCACCGCCTGAGCGTCGACATGCAGGCCTCCGAGCTCGATTGGCGCGGCGCACCGGCTCACCTTCTCCTCATCCGCGACGCCGTTGCCGGTGAGCCTGGCCGTGAGCGCGTTGCCCTGCAGATCGCCGACGCCTTCGCGGGAGCCCGAGCCGCCGATGCGCAGGCCGTTCTCGACAGCCTCGATGACGGAGTCATCACCCTCGACCGGAATGGGCGGATCATCGGGCTCAACCGCAGCGCGGCAACGACCTTCGGCCTCGACCCGCGCGAAGTCGTCGGTGCCGCCATCCTCAGCCTGTTCGCAGCGGAAAGCGCGGTAGCAGTGCTCGCCAGCGTCCATGGCATAGCCGGTTCGGGGCAAACCGTCCTCGCGCAAGCGACCCCGGATGTGATCGGTCGCACCGCCGCCGGCATGTCTCCGCTGCTGATCAAGGTGACCCCCCTCGCCGGTCGGGACGACGGCCGCATGGTCATGACCGTGCGGGACGTTCGCGCCACCAGACGTATCGAAGCGGAAACGTCGAACGCACGGCAGGCTGCGGAATATGCCAGCGCACGCAAATCGGATTTCCTCGCCCGGATCAGCCACGAGATCCGCACGCCGATGAACGGCATCCTCGGCTTCGCCGATATGATGCTAGCCGAACCGTTCGGTCCGGTTGGCCACGAGCGCTACCGCGACTATCTGGGCGACATCCACGCTTCAGGAACGCACGTCCTCAGTCTCGTCAACGACCTGCTCGACCTTGCAAAGATCGAAGCCGGCCGCCTCGACCTGACCTTCGTTGAGGTCCCCCTCAACGACGTCGTCACCCATTGCGTCGCGATGCTGCAGCCGCAGGCGATGCGCGATCGAATCGTCGTACGGACGAGTTTCTCCGACGACCTGCCGATGCTGGTCGCGGACGAGCGCTCGGTACGGCAGGCTGCGCTCAATATCATCGCCAACGCCATCGCCTTCACCGAGGCTGGCGGACAGGTCATCGTCTCCACCACCATGGCGGATCGTGGCGAGATCGCCCTCAGGGTCCGCGACACTGGAATCGGGATGACCCCCGACGAGGTAGAGACCGCCCTCGAACCGTTCCGTCAGATCGCCGTGGCGGCCTCGGCCAGGGGACGTGCGGACGGACGAAGCACCGGAACCGGCCTCGGTCTGCCGCTCACGAAGGCGCTCGTCGAGGCCAATCATGGCCGCTTCCGCATCGAGAGCCGGAAGGATGAAGGCACCCTGGTGGAAATGCTGTTTCCACCGCAGGCGGCGGTCAGAACGGCGTGATCAGCGTGGCGAGCCCAGGCTCGTCTGGCGGAAACGCATCAGGCATGGTGGACCGGCACGACGCCGCGTGCCCTTGGGCGATCGCCTAGCGGCGACCGTCGGCGAGCCAGATTAGGTACGAGCGTCATGACGAGACACGTCATGCGTCGGTTGACCGATATCGAGCAATCTCGCCTCGATGCGATAGTGGCCGAGTCCCAAAGGGCCAAGCCGACACTGCCGCCGCGTACCGAGCCAGGTGGTTCGCCTCCCTGAAACGGGTATTCTCACGTGGGTGCGAACGCTTGCTGGTCGGCAACCCAGGCAAGCGCCACCCGTTCTCCAGGTAGGTCTTGGAGAAACCCCATGCACATAACCCTCAGGCTTCTTTTCGCTGGCCTGCTCATATCCGGAGCGACAAGCGTCCTAGCCCAAACGGCGGGTCCGTCGCAGACGACCGGTCAGAACCTGGAATCGGCGGGCTCGTTCCGAAATATTGCTCCGACCGGCGTCACCAAGCCGCCCGGCGCCGCAGCTGCGCCCGACACCCGGCTACCCCCCGATGAGGCCCGCAAGAAGGGCGAGACCGAAGGTTCGGGGATCAAGGGAATCTGTATCGGCTGCAACTGACAGCCGGCCGATCATGGATCGAGAGTATTGCCCAAATTGGGGGTGCGGACGCAGGTGCATCCGCCCCCTTCGCGCTTGCGATAGGACTGTTCCTGCGCCTAAGAACGAGTTGGAAGTCCCGGCTGCGCGGTTTTCGCGATACGATCGGGCACCAGTAGGGAAAACGTCATGGACGAGAAGGTGGTCGACGTCCGCGCGACCTGGATCGACGGTGCGCATGTAGACGACGCCGGGTATCAGGCGATGTACAAAGCCTCGGTCGATGACCCGGCTGCATTTTGGGGTGAACACGGCAAGCGGATCGATTGGTCGACGCCTTATTCGACCGTCAAGAATACAAGCTTTGCTCCAGGCAACGTCTCGATCAAATGGTTCGAGGACGGCAAGACCAACGTCGCCTACAATTGCATCGACCGTCACCTCGCGACGCGCGGCGACCAGGTAGCGATCATTTGGGAAGGCGACGACCCCAACGAATCCAAGCACATCACCTATCGGCAGCTTCATTCGGAAGTCTGCCGCATGGCCAATGTGCTGCGCAATCGCGGTGTCGGTAAGGGTGACCGGGTCACGCTCTACCTGCCGATGATCCCGGAGGCCGCATACGCCATGTTGGCCTGCGCCCGGCTCGGCGCGATCCACTCCATCGTGTTCGGCGGTTTCTCGCCAGATTCCCTGGCCGGCCGTATCGAAGGCTGTGCCTCGAAGCTCGTCATCACCGCCGACGAGGGTCTGCGCGGCGGCCGCAAGGTCGCGTTGAAGGCCAATGTGGATGCCGCGATCGCGAGGCTCGGTAAGGATGCCGTGGACCACGTCGTCGTTGTGCGTCGCACGGGCAGTAATGTCGCCATGGAGCCCGGCCGCGACGTCTATTACGACGAGGCCGCCGCCATGGTCACCGACGAGTGCCCGGCCGAAGCCGTGGAGGCAGAGCACCCGCTCTTCATCCTCTACACCTCAGGCTCCACGGGCCAGCCCAAGGGTGTGGTGCATACCACCGGCGGCTACCTCGTCTACGCCGCGATGACGCATCAATACGTCTTCGATTACCGCGAGGGCGAGGTCTACTGGTGCACGGCGGATGTGGGCTGGGTCACAGGCCACAGCTACATCGTCTATGGCCCGCTCGCCAACGGCGCCACGACCCTGATGTTCGAAGGCATCCCGACCTATCCGTCGACCTCCCGCTTCTGGGACGTTGTCGACAAGCACAAAGTCAACATCTTCTACACCGCGCCCACGGCGATCCGCTCGCTCATGGGCGGCGGCGAAGGCCCGGTGAAGAAGACCTCGCGGGCAAGCTTGCGCGTCCTCGGCTCGGTCGGCGAGCCGATCAACCCGGAAGCCTGGGACTGGTACTACCGGGTGGTCGGCGACAGCCGCTGCCCCATCGTCGATACCTGGTGGCAGACCGAGACCGGCGGCATCCTCATTACGCCGTTGCCCGGTGCCACCAAGCTGAAGCCCGGCTCAGCAACGCGCCCGTTCTTCGGTGTGCAGCCGCTCATCGTCGATGCGGAGGGCAAGCCGCTCGACGGTGCCTGCGAGGGCAACCTCTGCATCGCGGATTCCTGGCCCGGACAGATGCGCACGGTCTATGGCGACCACGAGCGGTTCGAGCAGACCTACTTCTCCACCTATCCAAACCTCTACTTCACCGGCGACGGCTGCCGCCGGGATGCGGACGGCTATTACTGGATCACCGGCCGCGTCGACGACGTCATCAACGTCTCGGGCCACCGCATGGGCACCGCGGAGGTCGAATCCTCCCTCGTCGCCCATCCGAAGGTGTCGGAAGCGGCCGTCGTCGGCTACCCGCACTCCATGAAGGGACAGGGCATCTACGCCTACGTCACCCTGATGGAGGGCGAGGACGGTTCGGACGAGCTGCGCAAGGAACTGGTGGCCTGGGTCCGCAAGGATATCGGCCCCATCGCCTCGCCGGACCTGATCCAGTTCGCCCCCGGCCTGCCCAAGACTCGCTCGGGCAAGATCATGCGCCGCATCCTCCGCAAGATCGCCGAGGACGAGTTCTCATCGCTCGGCGATACCTCGACCCTCGCCGAGCCCGCCGTCGTCGACGACCTGATCGAGAACCGCCAGAACCGCGCGTCCTGATTGCGGGCCTCGCACAAGGAAGCGGCGCATCTCGAAGGAGGTGCGCCGCTCGCATTTTCAGCCGCCTCTCCCGCCTGTCCTGACGATATCGTGACCGTGCGGCGCTTGCGCCGGCACGCCTCGCGACACGAGACAGGTTCGGCGGCATCGCACGCGCTCGCCTCCCATCGCCATAGTATTCGCCAAGACCGAGGCCCCGTTCAGAAGGGCCGAAGCTTCAGGGAAAGTTACGCCATGTCCGATATCGAGACTGCGCGGATCGCGCAGAATCCGCGTTTCAAGGAACTCGTCCACGAGCGGACCCGCTTCGGCTGGACGCTGACCATCGCGATGCTGCTCGTCTATTTCGGCTTCATCGGCCTCATCGCCTTCGACAAATCGCTGCTCGCCATGAAGGTCGGGAGCGCCACGACCTCGTTGGGCTTGGTCCTCGGCGTCGCCGTGATTGTCTTCGCCTTCATCCTCACCGGCATTTACGTCCAGCGTGCCAACGGCCGTTTCGACGAACTGACTGCCGCCCTCAAGCGGGATCTCGGCCGATGATCCGCTCAGCCCACCCCATCGTCCTGGGTACCACCCTCTCTGTCATCCTCGCTGGCGCAGCCTACGCCGCCGGTCCGGATCTCGGCGCCGTCACGAAAGCCCAGACGAACTGGCCGGCCATCGGTATGTTCGCGTTCTTCGTGCTCTTCACCCTCGGCATCACCTACAAGGCGGCCAAGGGTACCAAATCGGCCTCTGACTTCTACGCCGCCGGCGGTGGTATCTCGGCCGGCACCAACTCGCTGGCCATTGCCGGCGACTACATGTCGGCAGCCTCATTCCTCGGCATCTCCGGCCTCGTCTATACGTCCGGCTTCGATGGTCTGATCTATTCCACAGGCTTCCTCGTGGGGTGGCCGATCGTGCTGTTTCTCATTGCAGAGCGGCTGCGCAACCTCGGCAAGTTCACCTTCGCCGACGTCGCCTCCTTTCGCCTCGACCAGACCTCGATCCGCATCATTTCGGCAGTGGGCACCCTCGTGGTGGTGGCGTTCTACCTGATCGCCCAAATGGTTGGCGCAGGGAAACTGATCCAGCTGCTGTTCGGCCTCGAATATCTCTATGCGGTCGTGATCGTCGGCGTGCTGATGATCGTCTACGTGGCGTTCGGCGGCATGAAGGCGACCACTTGGGTCCAGGTCATCAAGGCCTGCCTTCTCCTCGGGGGTGCCACCTTCATGGCCGGTGCGGTGCTCTACAAATACGGCTTCAACCCCGAGGCCCTATTTTCGGCCGCCGTCGCCACCCATCCGAAGGGCGATGCCATCATGGCGCCGGGCGGCCTCGTCTCGAACCCGATCGAAGCGATCTCCCTAGGCGTCGGTCTGATGTTCGGCACCGCCGGCCTACCACACATCCTGATGCGCTTTTTCACCGTTTCCGATGCTCAGGCCGCCCGCAAATCGGTGTTCTACGCCACCGGCCTGATCGGTTACTTCTACATCCTGACCTTCATCATCGGCTTCGGCGGCATCGCCCTGCTGATGTCCGATCCGGTCTACTTCAAGCTCGATCCGGCGGGTGCGTTCGACAAGCTGAAGGGGATGCTTGGCGGCACCAACATGGTTGCTGTGAACCTCGCCAACGCCGTTGGCGGGCCGTACTTCCTCGGCTTCATCTCGGCAGTCGCCTTCGCCACCATTCTTGCTGTCGTGGCCGGGCTCACGCTCGCCGGTGCATCGGCGGTCAGCCACGATCTCTATGCCAGCGTCATCGCCCGCGGACGCACCAACGAAGCGTCCGAAGTGCGACTCTCGAAGATCTCGGCGGTCGTCATCGGTATCGTGGCGATCTATCTCGGATACGTTTTCGAGAACCAGAACGTCGCCTTCATGGTCGGCCTCGCCTTCTCGGTGGCGGCGAGCTGCAACTTCCCCATCCTCACCATGTCGATCCTATGGCGGGGCACGACCACCTGGGGCGCACTGATTGGCGGATTCGTCGGCCTTTTCGCGGCTGTCGGAATGGTGATCCTGTCGAAGGCAGTGTGGGTGACGACCTTCGGTAATCCGGTGGCGATCTTCCCCTACGACAACCCGGCCCTGTTCTCGATGCCGCTGGCCTTCCTCACGATCTACGTCGTGTCGAAGCTCGACAATACTGCCAGGGCCAAGCGCGAGCGCGCATTGTTCGAACAGCAGTTCGTGCGCTCGGAGACTGGGATCGGAGCCGACGGCGCCCACGCTCACTGACGGTTCCAAGACCAGACTACGATTGCGTGAAAGGGCGCGGCGGAAGCCGCGCCCTTTCTCATTCATGGCATCCAACCGGGCAGCGGTCCTACCAATCGGCACCAAAGTGACACGTTTGCATAAAAACGTGAGTATCCCTGGGCCGTACGGCTTTTTCACTCTTGGGCGAAATCATGGCGTGAGGTAGCGTCGATCGCTCTCGTTTCCGTGAGCGGCAAGACCAATGCGCACCAGGACTTGAGCGACTGCGAACGCCGACGCAGCACCCAAGTTTCTGAAGTGTTGAAAGCCAGGCCTGCAAAAGCCTGGAAGTAAAAAAATTTTGGAGGATTCCCCCATGTCTGCAACGTCAGCGGTCCCATTACCAAAGGAAGCCGCACGGCCCATGAGTGCCGGCGAGAAGAAGGTCATTCTGGCCTCCTCGCTCGGTACCGTGTTCGAGTGGTACGATTTCTATCTCTATGGATCGCTGGCTGCGATCATCGGCGCGCAGTTCTTCTCGGCCTATCCGGAAGCCACGCGCAACATTTTCGCCCTGATGGCCTTCGCAGCGGGCTTTCTGGTCCGTCCCTTCGGCGCACTGGTGTTCGGACGTCTCGGCGACCTTGTGGGCCGCAAGTACACCTTCCTCGTGACCATCCTGATCATGGGCATCTCGACCTTCGTGGTCGGCCTTCTGCCCTCCTACGCCACGATGAACGAGTACGGCGTCGGTTGGGTCGCGCCCGTGGCGCTGCTGGCTCTGCGCATGCTCCAGGGTCTCGCCCTCGGTGGTGAGTATGGCGGCGCAGCGGTGTACGTGGCCGAGCACGCTCCCCCCGGGCGTCGCGGCTTCTACACCGCCTTCATCCAGACAACGGCGACCCTCGGGCTGCTGCTGTCGCTGATGGTGATCCTGTTCACCCAGATCTACGTCAACGCGAACTACGCGCCCGTCGCCACCACCCTCGCTGACGGTTCGGCCGGGACGATCACGCCCTTCGCCGCCTGGGGCTGGCGCATTCCGTTCCTGGTCTCGATCGTGCTGCTCGGCGTCTCGGTCTGGATCCGTCTGCAGATGCAGGAGAGCCCGGCCTTCAAGAAGATGAAGGACGAGGGCACCGGCTCGAAGGCGCCGCTCTCCGAGGCGTTCGGCCAGTGGCGCAACGCCAAGTGGGCGCTCCTCGCCCTGCTCGGCCTCACCGCCGGCCAGGCCGTAGTCTGGTACACCGGCCAGTTCTACGCGCTGTTCTTCCTTCAGACGATCCTGAAGGTCGATCAGTTCACGGCCAACGTGCTCATCGCCTGGTCGCTCATCCTCGGCACCGGCGGATTCCTGTTCTTCGGCGCGCTCTCCGACAAGATCGGCCGTAAGCCGATCATCCTCGGCGGTTGCGTCATCGCGGCGCTGACCTTCTTCCCGCTGTTCAAGGCGCTGACCGCGGCCGCCAACCCGGCCCTGCACGCGGCCCAGCAGAGCACGCAGGTGGTGGTGAAGGCCGACCCGGCGGATTGCTCGTTCCAGTTCAATCCGGTGGGAACGGCCAAGTTCACCAATTCCTGCGACATCGCCAAGGCGCTGCTCGCCCGGTCCGCGGTGAACTACACCACCGAGCCGGTCGCTCCCGGCACCAAGGCCACCGTCACCGTCGCCGGCAAGGAGTTCGCCGCCGCCGATCCGGCCTTCGCCAAGGATATCGGCGCGGCCCTCACTGCTGCCGGCTACCCTGGCGCCAACAACCCGAGCATCGTGAAGATCGCCATCGAACCGAAGGACGGCCTGTCGAACTTCGCTAAGATGATCGACATCTTCTCGGTCCAGAAGCTGACGATCATCGGTATCCTGACGATCCTCGTCCTCTACGTGACGATGGTCTACGGCCCGATCGCGGCGGCTCTCGTCGAGCTCTTCCCGACGCGTATCCGCTACACCTCGATGTCGCTGCCCTACCATATCGGCAACGGCTGGTTCGGCGGCCTTCTGCCGGCCACCGCCTTCGCGATGGTGGCCCAGACCGGCGACATTTATTTCGGCCTCTGGTACCCGATCGTCATCGCCCTCGCGACGGCCGTCATCGGTGCCCTGTTCATCCCCGAGACCAAGGACAGGGACATCTTCACCTGGGACGACCGCCCGGCACGCTAGCGTTCGGAGCGAAGGGCTGGATCGGGGCCAGCCCCGGTCCAGCTTGAGCAAGTGCTTCAACGGCGTCGGTGCCTTAAAGACCCGATGCCTGTTAGGCGACGATACGAAGAAGGCCCTGTCGCGAGACAGGGCCTTCTTCGTCTGTCATCTCCGACGTCGTCGACGGGTTCGACTTATGCCGCAGGGTTCGGTCAGACCTTGCATGAGGCCTTTGCCTTCACGCTGCCTCGGCGGGCTCCTGATAGGCCTGCTTCAGCGCATCGTGGTCCGCCATCGTCTGCCACGCATAGCGCATCGCGAATTCGGCCACCGCCTCGTCGAAGGCATCGCCCTTACCGAGATAGCCGGCGATCATCGCTGCGTCCCCTGAGCGGGCATGGGCACGGGCGAGCGTGGTCCCGCAAAGTTGGGCATAGGCCTTGGGACCGCTCTCGGACATAATTTCGGCGACGGCCGACAGCTTCTTATTCTTTAACTGACGGACATAGTAGGAGCGCCCACTCGCATCGGAATAGGCGGTGCCCAGGAACATGTCGCTCGCGGCCTGCATGATGCGCTGCCCGTCGATGACGCGCTGACCTTCGGATGCGAGGAAGAAGGGGCTCAGGGCGAGCTGCGCCAGCACCGAAGGCCGGGCTTCCTTGATCTGCAGGAAAAGCGGCGCGCCATCCGCGTCGGTATACAACCCCACGGCGCAGACCGTGCCCACTGAGCCGATCCCCACCACCTTGAAGGCGACATCGCGCTGCATGTAGCGCAGAGCCAGCAGGTTCCGGTCGGCCTGAAGGCTTTGCGGGTAGGCGAGCAACGCGGCGGCCGCTTCCTGCACCGCGTCGGTCAGGCCGTTCGGCCCTTCATGGAAGACGGTCGGGGCCTTGTCGGCGATGCGCCACAAAGACGGATCGGCGCCGAAGCTCGCAGGATCGAGGTCCGGTGCATCGCCATGGCTGAGGCCGTCGGCGGTCTCGGAAGCCGCGTCGGACAGGAGGCGGCGGCACAGATCTCCGTCGCCGAGGCGACCGATTTCGTGATCGAGATCGATCCGACTGTGCCAGATGGCGAGCGGCGAGAGATGCGACAGGTCACGCATATGTTCGCGATAAGCCCGGACGCTTGCCCGAGCCGCACGATGTGCCCGGTGCTCGCCCTGAGGCAGGGCAGCGACAGCGACACTGGCGGCGAGGCGCTTCACATCGATCGTGAAATCGACGTTCCAAAGCGTCTCGTCGAAATCGTTGATGTCGAAAAGGGTCTGGCCCTCGGCGCTGCGATACACGCCGAAATTGCCGATGTGGCAATCGCCGCAGGCCTGGACGGGAATGCCCGGAACCGGAACGCCCGCGAGGTCGGCGGCCATCACAGCGGCAGCCCCACGCAGGAACGCAAATGGGTTTGCCCGCATCCGCTCGTGCCGCAGGGGGATCAGCTCGAGCAACCTGCCCGAATCGTTCGCCCGGAGAACCGCGAGCGGATCGCGGTTCTCGGCAGGATACCAGTCGGCATGGGATTCACGGGGAACCGCATCGCGCAAGCGCTTACCGGCCGCTCGGCGCTGGGCGCGATCGGGGGAAGGAGAGATGTTCGTCATGGAAGAAAGCCTCGACAAGGCGATGCGCGCAGGCCGTTTGCCGCGCACCGCGCGGCATCAGTGCCGGAAGTGACGATGCCCTGTAAACACCATGGCGAGACCGGCTTCGTCGGCGGCCTTGATTACGTCGGCGTCACGCATCGATCCGCCCGGCTGAATCACCGCGGTGGCGCCGGCTTCCGCCGCCGCGATCAGGCCATCGGCGAAGGGGAAGAACGCGTCCGAGGCAACCACAGAGCCCTTGGCTAGGCTCTCGGTCGCACCGATGCGTTTGGCGCCCTCCGCCGCCTTCCAGGCGGCAATGCGCGAGGAATCGACCCGCGACATCTGTCCGGCGCCGATCCCCACCGTAGCACCGTCGCGCGCGTAGACGATGGCATTCGACTTGACGTGCTTGGCGACGCGGTAAGCGAAGCGCATGTCCGCGTATTCCTGGCCCGAGGGCTCGCGCTTCGTCACCACCTTCAGCGTCATGTCGTCGACCACCGCGGCGTCGCGGCCCTGAACGAGGATGCCGCCGGCGAGGTTGCGCATGGCGAAGCCCTTGGCGCGCGGGTCGGGAAGAGCGCCCGCGAGGAGGAGACGCAGGTTTTTCTTGGCCGCGACGATGGCGATCGCCTCCTCGGTGGCGTCCGGCGCGATGATCACCTCGGTGAAGATCTCGACGATGCGCGCAGCCGATTCGGCATCCAGTGTGCGGTTGAGGGCAACGATGCCGCCGAAGGCCGAGGTCGGGTCGCAGGCCAGAGCCCGCTCATAGGCCTCCGCCAGCGTATGACCTTCGGCGACGCCGCAAGGGTTGGCATGCTTGATGATCGCCACCGCGGCGGCGCGGGCCGGATCGAACTCGGCCACACATTCGTAGGCCGCATCGGTGTCGTTGAGGTTGTTGAAGGACAGCTCCTTGCCCTGGAGCTGGCGGGCGCTGGCCACGCCGGGCCGAACGAGGCCGGGCGTCCGGTAGAAGGCAGCCGATTGGTGCGGGTTCTCGCCGTAGCGCAGGGATTGGGCGAGCGTGCCGCCGAAGGCGCGGTAGGCAGGCGCCTCATCCATCTCCACATGGTCGGCAAGCCAGGACGCAATCGCGGCATCGTAGGAGGCGGTGCGAGCAAAGGCCTTCTGGGCAAGGCGCTTTCGAGTCGCCGCTCCGAGCGCACCGTTGCCGGACTCGAGCTCGGTGAGGATGGCAGCGTAATCAGCCACATCCACCACCACAGCCACGTCGGCGTGATTCTTCGCGGCGGCGCGAATCATGGCCGGCCCACCGACATCGATGTTCTCCACCGCATCGTCATAGCCGCAAGGCTTCGCGATGGTCGCCTCGAACGGGTAGAGATTGACCACGAGAAGATCGATGGCGCCGATGCCGTGTGCGGCAAGTGCGGCCTGGTGCTGAGGGTCGTCGCGCACTGCGAGCAGGCCGCCATGCACAGCCGGGTGCAGAGTCTTCACCCGTCCGTCCATCATCTCGGGAAAACCGGTGATCTCGGCCACCTCCGTGACAGGAAGCCCCGCCTCGGTGAGCGCCCGATGGGTGCCGCCGGTGGAGACCAGGGCCACGCCACGCTCGGACAGCGCGCGGGCGAAATCCACGAGACCCGTCTTGTCGGAAACGGAAAGAAGTGCGCGGGCAACCCGCGCCTGATCATGCGACATCGTCGAGAACCGTCCGGCACAGGGCAGATCCTGCCCCTCAAAGGCGCGGGTACCACATGTGACGCCCTATCGGCTACCGCGCCGCGTCATCGGCCATGGAAGCGTCACGCACGACGGGTTCGCCCCGCCCCGGCGCCTGTGCGATGTGCAGGAAGCGCCATCGCACCTGGGCGCCCTCCCCGGCCGTGACATACAGGACGATCTGGTCGGTTCGGCGCGCGCCGGTGAGACCCGCGAAATAGACGCTCTCCTCCAGCGCTACCGCAGCGCCCTCGGCCTCGAACCGCCAGACCTCCCCGAGGGGCGAGGCGAGATCGACCCCACCGCCGACCGCCGCATTGGCCGCGATGGCGGGATGCAGATGGAAGCGGATTGCCGCCTCGGGCGGACGTAGCCGGATCCGGTTGCCCTTATGGGCCACCGGAACGAAGGCATCCTCGCCTTCTAGCCCCGCCCCGTCGGGCAGGAGGCGCCAGCGGCGCTCATGGACGATCCCGAACTCGGCGGCATAGCCGTCATGGCGTCCGGCCAGGATCAACGTTCCGCCATCGCTCGTCCGCTCGGATTTGACGGCGCGCGGGCCGCGCACGAGCACGGGACCGATCCGCTTGATGAGCCAGTCCGAGGCCCAGCGACTGCCCAGTCCTTCGCTGGCACCGAGGAATCGGCAGGAGGACGAATCCCCTATCGTCGCCGTGGAATGGGCGGCGGTGCTGCGGGCGAGGCGACGCAATTCCGGGCCGCTCGCCGGAAGCCCGCAATTGATGACCACCCGCTGGGGGCCGCTCGACATCTCGAAGGAGAGACAACCGGCCCCCGCATTCATCGAGAAGCGCAGCGGCGGCGGCGCTCCCACATCAGCGACCAAAACGACACGGCCGCTTTCCAGCCGCTCGTAGCCGGAATTCGGCGCATGCATCAGCGGCTGCGCCAGGGCCCCGTCATAGACCAGCAAGGTGGCGAGATGGTCCGCCGCCGTTGCGCCCATGCCATTGAAATGGCTCAGGGACGCATCGCCGTGGCGCAGGAGCCGCAGCAACGGGAGCATCCGGTCGATCGCGTGAAGCAGAGCCTCCGGCGGGTCGAGGCTGCGGCTCAGGAAGCTTTGGCGCAGAGGCAGGAGATCGAGCAGGAGCTCCATGGCGAAGCGCGGATCGCGGCTGCGATGCCCGCCATCCGCCATGATCTGCCGATCGAGTTCGCGAGACAGGATGCGGGTGGCCCGGCGCAGGATCGGCTGGATGCCCTCGCAGCACAGGCCGGCATAACATAGCGCCACCACCGCCAAGAGCCGCGATTGCGGCGGCAGGCCACGGCGCAGGGAGCGTTCGAGGTCCCTTGCGCCGCGCCCGACGGCCTTGAGGAACGCCTGGTAGAAGGCATGGTCCGCGCCTTCCAGAACCAGCGGCGACTGACAGAGGAAGGAGATCAACCGCCGCGCGGCAACGGGGACGGGCGCGGCCAGAGTCTCATCGCCACGGCCAGCGATGAAATCCGCCACGAAGGCTCGGGCATTGGCTCGAGCCAGGGCCGTATCGGCGGCGCGCAGATGGCGCAGCCATCCGAATCCGTAGAACGCATCCGCCCATTCCGGTGACGGCGGCGCATAGTCGAACGGTGACCGACCGCTCACGGAAAGAGAGCGTCCCGCGAAGACGAAGAGGCCGGCATAGATGTCGTCGGCAAAGGTGGCGTCGCTGGTGCGCAGATCGTGCGGGGCGATGACCAGGGCGCTGACGCGCGCCCGCGCGAGCAGGTCTGGACTCGCCGTTAGGCGTGCGGACACACCCCGCGCCGAGCGGACGATCTCCCGCCCGACGAGCCGATAGAACCGCCAGCGATCAGCCCCCCAACCCACGCACACCTTTCCTCCAGCGCCCAGACCCGATTGGGCCCTCGCGCCAGATGTCGCCCATCACGAAAGCTAAGCCGTGCGTATTAACCAACGATTAAGGATGCCGACACTGCCCACGATGCATAGGCCGATCTGCGCACGGGTTTTTGCCTTCGAGCCGGAGCCATCCACTGGGGCGAGGCGTGGCACCAAGCTGAATCGTCGAACTGTATTTTTTGGCAAACTCGGCTGGAACGGTTGAATGCTGCACAGGTTATACACAGCGTCCAGCGAGCTTCTCCCCTGTAGCCTCCAGCAATGGCAGTGTGTCCATGACTGTCATCCCAGTCGCCAAGCGTGCCGGCCTCTTGATATCGGCAGCAGCGTTATTGTGCACATCTAGCGCAGCGATGGCGCAAAACGCTCAAGACCGTGGCTTGGGCGGACTTTTCGAGGCGCTGTTCTCTCCCGCCCGTCCTGCTGTCGAGCAGCAGCAAGCCGTCCCCGTGCCCCAATTTGAGCGCCGGCTTCCGTCGATCCGGCGCGAAGTCAGCCGCCCCCGTCCGAAGATCCGTTATGCCGCCCTGCCCAAGAGCGAGCCGCTGCAGCTTCATATCGCCGAGCGCCAGACGCCGATCTCCATGTCTTCTGGACCGATGAACGCCCTGCTAAAGGATCCGACCCTACGTCCGGGCGACATTGTCGTGCTGAAGGACGGTGCGCGTGTCTTTACCGGCAACGAGGACAAGACTCACACGGTGCGGGATTTCGAGCCGGTGAGCCGTTCCGCCTCGGTCGATCGCAAGACCAAGGCACTCCTGTCCATGATGATCGCACCGATGGGTGCATTGCCGCCCGACGAGGTGCGCAAGTTCATGGCGCGGCTGAAGAAGACCGCACCTGCCAGCGATCAAAACAGCGATGCGCAAGTGCAGACCGTCTCCATGCGAATCATTACACCGTAAGGCCGACACCGATACTGTTTTTAGACGCCTATCTCAGATAGGTCACGCTGTACAAGGTCTTCCTAAGCTCGCTTTCCGTGACCCAGATGCGTCCGTTGTCGCAACGTTCACGGATGCCGTCGCGCATGCGACCGCAATATTCACCGGTATTGTCCTGGATTCTATACTGGCAGGTGCCCTCTGCCTTGCGGCGGCCGATGACCGGGCTCGCATGATCGGCGAACAGGTCCGGGTCCTTCGGATCGCGGTCTTCGAGAAGGTACCAGCTATACCCCACTGTCGGCACACGGCCGTGGTCGAGTGCGTAATCGACCATGGCCAGGATTCGGTCGAGTTTTTGCTTGCTCGGATGACGGCCGGACTCGAGCATGTCCGCGAAATCGGCCTGGCTCGCCGCCACACGGTAGGAGACCGGCAGAAGCGGCACAGGTAGCGGCACACGACGGCAGACGGCCTCCACATGGGCGATCCATGCTGCGTTGAATGAATCAGCCCACCGCCCACGCAAGTGGGAAGCAGTTGCAGCCACCGCGCGAAAGCTCTGCCGCGCCGGGTGAAGCTTCGTCCGGTAGCGCAGCGAACGCAATGTCGGCATCACGTAGCGATAGCCATCATTGGACGGCAGGTCGCGGTCCTCGCAATACCCGCCGATGTTGTAGAGGAGCGCCGCCAAGTCCTCCTCACCGCCTTCGATCTTGTCGAAATACGGTTCCAGGGCTGGGTTACCGTCCTTGGTGACCTCGGCAGTATTGCGACTCCAGGCGATGTCGGCCCGGTAGGCCGGATGCGCACGGAGATGGCGCTTGAGATGCGGGTCCGAGATCGTCTCCAGCCTAACTGGGTCGGCGAAATAGAATTTCGTCGCCACATCCAAGGGAGAGACCGGCCTGCCGACGCGGTGCGAAATCATGTCCGCCGTGGCATAGGCAAAGCAGATTGCGCTCTCACCCTGGTTCAGCGGCAGGTCCTTCGGCGAGGGCGAGATGCCTACATCCTGGGTCCCTGTATGAATCTCGAAAGGAATCGTCGCCGAGACCGAGGCGCAGGTCGCATTGCGGGTATAGGTCGGCGCAACCGGCAGGATTCGGCGGTCGATCTCGTCGGCCCCAGCTTGGCCGAGGAGAAGAAGCCCCCCGAACAGGCCGGCGATGGCATGGCGGGGGGCACGCACCGTGCGTCCTACGCCTTCCGAACCAGACGGCTCGCGAAGAACCCGTCGATCCCGCCGCGCGCCGCAAGCGGCCCTTCCTCGCCAATGGCCGTTTCGCCGGAGAGGTGCGAGGGCAGCGTCCGAAGATCGCCGTCGCCATTGATGAGTTCTTCGAGGCCGCCAATCTCCTCGACGCGGATCGGAAGCCGCTCGAAAGCCGGATTGCGTGCGAGGAAGGCTGCGACCTGCCCCTCACCTTCCTCGGGTTCCAGCGAGCAGGTGCAATAGACGAGACGCCCACCCGGCTTCACAAGGGTGGCGGCGCGATCGAGCAGGCGGCGCTGCAGACCGGCAAGGCGTCCGATATCGCCACCGGCCTTGGTCCAGGCGACGTCCGGATGCCGCCGGATCGTGCCGGTCGCCGAGCACGGCGCATCGAGAAGCACGGCGTCGAACGTATCGGCATCGCTCTCGGGCAACTGAGTAGCGTCGCCGATGCGGATTTCGGCCTTGAGGCCGAGGCGCGTGAGATTCTCCGTCAGACGCTCGAGGCGCTGGGCCGAACGATCCACGGCGACCACTTCCGCCCCCATGGCGGCGAGCTGAGCGGTCTTGCCGCCCGGTGCCGCGCAGAGATCGGCCACGCGCTGCCCCGGCCCGACTGCGAGCAGGCGCGCCGGGATGGCGGCGGCGGCGTCCTGCACCCACCACGCACCCTCAGCATATCCGGGGAGTTCCGAAACCGCAGAACGGACCTCGTGCAGGCGGATGCTGCCGGTGGGAAGGGCGACGCCGCCGAGGCGATCGGCCCATTCCGCGGCCGGTCCACGCGGCGTGATGTCGATCGCGGCGCCGGAGAGATGAGCCGAGGCGATGGCCCGGGCAGTGTCGGGTCCGTAGGCGGCGCTCCAGCGAGCGGCGAGCCAGTCCGGCGTATTTTGCGCCAGGGGATCGGACGCCTCTGCGGCGATGGCGTCCCGCTCGCGGATCACCCGACGCAGGATGGCGTTCACGAGGCCCGGCGTGTGCTGAAGGTAGGGGTCACCCTTGGCGAGGCGAACCGAAAGATCGACGGCGGCATGGTCCGGCACGTTGAGATCGAGGATCTGAACGGCGCCGGTCACGAGGAGAGCCACGAGACGTGGCTGATCCGGCGGCAGGCCCTGGTTCATCCGAGCCGAAAGCATTCGCCGCAGGAAGCCGAGGCGGCGGAAGGTGGCGGTGGCAATGGCGCGGGCGAGGGACGCATCGGCCGCATCGAGGCCTGCGTCACGACCCGCCTGAGCGAGGGCGTCTTCGAGCGCGAAAGCCCGTCCCTGAACGAGGAGATCGGCCACGGCGGCATGCGCCACCTGCCGGGCAGCGAGGCCCGGAACGGTGCGGTCGATCGTCGTCGTCGGCCCGTCCGCGTTGCGGCGTGTCGCCATGAATGCCACTTTCCGTGTCCGAGGCTCGGTTACCCGAAGCCAGTTCCAACGGATGCCCTCCCATCCGGCCCACTGAGATGCAAGCCATGACAACGCCCGACAACGCGGAAAACGCCGAGATCCCGTCCCGCGCGGGGCTGACACCCGCCGCCGAGCGTGCTTTGGCCGAGGCTGCCGACCGACGCGCGGCCATCGATGCGAAGGCGGCGGAAATCTCCGCTGCGCGCGAACGCCAGGGCCGTGGCGGCCTCGAGCCTGTTCGTTACGACGACTGGGAAGTGAAAGGCATTGCCGTCGATTTCTAAGCGAGGTCTCAGCGCGTGACGTAGACCTGCGTTCCAACGGAGACGCGCCCGTAGAGATCGACCACATCCTGGTTGTACATGCGGATGCAGCCGTAAGATGCGTATGTGCCCACCGAGTTCGGGCGGTTGGTGCCGTGAATGGCGTATTCACCGCCGGCAAGCGTCATTGCCGCCGCGCCCATCGGGTTATGCGGCGAGCCGCCGGCGATGACGTCGGGCAGTCGCGGATTGTCGCGCTTCACCTCCCGCGGCGGCGACCAGGCCGGCTCCACATACTTGCCGTCGATGGTGGTGGCGCCGGTCCATTGCTTGCCGGGCTTGCCCACCGCCACCGGATAGCGGATCGCCGTGCCGTCACCGTTGACGAGGTAGAGCCGCCGCTCTGAGGTTCTGACCACGACCGTGCCGGGCATGACCGCTTGATCAAAGGCAACGAGCTCACGGGATGCGGCGGGTGTCGCCGCAAACCCGACACTGAGGATTGTTCCGGCCAGATAAACAGTGAACCCATGACGCGCGAACATTTGGTGTCGTCCTCGAAACCGTGACCGTGAGCTTCACGATAAGCAGCTCTCGAAGTTGCGGTTCCGGTTACCGGAGCGCCCTATCCGGGGGATACGCACGCATATCGCGCCGGGCAGTTAAGCGTGGCCTAGGGTGTTCCGGATAAAGGCGAATGATCCGGGTAGGCTTTCGTTAAGACCGGTAGCTTCACCGCTCCAGCAGCCCGGTCGCCGCCCTGTCCCGCTCCTGCCAGCCATGCCGGACGAGTTCGGGATCCTCGTGCTCCTCCACGGGATAGCCAACGCAGAGATAAGCAACGAGGCGCCACGTCGGAGGAACATCGAGAAGGCGGGTAACCCCGTCCGGCTCGATGATCGAGACCCAGCCCACACCGATCCCATGGGCGCGCGCTGCCAGCCAAAATGTATGCACGGCGGTCACCACCGAGTAGCGTAACATTTCCGGCATGGTGGCGCGGCCGAGCCCGTAGCCGCATTCCGTCGCTTCGTCGCAAAAGACCACAAGATGGATCGGCGCCTCGCGCAAACCCGCAAGCTTCAACCGGTTATAGGCTTCCCGACGCTCCGAATCGTAGGTTTCCGCCGCATTGCCGTTGCAGCGCTCGAAATTATCAACCACCGCCGACCGCCTGTCAGGATCGGTGACGCGGACGAAGCGCCACGGCTGGCTGTTGCCGACCGATGGACTCAGACACGCAAGGTCGAGGCATTGGCGCAAGACGGCGTCGTCGACCGGATCGGCCCGAAAGCGGCGCACGTCTCGACGCCAGGCAATCAGGTCGCCAAGCGTCTCGCGAAAGCCGGGGTCGAAACTCGTCACGAACGGACATCTCCTCATTGCGGGCTTATGACCGCTGGACCCTGTTAGCGACCAATGCCGAGATGCACATGGAGAGAAGTGATTGTGCGCCTGCCGCAGCCAGAGAGGTTTTTAGACCAGAGCACGCCCGCATGGCAGAAAAAAAGGCCGCACTCCGGAGAGGCGGCCTGAAGTCCTTGGGTCTCGAAACCTCTGGAGTGCCGCTTCCGTGGCATCGGCGAGCTCCCGAAAGCTGGGGAGCATGGATATCGGTCACCCGACCGAGCACGGAACCGACGAGGTTCGGCCACAGGTATCATCTTCTATCAAGGCCGACGATGGGCAATAACGCGGCGAAATCGTGATGTTGTGTTGCCCGTCCGTAGCCGGTGCCGCTGCGCACTCGACGGTTGGCTGGGCTTGCGGCCTCGGATCGGGAGGCCCATCATCTGCTCTTTATGGTGTCCGTTGGGTCGCCGAAACCGAGGAGCGAGGATGGACGAGAGGATCGGAGCCGAGCCGCGATCGCAGGATTCGTCCAACCGCGTCGTGCCTTTCCCGACGGCCCCGGTTGTACCACAGGTCGCCTTCGACCGCTCCGAACTCAGGACCCTGTTCAACCTCTACGGCCGCATGGTGTCCGCCGGAGAATGGCGCGACTATGCCCTCGACTTCCGCCGCGACAAGGCAGTGTTCTCGATCTATCGCCGCTCGTCCGAGACGGCTTTGTTCAGGGTCGAGAAGGATCCTAAGCTCGCCCGTCGACAGGGCGCTTACTCGGTGATTTCCGCCGCCGGCATTGTGCTCAAGCGCGGCCATGACCTCGCCCGCGTCCTAGCGGTGTTGGAGAAGCCCTTACGGGTAGTGTGAACCCTGACGTCACGGAATGAAGAACGGGATCGTCTCCCATCGGATGGGGGGCCAACCCAACCGGTACGCGATCACGGAATACAGACCGCCGAGGACAACCAAACTGATGATGCCCACGACGATGCCGACACCGAAGCCGGCCCATGTGCCTGTGCCTATCGCGGCGGCAACGCTCGCGCCGACAATGGCGTAAGTCGGCACATCGCTTGGGGGTGGGGTGTCACTCCCCGAACCTCTCACGATCTTCGGCACTACGGGCTTTCCCACAGCAACATCCTAGCCTTGCTGAAGCCTACGCAAAAGGCCCCGGCGTTTCCGCCGAGGCCTTCTCGCTCCGTGTCCCATAAAGCTCGTTTAGCGACGGTCGCCGAGGAGCTGGAGGAGGAACTGGAACATGTTGATGAAGTCCAGGTAGAGGGTCAGAGCGCCGTTCACCGACAGCTTGGCCGCGCCTTCGGCATCGGCACCGCTGTAGAGGAACATCTCCTTGAGCTTCTGCGTGTCGTAGGCGGTAAGGCCCGCGAAGATCAGGACGCCGAGAACCGAGATGGCGAACTGAAGTGCGCTGGAAGCAAGGAAGATATTCACGATCGAGGCGATGAACAGGCCGATCACGCCCATGATCAGGAACGAGCCCATCCCCGAAAGGCTGCGCTTGGTGGTGTAGCCGTAGAGGCTGAGACCGCCGAACGTGGCCGCCGTGATGAAGAAGACCCGGACGACACTGGCGCCCGTGAAGACGAGCAGCAGGGTCGACATCGACGCGCCCATCACCGCCGCGAAGGCGAAGAAGGTCAGTCGAGCGGACGAGGCCGACATCTTATCCATCCGCATCGTGAAGATGAAGATGAACGCGAGGGGCGCCAGCATGAGGACCCACTTCAGCGGGCTGGTGTAGAGCATCTGGCCGAACGGGGTCAGGGCGAGCTTGCCCGTCGCCGTCTGTGCGGTCGCAGCCATGTTCAGGCCAAGGGCCACGAGGCCCGAGATCCCGAGGCCGATGACCATGTTGTTGTAGACGCCGAGCATGAAGGTGCGCAGGCCCTGGTCGACCTCGACCTGCGAGCCAGCATAACCCTGCGGCTGGGCGCCGTAGCGGAAGGGGCTATTATCGAATGCCATGGGAGTTTCCCTTGGAAGCTCTCTCAGCGTGTGATTTGGAACCGAGGCTCACGCACAGGACCTCTGGCACGTGACCGCGCCTTGAGCCGAAATATGTTCCGTCATGCCGCTCCGCACAAGGGGGCGGCCGAGCTTTGTGCGCCCAGAATCATAGCTTCTGAGCGCGATCTTTATTTGCAGCCGCGCGGATTAAATCGGGTTCATCATTCACCCGGCACGGTAGAGCTATAGTGACATTTCATAAAGCATGACTTTCGCCGGCTCATTCCCACCGAACTCGCGAGGATAGGCCTATCCTCGCCCGGATCAGAATCGGCGCAGGTAAGGTGCCGGCTTCTGACCGAGGATGCGCCAAGTCCCGGCAAGGCCGAGGAGGATCGCGAACGCCACCGCGAGGGCGGATGCGACGAGGGCGCCCGAGAGGTCGAGGGCGAAGTCGAGCTTCATCACGCGGGTGACGATGGCCCAACCGGCCAGCGTTCCGGCAAGGAGCCCGAACACGGCGGTGGCTAGCCCCAATGCGCCGTATTCCAGCGTGTAGGCCAGGAGCAGGCGACCCCGGGTGGCGCCCAGTACCTTCAGCACGACGGCGTCGTACAACCGGGCTCCGTGTCCCGCCGCGATGGCGCCCGCGAGAACGAACAGGCTCGCCACCACGGCGACGCCACTAGCGCCACGGATCGCCAGCACCAGCTTGCCGACGATATCGTTGACCGTATCGAGAGCGTCTTTCACCCGTACGCTGGTCACAGACGGGAAGGCGCGTGCGATATCGCGTAGGATCACGGCCTCGGCCTTGGCATCCGACCCGCCGCCCAGCGTCAGGGTGGCAAGGTCCGAGTGCGGCGCGCCCCGGAAGGTACCGGGAGAGAACACCATTACGAAGTTGATGCCGAGGTTGCGCCATTCGACCTTGCGGAGATTGGCGACCGTGGCCGTCAGATTCCGCCCGAGCACGTTCACCGTGACGGTGCCGCCCACGGAGAGACTGAGACTCCGCGCCAATTCCGAGTCGAACGAGACCAGGGGTTTCGCCCCCTCCTCGGCGTTCCACCAGGAGCCCGCAACGAGGTTCGATCCATCGGGAAGATCCTCGGCATAGGTGATGCCGCGGTCGCCATCGAGCACCCAGGCGGCATCCTCCGGCGGTTTGATCGCAGCTGCCGGAACACCGTTGATGGCGACGATGCGCCCACGCATCATCGGCACGCGCTCGATCTTGGCGCCGGGCGCGAGTTGGCCGAGAGCCGCGTGGAACCCGTCCGCTTCCGCCGCTGGGATATCGAGGAAGAACAGGTTCGGTGCACGGGCCGGCAAGGAACTTGTCAGCGTCCGGCGAACATTGGCGTCGATCAGGCTCAGCGTCACCAGCAATGTCACGCCGAGGCCCAGGGACAGGACGATAGCGGGCGTAAGGGCACCGGGGCGGTGCAGGTTGGCGAGCGCCATGCGGGGCGCGGCCGAGCGCGGGCGAGGCAGACGCCGCGCCAAAGCCATGAGGCCGAGAGCGACGAGGCGCAGGAGTCCGAAGGCAAGTCCGGCCGCCACGATGAACATCAAGGCCACCCTGCGGTCGAACGCCGTGGCGAGCGCCAGCGTTACCAGGGTCGCGAGCGCAGCGACAAGGATCAGGCGATAGCGGAGCCGCGTCTTGCGGGTGTCGGGATCGATGACGTCTCGGAACAGGCCGGAGACCGGCACATCATGGGCGTGGCCGACAGGAATGATGGCGAAGGCGAGCGCCGTCAGAAGGCCGTAGGCAGCGGCGAGCAGCAATTCCCCTGGTGCTAGGGTCGGGTTCAGCGGCAGCGGAAGCGCATTGTGGAACAGCATGTCGAGGAGGAACGGTAATCCCGCCCCGATCACGAGGCCGAATGCGGTACCGAGGCCGGCGACCAGCATCACCTGCGTCAGGTAGATGGCGACCACTTGTCCGCCCGGCGCGCCGACGCTCTTCAGGGTAGCGATGGAGCCGCGTTTCCTCGCGACGAAGGCGTTCACCGCATTGGCGACGCCGACACCGCCGACGATCAATGCGGTGAGACCGACCAAAGTGAGGAACTGGGTGAAGCGCTCGACGCTCTTGGCAAAGCGCGGATCGGCGTTTGAGCGCGAGCGCATCTCCCAGCCCGCGTCCGGTGCTGCCTTGGCGATGGTTGCGATCCGTCGTTCCAACTCCGCATCGTCGGCCTCGGGCGCCTGGATGCGATAGCTCCAGCGGTTGAGGCTGCCCGGCCGGATCAGCCCCGTCGCTTGTAGGGTCGCGGCGGAAACCAGGAGGCGCGGGCCGAAGCCGATGCCGTTGGCGATCTTGTCCGGCTCAGAGACCAGAGTGGCACGTATGGCAATCGGCTTACCGGCGATCTCGATCCTATCGCCGACCTTCAGGTCGAGGCGCGTAAGAAGGAGCAGGTCGGCGACCGCGCCGAATACCCCATCCTTCTCGGCCAGCAGACCAGAGAGCGGCGTGTCGGGGTCGGTCACGAGGTCCCCGGCGGCGGGATAGGCGCCGTCGACGGCCTTCATTTCCACGAGGGCCGCGCCGTTATCGCCAGCCAGAGCCATGGCGCGCAGGGTCGTCACCACCGAAACCTTGCCCTGTGCGTCGAGGACGGCACGCTCGTCCGATGTCGCCTCACGGTTTATGAGGCTGTAGGTCAGGTCGCCGCCGAGGATGCGCTTGCCCTCGCGGCCGAGACCATCCGTGAGCGAGCGCGAGATCGAGGCGACACCGGCAATGGCCGCGACGCCAAGCGCGATGCAGGCGAGGAACACCGCGAAACCGGAAAGGCCGCCACGCAATTCACGGAATGCGAGGCGGAGCGTCAGTGGAACGCGGCTCGGTTTCGGAGCGGGCCGAGGCAGGGTGCCGTGCATGGGGTCAGACCCTCCGCCGAACGCGGGAGTTCAGCGGAATCACGCCGCCACCGCCTCATCCACCCGCCCGGAGCGCAGGCGCACGGTGCGGTCGCAGAGCCGGGCGAGGCCGGGATCATGGGTCACAAGGACGAGGGTCGCGCCCCGGTCGCGCTTGAGTGCGAAGAGCAGATCCACGATCTGGCGGCCCGTGGCTTCGTCGAGATTGCCGGTAGGCTCGTCGGCAACGAGAATTGCCGGGTCCGGAGCGATGGCACGAGCGATGGCGACACGCTGTTGCTCTCCCCCGGAGAGCTGGGCCGGATAATGATGGAGACGGTGTCCGAGGCCGACCGCTTCGAGTTCGGCCTTCGCTCGCTCATGTGCGTCGGCCTTGTCGGCGAGTTCGAGGGGAAGGGCGACGTTCTCCAGGGCCGTCATTGTCGGCACCAGATGGAAGGCCTGGAACACGATGCCGATGCGCCGCCCACGAAACCGCGCGAGGGCATCCTCGTCGAGCGTCCCGAGATCGGTGCCCTCCACATGGATGCTTCCCGATTCCGCGCGCTCCAGGCCGGCCATCACCATGAGAAGCGTCGACTTGCCGGAGCCCGAGGGGCCGACCAGCCCTACAGCCTCGCCGCGCGCTACTTCGAGGGAGATGCCGCGCAGGACATGCACCCGGGCCGCCCCCCGGCCGAGACTGAGATCGATCTTCGAAAGGGCGATCGCCGGGCTCTGGACCTTGCCGGGTATCAAGGCAGGACCGATCTGTGTGAGATCATCGTCATGAACACCATAGGTCAGGGCTGTGCGCGAATGGGTCTGTGTCATACGTCACGCATCGGCGTCGATATGGTCGGTCGGAGAGTGCCGCGCCAGCACTCGCGCCGGACGGCCCTCGCGATGACGCTCTTTGCCGCACTCGGCGCTGGAACAGGAATCGGCCACGCCGCCTCCCGCCCGCTCAACATCGTGGCCTTCGGCGACAGCCTCACGGCCGGTTATCGCTTGCCCTCGGCAGCGGCCTTCCCCTCAGTGCTGGAACGCGAGTTGAAGGCAAGGGGACGCGAGGTCTCCATCGCCAATGCCGGCGTGTCCGGCGACACCAGCACCGGGGGCCTCGACCGGCTCGACTGGTCCGTTCCGGACGGGACCGATGGGGTGATCCTCGAACTCGGTGCCAACGACATGCTGCGCGGCACCGATCCCGCCGTGACCAAGAAGGCCCTCGACACCATCGTATCACGCTTGAAGGCCCGCAACATTCCGGTCCTGCTCGCGGGCATGAAGGCCTCGACCAATCTCGGGCCGGATTACGTCGCGCGGTTCGACGCGATTTATCCTGATCTGGCTTCGCGATACGGACTCGTCCTCTACCCGTTCTTCCTCGATGGCATCGTGGGCGACCGGCGCTTCAACCTAGAAGACGGGCTCCATCCCAACGTGAAGGGCGTCGAGACGATCGTGGCCGGCATCCTGCCCACCGTCGAGACCTTCCTCGACAAGCTCGGCACGGCGTCGAAGTAACCCGATGCCCCGCCTGTTCACAGCCATAGAAATCCCGGACGACGCAGCGGAGGCGCTGACGCGCTACCAATGCGGCCTTCGCGGCGCGCGCTGGATCGAGCGCGGTGACCTTCACATCACCCTGCGCTTCCTCGGCGACGTTGAAGAGGATGTAGCCGAGGCGTTTCATGCGGGACTTGTCGACGCGCGCCCGCGCCCATTCATCAACGTGACGCTGTCCGGCCTCGACGCGTTCGGCGGGGACAAACCTCGCGCGATCATCGCCAGCGTAGCGGCTTCACCCGACCTGCTCGACCTGCAAGACGAGCACGAGCGCATCGCCCGGGCAGCCGGAGCTGAGCCGGAACGGCGCAAGTTCACGCCGCACGTCACGCTCGCCCGCCTCAACCGCCGCGACACCCAGGCGGCGGATGTGGCAGGGTACATCGCCGAGGCGGGGCTTTTTGCGACGCTGAGGTTCACCGCAACACGGGTGGCGCTGTTCTCGGCGCGGGAATCGCGAGGCGGAGGACCGTATGTGGTGGAGGCGGCGTATCCGCTAGGATAACGACGCTCATGGGCCGTTTCACAACCGCCGCAGCGCTACGCTCTCGATACGGTGGCTCGCGCCCTTGGCCAGGATCAGGCTCGCTCGTTGGCGCGTCGGCAGGATGTTGTCGCGCAAGTTGGGCAGGTTGATCGTGGTCCAAAGATTGTCGGCGATCTCTAGGGCCTCGGCCTCCGTCACTTCGGCGTATTTCCGGAAATACGAGAGCGGATCCCGGAAGGCGGTCTGGCGCAGGCGCAGGAAGCGGTTGACGTACCAGCGGTGCAGGTCGTCCTCGTGACCGTCGAGATAGATCGAGAAGTCGAAGAAGTCGGAGACGAAGGGGATCGCGGTCCCATCGCGCGGCAGGCGCGCCGGCTGGAGGACGTTGAGGCCTTCCACGATGAGGATGTCGGGGGATTCCACCACCCGTTCCTCGCCCGGCACCACATCGTAGACGAGGTGGGAATAGAGCGGCGCGGCCACGCGTTTCTTGCCGGCCTTGATGTCGGTGAGAAAGCGCAGAAGCGCCGCCGTGTCGTAGCTCTCGGGAAACCCCTTGCGCTCCATCGCGCCCATGCGCTTCAGCTCGGCATTCGGGTGCAGGAACCCGTCCGTGGTGATGAGATCGACCTTCGGAGTATTGGGCCAGCGCGCCAGCAGTGCCTTTAGCACGCGGGCCGTGGTGGATTTCCCCACCGCCACCGATCCGGCGACGCCGATGATGTAGGGGACCTTGGCCTCGTGCTCAGCGAGGAGGAAGCGCTGGGTTGCTTTAAACAGCCCCTGCGTGGCCGCGACGTAGAGCGAGAGAAGACGCGACAAGGGCAGGTAGATCGCCACCACCTCCTCGATGGAGATGGGATCGTTGAGGGATTGCAGGCGGCTGACATCGTCGCTCGTCAGGGTGAGCGGCGTCTCGGCGCGCAATTGGGCCCACTCGTCCCGGGAAAACAGTCGGTAGGGCGACAGTCGCTCCGGGCCGATCCCAGTCACGGGATCCTGGCCCAGCACGAGGCCGCGGCCGAGAGCCGGTTCGCGCCCAATCACGGAGGCCACGGGCCGTTGGGGCTCGACGGTCACGTCTGCCTCCGGGCCGCCTTTTCGGCGATGCCGCTCTGCGCCGTACGACGCTGAAGTTCCGCCATCACCTCCGGCAGGCCGATGCCGCCGGCACGCAGCACAACAAGGAGATGGTAGAGCACATCCGCCGCCTCGCTCACCAAGCCTGCCCGGTCCCCCTGGACCGCGGCGATGGCGGCCTCGACGGCCTCCTCGCCGAGTTTTTTAGCGGGCTTTGCCGGCCCGCCGGCAAGGAGCTTGGCGGTGTAGGATTGGTCCGGTGGTGCGGCGGCGCGGTCGGCCACCACGGCCTCCAGGTCGCTCAGAGTGAAATCGGTCATGCGATCCTAGGGACGTTGACGGGCGGGGCCGCGCGCTCCACGGGCCGGAGCCTGCGGCACGGGGCGGAATTGGGCAAGGGTGGGGACGAGGGGGCGCATTACGGATCGAGCCGCATGCGCAGGCCGGCCGCCGCCATATGTGCCTTGGCCTCGGCGACGCTGTGCTGGCCGAAATGGAAGATCGATGCGGCGAGAACCGCGCTGGCGCCCCCGTCGCGCACGCCCGCCACGAGGTCGTCGAGGCCGCCGACGCCGCCGGAGGCGATGACCGGCACGGAGACCGCGTCCGAGATCGCCCGGGTCAGGGCGATGTCGTAGCCCGAGCGCATCCCGTCGCGGTCCATGGAGGTGACCAGAAGCTCACCCGCGCCGCGAGCCGCCACGGTGCGGGCGAAGTCGATGGCGTCGAGACCGGTGGGGGTGCGCCCGCCATGGGTGAAGATCTGCCAGGCATCGGGCTCCCCTGGCGCCGAGGTGCGCTTGGCGTCGATGGCGACCACGATGCACTGGCTGCCGAATTTGAGAGCACCACGCTCGACGAAGGAGGGATCCTTCACCGCCGCCGTGTTGATGGAGACCTTGTCGGCCCCGGCGAGCAGAAGCGTGCGGATGTCCTCCACCGTGCGTACGCCTCCACCCACGGTGAGCGGCATGAAACAGGCCTCGGCGGTCCGGCTCACCACATCCAGTAGGGTGCCGCGCGCCTCGTGGCTCGCGGTGATGTCGAGGAAGCAGAGTTCGTCCGCGCCAGCCGCGTCATAGGCCTTGGCCGCCTCGACGGGATCGCCGGCATCGCGCAGTTCGAGGAACTGGACGCCTTTAACGACGCGCCCGTCCTTCACGTCGAGGCAGGGGATGATGCGGGTCTTCAACATGGTGGACCTGTCACGCTTGCAGCCGGACTCCGGTCGCAGGCATCGGGCCATGCCCGTCCGGGCACCGTTCCGTCAACTCGATGGTGCGGATCGGCACGATTTTGCAGGATCAACTCTGCAGATTTGAAAGGCGGCCGATCCTGCCGAAACACCCTTTCGTGATCCGCGTCAGCCGGGTTTGGCGTCCCCGCGATGATTCCGGTGGCCCTATCCCCACAGATCGGGTGTCGGAGGATGGATGAGGCTGCCGTCGAAGCGCAGAGCCGGGTCGCGGTCCCGCGCCAGGAGCAGCGGCCCATCGAGATCCACGTAATCGGCATGGTGGGCGAGCAGCATCGCCGGGGCCATGGCGAGCGAGGTGCCGACCATGCAGCCGATCATCAGCGAGAGGCCTCGCGCCTTCGCTTCGTGCGCCAGCATCACTGCTTCGGTGAGGCCACCGGCCTTGTCGAGCTTGATGTTGATGGCATCGTAGCGGTTGGAGAGAGCATCGAGGCCGGCACGGTCGTGCAGGCTTTCGTCGGCGCAAATCGGAATCGGCCGCGGGATCTGGGCGAGAAGGTCGTCCTCCCCTGCCGGGAGCGGCTGCTCGATCAGGCCGACGCCCGCAGCGACGCAGGCGGCGAGGTTCGCCTCGATCGTGTTCGCGCGCCACGCCTCGTTCGCATCGACGATGAGGCGTGAATGCGGTGCGCCGCGACGCACTGCGGCGATGCGCTCGGGGTCGCCCTCACCGCCGAGCTTGACCTTGAGAAGGGGGCGATGGGCAGCCCCCCGGGCGGCCTCCTCCATGCTTTCGGGCGTACCGAGGCTCAACGTGTAGGCGGTGGTGGCGACCTGCGGTGCGCTGAGCCCGGCAATCTCCCAGGCCGGCCGGCCGATCTGCTTGGCCTCGAGATCGAGCAGGGCGCAATCGAGGGCGTTGCGTGCGGCGCCAGCCTTCATTCGCGTGAGCAGGTCCGTGCGGGTGGCACCCGAGGCGATGGCGTCGGCCTGTTCAGAGATTAGTGCGCAGACGCTCTCGGGGGATTCTCCGTAGCGTGGATACGGGACGCATTCGCCGCGCCCCACATGGCCGTCTGCCCCATCGACGATGGTCGCGAGTACCACCACGGCTTCCGTTCGGCTGCCTCGAGCGATGGTGAAAGCGCCAGCGATAGGAAAGCGCTCCACGGCGACGGTGAGGCGGCGGCTCATGCGGCGCTCCCGGCCGGAAATTCCGCGAGCATCCGGTCGATAATGCCGTCGACACCGAAGCGAACCGGATCGGTGGCGGGCAGCCCGTGATCGCGAGTGAGGTCTTGGAGCAGGGTTCGCGCTTCGTCCTCCGGAAGTTTCTGCGTGTTCACGGCGATGCCGACAGGGCAGATGGCGGGATTGGTCAGGCTTCCGAGCTGGATCGTCAGGTCGATCACCTGCTGGATCGAGGGAAGCGGGTGCTTGACCCCGCGCATGGTGGTGCGGCTCGGCTCATGGCAGACCACGAAGGCATCGGCCTGGGCGCCGTGAAGCAGCCCCAGACTCACGCCCGCGAAGGACGGATGGTAGAGCGACCCCTGCCCCTCGATCAGGTCCCAGTGGTCAGGATCCGCCGCCGGGGCGATCCACTCCACGGCGCCGGAGATGAAATCCGCCACCACCGCGTCGATGGCGACGCCGCGCCCGGAGATGAACACCCCAGTCTGCCCCGTAGCGCGGAAATCTGCATCGAGCCCGCGTTCCCGCATGGCGCGCTCCAGGGCGAGGACCGTGTACTTCTTGCCCACCGAACAATCGGTGCCGACGCTGAGCAGGCGCCGGCCGGGCCGCCTCGTGCCCTTGCCCGTGTCGAAGGTCTCGCTGGTGTGGCGGACATCGTGAAGCTGCCGCCCGTTCCGCTCGGCCGCTTCGGCGATCTCGGGGATCGAACCGAGGCGCACATGCAGGCCACTGGCGATGTCGAGACCGGCATCGAGCGCTGTGACCACCTCGGACACCCAATGCGGGGGCAGCACACCACCCGCATTGGCGACGCCGATCACCATGGTCTTGCAGCCCTTGGCCACGGCGTCGCTCAGGGTGAGATCGGGGATGCCGAGATCGGCGGCGCATCCGGGAAGGCGCAGCTGGCCGACGCACCATTCGGGCCGCCAATCGGCGATGCCGTAAGCCGTCTTGGCGGCGAGCGTATCCGGCACGTCGCCGAGGAACATCAGGTAGGGCGTTTCGATCTGCATCGCGCTGGCATCCGTCGCAATCGGGGGCTGTCGACCGTGTCCCGCCGTCTATGCGCGAACCGGGCGGCGCTGCCAAATGTGCGACTGCCGCCAACCCCGCAATCGACGCAGACGGAATTGTGCTTCCACGGTGAAGCCGCCTCGCCTGCAAGGGGAAGCCAAGACGCCGGATCGTTCCGAGGCACTCGGCCGAAGGCTGTGCCCGACGTCACGGCAGAAGAGCAAAACTGATGCAGGATGCCGCCCAAGAGGTAGGGGGAGGAGTATCGCAAGCTTCCGAGGGAGCAACGGACTGATGCGGCGGGTACGATTACGGCCGGTCGTTCTAGGGGCTCGAACGGGCCAGGCCGGATCCCGCCACGCCTGGCTCTCTCGTTTGGCGCAATGCGGCCATCGGGCAGCAAACCGAGTGACCCGACACTCGAGGATACGCGAACAGGGTCATTCATCGAGCGTAGCGATGCCGCCGCGGATGAAGAAGCTCGACACGTCGTCCATCCTCTCGTGCCACGCTCGTGATGAACTACGACAAGATCATCCCTTGCAACCGGCGCCTTTGTCGGGTGTGGTCCGCGCCAGACAAAGGTGAGGGAGATGGGCATGAGGATGTACGGCAACTGGCGCTCGGCCGCCGCCTTCCGGGTCCGTATCGCCCTTAACCTGAAGGGGATTCCCTGCGAGGAGACCTTCATCGACCTCGACGCTGGCGACCAGTACAAGCCGGATTTCCTCGCCATCAATCCGCAGGCGGCAGTACCGGCCTTCTTCGATGGCGACGGCCCTCCCCTGACCCAATCGCTGGCGATCCTCGACTATCTCGAGGACATCCACCCCGAACCGGCCCTACTGCCGAAGGAGCCGAGGGCGCGGGCACGCGCCCGTTCCCTTGCGCAGGTCGTCGCCTGCGACACCCATCCGCTCTACGTCCCGCGTGTGCGCAACTACCTGATGTCGGCCTACGACATCCCGAAAGACGAGATGATGGGTTTCGTACGGCACTGGTTCGAGACAGGGCTGAAGACGCTCGAGACCCGCCTCGCCCACGAGCCCGGCACCGGTCGCTACGCGCAAGGGGACACGATCAGCCACGCCGATCTGTGCCTCGTGAGCCTCTGGGTCGGCACCGGCATCTTCGGCGTCGAGACAGCTCCCTATCCCACTGTGAAGCGGATCGCAGAGGATTGCCTGTCGCAGGAGGCTTTCGCGAAAGCGCATCCCCTCCGCCAGCCGGGTGCGCCTGCTTAAGACGTAGAGCCGGCCTGCACGACGAAGGCTGCCGTTCAAAAAGATTTTGCCTATAATACCCGAGCGGACAAAAAGGGCGTACGGCCTGCCGCTCAACGCTGAAGACGAGGAACGCATGGTACCGGGCGAAACCGTGGACAACCTGCATCGGATCGTGGTCGTCGGCGGAGGCGCGGCGGGGCTTCAGCTGGCCACCAAGCTCGGCGACACGCTGGGCAGGAAAGGCAAGGCTCACGTCACCCTCGTGGACAAGGCCCGCACTCATATCTGGAAGCCTCTGTTGCACGAGGTCGCCGCTGGCAGCCTCGATGTCGGCCACCATGCGGTGGACTATCTCCACCACGCCCACCGCCATCATTTCCGCTATCGAATCGGCTCGATGACGGGACTCGACCGCGGCGCGCGCACGATCCAGCTCGCCGCGAGCCACGATGCCGAGGGGCGTGAGGTCACGCCCGTCCGCTCGATTCCCTACGATACGCTGGTCCTCGCGGTGGGCTCGACCACCAACGATTTCGGCACGCCGGGGGTGAAGGAGAACGCCATCGCCCTCGACACGCAGGAGCAGGCGGTGCGGTTCCACCAGCGCCTGATCAACGGCATGCTGCGCGCCCATACCCAGGTCGGTCCGGTGCGGGCCGGGCAGCTCCACGTGGTGGTGATCGGAGCCGGCGCCACCGGAACCGAGCTCGCGGCGGAACTTCATCGCACGACCCGTGACGTGGCCTCTACCGGTCTCGACAGGATCGATCCTGCCAAGGATCTGAAGATCACCCTCGTCGAAGCGGCGAACCGGATTCTGCCGGCAGTCCCCGAGCGTCTGTCCGCCGACGTCATGACGCTGTTGAACAAGATCGGTGTCGAGGTCCGCACCCAAGCGCGTGTCACCGAGGTCCGCCCCGATGGGGTTCAGCTCGCCGATGGCGGCTTTATTCCCTCCGAGCTCGTCGTCTGGGCGGCTGGCGTGAAGGCGCCGCCCTTCCTGCAGGAGATCGGCGGCCTGGAGACGACGCGCAACAATCAGCTCGTCGTGACGCCGACGCTCCAGACGACCCGCGACCCCGACATCTTCGCCATGGGCGATTGTGCCTATCTGGTGGAGAAGGGCTCGGATACCCCGATCCCCCCTCGCGCCCAGGCAGCGCACCAGCAGGCGAGCCACCTGATCAAGCAGATTCCGGTCAAGATGGCGGGCGGGACCCTGAAGCCGTTCAAGTATCGCGATTTCGGCTCGTTGGTCTCCCTCGGGGAGTATTCCACGGTCGGCAACCTGATGGGGTTCATCCAGGGGAAGAACCTGTTCATCGCAGGCCTCTTTGCGCGGATGATGTACCGTTCACTCTACAAGATGCACGAGCAGGCCCTGCACGGCACGATCAAGACGGCGCTCGATGCCATGGCTCGCGCGCTGACGCGGCGCACCGAACCGCGGGTCAAACTGCACTGAGAACGGCCGGGTTGGCGGGGGGCGCGCCTCGCCCACGGCAGAAACGTGACGAGACACGAGCATGATCGACATCATCCAGGGCGTGCAGCAGCGCAATCCTACCCTTGGCCCCTACGTCCTGGTGCTGCGCTCGGATTCCCGGGCGCGCCATCCTTCGGATCCCGCACGGCTGTGCACCGAGGCCGAGGCCTGGATCGCCGAGAAAGCGCCGGGCGCACGCCTATCGCAGGAGACCGTGCTGATCGCTCCCTATCCGGGCGCGATGCCGACGGAACGCAGCGTCTCGGTGATGGCCTTCAAGGATGCGATGCAATTGGCCGCCTTTGCCACCGCCTGGACGGCAGAGCCGGAACCGGAAGACGAGCCGGCCCCCGCGGACGAATGAGCCTGGCCGGAACGGTCAAGCAGCCTGCAACGTCCTGATCGTTCCGAGCGTACCGTCCCGGACCACGGCGAGGCGGTGGATCAGCGGGCCCAGATCGTCGCCGTTGCGGCAAGCGTTCTCGATCTCTCGACAGAGGTCGGACAGCCCGACGAAGCCGAGCAGCCCGGCGGCGGACACCATGACATGGGCATCGTAGGCGAGTTCCGGCGGATCAATGCCAGATAGGTCGACCGAGTCCGGAGGGGCCCCGAACCGGTCGACGAGTTCATCCGCCAGCATGGACAGAAGCGCGGTGGCTCGCTCCGCCCCCACCATGTCCTTCAACGTGTCGAAGATCTCCCGGTCGAGAATGGGCGGGGAATCCGGCGCACCGAGGATAGCCGAAGAATCGGTCCAGCGGGCGATAGCGGCATAGAGCGCGTCGCGCTTGAATGGCTTGCCGACGTGGTCGTTCATGCCGGCTGCGGTCAAAGCAGCAAGTTGCTGCGGCAGGACATTGGCCGTCATGGCGATGATCGGTACCGTACAGGCGGGCGCAGGCAGAGCGCGGATGAGGCGCGTGGCGGTAAGCCCGTCCATGCCCGGCATCTGCACGTCCATCAGCACAAGATCATAAGCCTTCGGTCCTTCCGCGGCATCCCGGATCGCGGCCACCGCTTCGGCACCGTCGCCCACGACCTCGACGCTGTGGCCCGCGAGTTCGAGGACCGCCCGGGCCAAGGCCTGGTTCACCGGCACATCCTCGGCGACGAGAATCCGTGCCCTTCTCGATGACGCGAACGCCCGGACAGGCTGCATTCCCGCTTCCTCTACAGCGACACCGTTCGCTGCGTCGGCGCGCGGCAGGACGAGAGTGAACCAGAAGGTCGATCCTTGCCCGGGAGTGCTGGTGACACCGATCTCCCCGTCCATCATCGAGACCAGGCGACGGCAGATCGCGAGTCCGAGACCGGTACCGCCGAAGCGGCGGCTGATCGAGGAATCGACTTGGCTGAAGCGCTGGAACAGGCGCTCCTGCTGCTCCGCCGAGATGCCGATGCCGGTATCCACCACCTCGAAGCGCAGGACCGGACCAGCTGCCTCCTCGCCGCATTGGCTGACATTGAGGGTGACGGACCCGGAGAGTGTGAACTTCACCGCGTTATTGAGCAGGTTGAGCAGAACCTGCCTGAGCCGGTTCGCATCGCCCATGGTCCAGGGCGGCAGCGCGGGGTCGAGCCGCGAGAGGATGGTCACGGGGCTCTTGAGCGCACTGCCGCGCACGATCTCCACGGTGTTCTCGATCAGGTCGCGTAACGGGAACGGCAGCAATTCCAGCGTGAACTGCCCCGCCTCGATCTTCGAGAAGTCCAGTACATCGTTGACGATGGTGAGGAGCGCACTGCCCGCCCCCTGGATCAATTCGAGGCGGTGCCTGTCGTCGGACGTCCGGCTCGGCTCCTCCAGCAGGAGGTCGGCATAACCGAGGATACTGTTCAGCGGCGTGCGGATTTCGTGGCTCATAGCAGCGAGGAACTCGCTCTTCGCAGCGCTCGCCCCCTCGGCCCTGGCTGTCGCGGCCTGCAATGCGGCCTCTACGGTCTTTCGTTCGGTGATGTCGAAATGCAGGCCGACCATACGATAGGGCGCGCCAGTTACGTCGTAGAGTACGCGTCCGCAGGTGGAGATCCAGCGCTGCTCGGTTTCCGCGAGGATGCGGTATTCCGCGACGTAGTTGAGCTGGTTCCGGATCGCGTGGGCCGCCTCCTCGCGGACCGCCTGCCTGTCATCGGGATGGACGAGCCGGATCCAGTCCCGGACCGGCATCGCCTGGGCGTCCTCCCCAGGGATGCCGAACAGGCCCAGTGCTTTCTGGCTGAGCGTGATCGCGTCTGTCCGGAGGTCGAGGTCCCAGGTACCGGCATCGGCCGCCGTCTGGGCGATGCGGAGCAGGTCGGACGTCTCCTCCAAGCGCTGACGCGCGGTGATGATGTCGTCGATGTCGAGGGCAGTGCCGAGCCATTCGGCGTCGTCGGGCGCCCGGTCGTCATGGGTCGGGATCGGAATCATCACGATCTTGTGCCAGCGGTAGACGCCGTCGTGGCGGCGCAGGCGTCCCTCCACCATAAAGGTCCGCCCCCGTTTGTGGGCGGTCCGCCAAGCGACCTCCATCCGTTCGGCATCGTCGGGATGGTTGCGCGCCGTACGCTCCGTCCTCTCGGGACCGATAGCGCCGTAAAAATCCGTGAAGGCGGGATTCACATAGGTCGCCGTCCCGTCCGGTGGACGCGTCGTCCAGATTAGCGCGGGCAGCGCCTCCGCGAGAGTGCGGTAGCGATCTTCGCTGCGCTGGAGTTCGAGTTCGGCCGCCCGACGCTCGGTGATGTCGCGGGTGATCTCAGCATAGCCGACCACGGAGCCTTGTTCGTCGCGGATGGCGTCGATGGCGACACTGGCGAAGAATTGCGAGCCGTCTCGGCGAACCCGCCAGCACTCGAATTTGACCTTCCCTTCATAAGCAGCGGTCGCAAGCGCGATACGCGGGGCCCCCGCTTCGAGCCCCTCCCTCGTGTAGAAGCGCGAGACGTGGCGCCCTATGGCATCCTGGGCGGAATAGCCGGTGATACGCTCCGCTCCGCTGTTCCAGTTGGCGACATGCCCGGTCCGGTCGAGGGTGACGAAGGCGCAATCGCTCACCGCGTCCACGAGACGGCGGAACTGGCTCGTCCGCTCCCGCAGGGCGGCGTCGGAATTCCGGGCGTCCGTCACGTCGATGGCGGTGCCGACCAGACCCACGGTCAGACCCGCCACGTCGCATTCGCAGATGCCACGAACCACCATCGTCCGGATTTCTCCCGTGGGACGAACCATCCTCGCTTCGAAGGCGAAAGCACCTCTTCGCTCCAGCGCATTGGAGATGCTGGACCGAACCAGCTCACGGTCGTCGGGATGATGCAGATCGATGGCCCCGTCGAATGTCGGCGCGGAGGTCGCGGGATCGAGCCCGGCAATTCCGTAGATGCCGGTGGACCAGAAGGTCTGGCCATCGGCGAGCCGAACGCGCCAATGGCCGATCCCGGCAACCTCTTCCGCCATGGCGAGCAGGTGATGCGCGCTGGCGAGCGCGCTCTGGCGCTGCTGCAACTCTTCCCGTTGGTCGGCGATGGTCGCCTGATGGGCCGCGCGTTCCTCGGCCTCGCGGACCAGCCTCACATGGGCGTCCGCGAGGCGAAGATGGGCGGTGACGGTGGCCGCGAGGTCGTGCAGAGCCGCTTCATCCTCCACGCCGAACGGGCGCGGAGTGCTGTGCATGAGACAGAACGAGCCAACGCGGAAACCCGATTCGAGGCACAGTGGCACGCCGGCGTAGAAGACGATGGGATCGGGGCCGGTCACCAGGGGGTTCCCGGCGAAGCGCGGATCGAGGCGCGCATCCGGCACCACGAGCATGTCGCCACCGGCGATGGTGTGATGGCAGAACGATTCGAGGCGCGGCATCTCCTTGCGGCCGAGATCGCAGTCCGACTTGATCCACTGCCGGTCGGAGTCGATGAGGGCGACATAGGCCTTCTCGACCCCGAAAAGGCGTTTGGCCGTGCGCGACACCGCCTCGAAATGCTCTTCGGGGGGCGTATCGAGGATGCCGAGCCTGTGAAGCGCAGCAACGCGCTCGGCCTCGTCAGTCGGCGTGATCAAGAAGCTGTCCTCATCGAGCTGCTGTGCCAGCTCTGCGATGACTCACACCTACCGGCCGTGACGCTAACGATCGATGTATCGAATATGATTTCCACATGCCCGCATCGCATTCTCCACAGGGCGCTGTGTAATCCCTTCATCGACGATACTTTTTAAAGATCACGGTCGGCCGCGATCGAGAATGCCGGTAGTCGCTCGTTGCTGAATCAACCAGCGCACACGGGCCGCCTCAAGTCCCCATACCATGCCAAGCATCATATAAACATGACGCCACTTCTCGATATCGATCTGGAATGCTTGCAGAAAGAACATCAGCAGGGCTGGAAACACGATTTGGGCGAGCCCCTGATACGGCGATGGTTTGAGGCACAAGCGAAATCCGACGAAGATCGATGTCAGGACCATAGAGACGAAAGCGAAACCTCCGAGCCACCCGCCATTTGCGAAACCACCGATATAGGAATTGTGCGGCTCCAGATCGAAGACCACGCGCCATCTCAGCGGCCCGAAACCGAGGGGGCGATCGATGAGCATCGGGATGCCGCGGCGCTGGTTGCCGAACCGGCCGGTCTCGCCTTCGTCATAATCCTTCGTGACCTGCGCCCGATCGGTGAACCGCTCCGAGACACCCTCCATCGACAGAAGACCGCCGATCAGGAGCGCACCGACGAGTACGGCGAGGGCCGACAATCGGGCGATCCGCTGCCGAACCGCACGCGACGGAGAGGTCACGAATGTGAGGCTGATCGTCAGGAGGATGCCAAGCAGGCACGCCCCCCAGGACCCGCGCGAGAAGGAGAGGAAGACGCAGGCCAGGAGAGCGAGTAGCGCCATCGCCGACAGGAACACCCGCTGCGTCTCACCCACCAGCATCCGGCGAATGAGGTACAGCACCGACAGGATCAGGAAGGATCCAAGCAGGTTGGGATCCTGGAACACGCCCGAGGCACGGCCGTCCATCTTGAACAGCACGTCTTCGCCGAGCACGTCGAAATAGCTGAAGATGCCGCAAATCGCGGCGAAAAGGGCCCCGGCGAGGTAGGCCTTGAGGACGAATCCGACCCTTTCCGAGGTCTCGTCCGAGAAGAACATCACGAAGAAGATCCCGGTTAAACCGAGATAGACGGCCTGATACGTCCATTCGACCGAATTGCTCTCGTCGAAATAGGGTATCAGCGCGATGACGATCGCCATCAGATAGATCAGCAGAAGCGCGACGATGAGGATCGTCGAGCGGTAGAGCCTGATCCCCAGAAGGAACCACAACGCGATCGTCGGCAATGCCAGAAAATCATAGGGCGACGGCTTCATGAAGGTGAAGCACGTGAAAAAGATGACCAGCGCCAACAGCGCGTAGCCGAGGGTGTGGAGCGGGCCCGACGAGACACGGCGAGGATCAGCCGACGCCATATCGACGCCCGCCGCACTCTCGCTCCATCTCCCGCCTGCCGCCATTCCGCCCGTCCAACCCGCCTGAGGATACGCGCCCGGCCTCAGCATGAGGCACTCCCCGTCAGCGAAGACTTAAACCGACGGTCTTGCGTCCCCCGCATGCCGAGGGCGGTCGCCTAAGCGTCAGGCCGTCGCTGTCCTGGGAAGCCGGGGGCGGACCAGGATTGCCTTGATCACGCGGCGTCGGATTACCCGATCAGCCCCCGCACGAGCGCGCGGAACTGGTCGCCCCGATCTTCGAAACTCTTGAACTGGTCGTAGGAGGCACAGGCCGGCGACAGGAGGACCACCGGCTCCGGCGCCTCTGATCTCGCAGCAGCCTCCGCCGCTTGCTTCGTCGCCACATCCAGGGTGCCGCAGCGCGTATAGGGCACCCTCCCCTCCAGTGTCGCGGCGAAGACGTCGCTCGCTGCGCCGATGAGGTAGGCGTGGGCGACGCGGTCGAACAGAGGCTCCAGCAGGTCGATACCACCCTCTTTCGGCTTGCCACCGAGGATCCAATGAATGTCGCGGAAGGCGGTGAGAGCCTTCTCGGTGGAATCCGCGTTGGTCGCCTTGGAATCGTTGACGAAGAGCATCCGCTCGCGACGGCCGACCTGCTCCATCCGATGCGGCAGGCCGGGAAAAGTCTCCAATGCGGAAACGATCTCGTCACCCGTCACACCGAGGGCCTGGACGACGGCGATGGCGACGGCGGCGTTCTGCCAGTTATGCGCTCCACGAAGCGATCCGATGCCGGATATGTCGGCGATGGCCTCCCCGGAGCGCCCGGCCACGATCCCGTCGCGGACGGTCAGCCCATCCACATCCTGCACCGCGACGCCGATCCGCACGAGCGCCCCCCTATGCCGGTCGGCGATGGCGCGGCTCGGCTCGTCGTCGACCCCGACCACCGCAAGGGCGGAGCCATTGATGAGGCGCGCCTTGATCGCCGCGTAATTCTCCATCGTGCCGTGGCGGTCGAGATGGTCGGGCGTGATGTTGAGGAGCACGCCGATGCTCGGAGCCAGCGACAGCGTCAGGTCGATCTGGAACGACGACAGTTCGATGACGTGACAGCGCCCCGGCGCCGGTGCCTCCAGTGACAGGATCGCGGTGCCGATATTCCCGCCCATCTGCACGTCACGGCCCGCTTTGGCCAGGATATGAGCGATCAGCGCCGTGGTGGTCGACTTGCCGTTCGTGCCGGTGATGGCGACGAAAGGTGCATCGGGGGCGATCTTGGCCCGCTCGCGGCAGAACAGCTCGACATCGCCGATAATTTCTATCCCGGCGGCCTCGGCGAGACCGACGCTCCAATGGGGTACGGGATGGGTCAGCGGTACGCCAGGCGCCAGGATCAAGGCGGCAAAACCCGACCAGTCTGCGCTGCGCAGATCCGCAACGGTGACGCCCTGTTCTCGCGCCTTTGCCTGGCTCTCGGTACTGTCGTCCCAGGCGACGACGCGGGCGCCCCCGGCGTGGAGCGAGACCGCCGTGGCGAGGCCGGAGCCGCCGAGGCCGAACAGGGCGACCGTGCGGCCGGCGAAGGTGGTGGCGGGGGTCATGCGGGTCTCGAACTCGCCAATGCTCTGATCTCTGTCCCCCTCCCTCTACCTCATCCTGAGGTGCCCGCGCGAGCGGGCCTCGAAGGAGGCCTTCAGAGCCCAATGCACGAAGTGGAGGGCTCCTTCGAGGCCTCCGCTCCGCTGCGGCGCCTCAGGACGAGGTGGATCGGCGGGAGGAAGACCAGTTGTGACGAACCGTCATACGACGCTCAGCGCAGCTTCAGCGTCGCGAGGCCGGCGAGCGCCAGGATCACGGCGATGATCCAGAACCGGATGACGACCTGCGGCTCCTTCCAGCCCTTCTGTTCGAAATGGTGGTGGATCGGCGCCATGCGGAAGACGCGCTTGCCGGTGAGCTTGAACGAGGCGACTTGGATGATCACCGACATGATCTCCAAGACGAACAGGCCGCCGACGATGGCGAGGACGATCTCGTGCTTGGTGGCGACCGCCACGGTGCCGAGCAGGCCGCCGAGGGCGAGCGAGCCGGTATCGCCCATGAAGATCTGCGCCGGGGGGGCGTTGAACCACAGGAAGCCGAGCCCCGCCCCGATGACTGCACCACAGACGACCGCGAGTTCGCCGGTGTCGCGGACGTAGTTCACCTGGAGGTATCCGGCGGTGAAGACGTTGCCGACCAGATAGGCGATGACCCCGAAGGTTCCACAGGCGATCATCACCGGCACGATGGCGAGGCCGTCGAGGCCGTCGGTGATGTTCACGGCGTTTCCGGCACCGACGATGACGAAGCCGGCGAACAGCACGTAGAACCAGCCGAGATTCAGCAAGGCATCCTTGAAGACCGGGAAGGCGAGCTGGTTCTGGAGCGCGGGCGCCGAATAATACGAGATCAGGGTGCAGGCCGAGATGGCGATGGCGGCTTCGAGCAGGAGCCGGAACTTGCCAGAGAACCCCTTATGCGACTGCTTCGTCACCTTGAGATAATCGTCGTAGAAGCCGATGGCACCAAAGCCCAGGGTCACCGCGAGGGTCACCCAGACGAAGTGATTGCGCGGGTTGGCCCAGAGCAGGATCGCCACGATGGCACCGGCCAGGATCATCAGCCCGCCCATGGTCGGCGTGCCGCGCTTGGTCAGATGAGTCTGCGGACCGTCCTCGCGGATCGGCTGACCCTTGCCCTGGCGCAGGCGCAGCAGCGAGATGATGAGTGGCCCGAACCAGAACACGAACAGGCCCGCCGTGAACAGCGCGCCGCCGGTGCGGAAGGTGATGTAGCGGAAGACGTTGAGGGGCGAGAGCGTGCCGCTCAGGTCCGACAGGAGATACAGCATCCGACACCCGGTCGCGGTTTGTCTGAGAATGGATCATCGGGGTTGGAGGAGGCCGCGCGCCTTTCCATCCCCGCCGTGCACCCGGCTGGCGGGCGAACCCGGTGCGAGGCCGGGCCTGACACGGAGGTCTATTGGCGGATCGCGGCCTGCGCCGACTCGGCGCGGTCCACCGCGTCCGCGTAGCGGGCTTTGAGAGCTTCGACAATATGACCCATGCGGATGCTGTTCGACCCCTTCACCATGACGGCGTCTCCGGCGCGGAGGGCGCCGATGAGCGGATCGACCAGATCCGACGAAACGCCCGCCGAGACGCCGCGCCGGCTCACCGGCAGCGCCTCGAACAGATGCCGCATCATCGGGCCGGCGGTGAAGACGAGGTCGATCCCGCCCGCTTCCACGGCGGAGGCGAGCGCGCGGTGGTGATCTTCGGCCGAAGCGCCGAGTTCGAGCATATCGCCTAGGACCGCGATGCGGCGCCCGCGCGGCCCTGTCTCGATTCCCGACAAGGTGGCCAGAGCCGCCCGCACCGAAGCCGGGTTGGCGTTGTAACTCTCGTCCACCAGGAAGGCCTCGCCCTCCTTGAGCCGCAAGGCCGTGCGCTCGCCACGCCCCACCGGCGGTTTCAGCGCGGCGAGCGACAGGGCAGCGCGGGCGAGATCGGCCCCGAGATCATGGACCACCGCCATGACGCCGAGGGAGTTCATCGCCACGTGCCGGCCCGGCGTGCCGAGCTGGTAGGTGACGGGGACGCCCATCACCACCGCGTCCACCACCGAGAGATCGGGCCGCATGACGATGCGAAGGGCGCGGACATCCGCCTCCTCGTGCTCACCGAACGTGACGACCCGCCCCGCCTTCGAGGCATGCGCATGGGCGAGCAGACGCGGATAACTCGGATTGTCGCGGTTGATGATGGCGGTCCCGCCCGTACTCAACCCGGAAAAGATCTCACCCTTGGCATCGGCGATGGCCGAGAGCGAGGCGAAGTGCTCGATATGCACCGGCTCGACCGTGGTGATCAGCGCGATGTCGGGCCGGACCATGGCGGTCAACGGCACGATCTCGCCCGGATGGTTCATACCGATCTCGAACACGCCGTAACGGCTCTCGGCCGGCATCCGCGCCAAAGTCAGGGGCACGCCCCAATGGTTGTTGTAGGAGGCGATGGAGGCATGGGTCTCGCCCTGAGCCGAGAGGACGTGAAGCAGAGCCTCTTTCGTGCCGGTCTTGCCCACCGAGCCGGTGACGGCGACGATGCCGGCCTGGCTGCGGGCGCGCGAGGCCTGGCCCAGAGCCCGCATGGCGTCGAGGATCGGGTCCTCGCTCGTCCCCGATACCGCGAGAAGGCCCCCTGCCCCGGCGAATTCCTCGGCCCGGTCAGCCGCGACCACGGCCGCCCCGGCACCACGCGCCAGGGCATCGCGAACGAAGTCGTGACCGTCCCGCGCCTCACCGCGAATGGCGAAGAACAGGTCGCCCGGCTGCAGCGTCCGCGTATCGATGGAAGCGCCGGTGATCGGCTTCGGGTTGCCGCGCAAGGTGCCGCCGGTAGCGGCTTCCAGGGCCCCGGGGGTCCAGAGGGGCGTCGTCATCGGGCGGACTCATGCATGGGGCGACCGCGCGCGTACCCTCCCCCCTCTGCGGGGGAGGGTGGCCCGCGAAGCGGGTCGGGAGAGGGGAGCGCCGGTTCCGGAGAGGTCGTCCCCTCTCCCGCCTGCTCCGCAGGCACCCTCCCCCGCAAAGGGGGGAGGGAGAGACGCGCTGAAGACAGCGTTTCACCCTGAGTCGATCTCACGCCCCCACCTCCGCGATCGCTGACCGGACAACTGCGTGATCCGAGAACGGGAGCACCTGTGTGCCCACGATCTGGCCGGTTTCATGACCCTTGCCGGCCACAACTAGGACGTCGCCGGCCCGGAGCCCGCGCACGGCGGTCTGGATCGCCTCGGCCCGGTCGCCGATCTCGGTGGCACCGGGAGAAGCGGCGAGAATGGCAGCGCGGATCGAGGCCGGGTCTTCGCTGCGTGGGTTGTCGTCGGTGACGATGACGAGGTCGGCTTTCCGCGCCGCGATGGCGCCCATGAGCGGGCGCTTGCCGGTGTCGCGGTCGCCGCCGCAGCCGAATACGCAAGTCAGGCGACCTGTCGCGAAGGGGCGGAGCGCATCGAGCACGCTCTCCAGGGCTTCGGGCTTGTGGGCGTAATCCACGAGGCAGAGGGCGCCGTTGACCTCGCCGATCCGTTCCATGCGGCCGGGCACGCCGGTGAGGTGTTCGAGGGTGGCGAGAATGTCCGCCATGCGGTCGCGGCCGATGGCGGCGCCGACGAGGCCGGCGGCGAGGAGCGCGTTCTCCACCTGGAAGGCGCCGACGAGGGGCAGACGCACGCTATAGGCGGTCGGCCCTCCCGGACCGGGCCCATGCACCCGTAGAACCTGAGCAAATCCCTCGGTGGTCGCGTCGGTCAGGCGAAGATAGCCGCCGTGGCGTCCAGTCGTAAGGAGTTCATGCCCAGCGGCATCGGCGGTTTCCATTACTCTACCGGCATAAGGGCCATCGGCATTCACGACAGCGGGCCGGCCATCCGGCAGGAGGGTCGTGAACAGCCGCAGCTTGGCCTGGAGATACTCCTCGATGGTGGCGTGGTAATCGAGGTGGTCACGGCCGAGATTGGTGAAACCGGCGACGGCGAGCCTCACGCCATCGAGGCGGCGCTGCTCAATCCCGTGGGACGACGCCTCCATGGCGAGATGGGTGATGCCGTCGTCGGCGAGCCGCGCGAGGGTCTCGTGCAGCGAGACCGGATCGGGCGTGGTCAGCGAGCCGTATTGCGCGCCGCGATCGGTGACGATGCCGACCGTACCGAGGCTCGCCGAGGCGAGCCCCAAACGCGACAGGATCTGGCGGACGAAATCGGCCACCGAGCTTTTGCCGCTGGTACCGGTCACGGCGATCACGGTCTCCGGCTGGCGCCCGGAAAAGCGCGCGGCAGCCAGAGCCAATGCCCGTCGCACGTCGGGAACGGGGATCCAGAGAGCCTCAGCCGGCAGGCCGGCGGGCCGATCGCCCTCGCCCAGGATGGCGACGGCGCCGTCTGCGAAAGCCTTGGCGGCGAAGACCTTGCCGTCCACCCGCGTGCCGGGCACCGCCACGAAGACGCCACCGGGAACGACCCGGCGGCTATCGGCCGTGATGCCCGTCACGATCGCGCTGGAGGCCGGCCCGACATCGAGGTCCGGGAACAGCGAACCGACATTCATGTCGCTCATCGCGGGTCGAGCATCGTCGCGTGATAGGCGCCGAGCTTCACCATCAGGGGGAATGGCTTCACCGGCGGATCGAATTGCGGCGGCAGGCCGATAATCGGGGCGACGCGCTCGATCACCCGGCCGGTCACGACGCCCGAATTCCAGGCGGCGGTAGCATAGCCGCCGGATTCCGGCAGGCCCTGCGGCTCGTCCATGATGGTGACGAACAGGTATTTCGGGTTGTTCATGGGCGCGGCTGCCATGAAGGTCGTGAACAGGCGGTTCTTGACGTAGCGGCCGTGGATGACCTTCTCCGCCGTGCCGGTCTTGCCGCCGACATAGTAGAGCGGGATCGACGCCTTCTTGGCCGATCCTTCCACCGCGTTGAGGCGCATGATGAAGCGCATCGCCTCGCTGGTCTCGGGCTTGAGCACGCGGGTCGCCTTCTTCAGCGCCTCGGCTTCCGTCGTCTTGAGGAAGGTCGGCACGATCAGGTTACCGCCGTTCGTGATCGCGCCCACCGCCGCCGCCGCCTGGAGCGGCGCGACCGCGAGGCCGTGACCGAACGCGATGGTGATGGTGTTGATTTCTGTCCAGCGCGAGGGAACGATGGGCTCGGCGCTTTCGGGCAACTCCGTCCGCATCCGGTCGGTGAGACCCATCTTCTTCAAGAAGGCCCTGTGACCTGGCACGCCGATGCCGAGCGCCATCTTGGCCGAGCCGATGTTGGAGGAGTGCGTGAACACCTCCGGCATGGTGATGGTGCGGTTGGTACCGTGATATTCGTGGATCTTCTGCCGGCCCCAGGTCAGCACGCCGCCGCGCGTATCGAAGGTCGAGTTGACGTTGTACTTGCCGGAATCGAGCGCCATGGCGAGGGTCATCGCCTTGAAGGTCGAGCCCATCTCGTAGACGCCGACATTCATCCGGTTGATCCGGTCGGGATTGTTGGCCTCGGCCGGGTTGTTCGGGTCGAAATCCGGCAGGGAGGCGAGTGCAATCACCTCTCCGGTGGTCACGTCGAGGATCAGGCCTGCCGCGGCCTTGGCCTTGAAGTGATCGACGCCCCAGGCCAGTTCGTCGCGCAGGGCGAACTGCGCCCGCAGGTCGATGGAGAGCTGGACAGGGCGGAGGTCGGTGGCCTTGGCGACGAAGCCGAGGCTGTTCAGGTCCTTCAGGCCGGTATTGTCGATGTACTTCTCGATACCGGCGATGCCGATATTGTCGAGGTTGGTCACACCCAGAATATGGGCCGCCGCGGTGCCGTTGGGGTAGACGCGCTTGTGATCGGGAAGGAATCCGACGCCGGGAATGCCGAGGCGATGCACTTCGAGCTGCTGCTTCGGGGTGATCTCACGCTTGACCCAGACGAAGCCCTTCTTCGTCGAGAGCTTGGCACGCAGATCGGTGGCGTTGAGCTCGGGTAGGACGGCGGTCAGAAGCTCGACCGCCTCGTCCTTGTCGTAGATGTTCTTCGGCTCGGCGAAGACCGACACGGTGCGGATGTCGGTGGCCAGGATCTCACCGTTGCGGTCGACAATGTCGGGGCGGATCGCCGTGGTGGCCGCGGCGGCGACGCGGTTGTCTCCGTTATCGGCCTGAGGGAAGGCCGCCATCGCCACCAATCGGCCGGCGATGGTCAGGAACACCAGCGCGAAACCAAGGCCGACGAGGCCGACGCGAGCATAGGACCGCTCGATAGCAAGGTGGAACATCGCCCGCACCAAGCCCATCGGCGTCCAAGGCGGGCGCGTGGCGGCCACGGGCTGCGGAGCGCCTTCCTGCGGAAGAGCATCACCGGCCTCGTCGGCGGCGTGGAGCGTGTGATCGTGAACGGTCTCGTCTGACACGGGACTACCTCGAAACCGTATTGGGCGTTCTGGTGGTTTGGACGGTGGTCGTCTTGATCGTCGACGCGGTCACAGTCGGCTTGGTGGTGGTCGTACGCGTGGTGATCGACCCGGTCGTCCTCGGCTCATCGGCAGCCTTCGCCGAAGATTTTTCCTTGGGCGTTGCGGTGGCGGCCAGCAGGCGACCGATCTCGTCACCGCGGTCTGGGCGCATCGGCAGGTCGGAGAGACGGCCGAGATGATTCACGCCGATGGGCTCCAGGGCAAGATGACGCTCGACGGCGGCCTGAAGGCGGTCTGGCCGGGTCAGGAGCTGCCACTCGGCCCGGAGCACCGCGATGGCCTGCCGCTCTTTGTGGAGCTGGCTCTTGGCCTTCGAGACCTGACCGGCCTGGTACAGCGTGTCGTACTTGATCGAGTAGGCGTAAATCGCCGAGCCGATCAGTCCGAGAATGGCGACGACGTTCAGGAGACGGATCACCGACGCACTCCACCGCTCTTCGAGACGAGGTGACCGCGCTGGGCGGGAAGAGCCGCCAGCGCTTCGATGGCCGCCAGCGGCGGCGCGGCCGGCGCCATGGTCCGCTCCGCCGCCCGGAGCTTGGCCGAGCGCGAGCGGGGATTGGCATGAACCTCGGAGTCGGAGGCCGTCACCGGGCCCTTCGTCACCATGGTGAAGCTGCGCGGGGTCGGCGCATCGGCGCTTGGCAGATGACGGGAGGCCTGGGCCGCTCGACCGCTGCGCGCGGAGAAGAACTGTTTGACGATACGGTCTTCCAGGGAATGGAACGTGACCACGGCGAGGCGTCCGCCCGGCCGGAGGATTCGCTCGGCGGCATGGAGCGCCTGGACGAGTTCGCCCAATTCGTCATTCACCGCGATGCGCAGCCCCTGGAACGTCCGGGTGGCCGGATGGATTCCGCTGGCGGGATCCGCCCAGACCACGCTCGACACGATCTCGGCGAGCGCCGCCGTGGTCTCGATCGGGCCTTTCCGCCTGGCCTCGATGATGGCGCGGGCCACCGCCCGCGAGCGGCGCTCCTCGCCGTAATGGTAGATGATGTCGGCCAGCGTCGCCTCCTCGGCGCCATTGACGAGGTCGGCGGCGCTCTGGCCGGCGCGCTCCATGCGCATGTCCAAGGGCCCATCGTTGCGGAACGAGAAGCCGCGGTCGGCTTGGTCGATCTGCATCGAGGAGACGCCGATATCGAGGACGACGGCGTCGGCAGATTCGATGCCTTGTTCCCTGACAAGCGTATCAAGCGTGCCGAACCGGCCGGGCACGAGGGTCAAACGCCCTTCGGAAGCTGCCACGAGGCCGGCGCCACTTGCGATGGCAGTGGGATCGCGGTCGATCGCGAGCACGCGGATCCCTGGATCGGCATGCAGCATCGCGCGGGTGTAGCCGCCTGCACCGAAGGTTCCGTCGACAACAAGGGATGTGCCCGGAAGTGCGAGCGATGCCACCACTTCGGCGATTAGCACCGGAATGTGCGGCGCAGCGGTAACCGCGCCGGCGGCGGCGGCATGAGTGAGCGTCATGCCGAAACCCGACCGGCGGCTCGGAACGGAACCGATCGCAGAGACCCGCACCGGGCTGGAACGAGTCGGGGACGCCTGGCGGCGGCGGAAGATGGGATGTGACGCATGCGTCCCTGCGGCGGGCATCGACCGCTTCGAGGCGGCCGGAGGAGACGGAACGGCAAAGAAAGAGGAGACGTCGCGGACGCGGCCCGCACTTCGCCCCCGGCGAGCGCGCAGCGCGTCCGCCGTTCCCAAAATCGCCGCTGACGAAGTGATTCCGGGTAACATGAGCCTCTGAGCACCGTCAACGCGCGGACCCGCATGTGAGCCGCCGAGTCCGATCAGACCTCAGCAAGGTTAACCGACGGTAAGTTTCGTCGGTTTTATGCAGCGTATTCGTTGGGTGTGAGAGAGCTCGCCAAGCGCTGGCCGATGCCGGGGGAAAGAGGATCAGCCGGCCTTTAAGCCGGGTTCTGTAGGGCCCGGAAGCGAACTTCCGGACGTGGCGGCCATTCCTCTGGGACGTTCGTTACCGAACGCCTCGAGCAACCAACCCGGGCGACGAGCCTGGAGAGAGGGCCTGCCCCATCCCTTTCGGGAGAAGGCGTGTCGCCCCTATTCGGTTTTGCTCCCGGTGGGGTTTGCCGTGCCGTCCGCGTTGCCGCGTCCGCGGTGCGCTCTTACCGCACCCTTTCACCCTTACCCTGCATGAAGCAGGGCGGTCTGCTCTCTGTGGCACTGTCCCTGGGGTCGCCCCCGCCGGACGTTATCCGGCACCGTCTCTCCATGGAGCCCGGACTTTCCTCCCCGGTTCGCACCGGAGCGGCCGCCCGGCCGACTGATCCGGCGCGGATGTGCGCCGCCATCGCGCCCGAGGTCAAGGAGCCGGATGCCCATCCGGGTGCCATGGCGGGATTTTGTTCGGCGGCTTGCTCGACGATCCACGTGGCCCTAGCTCATCGAATAGGGCCACGCCCGTCGCGGCGGCCCGCCAACGTGAGGAGGTGACCATGGCAGCGAGCGATTCGGCCTGGACGCTCGAAAACGTATCCGAACTCCGGACGCTGGCGCGCGAGCGCGTACCGGTCTCCATCATCAGCCTGAAGCTCAAGCGGCCGATCGAAGCCGTCTCGGCCAAGCTCGCCGAACTCGGCATCACGCCGGCCAGCGAAGCGGGCGGCGCATAGATCTAGAACCGAGATCGCGGGGCGCGCGATGACGCGCCCCGCGATCTCGCCGTCCTACCAGGAGCCGGTATTCTCCATGGAGGCCCACGGCTCCTGCGGCGCCTTGGCCTCGCCCTTCTGCAGGATCTCGATGGAGATCCCGTCCGGCGACTTCACGAAGGCCATGTAGCCGTCGCGCGGCGGCCGGTTGATGATCACGCCCTTGTCCTGCAGGCGCGCGCAGAAGGCGTAGATGTCGTCCACCTGATAGGCGAGGTGACCGAAATTGCGCCCGCCGGAATAGGTCTCCGGATCCCAGTTGTAGGTGAGCTCCACCTGGGGCGCCTTCGTCTCCAGGGCCGTGTCGTAATCCCCGGGGGCGGCGAGGAAGACGAGGGTGAATCGACCCTTCTCGTTCTCCACGCGGCGGGTTTCGCGCAGGCCGAACGTGTCCACGTAAAAGGCGAGCGCCTTGTCGAGATCCGCCACGCGGACCATCGTGTGCAGGTATTCCATGGGCTGGGTCGTCTCCGGTTGATGCCGCCTATGTGGCCCGACTATGCCGGGCGTCAACGCCGCGATGCCCCCGACGCTCCCGCCCCCTCTCATACCTTGAGGGTGGAAGCCGAGCGGGCCGACGACGCGGAGCCGTTCTTAGTCCTCGCTCCCGATCAGGACCAACCGCATGCGCACCGAAAGCCCGACCCTGATCCGTCTCGATGATTACCGGCCGAGCGACCACCTCATCGACACGGTGGCACTCGACGTTCGGCTCCATCCCCGTGAGACGCGGATCGTCGCGACCCTGGCCCTGCGCCCGAACCCGGACGGACGCCCGAACACGCCCCTGGTGCTGGACGGTGATGATCTCACGCTGACGCGACTGTCGCTCGACGGCGAAATCCTCGATCCGGCGGCCTATTCCGCCACCGCCTCGGCGCTGACGGTGCATGAGCCGCCGCAAAAGCCCTTCACGCTGGCGATCGAGACGCGGATCGACCCGACCGCCAACACCAAGCTCATGGGCCTCTACCGGTCGAGCGGCGTCTACTGCACCCAGTGCGAGGCCGACGGCTTCCGCCGGATCACCTACTTCCTCGACCGGCCCGACGTGATGTCGGTCTATACGACGCGGATCGAGGCCGATGCCGACGAAGCGCCCGTCCTTCTCGGCAACGGCAACCTGACGGAAGCCGGGCCTGCCGGCCAGGGTCGCCATTATGCGATCTGGCACGATCCGCACCCGAAGCCCGCTTATCTCTTCGCCCTCGTCGGCGGCCGCCTCGACCGGGTGTCCCGCCCGTTCACCACGATGGACGGCCGCCCCGTTTCCCTCGCCGTCTACGTGGAGCCGGGCAAATCGGACCGGGCCGCCTATGCCCTCGACGCCATCGCCCGCTCGATGACCTGGGACGAGGAGGCGTTCGGCCGCGCCTACGATCTCGACGTCTTCAACGTCGTGGCGGTGTCCGATTTCAACATGGGCGCCATGGAGAACAAGGGCCTCAACATTTTCAACGACAAATACGTCCTCGCCTCGCCCGACACCGCCACCGATGCCGATTACGCGGCGATCGAGCGGATCATCGCCCACGAGTATTTCCACAATTGGTCGGGCAACCGCGTCACCTGCCGCGACTGGTTCCAACTCTGCCTGAAGGAGGGCCTCACGGTCTTCCGCGACCAGGAATTCTCGTCCGACATGCGCTCGCGCGCGGTCCATCGCATCGGCGAGGTCAGGACGCTGCGCGCCCGCCAGTTCCCGGAGGATGCCGGGCCGCTGGCCCATCCGGTCCGGCCCCGGGCCTATGCCGAGATCAACAATTTCTACACGGCAACGGTCTACGAAAAGGGTGCCGAGATCGTGCGGATGCTGCGCACGCTGATCGGCCCCCATGTCTTTCGCGCGGGGATGGACCGCTATTTCGTCGAGAACGACGGACGAGCCGCCACGGTGGAGGATTTCCTCGCTGCCTTCGCCGCTGAGACCGGGCACGACCTGTCGGCTTTCGCGAGATGGTACGAGCGTCCGGGAACACCAACGGTCAGCGTCGAAGGAGATTACGATGCTGCCGCACGGACCTATCGTCTGCGCTTTAGCCAGCGCCTGGCAGGCGCCGAAGGCATCCCGCCCCTCGTCATCCCCATCGCCCTCGGCCTCGTAGGCGAGCGCGGCCCGATCGCTGCTTCCTGCGAACGCGTCAGCGAGGGCGTCTTCGTCCTTGACCGAACGTCGGACGAGATCGTCTTCACAGACGTCGCCGAGAGGCCGGTCCCGTCCTTGTTCCGAGGCTTCTCCGCCCCGGTTCGCACCGACATGGCATCGAGCGATGCCGACCGCCTGACGCTCCTCGCCCATGACACCGACGCCTTCAATCGGTGGCAGGCTGCGCAGAACATCGCCCTGCGCCTGATCGTCGAACGCACGAGAGCCAACGCATCGCTCACGGAGGAGGCGGACCCCGCCGCGCAAGCCTTCATCGAGGCGCTCGCTACCTTCCTGGACGACGAGGCCTCAAGCGATCCTGCCTTCGCAGCCCTCGTCCTCGGCATCCCGAGCGAAGGCGACGTCGCCGGCGATCTGGGCTCCGATGTCGATCCCGATGCGATCCATCGGGCCCGAAAGATCCTGCGGCGCCAGATCGGACGAGGACTCGGTCCGCGCCTGGAGACCCTTCGCGCCGCCATGGCGGACGGAGCGGACGCGCCATTCGACCCCGGTGCGGTCTCGGCGGGTCGCCGGGCCCTGCGCAACGCCGCCCTGGACCTGATCGCCGCTTCGAACGGGGAGCGAGGCGTCGAGCTCGCCACTGCCGAACTCGCTGACACCACCAACATGACCGACCGGCTGGCGGCACTCTCGGTCCTGGCCTCGATCCCGGGAACGGCCAGAGAAACCGCGCTCAACGCCTTCGACCTCCGCTATGCCGACGAACCACTGGTTCTCGACAAGTGGTTCGCCATCCAGGCGATGATCCCGGAAGACGGCACGATCGAACGAATCGAGAGGCTGCAGCAGCATCCGGCTTTCGCGATCACCAATCCAAATCGCGTACGCTCACTGATCGGGAGCTTTGCCATGGCGAACCCGACGCAGTTCGCCCGACCCGATGGAGCGGGCTTCGGACTGCTCGCGGACGCGGTTCAGACGACTGATCGGACGAATCCCCAGCTCGCAGCGCGGCTTTTGACCGCGTTCGGTTCGTGGCGAATGTGGGAGCCGGTGCGGCGTAGCCAAGCCAAGGCCACGCTTGGAGAAATTGCCTCCAGGACAGGGCTTTCCCGTGATGTGGCTGATATTCTGGCCCGGACCCTCGGTGATGGTTAACACACTCCAAAATAAGGTTAAATTCGATCCATTGATTCTCTGAATCTGATTGCCACACTGCGCCAGGAGTCAAGCGGACGGCCAAGAATTTCGTGGACAAGTTGGCTGTGGAAATGCTGAATTGAATACGATTCGGAGCGTGACTCACCGACATGCCCCGAACGACTCACCAGCAGCTGCGGGGGCTTGTCATGCTGGAGGCGGATTCCGCTTCCCTCTCCGCACGTGCGGATACGATTCTCGGTATTCACCGCCCTCAGACTGCGGCTCATACCCGGTTCGTCCGTGCCGAGATCTGGCTCCGCTATGCGGTGCCCGCCTTCCTCGCCACCTTTCTCGTCTGTCTGGCGGCCGGCGCAGCGCTTCAATTGCGCGGCGAGCGCAGTGAGATCCTGCGCGATGCGGTCACGGACATGGAGACCTTCACGCGGCTCGTCACGGCCGCCATGTCGGACGCGGAAGCGACGCCGCCCGCGATCCGGTCGCGTCTGGAGACTCTGCTCCCCGCCTCGCTGATGCCGTCGGGCCGCCAGATCCTGGTGGCCTCGTCCTCCGAAACGCTTCTTGGCGCCCACCCGGCCCTGACGGACCTGAGCGGGACCATCGCGGACCGCCTCGGAGAGATGCAGGCCCTGAGCACGCTGGGCGAACGCGCTGGCGTGATGGCGCTGACCCTCGCCAATGGCGAACAGGCCTTCGCGGCCCTCCGGACGCTTCCCAAAGGTCGCGGCCAGGTTGCGGTGATCCAGCCGATCGCCCCCATTCTCGATGCCTGGGCCACGCGGATGCGGCATCAGGCGGTCCTCTACGCGGCTGCCGCCCTCGTGATCGTCGGGATCGGCATCGCCTACGCGCTACAGACCCAGCGGGCCTATGCGGTCGACAGGCTGTGCGAGCAGATCAAGCAGCGGCTCGACACGGCGCTCGGTCGCGGTCGGTGCGGATTGTGGGACTGGGATATTCCGCGCGGCCGGATCTACTGGTCGGATTCGATGTACGCCCTGCTCGGTTATCGCCGGGAGCGCGAGTTCCTGTCCTTCGGCGACGTCAACGCCCTGGTCCACCCCGATGACGGGGACCTCTACGCCCTGGCCCGCCAGTTGGCTGCGAGCCAATCCACCGTCGATCACGAATTCCGCATGCGCAGCGCCAATGGCGGCTGGATCTGGCTGCGCACCCGCGCCGAGGTCGTCCCCGATCAGCTCGATGGCGGCCGGCACCTGGTCGGCATCGCACTCGACGTCACCGAACAGCGTCAGCTCGCCGAGTCCAACGCCACCGCCGACATGCGCCTCCGCGACGCGGTGGAGGCGATCTCGGAAGCCTTCGTCCTGTGGGACACGAGCAACCGCCTCGTCCTGTGCAATTCGAAATTCCGCCACCTCCACGCTCTGAGTCCCGACGATGCGACTCCGGGCAAGCGCTACCATGAGATCATGGGCCGGGGCGTCCTGCCGCCGGTACGCCGCGAACTCCGGGAGATCGAGGTTTCGTCGGCGACCGCCCGCACCTTCGAGGCGGAGCTCACCGACGGCCGCTGGCTCCAGATCAGCGAGCGGCGGACCAAGGACGGCGGCTACGTCTCGGTCGGCACCGACATCACCAACCTCAAGCGCCAGCAGGAGCAGCTCGTCGCCTCCGAGCGCGAACTGATCGAGACGGTCAAGGACCTCAAGCGCTCGCGCCGGACCCTCGAACTGCAGACCCAGCAGCTCGCGGACCTCGCCGAACGCTACCTCGACCAGAAGGCCCAAGCCGAAACCGCCAACCAGGCGAAATCCGAGTTCCTCGCCACCATGAGCCATGAGCTGCGCACGCCGCTCAACGCCATCATGGGCTTCGCGGAGTTGATGGAAAGCGGAGTCTACGGAACGCTGGGATCGCCCCGCTACACGGAATATTGCCGGGATATCCGCTCCAGCGGCGACTACCTGCTCTCGGTCATCGACGACATCCTCAACATGTCGCGCATCGAATCGCACAGCGTCCGCCTCGCGCTTCGGGAAGTCCCCCTCGACACCGCCGTCCAGGGCGCATTGAAGCTGGTGGCCGAGTCGGCCCGGGCGAAATCACTCAGCATCGACGTCGACGTCTCAGACGACCTGACCCTGCTGGCGGATGGCCGCGCGCTGCATCAAATCCTCCTGAACCTCATCCAGAACGCGGTGAAGTTCACGCCGGGCGGAGACGGGCGCATCATCGTCAAGGCGCGGCCGGCCGGCGACCGGGTCCACATCTTCATCGAAGATAACGGGATCGGCATCCCGAAAGCCGCTCTTCGCCGTCTCGGCTCACCGTTTCAGCAGGTGGAGACGAACCTCACCCGGACCCATAAGGGCTCCGGCCTGGGGCTCGCCATCGCCCGCTCCATGGCAGAGCTTCATGGAGGCTCGCTGCGCATCCGGTCCGAGGAGGGTCTCGGCACGATCATCCTGGTCTGCATGCCGATGCCGACGGCGGAACGGCGGCGTGATCTCGTTGCCCCCGGTTCCGACGAAACCGTGGATTCCCTGCGCGAGGCGTCGGGCGCGCAACCGCGCGGCGGAGCCGGATCGGGCGGGCTGCAGAAGCGGAATCCGACGGCCGTTCCAGCGTGATGCGGCCGGTTTATCTTACAGCGGCCATCACCCTGTCCGTGGCGGTCCCGGCCCATGCGGATGAGTGCGACGGACTGGCGGCGAGAATCGCTTCCGAGATCGGCGCGAAGGTCGGCAGGCGGCAAGGGCCGAGCATCGATCTCAAGATCCCGAACGGCACGAAGATCGACCTGACCTGCAGGTCCGAGCCCATCGTCCAGGCGGCCTCCGGCGATCCGACACCCTCGGCGGTCTATTTCCAGGATCTGGCGATTGCCGGTGCGGCGGCGACCCGTGAGAACGCCGGTGCGGTTCAAAGCGCCATCGGCAAGGCCTACGAGACGTCGCTCCGCGAGCGGCGCAAGTCGTTCATCCAGCAGAACGGGTGGTCGGCGAGCTGCTACACCGATCCATCGGGCTCGATCCGCACCCTGTGCTCGGTGGGCCGCATCCCGCCGGGCTGACGGAGACGGGATCCAGCGGCGGGTGGAAGGACGCCAGTGCATCCCCCCACCCCCAGTCTCTCAGTACTCGACGATGTCCTCGAGCGCGTAGTGCTTCACCGTCTTGCGGTTGGCGATGAGCTCGTCGATGGTCGGCTCGCCCTTGATGGCGCGGGCGATGGCGAGCTTCGTCGCCTCGTAATTGGTGCGGTAGAGGTCCTTCTGGTCGAGATTGGCGTCCTCGGCGCAGCGCGGGTCGAGCCAGATCATGATGATCATGCATAGGTCGTCGAGCCCGTCCTTCGGCAGGATGCCCTCGATCACGCAATCGACGATGGCATCGCCCGTGGCGGCCTGAACCACGCCGCCCAGGAGGTTGACGTATTCCACGGTGTGGATCGTCGCCTTGGTGGTCATCATCGTCGAGGGGCGCACGAGCTGGTTCAGGTCGCGCACCACGAACATGCGGGTATGCCCCTGGACCTGCCCCATCATGCCGGCGAAGGCCTGGCCCACCGGGCCACGGGTGGAGCCGATCAGCACCTCCGGCATCGCGTCGGTGTACTGGCCATCGGCGGCGAGGACGGTGGCCTCTCCGGTGCGGAACCAGATCTCGGACATGTCGGCGTTTCCTTGTTCCTGGGCATTGGCTGCCGGGCCGGCGATCCGGCCGTTTCGCGGGCGGAGAAACACCGTTCCGCCGTCGCCCGTCAATATTCCTCGGCCGAGAGAGTTTCGCGGGCGGCGCTTCCGCTCTGGCCCTGCGGGCCGCAATCGGTCATTCCATGCGCGGTTCCAGGCATCGCGGCATCGGAGTTCTTCGCTCGGTCGCGTCCCATCGCCCGTCCGATGCCGTGGCGAACCGAACGGGAGACAGGCGCATGAACAGGCAGCAGGAACGGGACTGGAGTCTCGCCGTCGCCGCATTGCCGGACGGTGTGCGGCTCGAACTCGGCCTCGCGGACCTATCCGGGGCACCCTTCACGGCCATTCTGGCCCTCGACCGGCGCGAGGCCCGCGACCTCGCCCGTGCCCTGCTCGCGGCATCGGGGGATGCGGCGGAACGGACGTTCCCGCGCCCGTCCTCCACGAACGGCGATTAGGGCGCCGGACCAGCGCTTCCCTCAGCGACCGGGAAGTCTCGGCACCTTCAGGCCGCGCTCTTCCGGCGTCGGCTTGCAGATATAGGAGAACTCGGTCTGCAGGTCGGAGAAGACCGCTTCCCCGGTGATCTTGCAATTCTCTCGGGCGGTCTCGTCGAGGAAGGTGCGGGCCGCCTCGCGCAAGCGCTTGGCGCGGGTCTCCGCCGGGCCGCCCTGCCCGTCATAGCGCTCGTCGATGCCGCACCCCGTGATCTCCCGCAATCCATCGGAGACGACGAGCATCTTGTTCACACGGCGCTGGTCGTAGACGGAATACGGGTCCTTGCAGCCGATCGTCACGATCTGGACGCCCACAGCGGCGTAGTTCTTCGACAGATAGGAGAAACCGGTGCAGCCGGAGACTCCCAAAGCGAGCGTGACCGCGACGGCCAGAATTCCGGTGGTCCGGTTCAACGTGGTCGCGCTCCGCTCAAGCCATCGATCAAGGGATCGCATTGAAGCGCGACGGAGACCACGGTCAAGCCTCCGCCGGACACACAGAGCGCCATTCCACCAGATCGCGCGGCTTATGCCACGCCTCGGTGAGCCTGCCGCATCGGTCAGGCTCACCGAGATCCGGCGTCATTCGGCGGCCGCCGCGAGGTAGCGGGCCGGGTCGTAGTTGAGGATGGGGCCGAGCCAGCGCTCCACCTCGCGCAGGTCCATGCCCTTGCGCAACGCGTAATCCTCCACCTGATCGCGCTCCACCTTGGCGACGCCGAAGTAATGCGCTTCCGGGTGGGCGATGTAGAGGCCGGAGACCGACGAGCCGGGCCACATGGCATAGCTCTCGGTGAGCTTCACGCCGATGCGCGACTCGGCCTTGAGCAGGTCGAACAGGGTGACCTTCTCGGTGTGGTCGGGCTGGGAAGGATAGCCGGGTGCCGGGCGGATGCCGGCATAGTCCTCGCGCACGAGGTCTTCGGGGGCGAAGGTCTCGTCGGCGGCATAGCCCCAGAACTCCTTGCGCACCCGCTCGTGCATGCGCTCGGCCAGCGCCTCGGCGATGCGGTCGGCGAGCGCCTTAACCAGGATCGAGCGGTAATCGTCGTTGGCGCGCTCGAAGCGCTCGGCGATCCGCACCTCTTCCAGGCCGGCCGTGACCACGAAGCCGCCGACGTAATCGCCGATGCCCGTCTCCTTCGGCGCTACGAAATCGGACAGGCAGGTATTGGCGCGCCCGTCGCGCTTCGACAATTGCTGGCGCAGGCCGTGGAAGGTCGCAAGCTTCTCCGACCGGCTCTCGCCGGTGAACAGGGTGATGTCGTCGCCGACGCTGTTGGCGGGCCAGAAGCCGATGATCGCCTTCGGGTTGAACCAGCGCTCGTCGACGATCTGTTTCAGCATCTCCTGAGCGTCGTCGAACAGGGCCTTGGCGGCGGGACCCTGGTTCGGGTCCTCGAAGATCGCCGGGTAGCGGCCCTTGAACTCGTAGGTCTGCAGGAACGGCGTCCAGTCGATATACGGCACGAGGTCGGCGACCTCGTAGGAGGAATAGACCCGCACGCCGGTGAAGCTCGGCTTCGTTGGACGGTAACCCGACCAGTCGATCTTGAACGGGTTGGCGCGGGCTTTGGCGAGCGGCAGGCGCTGCTTGTCGAGCTCCGAGCGGGCATGCGCGTCCGAGACCTTGCGGTACTCGGCCTGGATGTTGGCGATGGTGGTGTCCCGCGTCTCCTTCGAGAGCAGGCTGGAGACCACGCCGACCGCACGGCTCGCATCCGTCACGTAGACGGTCTGACCCCGATTGTATGAGGGGTGGATCTTCACCGCCGTGTGGACGCGGCTGGTCGTGGCCCCACCGATGAGCAGGGGAACCGAAAAACCTTCGCGCTCCATTTCGGCCGCCACGTGAACCATCTCGTCCAGCGAGGGCGTGATGAGGCCGGACAGGCCGACGATGTCGACATTCTCACGCTTGGCCACGTCGAGGATCTTGGCCGCCGGCACCATCACGCCCAGATCGATGATCTCGTAATTGTTGCAGGCCAGCACGACGCCGACGATGTTCTTGCCGATGTCGTGGACATCGCCCTTCACCGTCGCCATCAGGATCTTGCCGGCGGCCTGGCGCTTGCCGTCGCCGCCATTGGCGAGCTTCTCGGCCTCCATGAAGGGTTCGAGATAGGCCACCGCCTGCTTCATCACGCGGGCGGACTTCACCACCTGCGGCAGGAACATCTTGCCCGAGCCGAACAGGTCGCCGACCACGTTCATGCCGGCCATCAGCGGGCCTTCGATGACGTGGAGCGGACGTTCGACGCCGAGGCGCGCCTCTTCGGTGTCGACGAGGATGTACTCGGTGATCCCGTTGACCAGGGCATGCTCGATGCGCTTCGCCACCGGAGCCTCGCGCCAGGACAGATCGGCCGCCTTGGCCTGGACGCCGCCGCCGGACTTGAAGCGCGCGGCCGCATCGAGCAGCCGGTCGGTGGAATCGTCGCGGCGGTTGAGGACGACGTCCTCGCACAGCTCGCGCAGCTCGGCCGGAAGCTCGGCGTAGATCGCCAGCTGGCCGGCATTCACGATGCCCATATCCATGCCGACCTGGATCGCATGGTACAGGAACACCGCATGCATCGCCTCGCGCACGGGCTCGTTGCCTCGGAAGGCGAAGCTGAGATTCGAGATGCCGCCCGAGATATGGGCGTGGGGCAGAGTCTCGCGGATGGTCTTGGTCGCCTCGATGAAGGCGACACCGTAGCCGTTATGCTCCTCGATGCCGGTGGCGACGGCAAACACGTTCGGATCGAAGATGATGTCTTCCGGCGGGAAACCGACCTCTTCGGTCAGGACCTTGTAGGCCTTGGTGCAGATCTCGACCTTGCGCTCATAAGAATCGGCCTGGCCCTGCTCGTCGAAGGCCATGACCACCACGGCGGCGCCGTAGGAGCGGCACACCTTGGCGTCACTGATGAACTTCTCGACGCCCTCCTTCATGGAGATCGAGTTCACGATCGCCTTGCCCTGGACGCATTTGAGCCCAGCCTCGATGACGTGGAATTTCGAGGAATCGATCATCACCGGCACGCGGGCGATGTCGGGCTCGGCGGCGACGAGATTGAGGAACTCGACCATCGCCTTCTCGGAATCGAGCAGGCCCTCGTCCATGTTGATGTCGATGATGCTGGCGCCCGCCGCCACCTGATCGCGCGCCACGTCGAGGGCGGCCGCGTAGTCGCCGGCGGTGATGAGCTTGCGGAATTTGGCCGAGCCGGTGACGTTGGTGCGCTCGCCAACATTCACGAAGGGGATCTCCTTCGTCAGCGTGAAGGGCTCGAGGCCCGACAGGCGCATCAGGCGGGGCACCTCCGGGATCGCGCGGGGCTTCACGCCCTCCACCGCCTGCGCGATGGCGCGGATATGATCCGGGGTGGTGCCGCAGCAGCCGCCGACCATGTTGACGAGGCCGGCGGTGGCGAACTCACCCACCAGCCTGCCCATGGCTTCGGGGCTCTCATCATAGAGGCCGAATTCGTTGGGAAGACCCGCATTCGGATAGGCGCAGACCAGGGTGTCGGCGATGCGCGACAGTTCCGAGATGTGGCCGCGCATCTCCTTGGCGCCGAGCGCGCAATTCAGCCCGATGGTGAGGGGGCTGGCATGCCGCAGCGCGTTCCAGAACGCCTCCGGGGTCTGGCCCGAAAGGGTGCGGCCGGAAAGATCTGTGATCGTGCCTGAGATCATGATCGGCAGGACCATGCCGCGCTCCTCGAACACCGCCCAGGCGGCAGCGACCGCCGCCTTGGCGTTGAGCGTGTCGAAGATGGTCTCGATCAGGATCAGTTCGGCGCCGCCATCCATCAGGCCGCGCACCTGCTCCATGTAGGCGGTCTTGACCCCATCGAAGGTCACGGCCCGGTAACCGGGATTGTTCACGTCCGGCGAGATCGACAGGGTGCGGTTCGTCGGGCCGATGGCGCCGGCCACGAAGCGGCGGCGGCCATCCTGCTTCTCGGCCAGTGTGGCGGCCTCGCGGGCGAGGCGCGCGCCTTGCGCATTCAACTCGTGGACGATCGATTCCATGCCGTAATCGGCCTGGGCGATGGTGGTGCCCGAGAAGGTGTTGGTTTCGCAAACGTCGGCCCCGGCCAGGAAATAGTCGAGGTGGATCTGCCGGATCGCGTCGGGCTGCGTCAGGATCAGAAGGTCGTTGTTGCCCTTCTGGTCGTGCGCGTGATCGAGGAAGCGCCCCCCGCGAAAATCCGCCTCGCCGTAGCCGAGGCGCTGGATCACGGTGCCCATCGCCCCGTCGAGGACGAGGATTTTTTCCGCTGCCCGCTGGCGCAGGGCGGTTTCGATCTCTTTTCCGTCAACGGGGCGGAGGTCTGTCATGGGGTCTCTCAAGTTCCGTCGCAGATGATCCCCCTCCCCCTTGTGGGGAGGGGTCAGGGGTGGGGGTGGCCGCGAAGATGTCGCGCCGTATCCGACACCACCCCCACCTCCAGCTCCTCCCCACAAGGGGGAGGAGTGGCCCCCGTCCAAGGGTCGTTCAGGCCGCCTTCGCCGCCGCGACCTTCGGCGCCTGCGCGCGCAGGCCGAGGAGATGGCAGATGGCATAGACGAGGTCGGAGCGGTTCATCGAGTAGAAATGGAAGTCGTTGACCCCCTCGTCCACCAGATCGAGCACCTGCTCGGCCGCCACCGCCGCCGCGATCAGCCGGCGGGTATCGACATCGTTGTCCAGCCCCTCGAACCTGGCGGCCAGCCAGTACGGCACCGAGGCGCCGGTGCGGCGGGCGAAATTGGCGGATTGCTTGAAGTTCTGCACCGGCAGGATGCCGGGGATGATCGGGATCTCGATCCCCGCCGCCCGCACCTTCTCCACGTAGCGAAGATAGACGTCGTTCTCGAAGAAGAACTGCGTGATCGCCTGGTCGGCACCCGCATCGACCTTGGCCTTCAGCGCATCGATATCGGCATCGAGCGTGGCGGCCTCGGGATGCTTCTCCGGATAGGCCGAGACCGAGACCTTGAAGTCGCCGATCCGCTTGATGCCGGCCACCAGATCGCTGGTCCTGGCGTAGCCGCCGGGATGCGGCCGATAGGCGGTGCCGACGCCGTCCTGCGGGTCGCCGCGCAGGGCCACGATGTGGCGTACCCCGGCATCCCAATAGGATTGCACGACCTCGTCGATCTCCTCCCGGGTGGCGTCCACGCAGGTGAGATGGGCGGCGGGCTTGAGGCTCGTCTCCTTGATCATCCGCGCCACGGTGTTGTGGGTGCGCTCGCGGGTGGAGCCGCCGGCCCCATAGGTCACCGAGACGAATTTCGGCTGGAGCGGGGCGAGCCGCTCGATCGACGACCACAGGACCTTCTCCATCTCGTCAGTCTTCGGCGGGAAGAACTCGATGGAGACCTGGATCGGACGGTAGCCGTCGCGGCTGGCGCGGTGATGGGAAGCGGTGGGCATTGGGTCGTCCTCAAGATCTTTCGGTTCAGACGTGTGTCGTCGAGGCGGGAATCCGTGGCGGCCGGTCAGGCCACCGCGCGCTCCGCCTCGGAAGCGAGGGTCGGCTCGGCCGCCGAGGCGGCGAGCCAGAGGGTCACGGTGAGCTGGTGCCCGCTCTCGTCGGCCGGGGCGAGATGGCGTGTCGCCACCATGCCGAGCCCGGCATCGGCGAGCCAGCTCGTCACCTGCTCGGCGGCGAAGCCGAGGCGGCGATGGGCCTGCTCCTCGCGCAAGAATTCGAGATCGTGCGGCGCGAAATCCACCACCAGCAGCCGGCCTCCGGGCGCCACGAGCCGTGCCGCCTCACGGAGCGCACGGGCGGGGTCGTCGAGATAATGCAGCACCTGATGCACCACCACGAGGTCGAAGCTGCCCCGGCCGAAGGGTGGCGCATGGATGTCGCCCTGGCGCAGGTCCACGCCGGACAGGCCGGCCCGCTCCAGATTGGCGCGGGCGACGGAGAGCATGGCGTGGCTCGAATCGAGCCCCGTGGCGCGGGAGGCCCTCGGCGCGAGAAGTCCGAGCATCCGCCCCGTGCCGGTGCCGAGATCGATCAGGCTCCGCACCGGCCGCGATCCAAGGGCGTCGATCACCGCCGCCTCCACCATCGCCTCCGGCACGTGGAGCGAGCGGAGCTGGTCCCATTTCGGGGCGAGGCGGGCGAAGAAGCTCTGCGCGGCATCCGCGCGCTGGGCCCGCACACCCTCCAACCGGGCCCGATCCTCGGACAGAGGCGGGCTCGACCGGTCGAGACCGCCGACCAGGGGCTCCACCAGCCCGGTCCTCGCCTCGATCAGCCGGAAGAACGCCCAGGCTCCCTCGCGATGCCGCTCCACCAGACCCGCCTCGACCAGAAGCTTGAGATGGCGCGAGATGCGGGGCTGTGACTGGCCGAGAATGTCGGTGAGATCGGAGACCGACAATTCCCCCTGCATCAGCAAAGCGAGGATGCGCAGGCGCGTCTCTTCCGCGGTGGCGCGCAGCACACCGAGGGCATCGGAGAAAGGAAGGACGAGTGTCGCCTTGGCGCTCTCTTGAGACATAAAGATATCTTTATGTTCGATCCGGGCGCATGGCAAGGGGAAACGGCGGCTGGCCGGAGGCATGAGAGAAACAGGCGTGGGCGACGATGCCGGGAGGGGAGCGTTCCGGGCGATCTGCCGATATGGTCGGCTCAAGAAGTCCCTTTTCGATTCCGGAACAACAGAAACGCCCCCGCGTGACCCAGCCGAATTCCCGTCCCCCAATCCGTTTCCGTGGCCGCTCCTTCATGGCCCTGGTGCTGGCCCCCTCGGCACCGGTGCATGACTGGCTCGAAGACCTCGACGCGCTGGCCCGGCGCTCCCCCGCCTTCTTCGTGGGGCGCCCGGTGATCCTCGACGTGTCCGGCCTCGGCCTCGACCGGGCGGACCTCACCGCCCTGGTCTCCGAGCTCAAGGCCCGCGACGTCACCGTGATGGGGATCGAGGGAGCCAAATCCGGCAGCCTCGGCGAGGGGCTGCCCCCCGCCCCGGCCGGCGGACGGCCGGTGGACGAGGTCGCCACGCCGGACGCGCCCGCGCCGACGCACGCGGAGCCGCCGCGCGCCGCCCGCTCGCTGATCCTCGACCAGCCGGTCCGGTCGGGCCAGACGATCCTGCATCTCGAAGGCGACATCACCATCATGGGATCGGTGGCCTCCGGGGCGGAAGTGATCGCCGGCGGCTCGATCCATATCTATGGAGCGCTGCGGGGGCGGGCCATCGCGGGCGCATCCGGCAATCCCGATGCCCGCATCACCTGCCGCAAGTTCGAGCCGGAACTGCTCGCCATCGACGGTCTCTACCGGACGGCCGACGATCTCGGGCCGGACCGCCGGGGCCAACCGGCGCAGATCCGCCTGGAAGGCGATGCGATCAAGGTCGCCGCGCTGGAGTAGCGCCGACACAGGAACCCGGGATCGCAGGATTATAGGGTCACAGGATCACAGAAAGCCGGCTCGTTAACCAAGCGGTAACCATAAGGACCGTCAATGGTTCGGTAAGGAATCGCGAGAGCCCGTGACACACGCCCCTCCATCCCGCCGATCCGTGACGCTACGAGGCCGTGCCTTCAAGGCACTCGTCCTGGCTCCGGAAGCTCCGCTTCCCGATTGGTTCGCCGATCTGGACGCCTCGCTGAAGCGGTCGCCGACCCTGTTCGACGGCCGCCCCCTCATCCTCGACATCGCGGCGCTCGGGTCTGACCCGGACGTGGTGGGCAAGCTGCTGGCCGATCTCGGCACCCGCCGCATCCGCATCCTCGGCATCGAGGGCGCGGAAGCCACGCTCTCGGGCAAGACCTTGCTCGACGGCATCGCCCTCCCCCCGCTTCTGGTGGCGGGACGGCCGGCGACCAGCATCGAGATCCCGGGCGATGCCGAGCCCGAGACCACCTCCCTCATGATCGAAGGGTCGGTCCGTTCCGGCCAGTCCATCGTGCATCCGACCGGTGACGTCACCGTCATGGGTTCGGTCGCCTCCGGCGCCGAGATCCTCGCCGGCGGCTCGATCCACGTCTACGGCGCATTGCGGGGGCGCGCCATCGCCGGCGCCGCCCGCAACCCCCGCGCCCGCATCTACTGCCGCAAGTTCGAGCCCGAATTGCTCGGGATCGATCGCCTCGTCCGCACGGCCGAGGACATGGGCACGACCCTGCGCGGGAAACCCGTGCAGATCTGGCTCGATAGCGGCTCCATCAAAATGGCAACCTTGGATTAAGGAGAGATACGAACATGGCCAAGGTTCTGGTCGTTACTTCGGGCAAGGGCGGCGTCGGCAAGACGACCACCACAGCGGCTCTCGGCGCAGCACTCGCGCAGGCCGGACAGAGCGTCGCCGTCGTCGATTTCGACGTCGGCCTGCGTAACCTCGACCTCGTGATGGGCGCCGAGCGGCGCGTGGTCTACGACCTCATCAACGTGGTCAACGGCGACGCCAAGCTCAACCAGGCGCTGATCCGCGACAAGCGGCTCGAGAACCTGTCGCTGCTGCCCGCATCGCAGACCCGCGACAAGGACGCCCTCACCGACGAGGGCGTCGCCAAGGTGATGGAAGAGCTGCGCGAGAAGTTCGACTGGGTGATCTGCGATTCCCCAGCCGGCATCGAGCGCGGAGCCACCCTGGCCATGCGTCACGCCGACCTCGCCGTCGTCGTCACGAACCCGGAAGTCTCTTCGGTCCGCGATTCCGACCGCATCATCGGTCTCCTGGATTCCAAGACGCTGAAGGCCGAGCGCGGCGAGGTGATGGAGAAACACCTCATCCTCACCCGCTACGACCCCGCCCGCGCCGATCGCGGCGACATGCTGAAGGTCGACGACGTGCTCGAGATCCTCTCGATCCCGCTGCTCGCCATTATCCCGGAGAGCCTGGAAGTGCTGCGCGCCTCCAATGTCGGCTGCCCGGTGACGATGAACAACCCGCTCAGCGCCCCGGCCCGGGCCTATATCGATGCCGTCCGCCGCCTCAAGGGCGATACGGTTCCGATGACCGTGCCGTCCGACAAGAAGTCTCTCCTCAACAAGCTGTTCACCCGGAGGGCGGCATGAGCCTGCGCAACCTCTTCAGCAAACGCGCCTCGGCCCCCACGGCCCGTGACCGTCTCCAGTTGATCCTGGCCCACGAGCGGGCCGGGGCCGGCGGCTCCGATCTGGTGATGCTCCTGCGGGAGGAGATCCTCGCCGTCATCGCCAAACACGTCACGGTGGAGCGGGACAAGGTCCAGATCCGCCTGGAACGGGGACAGGACATGTCGACCCTCGGCGTCGACATCGAACTTCCGGTCACGGCTCCGGCCAAGGCCGCCCCGGCAGCGGCCAAGCCGTCCAAGGCCAAGCGCGCCGCCGCGTGAGGGTCCGCCGTCAGCCGATGAACAGGCCGGCGATGGTCGCACTCGTCAGGTTCGACAACGTACCAGCCAGGATCGCGCGCATTCCATAGCGTGCGATCTCGGACCTCCTCTCGGGGACGAGGCTCGCCAGACTCGCGAGCTGGATCGCGATGGAGGCCAGATTGGCGAAGCCGCACAGGGCGAAGCACAGGATGGCCGTCGTCCGGGCATCGAGGGTGCCGGCCTTGAGTGTCGGCGAGAGTTGCGCATAGGCCAGGAACTCGTTGAAGGCGATCTTCTGCCCGATGGCACCGCCGACCAGACCCGCGTCGTTCCAGGGCACGCCCATGAGCCAGGCCAGCGGCGCGAAGGCGAGCCCGAGTACTCCCTCGATACTGAGAGACGGATAACCGACCAGTCCGCCGCCCCATCCGGCAATGCCGTTGAGAAGGGCGATGAGCCCGGTGAAGGCGATCAGCATGGCGCCCACCGAGACCGCGATGACGAGGCCCTTCTGCGTGCCGTCGGCCGCCGCCTCGATGAGGTTCACCGCCCGCGTCTCGGCGAATTCCACCCGCATCGTCGTCACCCGCGTCGGCTCCGTCGAGGGCATCAGGATCTTGGCGTAGAGAAGCCCGCCGGGAATCGCCATGACACCGGCGGCGAGGAGATACTCCATCGGCACACCCAAGGCGGCGTAGCCGGCCAGGATCGATCCGGCGGTGGAGGCGGCCCCGCTCGACATGACGGCGAACAATTCGGCCCCGGTCAGCAGGATCAGGAATGGCCGCAGGGCCACGGCAATCTCGCTCTGGCCGATGACGATGGTGATGACGGCCGAGAAGGTCTCGATGGGCGAGGTGCCGAGCGCCCACTGAAGTCCCGCGCCGATGAGGCGGGCCAGGGTCTGCATCACCCTCAGATGATACAGGATCGCGATCAGCGCCGAGACGTAGAGGATCTGCGGCAGCACCCGCAGGGCCAGGATGAAGCCGCTGCCGCCGAAGAGTTCGAACATGCGCGGCTCGACGAGGCCGCCGAACAGGAACAGGACCCCGCGATCGCCATAAGCCAGAATTGTCTGGACGAGGGTGGAGGCCGCGTCGAGGACCTGCCGCCCCACGGGCACGAACAGCACGACCGCGCCGATCGCGATCTGCAGGGCAAGGGCCGAGATGACGGTCCGGGGTCGGATCGCCCGGCGGTTGGTGGAGAACAGGATCGCGATCGCGAGGAGCAGCGCGAGGCTCGCGCCGGCATGGAGCAGTCGCTCGGTCATCGTGCCTCCTCTTTCGGCCCGAGAGGAGCAAGGGCGATGCCGGGACGGGCGCACGTCATGTGGGGGTTCATCCGGAACGGGAGGACGTCCGGCGTGTTGACCGTCAAGCTGCGCCGTAATGCGGCGCATAACCGGTTTGAAGGGATACAGCCATGAGCCTCATCGGACGCCTCGTCACCAAGCTTCTCGGCAACGACAACCGCCCCGTCGTCCGCGACGACCGCAACTACGATTCGAGCAACCCGATCGGCCGCCTCGTGACGAAGATCCTGCGGAAGTAAGCTCCACGAACATCTCCTCTCCTCGCACGCGGGGAGAGGGGCTACGAAGTTCACATGGTTCGAGGGCTGCGCGGCTCTCCTCCCCCTTGTGGGGAGGAGTTGGAGGTGGGGGTGGTTGGGCGACCCTCCTGCTGCTTCGGAGGCAGGCGGAGCCACCCCCACTCCTAACCTCTCCACACAAGGGGGAGAGGGACGCGCTCTGCTTGGGAAAAGCAGTTGTGTGAATCCCAGGAAGCACGGGGGAGGGGAGTGACGGCGGATTCGTTCGGGCCTGAGGGCGATACGCGTCAGCTCTATCCCAACGCGAAACCTCTCGTCCTCACGCCGCCTTGCGTTTTCCCTTCTTCTCCCGGCCCTGCCCCGGCGCGGTCTTGCCGGTCTTCGACCGGTCGAGGACGAAGCGGGCGTAATCGTCCATGTCGCCGGCGAAGGGCTTCACCGTCCGGTCGGCGGCGAGCCAGAGGCGGTCGGCCACCAGTTCCATCAGCGAACGGTCGTGGGTGATGAGGATGACGGCGCCGCCGTAATCGTTCAGCGCGTCGAGCAAGGCCCGGCGGCTGTCGATGTCGAGATGGTTCGTCGGCTCGTCGAGGATGAGCAGGTGGGGTGCCTGCATCGCCACGAGATTGAGCAGGAGTCTCGCCCGCTCGCCACCCGAGAGCGCGTCGACCGTGGTCTCCTGCTTGTCGAAGGCGAGGCCGAAACTGGCGAGCTTCGCGCGGCGCCCGGATTCGCTGTCGTCCGGCCGCTCGCGGCGGATGATGTCGAGGGGCGTGTCTTTCGGGTCGAGGGCTTCGATCTGGTGCTGGTGAAACCAGCCGACCTGCACCCGGCCCTCACGCACCATGCGCCCGTCCCGCACCTTCAGGGCGCCGGCCGCCATCTTGGCGAAGGTCGACTTGCCGGCACCGTTCACCCCCAGCAATCCGATCCGGTCATCGACGTCGAGGGTCAGGTTGAGGTCGCGCAGCACCGGCTCGTCATTGCCATAGCCGATGGTGGCATCGGTGAGATGCATCAGCGGCGGCGCCAGCGGACGCTTCGGCGAAGGCAGGTGGAACGGGGCCACATGCTCCTCGATGGTGGTGGAGATCGGCTCCATCTTGGCGAGACGCTTCATGCGCGACTGGGCCTGCGCCGCCTTGGAGGCCGACGCCTTGAACCGGTCGACGAAGCTCTGCAAATGAGCGCGCTCGGCGTCTTGCTTCATCTTGGTCGAGGCCTGCAGCCGTGCCTTCTCGGCCCGGCGCTTCTCGAAATCGTCGTAACCGCCGGTATAGAGTTCGAGCTTGCCGTTGGCGACGTGAAGGATCGCGTCCACCGAGTTGTTCAGAAGCTCGCGGTCGTGGCTGATGATGAGCGCCGAATGCGGATAGCGCTTCAGCCGCGCCTCCAGCCAGAGGGCGCCTTCCAGATCGAGGTAGTTGGTGGGCTCGTCGAGGAGCAGCATGTCCGGCTCGGCGAAGAGCGCGGCGGCCAGCGCCACGCGCATGCGCCAGCCGCCGGAGAATTCCGACATCGGCCGGGTCAGGTCCTCCACCGAGAAGCCGAGGCCGGCGAGAATTTCGCCCGCCCGGGCCGGCGCCCGGTCGGCGTCGATCTCGATCAGCCTGCCGTAGATCTCGCCCATGCGCTCGGGTTCGGCGGTTTCGAGTTCGAGGTTCAGGGCCTCGCGCTCGATATCCGCGGCCAGGATGGTGTCGATGAGGGTGACGGGTGTCGCCGGATGCTCCTGGTCGACGGAGGCGACGCGGGCATTCTTCGGCAGCAGGATCACGCCGCTATCGGGCTGGAACTCGCCGAGGATGATCTTGAACAGGGTCGATTTGCCGACACCGTTACGGCCGACGAGCCCGACCTTCGATCCGGGCGGGACGGCCACGCTCGCGCGGTCGAAGAAGCGCCGGCCCCAGGCGCTGAAAGTGAGGTCTTCGATCTGGATCATGGGTCAACGGCCAAACGCAGGGGAGATGCGGGCCGGTGGCCACACGGGAGGATGTCCCTCCTCCTATCGCAGTGCAGCAACGAGCGCGAGAGCGGGCCGCGCAGGGCACCACCCCACCGGGGGATGGTGCCGGCCGGTCAGTTCCGCGCGGCGCCGGCGGCGATCGCCTTGACGAGGGGAGCGGTGGGGACGTTCTTCTGCCAGAAGCTTCCGGTCCGTCCGGTCTCGCGCCCTCTCTCGTAGAGCTGGCGCATGTAGCCGGTGTCGAACCCCCGCGCCGTCGTCGTGTTCGGCGCGGCCTCGTCGATATAGGTGAGGTTGAAGCCCATGCCGCTGCCGCGGGTGAAGGCGTAGGTGGCGGCCAGGGTGGCGCGGCTGCGCGCCCGGCTCGCGGTGGTGAAGGAGCGCTCGACGATGGACAGCGTGTTGTTCTGCGCCACGTCGAATTCCGGCTCGAGACGTCCGTTGATGATGACGTAGATGTCGGTCTTGCCCGCCGTCCGCAGGCGGTTGTCCCGCAGCAGGAACGATTGCGGGAGGGTGAAGACCGGCGTCACCACCGACCCGTCCACATGCATCTCCTGGAAAGCCCTGCCCTCGGCCTGCACGTCGAGGAGCTGGGGCGGGAACACGGCCGGGATGCTGGCGGAGGCCGTGAGCACATCCGTGAACAGCGAAACGGCATTGGGACCGCCATTGGCCGCGATGGCGCCCATGTTCCAGATGACGGCGCGCTGGGAATCGAGGTTCGTCGTCACCACGAGGAGGCGGCGGCCCTTGGCGTGCTGCTCCGCGATGGCGGCGAGCAGGTCGGGCGTCACGTAGCGGCGCACGAGATCGCGCAGGCGGCCATCCCCGAACAGGCCCGATCCGAACACGATGTTGGCCACGCTCGGCGATTGGACCAGGGTCGAGGCGACGCCGCTCGTATAGATGTCGGTGAGGGTGGAATCGTAGGCCGGCCCGAGGAAGGCGAAGGGCGCGATCAGCGCGCCGGTGCTCACACCGGAGACGAGGGCGAATTCGGGCCGCTTGCCGGATTCCGACCAGCCGTTGAGGATACCGGCGCCGTAGGCTCCGTCGCCGCCGCCGCCCGACAGGGCGAGGTAGGCGAAGGCGCGCTTCGAGCGCTCCGGCCGCGCCACCATTTCGGTGAAGGTGCTCTCCGACGCGTCGGCATAGGCGCGCACGCTGAGATCCATGCCGGAAGGAACCGCGGCGGCGGCTTGATCGGCGGTGTAGGCCACGCGCGGGATCGATCCGCAGGCGGCCAATTGCGCGGCCACCGCGAGCGCGGCCGCGCCCTTGACCCATCCGAACCGGCGAGATGTCGACATGACGGGATGATCCTGGCGTTCGACCGGCAACGGAGCAGTCAAGCTCGACCATAACGAGCTTGACCATTCTACCGTTCCGGGGTTCGGCGGGCAATCATCGCTCCCCCGGTCGTGCCGAAACGTTGAGCACGTGATGGAACAGCAACGGTTATCCCGCCGTGTTCAGGCACACGCTCCGTAAGAAATGCATCAAAAGAGGGGAAACAGAACCAAAAGACGAAGCTTGTCGATTGAAAGACGTACTCTATGTCGTTGACCTCAGCTCATAACGGCTTTGTCGCCAAACTTTCGCGCGTCATGACGGATCGATGCGGATCCTCGTGATACTGAAGGCAACCTTGTCGTGACTGACGACATTTGCTCTGGCCGCGAGACGCGCCGGTCAGCACAGGAAGGCAAAATGGAACCGGACGACGCCTGGCACCTCACCGACCGATTGGGGGCCGAGCACGGCAGGGGCGATCCTTTCGCGGCGGCCATCCGCGCGACGCGCATGGCGATGCTGATCACCGACCCTCGGCAGGATGACAATCCCATCGTCTTCGTCAACGATGCGTTTCTCAAGATGACCGGCTACAGCCGGCCCGAGATCATGGGCCAGAATTGCCGCTTCCTGCAGGGTGAGCAGACGGATCCCGGCACCGTGCGCAAGATCCGTGACGCGGTCACGGCCAAACGCGACATCGCCGTCGACATCCTCAATTATCGCAAGGACGGCACCCAGTTCTGGAACGCGCTGTATGTCAGCCCGGTGATCAACGACGACGGCGAGACGGTGTATTTCTTCGCCTCGCAGCTCGACGTCTCGGACCGGATCGACACGCTCATGCAGACGCGCAACGAAAGACTGCATTTCGAGCGCGAGGTACAGAAGCGCACGAAAGAGCTGACCGAAGCGCTGGCCGCCAAGACGATGCTGGTCCACGAGGTGGACCACCGGGTGAAGAACAACCTCCAGATGATCGCCTCGCTGCTGACCCTGCAGACGCGGACGATCACCGACCCCGATGCGAAGGCGTCGCTCAAATCCATGCTGGCCCGGGTCGAAGCCCTCGGCACGGTGCACAAGCGGCTCTACCAGTCCAACGACGTCCAGCGTTTCGACGTCGCCGCCTTCGCGCGCGAACTCGCCGTCGATCTGGTGCGTGGCTCCGGGCGACAGGGGATCGAGCTCGATTTCGACCTCGTTCCCGTCGAGGTCGCCGTCGAACAGGCGCCGCCGGTCGCCCTCGTCATGAACGAGCTGCTCACCAACGCACTGAAACACGCGTTCCCGCGCGATGCCACAGGCCAGCTGTCGCTTTCGGTGAAGCCCGAGGGCGACATGATCCGCATCACGATCGCCGATGACGGGATCGGCATGCCGCCGGACGTGGCTCGAGACCGGACTTTCGGGAAGCGCCTGATCGAGAGCCTTGTGCGCCAGCTGAATGCCGCTATCGCTTGGCATCAGGCCGAGCCCGGGACGCGGATCGAGATCCGCCTCCCCGCGACGGGACCGGCAACAGGAACGCACCGTGAGTGAACCTCTGCGGATCGTCGTCGTCGAAGACGAAGCCCTGATCGTGATGCAGCTCGAAATGCTGCTGGAAGAAGCCGGACACGAGGTCGTGGGCACGGCGGTCTCCGCGAGCGACGCCATCGCGGTGGCCCGGCGGACGCGGCCCGACATCGTCCTCATCGACCTGCAACTCAAGGGCGGCTCGTCCGGTCTCGACGTGGCCAGGAATCTGGCCGACGAGCCCACGATGACTCTGGTCTTCCTCACCGCGAATGCCAGCCGCTTTCACGACGACTTCGCCGGTGCGGTGGCGGTGATCGCCAAGCCGTTCTCGGAAGCCGTCATCGGGGACACGATGATCTTTCTCGAGGAATGCATCCGAACCCCGCCGCCGGTCACCACCCTGCCCCTCGGCCTTCGGCTCGCGCCGGGTTATCTCGCCAGTCTCGGCGCCTGATCCCTCGGTGTTTCCGCGTCAGGCGGCCCTCTCGGCACAGGACAGCCTCGCGATGACGCCCGGCAGGTCCCGCGCCGAAACGGGCTTGCTGAAGAAGTAGCCCTGGACCTCGCCGCATCCCTCCGCTCGCACCAGATCGAGCTGGGCACGGGTCTCCACGCCCTCCGCCGTGATCGTGGTCCCCCGACGCTCGCCGAGCCCGACGATGGCGCGAACGATGGCGGCCGTGTCCGCATCGGCGATCTCGCGGATGAAGGAACGGTCGATCTTGATCTTGTCGAAGGGGAATTGCCGCAGATAGCTGAGGGACGAATAGCCCGTCCCGAAATCATCGAGAGCGATCCGGACGCCGAGGTAGCGCAGGCGGTGCAGGCAGCCGATCACCGCCTCGGTATCCTGGATCAGGACGCTTTCGGTGATTTCCAGTTCCAGCCTGTCCGCCGCGAGGCCCGAGGCCGACAGGGCCATGATCACGCATTGTTCGAGGCCCGGCTCGCGAAACTGCATCGCCGAGACGTTGACCGCGATCCGGGCGGAATGGGTCCATGAGGCGGCTTCCCGGCAGGCCTCGCGCAGGGCCCAGTTGCCCAGATCGATGATCAGACCCGTCTCTTCGGCGATCTCGATGAAGGTGGCGGGCGGGATCATCCCACGGGTGGGATGCGGCCAGCGCATCAGCGCTTCGACGCCGCTCACCGTGTCCGTCTCGAGATCGACCACGGGCTGGTAATGCAGAATGAGGTCGCCGCGCAGCACGGCTTGGCGAAGATCGACCTCGAGCTGAAGCCGCTCCTCGATCGCCGCGTCCATGCCGGCTTCATAGACGCGGAACGTGTTCCGACCGCCGGCCTTGGCGCGATAGAGCGCGAGATCGGCATGCCGCAGGAGAGGGTCGGCCTCGAGCCCGTCGGCCGGCGCGTGGGCGATGCCGATGCTGATCCCGATATTGGCGAGTTGACCGTCCAGCTTGATCGGCTGGGCAATGGAATCGATCACCCTGCGGGCGATCTCGGCGGCTTGGTCACTCCGGTCCAGATCGACCAGAATGATGCCGAATTCGTCGCCTCCGAGGCGGGAGACCATGTCGCCGGGCTTCACCACGTCGGTCAGGCGCTCGGCGACGACCTTCAGGAGCGTATCGCCCGCCAGATGCCCGAGCGTGTCGTTGATGGCCTTGAACCGGTCGAGGTCGAGACAGAGCACCGCCGTCGCGCAGCCGCCGTTCCGAACCGTCGCGAGTACCTGCTTCAGACGGTCGTGGAACACCGATCTGTTGGGCAGGCCCGTCAGGGCGTCGTGGCGGGCGAGATGGGCGATCCGCTGGTCGGCCTCCTTGCGCGCCGTGATGTCGATATAGGTTCCCACGAAACGGATCGGGGCACCGTCGGCGGCGCGGGTGACGACCTTGCCGCGGGCGAGGAGCCAGCTATGGCCGCCGACCTTGTTGCGAACCCGGACCTCGATTTCGAAAGCCGGTAGGCGGCCTTCGAAATGAGCGGTCGCGGCGACGTGGCAAGCCGCCATGTCGTCCGGGTGGATCAGGGACTGGACGTAGCTGAAAGACTTGCCGAATTCACCGGGCTCGTAGCCGAGCATGCTCTGGGAGCGGTCGGAAAACCAGACCGCGCCGGTCTGGAGATCGGCGTCCCACAACCCGTCCCTGCCGCTGTCGAGGGCGAGAGCGAGCCGTTCCTCGCTCACGCGCAGGCGGGCATCACTGGCCCGGAACGCTTCCTCGGTCTCCTTGCGGGCCGTAATGTCGAGATTCATGCCGACGAAGCGGCAGACCTCGCCCGTCCGCGGATCGAGGACGGCGCGGCCAAACCCCTGGAACCAGCGGCATTCACCGGTCGACGGGTGGAGGGCGCGGAACTCCACCCTGTGATTTGTGCGCGTGGCGATGGCCCGGCGGGCCTCGTTCCGAACCCGGATCACGTCGTCGTCCGGTACGTTCCGCTCCCACTCCTCCATGGTCATCGAAAGGCCGGCGGCCGGATCGGCCTCGTCGAGCGGCAATCCCTGCATCCGCGCGCTTTCCTGGGATTGCCAGACCCGGCCCGTGACCAGGTCCCACTCCCAGACCCCTGCCTCCGCCGCGTCCTGCGCCAGACGCAACAGGTCGCCCGTCCGCTCCAGGGCGATCCTGGCGGTGATGATGTCGTCGATATCGAGGGCCGTGGCGAGCCATCCGGGCGCGCCGTCGAGGAGGCGGATCGGACGCTTGCTGACCTTGTGCCAGCGATAGACGCCGTCGGCGCGGCGGATGCGGATCTCGAAATCGTAGTCCTGCCACGCTTTGTGACGGTCGCACACGTCGCCATAGACGCGATCGCGATCGTCGGGGTGGTAGGATTCCACCCGCTCCAGCAGCGAAACGAGGGGCCGTCCGTAATAACGGTCGCAATGGCGGTTGCAGTAGGTGGTGTCGTCCCGATCGTTCGTGATCCAGACCATCTGAGGCAGGAAATCGGCGAGCAGGCGGTAGGACGCCTCGCTCTCGCGCAATGAGCGTTCGGCCATCTGGCGGGCGGTGACGTCGGCGAAGGTGTAGACGGTGCTGCCGTCGGCCAGCGGCACACCGCAGAGTTCGAGGAGGGTCTCGTCGCGCTGCTGGTGCTCGCCGGTGGCGCCCGCTTCGCCGCGTTCGCGTCTCGCGTCGCGGACGCCCCTGTCCAGAACTGCGGGAAGCGTCCCGTCCCGCTCGGCGATGAAGTGGCGGACATCGTCGAACGGCGCGCCGTCGTGGAGCATTCCCGGCGGCAGGTCGAGCAGCAGGTTCAGCCGCTCGTTATGAACCCGGACCCGGTCATCCATGTCGACCATGACGAGGCCCTCGTCGATGCTTTCCAGGGTGATGCGCAGAAGGTTCGTCGTTTCGCGCAAATGCTGGTCGGATCGGGCCAGTTCGGTGACGTCGAGGCAGATTCCGGAAATGGCACGGATGGCTCCGGTCGGGTCGCGCTCGACGATTCCCCGTTCGGTGACGACCCTGCATTCCCCGCCCGGGCGGATGATGCGCGACCGGTGCTCGTAATCGTCGCGCGCGAAGGCGCCCACCCCCGCCACGGCTTCGTCGAGATGCCAGCGCACACGCTCCCTGTCCTCCGGATGGTAGAAGGCCAGATGCTCGTCGAGGGGAATCCGGGCAGGGTCGACGGGCGCGCGACCGTGGATCCGCGCCATTCCCTCGGACCATTCGACCCGGCCTTCGGGGATGTGGATACGCCAATGTCCGAACCCTGCGATCTCCTCGGCCATGCGCTGGGAGTCCAAGGCGGCCCGGAGAAGCGCTTCACGGCGCGTGAGGATGGACGTCACGCGCTGGCGCTCGCACAGCTCGGCCTCGCGCTCCACATTGGCATCATGAAGACGCAGATGCCCGGTGACGATGAGAGCGAGGTCCCGCAACTGGAGCAGTTGCTCCTCGGTGAAATCCGGACGCGGCACGGTATCGATCAGGCAGAGCGTACCGGCCCGGTGACCGGGACGATGCGCCAGAGGCATGCCGGCATAGAATCGGGCCTGGAACTCCCCCTTCGCCAGGGGATGATCGGCAAAACGAGGATCGGCGAGGAGATCGCGGATCACGACCGGTCTGTCGGTCTCGCCGGCGATGTGGTGTGAAGACACCGCATCGTCTCGATCCTGCTCGGCCTCCCCGGTCCCCGGTCCGGCCTTCAGGGGGAGAAAGTCGGTATCGGCGAGGGGAACGAGGACGATCGGAACACGAAATAGAGCGGCCGCAATACGGCACACGGCGTCGAGATGAAACTCGGGGTCACGGTCGATCCATGATGTGGAATCCGGTCCGACAGCGTCAACGCCTTCTTCATCGCCTCGGTCCTGTGCCTGATCTTGCACGTCGCGCCATCCCGGGAAGCAATCCGAAGCTACCCATCCTGCCCGTGACCGTGATCGACCATGCATGACGGAGGCTTTCAGAGGCATGTTACGCAAATCAACGTTGCAACATTCCTACCGTTTCCTTCGCTCCGCATTCGTTATTCAGCCAGTTCAGGCGTGACATGCAACTCGGCCATCCCGCTGCCGCACGTGGCCGAATGGCAGCGCTTCCTTTCGCAAGGCACAATTTCATCGTAACCAGGGACGATCGTCGTCGGTCACCACCGTCCCCCGTCTCGAACCCCGTTCAGCCCCCTTGTTCCTTCCCGGTGAAAGCCATCTCTCCAGCGCGGGCTCCCGCGGCTTCTCGACCATCGACACCTGGGTGTTCGATCTCGACAACACGCTCTATCCGAGCGACGCGCGGGTCTGGCCGCAGGTCGACGAGCGGATCACGCTCTACGTCATGCAGCTCTACGGCCTCGACGGGATCTCGGCGCGGGCGCTGCAGAAGCATTTCTACCATCGCTACGGCACCACGCTGAAAGCCCTGATGGTGGAGGAGAAGGTCGACCCCTACCATTTCCTCGATTTCGCCCACGACATCGACCATTCGACGATCCGCCTCGACGCGGCCTTGGGCGACGCCATCGAGCAATTGCCGGGTCGCAAGCTGATCCTCACCAACGGCTCCCGGCGCCATGCCGAGAACGTGGCGGCGAAGCTCGGCATCCTCGACCATTTCGAGGACGTGTTCGACATCGCCGCAGCCGATTTCATCCCGAAGCCCGAGCGCTCCACCTATGAGCGGTTCCTCGACCGACACGGGGTCGATCCGCATCGGTCGGCTTTGTTCGAGGACATCGCCCGCAACCTCGTCGTGCCGCACGATCTCGGGATGGCGACGGTCCTCGTCGTTCCCCGCACCATCGATCCGTTCCGCGAGGCGTTCGAGCAGGAGGCGGTGAAGGAGCCGCATATCGACCACATCACCAACGATCTCGCCGCCTTCCTGAACGAGCGGATCCTCCCGGCGATCCGATGAGCGAAGCCGGTCAGGACTGGTCAGAGGTCAGATCGCCCTCCCTCGACGATGTGGAGATCCTGGCGCGGGACGCCCTCGCCCGCCTGCCCGCGACGTTCCTCGCCCTTTGCGAGGGCGTGACGGTCCATGTCGAGGATTTCCCCGACGACGAGACCCTGAGCGAGATGCAGTGCGAGAGCGAATTCGACCTGCTCGGCCTGTTCCGGGGAATCGGCCTAGCCCAGAGCGGCGAGACGGTGACCGGGCAGATGCACAACCGGGTCTGGCTCTACCGCAGGCCGCTGCTCGATTACTGGGCCGAGCACGAGGAGACCCTCGGTCACCTCGTCACCCATGTCCTCGTCCATGAGATTGGGCACCATATGGGCCTGTCCGACGACGACATGGCCGCCATCGAGGCGGCGGCGGAAGGCTGAGGCTCGAATGCTGCGGCCGCCCGCTCCGGTCAATCGTCGTTGGCGGGGCGCGGGCTCGCGGCGCGCGGCCTGAGCAGGCTGGCCTTGGGACGACGCGTGCGGAACTGCCCGCGCTCCACGGCGATGAAGACCAGCACCGTGATCGTCAGCGTCGTGATCCACCAGATCGCCGTCAGGCCGACGCCGATACAGGCGATGGTGAAGGCGCTTGCGAAGATGGCCATCGCACCCGGTGCGATGGCGCCGGGCGCGGCGGCGGTGGCCGAGCGCCCGCTATGCCGGATCGCCGCGTGGAGGGCGAAGGCGGCGGCGAAGGCGCCCACGATCCCGAGTTCGTACCAGAGTTCGAACAGCATCGTCGTCGGGGCATTGCTCGGAAGCAGGTTCACGAACCGGCCGCGCGAGGCGGTCTCGAACCCGTGCCCGGTCACGAGGCGGACCGGCTCGGTGGTCACGACCTTCTGCCACGCCTTAATGGTCAGAACGCCGGGGGCCGTCGGACCGAAGGCAACGATCCCGATGGGCCGGGCGATGAACGGCAGGAAAGGCGCGCTCACCAGCAGGCCACCGCAGATCAGGGCCACGGCCCGCACGCCGACGAGCGGACGGTAGGTGGTGAGCAGAAACGCCACCGCGCCGACGGCGAGGGCCAGGATCTGCGTGACGTTGGAGGAGAACGAGAGGGCGACCGCCACGAGGATGGCCGTGCCGAGGGCTTCGAGGTCACGCCCACGCGAGCGCAACCATGCCACGGAGGGCCAGACCAGCAGAGCGAGGAGCGTGAGGCCGCGATCCACCGAGCTCTGATCTTCGGGCATGTTGCGCAGGAGCGTATCCCCGAACAGGCCGAACAGGATGGAGACGATGGATGCGGCGATGACGCCCAGGGGCAGCAGATAGAGATTGGCCGAGCGCATCCGGTCCGGCAGCGCGAGATAGGCGGCCAGAGTCATCAGGATGGTGGCGATGACATTGAGCAGGCGCTCCGTCGCCGGGCCGAGGAACGGCGTCCAGACGAGGGACAGGGCCGACCACAGGATGACCAGCCCACCGGCGAGGAACGTCGGGGATGTCAGCATCCGCGTCGCCGTCAGCCGGAGCGGCCGCTGTTTCCCGTCGATGGCGCTGGCGATGACGATGAGTGCGATGGCGATGGGCGCCAGGATCACGGTGGCGCGGCGGGCCACCTGCGCGGCCACGGGAAGCAGCACGAACAGGCCGAAGAAGCCGACCCGCCGCAGCAGGGCCGCGGCGTCGAGGGCCGGGTCGATGGGGGGTCGTGACGTGGTCGCGCGGGGAGGCATGGTGCGATTGCAGCCGTTCAACGGCGCCACGAGTCCATCCGTGCGCTACCGGTCGAGTCGTAGTCCACGGCGCGGACATTCGCTGTAGATGCCATGCAACACACGCGCATCCTCCGCCGCGTGTATTCAGGCGGTCCTGGGTTGTCGCCGCGCCGGACTGAGCCGCCGTCCGACATCAGTGAGCACGCGCCAGCCCGCCCAGGTCGCCAGGAATCCGAGGAGGCCGGCGATGATCCCGTCGGCGCTCGCCGGAACGGCCGGCACGTAATCCTGGTAGGTGGCGCGGGCCAGGGACATGTCCGGGTCGCGCAGCAGCGCCGCGAAGCGTCCCAGGGGCCCGCTTGCCTCCGTCAGGGCCCGCTTCTGCGCATCGAGATGCGCGAGGCGCTCGATATCCGCGCGGGCGGCTTCGCCGCGGCGGGCCACCAGGGTGTCGCCGTTGCCGCGCAGGCGGTCGACGGCGCCCTGCCGGTCGGTCCCGCTCGCCGCCGCGTCGGCGTCGAGCGCGGCGAGGGAGCGCCGTAACTCGTCGAGGGTACCACCGAGCCGCTGCGCGTATTGCTGGGCGAATTCCGGCCCCTGCGCGGCGACGATGCCGCCGAGGAGGCCGAGGGCGAGGCCGAGGGTCCGGATCACACGAAGCACGATTCATCCCTCATGACGTCGTTCAGACAAAAGGCCGAGCCGCGCGGCGGTTCCCGGACGATCAGAGCACACCCGCCAGGGCGGTCTCGACCTCGGCGCGCGTCACCTCGGCCAGGGGCTTCTCGACCTTCGCGGCCTGGGTCTTCCGCCCCGGCCGCATGACGAGGATGATCGTCTCCAGGCCGGGACAGGAGGGGTCCGGGCAGAGGATCTCGTTCACCTTCACCACGCTCTCCGGCTCGACGAGGGCGCGGACCCACGATTCGACGTTGCGCCGGGCGGTATCGTCGGGCGGGTCACGCCGACGGCCGAAGCCGAGAAGTGCCATCGCCTCAACCCGGCAGCGTCAGGATGCCGGCCATGCCGTCCGCGCAGCCGAAAGCGAGCCGGCCGCCGCGCCCGTCCCAGATTAAAGCCGAGATCGCCCCGCCCTTGGTGGCGGGCCGGACCAGGAGTTCGGAGGCATCGGCGAAGCGCACGAGCATGACGCAGCCATCCTCGTAGCCGATGGCCAGGACGAGGGCCTTGGGGTGGAACGCGACCCGCGTCACCCGGGCCGGGCGGATCCCGCATTCGCGCGGCGCCTTGCCGGTGGGGCCCTCCTTCGAGTCGAACGGCCAGATGATGGCCGCCTCCGCTCCGCTGGTGGCGAGCCAGTTGCCGTCCCCGGACCAGCTCACCGAGCGGACCTTGCCGGGATAACCCGACATCCGCATGTGGCCGCGATCGGGCTGGAGACGCCAGCCGTGGAGCGAATTCTCCTGCATCGTGGTCACGACGAAGCGGCCGTCGGGCGACCAGGTGACGTCGATATGGGAACCCTTCCATTCCACGAAATCGGGCGTGGTTTCGAGGTTCGGGTACCAGAGCGTCGCGCCGTTGTAATGCGCCACGGCGAGGCGGTAGCCCTTGGGCGCGAAGGCGAGGCCGCGTGCGGTGGACGGCGCCGCGAAGATCTTTTCGCGGCCCTTGGCATCGCGGGCGACGACGTTGCGACCGGCCGCGTAGGCGATCGCCCCGTCGGGATGAAGCGCCAGGGCGTCGATCCAGGCGCCGCCCTTGGCGACGGCGACTTGCGTCATGTCACCGTCCGCCGCCGTAGCCACGATGCGGCCATCGTCACCACCCGTCACGATCCGGCGGCCATCGCCGGACGCCACGAGGATGCCGGCCTCGGGATGGGCCTCGACGCGCCGGGTCGTCTCTGGGCCGACCAGCAGCACGGCCCCGTCACCCAGCGCCAGCGCCAGCACATCCTTCAGCCAGACCGCTCCCGTGACATGGGCGCCGGCCTCCAGCGGGACGACATGATCGAAGAGTGTCGGAGCGCTCACGCTCATCGGTGAAAACCTCTCAGGTCGCGGATGCGGCGTCCGGCGCCGATCTCACGACGGTCATGACCGTCGCGACCAGGGCGAGACAACCGGCGATACCGGCGGGAATGGCGAGGGCATACAACGCGAAGCGGCCATAGGCGACCGTTCCGGCCAGCGAACCGCAGAGCAGCGAGAGCCAGACGAGCCCGTCACCGACCCAGCCGAAGCGCGGGCCGCGCCCCGCCAGGGCGGTGGCGAGTTTCTGCCCGGTGCTGAACAGCGCCCCGGTGACGAAGGTGGTGCCGGCCCGGAACCCCTGGACATGGGCGAGGACCGCATTCTGCGCGCCCATGGCGAGGGCGAGAAGCAGCGAGGCGTGGCCGGGACCGGGATCCTCCACCGCCGTCAGATAGGCGCCGGACACGAGGACGGTCTCGAAGCCGAGGAGGACCGGCGTGCTCCACCGCGCCGGGGTCAACGCCGAGAGACCGCCGCCGCACAGGGCGCCGAGGACGAAGGCGGCGATCAGGAGACCCGGCAGGATCGCCAGAAACGGCGTGTCGCGCCCCAGCGCCACAGCGAACTGGGTCGTGTTGCCGCTCATGAACGACGTGTAGAAGCCGCCGAGCCGGATGAACCCGAGCGCGTCCACGTAGCCGGCCAGGGCCGTGAGGATGAGGCCGAAGCCCAGATGCCAGGAACGGCTCATGACAGGGACCGGCTCATTTCCGAGACCGGCTCATGGCAGCGCGCGCCTGCCCGGTGCCCCGTTCCGTCCCGGGACGACCGGTACCGGTCCGGTAGGGTTAAGGCATTGCTTACCAAGTCCGCGCAATTCGAATGAACGGGATCGAACATCGAAGCCGTGAGCCCCGTTGGTGTGACGATCCGGCGTCGGAATGGTCATTCCAAGCCGGGTGAGTTGGAGTTGCGTCATGATCCCTGTCGCTTACGCTGCCTTTGCGGTGCCGAACTTCGCCTCCGTGCGCGGAGCCGAAACCGTCCTCGTGGTGGAGGATGAAGCCATGGTGTGCGAGCTGGCCGTCGAGGCCCTTATCGACGAAGGCTATCGCGTTCTGAGTGCCGCCGATGCCGAAGAGGCCGAGGACATCCTGGCGCGTGAACGCATCGACCTGCTCTTCACCGATATCGATTTGGCCCGCAACACCAACGGCCTCACCCTGGCCCGTCATGCGCGGCGCCTGCGCCCGAACCTTCCGGTCATCTACACCTCGGGTGGTCGCGGAAGCCTGTCGCAGGCGGATGCGGTAGCGGAATCAATCTTCGTGCCGAAACCCTATCGGCCGAGCCAACTCATTGCCCTCGCCAACGGCCTGCTGCGCCGTTTCCCCCATTACGCCTGAGCGCCTTCCGCGCCCGCCTACTTGGAGCCCCATTCCCCATGCGCACCCTTCTCGCCACCGCCCTCGTCCTCTTCGGCACGACGCTCAGCGCCTACACGACGGGGAACGCGAAGGCCGCGTGCGACGTGAAGGGAGCGAAGCTGGAAGAGGCCATCGCGGGCAAGACCGAGCTCCGCGAGACGGCCAACAAACAGGCCGTGCGCGACTTGCGCACCCTGCGCGACGCCGCGATCATCCTGGAAACGTACAAGTATGAGAGCGAATGCGATCGTCTCGTCACGATCATCAAGGCGCTGGCCGCCAATCCCGAGAAGGCGATCGAGCAGAGCGGCGATACGGACGAGGAGAAGGCGGAGGACCTGATGGAGGCCCGCCAGCCGAAGGCGCCGACCGGTGAGGCCGCGCCCGCCAAGCCCAAATGACCGCCTTCCCTCGTAAGGGCCGTTCCCGCAGGTAGAACCTCTGTGACAGGGCCCCCGAGGGAACGGACCTGCGACAAGAATGCTTGCATCGCTGGTCATTCCGCTTCGATGCGGCGGACCAGCGGTGGCCGGGTCTCCACGAGGGCGATCTCGAGCCCCCGCACGTTTCCTTCGTCTTTGGTGAAAAGGATCGATCGAGCATGGGCACCGATACGGCAACGCGCGGATCGAGCATCTCTCACGCGTCGAACGATCTGCCCTCGGTCGTCCTCGACGATTACAATATCGAACTGAAGAACGGAGAGGGTTTCGTCGGCGATCGCGTGTCGAAGGCGGCGTTCCGGGATCTCATCGAGGATTGGCGGGAAAAGCTGCGCAAGCTCGGCCCCGATCCGCTGGGGGCGAAAGCGAGCCGCGATTTCAGCAAGCGGCGTCTCGACGATCTGCTGATCGACGGCCCTCCGCTCGCCGCCGGTGTAGTCTTCGGCGCGGTCGAGGAATTCGCGCAGGAGCTCGCCACCGTGGTGCGGCGCTTTCTCCGCCAGAAGGGGTGGCGCGATACGCAGAGCATCGTCGTGGGCGGAGGTTTCAGCGACAGTCTCGCGGGACGTCTGGCCATCGACCGAGCCAGCGTGATCCTCCGGGCCGGCGGCCTCAACCTGAAGCTCGAACCGATCCGCCATCATCCCGACGAGGCGGGGCTGATCGGAGCCGTGCACCTCGCGCCATCCTGGATCTTTTCGGGCTACGACAGCCTCCTGGCCGTCGATATCGGCGGGAGCAACATCAGGGCCGGAGTCGTCTCCACGAACCTGAAGAAGGCCTCCGACCTGTCACGCGCGGAAATCTGGCGCTCGGAACTCTGGCGTCACCGCGACGAGGATCCGGCTCCAAGCCGTGACGAGGCGGTGGACCGGCTGATCGCGATGCTGAACGACCTGATCTCGCGGGCGGAGCGATCGCGCCTGAAGCTCGCGCCGTTCATCGGCGTAGGGTGCCCCGGCGTCATCGCCGCCGACGGGACCATCGAACGCGGCGGTCAGAACCTTCCCGGAAATTGGGAGAGCAGCCGCTTCAACCTTACCGAGCGGCTCGTCGAGGCGATCCCCACCATCGGCGATCATGACACCATGGTGCTCATGCATAACGACGCCGTGGTGCAGGGCCTGTCGGCCATGTCGGACATGACCGACGTCGCACGGTGGGGCGTCCTCACCATCGGCACCGGCCTCGGCAATGCCCGCTTCACCAACCGCCGGCTTCCCGACACGGTGCATTGAGAAGAGACGGACCGTCCGGCCCCGATCAAAGATCGAAGGATGCCCCAGGGAGAAAGCGATGCCCTAGGGAGAAGAAGCTGGCGCGGCATCCTGGTCGGGCCGGTTCCGGGCACGGGCGACCTTGCTGGCGATGCGGTTCCGCAGTTCGCTCGGTAGTTCGATCTCGACCAGCCGCCACGACCATCCACGCAGGCGAAGGCGCAGGCGGAATCGCTGCGCCCGTGGCGCTTCGGGGGGTACGGCGATGACGAGGGCACGAAACCCCCGCATGTCGGAGGCGAAGTAGTACGGGACCAGCCGGAAGATCGTCTCGATCTTCAACCCGGCGGCGCTGCTTGCGTGCTCGGCCTTCAACCACGCCCCATCCCCACCGAGGGGGCCGAGATCGAGGGATTGAGGAATGCCGTCATCGAGAAGGTCGATGACCGACTGTGCCGTGACCAGGGATTCGGTCAAGGGTTCGGCGAGGGCCGCAGCGGCCTCGATCAGTCTCTGCTTGTCCGGGGAGAGTGGGACCTCGGCACCGGCCTCGCCGCGCGGCTGAGCGGCCGCTGCCGAAACCTGCCGGATCATGGATTGGCGCAGGGTGCGGAAATTGACGTGCCGCTCGACATAGCCGACGTCCCGCGCCTGCACGGCCCGGGCAAGGTCGTAGAGCATCCAGAACGGCGTCAGCGTATAGACGAACCACGCCAGAACCAGGGAAACCGGGATCCACCACAATCGCGTCATTGCGACGGAGCGGCCCTCTGTGCCTGTTCGCTCCAACCGGCGTGGCCCGCGAATTCCGCGATCACGGCCTCGTAGACCGGGCGTTTGAACGGCACGATGAGATCGGGCAGTCCGGCCATGGGCTCCCAGCGCCAGGCATCGAATTCCGATTTGTGGAGGCCGCCGCCAGGTGAAATCACGTCGATCTCGGTCTCCGGCCCGACGAGACCGAAGGCGAACCACTTCTGCGTCTGTCCGCGATAACGGCCCTTCCAGGCCTGTTTCAGCACGGCCGGCGGCAGGTCGTAGGCGAGCCAGCCGGACGATTCTCCCAGAAGCGTGACGGAACCGGGCGAGACGTTGGTCTCCTCGTGAAGCTCACGCAGCGCAGCCGCCAGTGGGGCCTCCCCTTCGTCGATCCCTCCCTGCGGCATCTGCCAGGCGAGGTCGCCGTCGACATGTTCCGGCCCCGCCTCCTTGCGACGACGGCCGACGAAGACGCTGCCTTTCGGGGCGATCAGCATGATCCCGACGCAGGGCCGGTACGGCAGGTCGAGCGCGAGGTCGGGGGCTGGAAGGTTCATGCGCGGGACCATAGGTCAGGGGATCGATGGGCCGCAATGCGCCACGCCGTCGTTCGACGCGCCAAAGCGCGGAATGCTGTCATCCCGGAGGCGGATCGGGGGCCTCGACCTCTCCCTTGCGCTGGAGAATGAGCGCGACGAACCAGCAGAGCGAGGCCCATGCCGCGCCGATGCACCAGCCGGCGAGCACGTCGCTCGGCCAGTGAACGCCGAGATAGATCCGGCTGGCGCCGACCAGGAGCGTCATCCCGACGCCGACGATGAGGACCAGCACCTTCACGGACCGGTTCGGATCGACGCGGGCGAGAAGCGACGCCAGGGTGAGGTAGGCGATCGCCGACATCATCGCGTGGCCGCTGGGGAAGCTCGCGGTGAACACGTCCATGCCGTGGGGGACGAGATCCGGCCGGGGCCGGTGGTAGAACATCTTGAGCACGGTGGAGACGAGGAGCCCCCCGCCGATGGCGCCCAGAACGAAGACGGCGATGCGGTGCCGGCGGGTGGTGGCGAGATAGGCCACCGCGCTCAGCGTGACGAAGGTGATGGTGAAGACGCTCCCCAGGCCAGTGATGTCGCGCATGGTCTCCTCCAGCCATCGCGGTCCGATCGGGTCGGACAGGTCGGCCGGGTTGCGCAGGGCCAGGAGGATCTTACGGTCGAGGGCGGCCGTGGATCCCTCCCCCACCTCGTCGGCGAGATAGAAGAAGCCGTAGCCGAGACAGCTCACGCCGAGCAGGGCCACCAGGGGGCCGACCTCGTTGAGGCGAAGACGCAGCCAGAGGGCGGTGGCCCGGTCGAAGAGCGGATGGTTGAGATAGGTCGGAAGCGGAGCCTTCATGGTGCGGTCTTCATCATCCGTTCGTCCTTCGATCGATTTCCACGCCCGAAGGCGAACTTGCCCGCCCGAAGGCGAAGCGTCCCTGCTGTTGCCATGGTCCGCCAAGGTAACGCCAGAGCAGAAGCCCCGTCGCGGTGAAACGGAACGGCTCGAAATCCCGTTCCAGCGACCGATGCAGGGCACGCGCGGCCTCCGGCGAAACCTTGTTCTGGATGGTGACGTGGGGCCTCCAGCCCTGTCGATCCTGCGCGGTCAATGCATCGCCGTAGCGCCGGGCGATGCCGTCCCTGACCGATGCGAGGACGTCGGAGGCAAGCGTGAAGGCGACGCCGCGCCCGAGGAAGCGCAGACCGGTCACCTCGACGACGACCGGCGGCGCGGCGGCAGTCAGTTCGGCGAGCGTCCTCGAGATGCCCTCCTCCTCGGGGCCCGGCAGATGATGGAACAGGGTGGCATGGGCCGGGATATGGTTGAGCTTTTCCGGGAAATGCCGCCGCCTTAACCCGTCGAAATGCGCGAAGGCCGCCTTGTCCATCTCCAGCGTGAGGATAAGGGGATCGGATGTAGGGCCGCTGGGGGATTCGCTCATTCCCGCCAGATGGAGCGGGACGACGCGCAATCCAGTCGTCCGGCCCTACTCGGCGAAGATGCGTGGCCCATCTGAATCGAGCCAAGCACGGGAGAGGGATCGGGCATGGGACTTCTGGTCGACGGCGTCTGGCAGGACAAGTGGTACGACACCAAGGAGACCGGCGGGCGCTTCAAGCGAACCGACGCGAAGTTCCGCAACTGGGTCACAGCCGACGGCAAGCCGGGCCCTTCCGGCGAAGGCGGCTTTCCGGGTGAGGCCGGGCGCTATCACCTCTACGTCTCGCTCGCCTGCCCTTGGGCCCATCGCACGCTGATCGTCCGCGCACTGAAAGGTCTCGAGGACGCCATCTCCGTTTCGGTGGTCGATCCGCTGATGGGGCCGGACGGCTGGGTCTTCGGAGACACGCCGGGGGCGACCCCCGATACGGTGAACGGCGCGAGCCGCCTCTATGAGGTCTACCTCGCGGCCGTGCCCGACTTCACCGGCAGGGTCACGGTGCCGATCCTATGGGACAAGCAGCGCCGCACCATCGTGTCCAACGAATCCTCCGAAATCATCCGGATGCTGAACGACGCCTTCGGCGGGACTGGACCCGATCTCTATCCGGAGGCGCTGCGCGGCGAGATCGATACGATCAACGCACGGGTCTACGACGCGGTGAATAACGGCGTGTACAAGGCCGGCTTCGCGACGAAGCAGGAGGCCTACGAGGAAGCCTTCGACGCCCTGTTCGCGGAACTCGATTCCCTCGACGAGCGCCTGGGCCGGACGCGCTACCTGTGCGGCTCGGCGCTCACCGAGGCCGATATCCGCCTGTTCACGACCCTGGTGCGGTTCGACCCGGTCTATCTCGGCCACTTCAAGTGCAACCTGCGCCGGATCGCCGACTACCCGAACCTTTCGCACTACCTGCGCGACCTCTACGCCCTGCCGGGCGTCGCCGGGACCGTCGATCTCACCCATATCAAGCGCCACTATTACGAGAGCCATCCGACCATCAACCCGACCGGCATCGTGCCAAAAGGCCCCGAACTCGATCTCGACGCGCCCAATGATCGCGCCTCGCGTTTCGGAGCCTGAGATGACGCGGTTCGACGCGATCGGCCCTCGACAGATCGAATGGGGGACATACATCTGCGTGATGACGACACGATCCTCCTTTCTTCGGCCCGCGACCCGCTCGAGCCTGCCCGGCCTCTGTCTGGCGCTTGCGATGGCGGTTCCTGCATCGGCCCAGACGGCGATCAAGCTCGAAGGCTCTTGCGAAAAGTTGATCATCGCCGGGTTGGACATCACCCAGAACTGCAAGGACACGATGATGAACACCGTGTCCCGCAACCGGGCGAGCTTCGATTTCTCGGCATGGGATGGGCGCGGCCTGAGCTTCAGCGGCAGCGGCGCACAGCAGGAGCGCACCGAGGAGACCGACGCGCTTCAGCCGATCAACCTCGTCGTGCCGAGCGAGACGACCAGCGAAGGGGTGGTCCGTGGGCCGCTCGTCGCCGTCGGCTCCTGCAGCTTCAGCACGCCATCCGAGGGAAAGACCGCGATCACCTGCGAGGCGAATGCCGCCAAGGGTCGGTACGAGGCGCGGTTCGTCACCGATGCGAAGGCCCCGCCGACCGCACCCAAGCCCTGAGGCGGACGAGCCGTCCGGGTCTTGCATGGAGAAGCGGGATAGACGCGAAGGCGCTCTGGTCTCGCTGCGACATCGCGCCCATCTAGGGCTCGGTGATATGTGATCGGCGAGACCGGCCTCGTGCCGACGATCGGGCCGCTAGAGTTGAGGATGGCATGCTGAACGACGTTTCCACCGCCGGGGCGACCCCCGCCGGCGGCCCCCAGAACCTCATCAAGGACGTTACCTCCGCGACCTTCCGCGAAGAGGTGATCACCGCATCGATGACGCAGCCGGTGCTGGTGGATTTCTGGGCCACGTGGTGCGGCCCGTGCAAGCAGCTGACGCCACTGCTCGAGAAGGCGGTGACCGCCGCCAAGGGCGGGGTCATTCTCGCCAAGGTGAACATCGATGAGAATCCGGCGATCTGGAGCCAGATCAGCCAGCAGCTCGGGCTGCAATCGATCCCCGCCGTCATCGCCATCGACAAGGGGCGTCCCGTCGACGGTTTCGTCGGCGCGCTGCCGGAGAGCGAGATCAAGGAATTCATCGGCCGCCTCGCCGGTCCCGCTGGCCCGACGCCGGTGGAGGCGATGATGGCCGAGGCGGAGGTCGCGCTCGGCGAAGGCGATTTCGCCGGTGCGTCCGAGCTCTATGCCGCAGTTTTGGGTGAGGAGCCGGGAAATCTGGTGGCCCTCGCGGCGCTCGCGAAGATCCAGCTCGATGCCGGCGAGATCGCCAACGCCCGCCAGATCCTCGACATGGCGCCGCCGGAGAAAACCGGTGACCCGGCCCTCGCCGGCATCCGCGCGGCGGTGGAGCTCGCCGAACAGGCGGCGTCCCTCGGCGATCTCGGTGTCTTCCAGAAGCGCATCGCCGCCGACCCGGCCGATTTCCAGGCCCGGTTCGACTTCGCGCTCGGACTCAACGGGCTCGGCAAGCGGGACGAGGCGGTGGACGAACTGATCGAGATCGAGCGCCGCGACAAGACCTGGAACGACGGCGCGGCGCGCAAGCAGCTGCTGACCTTCTTCGAGGCCTGGGGCTTGATGGACAAGGCCTCGATCCGCGGCCGGCGACGACTTTCGACGCTGGTCTTCGCGTGACGCAGAAACGCCAGGGCGGAGACAGGCGATGAGCACCCATTCGGGCTATAAAGGACCGGGCGATTGCCCCGGCGTCATCCCTGTCTTTCCTCTGCCCGGCGCTTTGCTGCTGCCTCGCGGACAGATGCCGTTGAACATCTTCGAACCGCGCTACCTCGCCATGGTGGACGACGCGCTGAGGACGGACCGGGTCATCGGCATGATCCAGCCCGACGTTGAGAGCGGATCGTCGCCGATGACGCCGAAGCTGTTTCGCGTCGGCTGCCTCGGCCGGATCACCCAGTTCGCCGAGACCGGCGATGGGCGCTACCTGATCTCGCTCACCGGGATCAGCCGGTTTCGTGTGGAGAGCGAGCTCGCCACCACCACCCGCTACCGCCGCTGCCAGGTCTCCTACGACGATTTCCTCAGCGATTTCGAACCGAGGGCCGGCGAAGAGGCGGTGGACCGCGAGGGCGTGCTGAAGGCGCTTCGGGACTTCGTCGAGGTCAACGACCTCAAGGTCGATTGGGCCGGAATCGACGAGGCGCCGAACGAAGCCCTCGTCAACGCCCTCTGCATGATGAGCCCGTTCGGCTCGCGAGAAAAACAGGCGATGCTGGAGGCGGCCGACCTCAAGACCCGCGCCGAGGTCTTGATTGCGGTGACCGAGATGGAGTTGGTGCGCGGATCGGGGTCCGAACCGACCCTGCAGTGACTCCGTTGACCCGAGGATAGGACACGATGGCAGACGAGATCCCCAACGCCGTGGAAGCCACGCGCGTCGACCCCAAGCTCCTCGAACTCCTGGTCTGCCCCCTGACAAAGCAGTCGCTGGAATACGATTCCGCGCGCCAGGAGCTGATCAGCCGTTCGGCCAAGCTCGCCTACCCGATCCGGGACGGCATCCCGATCATGCTGCCCGAGGAAGCGCGGCCCCTGAACGATTGAGGCGAAAGGTGACGGACGTCATTCTCCCCACCGTCGCCATCGTCGCCACAGGCGGCACCATCGCGATGAAAACCGACCCGGTGACCCATGCACCGGTGCCGGCTTTGTCCGGAGCCGACCTCGTCGCCGCCGCGCCGGGCCTGGAGAAGCTCGCGCGGATCACCGTGACGGAGTTCTCCAACATCCCGAGCGCGGAGATGGGCCCGGACCTGTGGCCCTCGCTGACACAGACCGTCGAGGCATTGCTCGCCGATACCGAGATCGCCGGAGTTGTGGTCCTGCACGGGACCGACACCCTCGACACCACAGCCTATTTCCTCGATCTGACGCTGCGCAGCGACAAGCCGGTCGTCGTCATCGGCGCGCAGCGCAACGCCTCCGACCCCGACAGTGACGGGGCCCGCAACCTCCTCAATGCAGTTCGCCAGATCCTCACGCCCGCCGCCGCATCCCTTGGCGTGACGGTGACGCTCAACCACGCGATCAACGCCGCGCGTGAGGTGAGGAAGACCCACACCCACAATGTGGAGACCTTCCATTCGGGCGAGACCGGCTATCTCGGCACCATCGACGAGGATCGCGTGGTGATCCGCCGGACGCCCACGCGACGGCAGACCCTGCCGCTGCCCGAACGGCTCGCCAGAATCGCCATCGTGGCGATGTATGCCGGTGCCGATGGCAGCCAGATCCGCCATGCCGTGGAGAGCGGCGCGGAAGGGATCGTGGTGGCCGCCCTCGGCATGGGCAACGTCAATGCCGCGCTCCTCGATGCGATCAGGAGCGCCATCGCCCAGGGTGTCGGCATCGTCATCGCCACCAAGCTGGAAAACGGCCGCGCCCTGCCGGTCTACGGCTTCCCCGGCGGCGGAAGCACCCTGAAGGCGGAGGGCGCCGTCTTCGCCGACAACTTGTCGCCAGACAAGGCCCGTGTGCTCGCCCTCCTCGCGCTCCCGATCACTCGGGACCGCGACGCGTTGCAGGCCTATTTCGATCGTTGAAACGAGCGTTCATCTGAGGTGCCATCGCCCGGCACCGAAGCATTGCCAACATCGAAGCGATCCCGGCTTGGCTATAGTTTGCGCGCCATGTCACGCCGCGCCTGTTTTGTCCGCTCCCGATCGACATTTCGCCTCAGCATTCGACACCATCTGCATACGAGAACGGCGAAGCTTACCTTGGCCGATGCCATAAATTTGCCCTGAGCATCCTAGATCTATACAATCCAACAACTCACAGAACGCAGGATTCCTCTCAAGAGCGCCGAACGGCTGCCCGTGGGAATCTGTGAACTATCTCAACTCAGGGGGAAACATGTCGAAACTCGTGGCTGTGCTGGCGCTCGGAGCCGGACTCTCATCCGCTCATCTTCAACCGGCCGTCAGCCGCGAGGGCGGCAATTTCAATGGCGCGTGGTCCGTCGAGCTCGTGACCGAGAGCGGCATCTGCGACAGCCGCTACAGCTATTCGGTCTCGGTGCAGGACGGTCAGGTTCGGCTCATCTCGTCGGCCGACCGCGCGACGATGACCGGCCGCGTCGGCACCGACGGAACGGTGGGGCTCAATGTCTCGAATGGCGGCGCGAGCGGTGCAGCTTCCGGCCGGCTCGACGCCCGTTCGGGCAGCGGCACCTGGAAGGTTTCCCCGCTCTGCTCGGGGCGCTGGACGGCGCGGCGTCAGACCACGCGCACCGCCCAGGCCGAGTAGGGTGCGTTAAGCGGCGGCGAGCCAGCTCCGTGCCTCATCGATATGGGCGCGGTCGAAGGTCTTGATCTGTGCCGGGGACACCTTGCCGAACGTATCGGCGATCATCCGCAGCCAGGATGCGTCGGTGACGAGCGCGACGTGGCTGACGCCCTTCATCATGGCGAGACCGAAGCGGACGTCCTTGAAGAAGGCCGCGGGCTCCATGCCCTTGAACTCGCGCACGTCCTCCAGAAGCTTGAGCTTGCCGCCCTTGTCGAGGTCGGCCTGCATGGCGGCGATCACGGTGTTCATGTCCTGGTCGGTGATCTGCCCATCCACGACGATTTCCGCGACGGTCGAATCCGGGTTCTTGGTGTAGGTCAGCACGTGCAGCACTCCTCGTGGGGTCGAAGATCTTCAGGGCGTTAGGTCTTCAGGTCGAACGCTACCCAAGCGAACGTCAGGCCAGGGTTATAGGAAACTCTGAGGGTCTACGTCGATGGCGACCTTCACGTTGCCGCGAACCTTCGGTCCCCGCTTCAGCCAATCGCGAAGATACGATTGGAGATCGACCGCCCGCTCGGTCTTGACCAGCAGGCGAAACCGGTAGCGCCCCCGGATCAGCGCGAGCGGCGCTTCCGCCGGCCCCAACACCATCACACCATCGGGCGGATCGGCGGCGCGGGCCAGGGCCTGCCCATGCGCCTCGGCGGTCTCGCGCTCATTGGCCGAGACGATGAGGGCGGCGAGACGCCCGAAGGGCGGCAGTCCCGCCGCTTCCCGAGCGGCGATTTCCTCCTCGTAGAACCGCGTCGCGTCGCCGGAAAGCAGGGCCGCGATCACCGGATGGTCCGGCTGGTAGGTCTGGACCAGGGCACGCCCCGGCTTCTCGCCGCGCCCGGCACGGCCCGTCACCTGCTGCAGCAACTGGAAGGTCCGCTCCGCCGCGCGCGGATCCCCCGAAGTCAGGCCGATATCGGCATCGAGCACGCCCACCAGGGTCAGGTGCGGGAAGTTATGGCCCTTGGCGACCAATTGCGTGCCGATGACGATGTCGCATTCCCCGTCCGCCACGCTCTGCAACTCGGCGCGCAGGCGCTCGGCGCCGCCGGGAAAGTCGGAGGAGAGCACGATGATGCGCTTGTCCGGGAACAGCTCCGTCACCTCCTCGGCGATGCGTTCGACCCCCGGCCCGCAGGGGGTGAGGTTGTCGAACGTGCCGCATTCGGTGCAGGCATCGGGCCGGCGCTCGGCATAGCCGCATTGGTGGCAGACCAGGGCCTTGCGGAAGCGGTGCTCCACCAGCCAGGTCGAGCAGTTGCGGCACTGGTAGCGGTGGCCGCAGGCACGGCACAGGGTGAGCGGCGCATAGCCCCGCCGGTTGAGGAATAGCAGCGCCTGATCGCCGGCCTCGATCGTGGCGCGGACGGCATTGACCAGGGGCGGGGCGATGAAGCGGCCCTTCTCCGGCTTGTCCAGGCGCATGTCGATGGCGTGGATATCCGGCAGCCGCCGCCCGCCGAAGCGTTCGGGCAGGACGATATGGGCGTAGCGCCCTTTCTCGGCATTGACCTTGGTCTCGATGGAGGGCGTCGCCGAGGCGAGGACCACCGGGCAGTTTTCCAGCCGGCCACGCACCACCGCCATGTCACGGGCATGGTAATGCACCCCGTCTTCCTGTTTGTAGGCCGCCTCGTGCTCCTCATCGACGACGACGAGGCCAAGATCGGTGAAGGGCAGGAACAGGGCGGAGCGCGCACCGACCACCACCGAGACCTCGCCCGCCGCCACGCCGGCGCGCAGGCGCTCGCGGCGCTTCGAGCCGATGCCGGAATGCCAGGTCGCCGGGCGGACGCCGAAACGCTCGGCGAACCGGTCGAGGAACTGCGCCGTCAGGGCGATTTCCGGCATCAGGATGAGGGCCTGGTGCCCGCGCCGGACGGCTTCGGCCACAGCTTCGAAATAGACCTCGGTCTTGCCCGAGCCGGTCACGCCTTCGAGGAGGATCGTCGGCGCTTTCGCATCCTCCGGCGCGGGAAAGGCCAGGCCGATGAGGTCACGGGCTGCCTGGTCTTGCGCCTCCGACAGGGGGACGCGCTCGTGGTCCGGATCGGGCGGGAGCGCCACCGGCTCCGGTGCCAGAGCCACGGCTTCGAGGGCGCCATCGTCGATGAGGCCGTCGACCACGCTGAGCGAGACGCCCGCCTCCTTGGCGAGCGCGCTCTTGCCGCGCATCGCCCCATCGGCGGTGACTACCAGCACCTTCATCCGCGCCGCGGTCGGCCGGGCGGGCGGCTTGCCCGAACCGCGCACGCCGATCCGCGAGGTCTCGCCGCGCGCCGCCTCGTCGGGCAGGCGCAGGGCCATGGCGAGAGCCGAGCCCTTCGGCGCCAGGGTGTAGCGGGCGAGCCAATCGACGAGCTCGCGCAACGGGTCGGACAGGGGCGGCGCTTCGATTCGCCCCGCCACCTGCCGCAGGTTCGAGCCGCCGGGGCTCTCCGCCACCTGCCAGACCACACCCACCGTCTCACGCGGCCCGAGCGGCACCTGCACGACATCGCCCGGCGACAGGACCAGCCCGGCGGGTACGGCGTAGCTATAGGCGTTGTCGAGCGCGAGCGGGATCAGGATATCGGCGACGCTGGGCATGGGCTCTTCTGCATGGGAACCATGTTCTATCTATGTACTCTCTCGCCCGATCGCGACCGCTCGCTGCGCGCCAGAAGGACTGCCACCGGAAGGGCCGCGAGACTGACCCCGCTCATGACCCAGAACCCCGACGCCCCGTAAGCGGCGAAGAGCGGACCGGCCGCAAGCGTGAACAAGGCAGAGGACAGGCCGAGGCCGAGGGGACCATAGAGGGTCAGGGCCGTGGCGGTGAGGTTCTGCGGCACGCAGCGACCGATCTCCTTCAGGCAGGCGAGATGCAGGAGCGCGAAGGTGAGCCCGTGCAGGCACTGGATCGCCATGAGCGCGGTCAGCGACACAATCTCGGCACTGATCCCCCATCGCAGCGCCCCGAAGAGGGCGGCGAGCCCGATCGCCCGACCCGGATCCAGCCGCGCCAGGATCCATGGGCCGGCGACGAGGAAGACCACGATTTCCGACGCCACCGCCTCCGCCCAGAGCAACCCGGCGACATCCGGCGTGATGCCATTGCGGCTCCACAGGATCATCGCGAAAGCGTCGTGCAAGGCATGGGCGCCGAGGATCAGGGAAGCGGCGAGGACGACGAGCCCGAACCGCCGGTTCGCCAGGACGATCATCAGGCCTCGCCCTGCGGCCGGTCTCGCGTGCTCAGCGATCGGCTGGGTCGGCAGCGTCCAGGCTGCGAAGCCGGCGGCGATGAAGAGCCCCGCCCCGAGGAGGATCGCGCCTCTGATTCCGACGTTCAGCACCACCATGCCGGCGAGGCTGGTGGCCAGGATGAAGGCGGCCGAACCGGCCCCCCTCACCCAGCCATAGGCGAAGCGTCGCCCACCTTCCGAAGCCGAGAGGGCGAGGGCATCGGCGAACGGGGCCAGGGGCGCGGTGAAGACCGCATAGGCGAGAGCGACGATGAAGAGACCGGCGAAACCAGCAACCGCCAGATGGGCCGAGGCCGCCACCCCCGTCAGGGCGGCGGCAAGAGTGAAGACCGGGCCGACGATCCCCCATCGGTCGGCGATCCGTCCGGCCAGCGGCCCGGCAGCCATCCGCACCAGCATCGCCATCGCCAGGAGCCAGGCGATCTTCTGCGCCGACAATCCGCGCTGTTCGAGGAACAGCGGCAGGAACGGCGACAGCGCGCCGTACCCGCCATAAAGCGCCGTGAACAGCGCGAGATGGCCGAACAGGCTTCGGCGATCCTTGGCGCTGGCGCTCACGCGAGTGTGGCCGGCATCGGACGTTTCCTCGCTTGCGTCATGGCCGTGGCGGGCTCTACCCCTTCGGCAGCCCGATGATCGGGCGATGCGCTGCGGGGAGACACCCGATGACGGCTTTGCCGCTCACCTTCCTTGGCCCGGACGATCGGCCAGGGGAAGCCCGCGCCCGGGAAGGCGTCGTGCTGCTTCACGGCATCGCGCGGCGCTCGGCCTCCCTCGGGCGGATGGAGCGCGCTTTCAAGGCCGAGGGATTCCACACCCTCAACTTGAATTATCCGGGGCGGAAGGCAGACCTCGCCAGCATCGTCGCCGAGGTGGCGCCACAGGTGGCGGGTTTCGCCGCCGGGGTCGCGCGGGTGCATTTCGTCACCCATTCCATGGGCGGCCTCGTCGCGCGCGGGCTCATCAACCGGCATCGCCCGGCCAATCTCGGCCGCGTGGTGATGCTGGGAACGCCGAATGGCGGCAGCGAAGTCGCCGACTTCCTCCACCGGATGCTGCCCTACCGCCTGTTCTTCGGCCCGGCGGGGGTGCAGCTCACCACCTTTCGCGACCGGGATCTCGTCGCCCTCCTCGGCGAGGTCGATTTTCCCCTCGGGATCATCGCGGCGGACCGCTCGATCTGGCTGATCGAATCCTTCCTGATCCTGCCTCGCCCCAATGACGGCCGTGTCAGCGTGGCGCGAACCCGCGTGGCCGGCATGACCGACCATCTGACGATCCATTCCACCCATGACCTGCTGATCCTGAACCGGGCTGCGATCGCGGCCTCCCTGCGCTTCATCCGGCAAGGACGCTTCCGCGAGAACCGAACCGGCGAGGAATCACGTGTGGCACTTCTCGACGGGTGAGGCCGATGCCCGGCCACCTTCGAGGGCCGCGCCACCGCACGAGAATACGCCGCCGTTGCCGCTCCGGCATCGACCCCCTATCTGTGTCGACGCATCGGCACGCCGTTCCCTTCGACCGGCGCGTCCATCGGGAGACCTCATGCGGTTGCCAAGTTCCACCCTCGCCATCGCGTTCGGCGCACTCGCCGCCTTCACGGCCATTGCTGAGGCCGCGCCGATGCGACTGGCCGGCCACCGCGCGGTCTACGACCTGTCGCTGGCCGAGAGCCGGGGCGCGCGGGCGGTGGAGAGTGCGCGGGGTCGCATCGTCCTCGAGTTCAGCGGCGATGCCTGCAAGGGCTACACGATGCAGACCCGGCAGGTGACGGAGCTAGACAGCGGCGAGACCGGCAAGCGTCTTTCTGATCTGCGCAACACCACCTTCGAGGGCGGCGACGGCCATCATTTCCGCTTCAAGACCAACACGGTGCTCAACGGCAGCGCATCCACGGCAGTGGATGGGACAGCAGAGAGCGGCGCCGAGGCGTTGAAGGTCAAGCTCAAGGAGCCCAAGCGCGACCAATACACCGAGACCGGCCCCGTATTGTTTCCGACCTTCCACATGCGCCGCATGATCGAAGCGGCACAGGCCGGCGAGACGACGATGTCGGCCAAGGTGTTCGACGGGTCGGACGACGGGCGCAAGATCTTCGACACGCTCGCGGTGATCGGCAAGCCGGTCACCACGGACGAGCCCGCGAAGAATGGTGCGGCCGACCGCGACAAGCCCCTGCGGGAGGGCGAGATGGCGGGGATGCGGCGCTGGCCTGTGACCCTCAGCTACTTCACTGCCGGACAGGGCGAGCGCACCCCGGTCTACGTCCTCTCCTTTCTCCTCTACGAGAATGGTGTGAGCGGCGGACTCAGCCTCAACTACGGTGATTTCACCATCGCGGGCGACCTCAGCCGTCTCGACCTGCACAAGGCCGAGGCCAAGACCGAGGCCGAGTGCAAGCCCTGACGCCTGTCGCCCCGCCGCCTCGTCGAGGCGGGCGGGTCTAGGCTCTAGACGTCTCTCGTAGTGTCGCCCCTATACGGGAGCAGCGGCGCGCAGCCTTACGTTGCCGGCCGCCGGACCGGGGCGTCAGCCGAAATCGGCATCGGGATCGGGGGGGCCGAGACGGCGCCACGCGTCGGCAATGCGCTCCGGTTTCATATCGAGTGCCGTGGCGCAGGCGATCAGCACGGCTTCGTCGCCCATGACATGGTCGAGGACCGCCGAGAGAAAGGCGGGATCGGCAGCACTCTCCCGCAACGTATCGGGTGTCAGGCCGGAGGAGGCCATGAACGGCAAGAGCCTGTCGCCGTCCTCCGCGATCCATCCGAGCACCGAGATGGCGACCTGCTCCGCGGATTGATCGGGGCGGTCGGATTTGCGTTTCGTCAACATGTATCCCTTAGGTTCTCATCGAGCGGGACGCCGGTCCTTCCAAAATGCGCCGCCAGCCTGCCGGGAACAATGAGCCATGCCGAAAACAGTGCTCATCGTCGAGGACAACGAGCTGAACATGAAGCTCTTCAACGATCTGTTGGAAGGGCATGGCTACGCGACTCTCAAGACGGCCAATGGGATCGAGGCCATCGAACTCGCCCGCGCCCACCGTCCCGACCTGATTCTGATGGACATCCAGCTTCCCGAGGTTTCCGGCCTCGAAGTCACGAAGTGGCTGAAGGAAGACGACGACCTCAAGCATATCCCCGTCATCGCCATCACGGCCTTCGCCATGAAGGGCGATGAGGAGCGCATCCGCGAAGGGGGCTGCGAAGCCTATCTGTCGAAGCCGATCTCGGTTGCCAAGTTTCTTGCCACCGTCCGCCTCTACCTCGGCGACGGAGCCCGTTGAGGAGCACACCGTCGACAGGGTCGTCCCGTCGAGCCCGTTAACTTGAGCGAGGAACGATGTCGGCCCGCATCCTGATCGTCGATGATCTCTTTCCGAATGTGAAGCTGCTCGAGACCAAGCTGTCGCTCGAGTATTTCGACGTTCTGGCGGCCATGAACGGGCCGGATGCGATCTCGATCTGTGAGAAGGGCCTGTGCGATCTCGTCCTGCTCGACGTGATGATGCCGGGCATGGACGGGTTCGAGGTCTGCCGCCGCCTCAAGAGCAGTCCGACCACCGCCCACCTTCCGGTCGTGATGGTGACGGCCCTCGACCAGCCGGCTGACAGGTTGCGCGGCCTCGATGCGGGGGCCGACGATTTCCTGACGAAGCCCATCGACGACACTGCCCTGTTCGCGCGGGTACGCAACCTCGTCCGCCTCAAGGCGGTCACCGACGAGCTGCGCCAAAGGGCGCTCGCCTCCCGGGAATTCGGCATGGGCGATCCCCTCGCCCTCGCCACCGCCGAGGACGGCCAGAACGCCTCGATCCTGCTGGTCGAGGATCGGGCGAGCTCGGCCGAGCGGCTATCGGCGGCCCTCAGCCAGCACCATCGGGTCACCGTGGTCGCCGATCCGCACGACGCCCTGGTCCTGGCCATCGAAGGCGATTTCGAGCTGGCTCTCGTGAGCCTCGACCTTCAGGGGTTCGACGGCCTGCGCCTCTGCAGCCAGATCCTGTCCCTCGACCGCATCCGCAACATGCCGGTGATGATGATCGCCGAGGAGAACGAAAGGGCGCGGGTCATCCGCGGCCTCGAATTCGGCGTGCACGATTATCTGCTGCGCCCGGTCGACCGGAACGAACTCGTCGCCCGCGTACGCACCCAGCTGCGTCGCAGCCGCTTTTCGGAAACCCTGCGCGGCGCCGTGCAGGCATCCATGGAAATGGCCGTCACGGATGGCCTCACCGGGCTGCACAACAGGCGCTACCTCGACAGCCATCTCGCGGTGCTGTTCGCCGATGCCGCCCCGCGTCACCGCGCAGTCTCGATGCTGATGCTCGATATCGACCGGTTCAAAACGATTAACGACACCTACGGTCACGATGCCGGTGACGAGGTGCTCCGCTCCTTTGCCAACCGCATCCGCCTGCATACCCGCGAGATCGATATCGTCGCCCGCTATGGCGGCGAAGAGGTGGTCATCATTCTGCCCGATGCGGAGCCGGAGGCCGCCCATCACATCGCCGAGCGCATCCGCGAACGCATCGAAGCGGTGCCGTTCCTGATCCAGCGGGAAACGCGGGACATCCACGTCACCGTCTCCATCGGGGTAGCGTGCCGCCATGCCGACGATTCGGGACCGGCCGATATGCTGAAGCGGGCCGACCTCGCGCTCTACCGCGCCAAATCCTCCGGCCGTAACCGCGTCGAGGCCGAGGCCGCCTGAAGCGGCCAGGACGGGCCGGGTTTCATGCCGGCTCCTTGCCAGCCTCGCGCGTCCAGGCGACGGCGGCACCGACAGCCGCGATCCACCAGCCCTGCCAGGCCCCGTGCTCCACGAAGGCGACGGCCGTGCACGACCCCACGAGGCCGAGGGCGATGACGCTTTCCCCGCGCGGCAGGCGTCCGATGAGCGCCACCATCATCATCAGGATCGCCCCGGCCAGGGTTGCGCCGACGATACCGAGCTCAGCCCAGATCTGCAGGAAGATGTTGTGCGGGTGGCCCACCGCCAGCATCGGGCGCAGGCCGGGCTCGATCCGTGCGGCAACGGGCGTATCGATGAATCGCGCCGAGGTCCCGAACCCGGCGCCTTGCCAGGGATCGAGGGCTACGGCCGCGCCGAAGCTGCGAGCGATGGCGACCCGTGCGCGCGAACTGCTCTGGACCAGACGCTCGTGGATGGCATCGGGCATGACTTTCTGAAGAATATCCCCCTCGATCGGCGAGAGGACGAGGGCGAGAGCCAGGGCAGCGCCCACGATGGCGAGCCCGACCCGGCGAGGGGTCAGGACGGCGATGAGGGCCGTGATGGCACCGGCTGCGAGACCCATGGCGGCGGCGCCGCTGATCGATCGCAGGATGGCCCCGGTACTGATCACGATCACCAAAAGCGCCGCGATCCCATGCCCGCGCCGGTAGAGAAGATAAGCCAGGGGCCCCATTACGGGCGCGATCGTCAGGGCTGGGCGATTGAAGACGAACAGCGCCACCCGCGAGCCCATCGCCCGATGGAGGGGAAGGTGGTTGGCCAGGGCCACGACGATGTAGAGGCCGGCGATCGCGATGGACCAGGCGGCGAGCCGGGGCGTGAAGGCCGGCATGTTTCCGGGCGCGAGGCGCGCGAGGAGATAGGCCCCCGCGACGGTCGGCAGGAATTCCTGCATGTTGCGCCAGGACAGATCCTTCACCGGGCTCCAGGAGATGCTCGCCAGCGACCAGACGACGAAGCCGAGGACTGCGAGACCGATCGGCGTGGCGAGCGGCCTCGCCACGAACCGCACCGTACCGCGCGCATCCTCGATCAGCCCGGCGATGAGGAAGAACGAGGCGGAGAGGCCGACGACGGTCGGGCTCGACCGATTGGCCAGCGCCATGGCCACCGGAAGGATGGCGAGTGTGATGGCACCGGCGGCGCGTAGGCGTGCGACCGTCTCCGATCGGGGCGGGAAAGAGATCATTGGAGACGGGCGGACCGGACGGTTACTGGAGTTCGTGGCCGCGCTTGCCCATCTCGGCACGCACACGGACCATCATGTATTCGGACACACCCTGGGTCCAGTTCTGCATGGCCTGGACGATCTCGTCGAGCACCTGCGGCTGGGTCTCGACGTAGCGCTTGCCCGCCGCCGAATGGAAGAAGGCGACGATCTCGGTGAGCTCCGCCTCGGACAGGCGGCTCGCGTAGATCTTGGCCGCCGTCTCGATCATCATCTGCTTTTGCAGTTCCATCTCGGGCGCCAGGGAGGTGAGAACCTCATCGAGATCCTTCGTCAGGTCCGGGCGGGTGATGGCCGCCTGTTTGATCTGCTGGCCAAAGGCCGGAAGAATCGAGTCGAACGACCGGGCGATGCCGGAGCTGAGGGTGACTTCGCGAGCCAGGGCCAGATGGTTCGGTGTGTAGGTCGGCTGCTGGGCCGCGGGCGTCGAAGGCGCGGGCGCAGCGGGCTTGGCCCCGGGCTTGGCCGGCGCGGCAGGCTTCTGCGCCTGAGCCAGGCCGGCGGTCGGAGCCGAGACGGAGAGGATTCCGGCGAGGACCGAGGCGGTCAGGACGAAAAAGAGGGGGCGGCGGGACATGCGAGCGCTCCGGAAAGACGTGTCGAGGAATCAAGCGGATGGGGAAGCGCGTCAGACCGCGCCGAGACAGGTGACATGCGCCTGCCCGTCACGGGCCTCCGCCAGGATTGCGCCCGTGGCGAGCCCGATGAACAGACCGTGCTCGACCACGCCGGGCACCGCCCAGAGCGCGGCGGACAGGCGTTCGGGATCGGCGATGACCTTCAGATGGGCATCGAGGATGAGATGGCCGCCATCTGTCACGAAGGGCGAGCCGCCGGGTCCGGAGCGCGGCACGAGATCGCCCGCGCAGCCAGCACTCTCGATGGCCTTTCCCACGGCGATGCGGGTAGCGCCGAGGCCGAACGAATTGACCTCCACCGGCAGCGGAAACGCGCCGAGGGTGGTCACGGATTTCGCCGCGTCGGCGATCACCACCATACGGCGGCTCGCGAAAGTCACGATCTTTTCGCGCAGGAGTGCGCCGCCGCCGCCCTTCACCAGACGCATCGCGGCATCGATCTCATCAGCGCCATCGATGGTGAGGTCGAGTTCGGGCAGGTCTTCGAGGGTGGCCAGGGGAATGCCGACGCGCTCGGCGGCGATTCGCGTCGCCTCCGAGGTCGGTACACCCGTCACCTTGAGTCCCTCGCGCACCCTGGCGCCGAGAAGCTCCACGAACACGTTGGCGGTGCTGCCGGTACCGATGCCGAGTCGCATCCCATCCTCGACGAGGTCGAGGGCGCGGGCGGCGGCGGCACGACGCAGATCGGGTCCGCTCACGAGGGAGACCGGTTCGTCGGGAGGGCGGGGACCAAATGCATGGATGGGCTCTCGGGCTACGGGCTGGGCCGCTGAAAGTCCCGAGGCCCTAGCACGGCTGGCAACGGCGTCCAACGGAGCACTTGCCGAACGCGGCACTTGCCGAGAACACGCAGCGATTGTCGTCAGGGCCGGGTGTTCTGGGGCGGCGTGGCACTCGGCCCCGCTCGGCCGGGCGCCTGCCCCGTGGCCACGGCCTCTTCGGGACCGCTGGTGGCCGGGTTCGCCTGGGCCGTGCACACCACCGCTTCCTTCTGGAGCTGGACGTAGCAGATGCTCATCTCACCCGTGCGGTAGTTGACGCGGAACACCCCGGCCTCCCGGGTGTGGCGGGAGGCGACGAGGCCATATTCGGACGGGGCCTGGGCACTGGCGCCCTCCCCGGAGCCGTAGCACACGGTGAGGCCGACGCTGCCCACCGCACCCTCGCGCAGGCCGTACTGGCAGGACGTGACCTCGCCGGTGACCTTGTCCACGCGATAGACCCTGTTGAGGTCGATCTGCGGCGCGGGCACGAACTCGAAGGAGGCGGCGGACGCGGCGCCAACAGTGCCGGCGAGAACGCTGAGGGTGATCGCTACCCGGCATCCAAAATTGCTCCAGCGCCGCCCCCGCGAACGGGCGGAAGCGGCCGGAACCATGAGTGTGAACGCGGGATCGGTCGGCAGGGTCGAACGCATGGTCGCCTTCGTGTCCGGATGAAGACAAGGGAATCTCACGGCCGCTCCCCTATAGCGGCCTTGCGGCGCAACCGTGACCCGCTCGCGAATGCCTTGATCGCACCACGTCACGATTCTAGAGGGTGGAATCGGATACCGGATCCGGGTCGATCGCGTAAGTCCTTGTCCCCTAACCGGCTTTTCCCAATGGGCCATGCCGCTTTATCGGGCGGGGACCGCCGCGCAAACCGGTTCTTCACCATCGCGCCCTTTACCGACCCATAGAACCCAGCGAGCCACCATGCCAAGCCTGCCGCCCATCGTCGTGTTCGACCTCGACGGAACCCTTGCCGAGACCGCGGGCGACCTCGTCGGCACCCTCAACGCGATCCTCACCCGCGAAGGCCTGCCGACACTGCCCCTGGATCAAGCCCGCGACATGATCGGCGCCGGCGCGAAGGCGCTGATCCAGCGAGGCTTCGAGGCGGCGGGGGAAACGCTCGACGACACAAGGCTGCAGACCCTGTTCGTCGATTTCCTCGACCATTACGGCCGGCATCTCAGCGAGCATTCCTACCTGTTCCCCGGCGTCGAGACGGCGCTCGATACGCTGAGCGCCCGCGGCTTCCTGCTGGCGGTCTGCACCAACAAGGTCGAGGCCCATGCCAAGCAACTGCTTGAGGAGCTCGGTATTGCCAGCCGCTTCGCCGCCATCTGCGGCCGCGACACGTTCCCGGTCTACAAGCCCAATCCGGCCCATATCACCCTCACGGTGGAGCAGGCGAAGGGCGACGTCTCGCGCGCGGTGATGGTGGGGGATTCCCGCGCCGATATCGATGCCGCGAAGGCTGCCGGCATTCCGGTGATCGCAGTGCCGTTCGGCTATACCGACCTGCCGGTGGAGCAACTCGGCCCCACGCGGGTGATCCAGCATTTCGATGACTTGGTGGATGCGGTCGAGGCCCTCGTGCCGGCTATCGCTGCGGCTTGAGGGGAATGGTGGGCGCGACAGGGATCGAACCTGTGACCCTTCGCGTGTGAAGCGAATGCTCTCCCGCTGAGCTACGCACCCGGACCGAGGGCCTTCTAGGGCGAGGCCCACGCGCCCGTCAAGGGCCTCTGTCGCGTTGGGCGGCAGCGACCATGCCGAGCCGGCATACGATAAGGTTCGGACGCCCGGCGAACGGCCTCGATCCTGAACCTCAACCGCCCCTCGGGGCCCGCTCCGGCGAGCCGAAGCGGAGGAGCAAAGCCACCGGGATCAGGCCGACGACGACGATGAGGAGGGCCGCCACCGCACCGTCCTCGTAGGTGCCGCGCACCGCCTCCCCGTAGAGATGGGTCGCGAGGGTCTCGACGTTGAGCGGGCGCAGGAGCAGGGTCGCGGGCAGTTCCTTGACGCAGTCGACGAAGACGAGGAGCGCGCCGCTCAGCAAAGCCGGCCACGTCATCGGCAGGTGGACGCGCATCAGCGTGCCGACGGGCCCCCGGCCGAGCATGCGCCCGGCTTCCCCGAGGGAGACCGGCACTTTCGACAGGCCGGCCTCGCAGGCGCCGACGCCGACCGCGAGGAAGCGCACCAGATAGGCGATGACGAGGGCACCACCCGCGCCGACCCCGATGATGGCCGGGGCGACGCCGAAGAGCGCCGTCGTGACACGGGACAGGGAGGCATCGGCGAGAGCCAGCGGGCCGAGGAGCCCGATCGCCAGGATCGCGCCGGGGAGCGCGTAGCCAAGGGCGGCGATACGGATCAACCCCTGCCCGAAACGTCGCGCGACGAGGCGCGGGCCGGCGGCGACGAGGAAGCCGCATATCGCCGCCAGCAGGGTGGCGAGGCCGGCATAAAGGAGGGTGTTTCCCGCCTCTGCGATGACTCCCCGAGGAAATCCCAGCCGCGTCACGCGGGCGATGGCGGAATGGACGAGATAGGCCGCCGGAATCAGGAAACCGATGGCGATGGGAAGAGTGCCGAGACACAAGGCGGCCAGGACCGACGCGCCGGACAGGCGATGGCGGGCCATGCCGCGCTGGCGCTGTGCCGTGCCGGAATAGCCGCGCCCGCGCCGGCCCCAGCGTTCGGCTGCCAGCAGCAGGAGCACCATTGCCAGCATGACCAGCGCGATCTGCGCGGCGCCGGGCAGATCGGAGCGGTTGATCCAGGTGGCGTAGACCTGAACCGTAAGCGTCCTTACGCCGAGAAATTCGGCGGCACCGATATCGTTGAGTGTCTCCATCAGGGCGAGGCTGGTGCCGAGGGCGATGGCGGGGCGCGCCAGCGGCAAGGCGACGTGGAAGAAGACCGCCATCGGCGACCGCCCGAGAATGCGCGCCGCCTCGATGAGCGTGCCTGCCTGCATCAGGAACAGCGCCCGCGTCGGCAGGTAGACGTATGGATAGAGCACGAAGCCGAGAAGCAGGATGCAGCCCGGCAGGGACCTGATCTCGGGCAGCAGCAGATCCTTCGGCCGCGCGATGCCGAGAGCATCGCGTAGCGCGGTCTGGACCGGGCCTATCGGATGAAGCAGGTCGAGATAGGCGAAGGCGACGATGTAGGTCGGCACCGCCAAGGGCAGCAGCAACCCGATTTCCAGGAGACGTCGGCCCCGGAACTCGTAGGCTGAGACAAGCCAGGCGGAGCCGACCCCGAGCATGACGACGAGGAGGCCGACGCCGCCGAGGAGCAACGCAGTGGTGAGCGTCGCCTGCGGCAGGACATGCGCCAGGAGATGCGGCCAGACCTCGCTCGATCCCCCCGCCGCCGTCAGCGCCAGGGATACGACCGGGCTCAGGATCAGGGCGGCGAGCGCCAGCGCTCCCGCCGCCCAGGCGAGAGGCCCGGCGCGCAGGCGCGACGCGGGGCGCGGAACGACGCCCGTGCCGAGCGCGGCCTCCGATCCGGCCAGTTCGGCAGCCACCCGCATCGGCCTGGACTTCAGTTGTCGAAGCCGACCGTATCCACCAGCAGGCTCGCGGCCTTCCGGTTACGGGCGATCTCGGCCAGGGGCACGGTATCGATGGTCAGCGGGCCTAGCGCGGTGAGCTGGGGGTCGATCGGCGCGCCCACCTTCACGGGATATTCGAAATTGGCCTTCGCATAGAGGCCCTGGCCCTCGTCCGAGACGAGGTATTCGAGAAGCTTGACCGCTTCGTCGCGGTTCGGCGCGCCTTTCGCGACGACGGCGCCGGAGACGTTCACATGGGTGCCACCGCTCGTAAAGACCGGCAGCACGACCTTGATCCCGTCGCCCCATTTCTGCTGATCCGGGCCACCCTTGCCCGAGCGCATCAGCCCGAAATAGTACGAGTTGCCGAGACCGACGGTGCAGGTTCCGGCCAGGATATCGCGGGCTACGTCACGGTCGCCACCGGCCGGCTTGCGCGCGAGATTGGCCTTCACGCCGGTCAGCCATTCCTTCGCCTTATCCGGCCCGTGCTTGACGATGTAATGGGCGATGAGCGCCGTGTTGTAAGGGTGCTGGCCCGCGCGCAGGCAGAGCTTGCCCTTCCATTTCGGGTCGGCGAGATCCTCGTAGGTCAGGGCCTTCTCCGCGAGGTCCTTGTCGGCATAGGCGACACGGGCGCGCATGGAGAGGGCGTACCAGAGACCACCGGCATCGCGCAGGGGGGCCGGGACGGCGGCTTCCAGGGTCTCCGTACGAACCGGCTGCGCCAAGCCGCGATCCACGAGTTCGATGAGATTGCCGATATCGACGGTCATGAGCACGTCTGCCTTAGACCGCTCGCCCTCGGATGCCACGCGCTCGGCGAGGCCCTTCTCGACGAAGACGGTGTTGACGGTGACGCCGCTCTTGGCCGTGTAGGCATCGAGCAGGGGCTTGATCAGGCCGGGCTCGCGCGTGGTGTAGATGTTGACCTCGGCGGCCGTCGCTCCGGAGATCCAGGCGAAAGCCGTCGCACCGCCGACCAGACATTTCGAGACCCAACCGACCATGACGTCCATTCCTCTTCCCGTGGCGAACGGTTCTGGGCCGCATCTTCACGAGAAAAGCAAGACTTATGTCTTCAGTTTATTATCGTTAAAAACTATACTTCTGGATATTGCCAAGCACGAGCAACCAAGCGGAATTAATCCGTCTCGAGCGGAAAAACCAAGCCTGCGCCGTTCGCGAGCTTCAGGCCGACGCAATCGCCCTCCCCCGCCGATGTCTCTTCCGCGACGGTGAGGCGGAACGTGTCGGAGAACCCCTCCGCCGCCAGGGTCAATTCCGCCACGGGTCCGAGGAAGCGCCGGCGGATGACCCGCGCCGGATGACCGGTTTCCGCGCCGGATAGCAGAATCGCCTCGGGCCTGACGCAGGCGGCCACCCTTGCGCCGCTGGCGATTCCCGGCGCCGGAAACTTGCCGAGCGGCGTCGTTGCCGCGCCGTCGATGCAGCGCGTGGGGAAAGCGATGAGATCGCCGAAGAAGCTCGCGGCGAAATGCGAGACGGGACGCCGGTAGAGATCCGCACCGGTGCCGATCTGGACGATGCGGCCGCTCCGCATCAGGACGATACGGTCACTCACCAGCAAGGCCTCCTCCGGGTCGTGAGTCACCAGGAGCGCCGTCGCGCCCGTGGCGCGCAGGACCGAGATCGTGTCGGCCCGGACCCGGTCGCGGTTACGCCGGTCGAGATTGGAGAAGGGCTCGTCGAGGAGCAGCACGCGTGGCCCCGGCGCCAACGCGCGGGCGAGCGCCACGCGCTGGCTCTCGCCGCCGGACAGGTCGCCGGGATAACTCGCGGCCCGGTCGGCGAGGCCGACCTGTTCCAGCCGCGCCCTCGCCACGGCATCGGCCTCATCGGCGCGCAGCCGGTGAAGGCCGAAGCGAACGTTCTGCATGACGGTGAGGTGGGGGAACAGGGCGTAGTCCTGGAACATCAATCCGACGCCCCGCTCCTCCGGCGGCACCCTCGGGCCCATGATCTGCCCATCGAGAAGGACGAGGCCGCCGCTTGGCTGTTCGAGCCCCGCCACCGCACGTAGCAGGGTGCTCTTGCCGCAGCCGGAATCACCCAGAAGGGCGATGATCTCGCCCGCGCGAACGGCGAGGGAGACGTCGTCGAGGGCGAGCTTGCGACCGAAATCGACACGCAGGCCTCGTGTTTCGAGGCGTGGCGGCACCTCGCCGGAGCGGCGTCCCTCGGTCGGATCGGGCGCGACCATGACCTGTCCTTCACTTCTCGGCTCGTGGTGAAACACGCGCTTCTCGCCCGATCCGGCGTCAGGTCAAGGGAAAGCTGGGCCGGCGGGCGATGCGGTCGGATGCGGAGGAGGATTATGCCGTCGCACTCATGGTGGAGCCGCATCGCCGCCGCCCCTTCAGAATACAGCCGAGACGCCCCCGACGGTTTGCCGGTGGAAAGTCCGTCCCGGCTTTCGGGCGCCCTTGCATCGGCATCGAAGCGTCCTGTACGGTTCCGATCGTCGTCGTAAGGGTGCCCTGGGCGACCACCATCTGTATGGTATTGGACGGACAGGCCATGCGGGTTTTCGCAGGGTTCGTTCGGTGCCGGTCGGGGGAATCGAGCGGATGTCGGAGGGGGCGATGACGGATACCGGTGCTGGCTGGACGGACGAGCGTGTCGAGCTACTGCGGCGTCTCTGGGACGAGGGCCTGAGCGCGAGCCAGATCGCGGCCCAGCTCGGCGGCGTCACCCGCAATGCGGTCATCGGCAAAGTCCACAGGCTCGGCCTTTCGGGCCGCGTGAAGGCAGCGGATTCGCCGGGTAATGGCCGGAAGAAGCCCGCGGCACGGGCACCCGAGACCGAGGCCGACACGGTCGTGGAATTCGCGTCCGTGGCCGATCCCGTCGCCACGCCGAGCTTGGCATTTCCCGAGACAACCGCCTTGGTCATGCCTCAGGCTACGCCGCTGGCCGTGTCCAAGCGCGTGACGATCATGGATCTACGCGAATCCATGTGCCGCTGGCCGCTGGGCGATCCGACCTCGCCGGATTTCCACTATTGCGGCGACCGCTCGATCACCGGCCTGCCCTATTGCACTCACCACGCTCAGATCGCGTATCAACCGGCCGCCGAGCGTAAGCGGGATCGTCGCGTCGGCGGATTCCGCTGAACGACTAGGTTCGGCCGCATCACCGTCGCCCCCGCGGGCGACGCCGTACTTGGTCTCGCCTATCGCGCTTCACGCTCACATGCCGGCCAGCCGATCACGCGCCGGTCGCTTATCGAGCGATGCCGGGCCCGCCCTCCGTCCCCATCATGGGTAAAGAGAGCGGTAGGGATCCGTCCATATCCTGTGCCTCATCGTCGGCCGCCATCGCCCCCTCTCGCCGAGGGGAGCGAATAGCGGCCGGCTTGGTCAGGCCGCCTGCTGTGTCTCGAGTCCGGCGAGGAGGATGCAGAGCGCGATCCCCTCCGCCGCCGCCTTCACGTCGGAGAGCGAGGGAAAGGTGGGGGCGAGGCGCAGGGTGCGGTCATGCGGGTCGCGTCCATAGGGCGAGGTCGCACCGGCGGGCGTCAGGGCGATGCCGGCTTCCTTGGCGAGGGCAACGGTCCGCTGCGCCGCGCCGTCCACCGTGTCGACGGTGATGAAGTAGCCGCCTTCGGGCTTCGTCCAGGTGGCTGCGCCGGTTCCGCCGAGTCGGGACTCCAGCGCGTCGAGAACGGCCTGAAACTTCGGCGCGATGAGCGCACGCTGCTTCTCCATATGCGCCTCGATGCCGGCCATGTCCTTGAGGAAGCGGACGTGGCGCAGCTGGTTGAGCTTGTCCGGCCCGATGGTGCGGAAGAACGAGCGGCCGAGGAACCAGCGCACGTTTTCCGGCGAGGAGGCGAACACGGCGATGCCCGCTCCCGCCAGGGTGATCTTGGAGGTCGAGGCGAAGATGAAGGGCCGGTCGGGATGGCCGGCTTCCTCGCAGAGGGTGAGGATGTCGGCGAGGGGGTGGCGCGTCGCGGTGAGGTGATGGACCGTGTACGCGTTGTCCCAGAAAAGGCGGAAGTCGGGAGCGCCGGTCTTCATGGAAGCGAGGCGCCGGACTGTTTCGTCGGAATAGGTCTCGCCGCTCGGATTGGCGTATTTCGGCACGCACCACATGCCCTTGACCGCGGGATCGGCGGCAAGCTTCTCGACCACGTCCATATCCGGCCCTTCGCCGGTCATGGGGACGGGCAGCATGCGGATGCCCAGGGCCTCGCAGATGGCGAAGTGGCGGTCATAGCCCGGGACGGGACAAAGGAAGACCGGCTCCTCTTCCTTCGACCAGGGCTTCTCCGAGCCGGGCACGCCCTTCAGCAGAGCCCAGGCGATGCAATCGTGCATGAGCGCGAGGCTGGAATTGTCACCGATGACAATCTGGGCGGCCGGCGCCTGTACCATCGGCGCGAACAGGGCGCGCGCCTCTGGCAGGCCTTGGAGGCCGCCGTAATTGCGCGCATCGTCGCCGGCCTCGGCGAAGTGGTCGCCGTTCCCCGGAAGGGACATCATCGCGCTGGACAGGTCGAGCTGCTCGGGCGACGGCTTGCCGCGGGTCATGTCGAGCTTCAGGCCACGGGCCTTGAAGGCCTCGTAGGCGTCGCGGGCCTCTGCGTGAAGTGCGTCGCGGGCGGCGGGATCGAGGGAAGCCAGACTCGTCATGGGAATACGCTCACGTCGTTATGCGATGCCCCGTCCATACCGGCTGCGGGGAACGATGGGGAGAGGTTCAGGCGTGGAGGCCCCATAACCAGGCTGCACCCCGCACGCCGGAAGCGTCGCCGTGGCGGCTCACCCGGATCGGCGTCTCGCATTCTCCCGAGAAGACATGCGGATGGATCAGTCCGGTCAGGTCGGCGGTCAGTTCCGGCACGGTCGACAGCCCACCACCGAGAACCACCACATCGGGGTCGAGGACGTTAATCACGCCGGCCATCGCGCGGGCGAGCCTGTCCCGATAGCGAGCGACACTTTCGCATGCAGCTGCATCGCCCGCCCGCGCGGCGGCAATGACGGATTCGCCCGTCGGGGCGGCCGCTCCGATGCGCCTGCCATGGTCGGCGGCGAACCCCGGCCCGGAGAGCCACGTCTCGATACAGCCCTTCCGACCGCAATAGCAGGCGGGACCGGGCCGTTCGTCGTCGCGAGGCGCGGGGAGTGGATTGTGCCCCCATTCGCCCGCGATGCGGTTGGCGCCCGACAGGGCCACACCGTCGATGGCGATGCCGGAACCGACGCCGGTCCCTAGTATGATCGCCCAGACGACCCGCGCCCCGGCACCCGCGCCATCCACCGCCTCGGAGACCGCGAGGCAATTGGCATCGTTCTCCGCTCGGACCGGCCGACCGAGCCGCGCCTCGAGATCGATGACGAAGGGCCTGCCGTTCAGCCAGACCGAGTTGGCGTTCTTCACGAGGCCGCTGCGTGGCGAGACCGCGCCAGGCATACCAATGCCGACACTGCCGATGCCGCCTGCCTCGCGCTCCATCCGCAGGACGAGCGACACGATCGCGTCGAGGGTCGCGTCGTAATCGTCCCTCGGGGTCGGGATCCGGCCATCGGCGCGAACGGCTCCGCCGGCATCGAGAACGATGCCGGCGATCTTGGTGCCGCCGAGGTCGATCCCGATGCGGAGATGCGCCGGGTCCATGTCCTCGCCCTATTGTGCGGCGACCGCCGGACGGGGAGCAGGCTCCTGGTCCATGTTCGGCGCGTGGTCGGAAATGTCGGTGCCGATGGAGAAGGGATGCGCCATGACTTGGTTCAGCTTCTCCTGATCGAGTTCACCCTCCCAGCGGCTGACCACCACCGTGGCGACGCCGTTGCCGATCAGGTTGGTGATGGCCCGGCACTCCGACATGAACTTGTCGACACCCAGGATCAGGGTCATGGCAGCAACCGGCACCGGATTGTTCGGGATGGCGCTGAGCGTGGCCGCAAGAGTGATGAAGCCCGCGCCCGTGACGCCGGAGGCTCCCTTCGAGGTCAGCATCGCGACCAGGATGATGGTGGCGTACTGGCCGAACGAAAGGTCCGCACCCACGGCCTGAGCCAGGAACAGCGACGCCAGCGTCATGTAGATGTTGGTGCCGTCGAGGTTGAACGAGTAGCCCGTGGGGATCACCAGGCCTACGACGGAATCCGAGGCGCCCAGGCGGCGCATCTTCGTCATCATGTGCGGCAGCACCGTCTCGGAGGACGAGGTGCCGAGCACGATGAGGAGTTCGTCCTTGATGTAGGCCAGGAACTTGAAGATCGAGAAGCCGGCCACCCGGGCGATGCCGCCCAGAACCAGAACCACGAACAGAAAGGCGGTGACGTAGAAGGTGCCGACGAGCCAGGCGAGATCGATCACCTTGCCGATGCCGTACTGGCCGATGGTGAAGGCCATGGCGCCGAAGGCGCCGATGGGGGCGAGCTTCACCACGAGGCCGATGATGCGGAAGAAGATCTGGCCGGCCGTGTCGATGGCGTGCGTGATCGCCTCGCCGCGCTTGCCCATGCCGGTCACCACGACGCCGGTGAGGATCGAGATGAGAAGAACCTGGAGCAGGTCACCCGTGGCGAAAGCGTCGAAGAAGCTCTTCGGGATCAGAGCCATGATATGGCCGGTGACGGAATCGTCGGCGGCGATCTTGGCGTATTTCTCAACCGATTTACCGTCGAGCTTGCTCACATCGGCATTGAAACCGGCGCCCGGCTTCACCACCTCACCCACAAGTACGCCGATGAGGAGCGCAATGGTCGAGACCACCTCGAAATAGACCAGCGCCTTCAAGCCTACGCGGCCGACCTTCTTCAGGTCGCCGATGGAGGCGATGCCGTGGACGATGGTACAGAAGATGATCGGCGCGATCATCATCTTGATCAGGGCGATGAAGGCGTCGCCCAACCACTTGACGGACTTGCCCCATTCGGGGTGCAGATATCCGAGCAGGATGCCGAGCGCGATGGCGATCAGCACCTGGATGTAGAGGACCTTGTACCAAGGTTCGTGAGGTGTCGGTGCTGCCGGCGCGCTGCCTCCGGCATGGACGGTGGTCTGAACCATGTTCCCTCACAGGCGCCTCGTTGGGCGCACGCTCGTCTGTCTTGGCGAGACGCTAGCGAGTTTAATCCCTCGCCTCAACGCGGCTATGAGAGATAATCTTTGTTTCTCGCCGAAACCGTGAGGATGGGCTGCTTCTGTAACGCGCCGAGCTTCTGTCGCGCTACTGCATACAATCGTTGGTCATCCACCTTGCCGGATCTGCCCGGTGCTGCTGGCTCCTCGCGAGGAGCCCGGAGATGGGCATGACCCACCTCCGGTCCCAGGGTTCAGGTCTGCGGAGTACGGCGGGGACGCACGGTCCAGCGCTCGAATTCGGCGGCCGGATCGTCGTCGCGTGCAGGAGCGCGGGACGGTTGAGACGCGCCCAGAGCCTGCGACAGGCTTTCGATGACGTCGTCGATGCGGGCATCGGTGCGGATCGGAGTGTCCGTCGCGGTCTCCTCCGCCGCCGCGGGCTCTTCCCGACGCTCCTCGCTCCGTTCCTCAACGACGGGTTGCGGTGCGGGCTCTTCCACCGGGATGGCCGCAGGAGCGGCCGCCTTGGCAGCCAGGGCGGCAGCGCGGCGGTTCGCCCGAAGGGTCGCCTCGTCCTCACCGGCCTTCGGCGGCGGGGCATTGAAGCGGCCGAAGCCGAAGCGCGGTTCGAGCAGATCGAGGATCGCTTCGAGGGCGGCGTTGTTCAGGGGAACCTCGCCGGTTTGCGGCACACCCTGGATCGCCACGGAATGGCGGTCAAAGGCGGAATTCTCGGTGACGTCGTCGCCGAACCAGGCCGGGGGCACGAAAGCGGCGGCCTGGGCGGGGTCGTCGAACACGACGCTGAGCAGGTCGAGGGCGCCCGGTGTCGCGTAGCGGTCGACGAGCGCCTCGCGGCCGTTGCCGAGCGCGAGCACAGCGCGGTCGTAGATCGCCTTGCCGGAGCAGACATCCAGAAGGGCATCGCCGTGGGCGCGGGGAACGTCTGTCCGCTCCTCGCTCGACGTTCCGTCCGGCGCCGTGGTGACGAGGACGAGATGGCAGTTCTGGCCATCGACGCGGACATAGGAGGTGCGACCGGCCTGGGGAGCGAAATAGCCCTCGGTGATCTTCGAACCGCCGCGCTCCTTGCGGATCAGGCGGACGAGCGAAGGTGCGACCAGAAACCGACGAACGACACTCATGTATTCTCTCCCCCCGGATCGGCTCATCATGGCAGGCACTCCTCCGGAGCGCCGCGCCATGGGCGCAACGTCAGCGCCGTTCGAAGCCATACCCTGTTTCGGCAGCGACGGAATGCCCGGCCTGTGGAAACCGGCCGGCACGAACCGTCCGAATTCGATCGTTTTCCCGCCTCGCACCGCCGACGGCACACAAAGGGGAAGACCACTTCCCTTCGACTAAGAAAAAATGGGACTAAATCAAGGCCGCTCTCGTAAGCCCGGCCCCGATTTTTATCCTTTTATACCAATGAGCTCACGCATTCGGCTCGAAACGCAGTGAAATGCCGTTCATGCAATAACGCAGCCCCGTCGGCGCCGGGCCATCATCGAAGACGTGGCCGAGATGACCTTTGCAGCGGGCGCAGTGCACTTCGGTCCTCACCATCCAGTGGCTCCGGTCGGTCGTCGTCTCCACCGCGCCGTCGATGGGATCGAAGAAGCTCGGCCAACCGGTGCCGGATTCGAATTTCGTGCTGTTTTCGAATAACGGGGCATCACAGCCGGCGCAGTGGAACGTGCCGGGACGCTTCTCGGCATTGAGGCAGCTCGTGCCCGCCCGCTCCGTGCCGTGCTCGCGCAGGACACGGTACTGGTCCGGCGTCAGGATCTCGCGCCACTCGGCCTCGCTGCGCTGGACGGTGCCTGACTGGGTCTCGCTCATGATGGCCTCCGGTTCCTCGGGATAGGCTGGAGAAATAGGACTCCCAAGGCCGTCACGCACCCTGTCACGCAGCCGCGCCGACCGTGTCCGCCATCCGTGCCTCGCGGTCGCCCATGGGCTTTTCCGGGCCCGTCGTCGTGTCCCGAGCGGTCTGATGCTCCATTTCGGCATTGATCTCGGCGCCCAGGAGCACGATCGTCGTCGAGATCCAGATCCAGGTCATGAAGCCGATGGCGGCGCCGAGCGAACCGTAGGTCTCGTTGTAATTGCCGAAGCTGCCGACATACCACGAGAACAGGATCGAGGCGGCGAGCCAGAGGATGCCCGCCACAGCGCCACCGGTGCCGACCCATCGCCAGCGCGGCCGCTCGCGGCTCGGGCCATAGCGATAGAGCAGCGAGAGGCCGCCGAGGAGGACGACGAGCAGGAAGGGCCAGCGCAGCAGGGCGATGAGCCTCGCCCCCTGCCCGAACCCGAAGAAGTTGAAGATCACCGGGAGCACGACGATGCTGGTGAGCGCGAGGATGGTGAACAGGAGCGCCCCGACGGTGAAGGTCAGGGAGCGCAGGTTCAGCATCACGAAGGAGCGCTTCTCGTCTTCCTCGTAGACCACGTTCAAGGCATCGAACATCGCCTTCATGGCGGCGTTCGCGCTCCAGAGCGACAGGACGAGGCTGGAGAAGAACGTCAGTCCCAGCGTGCCGTTATCCTTGGCGGCGATCCGCTTCACCTGCTCGCCGATAATGTCGATGGCGCTGGAGGGCAGCACGCCCTGCATGCTGGAGAGGTGCTCGTTGATGGCGCCGACATCGGCCACGAGGCCGTAGCAGGAGACCAGGGCGGCTATGGCCGGGAACAGCGACAGCAGGGTGAAGAACGTGACCCCGGCGGCGACCGCGAGCACGCGGTCCTTGTTGAATTCCAGATAGACGCGGACGGCGATGTCCTTCCAGCCGGCGCGGGTGATCTCGGTCGGGCTGTCTGCGGCACGACCGCGATGGACCTGTGTCGCCGCCACCCATTCGGCGCTGCGCCCGCTATGCGAACGGGCACCTTCTTCGCGGCGCGGCTCGGGCGGTTCGGCCTCACGCCTGGCGCCGCGCGACCGCGGTGCCAGCGACAGGGCGACGAGCGCCGCCCCCATCGCCAGAGTCCAGACCATCGAATGGGTGGAGCCCGGCTCCGTAGGCTCGGGACGGTGAGGCTGAGACGAAGACATGACGGCAACCGGTACGGAGACGGCGCGAGCTTGGCCGTTCGATGACGAGAACCGCCGGCCCGCCAAAGCGTTCCGCCGTCTTGCCCCTCAGCGGCGGTAGAGTTCCGCATGCGCTTCGCGCAGCAGGTTCTTCTGCACCTTGCCCATGGCATTGCGCGGCAATTCGTCGGCGAAGAGCACACGCTTGGGGCATTTGAACCGGGCGAGACGCCCTTCGAGGATGCGGAGGATCTCCTGCTCTCCCGGCGCGTCCGGGCGGGCGACCACGATCGCCGTGACGCCCTCGCCGAAATCCGCATGGGCGAGGCCGATCACGGCGGATTCGACGACGCCCGGAAGCGCATCGATCTCGTTCTCGACTTCCTTCGGATAGACGTTGTAGCCACCGGTGATGATGAGATCCTTGCCGCGCCCGACGATGTGGACGTAGCCGCGCGCGTCGACCTTGCCGAGATCGCCGGTGATGAAGAACCCGTCCGCCTTGAATTCGGAGGCCGTCTTCTCGGGCATGCGCCAATAGCCCTGGAACACGTTCGGGCCCTTCACCTCGATCATCCCCACCGTATCGGCGGGCAAGGCCCGTCCCGTCTCGGGATCGACCACCCTGAGCGAGACGCCCGGCAGGGGCAGGCCCACCGTGCCGGCGATGCGCTCGCCCTCGTAGGGGTTCGAGGTGTTCATGTTGGTCTCGGTCATGCCGTAGCGTTCGAGGATGGCGTGGCCGGTGCGGGCCTGCCAGTCCCGGTGCGTCTCGGCCAGAAGCGGGGCCGAGCCGGAGACGAACAAACGGATTGTCGCCGCCGCCTCGGGGGTCAGGCCCGGCTCCTTGAGGAGGCGCGTATAGAAAGTCGGCACGCCCATCATCGAGGTCGCCCGGCCCATCAAGGCGAGCACCTGCTTCGGGTCGAATTTCGGCAGGAAGATCGCTGTGGCCCCGGCCAGCAGAACGATGTTGGTGGCCACGAACAGGCCGTGGGTGTGGAACACCGGCAGGGCGTGGATCAGCACATCGTCGGCGGTGAAGCGCCAGGCCTCCACCAGGGTGACGGCGTTGGAGGCGAGGTTGTCATGGCTGAGCATGGCGCCTTTCGAGCGCCCGGTCGTGCCCGAGGTGTAGAGGATCGCCGCCAGATCGTCTGGCCCGCGTTCCACATCCGTGAAGTCGATGCCGGCCGCGTCCGCCGCCTCCGCCATGGTGCCGCGTCCCGCCCCGTCGAGGGTACGCAGCGCTGAGACCTTCGCCTCGGCGGCGACGGGTTCCAGGGCAGCGAGCCGGGCGGGATCGCAGACGAAGAGGGACGCTTCGGCATCCGACAGGAAATACGCGATCTCGGGGGCCGTGTAGGCAGTGTTGAGCGGCAGGAAGACGGCGCCCGCCCGAACCGCGCCGAGATAGAGGAACACCACTTCGGCGCTCTTCTCGACCTGCACGGCGACCCGGTCGCCCGTCTTCACCCCGAGTGCCTTGAGGGCCGAAGCATAGGCGGCCGAACGCTCGAGCATGTCCGCATAGGTGATCCGCGCGCCGTCGCCGGTCTCGATGAAGGTCCGGGAGGCGGGATCGGCGGGCAGGCTCGCCCGGATGAGGTCGAAGAGATGGTTACGCATGACGTCGTCCAACCGTGATCGAACCGACAGCCGTGGCCGGACGACGCCCCGAAATCAAGCCTCGGCCAGGGCGACGGCGCGAATCGGCGGTAGGTTGGACCTCAGTTCGCGGCTCACGGTGCTCGATGCCGCCACCGTGCCGAGATTGGCATAGGTTTCGTGGTTCTTCTCGATGGCCGAGAGATCGTAGAGGTAATTGACCATCAGCCCGCGCGACTGGCTCAGCCCCTTGGGCGAAACGTCGCCGAGGAAGTTCAGCCGCTCCAGCCGCGCGCCATTGCCGAGATGGAAGCGCGCCACCGGGTCGAGGGGCTTGCCGCGCTCGTTCTTGGCCCGCAGGAAATAGGCGGCGGCGGCGGGGATCAGGGCCTTCTTCACCGCATCGGCCCTGGCCTTGTCGGCGTGCCAGCCCGGCTCGTCGATGGCCCGCAGAGCCTCGATATCGTCGCGCGTCAGCCCCTGCGGCGAATCCGAGCGGCGCTCGCGGTCGAGCCAGGCGGAGAAGCCGGGCACCGGCGACAGGGTCACGAAGGTCTTGAGGCTCGGGATTTCGCGGGCGAGATCCTCAACCACCTGCTTGATCAGGAAATTGCCGAAGGTGATTCCAGCCAAACCCTTCTGACAGTTCGAGATCGAGTAGAAGATGGCCGTGGTGGCGGCACGCGTCGGAAGCAGCTCGCGCTCATGCGCCAGGATCGGCGCGATGGCCGGGGCAATGCCGCCGGTGAGTGCCACTTCGACGAAGATCAGCGGCTCGTCCTGCAGGGCCGGATGAAAGAAAGCGAAACAGCGTCTGTCCGACGGCTCGATCCGCCGGCGCAGTTCGTCCCAGCCGGCGATCTCGTGCACGGCCTCGTAACGGATGATCTTCTCCAGGATATGGGCCGGCGTGGTCCAGTCGATATGGCGCAGAACCAGGAAGCCCCGGTTGAACCATGAAGCGAAGAGATGCTCGAAATCGCTGTCGAGACTGTCGACGGCGTCGATGAGGTCGTGATCCGCCTCGCTGCCCCGCAACTCCTTGCGCAGGGCGAACAGGTCCTCGCGCATCCGCACCAGAGCGAGGGTGCCGTTGCGGGCGAGGTTGAGGCGGCGGATGAGTTCCTGGCTGCGCGGCTCGGCCGCCACGTGCAGGACGCCGAGCGCGGCGCGGGTCGGGTCCCGGCGATAGGCGGCGATGGCATCGTCCACCGCTTCATGGTCGGCCCCGAACACGGTGGCGACACCCTGGAGGAAGACGAGACGCTCGGGCTTTGCCAAGCTCGAATAGCGCTCCAGGATCAGGCGGGCGAGCGCCACGCCGGAGGCTTCGCCGCGCCTGGAGATCAGGTCTTCACAGAGCTTGATCAGTTCCTGCGCGTTGGCCCTTGCCGCGAGGTCGCCGCGACCGATGCCGATGAGATCGCGACCACGGTCGCTGATGGTCTGAAGCAGGTCGCCGAAAAACGAAATCGCCGCCATGGCTCGCCGCCTGCCCCAAAAACCCTGTCACCCGGCTAGGGTGATGCCAGCCCCGCGGAACGCAGCCTTGCATGGCCGTCAGTCTATGATGTGGGGCGACCGAGGACCAGGGTCTTGAAAGCGGGACCATGCCGCAGCCGCAGGCCGACCTGTGATCGAGACCATGGCTGTGGCATCGTCCTGCTCGAGACTATGCAAAGACGGATCAAGACGACATTCCGTGTGTCAGGCTTGTGCGGCCTCGATGGCGACACGATCCGCCCGCTCGCGCCAATCCTCGACACCGTGCTGGCGCGCGAAACGAAGTTCCGCCGCACGCTGAGCACGACGCGGATCGCGCGCGCGCGAGATCTCGACCGATCCGATGGTGAACGGCACGCCGAGGATTTGCTTTGCGAAACTGACGCGGTAATTCGGCATTCCAAACTCCGTTGTCGACACGCGATGCTTGTCACCGGGACTTGGGACCGACTCGTCTCGACAGTCGAGACTGTGGCAGAACGACTTGGCTCCTGCCAAGTGGGACTCCACCGGAACGACGCACCAAGTCATTGTCCGGTAACAATTCGTATATGGGGATCGGTGCATCCGATGGAAGGTCGGGGCCCGCGTCGGCCGTCCGACGCGGCTGGGACCATTTCGCGCGGCCGCGGGTTGCCCCCGCGCGCCGCCGCCCCTAACCGAGGGCACGGCTCTCCCGTCGCTAACGGACCCGCCCACCGAATGACGTACAATCCATCGCTTTTTCATCGACTTGGCGCGACGGGCGGCACCGTTCCGGTGCACGCCTGACCATGCAACCCGAGACCGCTTCCAGCCACGGCTTCACCGCCAAGGCGCGCTTCGGCCTGACCCTGATCGCCGGGGGCGCCGTCGCCAACATCTACTACAACCAGCCTCTCCTCGCGGTTCTGGTGAGCGAGTTCGGCGAGCGCGCCGCCCTCCTCGTTCCCACCGCGTGCCTCGTGGGCTACGGCCTCGGCATTCTCGGCCTCGTCCCGCTGGGCGATGCCTGGCCGAGGCGGACTCTGATCGTGGCGCAGTTGCTCGGCCTGAGCGTGGCGCTGCTCGGCGCCGCCCTGGCAACAAACCTCGCCTTCCTGACGGTCGCCTGCCTCCTCATCGGATTCCTCTCCTCCGCGGCGCAGCAGGCGGTGCCTTTCGCCGCCGAACTCGCCCCGGATGAGAGTCGCGGCCGGATGGTCGGGCAGGTGATGACGGGTCTCCTCACCGGCATTCTCCTCGCCCGGACGGTGAGCGGCTTCGTCGGCGCGCATTTCGGCTGGCGTGCGGTGTTCTTCGCCGCCGCTGTCGTTGCCCTGGCCATCGCGTTCGTGGCAGCGACGACCCTCCCGAAGGTCAAGCAGACGAAGCCTCTGCGCTACCGCGCGCTGATGCTGTCGATCCTGCATCTGGTGAAGACGCAGCCGATCCTGCGCAATGCGAGCCTCTCGCAGGGATTGTTGTTCGCCAGTTTCAACGCGTTCTGGGCGACCCTGGCCCTGCTGGTGGAAGCTCCGCCCTTCGATCTCACCGCTGCCGGCGCCGGCCTGTTCGGGGTGATCGGGGTCTGCGGCGCCTTCGTCGCCCCCCTCTCCGGGCGCTACACCGACCGGAAGGGCGCCCGTCCGGTGGTCGTCACCGGTGGTGCGCTCGTCCTCGCGTCGTTCCTGGTTCTGTGGCTGGGAGGAGAGGTTTCGCTGGTAGCAGTCGCCATCGGCGTGCTCCTCATCGATATCGGCATCAACGGCGCGCTCATTGCCAACCAGACCCGGGCCTATGCCCTCGTCCCCGGCGCCAGGGGCCGGATCAACACCGTGCTGTTCACGGTGATGTTCGTGTTCGGGGCGCTGGGCGCCTTCGCCGGCTCGCAGGCCTTCCTCATGGCGGGGTGGCCCGGCGTCTGCGCGGTGGGCGCCCTCCTCTCGGGGGCGGGCCTTCTCGTGTCGATCAATGACCGGTCGCGGTCGAAGCCCGCCTGATCAGGCGGGTTTGAGCACGCGGGACAGGCGGCACCATTCGTCCTTGTCCGCCGGCAGGCCGAAACGTAGCCATCGCGGGTTGGCCTCGAACCGGCGGACATAGATGCCCGCCTCGCCGAGGCGCCGGAACAGGCCCGGCGCATCGTCGAACGCGGCCGTGCGGAACAGGCAGGTGCCGCCGACGACACGCCCTCCCCGACAGGCCAGAAGCCGGTCGAGACGCGATGCATCGGCGTGGCGCGCAAGGGCGGCCTCGTACAGCCATGGCGTGTCGGCCAAGGCCGCGCGGCCGATGGCGAGCGCCGGCCCCGGCACCGCCCAGGGTCCCAGCGCCTGCGCGATCCGCCGGGCGAGCGCCGGTTCGGTGAGGGAGAAGCCGAGACGGATGCCGGCGAGGCCATAAGTCTTGCCGAAGGAGCGCAGCACGATCAGCCCCGGCCCCACACGGGGCGCAACGGATTCGACTTTTTCGAGATCGATGAAGGCCTCGTCCACGACGAGCCACCCGCCGCGCCGTGCAAGGCGTCCCGCGAGATCGAGGAGGGTGGAGGCCTCCCAGGTCCGGCCATCGGGATTGTTGGGGTTGACCACGACAACGACGTCCGCCCCCTCGGCCTGCGCCGGATCGGTCACCGTCGCCACCGCGTGGCCACCCCGGAGCCAGGCTGCCTCGTGCTCGGCATAGGTCGGGCCGATGACGGCCACGCGCGAAGGGGGCCTCAGGCGAGGCAGCGTCTCGATGAGGATCTGCGTGCCGGGCGCCGCGACCAGATGGTCCGGATCGACGACGCCATAGGCGCGGGAGGCGGCGGCGAGCAGAGCGTGGAGGTCGGCACGTGAGGGAAGCCGCCGGAACGTGCTGGCGTCCAACGGCGGACAAGGATACGGGACCGGATTGATCCCGGTGGAGAGGTCGATCCAAGGCCGTTCGGCGTGCGGGAACAGCGCCCCGGCGGCGTCGAGATCGCCGCCATGGACGATAGGCCGAATCCCCTCGCCCGCCTCCTCGCTTCCGCTCATCGGGCCTCCGTCGCGCTCCCGCTCACCAGCCTGGATACCCTCCGCGAACCGATGACCTGGACCGCTCTCTTCCATCCGCCGGATACGCTCGTGGTGTTGGGCCTCGCCCTCGCCATCGAGGCGGCGGCTGGCTATCCGGACCGGCTCTACAGGGCGCTGGGCCATCCTGTCACCTGGATCGGCTGGGTGATCGCCCGGCTCGACCGGTCCCTCAATACGGGCAGCGAGGCGAGACGGCGCGCGGCCGGGATCGTCGGCCTTCTCGCCCTCCTGGCGGTCGTCGGGGCGGTATCGATCGGGGCGACGACGCTGGCCGCCGCGTCCGGTCACCTGCCTGCCGTGATCCTGCTCGGCCTCGTCTGCGCGTCCCTGCCGGCGCAGCGCAGCCTCCACGATCATGTCGGCCGTGTCTCTTCGGCGCTCCGCTCCGAGGGGCTGGCTGGCGGGCGGCGCGAAGTCGCAATGATCGTGGGGCGCAACCCGGAGAGCCTCGACGAAGCCGGCATCTGCCGCGCCGCCATCGAGAGCCTATCGGAAAACTTCTCCGACGGCATCGTGGCGCCCGCGTTCTGGATCGGGATCGGCGGCCTGCCGGGGGGCGCGCTCTACAAGGCGATCAACACTGCCGACAGCATGATCGGCCATCGCACGCCCCGCCACGAATCCTATGGCTGGGCCTCGGCCCGCCTCGACGACCTCGTCAACCTCCCGGCCTCTCGGCTCTCGGCGGGGCTGATCGCGGCGGCCGCCCTCCTCCATCCCGGCGCCTCCGCGGCGGGTGCGTACCGGGCGGTCCGGCGCGATGCGGGCCGGCATCGCTCGCCCAATGCCGGCTGGCCCGAGGCCGCAATGGCGGGTGCGCTCGGCCTGAGGCTGGCGGGGCCGCGCATGTACGGCTCCGAGATCGTCGACGATTCCTGGATGGGCGACGGACGGGCGAAGGCGGGCCCTCATGATGTGGAGCGGGCGTTGGCCCTGTATCGCATCGCCTGCGCGCTGCTTTTCGGATGTGTCGTCCTTGGCGCATCGATACTCAAAGTTATTTTTCCGTAATTCCGATCACCGACATTCGAAGGGGCACGCGGCAATGACACGGACTGGTCTTCTGGCGATGCTCCTCCTTCACGGAGCCGCCGCGCCGGCCTTGGCAGCGGGGGGAGCCCAGCACGACCTCGTGCCCGTCGATCCGCCCTACACGATGACGTCCGGCCTGAAAGGCAAGGACGGCAAGCCCGCCAAGGACATCAGCGGCATCGCCTGCATGCCCCCACGGGAGGGCAAACGCCGGTGCCTCGTGGTCAACGACGAGAATACCGGCGCGCAATTCATCACCATCGACGGGCACACGATCACGCCCGGTGCCGATATCGACCTCGTCGGCGGCGGACCGAGCCCGAACACGCTGGGAACCCCGCCCTCGAAGAACGGATGCTCGGGCGGCGAGGGCAAGTTCGACGATCTCGACGGCGAAGGCGTCGCCTATGCCGCCCCGTATTTCTACGTGGTCGGTTCGCATGGCTGCTCGCGCGGCAAGGCGAAGTTCAAGCTCTCCACCTTCGTGCTGGCGCGCATCAAGGTCGACGCGGCCGGCGAGCCGGTGGGACCGAGTGCAGTCGAGACCACCTACCGCCTCGGTGACGCCCTCGGCCTGGCAGAAACCGTCAGCGCCTACTACACGCAGGATCTCCAGACCGATGACGGCGACGCTACGCCCAACGGCCTCAATATCGAGGGCGTCGCCGTCGATGGAACGCGCCTGTTCGCCGGGCTGCGCGCACCGTCCCATGACGGCAAGACCTTCATCGTCGAGGCGGATGTCGGGGCTTTGTTCGCCCAGGGGCACGAGTCGCTCATGGCTGCCCCTCAGGTGATCCCCCTCATGGTCGGGCGTGGGGCCGGGATCCGCGATCTCGCCATCCTGCCCGACGGGCGGCTCCTCGTCCTCACCGGGCCGGCTCAGGGACAGACCGACGTGCCCTACAGCCTGTTCGCGGCCGGGGCCACCACCAACGCGAAGCTCGAGCCGATCGGCCGTCTCACCGGGGCGGAAAAGGGAGCCAAGGCGGAGGGCGTCGCTGTGCTGGGCGACAAGCGCATCCTGGTGATGTTCGACAGCGTCAAGGATGGCGGACCGCTCGAATACAAACTTCCCTGACAGCCTTTGTCGTTCAGGCGGCGTGTGGGGCGACGACCGGCGCGGCGACGCTGCGGCGGACGGCATCCCGGCACAGGGCGGACACAACCACGACTATCAAGCTCGCCCTACAGGCGAGTTTCAAGCGCGGGGCCGGGCAGCACCACGGTGGGCAGCCAGGAGCTCGGCCCCGTCTCACGAGTGATGCGCGTCGACCTCCGGCGGCAACGGCGTCATGGGCTACTTCCTCATGGTTCGTGCCTCGCGCGGGAGCCCGATCGGTCGAGCCCGAGCCTATGTCGAGGAACTGCTAGCGCGCCAAGGCGAACAGTCGGTCGCAATCGACATGCGCCTCGACATGGCGCGCGAGGGCATCGAGGACACGTTCGACCTCGCCCTCGTAGGAATGACCGTCGGAGGCCGCTCCCAGGCGCGCGAGCCAGGCGGCCCGCTGCCGGTCGTCGGCGAAGAGGCCGTGAACGTAGGTGCCGCAGACCCGCCCGTCGCCAGAGACCGCACCGTCCACCCGTCCATCGGCGAAGCGCAGAAGCGGCGTCACGGTGTCCACACCGGCCGTGTCGCCGACATGCATCTCGTAGCCGCTGAACGGCAGGTCGTCGGCGAGGCTCCGCCCGCTCACCGCCTCGAGGCGCTTCAGCGGGGTCATCACCGTATCGACCTCCAGCAGGCCGAGCCCGGCGACGCTGCGCGGCTCGCCCTCGATCCCGTGCGGATCGCTCAAGGTGCGGCCGAGCATCTGGTAGCCGCCGCAGAGGCCGAGCACGTGGCCGCCCCGGCGCAGATGCGCGCGGATGTCGACGTCCCAGCCCTCGCGACGGAGGGCGTCGAGATCGTCGATCGTGGTCTTCGAGCCCGGCAGCAGGACGAGGGCGACGTCGCCCGGAATCGCCTCGCCGGGCCGGACCAGCACGACCTCCACCTCCGGCTCCGCCCGTAGCGGATCGAGGTCGTCGAAATTGGCGATGCGCGGCAGGACCGGCACCGCGACGCGAATGCGCGTCCGGCCGGAGGAGGCGGAACCGGCGAGCCCCAGCGCATCCTCGGCGGGCAGGCGCGCGGCCTCGGGGAAATGCGGCACGAGCCCAAGGGCGGGCCATCCGGTGGCCGTGGCAACGATCTCCATGCCGTCGGCGAACAGGCTCGGGTCGCCGCGAAACCGGTTGACGAGGAAGCCCACGATCATCGCCGCATCCTCGCGCGCGATCACCGCCTTGGTTCCGACGAGGCTGGCGATGACGCCGCCCCGGTCGATGTCGCCGAGCAGGATCACGGGCGTGTCGGTGGCCCGCGCGAAACCCATATTGGCGATGTCGCCCCGGCGGAGGTTGACCTCGGAGGCCGAGCCGGCGCCCTCCACGATGACGAGGTCGGCCTGGCCCTTCAGATGATCAAAACTTTCGAGCACGGAGGCCAGGAGACGCGGCTTCCAGGCCTGGTAATCTCGCGCCTTCGCGGTGCCGACCATCCGGCCCTGCACCACCACCTGCGAGCCGGTCTCGCTCTGGGGCTTCAGCAGGACCGGGTTCATGTGGATGGAGGGCGCCACCCCGCAGGCCCGCGCCTGCAGCGCCTGGGCCCGGCCGATCTCGCCGCCATCGGCGGTAACGGCCGCGTTGTTGGACATGTTCTGCGGCTTGAACGGCCGCACGGCGAGGCCGCGCCGCGTGAAGGCGCGGCACAGGCCGGCCACGATCAGCGACTTACCGACATCCGAGCCGGTGCCCTGGATCATGAAGGCGCGGGCGGTCATGCGATCGGGTCTCGTCCGGTGTGCCGAGGGGTGTCGGCGAGCCCTAGCACGACCGCGTCAGGGCCGCGACGGCGGGCCGGCGACGCAGGCGGTATCGAGAGGCCGCGCGGCCCGGCGGAAATCGAGGATGGCGGAGGCGTAGGTCTCGACGACCTCCGAGAACGGCACCCGCTCGGCCGTGAACAGGACGGCCCGATGGCTGAACAGCCGGTCCGGAATCGCGAGCGGCGCGCAGGCGGGATCGGGCGGGGCCGCTTGGTCCCAACCGGGCGGCAGAGGCTGCCAGAGACGGTCCGCCCCGATGGTCTGGCGGGTGGTGCCCAGCGCCTGGACCGCCCTGCCAAAGGGTGTATCGGTCGTCTCCAGCAGGCGGTTCATCTCCGGGTTCAGTCGCTCCGGCACGTACCAATTGTCGGCCTCCGACAGAACGTGATTCCCGCAGGCGAGCCGGACCCGGCGATATTTCAGGACGGTTTCGGGTCCGGCGGCGAGGCGGCGGCGCGTCTCTTCCGAGGCGGGCTTGTCCACATCGCGCAGGAGGGTCGCCGTGAGCCGCGGGTCCGTCGCCATGCCGTGCTCGAAGCACCAGCCTTCGAGGGTCGCGGTGGCGCTGCGGCTCGCCAGGAGCCGCGCATTGAGCCCCTCCATCACCGCCAGCGCCTCGACGCGGGCGAGATAGGTGTCCGGCCAGGATGTGATGGACTCCGCGGAGGCCGCACCGGCACCGGACAGAAGAAGCGTGAGCGGAACGAGGCAGCGTCGGAAGCCGCGACGGAACACAACCCAAGGGAGATTCCGCGATACCCTATACACGTTGACGAAGCCGTGCATAAGTTGCGGGACCGAAGCCCGCGACGCTAGGCGATCTCTCGTGGAGCTCATCTTTCCCATCGAGTTCCTCGTCAGCGGCACACCGGTCTCGTTCCAAGCGGCCCGACCGAGTTCCAAATCGCAATGGAAGCAGAAGGTCCGAGCGGCAAGCGACGGCTCCTTGCCCGAGAATCACTTCGCCTGCGAGGGTAAACTCGCCGTGACGCTGTTCTACTTCCCCGTCGGCTCCGTGCAGGGCGATGTGGACAATATCGTCAAACTGGTTCCCGATGCCCTCAACCAGCACATCTACATGGATGAGTCTCAGATCGAACGGGTGGTCATCCAGAAGTTCGAACCGCAGCGGGTGTTTTCGTTCACGCAGCCGAGCCCCGTCCTGGCGGCGGCACTGTCGGCACAGAAGCCGATTTTATACGTAAGGCTCTCGGACGATCCATTCGAGGAACTGGCATGAGCGGCATGGAACCAGAACGGCCGGTCCTCGACCTTATCATCCCGACACTCATGGATGCCGGCTACGAGGTTTATACTCACCCTTCCCGCCAGCTTCTGCCATCCTTCATGGGCGACTACGTTCCCGACGCGATTGCGCTCGGAAAACCCAAGAATCTCGCGATCGAGATCGTGCGGGATGGCTCGCGATCGGGAAGCCAGGAAAGAGTCGCGGACCGGTTCCTCGGTGTCGCCGATTGGGAACTTCGGATCTACTACGCTCGCTCCGGCGGCGGCGTACCCGCCATCGACGGCGTGACGCCCGACATCATTGACCGCACGATCGCGAAGGTCGAGGCTCTCATCGCAGCCGGCCAGATGGAGGCCGCTCTGCTGCTCGGCTGGTCGACCTTCGAAGCCATCGGGCGGGCCTTGATCCCGGACCGCCTGTCGCAATCTCAATCGTCCGCACAGCTGATCGAACAGCTCGCGGGCGAAGGCATCGTAACGCCCGACGAGGCGGATCGGCTTCGCCCCATGGCGAGCCTGCGCAACGCCGTCGCCCACGGGGCCCTGCAGCGAGACCTTGATCCCGCCGCCCTGGAGGATTTCGTCGCTACGCTGAAGCTCGTCCTCCACGAGAATCAGCCAGTCGGCGGCGTGGCCTGACCGCGCCCAGCAGTCAGAACTCGATCCCCTCCTGCGCCTTCACGCCGGCCGAGAAATGGTGCTTCACGCTGCCCATCTCGGTGACAAGGTCGGCGGCCTGGATGAGGGCCGGCTTGGCGTTGCGGCCGGTGACGATGACGTGGAGGTCGGGCCGTCGCGCCCGGAAAGCCGCCACCACGGCATCGATGGGCAGGTAATCATAGCGCAGGGCGATGTTGAGTTCGTCGAGAAGGACGAGGCGGATGGTCGGGTCGGCCATCAGCTCCTCGGCCTTGGCCCAGGCATGCTCGGCCGCCGCGATGTCGCGGGCCTTGTCCTGCGTCTCCCAGGTAAAGCCTTCCCCGAGCGTATGCCACTCGATCCGGTCGCCGAAGGCCTTCAGCGCGTGCTTCTCGCCCGTATCCCACCCCCCCTTGATGAACTGGACCACGCCGACCCGCCAGCCATGGCCGAGCGCCCGCAGGACGAGGCCGAGCCCGGCCGTGGTCTTGCCCTTGCCGGGGCCGGTATTGACGATGAGGAGGCCTTTCTCGATCGTCTTAGCCGCGACCTCGGCGTCCTGGACGGCCTTGCGCTTCTCCATCTTCTCGCGGTGACGGTCGGCCTCCGCCTCATTTATCTCCAGATCGTTCATGCGCTCGCTCCGGGTTGGGGTTTCACGATCATCGGCAGTCCCGCCACCATGAACACCACATGGTCGGCCCGCGCGGCGAGGCGCTGGTGCAGTCGCCCGGCCGCGTCGCGGAAGCGGCGGGCGAGCGCGTTGTCCGGCACGATGCCGAGACCGACCTCGTTGCCGACGAGCACCACCGGCCCCGGCGCGCGGCCGCAGGCCTCGATCAGGGCAGCGCTCGCCGCCTCGATATCGGCCTCGGACAGGATCAGGTTGGTCAGCCACAGGGTCAGGCAATCGACGAGCACCGGCTCTGTCGCCGCAGCGACGGCCTCGGCCAGATCGATCGGCACGTCCCGGGTGATCCAATCCGCCGAGCGGCGCGACCGGTGAAGGGCGACGCGCTCCCGCATCTCGTCGTCCCAGACCTGCGCGGTGGCGAGGTAGAGCCACGGCGCGGGGCAAGCTTCGATCAGGCGCTCCGCGTGCAGGCTCTTGCCCGAGCGCGCGCCGCCGAGGACCAGTGTCATTCTTGGAGAAGGCTGCCGCATGGCTCCCTTTAGCGCGAAACCGCCCTGCCCCGTCAAAGCCGGTAAAACGCTTTGGCGGCGCGTTGTCAGCGGTCGCGCGAGCGCGTAGAAGCGAGGTTCGGACGGTGCCCCGGCGACGGGGTGAAAAGGGAATGCGGTGAGGGCTCGCGCCTGAAACCGCAGCTGCCCCCGCAACTGTGAGCGGAGACGGGTCTGCCATCGGCCACCGGAGCGATCCGGGAAGGCGGCAGGACCGGACGACCCGCGAGCCAGGAGACCTGCCTTCCGAAGGGGACATTGTCCTCCCGCTCTATCCTCGAACGCCGCCGGCGGGGCGGCTGGAGACCTGACACGATGACCACGAACACCCTCGTCCTCACCGGCACCCGCAGCAACGAGCGTCTCGGCGCGGTGCTCATGGCCGCTTTCCTCGGCCTCGGGCTCGTCTTCATGGCCGGCTTCGCCCCGGCGATGGCGCTGCACAACGCGGCCCACGATTTCCGGCACGCCCAGAATTTCCCCTGCCACTGACCGCCTCGCGCTCAGTCAGGACCTGATTCCATGATGATCCGACTCGTGTCGGCGGCCCTGGTCGCCGGCTTCCTGGCGGCTGTCGTCGCCACGGGCTTGCAGCTCGCCCTCACCTCGCCGCTGATCATCGCGGCCGAGCGTTACGAGAGCGGCGAAGCCACGGCGCCGGCCGCGCTATGGATGCCGCGCGGCGCCTCCCCGGCCTCCCTCATCGTGCCCGTCCATTCGGGCCACGACCATGGTGGCAAGGACCATGGCGGCAAGACGGACGGTGTCGAAGGCGGCGAGGTCGCTCCGGCCTGGCAGCCCGGCCCCGGCCTGCCCCGGATGGTCTTCACCGCCCTCGCGACCCTGGTCGGCGGCGTCGGCTACGCCCTGTTGCTGGGCGCGGCTCTCATTGCCTGTGGGCGCGAGCCGAGCCCGGAAACCGGCCTGCGATTCGCCATCGCGGGGTTCCTCGCCGTGGCCCTCGCCCCGGCCCTCGGCCTGCCGCCTGAACTACCCGGCATGGAGGCGGCCCCGCTCGCCGAACGCCAGTTCTGGTGGATCATGACCGCGGCCGCCACCGCCATGGGGCTTTACCTCATCGCGATCCGCCGCTCCTCCATCGCCATCGCTGGAGGGCTCGTGCTTCTCGTCGCGCCACATCTGGCCGGAGCGCCGGAGACGAGCCACACCGCCTCCGCCCTGCCCCCGGGCTACGCGGCCCAATTCGCCGCTCGGTCGCTCGGCATCGCCTTCGTGTTCTGGGCGGTGATCGGCCTTGCCTTCGGCTGGGCCTGGAACAGCGTCGGGCGCAAGAGCCCGGCGACGTCCCATGCCTGACGAGGACATCCAGGCCGGCAGCCCGGTCGTACTCTATGTCTGCGCCACCTGTCGCACGGCCGGCGACACGTCCGAGCCCCGCTCCGGGGCCCGCCTCGTCTCGGCGCTGCGCGATGCGGTGACGGAAGCCGCCATCGAGGGCATCGCGGTCGAAAGCGTGGAGTGCCTCTCCGTCTGCAAGCGCCCCTGCACCGTCGCCGTGGCTTCCGAAGGCCGCTGGACCTACGTCTACGGCGATCTCGACCCGGTCGAATCCGCCAGAACCATCCTCGCGGGCATCGGCCTGTACGCGGAGACGCCCGACGGCATCGTGCCCTGGAAGGCGCGGCCGGAGGCGTTCCGCAAAGGCGTCGTCGCCCGCATTCCCCCGTTTCCTCCGCCCCGCGCGGACAGAATTCCGGACGCCGCCGAATGAGCATCGTCGAGAAGATCCCCTGCACCATCGTCACCGGCTTCCTCGGAGCCGGCAAGACGACCCTCGTGCGTCACCTCGTGGAGAATGCCGGCGGTCGTCGGCTCGCCATCATCGTCAACGAGTTCGGCGATATCGGCTTCGACGGATCGTTCCTGGCCGCCTGCGGCATCGAGGGCTGCCAGGACGAGGACATCGTGGAACTGGCCAATGGCTGCATCTGCTGCACCGTGGCCGACGACTTCGTACCGGCCCTGAACAAGCTGCTCGACCGGCCCGACCCGCCGGAGCACATCCTCATCGAGACGTCCGGCCTCGCTCTGCCGAAGCCCCTGGTCCAGGCCTTCCACTGGCCGGCGATCCGCTCGCGGGTGACCGTGGACGGGGTCATCGCGGTGATCGACGGACCGGCCGTGGCGGCCGGCTTCTTCGCCGACGATCCGGCGGCCCTCGCCGCACAGCGCGCCGACGATGCCAGCGTCGATCACGACAACCCGCTGGAAGAGGTGTTCGAGGACCAGCTCCTCTGCGCCGATCTTGTGGTCATGAACAAGGCCGACCTCCTCGACGAGGCCGGAAAGGCCAAGGTCCGCGCCGAGGTGGAGCGCCAGCTGCCGCGCGCGGTGAAGATGGTCGAGGCCGAGCATGGCCACCTCGATCCGCGCGTGATCCTCGGTCTCGGTGCCGCCGCCGAGGACGATCTCGACGCCCGCCCCTCCCATCACGGCGAGGGCGAGGACCACGATCACGACGATTTCGACTCCGTGGCCATTGCCGTGCCTGCCACGGCGAGCGCCGAGGATCTGGCCTCCCGCGTCGCCCGCGCCGCCGAGACCAGCGGCGTCCTGCGGATCAAGGGCTTCGCCGAGGTCACCGGCAAGCCGATGCGCCTCGTGGTCCAGGGCGTCGGTGCCCGTATCGCCCATCATTACGACCGCCCCTGGCGGGCGAGCGAGAACCGCGACGGCCGGCTCGTGGTCATCGGGCTGAAGGGTTTCGACCAGGGGGCGGTGGCGGCCGCCCTGGCGGGGTGAGCGCGTTGACCGCCCGACGGATCCTGGCTCTCGTGTGCCGCGGCCTCGTAGCCGCGTCCGGCCTGGCGGCTCTCGCGGCGATCGGTGGCTGCTCGGATTCACGCCCACCCAAACCGGAGTTTCAGGCTTCGGACAGCCGGACGATGGCACGCCTCGCTCCGGTGGCCCGCCCACTGGGCCAGACGAGCGATGCGAAGCTCGCCTATACCCACGACCTGACCATCGGGTTACCGCCCCAGCGGGTGAACGCGCATTTCGAGGCGGCGCGCGACCGCTGCCTGAACGAGGCGGCTCTGAAATGCGTTCTCGTCGCTGCGTCCATCGACGATGGCCGCAGGCCTGCGGGTCGTCCGCAGGCGCAGGTTCAGGTCCGACTGCCGCATGAATCCGTCGCGCCCTTCATGGCCTTCGTCACGGCGCCCCTCCCCGGCGAGGCGGCGGGTGACGTCGTGCTCCGGAGCCAGTCGACGCGTGCCGACGACCTGACGGACGCCATCGAGGATGGCGGCCGGCGCTTGGCCCAGCTCACCGCCTATCGCGCCCGGCTCGACGCGATCGCTGCACGGCCCGACCCGCGCGTGGAGGATCTGATCCGCATCGCGCAGGAATTGGCGCAGGTTCAGTCGCAGATCGAGGAAGCCGATGCCAAGCAGCGCGGCCTGAACCAGCGCGTCGACACGGAGCTCGTCTCCATCGCCCTGCGCTCCGACGAGGCGAGGGCCGGGCCTCTCGCCCCCGTGGAGGAAGCCTGGGCCCAGGCAGGCCAGACCTTCGGCGCGAGCGCTGGATCGGCCTTGCGCTTCGTCGTCGCCGGCTTGCCATGGTTACCGCTGGTGCTGATCGGTGTGCTTCTCCTTCGCGCGCTGTGGCGCCGGCGCGGCCGCCAAAGCGCCGTGACCGAGCGGACGTCCTCCAGGGCACAGCCATGACGGCGCGCCGCCCATGCATCTGATCCGAATCGACACGGTCTCCCTCGACGAGGGCGAAGCCGCCATCGATCTGGGCCAGGCGCCCGGCGACATCGTGTTCCTGTCCTTCACCGATTCCGACCTCTCCGGCATGGCCGGCGCGCATGCGGCCGAGCGGGAGGCGGCGGCACGGGACCCGTCGGCAGTCGACGTCCCGACGCTCCGCCTCGCCAAACTGGCGCGGCTGCGCCATCCGATGTCCGTCGATCTCTACGTGGACAACGTGATCGCGCGGTCGAAATTCGTGGTCATCCGCTGCCTCGGTGGCCTCGATTACTGGCGCTACGGCATCGAGCGCGCCGCCGCCGCGGCTCGCGCGAACGGCGTGAAGCTCGCCGTCATTCCGGGCTGCGACAAGCCCGATCCCCGCCTCACTGCCTTCTCGACGGTGGCTCCCGAACTGGTGGAGACACTCGAGGGCTATTGCCGCGCGGGCGGAGCCGAAAACCTGCGTAGAATGATCCGGCGTCTCTCCGGCGAGATTGGGTATGCGATCGAAGCGCTGCCGCCGGTCGCCCTGCCGCGCGGCTTCGCCTGGTGTCCGGGTTGCGGACCGGTCGCACACGAGACCGCCCTCGCCGCAGCCGGGCAGAACCGCCCCCTCGCCCTGATCCTGGTCTATCGCTCGGCCGTGCTCGGCGGCGACACCCGGCCGGTGGCCGACCTCATCGCGGCCCTCGGTGAGCGCGGCATCGGAGCCGCCACCCTCGCGGTCGCAAGCCTCAAGGACGCGCTCGCCCTCGATACCGTGCGGGAGGCTCTGGCCGCGCGCAGCCCGGACATCGTCATCGCGGCGACGGCCTTCTCCGCGCGGGAGGATGCCGGATTCGTCCTCGATGGCGCCGACGCGCCCATTCTGCAGGCCTACACGATCGGGGCCTCACGGGAGGCCTGGGAGGCCTCGGCGCGGGGGATGAACGCCGCCGACCTCGCCATGCAGGTGGCGCTTCCCGAATTCGACGGACGGCTCTCCGGTTTCCCGATTTCGTTCAAGGAGGACGGGCCGGAGATCGACGGGTTCAGCGAGCGCCGCGCCGTTCCCTTCCCGGCCGGCATCGCGGCCCTGGCCGACCGCGCCTCCGCCTGGGTGGCGCTGAAACACCGACCGCGCGCAACGCGTCGCCTCGCTCTGGTCCTGTCCGACTACCCTGCCAGAGGCGGCCGGGCCGGCTTCGCCGTGGGGCTCGACACGCCGGCGAGTGCGGGGACCATCGCGGAGACGCTGCGGCAGGCCGGCTATGCGGTGGGCCACCTGCCGGAGCCGGACGCTCTGATGCACGCGCTCACGAAGGAAGCTCCGACCTTCGCGGTATCGCTCGCGGCCTATCGCGACTGGCTCACCACACTGTCACCGGACGAGCGCGGCACGCTCGATCGACGGTGGGGCGAGCCGGAAGCCGACCCGGTCTGCACTGACGGGGCGTTCCGATTCCCGATGGTCGTGGCCACTACTGCTTCCCCCCCACGACCTCATCCTGAGGTGCCGGAGCGCAGCGCCGGCCTCGAAGGAGGCTTCCAGCTGCCTCAGAGAGATCTGGAAGCCACCTTCGAGGCCGCTGATGCGGCACCTCAGGATGAGGTCATTGGTTGGACGAGAGGACGCCTCGCCGTCTTCCTTCAGCCCGACCGTGGCCGGGCGGCGGATCGCAAGGCGGGCTATCACGACCCCGACGAGCCGCCGACCCATGCCTATCTCGCCTTCCATCTCGGATTGCGGGAAGGGTTCGACGCCCTGATCCATCTCGGCACCCACGGCACCACCGAATGGCTGCCGGGCAAGGCGGTGGCCTTGTCGCCGGCCTGCTGGCCGGCGCGGGCGATCGGGCATCTGCCCGTGATCTACCCCTTCATCGTCGACGATCCCGGCGAGGCGGCCCCCGTGAAACGCCGGCTCGGCGGCATCGCCCTTGGCCACCTCACGCCCCAGACCGAATGCGCCGGCCTGACTCCGGAGGCTGCACGGCTACGTGAACTCGTGGAGGAATATTCCTCGGCCAGCGTGCTCGATCCGCGACGGGCAGACATCATCGCCCGCGCGATCCTCGACGATGCGGCCGATGCCGGCCTTCTCTCGGGCGCCGGGATCGACGCCGACACTTCCATGGCCGACGCGCTCACCGCCCTCGACGCGCATCTGTGCGATCTCGGTGAGGTGACCACCCGCGACGGGCTCCACGTGTTCGGATCGGCACCGGACGACGCGCCGGCCCCTGTGAGAGCCTGCGCGGCCGCCGAGCGCGAGGGACTGCTCGCGGCCCTCGACGGACGCTTCGTTCCCCCAGGCCCCGCCGGTTCGCCCTCTCGCGGGCGGACCGACGTGATGCCCACGGGGCGCAACCTCACCACGCTGGATCCGCGCAGCCTGCCGACGCGGGCCGCCACGCTGCTCGGCTCGAAAGCCGCCGACGCGGTGGTGCGGCGCTACCTGCAGGACGAGGGCGACTACCCGGCCCGCATCGTCATGGATCTCTGGGCCTCTCCGACCCTCCGCACCGGCGGCGAGGACGTGGCGCATGCTCTCGCGCTCATGGGCGTGCGCCCGACCTGGGACCATGCCTCGACCCGCGTCACCGGATTCGAGGTGATGCCGCTCGCCCTCCTCGACCGGCCGCGCATCGACGTGACCCTGCGTATCTCGGGCGCGTTTCGCGACACCTTTCCCGAAACCCTCTCCCTCCTCGCCCGCGCGGCATCTGCCGTCGCCGAGCGCGACGAGGAGGACGACGAGAACCCCCTTGCCGCCGCGCGCCGCCGGGGCGAGGCTCCCGCCCGTGTCTACGGCGCAGCACCCGGCCGCTACGGCGCGGGCGCCGGCGAACTCGCCCTCGACGGGGCTTGGCAAAGCCGCGCCGATCTGGGCCAAGCCTATCTCGACGCCACCTCGCACGCCTATGGCGGGACCGAGGACATGGCCGATACGGGCTTCGCCACCCGCGTCGCGCAGGCCGACGCCTATGTCCACGCCTTCGATGTCGCCGAACGGGACCTCCTCGACGGCGACGCCGCGGCCGATGCCATGGGGGGGTTCTCCGCCGCCGCCGCGCTCGGCGGGCGCGCTCCGGCACTCTACAGCCTCGACGTTGCCGACCCGGAAAAGCCCAAGGCACGCACCGCCCGCGAGGATGCGGCGCGCCTCATCCGTGCCAAACTCGCGAACCCGCGCTGGATCGCGGCGCAGCTGCGCCACGGCTATCGCGGTGCCCAGGAACTGGCACAAGGGATCGATGCGGTCTTCGTCCTCGCCGCCGCCACGGACGCCATCTCGGACGCCGATCTCGACCGGCTCTACGGGGCTATGATCGCCGATCTCGATACGTTCGATGCCCTGCGCGCGGCCAATCCCGATGCCGCCCGCGCCATCCTCGAACGGTTCGACGAAGCGCGCCGGCGCGGCCTCTGGACCACCCGCCGCAACGCCATGGCGGCCGACGAGCTGATGTCGGAGGCGGCCGAATGAGCGCGCCGCGCCGCGTCTCCCCGGAGCCTGCACGCCGGGGCTGGTGCCCGAGCCTCGCCCGGCCGATGCCGACAGGGGATGGGCTGCTTGCCCGCGTGCATCCACCACTGGGCATCCTTACGCCGGCGCAGGCGCGGGCGGTGGCGGAAGGCGCGCGCCGCTTCGGCAACGGCCATATCGACGTGACGGCGCGGGCTAATTTGCAGGTCCGGGGCGTCACCGAGGCTACCCGCTGCGGGCTCGCGGAGGCCCTCGGCGCGGCCGCGCTAGACGATGTACGTAGCGACGGTGGGCCACAGCGGCTCACCCTGACCGCGCCGCTCGCCGGCCTCGAAGCGACGGCCATCGACATTCCGACCCTGGCCGGGGCGATCGAGGCCATCGGGTTGGCGATCCCGGGCCTGCCGCCCAAGGCGCTGGTCGCCGTCGAGGCGGCGGAGTGCGGCGCCTGCCTCGGCGGGGCCCAGCCGGATTGCCATCTCGTCGCCACGGCGGAGGGCTTGGTGTTGCAACTCGCAGGCGACGCGGCTTGGTGGCATGTCCCGGCAGACGGCGTGCATTCTGTCCTCGCCGCCGCCTTGCGTCGGCTCGCCGGGAGCGGTGAGCGCCGGATGCGAGATATATCCGCCCTAGATAGGAGCGGCCTGACGCTCGGCTTAGGCTTGCGCTCCGCAGCGCCTCCTCCTGGCGCATCGCTACCGCGCCCTGGCCTACTTGCCCTGAACTCACATCTCACCAACGCTCGTGGGCAGCACGAGTCCCGCCCTAGCGAAGCTTCGCCCGTCGGCATCCTGCTCGACGCGCCCTTCGGCCGCTGCACGGCGGACGCCCTGGACTCCCTCGCCGATGCGACCGAAATTCTCGGCATGGAGCCCCTGCGGCTCTCGCCGACGAGGGGGTTTCTGCTCGTTGCCCCCAACGCGGCGGCGGCGGAGGCGGTGCGACCCATCCTCGCGGCGGCAGGCTTCTTGACGGAGCCGGACGATCCGAGACGGGCGGTTGCCGCCTGTCCGGGAGCGCCGGCCTGCACTTCCGGCTCGACGACGACGCTTATCGACGCGGCACGGCTGGCCGACGCCTTCGAGGCCTTCTCGGCGCGAGGCCTGTCGGCCCATGTCTCCGGCTGCGCCAAGGGCTGTGCCCATCCTGCCGCCGCTTCGCTCACCCTGGTCGGGCGCGATGGCCTCTATGGCATCGTCCTCGACGGCCGGCCCGATGCATTGCCGGCGACCCTCCTCACTTTCGACGCGGCGCTGGAGCGCGTAAGGAGGGCCGATCCAGCCTATCCCGAAACCCTCGCCCACGCTTTCAGGACATCCCCATGAGTTCGCGCCTCGACTATCTGCGCGACGGACAGGCGATCTACGCCCGATCCTTCGCCATGATCCGCGCCGAGGCCGACCTCGCCCGCTTCTCCGGCACCGCCGAACGCGTCGTCGTGCGGATGATCCATGCCTGCGGCATGACCGACCTGCCCAAGGACGTGGAAGCCTCCGAGGATTTCGCCGCCAGCGGCGAGGCCGCGCTCAAAGCCGGAGCACCGATCCTGTGCGATGTGCGCATGGTCGCCGACGGTGTCACCCGCTCGCGCCTTCCCGCCGACAACCGGGTGATCTGCACCCTGACCGACCCTCGCGTGCCCGGCCTCGCCGCCGAGCTGAACACGACCCGCACGGCCGCCGCCATGGAACTCTGGCGCGAGCATCTTCCCGGCAGCATCGTCGCCGTCGGCAACGCGCCGACCGCCCTGTTCCGGCTGCTCGAACTGCTCGATGAAGGCGTTGCCCCGCCGGCGGCGGTCATCGGTATCCCCGTCGGCTTCGTGGGTGCCGCCGAATCGAAGGAGGCCCTCGCCCGCGACGGTCGGGTGCCCTTCATCGTCGTTCATGGAAGGCGCGGCGGCAGCGCCATGACCGCCTCCGCGATCAACGCCCTCGCCAACGAGATCGAGTGATGGATTCGAGCGAGCGGCTTCCCCCCGCCGAGCCAGCGGACGTCACCGAGATCCCGCGACAGGTCACCACCGGCACGCTCTACGGCGTCGGGATGGGGCCGGGCGACCCGGATTATCTCACCGTCCGCGCCATGAAGCTCCTGGCCGAGGCGCCGGTCCTGGTGCATTTCTGCAAGAAGGGCCGGCGCGGCAATTCCCGCACTATCGCCGACGCGGTGATGCGCGACCCGGCCCGCGAGATGCCGCTGGTCTATCCCTACACCACCGAGCTTCCCCCCGAGCATGGCGAGTACGTCTCCGCCCTCGCGTCCTTCTACGACGATGCGGCGACGCGGATCGCCGACCATCTCGGGGCCGGGAGGGACGTGGCGATCCTGTCGGAGGGCGACCCGTTCTTCTACGGCTCGTTCATGCATCTGTGGCGCCGTCTGAAGGACCGTTTCCCGGTGGAAGTCGTACCCGGCGTCACTGGCATGTCGGGCTGTTGGACCAGGGCCGGAACGCCGATCACCTGGGGCGACGACGTACTGACCATTCTACCGGCGACGCTGGGCCATGACGCCCTGGTGGAGCGCCTGCGCATCACCGACGCCGCCGTCATCATGAAGCTCGGCCGCCACCTGCCGAAGGTGCGCAAGGCGCTGGCCGAGACCGGCCTCCTCGACCGCGCGGTCTATGTGGAACGCGGCACCATGGCCGGCGAGAAGGTGATCGCGCTGGCCGAGAAGCCGGACGACGACGCCCCCTACTTCTCGATGGTTCTGGTGCCCGGCGAGGGGCGCCGCCCGTGACCGGCTCCGTCACGGTCGTCGGCCTCGGGCCGGGCGATCCGCGTCTCCTCACCCAGGCGGCGAGCGAGGCCCTGGCGCAGGCGCAGGACCTCATCGGCTACATCCCCTACGTCGCCCGCGTGCCCGATCGTCCGGGGCTGACGAAACATGCCACCGATAACCGCGTCGAGATCGACCGCGCCGGCCACGCGCTCCGGCTCGCCGCCTCCGGCCGCCGGGTCGCGGTGGTGTCCGGCGGCGATCCGGGGGTCTTCGCCATGGCGGCGGCGATCTTCGAGGCGGTGGAGACCGGCGACCCGGCATGGCGCCACCTCGCCATCACGGTCGAGCCCGGCATAACGGCGATGCTGGCGGCCGCCGCTCGCCTCGGCGCGCCCCTCGGCGGCGATTTCTGCGCGATGTCGCTGTCCGACAACCTCAAGCCCTGGGAGGTCATCACCGCCCGGTTGGAGGCGGTGCTGCGGGCCGATTTCGTGATCTCGCTCTACAACCCGATCTCGTCGGCCCGACCCTGGCAGCTCGGGGCCGCGCTCGGTCTGGCGGCCGAGCACCGCGCACCGGAGACGCCGGTCATCTTCGCCCGCGCGGTCTCCCGCCCGGACGAGGCGATCCGAATCCTCACCCTGGCGCAGGCGCGTGAGACGAAGGCGGATATGGCGACGATGGTGATCATCGGCGCTTCCGCCACCCGGCTGATCCCGCGCGGTGACGCGACGCCCTTCGTCTACACCCCGCGCAGCGTGCCGGCGTGAGGGCGGGACGTCGGCCACACGGAGACCCTCCCCCCTTTGCGGGGGAGGGTGCCTGCGGAGCAGGCGGGAGAGGGTGCGACCTCTCCGGAAATGGATTTCCCCTCATCCGACCCGCTACGCGGGCCACCTTCCCCCGCGGAGGGGGGAAGGAGATGCGCGCCAAAGGTCGCTCAGGCTTCCAGGCGCTCCCGCAGCCACGCCAACGCACCCTCGGCATCCGGCACGCTGTCGACATCCGGCTTATCGGGCGGGCGTACGATCACCACTGGCACGTCGAGCGCGCGGGCGGCGGCGATCTTGCCGTAGGTGGCGGGACCGCCGGAATTCTTGGTGACCAAGACCTCGATTTGCCGCTCCGCGAGGAAGGCTGCTTCGGCCGCCTCGTCGAACGGACCGCGCGCGGCGATCTCGGTGAGGCGCGGCACGGGCAGAGCATCGCCGATCGGTTCAATGGCGCGGACCAGGTAATCGTGCTGCGGAGCAGTCGCGAAGGCACCGACTTCGAGGCGCCCGATCGTCAGGAACACCCGCCGGGGCGTCTCGCCGAGGGTGCGGGCGGCCTCCGCCATGGTCTCGACCTCGGTCCAGCGGTCCCCCTGAATACGCTCCCAGGCCGGGCGGCGGATGGCGAGGAGCGCCACACCGGTCCGCTCGCAGGCGAGCGCCGCGTTGCGGCCGATCCGCGCCGCGAACGGATGCGTGGCGTCGATCACCGTCTCGATCCGGTTCTCGGCGATCCACGCGGCCAGGCCCTCGGGGCCGCCGAAGCCGCCGATGCGGGTGGGGACCGGTTCGCGCTTCGGCGCGCTGGTGCGGCCGGCGAGCGACAGGGTGGCGTCGATCCTCGGATCGAGCCCCTTCACCAGAGCGCTCGCCTCGGTGGTGCCGCCGAGGATCAGAACTCGCATCGTCGCCCTCTCCCTATCCGGCAACCTTGTCCATGAGCGCCACCCCCGTGTCGAGCACCGCCCCCTGGCTCACCATCGTTGGGATCGGCGAGGATGGGCGGGCGGGCCTGAGCTCCACCGCCGCAGCCGCCCTCGACGGGGCGGAGGTGATTTATGGCGGAGCCCGCCATTTCGCCCTCGGGGCACCGTTGAGGGCCGAGACGCGGGTCTGGCCGCGCCCGATCTCCGACGCTTATCCCGGCCTCCTCGCTCGGCGCGGACGGCCCACCTGCATTCTCGCCACCGGCGACCCGTTCCATTACGGCATCGGCGCAGAGATCGCGCGGCTGCTGCCGTCGGCCGAGATGTGCGTGTTCCCCCACCCCTCCGCCTTCAGCCTCGCGGCGGCGCGCCTCGGCTGGCCGCTGGCCGAGACCACCTGCCTCACCCTGCACGGGCGGGCATTGGAGCGGATCGTACCCCACCTCCAGCCCGGCGCCCGCCTCCTCGTCCTGACCTGGGACGAGACGACGCCGGAGGCCGTCGCCGCCCTGCTCACGGACCGCGGTTTCGGCGCCTCTCGCCTCGTCGTCCTCGAAGCCATGGGTGGCCCGCGCGAGCGCCGCCTCGAAGCAAGGGCCGATGCGTTCTCCCTCACCGGGATCGATCCGCTCAACACCCTGGCGGTGGAGGTGGTGGCCGATGCCGACGCGCGCATCGTCTCCCTGAGCCCCGGCCTCGACGATATCTGGTTCGAGAATGACGGCCAGCTCACCAAGGCCGATATTCGCGCCGTGACCCTCGCCGCGCTGCGACCCCGCGCCGGCCAGCGCCTCTGGGACATCGGCGCCGGAGCCGGCTCGATCTCCATCGAGTGGATGCTGCGCGGTTCCAGCCTGCGCTCGCTGGCCATCGAGGCGAACCCGGCCCGTGCGGCGCGGATCGCCCGCAACGCCGCCCGCCTCGGTGTACCGGACCTACGCGTGGTCGAGGGCGAGGCGCCCGCCGCCCTGGAAGGGCTCGAGCGGCCGGACGCGATCTTCATCGGCGGCGGCGTAGCGCGGCTTGGCGTGCTCGACCACGCCGTCGACGCCCTCAGGCCCGGGGGCCGGCTGGTCGCCAACGTCGTCACCCTTGAGGGCGAGGCGGTCCTGCTTGGCGCCTTCGCCCGTCTCGGCGGACAGCTGAAGCGGCTATCGGTGGCCCATGCCGACCCGGTCGGCCATCTCCACGGCTGGCGCGCCGCAATGCCGGTGACGCAATGGGTGTGGACGAAGCGGTGACGGGCGGCTGGGCGGTGCCTGACGCGCTTCCCCTCCCCCTTGTGGGGAGGAGGGGCCCGCGACTTGTCTGACGATGATCCGGCCCTTCGAGATACGTGGGCAACCCGTCTCATCGTAGCCGGCATCGGCTTCCGGCATGGCGCCATGCCCAACGAGATCGTCGCCCTGATCCACCGCGCGCTTGCTGAAAGCGGCCATGTGCCGGACCGGCTCGGCGCGATCGCCACCGCTGAAGACCGCGCGAATGAACCGTCGATCGTCGAGGCCGCCGCTGTGTTCGGCCTCGCGCCCGTCGGACTATCACCCGCCGAGATGATCGCAGTCGATGGGCGCGTACCCACCCGCTCGGGCCGGATCGAGGCGAGCCGGGGGGTCGGATCGGTGGCGGAAGCCGCCGCTTTGGCCGTGGCCGGCGAGGGCGGAACCCTCATTCTGCCGCGCATCGCGTCACCAGCGGTGACATGCGCCCTTGCGCTTCCCGCGTATTTCGCCACTCAAGCGGGATGACCGTACATTTCATCGGCGCCGGCCCCGGTGCGGCCGACCTCATCACGATCCGCGGGCGCGATCTCATCGCGCGCTGCCCCGTCTGCCTCTATGCCGGTTCGCTGGTGGCGCCGGAGATCCTGTCCTGGTGCCCGTCCGACGCCCGCATCGTCGACACCGCCCCCCTCGACCTCGACGCGATCGTGGCCGAGATCACCGCCGCGCACGAGGCCGGGAAGGATGTGGCGCGGCTGCATTCGGGCGACCTCTCGATCTGGAGCGCCCTGGCCGAACAGACCCGCCGCCTCGACCGGCTCGGCATTCCCTACACGGTGACACCGGGCGTGCCGTCTTTCGCCGCCGCCGCCGCCCTGCTCCGGCGCGAACTCACCGTGCCGGGCCTAGCCCAGTCGGTGGTCCTCACCCGGACCTCCGGCCGCGCCAGCGCCATGCCTGAGCGCGAAACGCTCCAAGCCTTCGCCGCCACCGGCGCGACCCTGGCCCTGCACCTCTCCATCCACGTGATCGAGACCGTGGTGACCGAGCTTGTGCCGTTCTACGGGGCGGATTGCGCCGCCGCCGTGGTGTTCCGGGCCACTTGGCCGGACGAACGCGTCATCTCAGGTACCCTCGCCACCATCGCGGAGGATGTTCGCGCCGCCGGTCTCGAGCGGACGGCGCTGATCCTCGTCGGCCCGGCCCTCGCGGCCAGCGAGTTCCGCGAGAGCGCGCTCTACTCCACCGATTACGACCGGCGCTTCCGTCCCACGGGGCAGCCGGCCCCCGGAGTCGAGTCATGACGAATACGGACCGATCGCATCCGCCCGGCCTACTCGTTGCCGCCCCACGGTCGAGCTCGGGCAAGACCACCGTGACGCTGGCATTGATGCGGGCGCTCGCCCGGCGCGGCCTCGCCGTGCGCGGCGCCAAATGCGGGCCGGACTATATCGACCCGGCCTTTCACCAGGCCGCCACGGGCTATCCCAGCGTCAATCTCGACAGCTTCGCCATGCCGGATGCCATGCTCGATTCGGTGGCGGCGATGGCGGGCCATGGGGCCGATATCGTCATCGCCGAAGGCTCCATGGGCTTGTTCGACGGCATCGTCGCCAGCGAAGGCCGAACCGGAGCCAATGCCGACATCGCCGCCCGCTACGGCTGGCCGGTGCTCCTCGTCGTGGACGTCTCGGGGGCCGCCCAATCGGCCGCCGCCGTGGCACTCGGCTGCGCCCGCTACGATCCCCGCATCCGCATCGCCGGCGTCGTGCTGAACAAGGTCGCCAGCGCCCGCCATCGGCGTCTGGTCGAGGCCGGACTCGCGCGGGTCGGCATCCCGATCCTCGGAGTGCTCATGCGCGACGCGACCCTCGCCCTGCCCGAGCGTCATCTCGGTCTGGTGCAGGCCCGCGAAACGGGAGACCTCGCCGCGCGGCTCGACCGCCTCGCCGATCTGGCGGAGGCGAGCCTCGATCTCGACGCCATCTTCGCAGCCGCGTCGGGACGCCTGCCGGACGTGTCGGATGCCGCCTTGCCCCCTCCTCCGGGACAGCGCATCGCCATCGCATCGGATGAGGCCTTCTCGTTTCTCTATCCGCATATGGAGGCGGGCTGGCGCGCGGCGGGCGCCGAACTGGTCGCCTTCTCACCCCTCGCCGACGAGGCGCCCCCGGAGGGCTGCGACGCCTGCTGGCTACCGGGCGGATATCCTGAGCTTCATGCCGGGAAACTGGCAGCGGCGGGCCGGTTCCTGAACGGCCTCCGGAGCTTTGCCAAACGCAATCCCGTCCATGGCGAGTGCGGCGGCTACATGGTCCTCGGACGCAGCCTGGAAGACGCGGCCGGCGTCACGCATGCGATGGCGGATCTGCTTCCGGTCGCGACCTCCTACAAGGTGCGGCGACTGCATCTGGGCTACCGCGTGGCGACGCTCGTCGGCGACGGCGCCCTCGGAAGAGCGGGTTCACGCCTCGTTGGCCACGAGTTTCACTATGCGAGCGAGCTCACACCTCCACCGGGCGAAGACATCGCCTTAGCGGCGGTGACCGACGCGGAAGGCGTTTCGCAAGGGATGGCCGGCCACCGATGCGGTCGCGTGTCCGGAAGTTTCTTCCATCTCATTGGATGATGTAAAAACGTTCAAACAGCCACGGGGAGCTCTGAACGTTTTCCCATCTTTGCTGCGGTCCGGACGAGCGCCAGAACATCACGCCGAAGCTGGTCGTCCTCAATGGACGCGTAGGCTTGAAGAAGCTCGATCGCTCCATGAGCGCTCAGGAAGCCGAACACTTCGGATTGCGTTCCGCCCGCATCATCTTCCTCGAAGAACGCCGAGACCGGAACCTCCAGAAGGCGGGAAATCTCGCGGAGACGCCCGGCACCGACCCGGTTCTGCCCCTTTTCGTACTTCTGGACCTGTTGGAACGTTACGCCAACGGCGGTTCCGAGCGCGGTCTGGCTCAGGCCGCGGGCCTTACGCAAGGCGGTGATTCGCAACCCAACTAGGCGGTCGACGTCGGTGGTTTGCTTGGGCATCATCACTCGTTTCAGTGCTCAATACGGTCTTGGCCGGCTGTTTCGATCCCCAACCAAGTCGCCATCTGCCACGCGACTCATTCGGAAGGGTTAAGGGTCACACGAATGTGAGTCTATCATCTTCACGGTCCGCCCCGGGAGGGCCGCCAATGTCCTGGAACATCCAAAGAACACCATCGGTACGATAGGATCAAGCATGCGCGAAAACAGCTTGACCACAAATGAGGCAAGGATGGCAAGAGTGACCGCAAATTTGCCCATGCAAACGACGGTCGCCCAGTGAAGCCCCGATGTAAATGAAATGAATCCGCTCTTCTAACTCATGATGCTAATGACGCAAAAAGCACTATTTAGATGGAAATTAATCGTTTTCATATTATTTTTTAATCCGCCTCTTAAGGCCTAGGATAGCACCCCAGGCGGCCGGTCGACCCTCGGACTGGCCTGACGAAGAAGGTCCTCGATGTTCATCGCTATGAATCGATTCAAGGTCGTCCCCGACGCAACAGAAGAATTCGAACAGGTCTGGCTCGGTCGTGATAGCCAACTTGGCGAAATGGAAGGCTTCGTAGAGTTCCAGCTGCTTCGCGGCCCAGCCTATGAAGACCATGTCCTTTATGCATCCCATACCGTTTGGGCCTCCAAATCGGCTTTTGAAGCCTGGACCCGGTCAGAGCAGTTTCGAAAGGCGCATAGCCGGGCACCCTCGACGAAACCTCTCTATCTCGGCCATCCCCAATTCGAGGGCTTCGAGCCCATCCAGACCTTGGCCAAGACGGAGGATGGATCCTCGTCCCGGACACATCCCGAAACCGTCGCCTGATCGCCCTTCCTCGCTGCTGCATCCTCCGGCTCACGCGGTCTGAAGTATATGGTGCACCAGCACGCGACGGGTAGGTCCGCCAGACCTTGCATGCACCTCCTTCGCTTGGCCAAGGTAAAGCTGCACCGCGCGGCAGGCGCTGCAATCGCCTGCCGGTCCATCTGTATCGGCGGCAATCCGCTTTCGGGGCTGCGCGAGTTGGTCCTGCCGTCGACAAAGCGGTCTTCCGGCTTCGCAAGATGAGTTTTCTACTTGGAAGCCGCCGTTCAGGTCGATGAGACCACCCAAATGCCGGATCGGCGCGAGGGAAGTATCGAGGCCGAGCGAGCCTCGGTCGCACGACAATTCCCCAGGTGACCGCCCCTCCGGGCGAGGCGGCAGTTCCGGCACGACGCCACCGGGTCCGAGCTTTGCGGACCTGGCAGAGATAAGGTTGGCCGGACGGGATACTGACCCGTTCTGGCACGATCCTGGTCTCCCTTCGGTACACGGCGTCCCAGATGTTCCAGCAACGTCTTCCCGAAATCTACGAGAGCCTGCCGTCGGCTCAGAGCGCCCGGCGTGATGCCTGGGCGGCGGTCCTTCCGCGACGGTGGGGAGGTACGCTCCGGTTCGGCCTGTCCATGGCGTTAGCCGCCTCCGACCTCGCGGCGATCATCGTCACCGCCTATCTCGTGGAGGCGATCTACTACGAGTTCGCGTTCGACCAGCAGATCACCACGGGAATGACCGGGAGCTTCCAGCTGGGGGCCCTGGTGGCCGTCTTCGTACTTCTGACCAATCTCGTTCGCGACGAGTACAGGATCGAGACTCAGCTCACCCAAGGCCCCCATCGCCGCCGCATGGCGAGCCTCTGGCTGGCCGCCTGGGCGATCGTTCTCGTCGTCGGTTTCGCGACCAAGACCACGACCGAGTTCTCGCGCGCCACGGCCATCGGTTTCTTCCTGGCCGGTCTGCCGGCCCTCTACCTGTCCCGTCTCGTCGTCGTGGGCCTGATCCGGCAGACCACGAGCCCGAGCTCACCGTCGATCAATCGCATCCATCTCGTCGGCTTCGAAGATGACATCGCCAGCTTCCACGCCAATAACGACGCAGAAGCCCTGAACCTGCGCGTGGTCGGAACCAGCTACCTGCGGCGGGTCGATCCACGCGAGGACGCCTCGGTGCGCCAGAGCCAGATGGCGGAGGATCTCGACCTCGCGGTGTCGGTGGTGCGCTTCCTGCGGCCCGACGACGTCTTCATTCTGGTTCCCTGGACGGATGCGGCGGATATCGAGCGTTGCACCGAGGCGTTCCTGCGCGTGCCGGCCGCCCTTCACCTACGTCCCGGCTCGGTGATGGACCGTTTCCCTGATCTCAAGCTCGCGCGGGTCGGGCGGCTGTCGGGCATCAATATCGGGCGCCGGCCGCTCAGCTTCACCGAGATCGCTTTGAAACGCGGCCTCGACATGGTCCTCGCCGCCATCGCGCTGCTCCTGCTCGCACCGCTGCTGGCGTCCATTGCCCTGCTGATTAAGCTCGACAGCCCCGGGCCGGTCTTCTTTCGCCAGCGCCGCTACGGCTTCAACCAGCAGGCGTTCGGCGTGTTCAAGTTCCGCAGTATGAAGACGGAGCAGAACGCCATCTTCCGACAGGCGACCCGCCACGATTCACGGATCACCCGGATCGGCGCCATCCTTCGCCGGACGAACCTCGATGAATTGCCCCAGCTCATCAATGTCCTGATGGGGGAGATGTCCCTGGTGGGTCCGCGTCCTCACGCCCTCGCCCACGATCGCAGCTTCGAGCGGCGGATCGCCCAATATGCCCGTCGCCACAACGTGATGCCCGGCATCACCGGCTGGGCACAGGTGAACGGTCTGCGCGGCGAGACCCTGACCGATCTCGACATGGAGCGGCGTGTGAACCACGACCTGCATTACATCGACAATTGGTCGGTCTGGCTCGACATCCAGATCATGATCCAGACGGTCGTCTCGCGCAGGGCCTATCGCAACGCCCGCTGAGCCCCATGCATCGGGTCGCTATGGGCTCGGCTCACGACCGGAGCAGGAACCGCACTCGCCCTCGACTTCGAGGATTCGGCTCGACGGCTTGAAGCCGGCCTTCGCCAACGTCCTGTCGAGTTGGTCATCCACTTCCGGCGAGGTCGTCTCGTCGATGCTGCCGCAGGTCCGGCAGATTAGGAAGACGAGCCCGGCACCGTCCCCGTGCTGGTGGCCGCAGGAGACGAAAGCGTTGCGGCTGGCGATGCGGTGGACGAGGCCGTTCTCGGTGAGAAAATCGAGGGCACGGTACACCGAGACCGCGGCGACCCGGCGCCCCTGCCCGCTGAGACGCTCCGCGATGTCATAGGCGCCGAGCGGCTTCGCCTCGGACGCCACCGCCTCGAGGACGTCCCGCCGCAGCCGCGTGAATTGCAGGTCGCGCTCGGCGCAGAGACGCTCCGCCCGTGCGAGCGTGTCTGTGGCATTGCCGCAGCAGGCGGCATGCTCGTGGACGGCACTATGGTCGTGCACGCCATCCTCCCCTGATCGCCGGTCGATATGGTCCGGCACGTTGAACTGATGCGATGTTACAGTGTATCAGCACCAGAGATAGTTCGCCGCCCCCGTTCGGACAAATCTGGCCCTTTCCTGGTACCCGAACCGCTGTGACGCGTCCTCCCCAGATCAAACCCTCCCCCCGTCGTTCCCTGTTCCAGGCCGGGGCCGCCTCGCGACTGGTCCTCGCCGCGATCCTGTCCGGGCTGGTCTGGGGGGCGATCGTCTGGGCCATGGGATAACGATGACACACGCCCCCGCTCCGCCCGGCGCCATCGCCTTGCGTGGTTTGACGCTCGGCTACGATCGCCATCCCGCCGTGCATCATCTGGACGGGATTATTCCCGCCGGAGCCCTTCTCGCGCTTGTCGGTCCCAACGGCGCGGGAAAATCGACCCTGCTCAAGGGGATCGTCGGTGAAATCCGCTGCCTCGACGGACGGATCGACCGGCCCGGTGGTGTTGATGCCATCGCCTACCTGCCCCAGGCCGGCGAGATCGACCGCAGCTTTCCGTTGAGCGTCCTCGATCTGGTGGCGATGGGACGCTGGCGGCGCCTCGGCTTCTGGCGCAGCGCGCTCCCTGACCGCCGGACGCTGGTCAGCGCCCTCTCGGCCGTGGGCCTCCTCGGCTTCGAGGACCGGCTGATCGGCACCCTGTCCGGCGGTCAGTTCCAGCGCGCCCTGTTCGCGCGGCTCATCGTCCAAGACGCTCGCATCATCCTCCTCGACGAGCCGTTCACCGGGATCGACGGGCGCACCACGGCCGATCTGATCGCCCTGATCCGCGGATGGCATGGGGAGGGACGCACCATCGTCGCGGCCCTGCACGACTTGCATCAGGTCAAGGCACATTTTCCGACGACGCTGCTACTGGCCCGCGAGCCGGTGGCCTGGGGCGAGACCGGAACGGTGCTGACCCGGGAGAACCTCGCGCGCGCGCAGGCCCTGTCCGAGGCCTGGGACGAGGACGCCGCCATATGCGGGCGCGGCGACGGGCATCACCATGCACCACCCCCTTCCGAAGGCGGGGACCTGCATGATCACGCTCACGATCATCCTCATGGTCACGCGCACGATCATCGTCACGACCACGGACACGCCGCGTGATCGATCTCCTGTTCGGTCCCTTCATCGAGTTCGGCTTCATGCGCCGGGCGCTGGCCGGCTGCTTCGCCCTCTCTCTGTCGGCCCCACCGGTGGGGGTCTTCCTCATGCTGCGGCGCATGAGCCTGATGAGCGACGCCATGAGCCACGCGATCCTGCCGGGGGCGGCGGTGGGCTTCCTCGTTGCCGGCCTGTCCCTGCCGGCCATGACCATCGGGGGCCTCGCCGCCGGTCTGTTCGTGGCGCTGCTCGCCGGCATCGTCACCCGGACGACCTCGATCAAGGAAGATGCGAGTCTCGCCGCCTTCTACCTGATCTCCCTGGCGGCCGGCGTGCTGCTCGTCTCTCTGCGCGGATCGCAGATCGATCTCCTGCACATCCTGTTCGGGACGGTCCTGGCCCTCGACGATCCGGCGCTCATGCTCCTCGGCGGGATCGCCACGGTGACGCTGTTCGCCCTCGCCGCGCTCTACCGCCCCCTCGTCATGGAATGTGTCGACCCGCTGTTCCTGCGCACGGTCAGCCGTGCCGGCGGGCCGGTGCATTACGCCTTCCTCGGCCTCGTGGTGATGAACCTGGTGGGGGGCTTCCAGGCCCTCGGTACGCTGCTCGCGGTGGGACTGATGCTGCTGCCGGCGATCACCGCGCGGTTCTGGGCGGCCGACCTGTCGGGCCTGATCCCCATGGCGATGGTGGTGGCGATGGTGTCGAGCTTTGCCGGACTCACCGCCTCGTATCGCGCCGACCTGCCCACAGGGCCTGCGATCGTGCTGGCGGCGGGAAGTCTCTACCTCATCTCGCTCCTGTTCGGACCGAGGGGCGGCCTCGTCTGGCGCTTGTTCAAGCCGCGCCACCTCGAAGGCTAGCACCGGACCTCCCTGGTCCCGACCATGGGTCGGGGTCAGGGATACCTGGTCAAAGTCTACACGCTGAAGAGGCTCATGAGGCCCGAGACGATAGCGTAGACGAAGCCGGCGTTCAGAAGCACGCCGACGGCACCGACGCCGAGACCCATGACGACCAGCAGGCCATCCCGCTCGACGAGGCCAAGGCCGACGAGGCAAATGGCCAGACCGAGGGGGATCTGTCCCACAAGAGGCGCTGCCACGACCAGCGCCAGGGACAGGGTGAGGAGGATCAGCCCCACCGTCCGCATGCCGAGGCCGGTCTCGAACAGGCTCATACGCGGACGCGACCAGCGTTCCAGGCGCCGCAGCAGCGGCACCGCGCGCTTGGCGGCACGCTCAACGTCGCTCCGGGCGATCGAGCGGCTCAGGAGCGCGCGGGGCAGCCAAGGCGACGACATCCCCGCCGTGATCTGAACGGCCACGAGCAACAGCAGCAGGCCGCAGACCAGGGGGATCGGCGGGGGCATCGGCAGGCAATTTGGCAGGCCGAGGATGACGATGAGCAGGGCGAAGGCACGGTCCTTCAGCACCGCGACGATGTCGCCGATGGTCAAGCGATCCGTCTCCTGTGCCGCGAGCACCGTGAGAACTTCGGACGTTCGAGCAGCTGGTGACAAGAAACTCGGCCTTTGGCGACGGTCCTGCCGCGGGCTCTATCCTAGTCCCCGCCCGACGCCAACCGAATCAGCTTTGACCTCCATGCGGCATCGCGGGTCCACCATTGCCGATACGGACGGAACATACCGGCAGATCGAACACGGACGCCCCACAACCTAAAATCAAGCAAACAAATCCTGAAGTTTTATCAAATAGAACAAAAGCAAAACGGCGCCTGTTCCCGAATCGTATTGGGCGGTCTATGCGCACGACCCACAGTCCAATATTCACGAACCAGTACAACTTCTCATAGGATGTCGTACATTTGTCCTCCGGTAATACGGAGGGAGAAGGGACGTGGGACGACCGGCCAGATCGACGAGACGGTCACTGCATTCGGCTCATCCGATACTCATGTGCTGCGCCGCACTCTGCTGTGGCCTCGTCTCGAACCCGGCTCAATCGGAAGAGGGCTCGATCTCGGCACTGATCTTCGGCAGCCTCGATGCCGGAGCATCCCCCTTCATCACGGCGGGCGCGAAGATCACGTTCGACGGGCGCGATCGGGACGGTTTCGCTATCCTCGCAAGCGGCGGCGCAGGGGCGAGGGCCGAACGCGGCCCGACGATACGGGGCATTTCCACGGATCAGACGCGCCTTACGGCGCTCGGAGCTGTGCTCGCCGGATACCAATGGTTCCGCGATTGGGGCGTGGTCGCCGCTTTCGCTGGTCCGGAGGGAAGCATCGAAGTGGAGCGGAACGTCGTCGGCACGCTGGTTCTGCCCGACCGCTACGGCATCAGGCTGCACGGGGAGGTCTGGGCGCGGCCGACGCAAACCACTCTTCTCACCGCCACTGCGATCCTCGGCTCGACGCGCCAGAGCGCCTGGGGCCGGCTCGCCTGGGGTCATGGCCTGTGGGGGACCTATCTCGGCCCGGAGGCTACCGTCTATCTGGATGGAAGCGGCTACTCGAAGTTCGGGATCGGTGTCCACGCCACCGACTTTCGCATCGGCGACGTGAGTTTCCGCGCCTCGCTCGGCTACCAGACCGAAACCGATGGCGGGGGAAGCCCCTATGTCACCCTGGCCGTCTGGCAGCCCTGGTGAGATTCAGGGCGGGGCGGGACGCATCTCCGGGCCGGCCAGGAAGCGGGCCGCATCAGTCGTGATCTCCTCCCGTCGCTGCTCGCCCAATCCGTCGAGGGTACGGTAGGGCATCGCCATCCTCGGGTTCCCCGCCAGGCGGTCTGCATTTTCAATGAGGAAGTTCCAGTAGAGGTAGTTGAACGGGCAGGCGCTGTCGCCGGACTTGGCAGCGACGTCGTAGGTGCAGCCCCGGCAGTAATCCGACATCCGGTTGATGTAGGCACCCGAGGCCGCATACGGTTTCGAGCCCATGACGCCGCCATCCGCCCACAGGACCATGCCGTGGACGTTGGGCAACTCCACCCATTCGTAGGCATCGGCATAGACCACGAGATACCATTCCTCCACCTGCGCCGGTTCGATCCCGGCCAGCAGGGCGAAATTGCCAGTCACCATCAGCCGCTGGATGTGATGGGCGTAGGCATGGGCCCGCGTCTCGGCGACGCATTGCGCAAGGCAGTTCATGCGCGTCTTGCCCGACCAGTAGAACCAGGGCAGATCACGCTTGGCGCCGAGGGTGTTGGTCTCGGCATAGGCCGGCATCCTGGCCCAGTAGAGCCCCCGGACGTATTCGCGCCATCCGAGGATCTGGCGGATGAAGCCCTCGACGCAGTTGAGCGGCGCTGCTCCCTCGTCATAGGCGCGGGCCGCTTCCCGGCAGACCTCCCCCGCCGTGAGCAGGCCCGCATTCAGTGCCGGCGAGATCAGCGCATGGTAGAGAAACGGCGCGCCCGACTTCATCGCATCCTGGTAGTCGCCGAAACGCGGAAGACACTCGGCCAGGAAGTGCTTCAGAGCGACGACGGCGTCGGCGCGGGTGACGGGCCAGCGGAAGGCATCGAGATCGCCGAAATGCCCGGCGAACCTGTCCGCGACCAGGGCGATGACCTCGGACGTGATCGCATCGGGCGCGAAGCCCGGGCGTTCCGGGGGGCGGTGCCCGCGTGGCAATTTCTTCCGGTTGTCGTGGTCGAAGTTCCACTGGCCGCCGATCGGCTCGCCGTCCTTCATCAGGAGGCCAGTGCGCTTTCTCATGCCGCGATAGAACGTCTCCATCCGTAGGGCGTGCCGTCCCTCGGCCCAGCGCGCGAAATCCGAGCGCGGACAGAGGAAACGGTTGTCCTCGCGAAGCTCGACGGGCATCGGCAGGTCATCACGCCATCCCTGCATCATCTCCCAGACGCGCCACTCGCCGGGCTCGGTGACGACGATCCTGTCGGGTTCGTGCCGCGCGACCGCTCGCTGGAGTTCTCCGGTGAACGAGCCGGTATTGCCCGGCGCATCGAGGCGCACATAGTCGACGGTGATGCCCTCGGCCTCCAGATCGGCCGCGAAATGGCGCATCGCCGAGAACAGGAAAGCGATCTTCTGCTTGTGGTGCCGGACATAGGTCGCCTCCTCCCACACCTCGACCATGAGAACGATGTCGGAGTGCGGGTCGAGATCGGTGAGCGAGGAAACGCGGCGGTGGAGCTGATCACCGAGGACGAAGCGGAGCGTGCGTTGGTGGGTCACCCCTTCGTACGCAGGGCCGAGCGACCGCCATCCGCGCCGATGATCTGGCCGGTGATCCACCCGGCTTCCGCCGAGACGAGGAAGGCGGCGAGCGCACCGATATCGTCCGGCGTGCCCAGGCGCTGGAGGGCGTGCATGGATGCGATCCCGGCGGCCAGCGTCTCGTTGCCGGTGATCGCGGCGGCGAGCGGCGTGCGCGTCAGCGAGGGGGCGACGACGTTGATCCGGATCTGAGGGCTGAGTTCGGCGGCGAGGGACAGGGCGAGACCCTCGACCGCCCCCTTCGCCATGGCGACCGAGGCATGGGCCGGAAAGCCCTGTGCCACCGCCACGGTGGAGAACAGGACGACGCCGGCTCCTGTCTCGCCCGCACCAGCTTTCAGCGCCGGCGCCGCGGCCTGGAGAGCGAGAAGAGCGCCGAGGGCGTTGAGCTTGAAATCCGTTACCGCGTCGTCGACGGTCAGCTTGGCCAGCGGCTTCAGGTTGATCGTCCCGACCGCGTAGACGAGGCCTGCGAGCGAACCGCCCGCTTCCTGCGTCACCGTGGTGAAATGGGCGGGGTCAGTGACGTCGCCGGCCGTGAAGGTCGTGTCTCCCAGACGGGCGGCGGCGTCTTCGAGGCGCTGGGGATCCCGTGCCGCGAGATGCAGCGGGATACCGCGCTTACGCAGGGCCTGCGCCGTGGCCATGCCGATGCCGCCGGTTCCGCCGTAGATCACAACCCGGTTCATGACCGCTCCCATTCCCTGCCGGATCGGTTAGGTAAGGCGGATCATGCTGCCGTGGAGCCTGTGAGGCCCCATCCGTAGAGTCGCACGTCTCGCAACCACGCCCCGGGGATGTTCATGAAGTTTGCCTTCGCCGGCATCGATTTCCTCGGAGGCGTTTTCGAAGCGCTGGTGGAAGCCGGATGGACTCCGATCAAGCTGTTCACCCGGCCCTGCGACGGGCTCTACGATCACAACGAGGCGGTCGTGGCCCAGAGCCGCCGACATCGCATCCCGATGCAGCTTTCCCGGATCAAGCTCGCGGATCTCGATGCCCTGACGCAGACCCACGGGACGGACTGGGCCTTGGTGGTGGCCGGTTACCCCTGGCTTATCAAGGGCTGGCGCAACCGGGCCGCCTACGCCCTGAACTTCCATCCCTCGCCCCTGCCGGTGGGGCGCGGCCCCTATCCCCTGTTCAAGGCGATCACCGATGCACGCGACAGCTGGGGCGTGACGGCGCATGTGCTGGCCGAGGAGGGGTTCGATACCGGCGACATTCTCGCGCAGGAGACCTTCGCGATGGCGCCGCAGGAGACCCACGAGACCCTGTTGGCCCGATGCCAGATCGCCGCCCGGCGGCTCGCCTCGGGACCGATTGCGCGTGACCTGCCGGCGCGCTGGCAGGCAGCCCAGCCCCAGGGCGAAGGCTCCTATTGGGCCCGTGCCACCGATGCGGACAGGACCCTCGATTTCCGCACCGACGTCGAGGCGATCCTGCGGCGGATGCGGGCCTTCGGCACCATCGAGACCATTGCGCGGCTGGGCGACAACTCCATCTTCGTGGCGGCGGCGGAGGGCTGGCGCGAGCCGCACCGCCATGCGCCGGGAACGATCGTTCACCGCTACCGCCGCCACGTAGTGATCGCCGCGCGCGACGGCTTCATCCAGATCACCCGCTGGAGCCCGGTCGCCGTCGCGGATGTCGGGCAACTCGGGCGATAGGACGAAATTCCCATGTCGCGCATGCGCAAGAAGGCGGATCTGCCCACCAAGGTCTGCGCCGCCTGCGGCAAGCCCTTCGCCTGGCGCAAGAAATGGGAACGTGTCTGGGACGAGGTCCGCTACTGTTCCGACCGGTGCCGGAACGAGGCGAAGCGGTCGGGCAAGGCCTCCTGATCAAGCACCGGCGGCAGCGATCAGGGCCGTCTGCGTATCGATGTCGAAGGTGACGGCGGCATCCATCTCCCATTCGACGACGTCCGTCCGCGCCGCGAGGAGACGGCCGGCACCCTGGTCACCGGTGAGCGAGGCCAGGTCGGGTGCGAGGAGCGCGCGATTCAACAGAACCGGGTTTCCGCGCACGCCGCGATGGACCGGGACAATGGCGGCGGGCACCGGATCGGCAGCCAGGAAAGCGGCGGCCAGGGTGGCGAGGTGGGACGGCCGGACACGCGGCATGTCCCCCAGCATGACGATGATTCCATCGGGACCCGGCAGGGCGTCGAGACCGCACCGCAGGGAGGTCGACAGCCCGTCCGCATAGGCCGGGTTGTCGATGAACCGCAGGTCGAGGCCGGCAAGTGCCTGCCGGATTGCTGCGCCATGCGCGCCAATTACGACCGCCACGGGCCCGAGTTTCGCCGCGACCGCTGACTCGGCCGCGTGGCGCACGAGTGGCTTGCCGTCGAGGGTGCCGAGCATCTTCGACGCTTGGCCGAAACGCGTCCCCCGCCCGGCGGCGAGGAGGAGGATGCCGATCCGATCAGGCATCGTCCGTCATGCCCTCGTCCAGCGCGCTTTCCTCGCCTGATCTAGGCTGCGGACGGGACACGATCTCCATGAGCAGGCCTCCGACACCGAGCCCGACGATATCGGCCCGGCTGACGACGAGGCCGGCGAGAAGGCGGTGGAGAATCCAGTCGAACCCATTCTCGGCGGGCGAGCGCGCGCATCCCGGCGCACCGATGACCGGGACGTCGCCGATACGGCCGACCAGAAGCAGGTTGCCGGGATCGACGGGCATGCCGAAATGCTCCACCTCACCGCCCGCCGCCTCGATACCGGCGGGGATGACGTCGCGCCGGTCGGCGATGGCCGAAGCGCCGAACACCACGACGAGATCGGCCTCGTCGCGGGCGATGGTCTGGCGAAGGGCGGCGGCCATGGCGCCAGCCTCGTGCGACACCCGGATATCCGAGACGATCCCGGCCCCGGTCGGCGCCAGCCGGCGCTCGAGGTTGAGCAGGGTCTTGGCGATGGTGGTCTCCTTCAGCCCCGGCAACAGGGTCGAGACGACGCCGACCCGGCGACGGCGATAGGGGATGACCGTCAGTGCCTCGGGCGTCGCGATCCCACACGCGCGCTCAAGGGCGGAAGCCGAGACGGCGTAGGGGATGATCTTGACCGTCGCCACCATCTCGCCGGGGATGACAGGCCGGAAAGGAGGCAGGGTCGCCAGCGTGATCGCCGCGTCCACCCCGTTCACGGCGTCGATGACGGCGCGGTCGATCATCAGAAGGCCCGGCACCTCCGCGTGGAGATTGCAGCGTCCCGTGAAAGCGGGACTTGCCGAAAGGCCAGCCCCCGCGACCCGGCCGGCGAGGCGGGCGGCGGCCTCGTCCTCGCCGACATCGCCCGCCTCCAGGGTCACCGCCACCACACTGTCGAGGCCGGCCTCACCGAGACGGCGCGCATCCTCACTCCCGATCGGCCGCCCCTTGCGGACGATCACATCGTCGGCCCGCAGAGTATGGGCCGCGATGAGCCCCGCGGCTTGCGAGATCGCGACCGAACCGAACTTCAAGCGGGAACTCCGGGCTTGGTAGCGCGCGGATCGGCGCCGCGCAGGGTGGAGACGACCTGCGCCAGGATCGAGACGGCGATCTCGGCCGGGCTCACGGCGCCGATGTCGAGGCCGATCGGCGCCTCGATCCGCCCGATCTGTTCCGACGAGAACCCCGCCTGCGACAAGCGTTCGACCCGCGCGGCATGGGTCTTCCGCGAGCCGAGGGCACCCACATAGAAGCACTCGGCCTTCAGGGCGGCGATCAGCGCGGGATCGTCGATCTTCGGATCGTGGGTCAGGGCGGCGACGGCACAATAGCGGTCGAGGGGCGGCACGGGTCCGGCCAGGGCTTCGTCCGGCCAGAGCGGCACAAGGGAAACCTCAGGAAAACGCTCGGGGGTGGCGAAGGCCGTTCGCGGGTCGATGACGCTCACCGAAAGGTCGATCGCCGCCGCCATCAGGCACAAAGCCTGACTGATATGCACTGCCCCGATGAGGACGAGCCGGACCTTGGGAGCCTGGACTGTGAGGAAGAGCTGCCGCCCCTCCACCTCGACGAGGCCGCTCTTCCCCGAGGCGAGGCGCCGCGCCAGGATGTCGGCGAGGGGATCGGCCGGGATCTCGGCCTCGCGGACCACACGCTGGCTGCCGTCATCGAGATCGGTGATGAGCAGCGCGGCGCGGCGCGCGGCGCGCTCGACATTGAGGGCACGGAGAGAATCGAGTTGCATGGCGCCGCTTCAGTCGATGCGTTCGACGAAGACGCGGATGCGCCCGCCGCAGGACAATCCCACCCGCCAGGCGGTCTCGTCGGCAACGCCGAACTCGATCACCCGCGGCCGTCCATCGGAGATGGCATCCAGTGCCTCGGTGATGACGGCCCCCTCGACGCAGCCGCCAGAGACCGAGCCGAGGAAGTTTCCGCCCTCGTCGACGACGAGGTGGCTGCCGACCGGGCGAGGCGCGGAGCCCCAGGTCTCGACGACGGTGGCAAGCGCCACGCCGCGCCCGCTACGGCGCCACGACTCGGCCGCGTTGAGGATATCGGTTTCGGTGGAGAGCATGGGACACTCCGCGCGCTGCGCGTCTTCGAGCATGACGGCACTCACGCAACGCCGCCTCGGGGAGATAAGCTCCGGCGCGGATGGCACAATGCGGAGGCGAAGCCCATGCCATGCCTGCCGGACGTCCCATCTCCGAAACGTGCGGACAAGCACGGAGGAGGCGTCTCGTCGCCGGGGCGCACGCGCGCTTCAGGCCGCGCCAAATCCGCTGGCGCGCGCTATGAAGATCGGGCCCTCTACTCGCCAATCCTCCGGGCCCCGTTCCATGAGACCCTTTCTCCCCTCGGCCGCCGTAGCGATCCTCGCTGTGCTTGCCCTCTCACCCTCCGGCGCCGTGGCGCAGAGCGCCGCGCAGGCGCCGATCCGGATCGGGCTCTCGCTTCCCCTGACCGGGCCTGACGCCGCCTTCGGGCAGGGCCTCCGGGCCGGGGCCGAACAAGCGGTGGCGGATCTCAACCGCGCGACGGGAGCCTCGGGCCGGAAGCTCGCTCTCGTCGTTGCCGACGATGCCGGCGACGGCAAGCAGGGGCTGGCCGTCGCGCGGAAATTCGCCGCCGATCGCGTGCCCCTCGTCATCGGGCCGCTCAATGCCGCCGTGGCCGCATCGGCGCTGCCGGTCTACGAGGAAGCGGGGATCGTCGCTGTGACGGTCGGCATCGCCTGGCCCGCCTTGACCACGCGTGGGGCCTGGAACGTCTTCCGCCTCGGTGGTAGCGATGCGGAGCAGGGGCCGATCGCGGCGGGCTATCTCCTCGAGCGTTTCAGAGGGCGGCGTATCGGCCTCGTCCATGACAGGAGCACGTTCGGTCGGGGTCTCGTCGACGACGTCGCTCGCAGTCTCAAAACGAATGGACAGGCGGAGACTGCCTTCGAAAGCCTCGGCCGCGGCGACAAGGATCTCTCCGCCCTCGTCGCCCGCCTGAAGCGCGCCCGGATCGAGGTCGTTTATTTCGGTGGCCTTGCGCCGGAAGCGGGGCTGCTGATCCGTTCCCTGCGCGAAGCGGGTCTGGCCATTCCCCTCGTCGGCAGCGATGGACTGCTCGACAAGGAGTTCGCCGCCGGGGCCGGTCCCGGCGCCGAGGGGACCGTGATGACCCTTGCCCCCGAACCGCGAAAGCTGCCGGAGCCCAAGGGAGCGGCGGCCAAGCCGAGGAGTCCGGAGACCGACATGGTCGCGGCGCAGGGCTATGCGGCGGTCGAGATCCTCAGACAGGCCGTCGAGCAAACCAAATCGAATGAGGGCCGCAAAGTCGCGGCGTTCCTCCATGGCGGTGCGCCGCTGAAGACCGCCCTTGGCGAGGTCTCATTCGACGATAAAGGCCAGACCAAAGCGCCCGGCTACCAGCTGCAGGTGTGGAAGAAGACCCCCGACGGCCGTATCGACTACGCCGGCAATGTCGTGACGCCCTGATCCGGGCGAAAAGTGGCGCCTTGCCGCCAACCCGATGAGGCAGCTGTCGCCTCGGATTGGGACGAGCCGAGAGGATGACCGGGCAGTTGAAGCACCAACGAAGATTTCCCGGTCTCAGGACAGGATGTGCTTTTCTGTCGACGGGATACCGTTCACGGCGGTAAAAGCTTGCTTACGGAACGCGCGAACATTATGTCTCGCCGACGCTCGCCGGTGTTGCGCATCCGATGGGATCGGACCCGCCGCCCGCAGCGTTTTGCCGAACGGCTATGTTTTTGGTGTCCCGGAATGCCCCGTTCTGGCGTTCCGGCTGGAGAGTGTGGATGGCGAAAGAAGAGTTGATGCAGTTCGACGGTCTCGTGATCGAGATCCTGCCGGACGCACGCTACCGCGTGCAGCTCGACCAGGGCCACGAGATCGTGGCCTACACGGCCGGCAAGATGAAGAAGAACCGCATCAAGACTCTGGCGGGCGACCGTGTCACCGTCGAGATGTCGCCCTACGATCTCGAGAAGGGCCGCCTCGTGTTCCGTCACAAGGACGAGCGTTCCTCCGGTCCGCGCCCGCCGATCCGCGGCCAGTTCCGCCGCCGCTGAGCCTTACGAAAAGGCGGCCCCTGCTTCGAATATGCCGGGCCACCCGTAGGCGAAGCTATCTCCCCGAAGGTGCCGTCTCGTTTTACGAGATCGCTCCTACGGTCTTGGTCCCGGGGATCCGCTGAGCGGTCCCGGAACACCCGAGACCCCACAGAATCTCGCCCCTCCCGGACGCCTACCTCCCGAACCGCTCGAATTTCGGGAAGCTGCGGGTCATCAGAGTGCCGGCCTCGGCCCGGTGGCCCATCCACTTCTCCAGCAGTGCCGCGTTGGCGAGCCGCTCCTGACCGGCACTGTCGCGCCAGGGCAGGCCCTCGGCCAGGGTGAAGACATGGGCGTCGGTGAGCGTGCTCTGGCGGCAACGCTGCAGGCGCACCCCCTTGCCGCGCGACAGTTCCGGCAATTCCGACAACGGGAAGACCAGCAATAGCCGGTCGGCACTGCAGACGGCGACATGATCGCCGCTGCTGGCAGGCACGAGCAGCATGGCCTGGGCCGGCTCATCGAGCCCCATGATGCCCTTGCCCTTGCGGGTATTGGCCACCAGCGCGTCGGCGGGGGCCAGGAAACCGCGCCCATCCGAGCCCGCGATCAGGAGCTTGCCACCTGGCTGATACGGCAGGGCGGCGACGATCTCGGCGCCGTCGTCGAAATCCACCATCAAGCGGATCGGGTCACCGAAGCCGCGTCCGCCCGGAAGCTTCGCCGCTTCCAGGGTGAACACCTTGCCGTTAGAGGCCAGGACCAGGATCTTGGCCGTGGTCTCGCTGAGGAACGAGATCTTGAGCGCGTCATCGCCCTTGAAGGCGACGCCCGACAGATCGGCCACATGCCCCTTGAGGGCGCGGATCCAGCCCTTGGCCGAGACGATGACGGTGATCGGCTCGCGCTCCACCATGGCGGACGTGAAATCGATCCCTGCGGTGTCGGGCGGGTTCTCCAGGGTGGTGCGACGGGCTCCGATCTTGGTCTCGGGCCCGAAGGTCTTCTTCACCGCCCGGATCTGCTTGGTGATGTCCGACCATTGCATCTTTTCGGAGCCGAGCAGTTCCTCGATCCCGTCCTTCTCCTTGGTCAGCGTATCGAGTTCGCGCTTGAGCTCCATCTCCTCCAGCTTGCGCAACGAGCGCAGGCGCGTGTCGAGGATGGCGTTGGCCTGGAGTTCGGTGAGTTCGAACCGCTTCATCAGGGACGGTTTCGGCTCGTCCTCCTCGCGGATGATGCGGATCACCTCGTCGAGATCGAGATAGACGATGAGAAGGCCGCCGAGAATTTCGAGGCGGCGTTCGATCTGCCCGAGGCGGTGGCGCGAGCGGCGTTGGAGGACGACGCGGCGATGGTCGAGCCATTCGCGCAGGGCCTCGGCCAGCCCGATCACGCGCGGGACGAGACCGCCCACCAGGACGTTCATGTTGAGGGGAATGCGGGCTTCGAGTTCGGTGAGCCGGAACACGGATTCCATGAGGATCACCGGGTCGACGCTGCGCGAGCGCGGCTCCAGCACGACACGGACGTCTTCCGCCGATTCGTCGCGCACGTCCGCCAGCAGTGGCAGCTTCTTCTCCTGCAGCAACTCGGCCAGCTTCTCGATGAGCCGTGCCTTGGGAATGCCGTAGGGGATCTCGGTGACGACGATGTTCCAGGTGCCGCGCCCGGTATCCTCCTTCGCCCAACGCGCCCGCACGCGAAAACCGCCGCGCCCGGTACGGTAGGCCTCGGCGATCGACTCGGCACTGTCGATCAGAATGCCGCCGGTGGGAAAATCGGGCCCTTTCACGAAGGTGAGGAGCTGGGCCGACGTCGCCTCGCGATGGCCGATGAGATAGAGCGCCGCGTCGCAGAGTTCGGCCGCGTTGTGCGGCGGGATCGAGGTGGCCATGCCCACCGCGATGCCCTGGGAGCCGTTGGCGAGCAGGTTCGGGAAGGCCGCCGGCAGGACGATGGGCTCGTCCTTCTCCCCATTGTAGGACGGCCGGAAATCGACCGTGTCCTCGTCGATCCCGTCGAGGAGCAGGCGCGCCACCTCCGTCAGCCGCGCCTCGGTGTAGCGGTAGGCGGCGGGGCCATCTCCGTCGATATTGCCGAAATTGCCCTGGCCATCCACCAGCGGATAGCGCTGCGCGAAATCCTGTGAGAGGCGCACCAGCGCATCGTAGATCGCCTGGTCGCCGTGGGGATGGAAATCGCCCATCACGTCGCCGACGATCTTCGCGCATTTCTTGAACGCCGTGTTGGGGTCCAGGCGCAGGAGCCGCATGCCGTAGAGGATGCGCCGATGCACCGGCTTGAGGCCGTCGCGGGCATCGGGCAACGCGCGGTTCATGATGGTGGAAAGCGCATAGGCGAAGTAGCGCTCTTCGAGCGCCGACTTCAGTTCGACGCTCTCGATACCGTCGGATCCCGACGGTGGATCGAAGGGCTGGCCCATGACGAACTCCCGGGCCGGACATGGCCCATATCAGAACATAACGAGAACAGAACTTAATTGCTCTGCCTCCCCAACGCAACGAATCGCGCACGCTCCGCCGGAGGGGCGATGGCGCGGGGTCCCCAGATGTGCTGGTCGAGGAAATACCCCGTCAAGGTAAATCCATTGGCTACATCCCTCTCGTCCGGCGAGATGGAACCGCCCCGGCCCTTCTCCCGCTCGAGAAGGAAGCCCGGCAGCGCCAGCAGCCTGTCCCGGAAGGGCTCCCCGGCCGAGGCGCTGACAGCCCGCCCGGTCCTCGGCGAGACGTAGATCAGCGCATCGTTGCCACCCGTGGCCGCGCAGGCGGTGAGATCGAGGCCGAAGCCGAGCTCGGCCAGGATCGCGAGTTCGAACCGTACCATCAGGAGGGGGGCGATCACCCGGTCATCGAGATGGGCGATGAGCACGCGGGCCGCCTCGTAGAGAGCGGAATGGGAATCGCGCTCGGGCAGCAGACGCAGGAGCGCCGCCATATGGGTCACTCCGTAGAGGGCGAGCCCCGAGCCCATGAGCCGCGCCGCCGAGGATTCCAAAGGTTCCACCGCGAAGGCGCCGAGGCTCTCGTCGAGACGCGCGCGCCAGGTGAGGCGAACGTGGTTGCCGGTCTGGAGCACCGGCTGCATCCGCCGCGAACGCCCCCCATGGACGAGGCCGAGATGGCGGCCGTGGCACGCGGTCATGACTTCGAGGACGATTCCCGTCTCGCCCTGCTTGCGCAGCCCCAGCACCACGCCGTCATCGGTCCATTGCATGGCCCTCTCATTAAGGCGTGGCGGATGCGTTGGAAACGGGCCGACGGCATCGAGAAACGCGCTGGATTGTGGTGATCCATATATTCCCGCAGGGCGTGTCAAACGCTACGCTTCGGGGTCCGCCGTTAGGTGCTCCCCTCGCATGGTACTCTCCCGACATGGCATCGCCGGAAACGGCCCGTTGCTGCCGCGATCCATGGTCACTGTCGCGGCGATGGCATTCCTCGCCCTCACGCTCGCTGGATGCGGGCGACGCGAACCGGCTCCGGCTGCCCTTGCCAGCTTCACCATGCGCGAGCGGGTGGCTGCCCTGGCCCTTCGCCAGAGCGGCTTCGGTTCGATCTCGGTGATCCCGGTCCGTTTCGAGCATAGCCGCATCGCGGGACCGTTCCAGGACGATGGACGCACGCTCTACTGTGTGTCCGCCAGGATGATGGGCCGCCGCTTCCTCAAGGGTGAAAAAGCCAAGGTCGTCATTCGGGAGGAGGCCGGCAAGCTCAGCATCCTCGAGGATGTCGAGGAGGTCTGCGAGGGCCACCGGACGGAGCCGTTCAAGGAGCTGGAGGCGCTGGGGAACAGATAAGGATGTATGTTCTCCGGCAATGGCCGATGCAGTAACACGCGAGAAAATACCTGAAAGAACGATCTAGAAATGAAAGCCAAGCACGGCCTCCGGTTTCTAATCCTGCTGTTACTCTCCGTCCCCTCGCTAACGGCGGGAAACATCGTCGCCGTGGCACATACCCCTTACATGACGCAGACGGAGCGATTGACGCTGCCCGATGGCGAGCAGGGTGAAATCAGGCTCCTTCACGGAGATGGAATCCTCTTTTCTGATTCTGTTCGTCTTCTCGTTCTCGATGGCCGGGGGCGACCGTTAGCGCGCAGCGGCAAGTACTCCCTGATCTCCCTGATTTGCGACGGCACACCAAGATCCTGCCGAGGCTACGTCCACGATACAGCAGGGGTTCTGACGATTGATCCGTCTTCGTTCAGGTCGGCAGACACGACATTGCCGAGCGCGAGCGTCGAAGGCGACGACTTCATGTGGAGCATGGAATCGGGGAACGAGAGTTGGGGATTCGCGGCACGCATGGCGTCGCCCAGCGAGATCGTGTTTCGCGAGTCTGCATTCATCATGGAGCATCCGTATCTCCATGGCTCAGTGATGGGCCTTGGATGCCTCACGGCAGTCCTGGCATTCGTGGGCACCTGGCGTCCGACACATCGCAGCCGCTGGCTACACACTCTCTGGGCTTTCAGCATCCTGTTGCGCGCTATGACTGCGGCACTGGTTCTTTATCTGATATTCGCTCTTTTCGTCGTCATTCCACTCAGCCTTGTGTCGACGCTGCTAAGCTTCACCGTCGGTATTGCTATCGTCCTGGGAATACGAAAACATTGGGGTCGATCCGCATTGATCGTACCGGTTAGCAGCGTCCCGCCCTGAACGCATACGATCAAGGTGGCGGCTTGCTCCGACCGGCCGGTGATGCTCCGATACCAACCATGCGGCATCGCCCCCTTTCGCTGACCCTCGACCTCATCGCCCGTGCCCATCCGACTTCGGTCGCCGACGATGCGAGCGCCCTGCATCTCATCAGCGATCTCGACCTCGCGCCCGGCCTCGACAGGATGCTCCGGCACCGGCCGACGGAGGACGGGCTCTGGGTGTTCGGCTACGGTTCACTGATCTGGCAGCCGGAATTCGCCGTGGCCGAGCGGTGCGTCGGCACGGTGAGAGGCTATCACCGGCGCTTTTGCCTGCTGCAGCGGCGGTTTCGCGGGAGCCGCGAACGGCCGGGCCTCGTCCTTGCCCTCGACCGGGGCGGCATCTGCCGCGGAATCGTGTTTCGCCTGAGGGGATCGGATCCGGCCGCGACCCTGATGCCGGTCTGGCGCCGGGAGATGCGCGGCGGAGGCTATGCGGGACGCTGGGTCGTCGTCGAAACCGCGGCCGGGCCGGTCACCGCCCTGACCTTCGTCGTCAACCGCGCCAGCGACCGCTACACCGGGCGCCTCGCGGAGGAGGAGATCGCCGACCGGATCGCCACCGGCGCAGGGCATCTCGGCCCGAGTGCGGAATATCTGTTCCGCACGGCACAGGCCTGCGCGGATGCCGGCATTCTCGACGACCATCTCTGGCGGTTGCAGCATCTCGTGGCCGAGCGCCTGGAGGCCGCATATCGACAGCAAGCGGAGCTGCGCGTCGCCACGCGGTAACGGGTCCCTCCTTCCCGCATCGCTGATTTCGAGGTGGAAGAGAGGGCCGGCGACCCGCCCGGAAACTACGCAGGTGCGGCCTCGTTGGTCTGCATCGGCAAGGTCGCTCCGCACAGGTGTGCACGGGCGAATTCCGGTGCATCTTCCTTCGAGGAGATGCCGGATATCGGTGATCGCCCGGGGGCAGCAGCGGGAAGGCTTCGACCCATGAGCCTCATACCATGAGCAAATGCCCACCTCCGACGCCGCTGCCGCCCGATCGTAGGCTGGCTTTCTCTGAATTCGAGGGTCCCGCCGCGCCGCTCGGAGCGCTCCGAGCCAGGGTCCGCGCCGCCCATCGCCGTTCCGAATCCCAATGCGTCGCCTCCTTGATGGCGGAAGTGCATCAAAGTCCGTCGGAGGATGCCGCGGCGACGCATCTGGCCGGGCGCCTCGTCGCGGCCTTGCGCGAGAAAGGCGCCCGCGGGCCCGTCGAGCAGCTGATGCGCGAGTTCAGCCTGTCGAGCGCCGAAGGCGTCGCCCTGATGTGCCTCGCCGAAGCACTTCTGCGCATTCCGGATACGGCGAGCCGCGACGCCCTCATCCGCGACAAGATCGGACATGGCGATTGGCGGTCGCATCTCGGCCATCCCACCTCGCTGTTCGCCGGTGCAGCCGCGTGGAGCCTCGCGCTGACGGGGCGGGTGGTCGGCGTCGAGGACGAGGCCGGCCTGACGGCGGCGCTGACGGGCGTCCTACGTCGGGCGGGCCAGCCGGCCATCCGCATGGGTGTCGATCTGGCGATGCGGATGCTCGGCGGCCAGTTCGTCACCGGCCGCAGCATCGCCGAAGCGCTCCGCAACAGCCGGCCGAAGGAGGAGAAAGGCTTCCGCTATTCCTATGACATGCTCGGCGAGGCGGCAGTGAATGCAGCGGATGCCGCCCGCTATCTAGCGGATTATGCCGGCGCCATCGCGGCGATCGGTGTGGCCTCGGCCGGGCGCGGGCCTCTCGATGGGCCGGGCATCTCGGTCAAGCTCTCAGCGCTGCACCCGCGCTATGCCCGCGCCCAGCGCGACCGGGTGATGGACGAGTTGCTGCCGAGGCTGACGGACCTCGCCCTCGCGGCCAGCCGCCATGATATCGGGTTCAACATCGATGCCGAGGAGGCCGACCGGCTCGACCTCTCCCTCGATCTCCTCGAAGCCCTGGCGTCGGACGAGCGTCTTGCCGGCTGGGACGGGCTTGGCTTCGTCGTACAGGCCTATCAGAAGCGCGCGCTCCCCGTGCTGGACGTCGTCATCGACCTCGCGCGGCGGAGCGGACACCGCCTCATGGTCCGCCTCGTCAAGGGCGCATACTGGGATTCGGAGATCAAGCGCGCCCAGGTCGATGGGCTCGACGGTTTCCCGGTCTTCACCCGGAAGCTCCATACCGATGTGTCGTACCTCGCCTGCGCGCGCCGGCTTCTGGCGGCCGGGGACGCGGTATTCCCGCAATTCGCGACCCACAATGCCCGCACGCTCGCCGACATCGTCGCCATGGCGGGGGAAGATTTCCAGCCCGGCGACTACGAGTTCCAGTGCCTGCACGGCATGGGCGAGGCGCTCTACGAGGAGGTGGTCGGCGGCGCGATCCTCGACCGGCCGTGCCGGATCTATGCGCCGGTGGGCTCGCACGACACGTTGCTCGCCTATCTCGTCCGGCGCCTGCTGGAGAACGGAGCAAACTCCTCCTTCGTCAACCGGATCGCCGATCCCGCCGTGTCGGCCGGCGACCTCGTCGCCAACCCGCTGGAGCTGGCCCGCCGGGTCGTACCGCCGGGATCGGGCCATCCGGGGATCGCCCTGCCGCGCGATCTCTTCGGCCCGAGCCGCTTGAATGCGCGCGGCCTCGACCTGACCGACGAGGACGTGCTCGCGTCCCTCGGCGCGAGCCTGCGGGCGGGTGCGGGGACACCCCGCCTGTGTCGGCCCGTTCCGACGGATGGGTATGACGGCACGAAACGCGCCGTGCTCAACCCCGCCGACCGGAACGACATCGTCGGCCACGTGATCGAGGCGGAGGCGGAGATCGTCGACGCCGCCATCGCGCGTGCGACATCAGCCTCCCGCGCCTGGGCGACGACGGCGCCATCGCGGCGGGCGGGTATCCTGAACGCGGCGGCGGACCGGATCGAGGCGCGACGCGACGCGTTCCTCGGGTTGCTGATCCGGGAAGCCGGCAAGACCCTCGCCGATGCCGTCGGCGAGATCCGCGAGGCGGTGGATTTCCTGCGCTATTACGCAGCGCAGGCAGCGGGATTCGATCCCGCGACTCATCCGCCCCTTGGCGTCGTCGCCTGTATCAGCCCCTGGAACTTCCCCCTCGCCATCTTCATCGGGCAGGTCGGAGCCGCGCTCGCCGCCGGCAATGCCGTCCTCGCCAAGCCGGCCGAGGAAACGCCCCTGGTGGCCGGGCTCGCCGTGGAGATCCTGATCGAGGCGGGAATTCCGGACGGCATACTCGGTCTCCTGCCGGGTGACGGTGCGATCGGCGCGCGCCTCGTGGCCGATCCTCGGGTCCAGGGCGTGCTCTTCACCGGCTCGACCGATGTCGCCAAGGCGATCCAGGCCGAACTGGCCGGGCGGCTCGGACCGGATGGACGGCCGATTCCGTTCGTGGCCGAGACGGGTGGCCAGAACGCCATGGTGGTCGATTCCTCCGCCCTGCCGGAGCAGGTCGTCGCCGATGTGGTGATGTCGGCCTTCAATTCCGCCGGCCAGCGCTGCTCGGCGCTCCGTGTGCTCTGCCTCCAGGAGGAGGTCGCCGACCGCATCCTCGCCATGCTCGAAGGCGCCATGGCGGAACTGACGATCGGCAATCCCGACCGGCTCGCCACCGATATCGGGCCGGTCATCAGCGAGGCTGCGCGGGAGGCGATCGAAGAACATGTGGCGCGGATGCGGGAGCGCGGCCACGCCGTGCATCGGGTCGCGCTGCCGCCCTCCCGCGCGACCGGCCATTTCGTTTCCCCGACCCTGATCGCCATCGACAGTCTCGACGACCTGTCCGGCGAGGTCTTCGGCCCCATCCTCCACGTCCTGCGTATCAGGCGCGACGATCTCGGCCGGATCGTCGATGCCATCGCCGGGACCGGCTACGGCCTGACCTTCGGCGTCCATAGCCGGATCGACGCTACCGTCTCGCGCCTCATGGACCGGGTCCGTGCAGGCAACGTCTACGTCAACCGCAACCTCATCGGGGCCGTCGTCGGCCTTCAGCCCTTCGGCGGCGAAGGCCTGTCGGGGACGGGACCGAAGGCCGGCGGCCCGCTCTATCTCCGCCGCCTCCTGGCTTCGGCGCCAGCGAAGACCGGCCTCGTCCGGCGGCCCGCCGCCATGCCCGAGGCGCTGGCGTCCCTGCGCGACGCCCTGTCGGCGGCAGGCCGCGAGACGGACGCGGCGCGCTGCGACGCCTATGCCGAACGGAGCCTCCTCGGGCTCGACATCGGCCTGCCCGGCCCGGTGGGCGAGAGCAACCGCTACAGCCTGCATCCGCGCGGCACGGTGCTCTGCTTTCCGGCCAGCGAGACCGGGCTGTTCGCGCAGATCGCCGCCTGCCTCGCCACTGGCAACGCGATCCGGCTTCAGATGCCTGCCGCCTTGCGACCTGCGCTCGATATGCTGCCCGGCGCCCTGCGGCGCCAGATCGACATCTCGGCCAAGGCGGAGGCGATGGGCTGCGCGGCGATCCTGGTGGAGGGCGGAGCGGATGCGACCCTCGCGGCGACGCGGAGAGCCGCCGCGCTGCCGGGCGCCATCCTCCCAGTCCTTGCCGTGTCGCCGGACGAACTGGAGAAAGGAGCCGACGATTACTCGTTGGAATGGCTTCTTCGGGAGCGCAGCGTCAGCATCAACACCGCGGCGGCAGGCGGCAATGCCGCCCTCATGACCCTCGGCGAGGATAGCGATGCGATCACGGTCCCGCCCACCACCTCATCCTGAAGTGCCGAAGCGCAGCGAAGGCCTCGAAGGAGCTCCCCAGCTCGCGTAGCGGGTTCTGGAGCCCTCCTTCGAGGCGGCTATCGCAGTGCCTCAGGACGAGGTCGTGGAAGGGAAGAAAAACGTCACGCTCTCCGCTCGTCGGTACCTGTCGAACCAAGGAAACCCTCTCAGACAGAAAAGGTCGCGGCCTGTCCGTGCAGCAGACCGGTCTCATCCACGAGTTGCCAGACGATGGCGTCGCGGATCGGGAAGCGGGTTCCGTCCTTGCGGATGCGGATGCCGGCATAATTGGCGACGAACCCGTCGCGGGTGACGGCATCGAGCAGGCGCTGACGCTCGGCCCGCTCCGGGGCCTCGGCCGAGAAGCGAGAGGGCAACCCGATGAGCTCGTCCTTCTCGTAGCCGAAGATGCGCAGAGCGGTCAGATTCGCATAGATGAAACGCGGGTCCTCTGCCCCATCATGAGCCAGGACCGCGAAGGGGGCCTCGGCATGGAGCCAAGCCGCGTCGCCCCCAGACTCGGGCACCAGCGACCGGCCGACGGCACGACGGAAACTCCCGGTCAGGAGCGTATGGAAACCGGGATCGTTGCAGACATCCACGTCAGGCACCTGTGTCAGCGGGAGGCCGAGGGCCGCTCGAACCGGGCATAGGCGGCCAGGACGAGATAAGCGACGACGCTGCCGAACGCGGCGGCGACTGCCTTCACGAGGAAATCGCTCAACCGCGCATGGCGGGTCGACGACAATTCCTGGCCGAATTCGAGGAGGCCGGCCACCGCCATTCCGGTCATGAGCCCGAGATACCAGCGCTTGGGATAGGCCAGGATCAAGAGGAAGCCGAACAGGGCGTATGCGCTCATCCGCTCGACATTCGCCGAGGCGACGACCGGCCGGAGCCCGATCGGCGACAGCGTCACGAAGACCAGGATCGCGAGGATGACGAAGACCGACAGGCGCAAGAGAGTTCTCGTCATCGAAGCGTGCCACCGAACCGCGACGCCAGCTTGCGTCATGCCGGGTCTTGTTGGGCAAGCACCGGGTCCAGCCTGATCTCGACCATGCTGAAGGTATTATTAAGACGCGGTTACGCGGCGGATGTTTCCCGCCGCGTCTTTCCGACCGGCAAGCCGGCTCGCATGGCCGCTGCGGAGCGTCAGTGCTGCTCCGCGCGCGCCTTGTTGGCGAAGTCGTTCACGGTAGCCAAGGCCTGGTCGAACCGCTTCTCGCTTTCCGCGAAGCGCAGGAATCCCACGCGTTCCACCAGGATTTCCGGCGGAGTCGGCTGCGTCGCGAAGATCGTCATCACCTCGTCCATGAATTCCCCGAGGGGCATGTATCCCTCCCGCGTCGACTGGCCGGGCGTGAGTTCCGTCTGCACGGCGGGCGGCACGAGCTCGATGACCTCGACCCTGCCCTTAAGGGCGTCCCGCAGGCTGACCGTGTAGGAATGGATCGCCGCCTTCGTCGCCGAATAGGTCGGGGTCGAGACCAGCGGCACGAAGGCGAGGCCCGACGAGACGTTGACGACCGCCGCGTCCGGCTGAGCGGAGAGATGGTCGATCAGCGCGTTGGTGAGGCGGATTGGCCCCAGCAGGTTGGTGGTCACCATCGCCTCGGCATCCGCCAGATCACGGGACCGGGTGAGATCCTCGAACAGCATGATCCCGGCATTGTTGATCAGGACGTTCAGGTCGGGATGGGCGGCGATCACCGTCGCGGCGAAAGCGTCTATCCCGGCTTTGTCCTCGACATCGAGCACATAGCCGACCATGCTGGGATTGGCCTCCGTGACCGCATCGAGCCGATCACGGCGGCGGCCGGCGATGATCACTGTGTTGCCCTGGGCCTGGAAACGCTCCGCCAATTCGCGGCCGATCCCCGATGCGCCGCCGGTGATGAGAATGGTGTTGCCGCTCGTCTTCATGGGACATCCCTCCTGGTTGTCCCAAACAGATGCCGCTCCTACTCTCCGATGGGTAGAAGGCACCAAAAAGATTTGTACTTACCAAAAGGAGAGCGTGACATGGCGGCCCCGCCCCCACCCGCCGACGCGGATCCGCGCGTCGAGGCGCTGGTCCACGACCTGATCGGCCGCGTCGCCGACAAATGGACGATGCTGGTCCTCGAAATCCTGGAGGAAAGGGGCGAGCTTCGTTTCACCGAACTCAGCCGCTCGATCGGCACGATCAGCCAGAAGATGCTGACTCAGACCCTCCGCCATATGGAGCGGGACGGATTGGTGATCCGCACCGTGCATCCGGTGGTGCCGCCCAAAGTCGAGTACCGGCTGACGGAACTCGGCCAGAGCCTCGGCGCCGCCTTCTGCGGCGTGTGGATCTGGGCCGAGCAGAACCTCGCGGCGGTGGAGAAGGCGCGCGAGACGTTCGACGGGCCCCTCCCCTCGGAAGGCTGACTCCGTCAGTTCACTTCGACCTGCACCACACCGGGCACTGCCCGCAGGGCACCGGCGATCTGCGGCGTCGCCTGGTAGCGGCCGGGGAGCTTGACCTCGACCTCCCGGTCGCCGCCGTCGAGGAGGAGGATCAGTGAGACCTCGCCCTCGCCGCGCACCTGCAGGCGCTGCTGCACGCTGACGATGGGGCGCTCGTCGCGCAGATAGACGCGCATGCCCTTCTGGTGGCGTGCCACCGCCTCGTCGAGAGGCTCGGCGGTGACGATGCGCGCGCGCACATCCTCGCCTTCGAGATTGGCCTGGATCTGGAGCACAAGCGGGCGGCCGGGCTCCAGGATCTCGCGGTACTGGCCGAGGCCTTCCTGGAAGATGATCGCCTCGAAATGCCCGGTCTGGTCCGAGAGCGTGACGATGCCGAGCTTGTTGCCGGATTTGGTGCGGCGCTCCGACCGGTCGAGGACGGACGCGGCGACCTTGCCGACGCTCGAGGTGCCGGCGCGGACCGAGCGGCAGAACTCGGCCCAGCTCTGGACGCGCAGCTTCTCCAGCAGGCCGGCATATTCGTCGAGCGGATGGCCCGAGAGGAAGAAGCCGATGGCCTCGTATTCCTTCTTCAGCTTCTCGGCCATGGGCCAGGGCTCGTAGGCGGGCACCCGCAGGGTCACGTCGGCCGAAGCGATGCCGCCGAACATGTCGACGATGCCCGTATTGGCCGCCTCCGCCGCCCCTTGCGCCAGCTTCATCATCGGCTCGACGGCGGCGCAGGCCCGCGCGCGGTCGACCTCGATGCAATCCATGGCGCCGGCCGCCACGAGATTCTCCAGGGTGCGCTTGTTGATGAGGCGCGGGTTGAGCCGGCGCGCCAGGCAGGCGAGGTCCTTGAACGGCGTGTCGCCGCGTGCCTCCACCACGGCCTCGACGGCGGCCCGGCCCACGCCCTTGATGGCGGCGAGCGCATAGCCGATGCGCCCGTCATGGACCTCGAAATTGACCCCCGAGGTGTTGATCGAGGGCGGGTCCACCGGGATGCCGAGGCGCTGGGCGTCCTGGCGGAACTCGGCGAGCTTGTCGGTGACGTCGATGTCGAGCTGCATCGCGGCGGCCAGGAACTCCACCGGGTAGTTCGCCTTGAGATAGGCCGTCTGGTAGGTCAGCAGCGCGTAGGCGGCGGCGTGCGATTTGTTGAAGCCGTAATCGGCGAATTTCGCCAGCAGGTCGAAGATCTCGTTGGCCTTGGCCTCGGTGAGGCCGCGCTCCACCGAGCCCTTCACGAAACGGTCGCGCTGGGCGTCCATCTCGGCCTTGATCTTCTTGCCCATGGCGCGGCGGAGCATGTCGGCGTCGCCGAGCGAGTAGCCGGCCAGAAGCTTGGCCACCTCCATCACCTGCTCCTGGTAGACGATGATGCCGAAGGTCTCCTTGAGGATCGGCTCCAGCTTCTCGTGCGGGTACCAGCTCGCCTCGTTGCCGGCATCGCGGCCGAGCTTGCGCTCGCAATAGACCGGGATGTTGGCCATGGGGCCGGGCCGGTAGAGCGCCACGAGGGCGATGATGTCCTCGAACCGGTCGGCCTGCATCTCGACCAGCGCCTTGCGCATGCCGGCGGATTCCACCTGGAACACGCCCACCGTCTCGCCGCGCTTCATCGGCGTATAGGTCGCCGCGTCGTCGAGAGGCAGCGAGGCGAGATCGACGATGATGCCGCGCTGCGCCAAAAGGTCGGTGCAGCAGCGCAGCATGGTCAGGGTCTTGAGGCCGAGGAAGTCGAACTTCACGAGGCCCGCCGCCTCCACCCATTTCATATTGAACTGGGTCACCCGCATCCCGGTCTTCGGGTCGCGGTAGAGCGGCACGAGCTGTTCCAGCGGCCGGTCGCCGATGACCACGCCCGCCGCGTGGGTCGAGGCGTGGCGGTGCAGGCCCTCGAGCTTCTTGGCGATCTGCATCAGCCGGGCGACGACGGGCTCCTCCTCCATCGCCGCCTGAAGCTTGGGCTCGCCCTCGATGGCCTGGACCAGGGTGACGGGGTTGGCCGGGTTCTGCGGCACCAGCTTCGTCAGCTTGTCGACCTGCCCGTAGGGCATTTCGAGGACGCGGCCGACGTCGCGCAGCACACCGCGCGCCTGCAGCGTACCGAAGGTGATGATCTGCGCGACCTGCTCGTGGCCGTAGCGTTCCTGCACGTACTGGATCACACGCTCACGGCCATCGACGCAGAAATCGATGTCGAAATCCGGCATCGAGACGCGCTCGGGGTTGAGGAAGCGCTCGAACAGCAGACCGAAGCGCAGCGGATCGAGATCAGTGATCAGGAGCGCGTAGGCGACGAGGGAGCCGGCACCCGAACCACGGCCCGGCCCCACCGGGATGTCGTGGTCCTTGGCCCATTTGATGAAGTCCGACACGATGAGGAAGTAGCCGGGGAACTTCATCTTCACGATGACGTCGAGCTCGAAGGCGAGACGATCGCGATAGACCTGTTCGGTCATGCCCTCGCAGGGGCCGTGCTGGGCCAGACGCAGTTCGAGTCCGGCCTCGGCCTGGCGGCGCAGTTCGGACGGCTCGTCGAGGGCGATCTCCTCGGCGACATCCGGCGAGACCGCCTCCACGGGCAGCGCGTCGAGAGCGGCAACGACGCCGAAATTCGGCAGGATCGGCTTGCGGGTGCGCACCCGATAGGTGCAGCGCATGGCGATTTCCACGGTGGCGGACAGGGCATCCGGCAGGTCGTGGAAGAGCTTGGCCATTTCGGCGCGGGTCTTGAAGCCGTGGCGCGGAGTGAGCTTGCGGCGGCGCTCGTCCGAAACGAGTCGCCCCTCGGCGATGGCGAGCAGCGCGTCGTGGGCGTCGTAATCATCGGGCTTGGCGAAGAACGGTTCGTTGGTGGCCACGATCGAGAGGCCGTTGGAATCGGCGAGCCGGATCAGCTCGCGCTCCACCATGCGCTCGTCATCGAGCCCGTGGCGCAGGATCTCCACGTAGAGCCGGTCCTCGCCGAAAGCCTGTTTCAGCTGGGCGAGGCGGGCGGCGGCGAGCTCGACACGTCCGCCGCGCAGGGCCGTATCGAGGGGGCCGGTGGTGCCACCCGTCAGAGCGATGAGGCCTTCCGCGTTCTCCGCCAGTGCCTCTACGGTGAGACGGGGCGCATCGCCCAGGGGGCCGTCGAAATAGGCACGGCTCGCCAGGCGCAGGAGGTTGCCGTAGCCGGCCTCGCTCTGCGCCAGCACGACGACGTTGGAGGTGGTGATCTGCGACAGCCGCGCCATCGGATCCGGCGCCTCGAAAACCACCGAGAGTTGCATGCCGGCGATGGGCTGGATGCCCGTTCCGGCGGCCTTCTCGGAAAATTCCAGCGCCCCGAACAGGTTGTTGGTGTCGGTGAGCGCCAGCGCCGGCTGCCGGTCGGCGGCGGCCGCCTTGACGATGTCGCCGACCTTCAGCGCCCCTTCGAGCAGCGAGAAGGACGAGTGGACATGGAGGTGGACGAAACCGGGATCTTTGAGGATGCGCGCCATGGCTCAACCCATCCCGAGTCGCGGTTCACGGTCCATTACCATTACCACATCCGGCGCATTTGCCTGTGGAGAGGGCCTTTCCCGCAACGCCCCCTCCCCCCATTGCCGCCTATTCGGCCGGCAGGGCGAACCGCTTCGTCTTCGGTTCTTTCCCCCGCGCCGTCTCATCGAGGGCGTCGGTGAATTGCAGGGCGGCCAGCTGCGCGTAGAGCGCCCCCTGCGCCAGCAAGCTCTCATGCGTTCCCGTCTCGACGATCCTGCCGCCGTCGAGGACGAGGATGCGGTCGGCAGCGCGGATCGTTGCCAGCCGATGGGCGATGACCAGGGTCGTGCGCCCCCGCATGAGCGTATCGAGCGCGGTCTGCACCGCGCGCTCGCTCTCGGCATCGAGGGCCGAGGTCGCTTCGTCGAGGAGCAGGATCGGCGCGTCCTTGAGAATGGCGCGGGCAATGGCGACACGCTGGCGCTGACCGCCGGACAGCGTGACGCCGCGCTCGCCGACCTGCGTGTCGTAGCCCTGCGGCAGGGCGCGGATGAAGCCATCCGCATGGGCGAGTTCCGCCGCGCGATGAACCTCGGCCTCGCTCGCCCGTGGGCGACCGTAGCGGATGTTCTCGATCACCGAGCCGGAGAAGACAGTGGGATCCTGCGGCACGAGGGACATGCGCTCGCGCAGGGCATCCGGATCGACGCTCGCGATGTCGATTCCATCGACGCGCACGATGCCGGATTGCGGATCGTAGAAGCGCAGCAGTGCCTGCAGCACCGTGGTCTTGCCCGCCCCCGAAGGGCCCACGAGGGCGACGCGCTCCCCATGCGCCACCTGGAAGCTTATCCCGTCGAGGGAGGGATGCTCCGGCCGGGTCGGATAGGTCAGGCGGACCGATTCGAAGGCCACTTCGCCGCGCGGCGGCACCGGCAGGAGTTTCGGCTCGGCGGGTGCGCGGATCGCGGGCTCGGCGGCCAGAATCTCGCCAAGGCGTTCGGCGGCTCCGGCGGCCTGCGCGAGTTCGCCGTAGACCTCTGAAAGCTGCCCCAGGGCGCTCGCGCCGAACACTGCGTAGAGCACGAATTGCGAGAGCTGGCCCGCCGTCATCGTACCGGCCAGCACCCCTTGGGCGCCGTACCACATGACCCCGACGACGCTGGCGGAGATGAGGAAGATCGCGACGCCGGTGAGCAGGGCGCGCGCCTTCACGGAGTCACGGGCGGCCGAATAGGCATTCTCGGAAGCCTGCCCGAAATGCTCCGCCGTGGCGCGACCCATGCCGAAGGCCTGCATGGTGCGAATCGCCCCGATCGCCTCCGCCGCATAGGCCGAGGCGTCGGCCAGCCGGTCCTGCGCGGCGCGGGAACGCCGCCGCACGCCGCGTCCGGACAGGATCAGCGGGAACACGATGAGCGGGATCGCCACGAGAACCAGGATCGACAGTTTGGGACTGGTGATGACCATCATCACCACCGCGCCGACGAACAGGAAGGCGTTTCGCAGCAGGATCGAGATGGAGACCCCGAACACGGCCTTGACCTGGGTCGCGTCGGCGGTGAGCCGAGAGACGATCTCGCCCGATTGCGTGCGGTCGAAGAAAGCGGGATCGAGGATGGTGAGGCGGGCGAAGACCGCGCTGCGCAGGTCCGCGACCACGCGCTCACCCAGCGTCACCACGGTGTAGTACCGGGCGGCACTCGACAGGGCGAGCACCGACACCACGCCGATCAGAGCCATGAAGTAAGCGTCGATGACGCTGTGGCCTTCGGGCGAGAAGCCGTGGTCGATCACCCGGCGCAGGGCGATGGGCACCACGAGGGTCGCAACCGAGGCCGAAAGCAGCGACAGGAACGCCGCGAGGATGCGACCGCGATAAACCAAGGCGAAGGGAATCAGCGGCCTCAGCGACCCGAGAGGAGCTTTGCCGCGACCGTTGCCGCCCGGGCCTTCGCCCTGTGAATTCTTTTTACGCCCGCGAGCCATCGTGCCTCGTCATCATCCCCGACACAGAATCGGTTTCAAGAAAATAGCGGTCCCGGCGATCTCCCGCGCCCGACCGCTTGTTCGGAAGAAGCACGTGGGGTATAGGCCCGCCTTCATCCGATTGCGCGTGATCTAAGGCCGCGGGCCGCCAGGCGGGCCGGTCGGCGTGGCTATTCAAGGATTTCGTCATGGCAAAGAGTGCGGCCGACAAGGCCAAGGGTACCGAACATCCCGACTACCATTTCATCAAGGTCGTGATGACCGATGGGTCCGACTACATGACCCGGTCGACCTACGGCAAGGAGGGCGACACCCTCAACCTCGACATCGACCCGAATACGCACCCGGCCTGGACTGGCGGCGAGCAGAAGATGCTCGATCGCGGCGGCCGTGTTTCTCGGTTCAACTCGCGCTTCGGCGCCCTGTCCTTCGGCAAGAAGTGATTCGAGCGAACTGACCGCCGCGACCGGTTGGTGGCGGCGGAGGGTTTTGGAAACGCGAAAGGGCGGCGCCATCGAGGCGCCGCCCTTTCGCGTTTCAGGCCATCGAAGCCCAACCCTGTTTCAGTGGGCGGTACCGAAGGCGCTCCGCAGCAGACCCTGCTGCGCGGCAACGGGGCTTTCCCCGAAGACCGGGGTCGGGCGGTCGTCGGAGATGAGGCCGTCGAGATGCAGGATGCGGGCGTGGAGCCGGCGCGAGCGGACGGTGAGGTCCTGAAGGCGGGCCGGGAGAGTGACGAAGGTCTCGGCGCGGAAGGTCTCCGGTGTCGCGAGACGGACGCGGGTCTTCTCCTGGAGGGCCTGGGCGGGGGTGATTTCGCCCTCCGACACGGCACGCTGCACCAGCAGCCACGACGCGATCTGCATCAACCGGGTGGTCAGGCGCATGCTCTCGCTGGCATAGGACAGGGTGCTGTCGCGCGACAGCAGACGCGATTCCTCGCGCCCATCGCCATCGAGATAGGCCGCGGCCTCTTCGACCATGGTCATGCCTTCGCGGAACAGGACTCGAAAGGCCTCGGAATTCACATACGTGTCGCCGAAGTTGACCCAGTCCCGCTCGTCGCGAAAGGTGACATCCAACTCGTTCATCCTGCCTCCTGTGCCGCTACCGGACCGCTTTGTCCCGATCTGAGACACGATCAGTGCGTTCGCGACCAGAGGCGCAACACTAGCGCCGAACGTGCCGCCCCGCGCCGTTGACCGGAGATTAACGTTAATGAGCCGGACTGGTGCCGATGAAACCGCATTTGGCGACGTCGTTCCGCGAATCGGCGGAACGAAAAAAAAAGCCGCCCGGAGGGGCGGCTTTGGTGAAGTCGACAGAGGCATCAAAACAGCGGCAGACCGAAATCTGCCCCACATCCGGAGAACCGGACATGATTTCTTCATAGGCTGAAAAGGTTAACGCCCGGCTAAGGGCGGACACGGTCCGGCGACAGAACGGGGGCTGGGAAATGCCCGCGCCAGAATTGACTTCGCCCCCCCTCTCCGCCATAAGCCGCGCCATCGCGTTGCCGCGCCCCATGTGGGCGCTCTTCGCGCTTGCAGACACATTTCAGGGCGAGTGAAGATGTCGGTGGGGCTCCTGCAGCCAGCCGGATCGATCCTCGGCCATCGGAGATCGCGCCATGAAGAGAACCTATCAGCCCAGCAAGCTCGTGCGTAAGCGTCGTCACGGCTTCCGCGCTCGCATGGCGACGGCCGGCGGCCGCAAGGTCATCGCTGCCCGCCGCTCGCACGGTCGCAAGAAGCTCTCGGCCTGATTTCTAGGCGCCCCGGCGGCGTAGTCCGCTGGGGTAGGCCTTGATCAACCCGAGGCTTGCCCAAGCGATGACCTCGCCCCTTGGCCGCAGGATCGAACCGGCAGTGTCGACGATCGGACGGCTGAAGCGGAGACCGGACTTTCTCGCTGCTGCGGGAGGGCGCCGTTTTCACACCGAGCTCATGAGTGCCCAAGGCCGGCTGCGTCATGCGGCCGGCACGCCTGTGCCTGCTACCTCGGAGAGCGCAGCGGTCGATGGACTTCGCATCGGCTTCACGATCACCAAGCGGGTCGGTCACGCGACGGAGCGCAACCGCATCCGCCGCCGCTTGCGCGATGCCGTGAAGCGCGCAGCAGCCGAGTTGCCGTCCGCCGAGGCCGATATCGTGCTCGTGGCCCGTCGCCCCGCTCTGCATGCGCCTTTCGACACGCTGGTCGCCGATCTGCGCCGTTCCGTTGGCGCGGTGATCAAGCCGAGTGACGGCAGGCAGCAGGGCCAGAAGAACCGCCCCGGACGTGGGAAAGGTCGCTCCGGCGCGGCCAACCCGGCCGATGCCGTGAAAGGCCCGGTTCGCGGCGACCCGACACCATCCTGCCATCATGCGGCCGATGTGCCCCTGCAGCACGAGGCGCCGTCGATGCCTCGCGCGGCGAGCGGAGCCTTCGACGCCTCCCCTCCTTCGAACACACGCGACGGATCTCTCGATGGGTAATGACAAGACGAACATGATCGTCGCGATCGCCTTGTCGCTGGCGGTCCTGCTCGGGTGGAACTACTTCATCGCCGCCCCCCGCGTGGAGCAGCAGCGTCAGGCCGAGCTTCAGAACAAGGCTGCTGCCCAGGCCGCCAACCCGACCGGCGCTCCCTCGGCAAGCCCGGCGGAAGGCGGTCCCTCGGCTCCCGTTCCGGGCACCCTGCCGAACGCGGCCGTATCGGTGGAGAGCCGCGAGGCAGCCCTGGCCCGTTCCCCGCGCGTGGCCATCGACACCCCGGCCCTGGCCGGTTCGATCGCCCTGAAGGGTGGCCGCGTCGATGACGTCTCGCTCAAGGGCTACCACGAGACCGTCAGCGATTCGAGCCCGCGCATCGTGCTGCTCTCGCCCACCGGTAGCGCGAACCCGTATTACGCGGAATTCGGCTGGGTCGGTCAGAACACAGGCCCCCTCCCCACGGGCGACACTGTGTGGACCGCCGATGCCGCCGCGCTGACGCCGGCAAAGCCTCTGAGCCTCACCTACGACAACGGCGCAGGCCTGCTGTTCAAGCGCGTCATCGCCGTCGACGACAAGTTCATGTTCACGATCCGTGACGAGGTCGAGAACAAGGGGGCGAACGCCGTCACGCTGTATCCGTATGGGCTGGTCTCGCGCTGGGGCAAGCCGACGACGCAGGGCTATTACGTGCTGCATGAGGGCATGATCGGCGTCCTCGGCGCCGACGGCCTGCAGGAATACACCTATGACCACGTTGCGAAGGAGCCGGCGCTCGGCAATGCCGGCACGAAGGGCAAGGCCTGGGCGAACGTGAGCGGCGGCTTCGTCGGCATCACCGACAAGTACTGGGCCGCGGCCACGATCCCGGACCAGGCCACCCCCTATACCGGCAGCTTCACCGAACGCACCGACGGCGCCACCAAGGTCTATCAGGCCAGCGTGCGCGGCGATGGCCGCAGCGTCGACCCGGGCGCGACCGTGACGTCGACCCAGCAGCTCTTCGCCGGTGCCAAGGAAGTCAACACGATCAACGGCTACCAGAAGGATCTCGGCATCAAGCAGTTCGATCTGATGATCGACTGGGGCTGGTTCCACTTCATCACCAAGCCAATGTTCCGCGCGTTGGACTTCTTCTTCCATCTGTTCGGCAATTTCGGCGTGTCGATCCTGGTGGTGACCTTCTGCCTGAAGCTGCTGTTCCTGCCGATCGCCAACAAGTCGTACCAGTCCATGGCCAAGATGAAGGCCGTGCAGCCGGAGATGGCCTCGATCCGCGAGCGCTACGGCGACGACAAGATGAAGCAGCAACAGGCGATGATGGAGCTGTACAAGAAGGAGAAGATCAACCCGGTCGCCGGCTGCTGGCCGGTGCTGATCCAGATCCCGGTCTTCTTCGCGCTCTACAAGGTCCTGTTCATCACCATCGAGATGCGGCATGCGCCGTTCTTCGGCTGGATCCAGGATCTCGCCGCTCCCGATCCGACGAACATCCTGAACCTGTTCGGGCTCCTGCCCTTCGCCGCCCCGGACTTCATCCATCTCGGCATCTGGCCGATCGTGATGGGCATCACGATGTTCATCCAGATGAAGATGAACCCCGCGCCGCCGGACCCGGTCCAGGCGCAGATCTTCACCTTCATGCCCATCGTGTTCACCTTCATGCTCGGCTCGTTCCCGGCCGGCCTGGTGATCTACTGGGCCTGGAACAACACCCTCTCGGTCATCCAGCAATACGTCATCATGCGCCGCAACGGCGTGAAGGTGGAGTTGTGGGACAACCTCGGCGGGATGTTCAAGAAGAAGCCCGCCGACAAGAACGCACCGGCCAAGAGCTAGGCTTCGCGTTCTTCCCAACGAGACCACCCCGGCTCCTCATCCCGAGACGCCGGAGCGAAGCGGAGGCCTCGAAAGAGGCCTCCAGGACCCGACGCGGTTTCTGGACGCCTCCTTCGAGGCCGCTTCGCGGCACCTCAGGATGAGGTCGATGGTGGGACACGTCACGTTTCCCTCTCTCAGCCGGAGACCATGATGACCGAGCCCGAAGCCGACGCAGCCCTCCTCGAATCCGGCCGCCTGCTGTTCGCGGGAGTAGCTGATTTCCTGTCCTCCGCGCCGAACGTCGCCGCGCTGCCGCCGATGAAGGGCGTCGAGATCGCCTTTGCCGGGCGCTCCAATGTCGGCAAGTCGAGCCTCGTCAACGCACTGACCGGCCGCAATACCCTGGCGCGGACGTCGCATACGCCGGGCCGGACGCAGCAACTCAACTTCTTCGATATCGGCGGGCGACTGACCCTGGTGGACATGCCCGGCTACGGCTACGCGGCCGTGGAGAAGACCAAGGTCGAGGCCTGGACCGACTTGATCCACGACTACCTCAAGGGTCGCGCCAATCTCGCCCGCGTCTTCATGTTGATCGATTCCCGCCATGGATTGAAGAGCATCGATACCGACGTGCTCGACGGGCTCGACAAGGCCGCCGTGAGCTATCAGATCGTCCTGACCAAGGGCGATGCCCTGAAGAAGGCCGAAGTCGATGCGCGCATTGCCGGCATCCGCTCCGCCATCGCCAAGCGCCCGGCGGCCTACCCTGAGATCCTGATCACATCCAGCCGCGACGACCGTGGCGTGCCGGAACTACGGGCGAGCGTCGCCCGGATCCTGGCCGAGCGCGGCGCATGACCGGCTTCGACCGTGCCCTCCTTGCTCTCGGCGCGCTCGCCGGCCTGCTCGGCGTCGCCGCTAGCGCGGCCGCGGCCCATATCCCCGGAGCCGACAGCCTGAAGACGGCGGCGCAGTTTCTGCTGTTCCACGCGCCCGCCATCATCGCACTCGTGGCCCTGACGGCCACCGGGCTCACTCACCGCCTCACGACCCGGGTCGCCGCTGCCGCCCTGGTGATCGGACTCGCGCTATTCTCCGGTGATCTGTCCTTGCGTGCCCTGAAGGGCATTCCGCTCTTTCCGATGGCCGCGCCGACTGGCGGCGTCATCCTCATGGCCGGCTGGCTGGTCGCGGCATTGGCCGCTTTCGTTCCGGCGCGGACCCGACAGGGTCCACTTGGCCAGCACACGCCCGCAATTCGATCCTAGCGACACCTCGACCCTGGGCGCGTTCGTCCAAAGTCGAGGGGCGGATCGGAGTGGCACCCGGTCCTTGCAGTGCCTCGAGAAAGTTCCGGTTCACATACGGCTCTCGTTCCGAACCCTAGAGCAGAACGGACGTTCTACGGGTGGGACTCAGACGAACAGGAAATCGGTCGCGTGCAGATCCGCGACCTGCAGGCCGGCGAGCCTGATGCTGCCCTCGTCATACTGAATGACGACGCCGGCGCTGGTGTTCTCGGCGTGAGAGACCACGGCGGCAAAGGAGCCCAGCACATCCTTCTCCAGGCGAATGACGTCGGGCGAGCCCGATCCGGGGCTGAAGTCGGTGATGACGTCCTTGCCTGTGAGCCGATCGAAAACGAAGGTATCGCGGCCGGCGCCGCCGGTCAGTCTGTCGTTGCCGGTCCCGCCGATCAGCATGTCATTGCCGTCATCGCCTAGGAGCGAGTCGTTGCCGGCGTCGCCGAACAGGATGTCGGCGCTTGACCCGCCGTTCAGTACGTCCTTCCCCTCGCCCCCGAACAGCTTGTCCGACGAGCCATCCCCCGAAAGGACATCGTCGCCGCTGGCGCCCACGACCCGGTCCACCCCGTCCCCACCCTGAAGCGTGTCGTTGCCGGCACCGCCATTGAGTTGGTCGTCCCCGATGTTGCCGCTCAGGAGATTGTTGGCGGCATCACCCGTAAGTTTATCGTTCTGGTCGGTCCCACTGACATTCTCGACGCCGGAGACGGTTTGCTTGCCTTCTTCACCGCCGACGATGAAGTAAGACTTCTGGCTCAGATTGACGTTGGCGGCTCGGTCGAAAGCAAAGAACGCGAGGGTATCGGTACCCGACTGGCCATAAACGTCGTCGATGAACAAGTCGTAGCGCATGACGAACCGGTCGTCGCCAGATCCGCCGTAGAGCGTGTCGACGCCGTTATCTCCGATCAGCAGATCGTTGCCACCGCCGCCATAGAGGGTGTCGCTGCCGATATAATTCGTTGCCGAATCGGAGTCGCCAAAAATGGTATCATCCCCGCCTCGACCGTAGATCACATCGTTACCACTGTAGCCGAGAATATAGTCTTTCTCGTCAGTCACACCCGTGGTGTAATCTATGAGATCAGCCTGACCCGTGCCCATTACATACGCCATGACGTTCCTTTCCTTCGCATTCTCCAACGAGGATCGATTTGCATGACTAGCCTAGCCTTTTGCAGGCAGACAGGCAATAACGGAATATACACTTGATTTATAGAAGTATTTATCAGACATCTGGTCTTTGTTTGCAGTTTTCAACGCCCTCGACGCCTTATCCCTGATGGCCTCCTTCACGGGATCGAGGTGTTCGCCCAATGAGGGGACGGCGCGGAATCATCCTTTGGGAGTGCCCAACCCCGATAGGCGGGGCATGAAATCTCGGCGCTCAGACGAGAGGATCAGTCATCACCGGCAGGGTGAAGTCGGCAATATTGAATGCTCCACGCCATAGGCCGGGCATCCGAATGGATCGGGACGACAGGCTACAGCGAGATCCCGTTCACCCGCGTTACCACCGCCCTGATCACGGAGCGGCGCTGACGCACCGGTTCGCCGTGACCGCCTTCTAGATCACCGTCGCCATCGGCCTGCAGGGGTGATGGTATACGCTCTCTCACCCCCCGCGCCGGAGGGAGGATCGCTTGCTGAAACCCTGGATTCTGTTCGCCGCCTGCCTCGCGGCCTTCCCCGCGAGCGCCGCGCCGATCGAGGAGAACGAGCCGTTGGTGATGCGGATCATCTTCGAGGATTGCCTCGGTTATATCCGCCACGGCCGCACGCCGTTCCAGGGGCTCGCGACGCGGCCCGCCTCGCGTGAGGCGATCGACACCATCCCGCGCCGCGCGCCGGACCGGGAGAAGGCAGTGGAGCTTTTATCGCCGCGCTACGTCGCATCCTGGGGGCAGGACAATAACGGCAGGCACTGCCTCATCCGTACGGTCTGGAACGCCGAGCCCGACGTCCGGCCAATACGCCTCGGCGTGCGAAGTGAGGGCTTCCTCCAGCGCGTCGATGCGCGCGCCCGCGCCGAGGGTCTGACGAGCAGCGGTATGGCGGATGCGTTCACGCCGATATCCGTCAGCTCCTGGTCCGAGAGCGAAACCGGCCATGACAGCGGTCCGCTGCGGCCGGTCAGTTTCTCGCTCGTGGCCTCGGCCGCCGACGAGGCCGGGGGCCTCGCCGATGCCGGCGTGATCGCCATGGGCGGTCCGCCGCAGGGACGCCCTTGAAAGCCCGACCGTTGCCCATTCGGCGGATCGGAATCTTTGATCAGGACGATCGGCGGGCTCGCGCCACGTAGTCGGGTCAGGCCCGAGAAACAGGCCGGCCCCTACGGCATCACCGGAGGGTGGTAGGTGAGCGTGAAGGCCAGCGCCCAGAGCAGGAACAGCACCAGCGGCAGATGGATGATGAGCTGCAGGAAGCTGAACCCGACGATGTCGCGGGCCTTGAGGCCGAGGATGCCGAGAAGCGGCAGCATCCAGAATGGGTTGATCAGGTTCGGCAGCGCCTCGGCGGCGTTGTAGATCATCACCGCCCAGCCGAGATGGACCTGCAACTCGTTGGCCGCCTGCATCACGTAGGGCGCTTCCAGCAGCCATTTGCCGCCGCCCGACGGCACGAAGAAGCCGAGCACCGCCGAATAGACACCCATGGAAATCGGGAAGCTGCCCGTGGTGTTCAGCGCCACGAACGCGTGAGTGATGACGTCCGAGACCGAGGTGCCGCCCGCGTTCTTCGCATTGGTCAGCATGGCGCTGATCGCCGCGTAGAGAGGGAACTGGATCAGCACGCCGGCGGTGGCCGGCACCGCCTTCGCCACCGAGGCGAGGAAGTTCCGCGGCCGCCAATGCAGCAGCAGGCCGAGGGTGAGGAAGAGCAGGTTGTAGGTGTTGAGGTTGGAGATCGCGGTGATCCAGGATTGGCGCGCGAATTCCTGGTAGAGCCAGCCGGCGGCGATGATGACGAGGAGCAGGGTCAGGATCGGCGAATGCTCCAGCCATTCCGAAGGCTGCTGCGGCCGGGACTCGTCCGGCTTGTCGCGCGAGACGTCGAGGCCGAGATCGTCGGCCGTCACGGCGGTGGCGGGCTGCGGCGCCGAGACATAGGCGATGATGATCGAGATCACGAAGAGGATCAGGGCGATCAGCATCGACTGCCAGAGGAAGATCGTCTCGCTGAACGGGATCACGCCGGTGATCGGCAGCAGGCTCGGCGGCAGGCTCTTCGGATTGGCCTGGAGCTGGGCGGCCGATGAGCTGAGCCCCATGGCCCAGGTGGCGCCGAGCCCGAGATAGGCCGCGGCACCGGCGGCCCGGTAATCCATGCGAAGTTCGGTGCGGCGGGCGAGAGCGCGGGCGAGAAGGCCGCCGAAGATCAGGCTGAGGCCCCAGCTCAGGAACGACGACAGCATCGTCGCCGCCGCCACGAAGCCGACCGCGCCCCGGCCGGTCTTCGGCACGAGGGCGAGCCGGTCGATCAGCCGCTGAACCGGCGGCGCCGTCGCGACCACGTAGCCGCCGATGGTGACGAAGGCCATCTGCATGGTGAAGGGGATCAGGCTCCAGAACCCGTCACCGAAGCTCTTGGCCACCGTCATCGCGGGCGCGCCGTTGGCCAGCGCCCCGAGGGCCACGATGACCACCGCGATGGCCACGAAGATGAACGCGTCGGGAAACCAGCGCTCGGCCCAGACGGTGAAGCGGATGCCGAGGCGGGACAGGGCACCATCGGTGGCGACTTCGCCGACGGGGCGGCCGGTTCCCGGTTTGGACGGAACCGGATCGCGGGATTCTGGACTGGGTGCCGACATCTGAAATCCCGCCGTGATCGGGCCTGGTCCACCAAGCCGATGCCGTGCATGTTGCCCAAACATGGAGCGGGCTCAAGCCCGGCTTTTTGGCTTGTCACCAAGGTAAAGTCGGCGGGGATGGGTCGCCTTCAACCTTCCTTCAGTACCGCTCGTCCCACTATGCGCCGCGATCCTTCCAGGGGATGACGTGTGACACGGCCAGTGAGCAAATCCGTCCAGGAGATCATTCGCGACCGTCGCCCCAATGCGGATGCGCCGTTCCGTGATCTCACCGATGGAATGGAAACCGGCCCTTCTGACAACGGAAGGAGGGCCGACGGCTCGCAACTGGCCTGGCTGTTCGGCATCCTTGCCAGCGCCGCGGCGATTGCCGGTGCTGTGCTCGTCGTCCTGGCGGCGCCACCTGTGTTCGACTGCCGAAACCGGGCCGAACAGGGCTTCTTCGTAGGACAGACCTATGGTGGCTGCGTAGCAAGTGAGGTTTCGACGCGGTGGAACCTGCTCGAACAGCGCGTGAAGCTGGCACTGCGCGGCTCGGGTCGCTGAACTGCGCTTTCTTCCCCGTGCCAGGAACCCTGTCTATTCAGAAGTTATCCGAGAGGTGATGGCGACTGCCATGAGATCGGCTTCCGGCGGAGGCGGTCCCCGCCGGAAGCATGGAAGCGAACCTCGCCTCAGTTGAGCGTGGCGCTCGCCGGACGCCGCTCCGGTAAAGCGGGATCGTCGCCGATCATCAGGCCGGATGGGCCGAGCCGGACCGGCACCGCCTCGCCGTCATGGATGCGGCCCGCGAGCAGTTGCTCGGCCAGCCGGTCCTGCACCGCCTTCTGGATGACGCGCTTGAGCGGACGCGCCCCGTAGGCCGGGTCGTAGCCCTTGTCGGCCAGCCAGTCGCGGGCATCGGGCTCCACGTCGAGGGCGATCTTGCGCTCGTCGAGGAGGGTCTGGAGGCGCCCGAGCTGGATATCGACGATCGCCCCCATCTCGGACCGCCGGAGACGGTGGAACAGGATGATCTCGTCGATCCGATTGAGGAATTCCGGCCGGAAATGATGGCGGACCACGCCCATCACCTCCTCGCGGACCTCATCCGTATCCTGCCCCTCCGTCTGCGCCACCAGATATTCCGACCCGAGATTCGAGGTCATGATCAGCAGCGTGTTGCGGAAGTCCACCGTCCGCCCCTGACCGTCCGTCAGGCGTCCGTCGTCGAGAACCTGCAACAGGACGTTGAACACGTCCGGATGCGCCTTCTCGATCTCGTCGAACAGCACGACCTGATACGGCCGGCGCCGCACGGCCTCGGTGAGCGCACCGCCCTCCTCGTAGCCGACATAGCCCGGGGGCGCGCCGATCAGCCGGGCGACGGAATGCTTCTCCATGTATTCAGACATGTCGATGCGCACGAGGGCCGTGTCGTCGTCGAACAGGAAGCCGGCCAACGCCTTGGTCAGCTCGGTCTTGCCGACGCCCGTCGGCCCGAGGAACATGAACGAGCCGATCGGCCGGTTCGGATCCTGCAGGCCGGCGCGGGCACGCCGCACGGCGGTGGCCACCGCCTCGACGGCTTCCCGCTGGCCGATGACGCGCTTGCCCAGTTCGGCCTCCATGCCAAGAAGCTTCTCGCGCTCGCCCTCCAGCATCTTGTCCACGGGCACGCCGGTCCAACGTGAGACGACGCCCGCGATATGGGCCGGCGTCACCGCCTCCTCGACCATACCGTCGCGGGCGACAGCGCTTTCGGCCGCGGCCTCGTTCTCGGCGAGTTCCCGCTCCAGCCCAGGGATCACGCCGTATGCGAGCTCGCCCGCGCGCTGGTACTGGCCCTGGCGCTGGGCCGAGGCGAGTTCGTTGCGCGCCTCGTCGAGCTTCTTCTTGAGCTCGGCCGCCGCACCCAGCTTGTCCTTCTCGGCCTTCCAGCGAGAGGTGATCGCGGCCGACTGCTCTTCGAGATCGGCCAGTTCCTTCTCCAGCCGCACCAGACGGTCGCGGGAGGCGGAATCGGTCTCCTTCTTCAGCGCCTCGCCCTCGATTTTGAGGCGGACCACCTCACGGTCGATGTTGTCGAGCTCCTCCGGCTTCGAATCCACCTGCATGCGCAGGCGCGACCCAGCTTCGTCCATCAGGTCGATGGCCTTGTCCGGCAGGAAGCGGTCGGTGATGTAGCGGTTCGACAGAGTCGCGGCCGCCACGAGGGCCGCGTCCTGAATGCGCACGCCGTGGTGCTGCTCGTACTTCTCCTTGATGCCGCGCAGGATCGAGACCGTGTCCTCGACGGTGGGCTCGGACACGAAGACGGGCTGGAAGCGGCGCGCGAGGGCCGCGTCCTTCTCCACATGCTTGCGGTATTCGTCGAGCGTGGTCGCGCCGACGCAATGCAGCTCGCCGCGCGCCAGAGCGGGCTTGAGCAGGTTCGAGGCGTCCATCGCCCCGTCCGCCTTGCCGGCCCCCACCAGCGTGTGCATCTCGTCGATGAACAGGATGATGCCGCCGGCGGCCGAAGTGACCTCGGAGAGCACGCCCTTCAGCCGCTCCTCGAACTCGCCGCGATATTTCGCGCCGGCGATCAGCGCGCCCATGTCGAGGGCGAGCAGGCTCTTGTCCTTCAGGCTCTCCGGCACGTCGCCATCGACGATGCGCAGGGCCAGCCCCTCGACGATGGCGGTCTTGCCGACGCCGGGTTCGCCGATCAGAACCGGGTTGTTCTTGGTGCGCCGGGACAGGACCTGGATGGTGCGGCGGATCTCCTCGTCGCGGCCGATCACCGGGTCGAGCTTGCCCTCCCGGGCGGCCTCGGTGAGGTCACGGGCATATTTCTTGAGGGCGTCATAGGCGTTCTCGGCCGTGGCATTGTCCGCCGTGCGGCCCTTGCGGAGCGCGTTGATGGCGGCGTTCAGCGACGCGGCGGTGACGCCGGCGGCGGCGAGCGCACGGCCGGATTCGGTGTCCTTCTCCACGGCGAGGGCGAGCAGCAGGCGCTCGACGGTGACGTAGGAATCACCCGCCTTCTGGGCGGCCTTCTCGGCGGTGTCGAACAGGCGCACGAGTTCTCGCGTCGCCTGGGGCTGCGCGGAATTACCCGAAACCTTGGGCTGCTTGGCCAACCACTGCTCGACCTGGGCGAGCGCCACGCGGGACTGTCCGCCGGCGCGGTCGATAAGGCCTGCGCAAAGCCCCTCGGGATCGTCGAGGAGCACCTTCAGGAGGTGGCCGGGCTGCAATTGCGGGTGGCCTTCGCGAAGGGCCAGGGATTGCGCGGCCTGGACGAAGCCGCGGGCGCGTTCGGTATAGATCTCGAAATTCATGTCTTTCCTCTCCCCCGTGCCGACGATCCACCGCCCGCCAAGCGGCGCGGCCCCGTCGAGACGTCGCTCCCCGACCGAATGGTCCGTGGAACACCGGCGCCGCGAGGGCCGCCGATGTTCACGATGTAGTGTTGCATATGAGCACCACAAGACCCGATCACGGACTTGCGCTTCAGGAAAGCTTCGGGCGAAGCTGGCGCGATGAATCTCCTGCCGACGACCCCAAGCGAACTGCACCTCGAGGCGCTTCATCGCTATCCGGTGAAGGGTCTGTCGCCAGAGCGTCTGGACGCGGCGACGCTACGGGCCGGAGCCTATTTTCCCGGCGATCGACTCTTCGCCATCGAGAACGGGCCGTCCGGGTTCGATCCGGCGGCCCCCAAGCACCAGCCCAAGATCAAGTTTCTGATGCTAATGCGCAACGAGGGACTGGCGCGTCTCGCGACGCGCTATGACGCGGACAGCTCGATCCTGACAATCTCTCAAGACGGGCGCTGCGCCGTCGAGGCGGACGTGTCGGTTCCAGAGGGGCGCGAGGCGGTGGAAGCGTTCTTCGCAAGGGAATTCGCCGACGCCCTGCGCGGGCCGCCGAAGTTGCTCACCGCGCCGGAAGGCTTCCGCTTCACGGATTCGGCGCGCGGCTTCGTCTCGCTCCTCAACCTCGCCAGCGTGGCGGCGACCGAGGACATGGTGGGAGCGCCCGTCGATCCGTTGCGCTTCCGCGCGAACCTTCACCTTTCCGGGCTCGCGCCGTTTGCCGAACTCGATCTGGTCGGACGCGTCCTAGGGTCGAAAGGCGGCGTCCGCCTGCAAGTCTCGAAGCGGACGGAGCGCTGTGCGGCGACGAATGTCGACCCGGCGACAGGACTCCGCGACCTCGCGATCCCAAAGGCCCTCTCGACGCAACTCGGCCATACCGATTGCGGTGTCTATGCCGAGGTGCTCAGCGGCGGCCGCCTCGAACAGGGCGAGACGCTCCTGCTCGAGCCGTGCGAAGTCAGGCCATAATCGCACCTGGGTTCCCGCCGCTGGGCAAGGTCAGATCGGGTGGCGCGGGACGAGCACGATGGCTGCGGCGTAGCCCGCCCGGCGCAGGCCGCGAAGATCGGCATGGCGCCGCTCGCAGGTCACCCTGACGTAGCGCTTCTCACCCTCCTCACTCCAGGTGGAAGCAGCCATGGTCTGGCCGTGGATCATGCATTCCATCGGCGTGTGCGCAGGTGACACGATGATGTCGAGGGCGGTGGTGCGGGAGCAATCCTGCGCCGCGATCATGCTGGAGCAAACGAGGGCGACGGCTAACAATTCTGACATGACGGACCCCTTTTTCGGTTCGGCGAATAAGGTCCGCGGTGTTGCTCAGGCGTCGAGCGGCCGCGTGATTGTTGCCTGAGCGTTCCTCGTCGTTTTTCATTGGACTTGGTCTAGCATGACAGATGCCAAACCTGTCGCAAGGTGGCCTCGGCCCCGGCCGAACATGGCTCTCATGCACGGCGCGAAGACTTCGGCTTCATGCGCGAAGCGATACATTGTCGGCCCGCGATCGGCGGGTGACGAGGCGGTCCTCGTTACGAGGTACGAGCCAGGTCGGCTCGGGCTCGGCGCGGGGCAGGATGCTGGCGACGGCATCGAGATCGACGACGTAGCTGTCGGTCAGTCTGCGCCAGACTTCTGCGGGAGAGGCGGTGTCCTTCCCGATCTGGGCGAGGGCGGCGGTCAGATTCCGAAGGCCGGTGAGGGTCGGACGGGCGACGGTGGTATCCGCGGCGAGCATCGGAGGGAGCGTCCTGTGCAATCTTCCAAAGGATCACAGGACAGGGTTAACGCACGGTTATGCCCCCCTTGGTGCTGGCCGTCCTCACCACCGATCCGCCTTTCACGATGGGACCATTTTTCCGAGCTTTGGCGGCTATGGCGCTTCGCAGTGCGACATCGCTGCGCTAGAAGCGCGTCGTCGCGCATCCCGATCCGGCGCCGTAGCGAGGACAGTGCCTCACGATGAAAGAATCTCTGGCAAAAGACGCCCTCCCGAACGTGCATGTGCGCGCGGAAGTTCTGGTCCAGGCCCTGCCCCACATGCAGCGCTACGATCAGGAGATCGTCGTCATCAAATATGGCGGCCACGCCATGGGCGACCGCGCCGCGGCGGAAGATTTCGCCGAGGATATCGTGCTCCTCGAGCAATCCGGCCTGAAGCCCATCGTGGTTCATGGCGGCGGCCCGCAGATCGGGCGCATGCTCGGCCGGCTCGGCATCGAGTCGGAGTTCCGTGGAGGCCTGCGCGTCACCGACGAGGCGACCGTCGAGGTGGTCGAAATGGTGCTCGCCGGCTCGATCAACAAACAGATCGTCGGCTGGATCTCGGCCGAGGGCGGTCGCGCCATCGGCCTCTGCGGCAAGGACGGCAACATGGTCCGCGCCCGCAAGGCGACGCGCACCGTGATCGACCCGGAGAGCCAGACCGAGAAGGAGATCGATCTCGGCCTCGTGGGCGAGCCGGAGCATGTGGAACGCGGCGTCCTCGACGCGGTGTTGAAGGCGGAACTGATCCCGGTCCTCGCTCCGGTCGCATTCGGCGCCGACGGCCAGACCTACAACGTCAATGCCGATACGTTCGCCGGGGCCATCGCCGGAGCCCTGCGGGCCAAGCGCCTGCTGCTCCTCACCGACGTGCCGGGAGTGCTCGACAAGGACAAGAAGCTCCTCACCGACCTCACCCTGGAGGATTGCCGCCGCCTCATCGCCGACGGCACCATCACGGGCGGGATGATCCCGAAGATCGAGACCTGTATCTACGCGCTGGAACAGGGCGTCGAGGCGGTCGTGATCCTCGACGGCAAGGTGAGCCATGCCGTGCTGCTCGAACTCTTCACCGACCACGGCGCCGGTACGCTGATCCGCCGGGCCTGAGCACAAAGCCCCGGGACGTAACCCCTACGTCCCGGGGCGCGGCATCCTCGCGGCCGCCGGGATCTAAAAACGTCATCATTTCTCGGCCTCGCCGGGATCCGGCACACCGGCCTTGGCCCAGAACGCGGCCGTCGCCTTACGATAAGCCCTGGTGAGGGCCGGTCCTTCCGCGCCCGCCGGACCAATCTCGTCCCAGATCTGCTGGCACAAGGTGGCCTGGACCGTGAAGCGGCTGGGATCCTCGGTCTTGGAGGCAGCGATCAACGCGCCGACGATCTTGCGCATGCGTTCGGCATTCTGAGCGAAAACCTCCTCGCCTTCAGCCACGCGGCGGCTCGCTGTTTCGGCCTTCGCAGCGCGACGTTCGGCGGAAACCGTATCCTTCGTCACATCCGCCTCGTTGGGCCGGTACGCAGCCTCAACCTCCTTGAGAGCGGCGCGGCCACGCAGGATCATAGGCTTGGCATCGGCCCGACCCCGGCAAGAGGCGCGCAGTTCGACCAGGAGACGCTTGGCCATGCCCACCATCTTGCGCGACGGTGGGGACGCGGAGGCTGCAACGGCTGCCCTTTCCAAGGCGGCGATGATCGAATCCGCGTCGGCCGGGGGCCGCTCGCTGGCAACGTCGGCGCCGGAAATCGCCAGTGCCTTATGGTCCGGCTCAAAGCTCACAATGAAACCCTCTCGATCGATCTAGGGCGCCGCGCGTGCAACCGTTCGCACCGCCGCTTCCATGTCCGAAGCCGCCCTGTCGAGAAACCCGCGGCACCGCCGCGCACCACATTCAGCCTTCACTCAAGCAGCCTGGCTGCCGCAACGGGGCGTAGCCCTATCCCCTGGGCCGCGACAGCGTCAAGGCAGCGCCAAGAGTGGTCGGACCGCCTGCCTTTTTCAAACATGCCCCTCGCCGACGCGTGATCAAAGGCGAAGATGCGAATGCTGCCGTCTCCGGCACCGAGCTGTGCACGGCCACGTGAAGGCTGTTGGAAGACGTGAATCGGTGGGTAGAAATGAAGCTGTCGCGCCCGAAAGTCGTTCAACCAGCAACGAAGCCTAGTCGCGGGAGACGCAGCACGAACGCTGGGTTTTTTCAGGAAAATGGTGCTGCTGGACAGGATTGAACTGTCGACCTCCTCATTACCAATGAGGTGGAACGAGCATTCCGGAGGTAGCTGCAGATTGCTGGTGATCGCTATCTCATTGATTTATATCATGGTAATGTAGCTTCGGGTTTTCGGGCGTTTGCGTCGGTTTACCCGACGGTGGTCACCCCGTGGTCACCAAAAGCTCGAGTGACCACCAATGACGGACATCTCCCCGACTAAACTTACGAAGCGGAGCGTTGATGCAGCGCAGCCCACAGCGAATCGCTACGTCGTGTGGGACTCAGAGCTGAAAGGGTTTGGCCTGCGGGTCGAGCCCTCTGGGTCAAAAAGCTATCTCGTCCGTTACCGTGCGGGCCAAGGTGGGCGTGCTGCCGCAAAAAGATTCTTGAGCATTGGGCGTCATGGAACTCTGACGCCGGATGAAGCTCGCCGGAAGGCGAAGGAGGTCCTCGGAGCTGCGGCGAGAGGCGAAGACCCCGCTGACGATCGAGCGCGGTTTCGTGCGGCCCCGACGGTTGCTGAGATCGCTAAGGCGTTCTTGACCGAACACCTGAAAACGAAACGAAAGCCGAGCACCTTGGCGAACTACCGCCGAGCTTTCGATCTTCACATCCTCCCCAGCCTCGGCCGCAAGAAAGGTGAGGAGGTTACCCGAGCTGATGTCGCACGTTTGCACCATGAAATGCAGAGCCGCCCAGCCATGGCGAATTATGCCTCCGCGGTGCTCAGCTCGATGTACACCTGGGCAGCGAAGCGCCACTTCGTCCCCGAAGAGTTCAATCCTGCGACGAAGGTAGGAAAGTACCGCGAGAAACAGCGTGAGCGGTTTCTTACTGCCGAGGAACTGGGACGGCTCGGTCAGGCCATCCGGAAGGCTGAAACGGAGGGAGTGACTTGGGAGCCTCGGGCGACCAAGAAGGCTAAGCATGCTCCACGGCCTGAAAACCGGCGGGTCACAATCAACGCGCATACGGCAGCGGCGTTACGGCTGCTGCTGTTCACTGGCGCCCGGCTTCGTGAAATCCTGCACCTGCGCTGGGAACACTTCGACGTCGGGCGTGGCTTGCTGCTTCTTCCAGACAGCAAAACCGGGAAAAAGACGATTGTTCTGGGCGCTGCAGCTCTTCAGGTGCTTGCTAGCGTTCCACCCATCGGTGCCTTTGTTATCGCCGGCGAAGGAGCGGGAACCGCTGGCGAGAAGCCCCGTTCAGATTTGAAGCGGCCGTGGGAGCTAGTTGCAACGGAAGCCGGACTTGTTGGCGTTCGTCTACACGATCTCCGGCATTCGTTCGCCAGCGTCGGAGCGGGTAGCGGTCTAGGCCTACCAATCATTGGTAAGCTCCTTGGTCACTCTCAAGCCGCTACTACGCACCGATATGCTCACTTGGATTCTGATCCGCTACGCCGAGCAGCCGATGAGATCAGCGAACGGATCGTCCATGCCATGGGCGGTTCAGGGCCTGCTACGCCATGAAACTGCCGATAAGGCAGGCGCATTTAATATCACCCGTGAATATCTTCTGAGTTATCTAACCTATTCAATTGCAATATCAAGCACAATACGGACAATAACAGCTTTGAGATTAAGTTTAATCATAATATACTAAAAAGCACGATCAATACGAGTGAGCTCCATGTCATTTTTTGCAGTTATTACGCCGCCAGCTAAACAGACATAGATTTGGTATTTTGTTAAACATCGAGGTGTCAGAATGCCAACGGCATTTATGCTTACAAATAAAAGGTAAATACAGTTGGTATTCTCAATGCTCGCCATATGTGGACTAAGGTTAGCTGGCGCTACACTCCGGCCCCGGCTAAAAAGCGATTTATGGCGCTCGTTTCCCTCGTTGAATATACATTCGGCAATTGCGATTAACAGCTTAACAACACGAAGAGGGTATCCAATTATTTGACATGCTGGCCAAACCTCAACATAAATTAAAACAAGATCAGCCACTAGACACCGTTATTAAGACGAGCTCCTGAACGACTTTGGTGTCTTGTAGGCGCCGAAGAGAAAACCAGATGTATAGCAAACCCTTCCTTTTCGACCAAACATTAGCTCAAGCAAATCTTTGGTTGATCGAGTCCGAACCTTAACACATGCATTAACAAAAGTGATAACGTCCTAAACATATAAATTCAAATGAAAATTGAATTTATAAGATATGATTATTGCGGAGAACTTATCTACTATCGCTACAGATTTTCATAAGAGTGTTATCCGAAATCATACCAAGTTTCTCAATGATGGACTCACGACTATTAACCATTTTTTCTCGAAGCTGGAATGTCTTTACCCGTTGACTGTTAGCATCCGATCTACGCTCTTCAAGAAGTTGTCGTTCCTGTGAATGCTCGCACAGCGGCCTCCATTTACAATCCTCCAATCGTTCATTGACCAGTTCGAGATCGTTCTCAGCAGTAGCAGCTAGTTTTTCGGAGGCACGAATACCGACCTCTGCCATCGACAAAGCTGAACATAATGCAGCAACGTCGCCGGGAGGTTTATCCAGCAGATTAGACTGCGCGACACCCGGCGAAGCTGTGACGATAGAGGCGATCAAACCAGTTGAGAGGATGAATAGAATTCTGTCAAAAATTGTATTCACCGACATTTTGGATGAGGATCAATCAGAAACTGGGCGACTTCAACTTGTTGTTCTTCTCCTCTGCAACCTTAACCGCCTCCGACAAGGAGTCTCCGAGGTTACTGAGATTCCTAAGAGCTGCTTCCATCTCAGATTTTGCCTTCGAGACGTTTTCCCCGGCAATGATATCTTCGATATATTTTCGATCCTTCTTCAAACGGTTAAGCAAACTTCCCGCACGATCAGCCTCCTTAAGTATATCTTGGCGAAGTTGTCGCACATTGTCTGCTTGAGCTTTCCAGCTGTCTAGTCGCTCTATCCAGCGAGGGTCATTTACCGCTTCCGTCTCCGCATTTTTCTTACGCTCATCAATATAGGACAGCAAGGAATTAACAGCCTTCATCATTTCGCTGTTGTCGCCGAAAGCATCAAGGGCACTACTTGAACTACCCATAAGATCATCTAAGAATTTTCTTGCTTGCTCCGGATCGGCGGCCTTATTAATTGCCTCTTGTAGATCCTTACTTCGCATGTTCAGTTCATCTGCCGACTTTTTTGCTGCGCCAAGAGCGTTCGTCATGCGCTGCTGAAAGTTGCTTCCCTGCGGGGCTTGAGCAAGCAGAGGGCTTGCGACTGAAACCATTAAAACGGCGATAAATCCAAATTTGGTCAGCGATTTTATCATCATGGTGTACCACGTCTCCAACTAAATGTTCAGATCACATGCCATTAGTACCGGACTGCGTTTTTGGTATTTTTTTTGTAAATCCTTCGAGCACTTTATTGAATTCATCGAGTGATTCGATTGCCATGTCGAATTGTTTTCCTCCCTCGGAGAATGCGATCCTCGGCTTGTTCGCTTGAAGCCGCCGAATTTCTTTTGCAAGGGCATCTTTCTGCTCAGAGGTCGCAGTTACTATCTCTTTTAGTCGAGCTAGACGATCTTTCTCTCTGTCTACCTCTTCAGGATAGTTCCGCTGGGCCTCCTCGATTCTCTGTTGACCAACGCTTTCGCTTCGAGCCGCCTCCTCAATAAGGCCGCCTGTACCTTCGATCCGGTCAATAAAACTCTGCTGTCCTTTGATGAATCCATCCAGTGCTTGTTCAATGCCGGACCAAGACGATTTTCCTCCACCCTGTTCACGCAAGGCACGAAATGATTCTGTAATTGATTTAGCACACGCCTCTGCAGCTTTGGTTGCTTCAGATAAACGCGAGTATTTTTTTTCCACCAGATCAGGCGCGGGCGTCGCCTCACTAGACTCGCTTCCTTTAACCAAGTTTTGAAAGTCAGAGCAGCTATTGGAGTTTGAAACCGGCGGCTTGTTCGACGGCTTGGAATTCGCTTCCTGAGCCAATACGGGCGAAAAAATAAAGCCAGGATAGGCTACAACACAAACGCCAATAATAAAAAATCTGTATAAACGGCCGCTGAAAATATTTATATGTTGCATTGTTTTATTCCCGCTTGAAGTGACATTTTTATCGATTTAAGTGTGCCCTGCGTCTCTCTATAACCACGAGCAAGTAAACCAGTTCTAATTTTCACCTGTATTAGCTCACCGTGAATTCTTAACAGCGAACCAACCGGTTCTGGCTGCCTTTGAAGCTTCTCAATCTCTTTTTCAACTTTTGAAATCTGTTCATCTAAGCAGCTTGAGAGTTTCTCAATATGAGAATCTTCCTCAGTTTTTTTGCCGATCATTGGCATCTTATCTATCTCATATCTAATTGCATCAAGCCTCTTCGTGTCACAAAATTTTTCAGTGCTAACTTTCTGTGCTTCTTCTGCGGATTTCCAAACTTCTTTCCAACGCTCAGTTTTCTGCTGGGCCGCCTCTATGCTTGCTTTCACAAGATTGTATCTCTGAGGAAATTCTACGGATCTAGCAGGGCACACCTTGGATATCTGTATAGGCTGCAGCGCAGCCTCTGTATTGTCCGTTGAACTTGAGGATGTGCCAGCGGTAGCGGATGGCAGTACTTTATTTTCTTCTTTCACGGTTGTTGCAGGTGGTACTACGCCTGCGTTGCTTTGTACGGTATCCTTTGTGGGCTGTGTTTGTCCTATCGCCTGGTCCGGGGCCACATTAGGGGAGCGCTTCTGCTCGATGGGGTCGAGCTTTGATGGATCGACTGCCAAGAAGCGCAGATGCCCGCGACCGGTGTTGTCGCGGCTTGCATTCCATACAAAGCCAGGCCCACCAGCGAGGCGGAATAACGGAGTATTGTATTTAAAGGAAAGCTTGCGGTCGGCATGAAATCCCATAACGATGCTTTGGCCCTTCAAACCACTTTGAAGTTCTACTCTGGCATCATCGTCGAGCGGTAAAAGTTTCAGTCCTCCCCACCTGGCGAGAACGATCGTTTCCCCTACTCCTCCGCCGTTAATCCGCTTAACGTCCGCCATATCTACGTAAAGACGAGATAGCCGTTTGATCTCGGCATCTATATCAGTCGGCCCAAAGTACGCTGGCATAAAGGACCGCTCGATGTACACGATACGGCCCTCGGCATCATGCAATATGCTGGTAGAGAGCGCATAATCTCCACGATCTGACTGTTCGACCGAGGAACGTTTGCACCATGTGATATTTCTGAATTGGTGGGAAGGATAACATTCATATTGGCGATATACTGCGCTATCAAAGCTCAGACGTTCTCCGAGGCCTAGGCCCGCCACCATGTATACAGCCGACACCTTAGGTTGTAATTCGTTAACCTTCGTTGCCGGCAAAGCCCGCCGGCCAAGCTCACTGAATGGGGCCGGTGACGACTGTTCATTTTGATATGGGTATGGGTGCTCTTCTTTAATTTTTGAAACCTCCGCGCCAATTGCGCTTCTGAATATGTCTGGCCCAAAAAATTGTGCCTCCGCTGCACAATGCGGTCCGGCGAAGCCCAGCGCACATACAGTAGTTAATAGGTACCTAAGATTTTTTGTCATGAACTCGTTCAGCGCCATGGCTTCCTATAAGCAACTTAGCCGCGGCTTGTCCCGAGCGGAGGCACGTCGGTCACCGGACTTCGAATCCTCGGTTTCGTTCATCATTAACACATGCCCATAGTGTCATGCGATCAGATGTTTGATCCTAGCCCTAGTGGTGAAGTTTTAAACTGAAGTTGCAGGCCCCAGCGGACCCGGCCTTGCAGATGGCCAGGAAGAAAGCGAGCTCAAGCAGCAGCGCCGACGCCTAGGTCGGCCTCAAGGCGGCGGCCACCGCCGATTTTGATCTCCGTGGCACCGGTCTTGGGTCGAGATCGTCTAAGCTCGGCCGCGATACCAGGGTCATATAACAGCAGGAGCGGAACCGCCGGCGAGGGCTCTCAGGTGACCGTAACGGGAACGAACGCGGGGCATGCTCGTCTGCTCCCCGTCGGCCTTTTCGAGGCTAGTGTTACCAAGTTGACTGTCAAACAGCGTTGAACATTGACCCTGGATCGGCGTCGAACTTTGACCCCCTGGATGGGTATGGCGGGACGCCCCTGATCAGCCCGGCGAAGCGGGNTGTCAAACAGCGTTGAACATTGACCCTGGATCGGCGTCGAACTTTGACCCCCTGGATGGGTATGGCGGGACGCCCCTGATCAGCCCGGCGAAGCGGGTCGGGGTGGCGCAGCCGGGCTKATCAGGGGTCCAGCAGGCGCGACGTGCGTGCCGGCCTCAGGCGCGGTTCTTGAAGCGCCAGCTCTCGTTGCCGGTCTCGACGATCTCGCAATGGTGGGTGAGCCGGTCGAGCAGCGCCGTGGTCATCTTGGCGTCGCCAGCGAACACGCTTGGCCATTCCCCGAAGGCGAGGTTGGTGGTGACCACGATCGAGGTGGTCTCGTAGAGCTTGCTGATGAGGTGGAACAGCAGCTGGCCGCCCGACTGCGCGAACGGCAGGTAGCCGAGCTCGTCGAGGACCACGAGGTCGAGTCGGGCGAGGTGGTCGGCGATGCGGCCCTGCCGGCCCGCCCGCGCCTCGGCTTCGAGCCGGTTGACGAGGTCGACGACGTTGTAGAATCGGCCCCGCGCGCCATCCCAGATGCAGGCCCGTGCGATGGCGATGGCGAGGTGGGTCTTGCCGGTCCCGGTCCCGCCGACGAGCACGACGTTGCGCTGGTGAGCCAGGAACTCACCGCCGGAGAGCGCGCGTACCAAACCCTCGTTGATCGGGGTGCCGTCGAAGGCGAACTCGGCGATGTCCTTGGCCAGGGGCAGCTTGGCGATCGTCATTTGGTAGCGGATCGAGCGTGCCTGCTTCTCGGAGATCTCGGCCTGGAGCAGGTCGCCGACGATCTGCTGCGGTTCGTGGGTGCGCTTGAGCGCGACCTTGATGATCTCGTCGTAGGCCGCCTTCATCCCGAAGAGCTTCAGCTCGCCCATGGTGGCGAGGATGTTCTGGCGTTCCATCATGGGGGGCTCCTCAGGCTGTCGTAGCGGGCGCAATCCGCGACCGGCTCGTGGCGCAGCCGCAGGCTCTCGGGGGTCAGGATGGTGACGGGCGGGGTCGGCTCGCGCTGCCGGGCGAGGATGTTGAGGACGACGTCGGCCGAGTGCACGCCTTCGCGTAGGGCCTCGGCACAGGCCGCCTCGACGGCCGGCAACCCGTCGGCGAGCACGGCGGTGAGGATCTCAACCATCTGACGGTCCCCTCCGGCACTGCCGGCGAGCTTGCGTCGGACCCGGTCAAGGGCGGGAGGCAGGACCCAGTCCTTGAACGGTGCACCGTTCCGGAGCGCGCCGGGCTTGCGGGCGAGCACGGGGACATAGTGCCAGGGATCGAACACGGTCTGATCCCGCCCGAAGGCGCGCTCGTGCTCGGCGACGACGCGCCCGTCTTGCCGGATCTCGACGCGCTCGGCGTAGGCCCGTACCTCGACCGGCCGACCGATGGCCGAGGCGGCGACCGAGTAGCGGTTGTTGTCGAAGCGCACGAGGCAGGTCGTGGACACCGAAGCGGTGACGGCGTGGAAGCCGTCGAAGCGGCCAGCATAGGGAACGAGGGCTGTCCGCTCGGCCTCGAACCGCTCCCAGACGGTGCGCTCGCGCTCCTCGGGATGGGGATGGGCCTTGGCGTAGGCGATCACCCCATCGAGCAGGAGCGCGTTCAGCTCCTCGTAGCTCTTCACCCGGACACGCGGGGTGAAGAAGCGCTCGCGCACCAGCCCGACCTGGTTCTCGACCTGCCCCTTCTCCCAGCCCGAAGCCGGCGTACAGGCGACCGGATCGACGAGGTAGTGCGAGCACATCTGCAGGAAGCGGCGATTGTAGGCGCGCTCGCGCCCGACGAAGATCGTCTCCACCGCGGTCTTCATGTTGTCGTAGATGCCGCGCTGGCAGGTGCCTTGGAAGAACGCGAACGCCCGGTCATGGGCGTCGAACACCATCTCCTGGCTCTCGCGCGGATAGGCTCGCACGAACAGCATGCGCGAGTGGCACAGCCGGACGTGGGCGACCTTGACCGTGACGGTCGTGCCGCCGATCAGCACGATCTCGTGGCTCCAGTCGAACTGGTAGGCCTCGCCCGGGGCGAACGACAGCGGTACGAACGCCTGGGCCGTGACCGAGGCGCGCTCGCGCTTCCAGGTTTTGGCATAGCGCCGAACGGCATCGTAGCCGCCCTCGTAGCCGAGCCCGCGCAGCGCCTCGTAGATCCGGATCAGCGTCAGCCGCTCGCGGGCGGACCTGCCGGCGTTGGTGGTCAGCATCCGATCGAGATCGTCGCGCCACGGCCCGAGCTTGGGCAGCGGCTGCACCTCACGCTCGTAGGCGAAGGCGGTGGCTCCCGACCGGACGACCTTCCGGACCGTGTTGCGGGAGACGTGCAGGTCGCGGACGATGTCCTTGATCGCGCGGCCGCGGTTGAAGAACTCGCGCCGGATGCGCGCAATCGTGTCCACGCCCTTCATCCCCCTACACCACCCTCCGGTCGTACCGGAGAGCAGTCTGCGAGAACGAGGTTAGGGGGTCAGAATTGGACGCCGATCCCCCGCCTCACGGGGTCAAAGTTGCACGCCGAAACACA
>NZ_LMMP01000044.1 GCF_001422815.1 Methylobacterium sp. Leaf91 | reverse complement strand
CTGCGCAACCGGGTCTATATCGGCGAGGTGATCCACAAGGACCGGCACTATCCCGGAGAGCACGAGGGCATCGTCCCGCGCGAGCTGTTCGATGCGGTCCAGGCGGCGCTGAGCGAGAAGGCGCAGGCGCAAGGTTCCGTCCGGGGCAACACCGGCTCGTGGCTGACAGGTCTGCTCTACGATGATCGCGGCAACCGGATGACGCCGAGCTCGGCCAGGAAGGGGGCGCTCCGCTACCGCTACTACGTCTCGCGCGCCCTCGAGACGGGGCAGCGCGGCGAGGCCGGCTCGGTCGCCCGCGTGTCGGCACCCGAGATCGAGCAGGCGGTGCGGGTGGCGCTTACACCACCCTCCCCAGACCAACCTTCCCCATCCGACGAGATGCCCCTGCTCGCCCAGGTCAGCCGCATCGTCGTTCACCCGAGCCATCTTGCCATCAGCTTCGTCCCGCGGGATGGTGCAGAGCACGATCACAGGGCGTGCGGAGCAGGCAGCATACAGCCCTCCCCGCTTAACGTGCCTTGGTCGGCCCGACCGAGCCGTCGTCGGCGCCAGATCATCCGCGCTGAGGGTGATGGAGGAACAGTACCGCTGCGGCCGATGCGGGTCGAGACCCGGGCCCGCCTCGTCGACGGGATCGCCAAGGCTCGCTTCTGGCTCGATGACCTTGTCAGCGGCCGTGTCGCCGACACCCATGCCATCGCCGTGGCGGAAGGCTGCAGCGAGCGCTCGGCGCGCATGACCCTCAACCTCGCCTTCCTGGCTCCATCCGTCATCCAGGCGGCGATCGCTGGCATCTTGCCGGAAGGGTCCGGCATCTCCGCGCTCATGAATGCGCCAATAGCCTGGAGCGAATATCCTGACGCATACGGCGGCAATGCAACGTGAAGGAGCACGTGCTGCGATTTACCGGCAGCGCACGGTCATACCGGCAGTCGGACGCTCGTTGTCATCTTGCTGCGGCAGCAATGCGCCATAAGCGGAAGTTCGCCGCCTGCCCAAAAGCAGACGTTCCGCATGCGACCCAAGTCTGACGTCGGGATCGTCATCGACGCTTCCCGTAAGCGGTCATTCGTTAGTCGTCCGGCAACTTCGGCTCGGGGTAGGAATAGAGAGCGAACCTTAGCTTTTGGACGAGAAGCGATCGCTCCACATCTGACCAACTACGCCATCCAGACCCTTTGTCCCGTCCGCACACAAGCGGACGTTACAGCGAATCCCCCGTTACCACTTAAATTTACCGATAACGACCGTTTCGCTCCGGGATTCAAGTTGTGGGTTAGCAGATGTTACGCGCTGCTTAGGTGGCAGCCTCAAATAACTCTTCTCGGTCTTTAGGCGTCCACAACAGGGGGACCGCAATGGCGGCCCAGGGCATGCGGTGAAATTCACCGCCTCGGAAAATCTCTGTCGATTGACGCAAAGATCGTCGGCTAAGAGACTGAGGGTTCGCCGAGGCCTGGATCTGATGAATCAGTGCCAGCGAAGCTGGTCTGTCCCCACCTATCGCTCAATTCGCCCCGGTTTCACGAGGTAGCCCACTGTATATACTCGGCTGATGCTTTGATGAAGGGAAGGTTTTCGGAAAGATATCCCGGTCTAATTTTGTGTTACTTGTTGTGAGCATGCAGGGGCGGCGACATCCCGAATGGTCGGCTAAATCGTCCCCCTCCGGGCGTTCTCCCCTGGCCGCGTCCGTGAAGCGGACGTTTCGTGATAAATTCATCAATGCTGCCGATTCGAGCTTCCTCGCGCCGAGGAGCGCGAGGAAGCGGATCGTGTCACGACAGGTGGAAGTCGGTCTGTGTGACGGTGTTGGCATTGACGCGGAGGAGCAGGATCGTGTCGGCCCCGATCATGACGGTGGTGTTGGCACCGGACTGATTGATCGAGACCTCGCTGGCGAAGTCGGCTGCCGTGATGCCGAGACCCGACAGGTCCATGACGTCCTGGCCACC
>NZ_LMMP01000043.1 GCF_001422815.1 Methylobacterium sp. Leaf91 | reverse complement strand
CGGGCCATCGCCACACGCTACGAAAAGACAGCCGCCAGCTTCATGGGCATCCTCTACCTCGCCGCCGCACTCGATTGGCTCAAGCGATGACACGCCCTAGCCCGCCTGGGCTTTCAGCGTTTCCATCATCTTGTGCGTCAGCGTCGTGAAGTCATTGGGCTGGACGTTGAGGTAGGCGCGGAGGTGCTTCTCGGTCGGAAATCGATCTTCATCGACCGCGAATTTCCCGTAAGATTTCGAGGTCCGCTTGGCGTAGAGAGCGGTGAGGTCGTCGATCACGCGTTGCATCGTCTGAGTCACTTTCAGATCGCTTTTTCCGTGCTTAACGACGAAGGCCCCCTGGGTTTTGGTCAGGTCGTGGATCGCGACGCGGATAATGGTGTTTGTCACCTGCCCTCCCAGCGGCGAATGCAACGACCTCAGGTGTCGTTCACTGCGGCCGAGACTGGCTTGGCGCAAGGACGCTGACGACCCAACCGGTCGCGCCGAGGCGGTGCGAAACGGCGTCGAAGGTTTTGCCGTCGCGACCCGCGAACCCTGAAGGAGGGTGGATGCCATGCCTCGCAATGCTTCACGAATGAACAGATCGCCTTTGCCCTGCGGCAGGCGGAGAATGGCGCCACGGTGGACCAGGTCTGCCGGAAGATGGGCGTCTCTGAGCCGACCTTTTATCGCTGGAAGAAACAGTTCGTCGGCATGGGTGTGCCGGAGATCCGACGGCTCAAGCAGCTGCAGGACGAGAACGGCAAGCTCAAACGGCTGGTCGCCGACCTGACGCTGGACCGCTCCATGCTGCAGGACGTCCTTAAGCGACCCGAAGGGCGGCGTCAGCAAAAGTGGTGAGGCTCGCCGCTCGTCCCAGCGCTACAGGAAGCGATCCGACCCTCAGGTCGCGCTGCGGATGCGTTTGAAGGAGTTGGCCGCCGCGCGGGTACGCTATGGCTATCGGCGGCTGCACATCCTGTTGCGACGGGAGGGCTGGGCCGTGAACCACAAGCGAACCTGCCGGATATACCGGGATGAGGGGCTGTCGATCCGGTCCAAGCTGCCCAATCGCAAGCGAGCCTGGCGCTACCGTCAGGGTCGACCGGCGATCGGTGGACCCAATGAGGTCTGGGCGATGGAGTTCATGTCCGATCGCCTCTTCGACAGGCGTCCGTTCCGGATCCTGACCGTCGTCGATTGCCACACGCGAGAGGCGCTCTCGCTCACCCCGAGAGCCAACTTCCGCGCCTACCAGGTGACCGGGGCCCTGGACGCCTTGGTCCGGCTGCGAGGTCGACCCAAAAGCCTGCGGGTGGACAACGGACCGGAGTTCGCCGGGCGCATGCTCGACCAGTGGGCCTATCTGAACGGGGTCGAGATCGACTTCTCCCGACCGGGCAAGCCGACCGACAACGCCTACATCGAGTCGTTCAACGGCCGTCTGCGGGCGGAATGATGCCGTTCGCCCCGCCGGGCATGATCGCGTCCGTGAAGACAAGCTTGAACCCGTCTCCCCTTTGCGACGGACACGCAGCCCCCTCACGAAGCACGATCCACTCGGAATTATTGCAACGGGAAGTCAGGAATTTTCTCTTCCGGCTATGATTTTTTTGAAACTTCACCTCTCGCAGGGCCGTAACGAGCGATGATCCCACATAACGGGTTCGGAACTTGGAGATACGTATGACCAGCATGTTTAAGGTCGCCAGCTTCACCCTCGCCATGGCGCTTACCGGCGCAGGCGCGTTTGGCACGGCGGTCCAGGCGGCGGAAGAGAAGACGGTAATGGTCGGCGGGGCGCCGATGTACCCGTCCAAGACCATCGTCGAGAACGCGGTCAACTCGAAAGACCACACTACCCTGGTTGCCGCTGTGAAGGCCGCCGGCCTCGTCGAGACGCTCTCCGGGAAGGGCCCGTTCACGGTGTTCGCGCCGACCAACGCCGCCTTCGCCAAGCTTCCAGCCGGCACCGTCGACACCTTGGTGAAGCCTGAGAGCAAGGCGACGCTGACCAAGATCCTGACCTACCATGTGGTGTCCGGCACCATGACGGCGGCCGATCTCCAGAAGGCGATTAAGGCCGGTGGTGGCAAGGCCATGCTGAAGACGGTCGAGGGCGGTAGCCTGACTGCTGAGGAGAAGGGCGGTAAGATTGAGCTCGTCGACGGCAAGGGCGGCAAGTCGACCGTCACTATCGCCGACGTGATGCAGTCGAACGGCGTGATCCACGTCGTCGACACGGTCCTGATGCCAAAGTAGGTTCCGAATTTAGAGCGAAGCAAGGCTGTCCGGGCACGGTCCGGGCAGCTTTTTGTTATCCTGATCGTACGTCGGTGGAAGTTATAATGGGGGCCCTTGGTCCCGCTCAAAGGTACGCCCGGCGGTTATTTTGGATGTAATGTGAGATTGATCGCATCCTTGCGCTCAATGAGAGCTTAAGGTCGGTAAAGATCTTATTTCGGGCGATACGCCTCATGCTCTCATTATCGACGATGAAACCCATCATCGTGATGGGTGACGACCAGCATTCTGGAGGACGCGGGTTCCAGGCGCTGGAGGCCATGCACGTCGCCAATTGTAGCACCCTAGGCGGAAAGGCACGTCCGCTTCGCTAAGCGTCTGTCACTGAGCAGGAAGACTGAAAACCACCTGTTGCAGACCTCGGGAAGGTCCGCTTTCGGGCGACCTCGGGGACAAAGAACTACGACTAGATCGGGTGGATTTTTGCCCATCCGCTTTTAGAGGCCGTAGCCACAAGACCGGACTTTCACCTAGGCCAAGCTGTTCGATGGAGTTGCGCCCGACCCAGTTATTCGCTGGCTTGCAGCGGTATTTTCGGAACGGACCTGGGCTGGCTCTTAGGGCGTGTCATCGCTTGAGCCAATCGAGTGCGGCGGCGAGGTAGAGGATGCCCATGAAGCTGGCGGCTGTCTTTTCGTAGCGTGTGGCGATGGC
>NZ_LMMP01000042.1 GCF_001422815.1 Methylobacterium sp. Leaf91 | reverse complement strand
GGTGGCCAGGACGTCATGGACCTGTCGGGTCTCGGCATCACGGCAGCCGACTTCGCCAGCGAGGTCTCGATCAATCAGTCCGGTGCCAACACCACCGTCGTGATCGGGGCCGACACGATCCTGCTCCTCCGCGTCAATGCCAACACCGTCACACAGACCGACTTCCACCTTCTGTAGCCGCAGCCGGTCGAACCCGCCGCGCACACGACCAATATCGGCCGCTTGTTTAGACCGATGAACGCCGATGAAAGTCGGCGAACACCCCCGTTTACTCAATAGATACGGAGTGTTCCAATGACGATTTCGCTTCGATCGCAAGATCTGGCCTTTCTCGACACTTTGTTCGACGACGGTGATTTCAGGGCGATCAACGGCGAGGGCAACAACCTCGCGCACCCCTCTTGGGGCAACGCCGACCAGCCCTTCGTTCGCCTGACGGCTGCTCATTATGAGCCGGGGAGCATCAACGGCGTTCGGGTGATCGGAGCCAGCGGCGCTCTGCTCCCCAACGAGCGGGTCATCAGCAACGTCGTCTCCGAATCCATCGATCAGAACGGTCAATCCGTCGAGACGCCGAATAGCTACGGCACCAATCTCCTCTTGATGTCGTTCGGTCAGTTCTTCGATCACGGCCTCGATTTCTACGACCGTGGCGGCGGATCGCAATTCGTCGATATGAGCGGCGTCGACGCGAAGCTCGCGCAGATCGCGGCCGCCAATCCCGGCCTGACCATCGACACGACGGACAACATCATCGCCCAGGGTGTTCCGCCCCAGCTGCAGTTCCTCATCGGCGGCCGCGCGGCCCGATACACGATCGACACGGACGGCAACGCCGTCCTGGATAACGTGAATGGAACCGACCATCTGAACAAGGTCTCGCCCTTCGTGGACCAGAATCAGACCTACGGGTCGGAACCCGGCATGACCTGGCTGCTTCGCGAAACCGCGAGAGATGCCAACGGCGCGGTCATCCGCGATGCGGGCGGCCATCTCGTCAAAACGCATCATCTCCTCGACGGCGTGGAGGAGGTCGGCCCGGACGGCGTCGCCCGCGGGACCCTCGCGACCTACAAGGACGTCCTGCTCAACAACGGAGTCAGCGATGCCAATATGGCCCATGCCATCGATCTGGCGAGCGCATCGGGGGGAGACTACGCCGCCTGGACCTACCTGAAGAACGCGGCCAATTTCGTCGACTTCGCCGATATCGGCGACGGCAAGCACACGATCCTGCTCGGCGACAAAAACGATTTCGACACGTCCCCGCTCGGCCGTGATGGTCAGCCCGATCCGAACTTCAGCTTGGAAACGCTGCTGTCCTACTACATCGCCGGTGATCACCGGGCGAACGAGAACGTCGCGCTGACCTCCGTGCATACCGTCTTTCATCGGGAGCATAATTATCAGGCCGACCAGATCCGCGCTCTTCACCCCGAATGGAGCACGGAGGAGGTCTTCCAAGCCGCGAAGGTCATCACCTCGGCGGAATATCAGAGGATCGTCTTCGACGAGTTCGCTACCGCGATGTCGGGTGAGATTCCCGGTGCCGGTGACCACGGATTCAGTGGCTATCGCGCGAACGTCAACGCCGCGATCTCCGAGGAGTTCGCTGGTGCAATGTATCGCGTCGGTCACTCGATGATCAACGAAACGATTCCCTACGTCGATGCCAACGGAGAACTGAAGGACATTCCCCTCATCCAGGCCTTCCTGAACCCGGCCATGTTCGCCGGCGAGGATTCGGCTCACCCGGGCGTGACGGGAGGAACGGCGGCGTTCCTGGCCGGGACGATGCAAGTGGCACACGACCAGATCGACGAGAAGCTGGTCGAGGCCGTCCGCAGCCAGCTTCTCGGGCTTCCGCTCGATCTCGGCGCGGCCAACATCATGCGCGGGCGCGAACTCGGGCTCTCTTCGCTGAACGAGTTCAGGGCCGAAGTGAGCAGTGCGGGCACAAGTCTCGACGCTCTCGGCCAAGCGTCCGATTATGCAGGGGGGCCGGGCGTGCCAAGCCTTGCGGCCTACCAGAACTGGAACGAATTTGGGGCCCACCTTCGCGGCAACGCCGCGCAAAGAGCCGAGCTTCTGGCTCAGTTCAAGGCCGTCTATGGCGAGGACGTGATCGATCCGGCCAACGGCAAGATCAATGGCACCGGCATCAGCCATGTGAATGACGTCGACCTGTGGATCGGTGGTCTTGCCGAAGCGCCCAGCGGTGGCAGCCAGATGGGCTCCACCTTCACGTGGATATTCCAAGAGCAGCTGGACCGACTGCAGGAAGGCGACCGCTTCTACTACCTGGAACAACTCGACGGCACGATGCTCGTCAACGATATCAACGCGCAGCATTTCTCGGACCTGATCGCCCGGAATTCCGGCATCGCGCATGGCCACTGGGACACGTTCAAAGTGTCGGAGCAGCGGAGCTTGGCCGCCGGCGAGGCAAACCGCGATTTCACCGGAGCGGGCGTGGCGGCGGGCGTCGCCCTCGTCCTCGTTGGCAACGATCTCGACAACCGTATCATCGGAACGTCGGGCGACAATACGCTCTATGGCGGTGCCGGGAACGACATTCTGAACGGCGGAACGGGAGGCAGCGACGCCCTCCACGGCGAGGGTGGAAACGATACGCTGAGTTCAGGCCCCGATACGAGGGACGATTACCTCTACGGGGAGGACGGGAACGATACGCTGAACGGCGGTCGCGGCGATGACGTGCTGGACGGCGGCGAGGGTTCCGACAAACTCCGCGGCGGAGCCGGCAAGGATTTTCTCAAGGGGGGCGCCGGTGACGACTGGCTCACTCCGGGAGCGGGCCGCGATGCGGTGGATGGCGGCGACGGCATCGATACGGTGGATTACAGCGCCTCCGCGGCGGGCGTGAGGATCAATATGCAGGTCCGCAGCGGGCGCTTATTGCCCGACGAGGCATCGGGGGGCGACGCCGAACGGGATGTGACCGTCAATGTCGAGAACGTGGTCGGTTCCGCGCTCGCGGACCGGATCACCGGCGATAACCTCGCCAACATGATCGAGGGCGGAGGAGCTGGCGACAACCTGGAAGGCGGGGGCGGCATCGATACCCTGAGCTACGCGCGTTCCAATGCCGGCGTCACGGTCAATCTTCTCACCTTGACTGCCAGCGGCGGCCATGCGCAAGGCGACCAGATCCACGGCTTCGAGAACCTCTTCGGCAGCGACTACGCCGACCGGCTCACGGGAACCAATCTGGCGAACACGATCACTTCGGCCCTCGGCAACGACGTCCTCGACGGTCTTGGCGGTGCGGATGCCCTCTCCGGAGGGTCGGGGAACGACATCTACTACGTCGATCAGTTGGGCGATGTCGTGCACGAGGCGGCCAGTAGCGGAACCGACAGGATCTACGCGAGCAGCAACTTCACACT
>NZ_LMMP01000041.1 GCF_001422815.1 Methylobacterium sp. Leaf91 | reverse complement strand
GCGTGAAAGAGATGCCACTGCGCATCCCGCCAGACTCGCAGGATGGGCCACAAACCAAAACCCTACGCGGACTCAACCGTCAGGGCTCAACCACTAGGAAGCCCATACATGCCACGGTCCGCCAGACATGAAAAGACCTCGCCCAGCCGAAGCTGAACGAGGCCAAGTTGTGGCCGCGAGAGCGGCTGAGACGGGCGGCAGCGGAGGTGGGTTGAACCTCGTCGCGACCCTCGGCGCTGTCGTGACCTCGCTAAACCGCTTCCGCACGCTGGAAGCCGCTCAGATCGAACTGGCGAAGACCACCGAGAAGACGAAGGAGGAAACACAGCCAGCCGTCGACCGCTTCCTAATCGAGGGACCGAAGTACGGCACCACTGGCAAGGCCCTGGTCGGGGCCGCCGCCGCTTATGCATCTGCTGGCGTTCCCTACGACACGTCCATCGCTTCGGCCGAGTTGACGGCCAAACGGAGCGTTGGTCTTGCTACGGCGCCGATGCACGAACGTCTCATAGGCACGCTCCAGCGCGAGGACCCGTTCGCTCGGCGTGGAGCATGACGCCTCCAGCGCATCGATCGCAGCCTCAACTTTCTCGACCAACGTGGAGTCGGTGATCTCGGAGGCGGTGTCGATCGCGCGAACGCAGATGCTGACTGGTGTCATCCGCACAGTATCGCATGTTTTCACCTGGTCCCGTAATGGAGGGCCGTTCGCATAAGTTCCCTGTTATTGAGCCGTATGGCTCCGCGCCCGCTACGCCACTCGCCTGACCAATCCGAGTAGGCCATCCGCGTGCTGCCGTAGGCCGTGCAGCAGAGCCTACCTAGCAGCGGTTGCTCCCACGAGTTGCCTAGTACTGGGTCGCAGCATGCCTTTGGCAGTCAGATACGGCCTCGGTCGATTAATCACCTCGTCAAGTCGGGACCATAGTGTCTTGGGCGAGAAGGGCTTGGCGATAACCTCGTTGACGCCGAGGCGGACAGCGCGCTCAACGGTATGCTTTTGTGGCTGAGACATCATCAGGACGAGCGGCACGCTAGGAGCTGGAGAAGTCTCAACATTTCGGACAAGGCGAATGACCTCCTCGCCCGAGAGAATGGCCAGATCCCAGTCCAGGATCACCAAATCCGGGCGAACCTCGGCAATACAGCCAAGCGTTTCTGCCCCGTCGACAGCCTCCTGTATCCGCCGGAGGCCGGCCCGCTGTAGCATGTCGCGAACGATACGGCGAACGTAGAGGCTCTCATCAGCGATGACTGCTGAGAGGTCGGGAAAGGTTGGTGCGCCGATCATGTGAGGGGATCTCGTCGACGTACGTGCCCGTCGCTACAGCAAGCTGTATCGCTACCAGCTAAACCTTTCCTTCCTGTCCTATGTGGGGCCGAGCGCCCGAACCGTTTTCGCACCAACTTCACCTCGTAGCTGCCAATTGTCCGATCTAAGACAGTGAAGCATTTGATATTGACACAGTGAATATTTTTGTTATCATTTGATAGTAAATTGTTATTTATCATCTATAGAAATCCGGTTATTGCAATATACCAAACCTATTTCATATGGTTAATGTTGAACATAAATAAAATATATTGTAATTGACTATTCACAATTCAAATATGTAACTTGAGAACCTCATATGCGTGTTGAAACCGCCGTTCGCTCGAACAAGCTGATCGATACTTTCGGGGTCGCAACCCACATCAACTTCACCGATGGCGTCTATGCACCGATCGCCGAGGTGCTGGAAGCTCTCGATTATCTTGGTATCGATCACGTGCGCGACCGGGCGCCGAACCCAAGCTACGCGCGGGTGGGACAACTCCATCTGGCGCAAGCGGCCGATGCCGGGGTGAAGTTCGTCTTCCACGCCCTCGCCAAGGAGGATCCGGCGACCGTCGTCAAGAATCTGCACAGTTTCCTGGCCGCCAACCCAGGCGCTATCACGGCGATCGAAGGGCCGAACGAAGTCAACAATTACCCCGTCATCTACAAAGGCCTGACCGGGACAGCCGCAGCGCAATCTTACCAGAAGGCTCTCTACGCGGCAGTCAATGCCGATCCATTGCTGAAGGATATTCCGGTTCTGGGGTTCACGGATTACCCCGTGCATACCTCCGCATCGGACTGGAACAACACGCATCCCTACCCGAAAAAGGGGGACCAGCCTCGCGCTACCATCGCCATGAATAAGAATGCCCAGGACGCGGTCGACCCGGGCAAACCCTTCGCGATCACCGAGATGGGCTACCACAATGCCCTAAACGCGGACACGAAAGGTGGCTGGGAGGGCGTCGACCTTAAGACGCAGGCCAAGCTCGTTCTGAACGCCTACATGGACGCCGCCGATCTGGGGTCCCGTGCGACGTACTTGTACCAGCTCCTGAATTCACCGACGACCGGAAGCGGCGCAGATCAGGAAAACCAGTTCGGCCTCTTCACGGCCACCTATGCGCCGAAGCCCGCCGCGACGGCCATACACAATCTGACGGCGATCCTGCACGACAGCACACCGAACGCCGAGAATTTTCAAACCAGTAGTCTGAATTACACGGTGACGGGCCTTCCGGTCACCAACGGACACAGCTACCTCACCCAAAAAGCCGATGGCTCTTTCCAGATCGTGGTGTGGGCCGAGCCCGATATATGGGACGAGGTCGCCGATAAGGCGATCTCCGCGCAGGAAACCCGGGCGACGGTCGATTTCAAGCAGGTCTTTGCAACCGTGCAGGTGTTCGATCCGCTTTTGGGTACCAAAGCGATCCAGACGTTGCACAACATCTCGTCAGTGTCCCTTAAGGTAACCGACCATCCGCTCATCGTACAGTTGGTTGAGCTGGTCAGTCCCAGTGACGGTGTGCGCACCGTGAAAACCGTATCGAACACCTATACCCTCACCAGCTATGAGAACCATTTGACCTACATGGGATCGGACAACTTCAGCGGGAAGGGAAACACAGAAGGCAACGTGTTGAGGGGCGGAAACGGCGACGACTTGCTTAATGGCAAGGGTGGCACAGACACGCTCTACGGTGGTGCCGGCAACGATCTCTACGTGATCGACAATCTCGGCGATAAGGTTGTCGAACTCAGCGATGGAGGAAGGGACACTGTCGCTGCGAGTGTAAGTTATACACTCGCCAACAACATCGAGAACCTCACGCTGACCGGGACGGCCTCCATCTCAGGAACTGGTCAGAGCTTGGCCAACAATATCGTTGGTAACGCGGCGGCCAACCACCTAAGCGGGGAAGGCGGCAACGATATCTTGATTGGGGGCCCAGGCCGCGATGTGCTCACGGGTGGCGACGGAGTTGACACCTTCACCTTCAAAACCCTGGCCGACAGCACAGTGGGTAGCGCGACGCGTGATCAGATCAGCGATTTCACCGTAGGCCTTGATCACCTCGACTTCTCAGCCCTGCAGGGTTTGTCCACTGATCAGGAATTCGCGTTCATCGGTGGGGGGACCTTCACCAAACATGCGGGCGAGGTGCGCGCCCTGCAATCGAGTGGTTCAACCCTCATAGAGGCCGATGTAGATGGCAACGGCCGGGCGGATTTCCAGATCATGCTTAAGGACCTGCTCGATGCCCTGCATACCTCAGACTTCGTGCTGTAGGTTCTGGCTCCTGCGCCCTACCGCTGACGATCTCCTTGGCGGCAGCAAACAGAGTGCTGCTAGAGTTGTGCCCGCTCAGCTTGGATCATAGGCATCGTATCCAGCGGCGGTGAGATAGTTGCGGCACTCGTTCGGCCGGAAGGCAGAGAAAGCCTCTCGAATGGCG
>NZ_LMMP01000040.1 GCF_001422815.1 Methylobacterium sp. Leaf91 | reverse complement strand
GGGGCCTTGTCGATCTGGTCGTAGGCCGTGAACGTCGCGCCACCCGACTCCGCCAGGACCTTCGTGATCGCAGCCGTCAGCGACGTCTTGCCGTGGTCGACGTGACCAATCGTGCCAATGTTGCAGTGCGGCTTGGTGCGGGCAAATTTCTCTTTGGCCATCGTCACATTCCTAAGACTAAAGTCACATGAGCGGTCGCCCAGGGCGGCGCTCGAGGTGTCGAGCCGGGCGAAAGACGCCGCCCGGATAGAGGCTTGGCGTCAGATGATCAAGGGATGATGACTGTGGAGGCCGAATCGAGCCTGCGGCTTGGTCGTCCATTCGCTGTCCGGCCTCCACCTCGGATGCGGAGTCATACCGTTCCGCAAGCGGGGAACTGCGCGCCGAGCGGCCGCCGACCGATCCGCGCTCCGACATTCCGGAGTCATCCTCGCCGGAACGTTCGGCGATGGGAACGTGAAGGGAGACGCAGACGGCCCGCGTCGGGTCGGGTGTCCCATCCTCGAACGACGGCACCGGCCGCACGGCCTCCTCGTTTAAGATGGGAACGACGAGACCGTCGGTCGGCGTGAAGATATGCGCCGAGGGAGATGGCACGGTCATGCGTGTCGTCGGCGGACGGAAGGGCCGGACGAAGGACGTTAGCGCGGCATGATCTAGGCCATCTCACCGGCCGCCGCGGGGCCCCGCTCGCTCGGACGCGCCGCCCCTGCCCGCCTACGGATCGGCCTGCGACGCCGTGGCGGCCGGGCGTCGGCGGGGCGCGCCTTCGATTATGCGCCCGCCGAGGAGTCCGTTGAGGCCGACCACGATGAAAACGGCCACGAGGTGCACCGCCAGATCCGTCGCGGTGGCGTCGTGGGGATGGAACGGTACCAGAAGCGCCGCTGCTGCTGCCGCGACGGCCAAGCCTCCGAGAGCCGCCGTGAGGCTCGGGTTCAACGGGCAGGCCCGGCGCAACATCGTGACGAGCAGGATTGAGAGCGGCAGAGAGACGCCCATCAGGAAGACGAAGCAGCCGCGCATCTCTCCAGTTTCGGCGAGGTTCGAAGCCGGAGCGAGCCAGGCCCGCAGGCAACCGAGCCCGCTGACGCCGAGCCACACAACCAGAGGCGGAATCGGTAGAAGAGCCCAGGCCCGGCTGCGGCCCGGCACGCTGCTCTGGAAGGCCGCGAAGGCTGCGGCCATGCTGGTCAATATTGCCCCGAGCGCGGCATAGCGAAGATCCGGAACGCCGAGGCGCAGTTGCAGGCTGGCGGCGTCGGACAGGGGCAGCAGGAGGATGGCCAGGGCGAGCACGGCGGAGAACCAGGCGACGGCCCGCCATCCCGGCCCCGGCAGGGGGCGGACCGGCGCGAGCGACCGGGCCAGCTCCTCGACGAGACGTTCGTGGCTGGCGGGATCAGACATCCGAGCCCTCCTTGCTGGATGAGAGAGCGGCACGCAGGGCTTTCAGTGCCCGATGGAAATTGACTTTCAGCGCCGTCTTGGTCCGCCCGGTGAGAACGGACGCCTCTTCGAGGGATAACTCGCGCAGGGCGATGTGTTCGATCGCCTCGCGCTGCCCCGGGGGAAGATGGGCGACGGCCTCGGTCACGGCCCGACACCGGGCTCGGATTTCAAGATCGTGCCCGGGCGGGGGCCCATCATCGGCGCGTGTCTCGTAGGCGATCGGATCGTGGACCTCTCGTGGCCGACGGCTGTCGTACCGCATGGCGTCGATGGCGCGCCGATGGGCGATCGCGCGGAGCCACGGGAGAAAGGGCCTGGACGGGTCGTAGCTGGCCCGCGCCCGGTGGATCGTCAGCAGAGTGTCCTGGACCACATCGTCAAGGCTCGGCCCCTGCACGCCCTTGGCCCTCGCCATCGCGGAGATGACGGGCACGCAGTCTCGCAGAAGTTGGCGATAGGCGACGGCATCGCCGTTCTGAGCCGCCTGCATCGCAGTTGCGAGTGACGCCTCGCCGGACGATGGCGTCGATCGGGCGGGCATGGACGCGATGCTTCCGGGGGCTTCGGACCGAGCCGGTAGGACGGGGAAGCGGCTCGAATATGCCGCCTGCGCCAGGCTCATCGCCAAGACTCTAATTCGCTGCCGGGGACTTGGCCACACCGTCCTCCGCCATCGAAATCGCGGCAACGGCATTCCGCCGCGACGGCTGGAGGGCGGGCAAGCGTGCTCATGTGGAACGGTCCCCTTATCGCAACTCAGGTTCGACGGCGGCTCTGAGACGGATTTCGGCGATCACGCGCTCCCGGTTACGTCAGGGGCAGCGATGGTCGCGGGCCGGGGGCGCACAGGCTCGCTCCGTGACGACGCGACCCCCGTTGGAACGCGGGACTTTCCGCCTCTTGCCTCCGCGTGCCCACACCAAAAACTCTCCAGCGATGAGTGAATAGGGCGCGTTGTTTCGTCGGTTTCTTTTTAGGTCGACTCTTTATTTGTAAATTTATTTGTCTCGATGTTCAGGGCGTAACTTATCAAGGTAAAGAACGGGTCCTGTTTCATCAGATAATGAATATTTAAGTTCGCCAATCGTCATCATGAATGGGCGCACCGAAATCAAGAGGGCTGAGTTCAGCGAGATATACCAGTGTTTCGACGCTTTACCCTGGAACTGCTTACGCATGCATCTGTTGAAGGCTGGGCTGTGGCCCGGATCGGGGAGCGGTGGGAGCGACGGTGACACTTGGCGTCGACAGGTACGAACTCCGGCAGATCATCGCCGGCCTCAGCGAGGGGGTGATCCTGGTCGAGCCGGACCAGACCATCGCCTATGCCAACGAGGCTGCCCTGGCGATGCATGGCGTGGAATCCATGGACGTGCTCGGGGAAACGGTCGATGCCTATCGCGAGCGTTTCGCCTTGCGCTACCGCAACAATCGCACCCCCAATCAATATCCGATCGAGCGCGTCGTATCCGGCGAGACGTTCCACGACGTGATCGTCGAGGTGACCCGGACCGACAAGCCGGACGTGACCTTCGTCCATTCCCTTCGCAGTCTCGTGGCCACGGATCGGGAGGGCAATCCGAGTTGCCTCGCACTCATCCTGAAGGACGTCTCGGACCAGTTCGAGGCCGAGGATCGCTTCGAGAAGACCTTCAACGCGAATCCGGCCCCGGCCGTGATCTGTCGGCTCTCCGACCTGCGCCACGTGAAGGTCAATCTCGGGTTCCTCGAGATGACGGGCTACACCCGGGATGCCGTCATCGGCCGCAGCGTCTACGAGGTCGATGTGCTGGCGGGCGCCCGCAACCGGGACCTGGCCATCTCGCGCCTGAACGAGGGGGGCACCATCCCGCAGATGGAGGCCTGTCTCGATCTGCCCGACGGGGGCGAGCGTCACGTCATCGTCGCTGGCCAGCCCATGGAGCTCGGCGAAGAAGCCTGCATGCTCTTCACCTTCGCCGACCTCGAATTGCGCCGGAAGGCCGAGATGGCTTTACGCCAGAGCGAGGAGCGTTTCGCCAAGGCATTCCGCCTGACCCCCGTGCCAACCGTGCTGGCACGGGCGGACGGTTTCACGATCACGGGGGTGAACGAGGCCTTCAGCCGGGTCTTCGGCCATGCCAGCGATACGGTCGCCGGGCGTTCGCCCGCGGAACTCGGGCTCTGGGTTCACGAGGCGGCCCGCGAGAAATTCGAGAACGCGGTGGCTCTGACCGGCTACGTCATCGGCCTTGAAGTCTGCCTCTGCCACCAGGACGGAACCAGCCTCGATTGCCTGGTCTCGGCCGAACGGGTCGAGATCGGGGACGATGTCTACGCACTGCTCGTCCTGCAGGACATCACGGAGCGCAAGCGCGGTGAGCGCGACCTGTTCGAGGCCATCGAGACCGTCATGGCCGATACGTCCTGGTTCAGTCGCGGGCTCATCGACAAACTCGCCAACCTGCGCGGGCCGGGAGGCGATCACATGGATGCGATCGCACCGAACATGACGGTGCGCGAGCGGCAGATCCTCGATCTCATCTGCTCCGGGCTCGGTGACGATGCCATCGCCAAGCGCCTGACCCTGTCCCGAAACACCGTACGCAACCACGCCGCCGCCCTCTACCGCAAGCTCGGCGTGCACAAGCGCTCGGAAGCCATCGTCTGGGGACGGAACAATGGGTTTCCAGCCGGATCAACCGGTTAAATAAAATCCCTCTACCAGTACAAATTAACCATTGATTGGCGGGTGATGCGCGCCAGTTGAGATGTCGAACTGCAAGGCATGCAGGTGTGCGCGCCAAGAACATCCAATGGATATCTGAACGAGACTAAATCCGCAGCAGAGGCGCAGATGACAAAGGCCTCGATCAAATACGTCGTCATCGAAATATTGGTTGACGTAAAGATCAGCGTCTAATGGAAAAATCAGCGGAAACTTATCTGATCTGGATGGTTGTCCGAAGCGAAATCTTCGGTCTGGCGTATTCTGGGTAAAACCAGCGCGATCCTATCGAATGAGTTCGTAAACAGGGGGAATACCATGGTCGATACCTATCGGATCACTGGAGTCGCCGAGGAACTCGGTGGGAAGATCCAGGGGGCTGTCGGCGATCTGACCGGTTCGAGCCGAAATTCCGTCGAGGGCCGTGCACGCGAAGTCCAAGGCAAGGCCGAGAACCTTTACGGCCAAGCCAAAGACGCGATCGTCGAGGCTTCCAGTGCCACCCGCAACGCCATCGACGACGTTGCCGGTCCAGACGGACGTGAGATCAAGGCCCGTGTGCGTGAGTCTCAGGACGCCGCTGGCGAAACCTATGAGCGTGCCGAACGCTCCGTGCGCAATGCCGGACGCGAGGTCTACGATGACGCCGAAGATGCCTACCACAACCTTGGCAATCACCTGCGCCGGGTTGGTCGGGAGATGACCTATCGGGTTGCCGAACATCCCGTCGCCGCCCTGCTGGCCGCCGGCCTCCTCGGCTACGGAATCGGCCTCCTCGTCCACGGGCGCAACTAAGTTCCCGCCATCCCTAGACTTTCCCCTTCGTCCTTCCCCGCTCGGACGACCGAATCCTTCGGTTTGCCGACGACCTTGGAGCCTTGTCACGTGTCTTCTTCCTCCAACATTCCGGCATCGCCGATCGCCGCCGCCGACACCCGCACCGTCCTGCTGAACCAGGTGTCGTGGGGCGCGATCTTCGCCGGCGCCGTCACCGCCCTGGTGACCCAGGTCATCCTCAACATCGACCCTGTCGCTCAGCGCCGGCATCTGGTTCATCGTCTCGGGCATCGTGGCCGCCCTGGCGGGCGGCTTCATCGCCGGGCGCCTGTCGGGCAAGCCTGTCACGGGCGCGGCCGGCCTGCACGGCCTCGTCTCCTGGGCGGTAACCACCCTCGTCGTCCTGTATCTTCTCACCTCCGCTGCGGGCGGCCTCATCGGCGGGGCCTTCTCCGGCGTGACCAGCACGCTGGGCGGAGCCGGCTCGCTGGTCGGCGGCACCGTGCAGACCGCGGCCCAGGCCGCTGCTCCGTCGCTGTCGAAGATCACCAACCCGCTCGACGGCATCGAGCAGAGCGTCCGCAACCAGGCCGCCGGCCAGGACCCGCAGGCCGCCAAGGACGCCGCCGTCGCCGCGATCCGCGCCCTGTTCACGGGTGATCCGAGCCAGAAGGCCCAGGCCGAGAACCGTGCC
>NZ_LMMP01000039.1 GCF_001422815.1 Methylobacterium sp. Leaf91 | reverse complement strand
AGTAGCCACCCGCTACGACAAGGACCCGGCCAACTATCTCGCCAGCATCAAACTCGCAGCCATCCGCATCTGGCTCCAATCTTATGAGTCTACGACCTAAACCAGCGTCAACAACTTCGCGCGCCGCCTCACGGCCCTACGCCGCTTCAGTTCTTATCGAGCCCTCTACAAAGCAATGAAAGCCGTGCGAAGCGATAGCACAAAAAAACCCGCCCCATGAAATGCTGAAATTAGCTACCTAACGTCGCTGCCTATGGCTTCAGTTCGTCATTCCATTGCCGACCAAGTGCTTATCAGATTTAGTGCCTGTCCGGTGAACGGCTCTTTTAACTTCGAGGAATCGACGAGTATGACACCTCCGAAACGTAATGATCCATAACAAACTCCATGAGAAAAAACTCTGAACTCCAGAGCGCATCTTGAGTTTATAGAAAATGGCAAAGAAACAGAAGCTAATTCCCGCCCATACGACTCGCTTACTAAAATAAGATCAAGTTTTGGGCAGTAAACATCAACCGTTATCACTGATTTGTAAATGAAATCCGGCGAATCTAAATTGAAATCATCACCGATCAAACTTAGGTCAAAATTCGCTATCCATTCTCCACCCGGCACATCGCAATTCGGCCCATAAATAATGTGCCCCGCTATATCTAGACCGATCAACGTATGTGTTTCGGATAATCGGCGGTTAGCGTTTACATGGAATATTTGCCACGGAAGCAATATATTTTTATATATTATAGCGGCGCGACTAGAGCACCCTCCGCTATATGTAATCTCGGTATGCGCACTTTCTCTTAGACTAAAGTGAGCTAGATATGCCTCCTTTTTGTCGACAGCAATAAGGTCGGCCCCGTATGTACACTTAACGCTTTGGGCTACCTTTAAAGCTGCATCATAGGTTTTGACTTGTATATCCAACAGATTATTCGAGGAACAAAACTGCCCAGTGTCAATCCACAGTAAAAAGTCTTGTCCATCCTGGCAATACGCTTCAATCTCTTCCGCGAAACGCCCATCAGCAAGCGATATGCTGACTGCGCGACGCTGAAACTCCGCTATTGCTCTATTTCTGATTTCAGGGGAGTCGAAATAGATATCAAAGAGGTACTCCGCGGGCTTCAGAGTTTGCTTATGGATCTCGTCACAAATAAGACTTGATGAACCAGTCGATTTCAAGTCTAGTAAAAGTTGTAGACGAGTTAAACTAGGTATAGTTTCTCCAATTCTGATAGAAAATAGGTAATTGTTCAGGCTTTTAATTAGATTTTTATACCAAATACCATAGTGCTCCAATCTGTCTGTAGCAGCAATGGACTCGGCCTTTTCCAAGCGAGCACGAAACTCCCGACCATTACCTTTGCGAATTAATGACGTAGTTATTATAAGGCCGACCAATGCCGCAACCCGCGATGCACTAGGAGGAACCGCTTTATCTAAAGCACCTCCAAGTAACGTAGGATCATACAAATCTATGCTAACATTCTTACCCGAGTAAAGCGGGCTCCCCCAAGTTATGACAGGCTTCTGCATAATAAGAGCTTCCAGACCAACATTCGAAGAGTGCGTTGCTGTGATATTAGCTATTTTGATCAAATGGAAAATACTGGTATGCTTACAGACGAAAATATTATCATCGCACTCAAATACGGCGCCACTATCGTCATCAAATGGATGAAGTTTATAAATTATTCTCCATTCTGACTGTATTGATGCAATTGCAGCACGCAAAACTTCCCGGTAAGATGAATAACTACCTAGAGAAGCAACTACATTGGCGTCGTTGGCAAGTTGTCCAGCAAGAAAAACTATAGGGCGAGCATCAAGTTTTAGCCACTTGTCGAGTTTTGCTAACTCCCCGGGTGATTGACCTTGAATGTATTTAGACTCCTCTCGGGCTAGCCATCGATCAATGAAACCATTACCGACGCGAATAGCGTTGTTTTCGACATCGCCAAAACAATTATTCCAAGCTCTGTCTACGCCGGTTTCACCACGAAAGAAGTGAGGAGCCATAAGGTCAAGAAAAATATAATCACTAAAGAATCCACTCTCTGAAAAAACATATGGTGTGCTGGTTTTATAGCATACTAATGCTGTAATCCTTGAAATAACCTCAGCTCCATGAGGCACGACAACTAGACGCGGCTCTATCGTACAAATTTTCTCATGAATTAGTCTATATATTCCCCGAAGATGCCCTGAAAAAACTGAGTTATCCGCTAGATGAGGCAGATTATTAATATCAGCACATACGTTATGTACCATTAGGTCCGCTATATTTAAAACAAAGCCATAGGCATTGAAAAAATCGGCAGAGGATAAATATGGCGCGGAACCAATATCCTTGCAAAGCGTGTCTATTCTACTCCCATTTACAGTATGAGACTTATGATCATCGAAATAACAAATCACGCTAGCGCTACATCCCGCGGACTCCGCCATGAGACGGATCTCTTCTGCATCCGCTATAGCACTTTGACTAGAAAAGGAAAATATTTGCACTAGTTCCATTTAAGGTCCTTAGGTTACATTGATCGAAGCACTTATTTGCACAATGAAGATTTTACTACACGGTCGATAGATAGCAGCTGCTCTACAAGGATTGGGAGGTGCTTGTGTGAAATCATATTGGGTCCATCCGATGGAGCATTATCTGGATCTTCATGCGTTTCTATAAACACGCCTGCGACACCAACGGCAACGGCAGCTCGCGCGAGCACTGACACGAATTCGCGTTGGCCACCGCTAGACTTGCCTCGACCGCCCGGTTGCTGTACGGAGTGAGTTGCATCAAAGATCACAGGCGCACCGGTCTTCGCCATCTCAGGAAGAGCACGCATATCAGAGACAAGTGTATTGTATCCAAACGATGTACCGCGTTCTGTTAGGAGGACATTCGCATTGCCTTCAGACGTAATCTTATTGACTACATTGATCATATCCCAGGGGGCGAGGAACTGTCCTTTTTTAACATTAACTACTTTTCCTGTTCTAGCAGCAGCAATTAACAAATCCGTCTGTCTACACAAAAAGGCCGGTATTTGTAAGATATCTACGACCCTACCTATTTCGCTGCATTGATTTACATCGTGAACGTCGGTGATAGTCGTAAGCCCGAAACGTTCTTTGATTTCTGAGAAAATTGGTATTGAAGCCTTCAGGCCTATCCCACGGCCAGCGTCACCACTTGTACGGTTTGCTTTGTCAAAAGAAGTTTTAAAAATTATCTTGATTTCAAGCTTCTCTGCAATTTCCTTCAAGTAATTGGCAGAATCAAGCGCATGGTTACGGCTTTCCATCTGGCAGGGGCCTGCAACTAGCACCAGTGGTAGTGTATTTCCTATTTCTATATTGCCCACATTGACTATTTTATTTGCTGTCATGTCCATGATTTTACAAACCTCTTTAGGGGCCATATTCGTCATATATAAGTCATGCAGCTAATAGCAGATCTCACGATCGCTGACTAGGGTTTTGACCCATAATCAAGAATGACGGTTGCAGCGATGCAGTCGACTGAAAGATAGTGGGTTGCGAACCTATCCTTACGTGTAGCGATGCGACGGAAGTCCTTGATTCGGCCGAACATACGCGCGATGGCGTTGTAGGCCTTATAGAGGATCGGCTACAAGCAGAGCTTCCAGCCTCGGTTAGACTTTGGTGGGGCGTTGGGAGCAGGCCACGATTCAAACACGCCGCGTCGGAGCCGGCGTTTTGCGAGCTTGGCGAAGAAGCCCTCTACGGCGTTGAACCACGAGGCTGAAGTCGGCTGAAGTGAAAGGTGAAGCCGCGGGTGGCGCTCGAGCCAGGCACGGACCTTCGGGTGTTTGTGAACGGCGTAGTTGTCATGATCGCGTGGACGATTTTGCCCGCCGGAACTGCAGCCTGGACCGTGTTGAGGAAGCGGATGAGTTTCTGGTTTCGGCGGCGTTGCATGCGGCGGCTGATCACCTTGCCCTCCAGGACGTTTAGGTCGGCAAACAGGGTCGTCGTACCGTATTGCTTGTAGTCGTACGTATGTGTCGTCGGTTGGCCCGGCTTCATCGGCAGCGCCTCCTGCGTGTGGGTGAACGCCTGGCTCTCCTCATCCTCGTTTTAGGCGTTTTTGCTAATCTGCTGGCGTCGCGTGAGCGATGCCCGGTCCTGGATGGCCATCCAGGACCGGGCGGCCGTCCGTCGGATCGACCTCATCGGATCCCGTTCGGGGATGAGGCTCAGCAGGATCGCGGACGGCCCCCTTCATCAGATCCGGATGGTTGCCTGAACAGCCAAGGTTCGTAGACGAGGCAGGATCGACGAAGATGACAGACGATGCCACGATCATTGCCGGGATAGACACCGGCAAAGCCAAGCTCGACGTCGCCCTTCGCCCCGGCGGCGAGACCGTGCAGGTCGACACTACGCGCGCTGGCCATCGGCGATCTCCTGGCCTTCCTGACGCAACACCGGGTTTCAACGGTCGGGATCGAGGCGTCGGGCGGCTACGAGCGGACGGTCTTGGCCGCTCTGTGTGCGGCGGGCTTGCATGTGGTCCTGCTCCAGCCCCGGCAGGTCCGGGCGTTCGCCCAGTACAAGCGGCGACGCGCCAAGAACGACCGGCTCGATGCCGGCCTGATCGCCGAGTGTGTCGCAGGTCTCACAGCCCGTCGGGCGGGGTTCGACCCCCATCTCGACCTGTTGGGCGAAGCCCTGCGCCGGATCGAGCAGATCGAAGCCGACATCGTGCGGGCCAAGACGCGACGGGAGAGCTTCCACGACGTGCGGCTCCGCAAGGCGCAGACCCGCGAGATCGAGCGGCTGCAGCGCCTCCTCAAGGCCGAGACGAAGCGGCTCGTGGCCGAGGTCGATGCCGCGCCCGCACTGGCCGCTCGACTATCCTTGATCGAGAGCGGCCAGGGCATCGGCCGGCGCACCGCCCTGACCCTGCTGATCGACATGCCGGAGCTGGGGCAGCTCTCACGCGAGCAAGCCGCCTGCTTGGCAGGCCTCGCGCCGTTCGATCACGACTCGGGCACGCACAAGGGCCTGCGCCGCATCAGTGGTGGACGCGCCAGCGTGCGGCGTGCCCTCTACGTGGCAGCCCTGCCGGCCAGCTTCCGCTGGAACGTGGCGCTGTGCGAACTCTACCAGCGTCTGGTCGCCGCCGGGAAGCCGCACAAAAAGGCGCTGACCGCCTGCGCCCGGAAACTGCTCACCTATGCCAACGCCGTCCTCCAGCGCGGGACACCGTGGACTACGACAGAGCCACTTCTCAATGGTTGCTGAGCCTGTCGAAGGATCGTCGATGGACATCACGACGGCGTGGGCGGGCGAGTCGACGTAGAGCCCGACGACATCGCGTAGTTTGGCGACGAAGGCCGAGTCGGTGGAAAGCTTGAAGGTACGCCCCCGATGCCGCTGCAGACCATGCCCGCGCCAGACCCGCTGCACCGACGAGATGCTGATAGCGGCGACCTTGCTTATGGCGGCGGCCGTTAAATGCGTGGTCCCGCCGAGCGGATCTCCTTGCTTCAGAGCCACCACGCGCGCCGCCACCTCCTGCCCCGGCGAAGGGATGCGCGCCGACCGCGTGTTGTCCCGAAATCGATTATAAATTGGTATTTTGCCGAAGGCGTTAGCAGGACTCTTGGCGCGTAGGTACGGCGCAATAATAAAAGTAGGTCAAATTGGCATCTGCCACACTTGCGGCGGATGAACGCCCGATTAACACTACCTACTCCGAAAGAATGAATCGACCGATTCCTCGAGGCCGGGAGACAGTCCATGTCCCA
>NZ_LMMP01000038.1 GCF_001422815.1 Methylobacterium sp. Leaf91 | reverse complement strand
ATCCCGCTGCAGATCAGACGCCGTATACATGGCCGCAACCGACCAGTTCACCCGAACCGATCCGACATCCTTGACCCGCAGGAGTCATCCATACACGGATTGAAGTCTGGGGAGTAAGCCGGCAGGTAGAGCAGGCGGGCACCGGCCGCCTCGATGCGTTCGCGGATGCCGCTGACCTTGTGGGCGGGCAGGTTGTCGAGCACGACCGTGTCACCCTGGTTCAAAGTCGGCACCAAGGTCTCCTCGACATAGCGGCGGAAGCGGACCCCGGTCATGGGTCCATCTAAGAGCGCGGTCGCCGTCAGGCCGCTGGCACGCAGGCCCGCCGTGACCGTGACGGTCTTCCAGTGTCCGAACGGCACGGCCACCCGGCAGCGTTCGCCACGCGGAGCCCATCCGTAGCGACGCGCCATTTTCGTGTTGGTCGCGGTCTCGTCCAGGAACACGAGCCTGTCCGGATCGAGGTCGAGTTGACCCTCGAACCAGGCCAAGCGCGCCGCCTTCACATCCTCCCGATCCTGCTCGGCGGCGTGGCCGGTGTTTTTTTACGCGTGATGCCGTGGCGTTTGAAGAAGCGGGACAGGCTGCTCGCCCCGACCCGCAGGCCGTGTTCGGCCAGTCGAGCGCGCAGCTCGCGCAGAAACAGTTCGGGTTTGGCCTCATAGGTCCGCCGGATCAGGCCAGCCTGGGCCTCGATGGCGTGCGAGCGCTGATCGCCGCCCATCGGCTTGGCCCGTGTGCGTCCTTCCCGCACGAAGGCCTCGTGCCAGCGCACGGCGCTGGCGGGACTGACCTCGAACCGTCTGGCGGCTTCCCGGCGGGAGGCTCCTGCCTCGATCGCCACTACGACACGCTGACGCAGATCCGCTGACAGGGCTGAGGGCATCCGGCTCTCCTCCTCGGAAAGCCGCGCATCGAATCACATCTGCGCCGCCCCCGAAACCCCGGTCGATTCAAGCCGATCGGACACCGCTCTAGGTGGCTGGGTCTCTACAGGTGTAGATGCTGGGTACGGACGTGGCTTCCCGACGAAAATGCTCGCCGGCGACATCGCGAGCGTCAAATTTCCAGGACTTTCTCTCGACCACCTAAGGATCGGCGCAGCTAGCGACCAAATCAGACAATTGGTACCGTCCGCTCCCGACCCCTTGCAGAAGGCCGAAAGGTCCGCTTCCCGGCAGGTTATCGGATGATGACCAGAGAACTCAGCGCAGGTACTTGCGTCGGCTCGCCCTATTTGAAAAGCGCGAAAAGCCGACCTGTAATGGATGTTGACGTTCGATCCTCCCAATCGCGATCGAACTCGATCTTCGGATTGCGTGATTTAAAATTGTGTGCACGATCGTAGCAATCGCCCACAAGTTATCTACGTGCGGGCATGCAGCTGACATCGGAGTGCTCATGACGCACCGCCTACACGCAGACCGGTGCTTGGAAGTTGCCCGTGAGTTGCGCGCGGCAGCCGAAGAGACGCGGCAAACGCTTCAGGTCTCGCGCGATCTCGTGCGGCGCTCACGCGAGCAGACCGCTGCAGGGCCACTAGCATGCAGCAAGGATGACAATCTCGTCCCGTCGAACCAATTGGTGATGTCTCTCATCGAGGCCTACGAGGCCGCTGAAAACGAGCCTGACACCCAGACCCGTCTGCTCCTCGGTCACGTGCTACATCATGTCGGTCGTCGCATTGCCGACGGGATCGGACCGCGCATGGCCGGGATTGCAGTGCATTGACCGACGGGTCAGAGGGATCGGCGAAAAGCCATGGCGAATGGTGACGATCCGCAGGACGACGGCCCCGGCATGCTAGATCGCATCGCCCGGACGCTGGGTGTTCCAGTCGCGACCTTCCTGACGGCCGACCCGGCTGAAGCACCGGACACTAAAATCCCTGTGGCAACCCCGGATCAGCTCCTCGAAATGATGGCGCTGCTGCGTCTGTTCGTGCAGCTGAAAAGCCCCGAGGCTCGGGCCCGCTGCCTTGCCTACATCGTGCACGAGGCGACGAACGACGGCTGATTCGAGCGCCTGTCCTCGACATCGAGCAAGAACGCATGATGCTGGGACCCGACGAAAGGCGCGGCATCAATCTGAAGGCCCAGAAGGCAGTAATGGACCAGGACCACTTTCCGATCGTCGGCATCGGCGCGTCCGCGGGCGGCATCGAAGCAATGCAAGGCTTTTTCCGTGGGGTGCCGGAAACGCTCGGGGCAGCCTTCGTAGTCGTCACGCATCTCGGCCGGACGCATAAGAGCTTGCTACCAGACGTGCTGTCTCGCTTCACGCCGCTTGAGGTCGAGGCCGCTACCGACGGCATGCCAGTCCGACAGGGCCGCGTCTACGTCATGCCGGCTGGTTTCGTCATGAGCATCGCGGGCGGCAGACTGACGTTGAGGCCGCTCGGGCCGGGGGAGCGCGAGACCAAACCAATCGATATCTTCCTAACTGCTCTAGCCCTCGACCAGGGCGAGCGCGCGGTCGGTGTGATCCTGTCCGGCGGCGACGGCGACGGCGCCATCGGCATCAAGGCGATCAAGGAGCGCGGCGGCCTGACTCTGGCCCAGACGCTGGATGGCTCCGGCCCTGATACCCCCGACATGCCGATCAGCGCGCTGCGGACCGGCTTCGTCGATTTCGGCGAGACGGCCGACAGGATGGGCGATCGGATCGCCGCGCACAGCGCCGCCGCGCTGCATGCTCGGGCTGACCCTGTTGTGCGGGAGCTCGACGCCGAGTTGCTCACTAAGATTTTCGCCATTCTCCGCTCGCAGGTCGGTCATGATTTCTCGGGGTACAAACCCAACACCTTCGTGCGCCGCTTGCAGCGGCGCATCAGCGTGGTCGGCGCGACTGGGCCGGGCGGCTACCTCAGACTACTGCGTGCCGACCCGGCCGAGGTCGGGGCGCTGTTTCGGGATCTGCTGATCGGTGTGACGAACTTCTTCCGCGACTCCGCCGCCTTCGAGGCCCTGGCCGCCGACGTCATCCCGAAGCTGTTCGACGAGCGCGTAGCGACCGACGTCGTGCGGATCTGGGTGCCGGCTTGTTCGACCGGCGAGGAGGTCTACTCCCTGGCCATCCTCTTGCGCGAGCACATGCTTACCCTGGTGGATCCGCCGCGCGTGCAGATCTTCGCCACCGATATCGACGAGCGCTCGCTTACCGTCGCCCGGACCGGCCTTTACCCGAAGAACTACCTGTCCGCTGTCTCGCCCGAACGGATCGCGCGGCACTTCGTCGTCGACGGCGACAGCGCGGTGGTCGGGAAAGCCGTACGCGACCTGTGCACCTTCGCCCCACACAGCGTGCTGCGAGACCCGCCGTTCTCTCGCATTGATCTTGTCTCTTGCCGCAACCTGCTGATCTACCTCGGCGTCGAAGCCCAGCAGCAGCTGTTGCCGGTGCTGCACTACGCCCTGCGTCCGCGCGGCTACCTGTTTATCGGGATGGCCGAGAACGTGACGCGCTTCGAAGACTTGTTCGAGACGATCGACAAGCGGAACCGCATCTTCCAGGCCCGCGAAATGATCCCGCCGGCCCGGTTGCCACCAATGTCCGGGCCGGACACGCCAGCCTTCGCGGGTGCCGGCCAGCCGTACCGGCGCAACGTGACAACGCACGCGGCCCTGCGGCACACGGTCGAGACGTTGATGTTGTCCGAGTTCACGCCGCCGCACGCGGTCGTGACGCGGACGGGCGAGGCCGTGCATTACTCGTCGCGGATCGGCGATCATCTGGAGGTTGTACCAGGCCAGCCGACCCGGGAGCTCGCCGCGATGGCACGCAAAGGCCTACGGCTGGATCTCCGAACAACGCTGCGCGAGGCGATTGAGGGCAATACCCGGGTCGTACGCGACTGTATCGACGTCGAGCTACCGGATGGCCGTCTCCAGTCGATCTCCCTAGTCGTCAAGCCGCTGAACATGGCCGGCGCGACCGAGCCACTGTTCCTGGTCGTATTCAACGAAGCCACTGCGCCCGTCGTGAAGGAGCTGCAGGCCCTGGAGACGAATGAGCGGGACACGGCGTTCCAAGGCCTGGAACGCGAACTGAACGCGACGCGCGAGCGGCTTCAGGGGGTGATCGAGGAGTACGAAACCTCCCTTGAGGAGCTCAAATCCTCGAACGAGGAACTCTACTCCGTCAACGAGGAGATGCAGGCCGCCAATGAGGAGCTGGAGGCTTCGAAAGAGGAGACGCAGTCTCTGAACGAGGAGCTTCAGACGGTGAATTCCGAGCTGACGTCCAAGATCGAGGCCATTGATCAGATGAGCGACGACCAGTCCACGCTGTTCGAGGGCATGAACGTCGCCAGCGTGCTCCTGACGCCGGATCTCAACATCCGCATGTTCACCGCCCCCGCGGCGCAGATCTTTGGTCTGCAGCCTAGCGACGTCGGCCGGCCCCTGCGCAACTTCTCGTCGCCGATACCCCTGACGTGGCTATCGAACGAGATACCAACGGTGCTGGCGACAAGCCGGCCTTCCGAGCGAATAATCGAGGGCGCGGACGGCGCCCGCTACCATGTTCAGTTGATGGCCTCGTCCCGAAAAGGCAGCCGGATGCCCGGAATCGTAGCGAACTTCACAAACTTATTGGAGCAGGGATAACCGACTGCTTTGCGCTCCGCGTCCGGGAGCTTGCTGCCCCACCGAGCTAGCGTGACGCCAACGAGGCTGCCTGCGCAAGGGTAGCGAGCATCGGCACGCCTATGCAGAGCCCGGTCGCCTCTGCCTCATGGGAGGGCGGATCGTCGTGCAGGACATGGGCGGCAAGCGTCGCTCCATCGACGTGGACCGTTCTGCGTTCGCGCGTCAGGGGGCAGCGGAGACCCGCGCGATGCTGTTCGCCGCCGGCCTCCGCACCGAGGGCGAGGGCGAGGTCGTGAAGTGCCTTAAGGGCGCGGACCCACAGGCCGATCAGCGCGAGACCATCATCACCGATGCATGGTCCGGCCTCGCGGGGTGGCGCTCATGATTTGGGCCCAGCCCATCCCTTGCCCGACCCACCACCTCGCCGGCCGATGCTGTTGCGGGGCGGGATGCCCTTCGACCAGCGTCCTCTCCATCAAGGAATCGCCAATGACCCCAGCCGAAGCCGCCGCCTACGCCCGAGGAGTCCGAGAGGCCCGCGAGATGGCGATGATCGCCGCCGTGACCATCGAGGCTCGCGACGATCACCGAGACCTACGCCAGCAGGCCGCATCCGCTGCCCTTCACGGGCTCGCCGAGGGGTTGGCTCATCTCCTACCGCGGAGGCCGAACCCGCTCGTCGCGATTATGGCGACCATCTCGGCCGAGCCAGGGACAAGCGGCACCGTCGAGTGCCCGCATTGCAAGGGATCGCTCCAATGGGGACGGGCCAGTCTCAACGAGCATCTGCACATGCAGTGCGACACCGCCGGGTGCTTGAGGGTGATGCAATGACCGAGCGCCCGAAGCCACCCGGCGCCGTCATCACCAGTCCCCAGAGCGCCGAGGCCGCAAAGGAGAGGCTGGCCCAAGCCATTGAAGAACTACGTCGCCGCCGCACCGTCCCCTACCGCCGGTAGGCCCGAAACCACCGTCACCAACCATCCCCATGTCGAAGTCATGGATTCTCGGAGACACAAAGGTGCTGCCGCCTAGGCTCGTGCCAATATGCGGTCTTGGCGCGCATCGATTTGTTGGGCGATGAACCGGCCAAATGGACCATTGGCCTTGCTACGGCGCCGGCGCGTGAACGTCCCATAGACGCGCTCCAGCGCGAGGACACGTTCGCTAGTGGTGCGAGTCTAACACTTGGTGCCCGCGCTTTGCGGCCTGGATGATGCGATCTGGGTCGGCGGTCCAGACGAAGGGCTTCGGGTCGCCGTTGCT
>NZ_LMMP01000037.1 GCF_001422815.1 Methylobacterium sp. Leaf91 | reverse complement strand
GGCATCGACCGAAGCCGCGTCACCGACCCCGGCAACGATGGCGTGGTCTGGTCGGACGACGGGACGGGGAACAGCGTTTCCATCGTGCCGGGCTCGGCGCAGTTCACGCCAGGCACGCGCGTGGTCAGATACCAGCTCAGCGCGGTTCCCACCGGGGGAAACCCACGTCTTCGGATCGGCCTCGACGGCATCTTAGGCAACAACGGCGGACCGACCACAGGCCCGCGAACCACCTTCCGCACCGATACCGGCAAGCTCAATCGGCGCGGCAACCCGATCTATCGGGACTGCGTCGCCCACGCCCTTCCTGTCACCACCGCATAAGGACCGCCCGGTATGTCCATCAAGCCGACCCCTCTTCGTTGCAAGGATGCCGCTGGCGTCTCCGATATCGCCGGGGCAAAGACCCTTGGCCTGCCCCCTGAAAAGTGGTCCTCCCTAAGGTATGGCTTTGAGCCATGTTGGAGCTGACCCCGTTTGTGGTCCACGGCCTATGCAAGTTCTCGGGCGGTGACAGCTTGGTTGGCGAAGGCTCGGGGCGTCAAGCCGCCCAGGGCCGTGTGGGGTCGATCTTCGTTGTAGTGGCACCTCCAGTCCTCGATGCGGTCGCGGGCATCAGCCAGAGATAGGAACCACGAAGCATTCAGGCATTCCGCCTGTAGGCGGCCGTTGAACGACTCGACGTAGGCGTTGTCGGTCGGCTTGCCCGGTCGTGAGAAGTCGATCTCGACCCCATTCAGGTAGGCCCACTGGTCGAGCATGCGACCGGCGAACTCCGGCCCATTGTCGACCCGCAAGCTCTTGGGCCGTCCCCTCAGCTTGACCAAGGCGTCGAGCGCCTCGGTCACTTGGTAGGCGCGGAAGTTGGCTCTCGGTGTGAGTGAGAGCGCCTCTCGCGTGTGGCAATCAACGACGGTCAAGATCCGGAATGGACGTCCGTCGAAGATGCGGTCGGATACGAAGTCCATCGCCCAGACCTCGTTGGGCTCACCGATCCCTGGCCTACCCTGACGATACCGCCAAGCCCGCTTGCGCTTAGGCAGCTTTGACCGGATCGATAGCCCCTCGTCTCGGTAGATCCGGTAGGTGCGCTTGTGGTTCACCTCCCAGCCCTCCCGTCGCAGCAAGATGTGCGGCCGTCGATAGCCGTAACGGACCCGTGCGGCGGCCAGCTCCTTCAACCGCATCCGCAGGGCGACTTGCGGGTCGGCTCGCTTCCTGTAACGCTGGGACGAACGGCCGAAGCCGGTGGCCTGGCAGGCCCGACGCTCGCTGATGTCGTAGGTCACCTGCAAGTGACCGGCGACTTCACGGCGAACGGCGGGCCTCACCACTTTCGTTTGAGCACGTCCTGCAGCATCGAGCGGTCCAGCGTCAGGTCAGCGACCAGCCGCTTGAGCTTACCGTTCTCGTCCTCCAGCTGCTTGAGCCGTCGGATCTCCGGCACGCCCATGCCGACGAATTGCTTCTTCCAGCGGTAGAAGGTCGGCTCAGAGACGCCCATCTTCCGGCAGACTTCGTCCACCGAGGCGCCGTTCTCCGCCTGCCGCAGGGCGAAGGCGATCTGTTCATTCGTGAAGCGTTTGCGAGGCATGGCATCCACCCTCCTTCAGGGTTCAGGATGCCCGAGAAACTTGCGCTAAGCGCGGACCAGTTTGCTGGGTCAGGGTCATTCACCTCAGACCGTCGGACGAGGCATACCATGTCCTGCGTAACACCAAAGAGCTGGATACTCTCGCGCGTCGGCTCAGCGGCTTACCTGTAGCCCTCACCCTCCTGGAGGCTACCGGTGGCTTCGAGGCGAGCGTGGCTGCAGCACTGGCCGCTGTCGGGCTGCCGCTCTGTATCGTCAACCCGCGCCAGATCCGCGACTTTACCAGAGCGATGGGCCGATTGGCAAAGACAGACGCGCTCGACGCCGAAGTCATTGCCCTCTTCGCCGAACGCATCAGACCACCGGCCAGGCCCTTGCTGGAGCCGGAGAGACGGCACTTCGCCGCGCTTATGAGCCGGCGGCGGCAGATCATAGGGATGATCTGCATGGAGACCAACCGTCGCGATCAGGCCGCGGACAAGCAGCTGACCCGGCGGCTGGTGCGACACATCGGCTTCCTGGAGAAAGAACTACCGGAACTCGACAGCGACATTGGACAAGCCATCAAGGCCTCTCCGGTCTGGTGCGAGACCGAGGCACGGCTCAAGTCCGTCCCCGGAATCGGTGACGTCACCGCACGCACGCTTCTGACGCAGTTGCCCGAGCTCGGCACCATCAGGCGCCACCAGATTGCGGCCCTCGTCGGCATCGCGCCAATCAACCGCGACTCTGGCCTGATGCGAGGCCGACGATCCATCGCGGGGGGACGAACCTCGGTGCGGGGCGTGCTGTACATGGCCGCTCTGACCGCGATCCGGCGAGGATCTCCCTTTCGGCCCTTCTACGAGCAGCTAACCCAACGAGGCCGGCCGAAGAAGGTCGCGCTCGTAGCCGTAATGCGAAATCTCCTGGTGACGCTCAACGCCATCGTCCGCGGCCGTACGCCCTGGCAGTCGATCCCCGCTTGACCCTCATCACAGCCGCTCCGTCGTCGTGGCGCTTCCATGCAGAACCTGGCCCATAGCGCGTCTCCCCACTCCGACGTGAAGATTGCACCATCAAACCCTGGGATCAAACATCTAAGTATTTACCATTCGCCCATGCAGACTTCTAGTGTCAGTGGTTTCGACATCGCTGTAATCGATCAATTGACTGCGTTTCCAGTAAAACGCATAGATGTTGAGTATTAGCCTTGGATAGCCACCGAATGGGCGCCATAACCTGCGACCCCACATAATAAGCACTTCTGGTAATTAACTTTCATAGTATTGCCATTTATGAGATATCCCAATACTAGCAACTCGGTCTGCATATATTCTTTGAAGTTCAATGCGAAGAAAGTCTTAGTCGATCTGTTAGTGCTAATCTTTCATCTTCCAAGCCGAGTTTCGCCGCAAGATTGATCGCCCGTTTGAGTGTCTGCTGAGTTGCGTTAGGAAAGCTCAACAAATACTTAAATACGTCAAAAGCCCTCGCGTCATTTTGAACATTCATCAGCGCGATGCCCACAAAATATAAAGCGTTAGGTTTGAGGTTTTTAAAACCAATATTGTCTGCTAATTCAAGCAGTTCATCAATGCAGCCATTGCGATAGAGTGAGATCACACGTTGTGAAGCCTTTAGGTCCGCTACTCCATTCGCATCTTGATGTTCTTTTTCTATTTTTACTTTGCCTTGTCTTACTAATTCTTGCATAATTATACCGGCGTACCGCGCGTACATCGGGGAACGAAAATGTTGCGGATCTGGGCTACGCTCGTGCATTGGAACATCAAGGCATGGCACCACTACAGCATGATCGCTTGAAAAATCCGCCTCAAAACTCTTAGTGCGTTTTACCCTTTCCGGAGCGTCTACATAAGTTACATATGGGAAGTTTATGAATACGATAGTTGCTTTCGGAGCGCTCTCATGTATCCAAGATAAAAAGCGCTTCATCGAGTGTATGCTTTCTCTTATTGCCAGCCGTTCTCTTAACTCCCAATTCAAATTTTTCGGAGTTCCGCCCAGCATCGAGAAAATCCCGGCCTTATCGTCTCCTTTCCGGGCAAGCAGTCGAGCGCCTAAATCGACGTGGTTATCAACGACGATTAGATCTGGCTCAGACTTAACTGCTTCTAGAAAGGATACGTATTCGTCTAGGCCGTGCGATCCAATCCAGGGCAAATATTGGTTTCTCAGAATGATGGAAGGGTTCTTCTCGATCGAGACGCCCTCAATACTAGCGGGTCTAAATATTGATACGAATTCATCATAAGGATATTCCGTCCAGTCTTTATCAATGAATCTACCCATAAACGCGTCTGAGCGATTGTGGTATACGCTCGAAATAAGCTCTCCACCATACATGCGAATAAACTGAGCTACAGTGGATCGGCTCAGGCACGAGCCAAATGTAACAATACGCATCCAAAATTCCATGGCATAGATGATTCAGGCTGACATCTAACGATGCTCGGAAATCAAATCAACAAAAAACTATATCTTGCATGCGCGCTTGACCCCAGGCAAACTTAGGGTTAAAATATTTGCTGTGCGAAATCGACTCTCAGTTACTCTCCCTGTAGACAAAGTTATATTCAAATGTTTAGCTGTCGTGTGTCCAGTAGAGCTGATTTACTAATTTGAATGCGGCAAGTCGTAACCGTAAGGGTCAAAACTCAAGCTGGTTCTGCCGCTGACGGCAAGCTGTCATATTCGACCGGGTGCTACGACGTCTGCGGGCGCAAGCTAATGCCCGGGGCGGGCTCAATTGTGACCTGAGCTACGCGCATTTCATGGTGGCGCGCGCAACGGTCGCCGTCGGTGCGCGTTGCTCTGCTACCGTTTGGGGTAAGGGCACCTTAGAGGGTGTAAGCGAGGCGATCTGGCGCATCACGGCGACCTCTCGACGAATCTCCATCCATGTGCCAAAGGCGCAGGCCTAGTGCCCTGACGCGGTCAGAGGATTCACGCAGGGCGTGATGCATGCGAGTCTGGGCGATGGCTCAGACCGTCTGTGTGCTCCTCGACGACGTCACGAAGTCAGCGCTGTCCGCGATCGCCGGAGATCGATCCCGCCCCCTCAAGCACATCCTGCGGGCGTGCATCGTCCTGCTGTCGTCCGAACGGTTGAGCGTGCAGGACGTGGCGCGGCAGGCTGGCGTCAGCCGACCCGCCTTTTGGCGCTGGCAGCAGCGCTTCGCCGAGGAGGGCGTCGAGGGCCTGCTGCACGATAAGACCCGTCCACCCGGCACCCCGCCGCATTCCACGCGCACAGTGGCGAAGGTGCTGGCGCTGACCTGTTCGGAACCGCCGGACGAAGTCACTCACTGGACCGGGCGCGCCGTCGCTGCGCGGACCGGCATCTCACTCCGCTCCGTGCAGCGGATCTGGCAAGAGCACCGCCTGCAGCCGCATCGGTTGCGTACCTTCAAGCGCTCGCACGACCGGGCCTTCGCCGAGAAGGTGGAGGATGTGGTCGGTCTCCACATGGATCCGCCCGCCCACGCCGTCGTGCTGTCCATCGACGATCCTTCGACAGGCTCAGGATGAGGAGTCCCAGATCCAGGCTCTGGAGCAAACCCGTCCCGATCGGCCCATCGGTCCCGGACATCCTGCCGCTCAGACGCATGACTACACCCGCCACGGTACGACGACCTTGTTTGCCGCCCTCGACGTCTTGGAAGGCACGGTGCTCGGCCGCTGCATGCAGCGCCATCGCCACGGTGAGTTCATCCGCTTTCTCAACGCCGTCGAGGCCGCGGTCCCTGCGGGCAAGGTGATCCACGTGGTGCTCGACAACTACGGAAGCCACAAGCACCCGAAGGTGCGCACCTAGCTCGCCCGCCATCCGCGCTGGACCTTCCACTTCACCCCGACCTCGGCCTCATGGCTCAACGCGGTCGAAGGCTTCTTTTCCACGCTCACGCGCCGCCGCCTGCAACGGGGCACCTTCACCGGCATCGTCGATCTTCAGGCTGCCATCAAACGCTACATCGCCGAGCACAACCGCAGCGCCCGCCCCTTCGTCTGGACCAAACCCGCCGCAGCAATCTTCAACGCCCTTAATCGTGCCCCTGAACCATCCGTCTGAGTCAGTGCACTAGCCTGCGCCCGTTAGGGCGTGTCATCGCTTGAGCCAGTCGATGGCTGCGGCGAGGCAGAGGACGCCGATGAAACTGACGGCGGTCTTCTCATAGGGAGCGGCCACCGCCAAAAAAGAAGACGACCGATCCCGTTGCATGGGTCGCCTCATCCTGAGGCTCTCGAAGGACGCGCGGCGGCCTGACCACCAAGATTC
>NZ_LMMP01000036.1 GCF_001422815.1 Methylobacterium sp. Leaf91 | reverse complement strand
AGCAACGGCGACCCGAAGCCCTTCGTCTGGACCGCCGACCCAGATCGCATCATCCAGGCCGCAAAGCGCGGGCACCAAGTGTTAGACTCGCACCACTAGTTAATCAGCATCTGGGAAGCACGACCGACCCTGCCCGGCGAAAGCTGGCGCGGGGTCTTTTCGTTTGTTGTCGATAAATTTGTTTCAGAAAGATACGCGCTATAGTTGTTAAATGCTTTTACAAGAGATTTTCCTTCAACAGCAATGTTATTTTGGTTGTTAGCAGATAATGTTAGAGTGCTTAATGCCTATTTTTAATAAAGGCGTCTTGGTAAAAGTCTTTTGTCCTCATTGTTTCGACAATAGATTAGAAACTTCTATTTGCTGAAAAAGGAGGGACGTCAAATTTTTGGCCACGAATAGCCTGTTTCGCGTTGATGGATACATGGGCATGTGAGAAGTGAGGGTCCTCAACGCCCTGCACGGCGTTGAGGACAAATCCACCCGGCGTTCATCGCGCCCAACAACAGGAGGATCTTATGGCTGGTAGCCATTGGCTCAAAAAAGCCGAATAGATCTATACCGCAGACTAACAATCGAAGCTAGGTGAAAGCCGAGCCCGACATGCGTTGGGTCCGGCGCTTCTTCTCAAACCCGACCGCCGTCAGGGCGGGGAAGGGTTCAAACGACCCGCGCCTCACCGACCTTGAGTTCCATACGCTTGGCAACAGGAGCGCCTAACAAGCCGACTTGGCGAGGTGCAGGCCCTGTCGGCTCATGCTCGGCCGCGAGTTGGATCGCTTCCTCCACCGCCTTCGCCAGGATCGCATAGACACGATCGGTTTCGTCAGCCTGACGGACCGCGATCAAATAGGCGAAGTGGACAGGCTTTTTCAGCATGGCTCTGCTGATGCCACGCGGGGGGCATTGCGGAAAGCCGAACTCAAGCGCTGCGTGCGCAAGAAGCCCGGTGCGGGGGAGTAGGCAACAGACGGCGCAGGTCTATGCTGGTCTTCCGACTCGGAGGGCTAGGCCATGAACGATGATGGCGTTGTCATTGAGTACGATACGCGTCCTGAAGGGGACGGTTGGACGGTCTTCAACGTGGCAACCGGAGAGCCAGCCCTATGGAAGGGCGTCCGGCAGGTAGAGCTACCTCGCGATGATGCTGAAGACCTCGTTGACCTGCTCAACGCCATGGAGCGCGCCTCGCCGGGTTCACCCGTCACCTGGGCTGACGGCTCGCGCTAACCTCTCGTTAACCAAGTCAACGCCTGATGCATCGTCGAGGTGGAGATTGCCCGCTACGGCACAGCCTTTGACGCCTGCTTTTCCGTTACGCCTGAGGTGACTGGCCTGTGGCAGGCGTCCGGCCGCAGCAGCCGCTCTTATGCCGAGCTTGTCGCATTGGACCTCGACTACTCCGCTCGATGGAGCGACTCTCGCGATCTTTCGATTCTGATCCGCAATGTGCCGGCTGTCCTCGCTCAATGTGGGAGCCGCTAGGCCGAAGCATAACTCATAACTCAGAGGCCCTTCTGCATTCCTTCGGCAAACGCCGCCAACCTCCTGCCGCACAACGATCCTTGCATATGCTCGAAGCCTGCATAGGCCACCCAAAAGTAGTAGAGCTTAATGGGAAGGCGCATTGTGCTTTACAATATTGCGCAATATTTTCTGTGGGAGCAATGATTTTAAACCTTAACACTGGAGTTGACAAATGGCCTTTCAACCTCAAGAGCCGCTCCCTGTATACCTGCCAGATCCTAAGCCAAGCGCCGACGTAACGCCGACGGGTCTGGCTCCACTAATTAGCCAAAATGGTAAGCTCAAAGGTTCAGATGGCGACGATGTTGTAACCTTATTTGATCTTCAGAAAGACAATGATCAAGTTATTCAGACTGGACTTGGCAATGATATCTTTCGTTGGAATGGCGACGCTGGTAAAAAAGCTGGTGCAGATGGCGGATCAGCAGACATCAATGGTATCATCAAATTCGGTGGCGCTACGGACGGGCAACCTGACCTTGATGTTGTCTACCTTGCGTTTCAGCCCCAGGATTTTGAGTTCACATTACGTAGTGATGGGGGCATCAAAGTTCATTATAACGGTACATCCGATGGCGCCGCGGTAAGCTTTGTTGGCGCTGACCGCTTTGTATTCCGCAACATTGACGACGACACAGGCACAAACTATCAAAATATCCAGATTTCATACGGCGACTTAGTAACTCAAATCCAAACTCACAACTCTGACTTCTCTGCTTTCATTATATAGTCGATAAAAAGTGACTTGACTGCTTTAGCAGAACGGGCGCAAGTTTGTGATCTGACTGACAAACGGCATAATAAGTTGCGGCTCTAGATCGGGCGGGACGGTTCCGTTTATGTAGTTATGCGACCTAACTCCTGTTTTGAGAACGTGAGACTGCAGCAAGTTCAAGCTCAGCTAGAGCCGTGCCCCGTCAGGTGGGATCATAGGCATCGTATCCAGCATCGATGATAGAGTTGCGTGTCCGACGTCAGCACCTGTGGGACAGATTGAGGGTCTTCACGAACGGAGGATGGCTGGTTCATCGTAGCCCCTGAGGAGCGAAGATGAAGCAGACATCCGGACCGGCCAAGAAGCCGGCAGAAGCGGTGATCAAGGACATCCGTCGGGCCACACGTCGGCAGTTCTCGTCCGAGGAGAAGATCCGCGTGGTTCTGGAAGGCTTGCGTGGCGAGGACAGCATCGCCGAGTTATGCCGACGTGAGGGGATCGCCGCCTCGATGTACTACGGCTGGTCCAAGGAGTTCCTGGAGGCTGGCAAGAAGCGCCTGTCGGGCGATACGGCTCGTGCGGCCACCACGGATGAGGTGCGGGATCTACGTCGCGAAACGGGGGCGCTGAAGGAGGTCGTAGCTGATCTCGTCCTGGAGAACCGTCTGCTTAAAAAAAGCATGAGCGGGGCTGGGGGCGACGAGGCATGAGGTACCCGGCCCCCGAGAAGCTGGAGATCATCCGACTCGTCGAGCAATCCCACCTGCCGGTGCGTGCCACCCTGGACAAGCTCGGCATCACGCGCTCGACGTTTTACCGCTGGTACGACGCTTACCAGCGCGGCGGCCCCGAGGCGTTGAGCGACCATCCCTCGCGGCCGAGCCGGGTCTGGAACCGCCTACCTGCGGAGATCCGCGAGCAGATCGTTGCCCTGGCCTTGGAGCAGCCTGAACTCAGCCCGCGTGAACTGGCGGTACGCTTCACCGACGAGCGGGGCTACTTCGTCTCGGAAGCGACCGTCTACCGGCTGCTCAAGGCTCAGGACCTGATCACCAGCCCGGCCTATATCGTCATCAAGGCCGCCGACGAGTTCCACGATAAGACCACCGCTCCCAACCAGCTTTGGCAGACGGACTTCACCTATCTGAAGGTCGTTGGCTGGGGCTGGTACTACTTGTCGACCGTATTAGACGAACCGAAGGACCGCGTAGCGACTTCTCGCGCTACATCGTCGCCTGGAAGCTGTGCACGACGATGCAGGCCAGCGACGTCACCGCCACGCTCGACCTGGCGCTGGGTGCGGCTGGACTCGATCAGGCGCGGGTGATGCAGCGGCCACGCCTGCTCTCCGACAACGGGCCGAGTTACGTCGCCAGCGACCTGGCTGACTGGCTCGGCATTCGGGGCATGACCCACATCCGCGGTGCGCCATGCCATCCTCAAACGCAGGGCAAGATCGAGCGTTGGCATCAGACGCTCAAGAACCGCATCCTGCTCGAACACGCCTACTTGCCCGGCGAGCTGGAGACGCAGGTTGCCGACTTCGTCGAACACTACAACCATGCCCGAGCCCATGAGAGCCTGAGCAACCTCACGCCCGCTGACGTCTACTTTGGACGCGGCGAAGGGATCCTGGCCGAGCGCGAACGCATCAAGCGCCAGACCCTGATGGATCGCCGCTTGCGCCACCACGCGCAGGCCGCCTAACCTCTCACCCCAGATGGACCAGAACCTCCGCTCCTGAACACCGCAGACTGTCCCAAATCATCTGACGACGGACACACCTCAGCATCGAGAGAGGCAGAGATCCCACAGGACGATCCGGAGTTGGCACCGGACCTTCTCCGTGATCTGATCAAGGCCGCGATCGAAACGGTCCCTCATCCCGCTCCTGGAGCGACCCAATGACCATCGACATTCCGGCCAGTGCCAAGCCAGGCGACATCGTCACCGACGACGGCAAGATCCTATGCCGCGATCGGGAGGCTCATGACTTCGGGTACTACTCGGTGAGCTACGAGCAGGCGCAGATAGCGCGGGCTCACGGCTGGGGCTGCCGATCCGGCGTGTTCCTCGAAGCAGAGCACTCAGACGAGAAGAGCTGGGCTTATGTCGAGGAGGAACGTCTGTACGCGATAGAGAATGGTGAGGAGCCGCCGCTGGTCAGGATCTACCGCGAGGCGCCTCCGTCATGCGCGATCGATACGCCACCATCCTGTCGTCTTCCGTCCAGGTAGACTGGGGTTCGCTGCCGCGGGGCGAGCTTGGGCCTGATCGCTTCCGTCGTCGTCGGTTCGGTCAGGGCAGCGGCGAATGGGTTGAGGCCTTGCCGGTCAGCAACGCTAGCCGAGTACAGGGAACTGGCCGCAAGCAGACTGATCGCCAGAGCGGCTTTCAGGACAGTCCATAGTCGGACTAAGGCGAGTTGCATGGTTTGTCCCTGAGAGAGCCGTCAAGGTGCCCCCTCCTAGTTAGCGGCCCCTTAACGACAGAATGGAACAACAGCCATCTATCAGCGGGTGACCGGACCGAGCAACGTGACTGGTTTCACATGTCGCGGGTGACCGTGATGACTATGCGAGACCATGCCGACGAGACCGAGCAAAGCGACGAAAGCGAAGAAACGATGCATGCCAGCTAACGCGTAGCGGTCACGCTTGATCCGCGTCGGCTAAGCCGCATCGGGCACGGCTTCGGTCGGTTACCGCGGGTGCCGTCGTGGGTAGCGGGATCACCCCATTCGCCAAGCCGTCGCGCTACGTTGATTTTCAGCCCTCACAAAGCGGATGGGATATCCGCCTCGTTCCATTTCGGGGATCACCGGGGGCCTGGAACCGCTCCTCAGATAGATCTAGATTTTTGATGCTCTAGGGTGGAGGCGTCGTGTACTACCGCCGCCCATGCCCCTCACGGACAAGGCCGCCAGCTTCGCCAGAACTGAAACAGAGGACCCAGACCGCCGCTGATAGCAGCGTTTCGCCAAAGTCCTCGACCCTGCAGACCCGCGCAAGGTCGAAGCCGGCCAGTATGCCGGGAAGTACGTGCTGCCGAAGCGTATCCGACAGGCCACTGAGTTCGAGACGCATTGGGACGCCCTCGACATGCTGACCGAGGTCGCGATTGACCGCGAAGTGGCATGGCCACCGTCCGAGGAAGAGATGGCTGCGCGACAGGCGGCCAGCGCGTAGATTGCTTCGCAGCGCAATATGATATGTGTGCCGAGTTAAAGAACTCGGCGAGGCAGAATGGCGCACCAAAACCGAATGCCGGCGATTGACGGCCTGCGTGGGCTCGCTGCTCTGGCGGTGGTCCTCTATCACTATGAGGGCGTAGCGTTTGGAACACCCCGTCATGACCGAGTTTTCAAGCTCGGTGAGCTGGGTGTCGAGCTATTTTTCATCATTAGCGGGTTCGTCATTCTCCTCTCGCTGGATAAAGGGCAGTCAGTTCGGCAGTTCGCCTTTAGCCGTTTTATGCGACTGTACCCCGCATATTGGTTTTCTTTGATACCTGCTGCGGCTGCACTTCTAGCCCTGGGAAAATTCAAACTTACCGCTTTCGTCGTTAACGTGACGATGCTTCAGAGCTTCGTTGGCGTGCGAGATGCGGTCGAGCCGTATTGGACGCTTGGCTACGAATTATGGTTCTATGTCGCGATAGGTTTCGTCGTATTGCTCGGTCGCCTTGAGTACATTTCCCGAATTGCTCTGGTTTGGTTATCTGCGTGCGTGATGTTGCGCGTCGGGCATGATTTTATTGAGTGGGGGACTATCGTTCGGTACTGGGACCCGATCGTGAAACTCTTTCGGCCGGACTATGTGCAGTTNCGTGATGTTGCGCGTCGGGCATGATTTTATTGAGTGGGGGACTATCGTTCGGTACTGGGACCCGATCGTGAAACTCTTTCGGCCGGACTATGTGCAGTTCTTCATAGCTGGGATTTCCATTTGTCAAATTGTGAGGGGCCGGGACGTCGCTGTCTCTTGGGTAACGCTGGCGATTGCGACCCTCTACACGGCATTCGGACACGTCGGTGGAACCCCGCCGGCAATCTACCTTGGAATTACCGCTGTGTTCGTTGCAGCGGTTCTGCTCGCGGCTACGGATCGCGCACCCTGGCTCGAAAGCCGCTCTTTCGTGGCGCTCGGCGCGTGGTCGTATTCGATCTACCTACTCCATCTGCCACTCGCGCGCTTCCTCGCTTTAGGGGCAGAGATAGTCGGGCTTAAACCCATCGTGGGGGTCGTCCTCGCCGTTCCGGTTTGTATCGCTATGGCGGCTGTCGCTTCACGGTGGATCGAGCGACCCGCTCTCGCATGGGGCCGGAACGTGAGGCAGTCGAGATTGGCGGTCGTTCAACCGTGATTCGTCTCGCTCTGGGTCAATGGCTCCTGATCACGAGCGCGGCGATTGCTGTGGCAGGCATCATATGGGCAGTTGGGCCGGAGCTATTTGATAGAGGCCGCGCGATCATCATGCTTGGCGACTCGCTCACCGAGCAAGGCAACTGGGCGCGTCGGTTTTTCCCACTTGATGTGCGCAATCGCGGCGTGGGCGGTGAAGGTGCCGGAGATTTATTACGTCGCCTGGATCGTGTCATTGAGGAGCGCCCGGCTGCCGTTTTCCTCATGGTAGGAGTGAACGACTTGAAGTCGGGGGCATCGCCAGAGGCCACGATGCAGGCCATCAGCGCGATATCTTCCCGACTGCGTGACGCAGGAATCCCAGTGGTCTTCCAAAGTACGGTTTCTGTT
>NZ_LMMP01000035.1 GCF_001422815.1 Methylobacterium sp. Leaf91 | reverse complement strand
ACAGCCCGCAGCGCCATAAACGCCGCGGGCTTCGTCATGTCCAGAGCACGCAGTTCTCCCCAGCACAGATCAGCGAGACCGCATCACAACCCAAAGCGAAAACCCGATCGCTTACGACCTCATGCCGACCTGAAGAAACTCGACCGCCGGTCCGGCATCCGCTGTGAAGACCCCCGCCGTCAGCGAACATCCAAAAACGCAGGCCGTGTCGATATTCGTGCGGAAGGGATGGATGTCCGGCCTCCCGTTCTTTTGGGGTGTATGTCCGTGGACGACATGCTTGCCGAAGTCGAATTCCTCGGTGAGGAACGGCTTCCGGATCCAGAGCCTGGCTTCCACGTCCGGGTCGATGCCCTGTCGACCGGGACGAAAGCCGGCATGGACATAATAACGGCGCGCGTCCGCGTGGGATGTCGGAAGGGCAGACATCCAATTGAGCGCGTCACGCGGGAGGTCTTCCGGATCCCGGATGCCGAATGACGCGAGCGTGCTCCGGCCGCCGTTCTCAAGCCAAGCAGTCACGCCAAAGGGTTTCTCGTAAGCGTCGAGCAGCATCCGCTCATGATTGCCCATGAGAAATGTCGCTTTCCCCATCTCCGTGCGATCAATGTCCTGAAGCATTCTCAGCACGCCGGCGCTGTCCGGGCCACGGTCGATATAGTCACCGAGAAAAACGAGACGTCGTTCGCGACCCGAACTGTGACGTGCGATCTCTGCGAGGAGCCGACCGAGCGCATCGGCGCAGCCGTGGATGTCGCCGATTGCGTAAGTGAGATGGCTCATCGTTGTCCTGGACGTGCACGGCGGCGCTCGGCCTTGCGGGTCGCCGTTTCTCGCAGATGATTCTCGATGACCGCATTGGCTCGACCACGCATGACACGGATCTGCTCGTCATCGTCGAAGGTTTCCGGAAATCGCCGCGATAACCAGAGATAGGCGCTGGCGAGCCGCACGGTTCGCTCCTGGTAATCGAGCTCTCCACTGAGATTGGCACGCAGGGCCGGAACGGTCGTGCGCGTGGCCCGGGCCTGCGCCCAGCGCTCCAGCATGGCGACGGCGACTTCATCGCGGCGGTTTACCGGGCAAACCGAAAAGGCGAACTTTTCCTCGATCGGCAGGTGGGCCCGATCGATGACTTTCGCGACATCGAGGATCTCGTCGAGGGCCGAAGGTTGGAACGGCGACCCGGCATAGAATGTGGAGCGCGCGAAATGGGTCATGACCTCGCGGAGACTTTGCGTTCGCATCTCCTCGGCGACGGAGCGAATCGCGATCAGGTCTGGCCGCACGAAGAACCGCGTATCGGCAGCGGGAGCCGTGGGGGCACCTGCCAGCGCCGCGCGGATCGGTTCGATGCCGACCGCATCGGTGGCTGCGACGTAACCGACATCCTGATGTCCGAACCGTCCGGCGCGACCGGCAATTTGACGAATCTCGGAGTTTGTCAGTGCACGCTCGCCGACACCGTCCCATTTCCTTGTGGCGGAAAAGACGATGCGTTTCAGGGGACCGAGGTTGAGGCCCATGCCGATCGCGTCCGTGGTCACCAGGACGGTGGCTTCACCGGTACGGAAGCGTGCGGCCTCCGCCCTCCGCACCTCGGGAGACAGGGCGCCGTAGATCGTCGCCACGCTATGCCCGGCCGCGACCAGGATTTCGCGATTCTCGTGGACGGCGCGACGCGAGAAGGCGACGACGGCGTCACCCGGCTCCACATTCTCCAGGGGAACCGGTTCCTCCATAAGAACCAGGGGTGTCTTGCGAACGAAGGTGATGACCTCGAGCGATTCGTTGGCGGCCTCCGCCGCGCGCCGGACAGCGGCGAGCGCATCGTCCGAGCCGCAGACGATGACGGTCTTCGCCGGGATGCCGAACAGAGCATTGGTCCAGGCCCAGCCCCGGTCCGGGTCGGAGAGCATCTGAATCTCATCGATCACGGCGACATCGATGGGCCGCGTCAGGTCGGCGGTTTCGATGGTCCGCGATGTGTGGGTCGGTCTCTCCTCGCCGAGAACCTCTTCGCCGGTCACCATCCCGGCCTTCAGCCCGCGCTCGGCCAATCCCTCGTAATTCTCGAGCGCGAGCAGGCGCAGCGGCGCCAGATAGGTGCCGGTCGGGGCCGCCGCCAAATGTTGCAGGGCCGCGTAGGTCTTGCCGGAATTGGTCGGCCCCATATGGAAGATGATGCGGCGGCCAAGGCGTCGGGCGACCGTGAACTTCTCGATATACGCACCGAACCCAACCTGGTCGCGCAGGCGCCGCAAGCGCGAATCCTCCCTTGCGACGAGCTTCGCGCGTTTCCGCACCGGAGCCAGCGTATCGCTCATGGATCGGCCGAGATTCGGTCCGTCATGGAACACCCGTGAGCGGAGCGAGCGGTCCATATGGTCGATATAGGTGACGGCGTCGGCGCCGACCTCTCGCAGATCCCCGGCGATGGCGTCCCTGAGGCGTTCGAGGGAGGGACGGAGCGTCCGTCCCGTCTTTGCGGTGATCTCGGCGACCGCCGTTCGCAACGTCTCGATCCGCCAGGCCGGGTCGTTCCGCTCCGCCATGCCCGAGACGATGTCACTGGCGACGCCGTCCAGCGGGACCTCGACCCGCACGTCCATGCGACCGCCATCGAGGAGCGGTAGCATCACGCGCACGCGCCATATCAGCGTGTCGTTAGCGGCGATCGTCACCTTCAGCCCCGGCACGCTTCTGGCGACCGCTTCCGCTCCGGCCTTGGCGAAGGCATGCACGGCCTTCATTCGCCGTAGCGCCTTGCCCACACGCGCATCGTCGACGTAACCGCCGAATTCCGGAAGGTCGAGTTGGAGCCGCAGCCCCTCGATATCGACGGAACGTGGCGGAAGGCCGAGGCGGGCGACGGCTTCCATCAGGAGATCGACGGTGGAAGGAACGCGCTTTCGCGCCATGGGGACCGATCCTGGAACGGGTGAGGCAAAAGCCTCGACATGATGCTCGGCAAAGCCGCGCCGAAGGCGATTACAGAGCCGCGAGGAGGCTGCCCGATCTCGGACCCGCCGCCTATAACCGATATGGGGATAAACCGGCTTTTTTGGAGTTGTGGATCCCTGCCTGCGAGGATGATGCACGTCATGGGAGGCGACGCTGCCGAACCAGCCCGTCCTACGGTCGTTCACCCATGACCAGCGTTGCCGCCGGTCTGGCGGCCCGGTGGAGCGTCAGATCGCCCGTCATCGGCCGATTAAGAATCCAAGGTAAATCGTAGAATGTCCGCGCCTGGGTGTCGCACGGCGGAAGGCAGAACGAAGTATATCTGTCACGCTATTCCTATGTCATAAATATTTATCATAACGGATGCGACGCCCGCGTGGAGAGGATGAACAGCGTGGACCAACCGACACCGGTCGCCCACACCACTTTCGATCCCACGAATGCGGCGAGGATTGCCGCCAGGGCAGCGGCTGCACGGGCGGCCGAGCATGATCACGATGGCGGGTTTCCCGCGGCCGATGTGGAGCATCTTCGCACGCTCGGCCTGCTTGCCGCGCCGATCCCGCGGGACGAGGACGGCGCTGGGCTTGGCGAAGAACCGGGGGCCGCCGACCTCTGTAGCGTGTTGCGCGTCATCGGGAGCGGCAGCCTCGCCCTAGGCCGGATCTATGAGGGCCATGTCAACGCGCTCCAATTGGTCGCGCGCTACGGCGACCGTTCCCAGCGCGCGCGACTGTTCGAAGACGCGCGGCAGGGGCATCTTTTCGGCGTCTGGAACACCGAACTCTTCGATGACGGGCTGAAGCTCGAGGAAGTGGCTGGCGGTTATCGCTTGAGGGCCGGCAAGATCCTCGCATCCGGGGCCGGTTTCGTCAGCCGCCCCTTGGTCACCGCCCGCACGGTTCCCGGCGATCTCGCCTTCATGGTGATACCGGAACTGACGCCTGGGACACGGGCGGATCTGTCCGATTGGCGGGCGCATGGCATGCGTGCCTCGGCGACGGGAAAGGTCGATCTGACCGGCCTCCCTATCGGATCGGGTGAGCTGCTCGGCGAGCCCGATTCCTACTCGCGACAGCCTTATTTCTTCGGTGGAGCCTGGCGTTTCGCTGCCGTCCAGCTCGGTGGGATCGAGGCGGTCATCGACATTTGGCGCGATCACCTCCGCCGGACCGGCCGGGGACCTGATCCCCATCAATCGGCGCGGCTGGGAGAGGGGCTGATCGCCACCGAGACAGCCCGCCTATGGGTGGAGCGCGCCGCCCGTATCGTCTTCGAAGACGATCTCCATCCCGAGCGGATCGTGGCCTATGTTCATCTGGCGCGAACCGCCGTCGAGACAGCGGGGCTTTCCGTTCTCCAGCTCGCCCAGCGCTCCGTGGGGCTGCAGGGTTTCCTTCGCGATCATCCCCTCGAACGCGCCTCGCGCGATCTCGCCACCTATCTTCGCCAGCCTGCACCGGATTTCGCGCTGACATCGGCCGCGCGTTATGTCCTTGGTGAGACCGTGTCCGCCGGAGATCTCTGGCGTGATTCCGGAGATGTGCCATGACGCGTCATTCGCAGACGATGCCGCCCGATTATTTCGACAACCGCTACGCCGAGGATCCCGATCCCTGGCAGTTCGCCACAAGCGAATACGAGGCCGCCAAGTATGCGGCGACGCTGGAAGCGTTGCCGAAGCCGCATTACGCGTCGGCGCTGGAGATCGGCTGTTCGATCGGCGTGTTCACCAAGGCGTTGGCAGCCCGATGCGACGCCCTCATCGGTGTCGATACCGCGGAGAAGGCCCTCGAACAGGCACGCGAGCGCTGTCGGGAGGCGCCGCATGTGAGCTTTGAGCGGTTGCACTCTCCCGGCCAATGGCCTGCCGGCCGGTTCGACCTGATCCTGATATCCGAGGTCCTCTACTTTTTCGACGCAGCCGACATGCCCCGCCTGGCTGAGCGGATTCTCGGCACGCTCGACACGGGAGGCACCATCGCGCTGGTCCATTGGACCGGGCCGACCCATTATCCGCAGACGGGGGACGCGGCTTCGGACCAGCTCATCGACATCCTCGACTCGTCGATCCACGTCACTCATCGTCATCGCACCGATCGGTACCGGCTCGATGTCCTCACCCGCATCTCCTGACCTTCACGCGGTGGCGACGGAGGCGGGCCCACAATCCCGCCGCACCGTATTCCGGCACCCTGTCTGGCTGCGATTGACCCATTGGGTGAATGCTGCGGCCTTTCTGGTCCTGCTGATCAGTGGAATCGCCATCCTCCTCGCTCTGCCACGATTGTTCTGGGGCGAGACGGGTGCCAACGGCGCCCCGACATGGCTCGAACTTCCCCTACCGGTGAGTCTCGAACAGACCGGCTGGGGCAGGAACCTGCACTTCCTCGCCGCCTGGATCCTGGTGATCAACGGGCTCGCCTATCTTCTCCTCGTTCTGGCCAGCGGACATCTTCGCAAGAACTTGGTACCGAACAGGGATCAACTGTCCGCCCGGCATCTCGCCCGGGAAATCAGTGATCACGTCAGGTTCGAGAAGGCGCGCGGCAACGAGGCGCTCCGGTACAACGCGTTGCAGAAATTCGCTTATCTCGGCGTTGTCCTGATCCTGTTTCCGCTCATGGTGCTCACTGGCCTCACCATGTCGCCGGGCTTCACGACGGCGTTTCCCGAGCTCTTCACCCTGTTCGGTGGCCGCCAATCCGCGCGGACGATCCATTTCCTGGTGGCCAGCCTGCTCGTGCTGTTCCTGCTCGTTCACGTGGCGCAGGTCTTCGTCGGCGGCGCGGCCAATCTCATGCGTTCGATGATCACGGGGCGCTTCACCATCCCCAGGGAGACGGAACGATGACCGATCTTTCCCGGCGTCGGCTTCTTACGGGATCGGCTGGTCTCGTCGGGGCCGGTTTCCTCGGCGGTTGCGATGCGCCGGCGTTGAGCCGTCTGGCGACGCCCTATGATTGGAGCAACGGCCTGACCTTCGCCGTTCAGCGTTGGCTTCTCCGGCGCCAGCCCCTCGTCCGGGAGTTCGGGCCCGAGGCGATCTCGGCCGTCTTTCCGACGATCAACACGACCGATCCGGACGTTCCCGGCTACAAGACATCGAAGTCCCTCGGTTTCACGGATTGGAAGCTGCCGGTGACCGGTCTCGTGGAAAGGCCGGGGGCGTTTTCCCTAGCCGACCTCAAGGCGATGCCGGCCCGAACGCAGATCACGTTGCACAGCTGCGAGCAGGGATGGTCCGCCATTGCCGGGTGGACGGGAGTGCCGCTCGCAGGCCTGCTCGCTCATGTCGGCCTGAAGCCGGAGGCGCGCTTCATCGTCATGCGCAGCGTCGATGGTTGGTGGGACAGTTTCGACTTGTTCGATGCGCTGCATCCCCAGACCATCCTCGCCTACGGCATGAACGGACAGGATCTGCCCGTCGCCCATGGTGCTCCCCTGCGCCTGAGGGTCGAACGCCAGCTCGGCTACAAGAGCTTGAAATACCTGACGCAGATCGAGGCCGTGGACCGCGTCGATGGCTTCGGAAAGGGGAGGGGGAGCATGGTCGCCGAACTGGGCTTCCCCTGGTACGCGGGGATCTGACCGAGGCTCGGTCGGCAGGCCGTCGCTTCGGGTTTTTGCGACTGTTGTCATCGGGACGTCGTTTTAGGTGTTGACGCGTCCGTCTGTGGTCCGTATATCCCTGTTCATCGGCGGCGGCCAGCGGGGACTTCGGTTCGGCGGGCGGCTGTTGTGTCTTCTGGGCACTGATGGATGGATGATCTGGCTG